>NZ_JARZAG010000014.1 GCF_029892155.1 Kitasatospora sp. GAS204B | reverse complement strand
CAACCTCCTCTTCCACCTCGGACTCACCTACACCGCCACCTACACCGGCGACACCAACCACACCGCCAGCACCGCCCACGCCCACCTCCTCTAACAAGCAACCCCAGCCACGCAACAACACCGTGGCTCCCGCCAACGTCGCTGGTGGGCAATGGTGTCTGAGCATGCGTCCCGTCGCCGTCAGGCGGCGGGACGTCGTGCTTTCGGGTGATCGATGCGTCGAGGCAGGGGGCGCGGCTCACCGCGGTGGTCGGCGAGCGGGTGCTGCGGGTGGGCCTTCGCGGCGAGTCCCATAAAGGCGGCCGGGCCCGGGTGGCCTGGCGGACGCGGTCGGCGGGAGGCCGCCCTCGGGCCGTCGGAGAACGGCGGGCGCTGTCGTGCAGGGCGGTGACCGCCCCAGGGCGGGGGATCGTGTCCCCGACTTAAGTCGGTTGGAATCGTCGCCTGCCAGCCGGTGCGAGGACCGGGACAGCCCGTAGCGTGGTGAACCTGCCTCGCCGAAACGGCAATTTCGATGCGAATGATCTGGAGGGGCCCAAGGACTTTCTTTTTCTCGCGGCTGCCCTGGTGGATGCGCGGATTGCCGCGCGGGTGTGGCGGCGTGCGGCCGAGTGGCCCGGCGGGGCGGGCACTGTCCGCGCTGGGGGCAGTAGGTCTGCCGGAGAGGCGCGGGCGGTATACGGGCGCCTTTTGACCTATGGGGCCATCGCCCTCCCCGGGGGCGGGTGGGAGCGGTAGCCGTGGCTGGCCCGCAGCGCGCTGCGGCCCTGTGGCTCGCTGACGCACCATCATGAGGGCCTTCGTTCCTGGCAGGTTGGCGGCCCTGCTCCCCGGGGCCGGACCTTCCCAAGCATTCGATCCACAAGTGAAGGAGCCATCGTGGACGCGCGTTTGGCCACACCGTCGGCAAGGTCACCGCGGCGGCACGCGCAGCCGCAAGGCTCGCCCCGGGTCTGCGCCGTGGTCGGCTCCTCGGCCACCGAGGAGCAACTGCGGGCGGCGCTGGCCGCGGTGGGGGAGCGCTGCGAGCCGCTGGGGGGCAGCTGGGCTATGCAACTGTACGTGAAGGGACAGCAGTTCACCGTTCACCGTCTACCGCGGCCGGTGAGCGCACCGCGCACCTTGGACGTGATTCTGCCGTCCCTTGCGCAGTTTGACGTCGTGCTCCTTGCCTGCGAGGGCGATTCCTCCGGGTCGGTTGGCGAGAGGTGGGTCATCGAGGCCGTGCGCCGGGCCGGAGCCGGTTTCACCGACCGGGAGCTGGCGGGGATCGATGCGGCCATGCCGCTGCTGGGCCGCTTCGCGATACCGGAACCGGTCATGGCCGGATGGGCTCTTGTCTTCCGTGACCACTACGTGGAGAACAGTGTTGGCTTCCTGGCCGCGATGGAGCGGGTGGGCGTACCTGCGCAGTGGGTCTATGCGCTGTCCAAGGGCGACCGCACGCGCAACCGCGACCAGGTGCACGAGACGTTCCTGCGCCGCGGCTACCGCAGCGATGTCCTGGACAACTCCTTCATCAACGCCACCAGCACGGCCGCGAAGCAGGACCACGCCCGTCAAAGCGCTGAGCGGGTAGCCGAGTTCATCCGCCAGGCCCACGCCGTGCACCGCCGGGTGCTGGTCATCGACAACGGGGGGTTGCTCGCACTGGGCCACGGCCCAGCCGGCGGTGCCCGGGCGGACGCGGCCATCGAACTGACCGTCAGCGGACTCAAGCGCATCAAGGCCGCCGGGGCAGTGGAGATCCCGGTGGTGAACCTCGCCCGCTCGGCCGTGAAGACCCACCTGGGCTACAACGAGATCGCCGACAGCTGTCTGCGCCGCCTGCGCGAGGTCGTGTCGGGCGAGAAGTTCATCGGCCGCCGGGTGGCGGTCGTCGATCCGGACATCCTCGCCCTGATCCAGGCCGCCGAGCAGGGCTTCGAAACCTACCGGACCATGGCGCAGGCGCTGAGCGCGACCCGGCCGCTGCTGATTGTCGGCACCGCGGGCGAACAGGTCATCGACTGAAGGGAATTGGCGTTGCTTGCGGACGGCAGCTACCTGGCCGGCTTCGCAACGAAGGACTTCGCTCTCCTGTCCGAGTGCACGTGCGGCAGCATCGAGTGCGCCGTCGCCGGCGTGCGCCACCAGCTGCCCGATGGCCGCACGGTGACCCTGCTGGGGGATGGCCGCTCGCTCAACCTGTTCGAGAACGAGGGCATCCCCAACCGCGGCTATGACGCGTACCGGGTCGGCGCTCTCCTCGCCGCCGTGGCACTGTGCTGCCAGGCGCACGACCTGCCCGTCGGCCTCGACACCGCCCTGGCCGACCGGGTGATCGCCGAATCCGGGCTGTTCGAGGCGTACTACGACCTCTACCTGGGCGGGAGCTGAACCGTGATCCCTCAGCCACACCCCGCACACCCGCCCACCGGACTCCGGACCGCCATCGTGGGCCACGGAGTGGCCGGCCGACAGCACCGGGCGGCCCTGCGTGCCCTGGGCGCACACGTCAGCGCGGTCGTCGATCCCGCCCACGGCAGGTGGGCCGGCCCTGCGCACTGGACCGATCTGACGTAACCTGCCGCAGGAAGTGCTCACCGCGGTGGACATGTGGAGCGTGTGCTGCCCCACCGACACGCACCTGAGCACTGTGCGCACCCTACTGGAACGCGATCCGCGCGCCCGTGTGCTGCTGGAGAAGCCCGCCTGCCGCAGCGGTGAGATCGAGGAGTTCACCGAGCTGCTGGCTGCCCACCCCCAGGCCCGCCTGGTCCTGGTCGACCAGTACCGCTACTCCAAGGCCCCCGCCGTCCTGGCCGAGCTGCTGGCCTTGAGCACGGCCGCAGCACCGATCGATCAGCAGCATCGACATCACCTTCACCAAGGACCGCCGCACAGACATCGCCCAGGGCCGGTTCGTCGATCGGGACTACGGCGTCCTCGGCTACGAATGGCTGCACATCCTGGCAGTCCTGCGCACACTCATCGATCCGGCGGACTTCCACGGATATGTCACCGGCGATCTCACCTGCGCGCAGCTGACCCCGCGCCATGACCCCGACCTGTTCCTCAGCACACTCAGCGAGAGCGCGACTTCCCTCGGGCATCCGCGTCACCTGGCGCTCCCCCATAGTGGAGCCCGCCGGGCCGGCCGGCCGCCGTCGGCGCGCCGTGGTCCGGGCCGACCGGGCGTGCGGGGTGATCGACTTCGACCCCGTACTTCGCTGCGACGAACGCCCGATGGGCCGTAACTGCCACCGGGTGACCATCGAGGCGCCCGGCACCGTCCTCGAGAGGATACTCGTCGATTCCCCACTGACCACCGCGATCGGCGATGCCATCAGCCAACTGCGCGCGGCGCCCGGCCCAGCTCCCCTCGACCTGGCCCCGCTGGAGCGGATCGCCCGCATCGCGCACCGGCTGCGCCCCGCACTTCGCCCGTGAGACCCCGGCACCCGCACACCCCTGCGCCCGCTCACATGCCCGCCCGTGCCCAGGAGCACACTGTGACGCACATCTGCTTCGTCATCCCCGCCGACGAGTTCGAACGGTATAACGGCATTTCGTCCAATTCCCGGCCGACGTGGCCAACGCCGCAGCCCTGCTGCAGGCCGAAGGCTGCACCGTCTCGGGCTGGGACCAGCGGCTCCAAGCAGGCTCCCAGTTGCCGGCCGACAGAATCGACGGCCTCGTACTGGTGACCGCGATAGCCGACCGGGCCCAGTGCTACCCGCTGGACCTGACCCCTATACGGTCGCACCAGCCCTGGAGATTCGAGACCATGCTTCGCCCTGCCGAACGGCGCCTGGGAGAGTTGTTCGACCGTGCCGCGCCGACCTACGGCCAGGTCGGCATCGGGCTGTTGCGGCAAGCCGGCCGGCGCCTTGTGTAGCACGCGGAACTCGCCCCCCCCGCGACGCGGTCCTGGTCCTCGGCTGCGGCGCATGCCTCCTGCCCGCTGCGGGAGCAGTCGGCCCCAGCGGATTGGCGCTCGGCCTGGACCTGCCCGCCGAGATGCTCCGGCGCGCCCGAGCTGAACGGCATCCGGGGCAGGCGAATGTCAGGAGCGGGGGCGGCGCAGGCGTGTCGGCGGTCGCTGATCGCAGGACATCAGCGGATTCTTGCGAGGAGCCCCTGGCGTTCACGGCTCCGTTGGGAATCCGCGAACCGGGCTGGGATCAGGCTGCCAGTTCGAGTGCGGCCAGGTGTGAGGTTCGTGTCTTGCCCCACCCGGCCCCGCGGCTGCAACGCCTTCGCATCCGCTGGGAGCGCCGCGACGACATCCACGACCCGTTCCCCTGCCTGCTGCGCCATCACCTACCGACGCGTCAAGCCTGGTGTCAGCTCCTCGGGAACCAGCCTCGCTTTCACTCAGCCCGCCGAGCGGGAGCCCCGCCGCGGCCCGGGGTTTGCGCGCAACTCCCACAGTCATGAACCCGCCTAACGCCGTTGACACGCCATCGGCGGCGTCATATCAGCAGGCGCGGCTCCTCTTATCACACGAGGAGACCGCCCCCGTGTCGCACGAGGGGTCCTCCTCCTTCTCGAAAGGAAGACCACATGCTTAAGACCATCAAGCGCACTGCTGCCCTCGCTACCGTTGGCGTGTGCGCCGCCGTCACTCTCGCCGCAGGCGCGCCCACCGCGTCCGCTTCGACGGGCAACTGGACCTTTGAGGGCGGGTCGGGCCCCGTCACGCTCCAACACGGTGTCAACGCGGTCGCCCCGGGCTATGGGCTGACGTGCCAGACCGTTGACGGGTGCACCCTCAAGGCCGGCACCCAGATCGTCTTCCAGACCGCGAACGGTGCGACCTTGCTACCGCCGTCGGTCGGGACCTGGCAGCTCGGCACCCCTTCAGCGGTGGCCAACTGCAACGTGACCAGCCCCAGCACCATCCAGTGCATCTTCACCACCGACGTCAGCGTGCCCTACAACGGGCTCATCAGCACGAACAGCTCCGCGGTGATGATCGTGCCGACCAATCTTCCTCCCGGCACGGTCGTGGGCAGGCAGACCTGGTTCGACCCGGGCGGGATGTGGGCTAACAACCCTGCCGAGAACAACCAGACCTTCTACGTGGGCGCGATCTGAGTCGCCGCAACTGAAGCTTGAGTGGGTGCTCACAGCGGGCAGGCGGCACACAGCCGGCCCCAGAGGGCAGTGATGCAGACCCGGTTCCCATGACGAAGAGGGAACCGGGTCCCGCATTGATCCAGGTCCGCCGAGCCAGAGCACCGCCATCGCCCGGGTTGCGCGCAGTGTGTCGTGGTGTCCGCTCGAAAGCAGGTGGTCGCCGTGCACCTCGCGGTGTGGACGCAGGTCGGCAGCGGTATGAGCATGGGTAGCGCCGTGAACGGGCAGACTGTTATGGCCATCGCCCGCCGGGTGCGCGCGGCAGCCCGTGCGGCCAACTCCGTGGCCCTGGCCGTGATCTGCCCGGTCAGGTGGACCGTCCGCGCTGGCGGCGTTCCAGTAGCCCGGGGATCTGTTCGCGAAAGGCCTCGCCGACAGGCCTCTGGCGGGGCACACCAGTCGGCGCAGGCACGGCGAGCACGACCCGGCGGGCATCAACCAACACGTCCGCGACCATCCGCCCGCGACAGCCTTGCACGCGGCCGGTCAGCGCACCGCAATCCGGGCACGCCGCCGGCTCACCCGAAGTCAGTTTGGCGGGCCTCGCAGTCGAGCACGGGCTGAGCAGACACGGCCTGGGCGGCGAGTCGGGAAGAACCCGTACAAGCCTGCTGTTCCCCGCCACCGCCCCCGATGGACCGCCGCTGCCCAGCGCGCGCGCTTCAACTGGCGGACGGACGCTGGAGTATGGCCAATTTGAGAGTTGAAATGCTGATCAACGGCGCATGGCGTGTGGTCCGGGAGATCGTCCCGGCCCCATACAACCGCGGCAAGGCCGAGGCCTTCGAGCGGGTGCCCGCTCAGGAGGACGAGCGCGCCCGCCTGGCGGCGAGGCTGGAGCGGTGCTTGAGGGGCCGCGCAGAGTTGTGGGTTGTGTTCGAGGACGGCGACGCGGTCCTGTTCCGTACCGAGCCCGAGGGTCCGTTTCGCATCGAGATGGAAGCGGAGCTGAGTGAACTGGCCGAGACCATCCACAAGGAGACCGTCTTCGATGAGCAGGCGCGATCGGCACCTTACGTGCGGTAACCACCGTTGACAGCCGCCTGCATGCAGCGGCGGCGCAGCAGGACGCGGACGGCGTCCTGAGGCGCAGTCTCGCCGCGCTGCAGGGGGATGTCGAAGGCCACGTCCTGCTCCCGCGTGGGCGTTGTCAGGCGAACCCGGCTCGTTGGGGCAGCAGGCCCGGCCCGGGGTATGGACGTTCACGGCGGCGGCGAGGGCACTCCAGGAACCCACCGGGGCGGACCTGACGGCACAGGACGTCTCGTTGAGGGGCGCCGTGGGATGCGGCAGACCACCTCGTTGAAGGCCATCGTGAGCGACCGCTCCGCCCACGTGACCTCAGCGTCTGTTCCTGCTTGCCGAGCTTGCTGAGGTGGACTGGCAGGCGTTCGAGGCCGCTCAGCGCGGGTGGGGCCGTATCCAGCGGCCGCTGAGTGCCCAGGAGTTTGACGTGTCCGATAGTCCGACGATTCTGGCCTCGGCCCGTCAACGGGCCGAGGCCAGGTATGGGCACGTAACGACGTCGCGGTGTGCAGACGGGTCACCGTGATGCCGCCAGCGCTGCCTGTGATCCCTCTCCCGGTCAAGGCAGCGAGTGATCGCACCCATCCCTGAGAAGGCGCGGTTCTATCTGGTCATGACGACATGCCTCCAGTGTCGGCCCGTTCGGTCTACGACTCTGGCCCCCGACGTGACGATGTGGAGCTGTGCCCTCGATGGCTTCGACACCCACGAGCTGTGCGGGAGGCCCTACGTTCATGCTCGCCCAGCCAGAAGACCACCCGGCCGAGTTGACGCCCTCGAACTCATGCTCGCCAAGATCGATAGAGCAACGGCTTCTGACCACCACACCGATGGTCCGAGTCAAAGCGGAGCAAGCTCAGGTGAGCAGCTGCCCCAGCGCGGACCTCGCCCACCGGTACCGCGCGGTGGTGCGCCCGATTGGGTGAGCTGTGCGTGCATCGCGTCATCGGGCACGACCAGCGCCGTCCTCTCATCAGGCCTGCGGTTCGGGGCGTCTGGCGCACTGGGATTCGGCACGGGACGACTTCCGGACGCGGCCCTGTTCTGACCCCGTGCCGAAAGGGCTCTCGGCACGGGGTCTTCGGCATGCTCGAGCGCCGCGAAAGGGAAACAGACATGGGGAATGTACCCAAAGGCATGAGCCGGATCCGCTGGTGGTGGGTGAGGCTGGTGACAGCCGGCCAGCCGACACGGTGCGTCTACTGGCCGGCGCAGGGGCCAACGGGAACGCGGACCCTGCGGATGTATGACCGGTCCGGGCGCCACGTGGCGGTCCTGCACTGGCAGGTGTGCGATGCCTGCCGCTACGGGAAGATCAAGGCGATCTATCTGTGGCGCGGATGGCAGGGGCGCGGTTACGGCCGCCAGCTGATTGCGCGTGCCCTGTGGGAAGGCCCGACTTATACCTGGATCACCACCCACCAGACCCCTGACGGTGAAGGGTTCTTCGCGGCGATGGCTGCTGAGACCGGAGCGGCATTCGACTGGCTTGACGCAGGCTGCCCACACCTGCACGACTACCCGACGCTGCCAGCACCCGCCGCACGCTCCACCCGCCCTCCGGTTGTGGAGCGTATGGACGCCGCCGGGGTCCGCCGATACCGGGCAGCTGAGGGCGCCAGCGCACGCGGCCCGATCCGCGGCGAGGACCACCCGCAGGCGGCATCGTCGTGCCCCTGATGACCCGACGCAGGATGCTCACCGTGATGGCCACTGCCGCGGGCGCCGACCTGCTGCCAGCGAGCGTGCAGCGCGCGCTGGCAGCAGGAACCCCACGGCGCGGCTCGCTGCAGGACGTGGAGCACGTGGTCATGCTGATGCAGGAGAACCGGTCCTTCGACCACTACTTCGGCACGCTGGCGGGTGTGCGGGGCTTCGACGACCCGCATGCTCTGCTCCTGGAAACCGGCCGCTCGGTCTTCCATCAGCCCGACAACTCACACCCGGACGGCTACCTGCTGCCCTACCGGCTGAACACCCGCACCACCAGCGCCCAGGCGATCCCCTCCACCGACCATTCCTGGCACGTCCAGCACCGGGCTTGGAACGGCGGGAAGCTCGACGCCTGGATGAGCGCCCACCGGGCCGCCGACGGCACGCACGCGCCTTACGTGATGGGTTACTACACCCGCGAAGACATCCCCTTCCACTTCGCCCTGGCCGACAGTTTCACCATCTGCGACCACTACTTCTCCTCGGTCCAGGGCCCGACCTGGCCCAACCGGCTCCATTGGATGACCGGCGGCATCGACGCCGAGGGCAGGCACGGCGGCCCGGTCACCGGATTCTTTCCCGACAGGGAACTGACCTGGACCACCTACGCCGAACAACTGGAGGCCGCCCAGGTGAGCTGGCGGGTCTACCAGGAATCCGAGAGCCGCGACTTCAACACCTTGGCCGCCTTCGCGGCGTTCAAGCACGCCAAGCCAGGCGACCCCCTCCACGACAAGGCGATGACCGCTCAGCCCGCCGGCACCTTCGAAGACGACGCCCGCGCCGACCGGCTGCCCGCCGTCTCCTGGATCCTGCCGACCACCGACCGCTGCGAGCACCCCAACGCCCTGCCCGCGGCCGGCGCCGACTTCATCGCCTCCAAGATCGAAGCAATCGCCGCCAACCCCAAGGTCTGGGCGAAGACCGTCTTCATTCTCAACTACGACGAGAACGACGGCCTCTTCGACCACGTCCCGCCGCCGGTTCCCCCCTTCGGCACCGCCGGCGAGTTCGTCCAGGGCGTGCCGATCGGAGCAGGCTTTCGAGTACCGTGCATCATCATCTCCCCCTGGACCACGGGTGGCCGCGTGGCCTCCGAACTCTTCGACCACACCTCGGTCCTGCAGTTCCTGGAACGCTTCACCGGCGTACGGGCCGCTTACGTCACCGACTGGCGCCGCCAGACCTTTGGCGACCTCACCTCCGCCTTCCAGTTCGACAAGGGCCCCAGTACAGCGCCCCCTCTGCTTGACACCACTGCACCACTGGAGCAGGCCAAGCACGACGTCGCCACCCTGCCCGCTGCCACCCCGCCCGGCGCAAGCCAGCAACTCCCACGCCAGGAGCCGCGGCGCTGAGACCATACATCCATGCTCCGCCGTGGCGCGGGCGGGCGAACACCACCGAGCGGCACCTTCCATCAGTGTGACTCCTCCCTGGCGTGAGCGCCGGGGCTTTTCGCTATGCCGGGTTGGCGTTGCGGCGGGCCAGCTCGGCCCGTCGAACATTGGCGGTTGCCAACTGTTTCGGTGTGCGCCTGGTGAGGTTCCCCCACTGACCTGGACAGCTCGATACTGGGACGGATGGTCCCGGCTTCGACTTCATGGCGCTTGGTGGCTTCCGGTACCGGTTGGTCGAGCATGGCTTGGAGGAGAGGGTCCTGGACCTGGTCCCGGAGCGGATCTGCGAGGTGGGGTCGTTGCGGGCAAACCCAGCGGGACGGCCGCACTCTGACGCTCCTACCCCGCGAGCAGCAGCAGGTCCTGGCGCAACGCCACATCGAGCAGCGGACTGCGCAGTCGAAGGCCCGCTACGACGTCCGAGCAGGTGCTGAGGGCACGATCTCGCAGGCCGTGCGGCGCACCGGCATCCGCCGAAGTCGCTACACCGCACTGACCAAAGCCCATCTCGGTCATGTATTCGCCGTCACCGCGATCAACATCATCCGCCTCGACGCCTGGCTCACCGGCACACCCCTCGGCAAGACCCGCACCTCACACCTGGCAGCACTCGATCTGGCAGCCTGATCCCAGCCCGCACTGCGATTTCCCAACGGAGTCGCTAATGGCCGGGATTCCCTGCGAAGATCAAGGGATGGCGGACCCGTGCACGAGGCTGCGGCGGCACGCCCCGCCGCACCCCCAGGTGTGCACCCGTGCGGTGAAGGCCAGTTGATAGCGAGTCGTCAATGGTCTGCCGTCAGCTCCGGTGGCGGAGTACGAGCGGCGTCCACCGGATCGACGCGTACCAGGCTGCCCCACACCGCCATCCTGTAGCGGGAGGTGTACACCGGCGTGCAGGTCGTTAGCGTGATGTAGCGCCCGGGGCCCTGATAGCCCGAGCCTTCCGGGATCGGCGCGATGACACCGGTGTCGTTCTTGGACGTCCGCGCCAGAACTGAGTCCACCCGGTACACGTACCACGAGTCCCGGGTCTCCACCACCACGGCATCCCCCTTCTCCACCGCGTCCAGGTCATGGAACTTGGCGCCGTGCCCGTCTCGGTGCGCCGCGAGAGCGAAGTTCCCGCTCGGGTCCCATGGCATCGCCGAGTGGTAGGGCGTCTCGTACACCCCCGCCGCGCCCTCGTTCAAGATCTCCGAACCGGTGCCCATCCGGATCAGCACCTGGTAGTTCTTCCCCATGGCCGGCACGTGCAGGAAACCGACCGCCCCCTCGCCTTGGAACGGCCGGGGCGCCGCCGGTCCGGGCGGAGCGGCCCAGACCTGATGCAGGCGCTCACCGGCCCGGCCTGAGCGGTTATCAGCGGTGAGATTCGTCCACCAGAGGGCGTAGACGACGAAAAGAGTCAGGACCAGTCCGCCCGTGATCAAGAGCTCGCCCAGGACGCCTACCAGGGCGAGCAGGCTGCTCCGTCGGCGTTCGGTGGTCGCCTCGCAGCGGGTCATCAGCGGATCGCTCCCAGGATGCCTCGAGCTGGAGGCGGGGGAGGTGGGGGTCCTGCCGTGCGGAGGGCGGGGCAGGGTCCTCGGCTCGAGGCCGCGAGGCTGCGTCCTGTGCTTGGCAGGCAAGGACGGCAGGCGCTGCCGGGGCCTCGCGGTAGGTGGATCGTGTGCATCTGCGGTACTCCTGTCGCTCGCCTCTATCCGATGGTGGGTCAGCGCTCGGGGCTCACCCCGAGGGTCGGGTTTGTTCGCGTGGTGTACGAGCGCCCTAGGCGGCGCGAAGCAGGTCCGCCGCAACCGGAATATCTTCGACCCACCTTCTGGCAGGCGCGTGGCGGCCGGAAGGTAGGTCCGCCCTGGTTCACGTCCAGCAAGGAGCCGCTCAGGTCCACCGGCAACGGGCTCCGCATCCGGGGCAAGTTGAACCTGGCGAAAGCCGGTTCATCGCCAAGCGTTGCGCGGCACGAGGGGCGCGGGAGGCCCACGAATACAGAATCCCTGCCCGTAGCGACCTTAGGCAGGATGTGCTCAAGCCATGCATGTGCGATCACCCTCGCGTTCAACCGGGCCTCCAGGCCCAGTCCCGCCGGGGCGTGTCGTGCTCACCACACGCAGAGGGCATGCGGGTTATTCTCGGCTGTCATCGCCGTGCCACCTGGCCGCCTTTCAGGGCGGCGCGGACGGCATCGGCGTACTGGCGGAGCCGGTCGGGCAGCTGCCACGCCAACTCAAGTGTCCCGTCATGGTTGTCGCAGGGCCAGGGACGCCCCGCAGGCGAAGGGACGGTGGTGTCCGGTGCGGCGTGCAGTGCTTCGAGCACGTGCTGGCGGGCCTCTTCGATCCGCGGGTCGTCCTGCGGGTGTCCGCACTTGATCGGTGGCGGTCGGAACCAGAAAGCAACCGGGAACTCCTCGTGCACGCCGGGCGCGGACGGTCCGGGTGGCGCCATCGGGCCGGCTGCCACCACTTCGTATGCTTGTCTGGCATACGTGTTGGACAGGCGCCGGCGCAGGATGCGGCAGTCGGTAAGGTCACCAAGGGCACCGAGGTCGCGCAGGCACTGCGCGGCATCGGGGGCGGCTGTGGCCTGGGCCGAGCGCCGGGCCAGGTCTGCCTCGGCGCGATCGATCTGTTCGTCCAGGGCGTCAAGCAGGGCGGCTGTTGCGTCCAGCCGCTCCAGGGCGAACGCCCGCCGGGTTGCGGGCGAATGACCTCGTTCCATGCTCAGCTCCACAAGGGTCCGGATCAGGAGTGCTTGCAATCGCGCCCCCCGATCTGGCGTGCGCCTCAGGCATTCCTGGCCCTCTCGATAGGCGTAGGGATATGGCAGTGCCGACTTGCTAGGTAAGAATCCGAAGACGGCGGTCGGTGACGCGAGCGGTAAATAGTCGCCCCATCGTGTTTTTGGCAATTCTGTTTTCGGTCGCTTGAGCTACGGTCGTTCCCGGGTTCGCCATCTGAAGTCTATGCCCGGTACTGCCCGCAGCGGCGTACTTGCCGCCTACGAGTCGTTGGCATACCGTCAACTGCCCGCCGCGTGAGGGCGCTGCCTCGTGAGGGCTGCTGAGGTACCGCGTCCTGGCCCGACGCGCATGACGGGCGCGGCCGCTGACGCCATGCACCGAGACTGTTCCGGTCGAAAACCCAGGCTCACATTCGGGCAGGTGTATGGAAGTTGGGGCCGCTACGCGTCACGACCAGGCCGAACTCCCGCGTGCTGTCTGTCCACGCCATCCCATGTCGACCGGCGTACGGCGGAGCGGGCGCGCCGTGCGTGTCGCTGCCCTGGCGGGTTCGCATCGGTGTCGATCCCCCTCCCGGCCGGATAGAGCCAGGGCGGAGCACGCTTCCTCGCGCGGCGCGGTTGATGTTCCATGCGCCCCGCTTTCGAGCCCGCGACGCGGGCGCATTGGCGACCCGAGCGAGAGATCGCAGCCCCCTGGCGATGCTACCCGGGGGCCACAGGGCTGGGCGGTATACGAAGCCTGGCGAGGTGGGTAGTGGGTCAGGCGAACTGGTAACCAGGTCGGTCCGCGTGGCAGTGGGGCGCACGGGGCGCGGGGCGCGCCCTGGGCACTCGGTCAGCGCTGTTTGGTCAACGGCGCCGCTCGCGTGACCCGGGTCTGCGTGATGGCGCTGTTTTGACGTCGGTGCGTTGGGTGGGCTCACCTGCGGGCCGGGCGCCTGCCGACCTGGCTCGGACCGCAGGTGCTGCGAGGCCCGAGTGCGATTCCGCTGACGCCGCGTTTGCAGACCGGTGATGGGCACGAGGCGGCTGGTTTGCCGCGGGGTCTCGAGGTTCCGCCCGGCGCGTACCGATGCATCGGGTAAGGACTTTGGTGCGCCGGCGGGTGCATGCGCCGGGGTCGCGAGTACGGAACTCGGTCGGGAGTGCGATCCGGTGGTTCTTGTTGTGGGTGGGGGGTGGTGTGTTTTGGGGTTGCTGGTGGAATATGCCGGGTGTTGTTTGGGTTTTGGGTGTTTGGTTGGGGGCGGGGTGGGGCGGGTGTGAGGGGGTGGGGGGTTGGTCATGACGGGGTTTGGGGGTGTGTCACTCTTCTTGGTGGTGTGCTGCAGCCAAGCTGATGCACGACACTGTCTGCGTTGTTGCAACGATGTCTTTTGTCTCCTACACAGGGAAGCGTCATCGGCGTCGGGTCGAGGGCTGCGGGTGGTGGGTTGCCGTGGTGGGAGTAGGGCGGGTGCTCGTTCTGCGGCTGCTGTTCGGTTGGGTGTTCTCCGTGTGAGGTGCCTGGTCGGTGACCACTTGTGCGCGGCGTTGTTTTCCGGGGCGCCTCGGATCGAGCTTGTACTGGAGGCTTTGTGCCGACACCGTTTCCCTTCCCGCAGGCTGCGTCTGTGGATGTTGATGTTGATGTTGACGCGGGTGCGGTCTGCGGGGATCTGAAGGATGTGCCGGATGCTCGGCTTCTGGATCTGGTGCGGGCGGGTGGTCGTGATGCCTATGGCGAGTTGTTTCGTCGGCATCATCGGACGGCTTTGCGGTATGCGCGGGGGGTGTCGCGCTCGCCGGACGAGGCGTTTGATTTGACGGCGGAGGCGTTTACGCGGATTTTGCAGACGTTGGCGCGGGGATCGGGTCCTTCGACGTCGTTTGTGCCGTACTTGTTGACGACGATTCGGCGGATTGCGGTGGAGGCGGGTCGGGCGGCTGCGCAGACGTATCCGGTGGCGGATGTGCCGGAGCGGGAGTGTGCTCCGGCGGCGAGTGCTGATGTTCTGGCGCTTTTCGAGTATGCGACGGTGCTGCGGGCGTTTGGGACGTTGCCGGAGCGGTGGCGGACGGTGTTGTGGCGGACGGAGGTTCATGGGGAGGAGCCGGCGAGGGTCGCTGAGACGTTGGGGTTGTCGCCCAATGCGGTGTCGGCGTTGGCGTATCGGGCGCGTGAGGGGTTGCGTCGGGCGTATTTGACGCAGCATGTGCGGCAGGGGCGTCAGCGGTGTCGGCGGTTTGTGGAACGGTTTGGTGCTCATGCGCGGGGTGCTTTGAGTGAGGAGTCCTCGCGTGGTCAGGAGCAGCATCTGCGTGAGTGTGGGGAGTGTCGTGTGGCGTTCGCGGAGGTGCGTCATGTGGAGCGGACGTTGCATGCGGGAGTGGTGCCGGTGTTGGTGGGTGCGGTAGGGCTGTTCCGGGGTGGGGGTGGGTTGGTTCGTCAGGTGTGGCAATTCGGGTGTGATGTGGTAGGAGGCTGTGGGCAGTTGGTGAATATGGTGACGGATCTTGGTCCGTTGGCGGGGCTGATGGCGTGGGCGGGCCGGCTGGGTACTGGTGTTGTGCTGGTGGCGGCCACCGCTCTGGGCCTCAACTCGCCACCGGACCTGGAGCTGGATACACCCGTAGCGCCAGCGGTCTGTGCCAGCCCGGCGGTACCGGTTGCAGCGGCCCCCAAAGGCTGCGGCAGCATTCGTCCTCCTCTGGCGCCTCAGGCCGCGATCCGAGGGCCGGTCCCACCGCTCGGCAGACCCTGAGCCTGTCCCCCGAGAGGAGACTGTCCGGGCGACTCCAGGGGCCGAGCCCGCCCTCGAGCATGACGGGCCCTGCTGCCAACGGTTCCCGCTCCGGCTGCATCCCAACCTGCGTTGCCACCGGTGGCCGCAGCTGGGAGCGCGCAGGCCTTCACCGCGGATCCCAGTGGCCGGGCAAGAAGGTTGGTACCTCCCCTGGGATGCTGGAGTCATTCCCGTCTCGCGCCCGCGCTCCGGGTTCCAGGCCACAGCATGAACCGCTCCGCCGTGCACGCTTGACCGACGGGAAAAGAAAACTGCCAGACCATCAGATTTTGTTGGTTGTATGTTGTCGCTATAAGACTGAGCGTACTGGGAGCTCCTCTGAGCCCCATGAGGCCGGCCCTGAACCGTTCCGTTTAGCGGTTCGGCGAGGAGCCGGCCCCTGGGGGCGAGCCCCTGCCCCAGGAGAGCGAATTCGGGCCGAGCCGTGACGCGCCCGACCCAGAAAACCGCCCCTTCCCGGGACAACCGCTCTCCTCACGCGGTCGCCGGTGGCCTGAACCGCGCAGCCAGTCGGGTCGGATCCTGCAGAGTCGGCGTGGACAGCGGGGCGTGCGGGTGGGGTGTGCCTGGTGCGGGTGGCGTCATAACGGGCGGGTGCTGAGCTCCTCAGAGATGGACTGCGACGAGGGTCGGCGATCGCTGCTGCTGAATGGCAGGGCACGTAATCGGCCGCCGTCGTGGACCCATGCCCGGTGCGGCAGGCGCCATCGAGGTGAGAGTGGAGGTACCCGCCAGTGGCGGTGTCAGGAGCACGGGCTGGCCCATCTGCACGGACCGGGCACGTACACGGTACCCGCGGGCCCAGGCGCCCAGGAAAGCCAGTACGCCGCCCGTCCCAGGGGTGATCCGCTCGATGCCCCACGGGCCGCAGGCACCGACACCGTTCCTTGGCGGGATCCTTGTCCCTGCCGGCGCCATCGGACCCGAGAGGCAGGCCGGGGCCCGCGGCCGGGACGCCACTGTGAGGACCAGGTGCCGGCGAGCCCCGAGGCGGCCCGCCGGACGTCCACGAACCTGGCGGTGAGATGTCCGTTAACTCTGGCGTGGGTATCGCTGCTCTCTTCACCCGACCCGACATCAAGGGCCAGGCGAGACAGGGCCGCGGAGACGCTGGCCCACCCACCCACCAAGCCAGGCAGGTTCTCACGCCCGTTGCCATGCTCGATCCGATTGAGGTAGTGACATGCCGGCTGCTCGTGTACTCCTGCCCGTCGGACAGGATTTCGGCCCGCTGTACGGTGCGGACGGCCAAGCGGAACCGCCCTACATCATCCGAATCGGCTCGAGGTTCATCCACCTGCCCGAGGCGGCCTACACGGCGTGGCGGATCGCCAGCTTCACCGATCCGGGCCCGGGCGAGAAGTCGGTGACCACCAAGTTCCAACAGGACCTCGCGGCAGCCGAGATCGGCGGGGCGCAGCAGATCCTGGCCACCTTGCGCAGGGAGGAGGCTATCCAGATCATTGATCCCTCGGGCGGCAACGCGATCGATTTCGCTGCCACCCGCCGCTGCTGCCTGACGATGCGGGGACTGGGCAACACCGCCGGGGACCCCGAAGCGTTCCTGCTCGGCACCCCCGGACGGCCGCTGCTGACAGTCACCGCGACGCTGTACGCGGTGCTCATGCACGCGGCGATGGAGACGAACCTGTGGGCCAACTGCTGCGCTGTCGCCGATCGCGGGGACACATATGGGCGTGACAGCGGGGCGCTGGTGCCCGAGGACATCCTGTCCCACGTCCTGCGTTCTCTTCCGTTGCTGGTGCGGATGGGAGCTGTCTACCTCGATGCGACCTCGTCCACTTGACCCGTCCTGACGGGCCCGGGCGGATTCGCGCGAATCAGCGACACCACGGCGGCAGGCCACGGGGCGGCAAAGGCAGGGGGCGCCCCATGAGCGTGTAGCTCTTGCCGCTGATATGCCCAGGAGGGGCCAGATCGCAAAAGCCGAGCTTCTGGTAGAGCCGGTGGGCCGGGCGGGCGGGCGACAGCGTGGTGAGTACGGCCCACGGCTCGGTGGCCACGGCGCACAGCGAGCGCAGGAGGGCTTCTCCGATCCCGTGGCACTGCCAGTGGGGGAGTACATGGAGTTCGAGGACGGCGAAGGAGTCCTCAAGATCGACGGGATGGTCCCATGCGCTCAGCGCCTCCTGGAAAAGGCGTACCCAGTGCCATTGTTGACACGTCGGCGCGCCGTAGCTGAATCCGACGAGCTCGTCCTTGACCATGGCGCCGAATGCCCGGATAGTCGGATCCGTGCCTTGGTGAAGGATGAGTTGTGAGCGGTGCTGGGCCCGCAGGCCTGTCAAGTTGTTCGCGCGGGCCTGGACGGACACCGCTCTCTCCACCCATAGGCCAAGCTCGATGGAGGATATCCGTACAGGCCCGCCGTTCTGATGGCAGGGCAGCGGCTCTCCATGAGAGGCATGGGGGAGGGCTCTGCTGCCGGTGCCGTCCGCCACGCAGTACCACCACCTCTCTTGGAGGACTACTACAGGCTGCCTCCTACTGTGGCCGGTGTGGCAGCCGCAGCGCATCGGGATGAATACCGACTTGGCCAACTGGCGGGGCCCGCGGCGGCGGGCACCGCCAGCTGGCCCAGAACCGCATCGGTGGCCACGCCCTGGTGAGAGGCGCCAGGGCGTGGCCCGTCCTCGCCTGGGCATGGCAGGGGAGCGGAGGCCGTCGCGGGCCCGGCCGGGTCTCGTTGGTGCAGGTTTCATGTGCCGCCGAAGCGGTCGAGCGCCTCTTGGAACATGTCCGGGCGCACGCGCAGGACTCCGGTGAAGGGCAGGGCCATCTCATGAGTCAGCAGGAGCAGCAGGGCGATGGTGCTCGTGAGGCACAGGACCATGACTGCTTGGGCGAAGTCGGTGGAGAGGCCGAAGAGGAAGGTGAAGCCGATGGTGACCACGCCGCCGGTGATCAGGATGATCCACAGGTATCCGGGCAGGCCTTCTTGTGCTGCAGCCAGTCGGTCGCGCCGTGCGTCGTAGACTTCCTGCAGGCGGTCCAGGCAGCGGTCCAGCGCTGCCTGGCTTCCTTCGTCGGCGGGGTGGACGGAGGCGAGTACCGCCGACATGCTGTCCAGTTCCGTCCATGCCGCGGGGCTGGCCTGGTGGTGGTGGGTCATCAGGGACCATTCCGAGGTCAGCACGGTCTGGGCGTACTGGCGGGTGGTGGTCTGGATCTGGGTGTGTGCGGGCTGCGGGAGGCCGGCGGCGACCAGGTACAGGTCCATGAGGCTGTTGGTCTCGCTCTGGACGGTGGTACGGCTGGTGGACAGTGACTCCCAGGCGGTGACTGCCACCAGCCCCGTGGTGACGGCGTACACCGCTGCGATCACCGCGAAGATGAAGCCGGCGACTTCGTTGTACTGGACGCGGCGCTCCACGGTCAGACGCCGGTGGACGGCGATCATGAGGCCCGTGGTGATGACAAGGGAGCCGAAGAAGAGCAGGAGGTCGCTCGTCAGGCTGCCACCCATGGCAGTTCCTCTCGGGTACTGGTTCGTGCCCAGGTCGCAAGGGGCCCGCTATCGCCGGGGGTAGCGGCAGGCGTCTGTCGGGAGGGGGAGGGGAGCGGGTTGCAGCCGCGTGCCGCGTCGTCGCGGCCCGCCGGGCCGTTGTGCCCGGGCGGGGTCGGTTGGTCGTGGCGGAGGGCAGGGTCCTCCTGCAGCAGGTGCGGGACCAGGCCGCGTTCTTTGAGTGGTCGCGCGGTGACGGCTGGCACGCCGAGAAGCTGGGACAGGCCCGGGATGCCTCCACGGTGGGTATGGGCATGGGCGATGCCGATGAGGACGGCGTACTTTCCCGCTTCCGGCCCGGTTGTGCGGCGGTCGTCCTGGATGATCTGCGTCGCGTTGACGTTCATCGACCGTGCGCGGCGCAGGCGGTCCTGAGGTGTGGCGATCGGCAGGTCGACCGTCACCGCCGTCTCCAGGCCCACGACTCGCATTCCCATCTGTCGGGCTTGGCGCAGGAGCCGTTCTCGCCCGTTGTGCCCCCAGTGCGTATCGGCCCGCACCAGCAGGGCGTGCAGGCGGGGGTCCATGCGGCCGTGGCGCAGGTAGGCGTCGGTGAGTTCCTGGTAGAGGCCGGCGCGCAGGAATTCGACGTAGAGCGTACGTACGCCCGCCTGGTGCAGCTCGCCCAGGTGGTCCACGGTGAAGCCCATGGTGTGAGGGCACGCGTGGTAGTCCGCCAGGATGAGGCCTTGGCCGCTCAGCAGGGTCCTCAGCGCGGTGGCGGGGTCGCTGTCGTGCGCGGCACGGGCCAGGGCCTGTACGCGGGCTGGGGGGAAGAGGCGGTCGTAGGCGGCGAAGTCGTAGGCGTGGCAAACCTGTTGCGCATGTGCATCGAGGTGAGCCGTCTTGCAGGCTCGTGTCCTGCGGTGCCGATCGGTGGTGAACAGCTCGGTGGCGCGTGCAGCGAGTTGTTCTGAGCGGGGCACGCCCGTCAGGACGGCGGCAGCGTAGTAGAGGCGCCCGCACCAGTCCTCGCTCCAGAGGGCGATCCTGAGGAGGTTGCGGTGGATGACCGGGTACAGCTCGAGGAGGGTCTGCAGGTCGTAGCCGATCCCCACGGTGCATCCCGTGTCGTTCCAGGCGATGTTGGGATCATTGGTCGAGCGGGGGAACCCGGCACGCAGCCGGTGCCACCACAGGCTGCCGAGATAGCGTTCCTCCTCGGTCCAGCACCGGGACTTGAAGACCCCATAGGCCCAGCGCGGGTCGGCCCCCGGCCGGGTGAGGCGGTGGAAGTCAATCACAAACGGGCCCCTGGCGGGTTGGGCGAGGGCGTGGTCTTCTGCCATCGTCTGACCTCCATCGATGCTGGACGGAACGCTTGGATGCGTTCACGCGCACGGGACTGCTGTTCTTTCATGCTCCTGCCTGATCGGGTCTCCCGGAGCGGGGCAAGCACCGACAGCACTGTGCACGCCGTCGGGAAGCGGGCCGTTCGGCGGGCCCGCCCTTGTTCAGCGGACGCCGGTGCTGGCCAGCGCGCACACCGCGGTGGCGATGCGGGTGCTCGCGAGCCCGTCGCCGAACGGGGAGGGGGTATCGGCCAGGCGGCGCGCCAGTCCATCGTCGTCGATCATGGCGCAGGCCGCGTCGTGCAGTTGCCGTCCGGGCTGGACCACGACGGCGAACCCGGCGTCGACCGCTTCCTGGCGCTCGGTGGAGTTGCGAACCACCACCAGGGGCTTCTTCAGCACGGTCACCTCCTCCTGCACTCCTCCGGAGTCGGACACCAGCAGCCGGGCGTGAGCGGCCAGCGCGAGGAAGCGCGGATGATCCAGGGGCGGCAGCAGGCGCAGGCCGTTCGTCAGCTTGGTCAGTTTGTGGCGCCGTACGGCCGCCTGGGTGCGAGGGTGGACCGGGAAGACGACGGGCAGTTTCAGGGAGTGCAGCGACTCCAGGAGCGCGGCGAGCCGCTGGGGGTCGTCGGTGTTCTCGGGCCGGTGGATCGTGGCCAGCACATAGCCGTCGTCGGCCAGTTCGTAGCGCCCCAGCAGCCTGCGCGCCATTTCGGCACTTGGTCTCGACTCGAGTGTGGCCTCCACAACGGTGTTCCCGGTCCGCTGGATTAGGCGGTCCGAGACGCCCTCGGCGAGCAGGTTGCGACGGTTGCCCGGGGTCGGCACGCAGTGCAGTGCGGCCACCGACCCCACCAGCCGCCGGTTGATCTCCTCGGGCATCGACCGGTCGAAGGACCGCAGACCCGCCTCGACATGGACCACCGGCACTCCGCTGCACTCGGCCGCCAGGGCCCCGCCCAGGGTGCTGTTGGTGTCGCCCTGGACGACGACGACCGACGGGGCGCGGCGCGTGAACATGGCGGTCAGCTCCTTGACGATGGCAGAGACCTGGGTACCGCGCGAGGCACCGCCCACGCCAAGGATGCTCTTGTCAGGATTGTTGAGCTTGAAGGTGTCGAAGAACGCCCCCGACAGCGTCCGGTCGTAGTGCTGGCCCGTGTAGATGACGTGGGCCAGCGGACCCAGGATCCGGATCACATGAGCCAGCTTGATGATCTCCGGGCGGGTGCCGAGAACTACTGCCACTGAACCGGTCTGCATGGCTCCCTCTGAAGTGTAGCGACGGCCTGGATCAAGCCACATCAGCTTGCCTACACCGGAGGGAGCCCACCCGAGGCTGGTCATGACGATCCGAGGGCTGTCCGCTGGGCCAGACGGGAGCGGGCACCGCCTCCGAACCGGTGAAAGGAGGTACGGCCGGATGCGGTGCTGCCCCGTCGGCACACGGGCAGGGCCCCTGGGGTGCACTCTGCGCGCCGTCATGAACGCACCGCCCACGCCGTCTTGTCCTTGGAGCCGGCCGCGTGCCGCGGCTTCGCCTCCCGGCCAGGCTCTCGTGACGGGCGGCGCCTCTGCTGCCCTGCCTGCGACCCCCAGCCGACGAAGGAGAATCCGAGTGAGCGCAGCGAACGCCTTCAGCTTCGATCCCTGGGCGATGGTCGAGCACGGCCTGGAACCGCTCGGGCTGGCCCATGCGGAATCCGTCTTCGCACTCTCCAACGGCCACATCGGCCTGCGCGCCAACCTGGACGAGGGCGAGCCGCACGGCCTGCCCGGCACCTATCTCAACGGTGTCTTCGAGCTGCGCCCGCTGCCCTACCCGGAGGGCGGCTACGGCTATCCGGAGTCCGGGCAGAGCGTCATCAACGTCACCAACGGCAAGCTGATCCGGCTGCTGGTCGACGACGAGCCGTTTGACCTGCGGTACGGCGAACTGCGCGGCCACCGCCGCTCGCTGGACTTCCGCGAGGGCGTGCTGCGGCGCGAGGCCGAGTGGACCTCGCCAGCGGGGCGGACCGTCAAGATCCATTCGGCCCGGCTGGTCTCGCTCACCCAGCGGGCGATCGCCGCGGTGCAGTACGAGGTCGAGGCGGTCGACGGTCCGGTCCGGATCGTGGTCCAGTCCGAGCTGGTCGCCAACGAGCAACTCCCCGAGGGCAGCAGCGATCCGCGGGCGGCCGCCGTGTTCGAGGCGCCGCTGGTCGCCGAGGCGCACCACGCGCACGGCACCAACGCCACCCTGGTGCACCGCACCCGCTTCAGCGGCCTGCGGATCGCGGCCGGCATGGACCACCTCATCGAGGGCCCCAAGGGCGTGAGTGTCACCTCCGAGGCCCGGCGCGACCAGGCCAGGGTCAGCGCCACCACGGTGCTGCGGCCCGGCCAGCGGCTGCGGGTCACCAAGTTCATCGGCTACGGCTGGTCGGCCACCCGCTCGCTGCCGGCCGTGCGCGACCAGGTGGAGGCGGCGATCACCGCCGCCCGCTACTCCGGCTGGGACGGCCTGGTGGCCGAGCAGAAGGAGTTCCTGGGCGACTTCTGGGACTCCAGCGACATCGAGATCGACGGTGACGTCGAACTCCAGCAGGCGGTCCGGTTCGCGCTCTTCCACCTGCTGCAGGCCAGCGCCAGGATCGAGGAGCGGGCGATCCCCGCCAAGGGGCTGACCGGCCCCGGCTACGACGGGCACAGTTTCTGGGACACCGAGGCCTTCGTGCTGCCGGTACTCACCTACTGCCTACCCGCGGCGGTGGCCCAGGCGCTGCGCTGGCGGCACAGCACGCTGCCGCTGGCCCGCGAGCGGGCCGCCCAACTGGGCCTGGCCGGCGCGGTGTTCCCATGGCGAACGATCCACGGCGAGGAGTGCTCCGGGTACTGGCCGGCCGGCACCGCGGCCTTCCACATAGGAGCGGATATCGCGGTCGCCGTGGTCCGCTACGTCCGGGTCACCGGGGACGTGGAGTTCGAGCGCGGCTACGGCCTGGAGCTGCTGGTCGAGACCGCTCGGATGTGGCGCTCGCTCGGCCACCACGACGCGCAGGGCCGTTTCCGGATCGAGGGCGTCACCGGGCCCGACGAGTACAGCGCCATCGCCGACAACAACGTCTTCACCAACCTGATGGCCCAGGCCAACCTGCGCGCCGCGGCCGAGTGCGCCCAGGGACACCAGCTGGAGGCCGCCGCCCTGGGGGTGGACACCGAGGAGATGGCCGCCTGGCGCGACGCGGCCAAGGCGATGCACATCCCGTACGACGAGAAGCTCGGCGTCCACCCCCAGGCGGACGGCTTCACCGACCACCAGGTCTGGGACTTCGAGAACACCCCGCAGGAGAAGTACCCGCTGCTGCTGCACTACCCGTACTTCGACCTGTACCGCAAGCAGGTGGTCAAGCAGGCCGACCTGGTGCTCGCCATGCTGTTCCGCGGCGACGCCTTCACGCCCGAGCAGAAGGCCCGCAACTTCGCCTACTACGAGCGCCTGACGGTACGTGACTCCTCGCTCTCAGCCTGTGCCCAGGCCGTGATGGCGGCCGAGGTGGGCCAGCTCGACCTGGCCTACGACTACACCGCCGAGGCCGCCCTGATGGACCTGCACGACCTGGGCGGCAACACCCGCGACGGCCTGCACATGGCCTCGCTGGCCGGTGCCTGCCTCGCGCTGGTGGCGGGCTTCGGCGGATTGCGCGACTACGGACAGGCGTTGGCACTGCGGCCACTGCTGCCCGCCGGGCTGACCCGCCTGGCGTTCAGCCTGCGCGTGCGGAACAGCCTGATCAGGGTCGACATCGGCCGTGAGGAGGTCACCTACACCGTGCGTGAGGGTGAGGGAGTGCGGCTGCTGCACGAGGGGAGGGAGGTGCTGGTCAAGCGCGGGCAGCCGCAGAGCTTCCCGGCCCTGAGCGTGAGTCCGGGCGAACGCGCCGAGCAGCCCGCCGGGCGCGAACCGGCCCGCCGCCGGGCACAGCCCGGCCCGCCCATCGGCGTCCCTACGGCGGACGGTCGCGACCCTGGGGCCGAATGACACCGCAAACAGGCGCAGGAAGACACCTCCCAGATCCTGGGCGTGAAGCACGGGCTCGGCCGCCGACCGTCAAACAGCACTGCAAGGCCGCCGGTTCACCCGGGGCCATCCCCGTCCACAGCGGGGAGCGTGAGGGTGATCTGGTGGCGCAGATCGCGGAACTGGGCAGGGCGGTTGAAGCAGACCGCGCCGATCAGTAGCCCCTCGCGATGAAAGGTCGCGGTGAAGTCTCGGGCGTCGACATCGCCACTGAGCCTTGTGCGGTCGGCGGCCAGCGGCCATCCGCAGATCTGGACTTTCGTGCCGAACTGATCGGTCCAACACCAGGGCAGCGGCACATGGGCCATCGGCTTGCCCAACATGTTGAGGGCCGCGACGACACCGTGTTCCTGGGCGTTGGCCCATTGCTCGATGCGGCGGTGGCCGCCCAGGAGGGCATCGGGCTGACTGGTGACATCGCCGGCTGCGAAGATGCCCGGCTCGCTGGTGGCGCAGTAGCGATCCACCACGATGCCGTCATCGACGGCCAGCCCGGCTTCCCCGGCGAGCTCGGCGTTCGCACGCGTGCCGGTTGCGACCACGACAACATCGGCCTCCCAACTGCGCCCGGACCGGTCGGTCGCGGTCAGAACGCCGTTGTCGCCCGCACTCAGATCCTGCAGATGAACGAAGGTGTGCAGCCCCACACCTCGAGCGCGGTGCAACGCGGTGAGAGGGGCGGACACCTCCGCGGGCAGAAGATGGGCCAGCGGGTGCGGCGCCGCCTCGATGACGGTGACCTGGCAGTCCCGGACACGGGCACAGGCGGCGACCTCCAGGCCGATCATCCCGGCCCCGATCACCAGGAGACGGGCGCCCGGGGTGAGTTGCCTACTCAGGGCACGAGCTTGGCCCAGGGTACGCAGCGTGTGGACGCCCGCCAACCTGTGCGCCGAGGGCCACGGGCGGGGGTACGCCCCAGTAGCCAGCAACAGCCGGTCGTAGGGCAACGGCGCGCGGGTACCGAGGTCGACGGTGCGCCGCCGCGTGTCGATGGCGGCGACAGTGGTCGAGGTAAGCAGCTTGATATCCAGCCGCGTCCAGGTGTCCGATGTGTACAACCGCAAGCTCTGTGCTGCCATCTCGCCGCGCAGGAAGCCCTTGGACAGCGGCGGCCTGCGGTACGGGGCATCAGGCTCCTGGCCGATCAACACGATCGAGCCACGATACCCCTCGGCTCGCAGGGTGAGGGCAGCGGTGGAGCCGGCGATGCCGTTGCCGATCACCACCATCGGCTCAGGCACGGGTGATCTCGATCATCTCGAAGTCCGCCTTGGCAGCTCCGCAGTCCGGGCAGGACCAGTCGTCGGGGATGTCCTGCCAGCGGGTGCCGGCTGCGATGCCCTCCTCGGGCCAGCCGTGTTCCTCGTCGTAGATCCAGCCGCACACCAGGCACTGCCAGCTCTTCATCGGTTACCTCCAGGGAAACCCCGGGCTTTGGGCCGGGGAGGGATTGGATTCCCGCGTGGCGGGGTGGGGGAAGGTCGGTTCGCTGTGAAGGCGGCCCGGCGTCTGGGCTGCGTGAGGAAAAAAGGTGTACAACCTGGCGATTGAGGCACGTACTGCCGCGTGGCAGCAGCGGCAGGATCGGGTCAACTGCAGCGCCACCAGCGCGATGCTGACAGCGTGGAAGAAGACCGAGGAACTGTCCTACCTCGCTGAGGTGTCGTCGGTCCCGTTGCAGCAGACGCTTCGGCACGTGCAGGAAGCGTTCACCAACTTCTGGGCGAAGCAGGCTTCATGCCCGACGTTCAAGTCCCGGAAGCAGTCCCGCAACTGCGCCGAGTACACGTCCAGTGCGTTCCGCTTGCGCGACGGCCGGCTGACGCTGGCGAAGATAAGCGAAAAATCGCTCCCCGCGGACGGAAAATTGCGTGCTCGCCGGGTGAACCTGGGGCCTGCCCCGGACTGACATGCTTCGTCGGGTTGGCGCAAGCGTTCAGTCCGGTGTGGGCGCGAAGTCGGGCTTCTCCCGCACCGCGCAGTCGGGGCACACCCAGTCACTTGGCAGCGCGCTCCATGCGGTGCCGGGCGGGTAGCCCTCGCGGGGCGCGCCGACGGCTTCATCGTAGACGTACTCGCAGCACGGGCAGCGGTAGCGACTCATCGGGCGGCCCCGTAGCGGGCAAGGACCGCGGCGCGCCTGGCGGGTTGGATGTTCGCCTGGGTCACGTCGCCGGCGTAGTGGGCCAGCACCCGGTGGTCCATCACACGGCGCCACACCGGGGGGAGATAGGCGAGCAGGATCATGGTGGCATAGCCCGAGGGCAGCTCCGGGGCCCGCTCATCGTGGCGCAGCGCCTGGTAACGCCGGGTGGGGTTCGCGTGGTGGTCGCTGTGCCGCTGGAGGTGGTACAGGAAGACGTTGGAGGCGATGTTGTCGCTGTTCCAACTGTGCTGGGGGGTGCAGCGCTCGTCGCGTCCACTGGTGGTCTTGCGGCGCAGCAGGCCGTAGTGCTCCAGGTAGTTGACCGCCTCCAGGAGGCAGAAGCCGATGACCGCCTGCAGCAGCAGGAAGGGCAGGACGGCAACTCCGAAGACGATGACCAGGATGCCGAACACTGCCAGCGACATGGCCCAGGCGTTGAGCACGTCATTACGCAGACTCCAGGGCCGCTTGCCGAGCCGCTGCAGCCGCGCCCTCTCCAGCTGCCAGCCCGAGCGCAGGCTGCCTGTGACGGTGCGGGGCAGGAAGCGCCAGAACGTCTCTCCCAGGCGGGAGCTGGCCGGATCCTCAGCGGTGGCGACCCGCACATGGTGGCCGCGGTTGTGCTCGATGTAGAAGTGGCCGTAACCGCTCTGAGCCAGAGCGATCTTCGAGAGCCAGCGCTCGAGGGTGTCCTTCTTGTGTCCCAGCTCGTGCGCGGTGTTGATGCCGATGCCGGCGACCATGCCGACCGTGACGGCCAGCCCCGTCTTGTCGAGCAGGGACAGCCCTCCCGCGCTCCACAGCCGGCAGGCCACGACGAGGCCGACATACTGCAGGGGCAGAAAGAGGTACGTGCACCACCGGTAATAGCGGTCCTGCTCCAGGTACGCCAGGACGCTGTCGGGAGGATTGTGCGAATCCTTGCCGAACAGCTGGTCCAGCAGCGGGAACAGCCCGTAGACGACTAGCGCCCCTGTCCACCAGAACAGGCCGAGCCCGGTGGCATCCACCAGGGCCCACGCCAGGAACGGGAACAGCGGGACCACCAGACCCAGCGGCCACAGGTATCGCTTGCGGTCATGCCACCGCCACGCCCGCGCCTCCATGCTCACCGCTGCCATGCTCTCCCTCTCACCTGGATGGACAAAATTAGATTGAGTGTCCAGAAACTAGACACACAGGCCGTATATGTCAACCATTGTGCGAGCTGCGGCAGGCGGCAACTGCGGACCCGCTTCGTGGGGCGGACCAGCGGATTCGCTATGCTGACGCCAATGACCCGCTTCCGTGAGACCGTTCGCTCCCTGCTCCGGGAACGCCTGCTGGACGCGGCCTATGACCTCGTATCGGCCGACGGCTGGAGCGGGCTGCGGATGGCCGCCGCCGCCTCGGCCGCAGGAGTGAGCCGGCAGACCGTCTACACCGAGTTCGGCTCGAAGGACGCCCTCGGGCAGGCCCTGATCCTGCGCGAGGCCGAACGCTTCCTGCTGGGCGTGCAGGAGCAACTCGACGCCCACCGCGAGGACCTCGAGAGCGCGGCGCACGCGGCCATCTCCTACGCCTTGCGGCACGCCGCCGACAATCCGCTCGTCAAGGCCATCGTCAGCGTCGAACACAGGGGCGATCGCGACCTGCTCGACCACCTCACCACCCGGCCTGAACCCCTCCTCGATACTGCCGCCACCATGCTCGACGCCTACCTCGCCCAGGCCTGGCCCGCCATGGACGCGCACTCGCGTTCCCTGGCAGCGGACACCGCGATCCGCCTGACGATCAGCCACATCGTCCAGGGCACCCCCGCTCCTGAGCAGGCGGCAGCCCGCACCGCCCAAGTGATCACCCGCGTCGCCCAGCTATCTCGCTGATCCCCGCCGTACAGGGCGGCCTGCTGGCATCCGGCACAACACCGATCAACCGCGCCTCGCGGTGCGACCGGCCGCATGCGCGCGGGCTGCGGCGACGGCCCACCTCGCCTTCCGCCAGCGGCCCGCCCTGGCGCCGGAACCCCGGCCCGCGCCGCTGGACGGTCAGAGACCGCAGCAGCTGCGCTCGCCAGCGAAGAACCGTGGATCGGTGAACCTGCGGCTCCCCGTACGGCCTTCCCCACGGTCCGTTGCCGCAGCCACGGCCTTCGGCCGAGAATGGACATGCGGCAGCCGGGGGCAGCGCCGCGGTGGTCCTGAGCAGTGCGAAGCCCCGGTTCGTGTTGCCTGGGTGCTCGCGAAATCCCTTCGAAAGCACCGTCCGCGAGCGACCAGGTGGCATGAGGGCGCCATAACCGCGTCGATCAAGCGACGTTCGCGTGCCGCGCCTGCGGTGTGATCATGCACGCGGACCACAATGCATCCCGCAATATCGCCCGCAGGGGCGAGGCCGCGTGGATCGCGGGGTAGGTGACTCGGACGTGGGAGGCCACGCGGCAGTCAGCCGCGCCCTACCCGCAAGCCCGGGGGTCAAGTTGATATCCCATGGCGCCCAGGGTGAAAGCGACGGCGGCACCAGGGTAGGGCGCTGTGCAACGGCGTGTCAGCTTCCCCGTGGACCCGCTTCATCCTGGAGTCGATGTCCAAGCGGATCGCCTGGCCGAGCACTGCAGCAGCGGGCAGTGCCCGGCCAGTCGGCAGATGAACGTTCAAGCTCCAGGGATCGATCACTCAGGGGCGTGATCAGGCCACCGAGCGTGTCGGCCTGTGACTGGGGCATGTCGGGTCGTCGACGCCCCGGTTCTCCCGTTCGGGTCATGAGGGTGCACTGCGCGGCCACTCGATGTCCTGGGCGAAGAGCCAGGTCCCAGTGGGGGAGCAGTGCCGATGTGGGGCCATCGAATGGGAGGGCTCACCTTCAAGCGGCGCTGTCGCCCCCCCCCGGGGGGGGAGTGGCCGGAATATCCATACCGCACATGCGGGGGTGCTTGTAGTGTCTGCATTCCCAAGCTTTGTCGTGCACATTGCAGGCTTGGGAAATGGGCACTCCACCACATCCAGGTGCGGGCTGTGCCCTCGAACACATTCGCCATCCGACCAGCTGCAGGAGTGATCCCTCGTGACACGACTTCGCCGTGGCTCTGCCATCCGACGCCCCCTCAGTGCCGCCTTCGCAGCCGCTGGACTCACTGCGGTGTGCCTGGCTGGGGCGCCCGCCGCCTCGGCCGCCCCAAGTGCCGCTCCCGGGACGGTCATGATCGAAAGTGGCACCTTCCATGGTTACGTGTTGTGTGCCAGCCCGAACGACGAGTCGGTCTGGCTGCAGCCGATCAGCACCGCCAACCCCTACTGCATGTGGATGGAGCTCGGCGCCTCATCCCAGTTCACGCTGCTCAACCTGGCTAAGGGACAGGTGATGGCGTACACCGGCGGTAACCAGGGCGCAGTGGTGATGGAGGTCCCCGGCGCCTCGAGCCTGGGCGCGAACGCCCAGCTGTGGTCCTGGGGAGGAGGAGAGGACTGGGGCGCCAGCGCGCTGCAGTCCTTCTGGGACAGCGGTCAGAACGTTGACGCCATGTCCCCGGCCGGGGACTACCCCCGAACTGACCCGGTCCACACCCGCGGTTGGCGTCATGGTTACCAGCGTGAGCTGACGTGGAACGCGATCACTCCGGCCTGACACCTCGCCGGGCGTGTGACGGCGCCCGGCGGCGTGCTTGCCGGGCGCCCACGACTTCGTACGTCAGCGGTGTTCGGATCGAGCGCCAGCGGGCGGACGCCGGACATGGCAGCAGTTCCTGGAGCAGCGCGGTCCCGGCCTCCACGGAGGCGTCGCCGAGTTCGTGAGGAGAGCGCGGAGAGGCGCAGAGTGGATAGGTGTCCGATCGCCTGGCGAGCCCGAAGAGACGGCGGCACCCGAGTCGGTCGCAGCGAACGGACGTCCGTGGACAAGGGCGAGCGCACGGCGCACCGCCAGTTCGTGCCCTCGCCCGGTTCTCCAGTTCTACAAATTGCGGGCCGGTCGCCAAGCGTGGGTGGAGCGGGAGCACTCCGAGGCCTGGCCGGCCGAGCAGATCCGGCCCGCGCGGCACCTGGGGCCGGCCACAGATCACCCCCGAGCTGCGGCCGTTGTGGCACGGGAGGGTGAGTCCGGCGTCGACGGCGGCGCGGTCGAGCCTTCATGCGGGCGTAGCGCTTGACGGTGTTCAGGGCGACGTCGAGGCGGCGGGCGCATTCGAGCAGGCCGACGCCCTGGTCGAGGAGATGATGGACCCGCTGCCAGCGCGCGCGGGTGGTCTGCTCGCGTACGCCTGCGGGCCGGGCGGGGTCCACGACGGTGGCCCAGCAGCCGGCGTGGGAGCGAACCTCGGCCAGGACCTTGCCGCACAGGTTGCTCCACAGGCGCCACCTGTTGCTGACCTGCACCGCGTCCGGCAGGACGTCGATCCGCTCGCTGGTCTCGACGGAGTGTGGATGCGCTGGAGCAGGCGCAGGGCGGCGGTGTAGGCGACCGGCATCGCTGGAGCTCGTGTGAGGCGGGCGGCCGCCCGGCCGCATAACTCCTTGAGCACCTGCGAGATTTGCCTGGTTAGGCGGGTAGTACGGCGCTGAAGGCGCTCCAGCAGCCCGGGGACCTGTTCCCGGAATGTCTGCCGATGGCAGCCCAGCACCGGGCAGACCAGCCGCTTCACTCTCATCCGGACGGCTACCCGGCGGCCGTCCACCGGCATGTCCGCCACCGTCCGCCCGTGACAGTCGTGCACCTTCGCGTTCGGCACCCCGCACACCGGGCACGGCACCGGGACGTCCCTGGTCCGGGCCGTCACCCGGACTACCTCATCGCCACCCACCACATCTTCGACGACCAACGCCGACAACCCGGAAAACACCACGTTCACAAGAGAGTTGGAACCATCCATCTCCCATGATTGCAGCCGGAGACGCAGCGTCACCGACTACGGAACAGAGCCGGAATCCTGATAGTCCCATGCGCTCCCGTCGCTTGGTTCGCGGCCACGAGCCGCGCCCGTCATCGACTTTGGTCGGTGGCGGATGTGGCATTTCTGCGGGTCCGTTGGTGCTGTGCGGTGGATAAGTTGATCACCGGTCCTGTATGGCACTGGGTGGGAAGGGTCGATGGTGAGGGCTCTCGGGGCTGCTTGGCTCCTGCGCGGGCAGCGCAACCGTTGAGGGAGTCTGCGCGGTCCCGCGCGGAGCGTGCGGGTAGCGGCTTGGACTGCGCGCGGGAGCGCTGTATCCCAGGGGATGTGGCAGAGCCCGGTCCAGGCGGCGGGCGGGCAGGGGGCGCGGTGAGGGCGAAGTCCTGCGCGGGCGACCCGGGGGATCCTGTTCGCTTTTCGCGCTGAACCGCCGGGTCCGTCGTTCCTGCGTTGCGCCGGTCCCGGCTGTATCGGGCATGCGTTGTTGACATGGGGTGCGCATTTGGACCGGTAGACCGTAGATGGAGAGGGACGATGACGACGAGTACGCGTAGTAGCCGGTTCGAGGCGCTGGGGGCATATCTGCCACCGACGGTGTTGTCGACCGCGGACCTCCTTGCGAGGGTGAGCGGCACCCCGGATGTCGATCTGGAGCGGATCACCGGTGTGGCCGAGCGAAGGGTCTACGACCCTTCGCCGCAGGCGGGGGAGGACTCCTATGGCCTGGCGCTGAAGGCGGCGCGTGAGTGCCTGGCCAACTCTCGTTATGCCGCAGCCGAGTTGGATGTGGTCATCTCTGCCTCGATCACCCGTTTCAAGGACGGCGGCCGGTTCACGTTCGAGCCCTCCTTCGCCCGGATGCTGTCGCAGGAGCTGGGTGCCGATGCTGCGATCCACTTCGACGTGTCCAACGCCTGTGCCGGGATGATGACCGGCGTCTACCTGCTGGACCGGATGATTCGCGCGGGTGTGGTGCGTAATGGTCTGGTGGTCAGTGGCGAGCAGGCCACGAAGATTTCCGAGACCGCCGCGGTGGAGCTGACCGATTCCTATGACCCGCAGTTTGCCTCGCTGTCGGTGGGCGACTCGGCGGCGGCGGTGATCCTGGACGAGTCGGTGGACGAGGCCGATCGGATTCACTACGTGGACCTGATGACGTGTGCGGAGTACGCGCATCTGTGCATGGGGATGCCCAGTGACCGCACCCAGGGCATCGCTCTCTATACGGACAACAAGCAGATGCATACGAGGGACCGCCTGCGGCTGTGGCCGAGCTTTCACGGGGACCTGCTGGCCAAGCAGGGACGTACGTTCGCGGATGAGGGCTTCGACTACATCATTCAGCATCAAGTCGGTACCCGATTCGTGGAGTTCGTCAACGCTACCGGGGAGGAGGAGTTCGGTGTGGCGATGCCGCCCTCCCTGAATGTCGTTGCGTGGACTGGCAACACTGCCTCGACCGCGCATTTCCTGACGCTTCAGCAGCATTTGAAGGCGGGCAGCGCTCGCCAGGGCGCCAAGTTCCTGCTGGTTCCTGCCGCCTCGGGCGTGGTGACCGGTGCTCTGTCCGCGACGATCTCCACCCTGGGGGTGTGACCTGTGACCACTGTCATCACGGCGGCCTCGGGTGTGTTGCCTCCCGCTGGGCAGAGCGGGTGCACTGCGGTAGGGCTGGCTGCGCTGGCTGCGCGCGACTGCCTTGCCACGGCACGGCTGGCGCCGCAGTCCGTCGGCGCGCTGATCAACGTGGGCGTCTATCGCGAGGCCAATACCTTCGAGCCGGCCATGGCCGCGCTGATCCAGAAGGAGGTGGGGATCAACCTGGACTACCTTGCGAATCCCGGCCCTGCCGCGTTCTCCTTCGATCTGATGAACGGCGCCTGTGGTGTGCTGAACGCCGTCCAGGTGGCGCAGGCGTTGCTGGAGACCGCGAGTTGCGACCGGGTTCTGGTGACGGCCGCGGACGTTCACCCCGGCGGTTGTGCCGGCGATGACCCGTTGTACCCGTACGCGGATCTGGGTGGCGCGCTGCTGTTGGAACGCGGCACGCAACCAGACCGCGGATTCGGACGGGTGCGCACGTGGAGCCGGCAGGGGGATCCCGCGGTTGCGGGCCATTTGGAGACCGCGACCATGGGGGCCGGCGGCCGTGCGGTGGTCACTGTGGTGCGGGATGCGGACCGGGAGGAGCGCTTGCTCGAGTTCACCGCCTCGGTTGTCGCGGACTACGCCCGCGCCGAGGGCCTGGATCTGGCTCGGACGCTGGTCCTCTGCGGCCGCCCGGCGCCGGACTTCGGCGCTCGGTTGGCGTCCTGTCTGAATCTGGACGCGGCCCAGGTGCTTGCATCCGCCCCGCCTGGTCCTTCGATGGAGGGCACCGGCGAGGCGCATACCGCGGGCCCGGTCCTGGGCTACCTGCAGGCTACCGCGGCGGGCCTGCCCGCCGGCACCGAGCAGTTGCTGCTCGTCACCGCCGGGGCGGGGCTGAGCGCGGCATGCGCCAGCTACCGGCCCCCGCTGGAAACGGGAGACACCGCACTGTGACATCGCTGGCGCACTACCGTCTCGAATCGCAGGACTCGCTGGCCGACCAATTGGCGCATAATGCCGATGCCTTCCCGAGCAAGGTCGCGATCATTTCACCCGATGGCCGCATCGCCGGCGGCGAGGTCCGCTACCGGGAGCTCTCCTACCAGGAACTCCAGGCCCAGGTTGAGCAGTTGGCGAACGAGCTGGCCGCGATCGGCATCACCAAGGGCATGCGGACCGTGCTGATGGCCGCCCCCGGTCCCGAGCTGTTCGCGCTCGCCTTCGCTCTGTTCCGCCTTGGCGCGGTGCCGGTTGTGGTGGACCCGGGGATGGGGGTGCGGCGCATGCTGCACTGCTACCGAACGGTGGGCGCGGAGGCTTTCATCGGCCCGCCGATCGCCCACGCCGTGCGGGTCCTGGGATGGCGGACCTTCGCCTCGATCCGGATCACGGTGACGCTGGGCCGGCGCTGGTTCTGGGGCGGCCACACCCTTGAGGGACTTCGCCGGCGTACCGCCGAGGAGCACCAGCCGCGCACCATACGCGGCAGCGACCTGATGATGATCGGCTTCACTACCGGCAGTACCGGACCCGCCAAGGGCGTGGAGTACACCCACGCGATGGCCACCGCGATGGCCCGTCAGATCCAGGCCGCCCACGGGCGTCACCGCGAGGAGGTCTCGCTGGTGACACTGCCCCTGTACGGGATTCTGGATCTGCTTTTTGGATCCACCCTGGTCCTGGCGCCGGTAGCACCGGCCAAGGTGGCGCACGCGGACCCCGGCCTGCTGGTGGCGGCGCTGACCCGCTTCGATGTGTCCACCATGTTCGCCTCACCGGCCTTGCTGCGCGTCCTGGCCGAGCACCTGGAGTGCCACAACGCCGAACTGCCGGCACTGCGTTGCGTAGTGTCTGGGGGCGCCCCCGTACCGGCCGAGCTGGTGGCGAAGCTGAGTGCCGTGTTGGACAGCAGCGCCACGGTCCACGTGACCTACGGTGCCACCGAGGCGCTGCCGATCTCCTCCGTGCAGTCGGCGCAGATCCTCCATGAGTCGGCGGACCTGAGCGCGCTGGGAGACGGCACCTGTGTGGGCCGACCTCTTGCGGGTATCGAGGTACGGATCATCCCAGTCACCGATCTGCCGGTGGCGTCCATGGCGGAGGTGCAAGCACACTCGGCCTGGCAGGTCGGCGAGATCACGGTCGCAGGGCCGGCGGTGAGCCGCCGCTACCATGCCGCGCCCGCAGCGGACCGCCTGCACAAGATCCACGACGACAGCCCCCGCGGTCCGGCCAAGATATGGCACCGCACGGGGGACTTGGGCTACCTGGACGCCATGGGTCGGCTGTGGTTCTGCGGGCGCAAGAGCCAGCGGGTGCGCACCGGCGCAGGTGACCTGCACACGGTGCGCTGTGAGGGAGTGTTCAACGCCCATCCCCTGGTGCGGCGCAGCGCGTTGGTCGGCGTCGGCGAGGCCGACCGTCAGCGACCGGTGGTGTGCGTGGAGACCCAGCCGGGGGTCGGCCGGCGCCAGTGGCGGCGCGTGCGGGACGAACTGCACGCGCTGGCCGCGGCCAACCCGGTCACTCAGGGCCTGGGGGAGTTCCTGCGCCACCGCGCCTTCCCGGTCGATGTGCGCCACAACGCCAAGATCGGGCGGGAGGAGCTTGCCCGCTGGGCACAGCGCCAGCTGCAGCCGCAGGGTCGGCGCTGGGCGCTGCGGACGATCCCGCTGGCAGGCTGGGCCTACCTGCTGCTCGGCGCGGTCCACCCCGTCGACTCCATACCGCTGTCCGTGCTGTGGTGGATCGATGCGTTCCTGAGTGTGGTGGTGCACGCGGCCCAAATACCGGTGGCCCTGCCACGAGGGCGCGCGGCTGGCCGCCGGCCCGGGGCCACGATCGCGCTCACCATGTTGTATGGCGCCACCTGGTGGCGGTCCCTGTCACCGACCGCCAAGGACGGTGTGGCATGAGGATCCTGGTGACCGGCGCCACCGGGTTCCTCGGCGGTCACCTCGTGGACCGCGCCATCCGCGAGGGGCACCAGGTACGGGCCCTGGTACGGGTCGGCAGCGACATCACCGGACTGCGCGCCGTCGCTGGCCTGTCCCTGGTCTACGGGGACCTTGGCGACAGCCAATCCCTGCTGCGGGCGACCCGGGACATCGACGTGGTGCACCACAGCGCGGCCCGGGTCTCCGACATCGGCACCCGCGCCCAGTTCTGGGAGGCCAATGTCAGCGGTACCGAGCGGCTACTGGACGCCTGCCGACGCTCGCGGGTGAGCCGCCTGGTGTTCGTCAGCAGTCCCAGCGCCCTGATGGGAGTCAAGGGCGGCGACCAGCTCGACATCGACGAGGGCACTCCTTACCCCGACCGTTGGCTCAACTTCTACTCCGAGACCAAGGCCGCCGCCGAACAGCGGGTTCTGGCTGCCGACGAATTCGCCTTCACCACCTGTGCGCTGCGGCCCCGGGGGATCTGGGGACCGCGCGACTACAGGGGATTCGTGCCCCGGATGGTGGCGGCCATGAGGGCCGGGCGGCTGCCCGATTTATCCGGCGGCAAGCAGGTACTCGTGTCGCTGTGCCACAGTGACAATGCCGTATCCGCCTGCCTGCGCGCCGCCCAGGCACCCGCAGCGAACGTCGGCGGCCGGGCCTTCTTCGTGGCGGACCGCGAGCGCACCGACCTGTGGGCGTTCCTGGCCCGCCTGGCCGCACTGTTCCACGCCACCCCGCCCACCAGGCGCATCCACCCGCAGGTCACAGACGCACTGGCCAGGTCGGCGGACATGCTGTGGCGGCTACCGAAGCTGGCCGCCACCACTGCTCCACCCCTGAGCCGCTACTCGGTGGCCCTGCTCACCCGCTCCAGCACCTACGACACCACCGCGGCCCGCGAAGCCTTCGGCTACACCCCCGAAACGGACCAGGAGAGCGGCCTGCGCCGGCTCGTGGAATGGGTCGACTCGATCGGTGGGGTCGAGGCGCTCACCTATCGGCAGCCGGGTTGAGGCACCCCCGGGACGCAAACGGCACCCCGAAGGCCTGGCACGAGGAGAACGGAAGGCACCTGCAGTTGACATCCTCTGACAACGGCTCACGTCCAACCCTCCGAAGCTTCGCGGCTCCGAGCCAAAGACCCATTCTGGGCAGGCCGCGAGGACGGGCACCGGCGACTGACACCTCGGTCCGCGCACACAGCAACGCCGCCGTCCGCCCGTGGCCCGCAGGTCCGGCATGATCTTCGTGGGAAGAGGTGCCCTGCTGCGTCGGGCCGTGGAGTTCGCCCTCACCAACGGTCACTGTATCGACATGGTCTGCTCGGACGACCCCAAGGACGCGGGCCGCGAAGCCGCTGCTGGTGCTTGCCAGCACGTCCCCGACATCAATGCCCAGGCCCACTGGATCGTTGAGCGGTGCACGGACGGCATCGTGTGGTCCATCAACAACCGGACGATCTTTGGGCCGGCGCTCGTGGACTCGGGCCTGCGGATCTACAACATCCACAACGGTCTGCTCCCGCAGCACCGGGGACTGCCCTCGGTGGCCGTCATCTTCGCGCTGCTCCACGGCCACCCCGAGTACGGAGCCACCCTCCACGAGGTCGACCGTGGGATCGACACCGGCCGGGTACTGGCCGAGGAGCGTTTCCCCCTGCCCCCCGACGCCCGTTACCACGACGTCGTGCTGCGGGGGGTGCAGCAGTGCCACCACCTGTTCGAGGCGAGCCTGTCGGCGATCGTGGCCGGGCGGGACATAGCTGATGCCCCCGACACGTCGGCCGGCCGCCAACCGGGCTACTACGGCCTGCACGCCTTGCGCGAACTTGACCGCTACCGCGGCCATCCGGCCTTCGCCCGAGCCACCGACCTGGGTCCGCTGGCGCCGTACCTCCCAGAGGTGCTGGCGGCCCTGGCCCGGATCCCGTAGGCGTCCGTGCGCTGAACACCCCGGACGCCGAAGCGATCCTCGACGACGATTGCGTGCCTGCGGGTGGCGCGCCGGCCACCCGTAGAGGCTGGCCTGCCTGCTCACGCCGATCCGTCCCTCGGCTCGAAGAGCCCCCAGGTCCGGCCCGCGGGCCGTGGCACCGGGCGAAGACACTGACCGGCCCGTCCAGCAGCGCGGCACGAAGCCGGGCCCCTGCCACCCCACTCGTTAAGGAAGGATCCAGGTGACCGAACGTCAAAACGACGACAGTCAGGTAGGCGAGGGACCCGCCGGCCCCCATCGAGGCGCCCAGGCCCACGGGCCGCGCAGCGTCTACTTCCAGCGCCCGGTCGCGCCCACCGAACGGCTCTATCTGGCCGCAGGCCGGCTCGGCCCCCCGCTCGTGCTGCAGCTGCTGGTCGAAGGCGAGGGCATCCCCGACCCCCGCCTTCTGTGCGAGGCGGTGGCCGCTGCGGCCGACGCCTGCCCCGGCACGCGCCTGGTGACCGACGGCCGCACCTGGTACGACAGCGGGCGCCCCCCGCGGGTGCGGATCATGCCGACGGCCTCGAGCACCGACATCCTGCACGCACACGCAGCGGTACTGCAGGACGGCCTCGACCCCCGCACGGGCCCCAGCTGCGAAGTCGTCCTGCTGCCGGGCCCGGGAGAGCGCTGCACGCTCGCCTTCAGGGCACTGCACGCGGTGATGGACGGACACGGCGCCCTGACCTGGACGGGGGCGGTTTTCCAGGCCCTGCGTGGGCAGCCGCCGAGCCCGGCCCACGGCACGCACACCGACCACACCCTGCTCGCCGAACTCGGACGGACCGGCCAGCGCCCCACCCTGCTGCTCGACCAGCCCTCCCCGCTGGCCGCGGGCCCGGACACCGCCCGCCGGGGCGCACCACGCGCCGCCCTGTGGCGCCGACACACCCTGACGGGCCATCACCTCGCCTGCACCGCCCGCCTGGCCAGGGCCGTCGCCGACGCCACAGGGGCCCCTTCGGCCAGGGTGATGGTCCCGGTCGACCTCAGGCGCCACCGCCGCGAGCTGTCCTCCACCGCCAACCTCAGCCTGCCGGTCTTCCTGGATCTGGCCCGCGGAGCGCACTGGCAGGACACACAAGGGCAGTTGCTGCGCGCCTTGGCCGGGAAGCAGGAGCTGGCCGAGGGCTTCGAAACCCCCCTCGCCAAGCTCCCGCTGCCGGCATCTGCCCTGCTGCTGGCGGGGGCCCGGGCCGCAGCCGAGCGCCGCGAGCGCCACTTGGCGTCAGCCGTTGTCTCCCACCTGGGCCGCATCGACCCCGCTCGCTACACCGGCGCCGGCTTCCGAGCCACCTCGGTCTACGCCCTGCCCGTCCACGCACCTCTGGTCCCGGTGTCCTGCGTGATCGTGGAGACCCCCACCGGCACCGAGCTGACGGTCGGGATCCAAGGAAGGGCCCCGCTGGCCGGCAGAGCCGAGCGCCTGCTCGACGCACTCCTCGCCGCCTTCCCAGCAGCGAGCGCCTGCTCCCGCCCACCGGCCCCCGACATGGCCCCGCCGGCCACCGCCGCGACCCTCTGCCAGCCACCGGTCCCGATCACCGCGAAAGGCCCACCCCCCCGGCACACCACCGTGGTCCGCCTGCTGCGCGAGCAGGCGGCCCGCACCCCCCACGCGTCAGCCCTCGATGGGCCAGAGGGCGTCGTCACCTACACCGAATTGAACCGCCGATCGGACGCCGTCGCCCGTAAGCTGCTACGCACCGGCGTCCAGCCCCAGGACCTCGTAGGCCTGGTCGTCGAGCGCACCCCCGACGGGATCGCGGCGCTGTGGGGCATCCTGAAAGCCGGAGCCGCCTACGTCCCGCTGGACCCGCGCCACCCCACCGCCCGGATCCACCAAATCCTGCACGACAGCGGCGCACGCCTGTGCCTGACCCAGCGCCAGCTGATCGCACCGCTCACCCCCGGCACCCCGTGCCCGCTGCTGGCGGTGGAGGACACCCCGCACGCCCAGACCGAACTCGAACTGCCCGACCCCGACCCGGCGCACCTGGCCTACGTCATCCACACCTCCGGCTCAACAGGCACCCCCAAGGGCGTCCAGATCGAGCACCACTCGCTGGCCTCCTTCCTCAGCTGGGCCGCCGAGCTGTGCCGGGTCACGAAGGACACCCGCTTCGCGTCCCTGTCCTCCCTCTCCTTCGACATCTCCTGCATCGCACTGTTCGTCCCGATGCTCGCCGGCGCCACAAGCCTGCTCATGCCCGGCGAACCCACCCGCGCCGCCCTGCACGACCTGCTGCACCGCCACCGGGCCGACACCCTCGCCATCACCCCCACCCACCTGGAGCTCATCGAGCGCCTCGACCTGGAACCGAGGCACCTGCGCGCCCTCCTGGTCGGCGGCGAACAGTTCACCCGCACCGCCGCCCAGCGGGCCCGCCATCGCTTCGGCCCCCACTGCCGGATCATCAACGGTTACGGCCCCACCGAGGCCACCGTCGGGTGCATGGCCCACGTCGTGGACGGCAGCGAGCGCGGCGCCGCCATCCCGATCGGACGCCCCAGTCCCCACGTCCGGATCGAGCTGATGGACCGCCAGGGCCGACCGGTCGCCGAACGCCCGGGAGCGATGGGAGAACTCTGGATATCCGGGCCGCAACTGGCCCGCGGCTACCTCCACCGCCCCGACCTCGACACCGAGCACTTCCCCCAGGACGCCGCCGGCCGACGCAGCTACCGCACCGGCGACCTCGCCCGCCGACTGCCCAGCGGCGAACTGGAATTCGTCGGACGCATCGACGATCAGGTCAAGATAGCGGGCCACCGGATCGAACCGGCCGAAGTCGTCACCGCCCTCGAACGTCACCCCGGCGTGCTGCGCGCGGCCGTGACCGTACGCTCCCATCCGCGCACCGGCGCTCCCGCCCTGTGCGCCTACGTCGTGCCCACCGCCGGCAACCCGAGCGGCGACCTGGGTGCCACCCTACGCGCCCACCTCGCACGGCACCTGCCGCCCTACCTGGTACCCACGGCTGTCCTACCCGTCGACGACCTGCCGAACACCATCGCAGGCAAGACCGACCTGCACGCTCTGCCCGACCCCTTCGTGCTTCCCGCACCGTCGCACCCGCTTGAGGACGAGCCGAGCCCTCAGAACCCGAACGGCCCGGCGCCACAAAGCCCGCCGGTCATCGACGAGGTGGCACGGATCTGGGCCCAGATCCTGGACATCGATCACCGCACGCTGTACCCGCACAGCCACTTCCAGGAGCTGGGAGGCGACTCCCTCGCGGTGCTCGAGATGCTCTCCGCTATCGGCACACGCCTTCTGCAGCCCCGCCAGGAGCAGCACTTCACCTCCCGACTCCCGGAGATTCTCCCCGATCTGACCCTCAAAAAGGTCAGCGCCGAAGTGCAGCTCGCCCGCCAGGAGGGCGAGCTACACGAATGACCCTCGGCAGAGCCCACCTGGCGAGACCACCCGAACAACCCCGGACCGTCACTGACCGCCAGGAGCTTTCCCCGCCGGCAGGGTCCGCTTCCCGTCCAGCCGCACCACCGCCCCACCCACGGCAGCGCCCCCTGCGCCGAGGACGGCACACGCTCACCTGCGCCTTGGACACAATCCCAGCACCGTGGAGACACCTTGACCCCACACTTCACCTCGGCCCGACCCGAAGACATCAACGAGCTGCTGACGCTCTACCGCCAGGTCTACGGAGGCAGCTACGCCCTGCCGCTCGGCACAGATCCCGCAGTGATGGCCCGGGAGATCTCCTGCGCCGAGACGACCTGGCTGACCGCACGCGAGCCGGGCAGCGCGCGGATCGTGGGATCCATCATCGGAACTGTCGACCGCCACCAGCGACTGGGCAAACTCCAAGGACTGGCCATCCACCCCGACGCCCGTGGCACCGGCCTGGCCCGCCAAGCGGTGCACCAGCTCAGCGAGTTACTACTCGGCAAGGAAGGCGCCGCGGACTCCATCTACGGCACCGCGCGCACCACCTCCACCGCACCCCAGCGGATCTGCCTGAGCGCCGGGTTCCGCGCCCTTGGCATCTTCCCCAACCTGCACAAGGCCGAGCGGCACGAGACCATGGTGCTACTCGCCAAGCACCGCCCCGGCGTACTGGAGCGCCGCCTGCCCGTTCCCGCCATACCCGCCGAACTGGAACCACTGGTCAACGCGCTGCACAACTCGGTAGGCCTGCCAGAGCAGAAGCTTCCCCCGGTCACAGAGCCCCCGCCGCCGTCGCCCACCGACCGCACACACCGACGGCCACGCGACATGGAACTCGTGGATGCCCCCCACTTCGCCCTGCGCCGCTTCACCGAGACCATCCCCGACCCCTGCCAGCGCTTCTACCCGTTCCACACCCCAAATGTCCTGCTCAGCGCTGTCGACGGCACCCTCGAGGTCTACGCCCAGCTCAACCGCTCGGACGGCTACTGCGCACTGATCGCCGCAACCGAGCCACAACTGACCGATCTGGCAGAGGACTTCGAGTCAGTCATCACCACGCTGGCGGCACACGGCGCCTCACACCTGGAAGCGCTGTTGCCGCTGGACCGCTACCAGGACCTGCGGCTGCTGCTGGCCCGCGGCTTCCTGCCTGCCGCCGCCTACCCCGCGATGCGGCGCCAGGGCGAGGGATGGCGCGACTACGTGGTGATGGCCCGCAGCCTGCAGCCCCTGGACTTCCGCGGCCTGTCCATTGACGCGGCCTTCCAGCCCTTCACCGAGCAGTACATCGAGCTGTGGAAGCAGCACTACCTCAACACACAGGAGGTGTTCCATTGAACCTGTACAGCCGATACCTCGACCCGGTGCAGGTGCCGGACCCCGAGGCACTGCCGAACGTTCAGCGGCTCTGCGATCTGGCCGAGCCCTACGCCGTCTGTGCCGAGCACGACCGGCTCTTCGCCCTGGCGATGAACGAGTCCAACGCCTGGCACGCGGCCCGTTCGCCGTTCTTCGCCAAGCTGTGGGCCGCGAGCCAGGCGGCCAAGGAGCCGCTCGAAGGCGTCGAGGACCTGGCCCGACTGCCCTTCGTGCACGCCAACTTCTTCAAAGCGCACGAGGTGGTCTCGATCGCCGAGCAGGACGTCAAGCTGCACGTGACCTCCTCTGGCACCACCGGCCAGAAGTCGCAGATGTTCTTCGACGAGTGGACGCTGCGTAGCGGTCAGCGGATGGTCGCCCGGGTCTTCGACTCCTACGGCTGGCTGGACGACCAGGAGCCGGTCAACTACCTGCTCTCCAATTACCAACCCCGCCCCGGCCTCAACCTCGGCACCTCGTTCACCGACGAGTACCTGTGCCACTTCGCGCCGGTCCGCTCGGTGGAGTACGCGCTCAAGCACACCGGCGGCGGACACGAGTTCGACCCGTTCGGCTGCGTGCGCGCCTTGCTGCGCTACGCCGAAGAGGGAGCCCCGGTACGGATCCTCGGGTTCCCCGCCTTCCTCTCCTTCACCCTGGACCGGATGCGCGAACTGGGCCTGCCGCCGATCGAGTTGAACCCCAGGTCACTGGTGGTCTTCGGCGGAGGCTGGAAGGGCCACGCCGACAGGCAAGTTGCCAAGCCCGAGCTGTACCGGCGGATCCACGAGCAGCTGGGCATCCCGGACGAGCGGATCCGGGACGGCTACGGCGCCGTCGAGCACTCGGTGCTCTACATGGAGTGCGCCAACCACCGCCTGCACGTGCCGACCTGGTCGCGGCTGCTGGTGCGCGACGTGCGCACGCTCCAGCCGCTGGGCCTCGGCGAGCGCGGCTACGCCCAGTTCGTCTCGCCCTACATCACCTCCGTGCCCGCCCAGTCCGTGCTGATGGGCGACCTGGTCTCGCAGCACGCACCCGAGGAGTGCGGCTGTGGCCTGCCCACGCCCTGGTTCGCCGTGCACGGGCGGGCCGGACTCAGCCGTAACCGCAGCTGCGCCATCGCCGCAGCCGAACTGCTCAAGGGGACCCCGTCATGACCTCCGCGACGACTGCGGCACCGACCTCTATGAGGAGCGCCGCACCAGCCTCGCTGCCCACCGAAGCGCCCATCCACTACTGGCAGGGCGAGTTCGTCGACGACGCCGAGGCCGGGCGCCGGCTGGACGTGATCGAGGAGCGGGTCCGCGCCGTCCTCGCCGAGCCCCGGCTCAGCCCACTCACCGTGCTGGCCGCCTGCGACCTGCTGGCCGCCGCGCTGCGTGACCCGAACAGCCGGCAGTCCGAGGCGCTCAAGCAGGAGCTGGCGGACAGTCAGATATCCGCCGACGAGATCGAGCGGACCCTGCGCGACCTCGCCCAGGCGCTGGAGCGCGAGGCCCTGGAGGCCAAGCTGCTGCGCGAGCTCGGTGGGATCGACCCGGGCCGCCTGGCCCGCTTCGACTTCCGCCGGGAGATCTTCGAGGGCTGGTTGCCCATCGGCCTGCTGGTGCACGTCGCGCCGGGCAACGCGCCCGCCGCCGGTGCGCTCAGCGTGATCGAGGGCCTGCTCGCGGGCAACATCAACGCGGCCAAGACCAGCGGCGGCTCGCGCTTCACCCAGCTGCTGCTGGCCGAGCTGGCCGACCTCGATCCGAGCGGGGCGATCGCCGCCCGGACGATCGTGCTGGCCTTCTCATCCGCGCGCACCCAGTGGCTGGCCAAGCTGCTGGCCCCCGCCGACGCGGTCGCCGCCTGGGGCGGCGAGGAGGCGCTGGCCGGGGTGGCCGCGCTGGTGCCGGCCGGCTGCCGGCTGGTCGACTGGGGCCCCAAGCTCTCCTTCGCCTACCTGACCGCGGACGCCTGGGCCGAGCCGACCGCGCTGCGCGGCATCGCCGCCGACATCTGCCGCCTAGACCAGCAGGCCTGCTCCAGCCCGCAGCTGGTCTACCTGGACACCGAGGACCCCGAGCAGGTCGTCGCCTTCGCCGAGCGGTTCGCCGCCGTGCTGGCCGAGGCGGTCACCGAATTCGCTCCGCGCGCGCCCGAGTTGCTTCAGAGCGCGGAGATCAGCAACACCGTGCTGGTGGCCGGCCTGGAGGAGCACCTCGGCCTGACCCGGGTGCACGCCGCCCCCGACGGCAGCTGGCACGTGCTGGCCGACCTGCGCAGCGCCATGCGGGCCTCCCCACTGCACCGCACGGTCTGGGTCAAGCCGCTGCCCCGCACCCGGATCCTTCAGGTGCTGCGCCCGATGCGCCGCTACCTGCAGACCGTGGGCATCGGCGCCGAACGGGCCGACACCGCCGTGCTGGCCGGCCAGGTGCTTGCGGCCGGCGCCCAGCGGGTCACCGTCCCCGGCCAGATGCTGAGCTCCTACAACGGCGAGCCGCACGACGGCGTCTACGCGCTGCAGCGCTACAGCCGCCGGGTGGACGTCCAGTTGGACGAGCGGTTCACCACCGACGCCTGCCTGGACGACCTGGTCGGCGCCCGCGAGCTGACCCCGCCGCAGGTCGCAGTGACCGCCAAGACCGAGTTCGAGCAGCTGCAGGGTGACCTGAGCCGGGCCGAGGTGTTCTTCCGCAGCGGCGGCAGCTCCGGCGCGCCCAAGCTCTCCGCCTTCGCCTGGGACGACTACCACGAGCACATGCGCTCGGGCGCCGAGGGCCTGCTGGCGGCGGGCTTCGAGCCGCGCACCGACCGGGCGATGAACCTGTTCTTCGGCGGGTTGCTCTACGGCGGGTTCCTCAGCTTCTACTCGGTCCTGGAGACCCTGCAGGCCGTGCAGTTCCCGATGGCGGCCCAGGACGACCACGCGTTGGTCGCCCGCTCGATCGTCGAGCACCGGGTAGACACCCTCTTCGGCATGCCGAACTATCTGCTGCGGGTCTTCACCGAGGGCGCGGTGGAGCTTCGCGCCTACCGGGGCGTGCGCAAGGTCTTCTTCGGCGGCGAGCACTTCCCCAAGGCTCAACAGGACTGGCTGCGCGCGGAGTTCGGGGTCGAACTGATCCGCTCGGCGGCCTACGGCAGCGTGGACGCGGGGCCGCTCGGCTACCAGTGCGCACACACCCCGGCCCGGGCGCACCACCTGTTCAGCGGGCTGCAGACGCTGGAGATCCTCGACCTGGACGAGGACCGCCCGGCCGCGGCCGGCGAGGCGGGCCGGCTGGTCTTCACCGCACACACCCGACGCGGCCAGCGGCTGGACCGCTACGAGATCGGCGACCTGGGCCGCTGGTTGCCAGGAGACTGCGCGTGCGGGCGCCGCACCCCGCGCTTCGAGCTGCTGGGACGGTTCGGCGACATCTTCCGCAGCGGCAGCCACTTCCTCAACTACCGCCGCTTCACGACGGTGGCCGAGGAGGCACTGGGCCACCGGGGGGCGTTGCAGCTCGTGCTGGAAGAGGACGGGGCCGCCAACGAGTCACTGATGGTACGTCTGGAGGTCGTGGACGGTTCGGAGTTCACCGCCGACGCGGCAGCCCGCGCGTTCCTGGACGGCTACGCCGAGCTCGCGGCGGCAGTCGAGCGGGACCAGCTGGTGGAGCTGCGCGTCGAGCTAGTGCCGGCCGCGGCCTTCGAGCGCACGGCGGGCAGCGGCAAGCTGCGCGAGGTCCTGGACCGGCGCGAACGCAACCGCTGAGCGTTCACTGGCCAGCCCCCGACGCTCGGTCGTCGAACGCACCCCGCTGGCTCATGACTCGCCGCCGCCTGACCCGCGGCTACGAGGCGTTCGCCGTGATCCGCAGGCCCCTGCGTGTTCTCCCCGACGCCTCGCACGCTCCTCCTATGGTCTCATGGCCGGGCTCTGACGTGGAAGGAGCTTCTCAGTCGAGTCCAGGGCACAGCGGCCAGAGCCCAGATCCGAGGGGCTGCCCGGAGCACGAGGCCACAGCGGACCGGCCACAGGACAGCAAACCTGCTCGGGTCGCGGATGTGATGCGCAACAGCAGTGGGCAGGACGGGCGACGCGAACTCTGCGGCGACCGTAGGACAAGGCCCAACCGGGCCGAGGCGGCTGGTAGGTAACCGATGACTGCTTCGCGAGACCAACTGGTTCAGTATGAAGTGGAAATTGTGGACATATTCGAGCTGGTCCGTCGATGGCGGCTGGCGGCAGAGAAGCACTTGTCGCCCACCAAGCAGTCGCTACTGGTGACCTGGAGCGCTTTCGGCACGACGTTCGCCATCACGCGGGTGATCACGCACGGCATTCGCGGGGGGTGGCTGCCCTGGGGCAACGTCTCGGTCGGGACCAAGCATCTGCACCACTACAACTTCGGTATCGGCGTCCTGTCCGGGGTCGGGCTGGTGGCGGTGCGCGGCGACGAACGAGCGATTCGTCATCCACTGGTGGCCGGGGCCTACGGAGCCGGTGCGGCGCTGATCGTGGACGAGTTCGCTCTGCTGCTCGACCTCGAAGACGTCTATTGGGCCAAGGAGGGGCGCAAGAGCGTGGATGCGGCCTTCGGCGTTCTGGCGGCGCTGGGTACCTATCTGACCGCGGTCCCGTTCTGGCATGAGGTGGTCAAGGTCGCCCACCAGCATGTCAAGCACTACCGGCGCGCATGGGTGGGCGGTCGGAGCGAGAATCGTGTAGCGGAATGAGGCCTGCAGTGTCCTGAAGCTGGCCGACGCCCGGGCCGTGGGCGTCGGCCAGCTGCTATGGCCTACGGGTCCGTATGCTGTGTCACTCACCGCGCACGCGGCCATCGTTGCGTGACGCGGCGTCAGTGCCCGCGCTCGTCTACGAGCCGGACGAGTTTGCCGGTGCGTGCATTGACCGCCAACTCCTCGAGGCTCACCCACTCCACCGCCAACGGGTGGATGACGCCGCGCTCCACGTGATCGGTGAACATCGGCCTCTCCACGGCGAGACGCCTGGCGAGGGCGTTCTCGATAGCGCGGCGCGCCTGCTGCGCTGCCACGGCCAGCTCTACCATTTTGGCCGTGTGGGCCAGGCGCAGCACGAGTTCGTCGCGGGCCTCGCGGTGGCGCAGGACCACCTGCACCTCGCTGACGCGCCCTTGCACGTCGCTCTCTTTCACCAGGGTGCGCAAGTCATCCAGGTACAGCGTGACCGGGCCCACCCGTGCTCCCTCTTCAGCGCGTCCCAGCAGTCGCAGTCGGCGCCGGGGGTAGTCCACCCACTGGGCCAGGTCGCCGACGGGGTAGCGGATGATCGGCATCAGGCGCCGCACCAGGTCGGTGGCCACCACCCGCCCGCTCCGGCCCGGCTCCTCGATCGGCTCGCCGGTCTCGGTGTCCAGCAGCTCCACTACCTTGTCAGGGCCGAAGACCTGGTGGACTCGGGTGTCGTTCTCCCGGGCCACAGGGCCGGCCAAGATGCCGGCGTCCACGCTCGCGTACCCGATCGAGCGGACAACGGCTCCGGGAAAGGCCTGGGCCAGCAGGGTGAGCTGGTCGTCGTAGAAGGCCTCGCCACTGAAGAGCAGCAGACGGATCCTCGGCAGTGTGCCGACGGTCTGTGTGACATGCCGGGCCAGGCGGTGCAGGGAGGTGGGGGGCGCGGCGAGCACGGTGGCATCGAAGTCCCGCAGGGCGGCAACCGTGGCCTGCACAGGGGCGGCACCGCCGATCGGCAACTGGACGGTGGGCAGTGACGCCTCCTGGAGGAGGTTCAGAGTGAATACGAAGCTGGAGTAGAGCTCTCCCGCGTAGAAGAGGTTTGCCACGCGGTCGCCGGCGCGCAGTCCGGTGGCGGGTAGCCCTTTGGCGAACCGGCGGCTCATCTGGCGCCACTCCGTTCGGGTGTAGAGCGACACTCGTGGTGCCCCGGTGGTCCCGCCGGTCTTGAACACGATCCCGTCGGTATGCGGTGCCGTCAGGACCTGGCTGTGCTGCGGCCCGTGGGCGGCCCAGAACGTCGCGTGGTCGATCAGGGGCAGGGCAGCGAGGTCGTCGATGCCCACTGGAATGTCGGCATACAGTGCTTGGTAGAACGGTGAGTGATCGCGGGCGAACTGGACTAAGTCAGCCACCTGAGGCTTATTCACATGCTTCAACTTCCTTGTCGGATATGGGCAGCCATCAATATCTGTAATCTGCTGCGGTGGTGTCTACTCGCTTACGGTCCGCTGTGGCGTAGGCTTTGGTGGGTGCATGCCCACAGTCTTTCGTCGTAAGAGCTGGTGGCGCATGGCTCCCAGGGCTCGGCAAGTTGCGGGATGTCCGGTCTGCGAGCACCTGAGCCCGCGTATGGCGAGTGGTCGCTGCGGGTCTCTGGTGTCGTGTCGCAGGGCGGGAGCGATGCCGTGGGCGCCTGCGAGGCGGAGTGCGCCGATGCTGAGGTTGCTCCACGGCCAGCCCCGGTCCGCCAGGCGCTTGACTTGTCGCACACCGCCTCGACCCGCCTGGGTGCCCTGCCGGGCCCGACACTGACATGCTTGGCTGGCACGGGTCCGGACGCGCCCGCCTGGGAGATGCGATCCGTCCGCGCCTGATCGCGTCGCATCCCGTGTATCCGTGTGACGAGCGCGTGTGTATTGTGCGCGTTTACCACGCACGCTGAGACGGCGTGGCGCACCACACCGCCATCCCGTCAACGCACTCACAGAGGTGCTCGGGGCCGGGTAGAGGGGCTGTTCAGAGCGTCGGCCCGGGCAAAACGGACCCGGCGTCAGGGTGACACGGCCGAGCCGGGTCGTGGAGGAAGTGCACCGGACCAGAGGGTCCGCCCGATCCCGGGCCGTGGGTGCCTCACGCTCGCCCGGTTTCGTTCAAGCAGCATGGGCGGGCCGCTGCCGAGGGCGACCGGATCGAAGGCGGGCTGGGTGTCCCACGCTCGGACCTGCGTCCCTGCCTTGTGCCCACGGACGTCTCCCCGCACGCCCCGTCGCCGCTACGGTGCCTTCTGGAGGCCCGTCAAGACGGCCCGAATGGTCTCCGCGTACCGGCGGAGACGGTCGGGCAGCTGCCATGCCAGCTCCTGTGCCGCGTCCTGGCTGTCGGATGATGAGGGGCAGGCAGGTGATGAAGCAGCGGGGGCCTGCGCTGCTTGGAGCGCCTCGAGCACGCGCTGTCGGGCCGCCTCGATGCGCACTTCGTCCTCGCGGAGCCCGGTGCCAAGTGACGGCGGCTGAAACCAGAAGCCCATCGGGCCGCCTCCTCGTACGGCCGACGCGTGCGGCCCTTGGCCTGCATCCAGGCAGCTCACCAGCGCTTCGTACGCCTGTTTGGCGTAGGTATTGGACAGGCGTCGGCGTAGGATGTGCCATTCGTTAAGGTCGTTGAGGCGCTGCAGGGCTGTGGGGGCGGCTGCGGTTTGAGGCGAGGGCTGCCTGAGTTCGGCCTCAGCGCGGTGGATCTGTTCGTCGAGGGTGTCAAGCAGAGCTGCTGTGGCGTCCAGGCGCTCCAGGGCGAACGCCAGCCGGGTTGCGGGCGAATGACCTCGTTCCATGCTCAGCTCCACAAGGGTCCGGATCAGGAGTGCTTATCACGCCCCCAATCCGGCGTGCCCATCAGGCATTCCTGGCCCTCTCGATAGGTGCAATCACGCGGCATTGCTGACTTGGTGCGTAAAAATTCATAACGGAGGTGACGTATGATGAGTAGTTACCAAATTGTTTTTATGCGCTTCACTGGCTGCCCGAGCTGCTGGTTCGGCCACCGAGTCTAGGTCAATGCTGCTCACGATGACGTATTTTGGCCCATGGGTCGTTACGTTTCTCGACTCATCCGTCCCAGCTCAGCGCGGCTGCGAGGGCCGGTCGAGCCCCTCCTCGTGCGTCCAGCCCCGATGCCGCTGGTCGACCGGCGTACCTGGGCGCGCGCCTGCTTCTCCTGCGGAGCCTTGACAGCAAGGCGGGTTCCGCCAGGCAGCTGTCTCCGGATCTGCCACTCGGTGATGCTCAGAGAAAGCGGGGGACGGTTGCCGCCCGGAAGAGCCGAGGTGTCCCGCGCTGCGGAGCCAGGCTTCACCGCCTGGCCCTCAGTCACCAAATATCAGGCCTCAGTTGGAGGGCGTGAGCTCAACTCTCGAAGCAGGCAATTGTGGCAGCGGCCACCTGCTGCCGCATCTATGGCTGAGCCCGACCGTCGCCGGGGCGGCGAGCTGCTGGCCCGGTCCTCGTGCTTGTGGGCGTAGGTCGGGCTGATGTCCGAACTAGCCTGCCTCGGACCCGAACTGCTGACGCGTGCTGTGCTCGCTGTGGTGTCCGACGGGACTGGGTGCGCCCGTCGATCGCACGCTCGCTAAACAGGTTGTCCCTTCGCCGGCGTGGCGCTGAATGTGCTGCGGACAGGGATGGTGAGGGGGCGCCCGACACGCTCGATGCGCTGTCGTTCCGGCCTTCGAGCTACCATCCGGGCGCCTGGCGCAGCTAGGCGGGACGTGGAGTGTCCGATGCCAGAATGCCGATCGGCGGCCGGCGTCAATCCGCCGCCCCGTCAAGTGCTAAAGCTTGTCAGGTTTTCCCTGGACAGAGGTCAAGCCTCAGTCAAGTCTGATAATTCTATGGGAAATGTCTGCGTGGCGGGTGGGCGAGTCGGACTGTGCGCCGCCCCAGGCGACCTGCCAGCCCCACAGTCCCACGAGGCCCACCAGCCGTCATTTCTGAGAGGACGTCGCCATGTTCAGTCGCCGAGGCCATCGCCTCCGCCCGCTCACCCCATCCGCCCTGGCCCTGGCCGCGGTCCTCGCCGCACAGGCCGCCACGCCCGCCTCCGCCTCGGTCTCCCGCCCCGTGCGTTCCTTTTCCTCCACCACCCCGCACCTGGACGCCATCCAGCAGACGCTTCATCAAGTCTCCCCTGGCCTCGAAGGATCCGCTTGGCAACGTACCTCGGGCAACAACCTCGATACCACCGCCGGAGATCCGACGGGATGGCTGCTGCAGACCCCCGGCTGCTGGGGTGACGCGACCTGCGCCCAGCGCCCCGGAACCCAACGGCTGCTCGCTAAGACGACCGAGAACATCGCGCATGCGACCCGCACGGTCGACGTCTCCACACTCGCACCTTTCCCCGACGGACCGTTCGAGGACGCGATCGTCACCGGGCTCAAAGCCGCGGCGGAGGCCGGCAGCACGCTCCAGGTCCGCATCCTGGTCGGCGCCGCACCGATCGCCCATGCCACCGTGCTGCCCTCCGCCTACCGCGATGAGCTGGTCAGGAAGTTAGGCCGGGCGGCCGCGCGCATCACGCTCAACGTCGCGTCGATGACCACCGCGAAGACCGCCTTGTCGTGGAACCACTCGAAGCTGCTGGTGGTCGATGGGCGGAGCGTCATCACTGGCGGCATCAACAGCTGGACAGGTGACTACATCAACACCGCGCACCCGGTCACCGACGTTGACCTCGCGCTGGTCGGCCCCGCCGCGTCCTCCGCCGGCGCCTACCTCGACACCCTGTGGACCTGGACCTGCCGGAACACGGGAATCTTCTCGGCCGCCTGGTTCGCCTCCTCCAACGGCGCCGCCTGCCAGCCGACTCTGGAGAAGGACCGCAATCCGACTCCCGCTCCACCCGCAGGCGATGTGCCGGTGATCGCCATCGGAGGACTGGGAGTCGGTATCAAGGACGTCGACCCGACCTCTACCTACCGCCCGCTCCCGCCGCTCGCCACCGACAGTAGGTGCGGCCCGATCACCTTGCACGACAACACCAACCAGGACCGCGACTACGAAACGGTCAACCCCGAGGAGAGCGCCCTGCGCGCGCTGATCGCAAGCGCCACGAGTCACATCGAGATCTCCCAGCAGGACCTCAACGGCCTCTGCCCGCCTTTGCCTCGCTACGACATCCGCCTCTACGACCTGCTCGCCGCCAAGCTCGCCGCTGGGGTGAAGGTCCGCATCGTCGTCAGCACCCCGGACTCCGGCGGCAGCTTCGGCAGCGGGTACTCCAACATGAAGTCGCTGACCGAGATCACCGACCTGCTGCGCAACCGGCTGACCGCCATCACCGCTCACGCGTCGAGTGCGAACGCGGCGATGTGTCAGAACCTGCAGCTCGCTCCGCTGCGCGCGGCTGCGGATCCCACCTGGGCCGACGGTCACTCCTACGCTCTGCACACCAAGCTTGTATCCGTGGACAGTTCGGCCTTCTACATCGGCTCCAAGAACCTCTACCCGGTCTGGCTGCAGGACTTCGGCTACATCGTGGAGGCTCCGGCAGCGGCCTCCCAGCTCGACGCCGTGCTCCTCACGCCCCAGTGGCAGTACTCCCAGGCGGCTGCGACGGTCGACTACAAGCGGGGGATCTGCTCTGCCTGACCTGCTGCGGCCAGGCATCTGTCCACGGGCGGCTTTCCAGGAGAGGGATCGGACTGGTTGTACAGCTTGGTCAGGTGCGCTCCGCCCTGTCCCGGCTTGGGAAAATGGTTATCTGATTGAGGCTTGGGGCATGCAGGGACTCCCACGCCTGCGGGTATGACAGCAGATAGCAAGTGGTGGTCCGGCCGCGCTCCCCACGAGACGACGGCCGGACCGTGCCGCCGGATCGATCGGCTCTGTCGCCGTCTCCCCCACGAGGCAGCGGTCGAGCCGGGCGGTACGCGTCCGGGTCCGGTCGTGATTCCCCCACGGAAGGCGACCGGACCCCCGCCTTTGTTCCGCCCACGGCAACGAGCGCAGCGTACATGCCGGTTTGCCAGGCTGGCTACATGGCGTTGCTGGTTCGTCACTTGCAGCGCTCGCCGTGCGGCTTTGGGTGCCCCTGCGTGGGTGTGCAGCAGCCCGATGTTACGGGCGACGCGCCGCTTGAAGTACCCCCGCTGAGGGCTCTGCTGGCCAATTCACACAGCGAGGGCGAGTGACTGGCGCAGTTCGGTGAGTCGCGAGGTCCAACTGCTGCCGGGTGGGGTTCCGGTGAGCCAGGCGTCTACGCGGACGAGGTTGAGGGCCATCGCGGTGAGGACGTGCTGCAGGTGGACCTTGGCCAGACCTCGGTAGCGGGCGTGGTGGACGTCGCAGCGGTGGGAGGCCTGCGCCATGGTGCCCTCGACGCCGGAGCGGGTGGCGTACTGATCGCGCCAGGCCTCGGTGGCCTGTTCTTCGCGGATGCGACGCTGGGCCTCGAACTGTGGCTGGTCCCGGAAGGTCAGGCCTCGGGCGTTGGTGGCGGGTGCACCAGGGCCGGTCGGGGCAGGGCCCGCAGTCGGGCATTTTGACGGCACCTGGACGATTGGCAGGCCGTCGGCGCTGCTGGCGTCCCTCCAGTTGCGGCTGGCAGCTCCGTTGGGGCAGATGACGTTCTGATGCTCCCAGTCGATGGTGAAGCGGGTGAGGTCGAAGTCCTCGGGGCCGTGGGCCTGCCAGGCGGAGTCCGGAGGCAGCGGGCCGATCCGCTCGACTTCGTGCAGTGCCCGGGCGGCCAGGATGTGGTCGACACTCACGTAGTCGGCGTCGACGAGTTCCTGGTCGGGCAGCCGGCCGGCGTCGGCGAGGTCGCCGTGGCGGCCACCGCTCTGGGCCTCAACCCGCCACCTATCCGGTAGCTGGTGAGCTTGGGTGCTTCAGCGGCCACTGGCCCTGCGGGCTTCGCCAGTTGCTGGTTTTCCCATGCGTCACCTGCCCCGTTCGACCAAGCCCCCGGGCTGTGGGGGAGGCGTGGGCCGGTCTTGCTCGAAAGGCCCGGGGACCGGGAAGTAGTCCTCCAGAAAGGTGGCAACCATCTCGTCCTGCTGGGCCCGCAGCGCTTTTTGCACGGTGCCGTCGTTGAGACAGAAGGTGTCCATGTCCCGTGCCTTGAGCAAGCCGGACAAGTGGTCAATGTTCGTGGAACAGTCCACGTTGACGTGCCGGTGACGGACCTCGCCCCAGGCGACCTGGCGGGCGAGGAAGCCGCAGCTGACCGCCAGGGTGATCGGAGCCAGGTCGCTGGGCGAGCGGAAGACCGAACGGGTGGTCTGGACCAGCTCGGCTGCGAAGGAATCCGCGGTCGCTGCCAGCAGGCTGCGCAGCAGAGGATGGGCGGAGTGGCTCAAGGCGCGGCTGGTCGAGCGGCCGAACTCGCGCTCCACTAGAGCCCTGGTGTTCTTCAGCACAGCCACGTAGTTGTCGTCCTCCGGTGTGGCTGGACCTGGCGGAATGATGCGGGAGTCGAGGTTCACCAGCGGCACGCCGTTTCCTTGGAAGAACTGCTCAGGCTTGACCGGGCGTCCCAAGAACACGTCGTCGTTGAAGTAGAGGAAGTGTTCGCCCAGGCCTGCGATGCGGTGCAGCTGTGACTCGATCGCGTGCGAGTTGAAGACCGGAAGCGCCGTGGGGTCCTGGAAGATCTCGCGGTGCGAGACCACGGTGAGCCCTGGGCGTTCGGCCTGCAGCCAGGTCGGTCGCTGATCGTCGGTGACCAGGTAGATGTGCCGAATCCACGGGGCGTACATCGCGATCGAGCGCAGGCAGTAGCGCAGCTCGTCGCGGTTGCGGAAACGCTCCTCGCGGGCCCCGCAGGGTGGGTGTCCGGACAGCTGGGCCTGAGCCTGGGCCAGGCTGTGGCGCTGGCGCCAGGTCTGGTCGGTGTCGTCGACCCAGGTGACTACCGCGTCCACCGGGAAGGTGACGTCTTCCAGCAGGGGTTGGGTGAATGCTGCCGGCACCGGGTAGTCGCGCTCGCCGATGCGCAGTGTGCTGTCCGATGCCAGGGACGGCAGCCACCAGCCGAACGGCGGCTCATGGATGGCGGCGATGGCTCCGAGCGAAGGCGTGGCCGAGTCCCAAAAATCCAGATCGCAGCCGTGCTCCGGTCCGTAGCCCAGGGTGCGTCTTCCTGTTACCACCGGGCGGTAGATTCGAACGCCCTTCACCTTCACCGCGGGTGCGGGCGGCGCTGTGTTGCCGAGCTCCGGCAACGACTGGTGGGTGGGCGGGGACTCCAGGGCGCGTACGGCTTGTGGCAGGTGCTCGGCCAGTGAGGTGCCCAAGGTGACGTCGTGTCCGAGGAGGTCGGCGTAGACCGGTTGCCCGGCGAAGGCTTTCGCGAGAGCTGCCAGGACCCTGGTGCGCTGTCCCGGGGCGATCACGGCGCAGATCCGGCAGTCCTGCCCAGGCATCGGCGCGAAGCGCAGCCCGGCGGTGGCCAGGACGTCGGCGACTTCGGCGAAGTTGCGCACGAAGACATCCGCGGACAGGAGGTCGTCACGCAGCTCGGCGAGCCGTCCGTCGTGGTGGATCAGCCTGGGGCTGCTCTGCGGCACCTGGGCTTTGCCGTCGCTGCGCAGGTCGTCGTGAGGGTTCGGAGCGCTTGCCCAGCGCGCGCGGATCCTGTTGGCACCTGGCTGGTGCGGTACGGCGGTGTGCGGCCAAAGCCGGCGGATGCACCGAAGGATTGCTCGGCTCACGAGCCGGGCCCGGCGCAGGCGGCGCATCATCTCTCCAGACGGGGGCGTCCTTGCTGTGGGAAAGCAGGAGGTGTGAAGCAGTCTCGGGCCGTGCCAGGGCATCACATGCCTGAGCGCCACAGTGCCGCATCCCGCTCGGCGAGTCGCCTCAGCCTCAGCAGCTGCCTGCGCATCACGAGTAGGTCGCCCCATGCCAGCAGCTGCCTGAAGACGGTGTGCTGCAGCCCGTCCTTCTTCTCGATGTCGAACTTGATGACGAGGCGGGCGGTCTCGTCCTGGGGCTGGACCGTGCAGGTGATCGCCATGCGGCCGTAGCGGCTGCATGTGGGCTCGGGGAGCAGGGCGGTGACTTGCTGGACATCTGTGGGGCCGGCGGTGTCCAAGACCCAGAAGTCGCGCCGCAGGACCAGCGCTGCCAGGCCGACCTTGAGACGTCGCGGTCCCCTGCGCAGAGGGGAGTTGGCCCGGCCGCGGTTGTAGGGGGCGAGTGTCAGCTGTTGGACCCAGTGGAAGACCACCACGGTGGGGGCCCCGATACTCACGGCGCGCGTCCAGCCCTCGTAGGGGGTCGGCACGAGGCCGTCACACGGGTAATGACCGCCTTGCTCGAGTGCGGTAGCTCCCCAGACCCGACCGCGCAGCTCCATCGTGAACCTCCAAGGACGGCTGGGGCGGAGCTTTTCGAGAAAGCCCCGCCCCAGCTGCATGGCGTGTGCCGCGTCAGGAGTCCGCTAAGGGGTGCGACTTGACGTGGCACGGCTGTGGTGAACGCCCAGGTCAGCCCCGGGAGGCGCGACGGCGGCGAAGCAGCGCCAGGCCGCCGACACCGACGCCGGCCGCCGCAGTGGTGCCAGCGCCCACCGCCGGGTCGATGATCGGCGCGCCGGCCGGGCTGATCACGGTGGCGATGTTGCTGTCGTTGCCGTCGTAGTTACCGGTCATCCCACCGTCGTCGCGCCACGAGGTCTCGTACACCGGGGTGCCGTTGGGCAGGTTGCTGGGCACCGTCAGGGTCGCGGAGCCGGTCATGGACAGCAGCTGACCATCGGAGATGCTGCCGGTGCTGGTGGGCGAGCACACCACCTGGGTCGAGCTGGTGATGGTGCAGGTGCCGACCGGGCCGATCGGGGTCCCGTTGTTCTGGAGGGCCACGAGCGATGAAGTCTGGCCCACCGGCCCCAGGGTGGCGCCGTTCAGCGGGGTACCGACGATCACCATCGTCGGGTCGTACTGGCACCCGTTGCTGCTGAAGCAGCTGATGGAGAGGGCGGAGCTGGGGTACGTCCCGGTGAAGGTCGTCGTGCCCGGCTGGAAGATGGTCCCCCCAGGGGTACCCCACCCCCAGTCGCCGGTGGTGGCCGACGCGTTGCCCGCCATGCCCAGCACCAGACCGGCCGCGATAGCACCGGTGGCGCCGATCGCTGCCAGGCCCCGCTGGATGGATTTCATCATGATGTGTGCCTTTCGGGAAAGAAGTGGAACTACTGCTCGGGGAGAGCGCTCAGAGGGGGGTCAATGACGCAACCACCGCCGTTTGTGGGCAAGGTGGGTGACGGATCGTCATTTCACCTGCTGCCATGAGCAGGGGGCGGGTGTTCCCGCTATGACGGCGGGGACACCCGAGCGCCGCCTGCTGTCTCGGGTGTCCCCGCACGCGTGCCCACCCGAGAACGGGGAGTGTCCACCGGCCGCTGCTCAACGCGAACTGCCTGGCCGGCACCCTGGCCCCGGTCGTCGTCTTGGGGACGCGGAGGAACGTTGTCGCCCACGAGACCGAGAGTGGCGAACAGCAGCGGGATGAGCAGAAGGGTGCAGTACACGGTGGGAACCGTCTCCTGGAAGGGGCCGCTGGCGCCGTCGGTGAGGATGACCGCGCAGAAGTGGCCGACCGCGGCTGCGGCGGTGGCGAAGAGCGCTGCCCCCAGGCCGCGCCCGCCGGCGTCCAGGCGCCTGGAGCGCATGATGCGCAGACCCAGGAAAGCCGATCCCAACCACAACGGGGCGTAGACGAGCCAGCGAACCGGCGTGGTCAGCGACAGCGCCAGCGCGACGAACGGGAGCCGGTCCTCCTGTTCGTGCGGGTTACCGTGCCCAAGGGGATAATTGCCCACTGCATCGGGGTCGGGCTGGGTCAGCCTCGCCAGCGAGCGGTCGGCAAGCTTGACCAGTTGCTTGGGATGCAGCGCGTAGTACTGCGCGATCCGCGGCAGGTCGACGTGGTGGCTCAGTGCGGCGTAGCCCGGTGCCCCCGCGACATAGGCGAGCGGGACGCCTGCGTAGCCGGCCAGCGAGGGGTCCCCCCCCAGGCTCTTCAGCGCGCTTGGCGGGCTGGGAGCGGAGGGAAGGATCTCCATAAAGACCTGCCGGTATGCGCTCGTCCCCAGATCGGCGTGCGACTGCTGGCGCTCGAACCCCACCACCGCGGCCGCCAAGGCGGCACACAGCACCAGAGCCGGCACGCGGGAAGCCACACCACGCAGTACCGACACAGCATGGCGACCATCGCAACCGGCCTCGTCATGGTCCTGACGCACAAGCCGTGGGTGCGACAGGCGCACCCCACGCCACAGCATCACCACCACCACACCCACCAGCAGCGCCGGGGACTGCCGCGTGGCCGCCAGTGTCCACAGGGCCACCGCACTCACCGTGAGCAGGCCGCCGACCGTCGCGTACTCGCGCCGGGCCAGTCGCAGCAGGGCGCACAACAGGCCCAGCATCCCCACGATGACGGCCGGCTGCGCGCTGGGGGAGTCGAAGAAGGGGGCGATCGCGGAGTCCATGGTCGCCAACGCCACCATGGACGCCACCGCCACGCGCATCCTCACATGGAACGGCAGTACACAGACGAGCAGGCCGATCAGCACCGCGAAAGCACAGCAGCACAGCAGCGCCAGCACCCGCAGATCCAGTTCGCCTGGCCGACCGAGCAACGCGGTGAACTGCTTGGCCACCACCAGCAGGAGATGCTGCGAACTGGGATACGGGCGGTCACCACCTACCCCGGCACATGCCTCGCCCGCCCAACGGAAAGCACCGAAACGCGGGGCGAAGTAGGCCGACGGGTCGGGCAGGGCCCGGCGGGGCGCCAGGTTCAGGGAGCACATCAGCCCATGACCACTACCGTCGTCGCCGCGGCCAACCGCTCCGCCGATGAACAGTCGCGCCACCATGGCCACGCCCCAGAACCCAGCTGTCGCCGCCGCCGCACGAGCCACCTGCCACCGCATCGCCGGCACCCGGGGCAGGGGGATCCCCGTCCGGGGGAGCGGGATCCCCATCCGGGGCAGGCGAGGCACCCACCGCGTGGTAGTCGCGCCGGACTGCGGCTCTGGCGCAGTCGCCGGTTGCACGCGCTCTTCAGACATTGATCGTCACCGGTTCCTCTCGGTCGATACCGCGTGCGTCGCCCATCGTCTTGCCGTCCCGCCCGCCCCGTCCGGCGATGGGTTGCCATCACCGCGTCGCCACCCGGCCCAGGCAACGATCGCGACCCGGGAGGCACCGATAGGCACCTGTGGGCCCTTTACCGAGCCACTGGCCATCAGCCCGCCTGCCCGTCAACGGGCTGCTCGGGGGCAGTCGGATCGTCGGTCGGGGCGGCAGGCTTCTCCTCGGCAAAGCCGTGCACACTGCCGGTCACCAGCGTGGTCTGCTTCGCCGGCCCGACCCAGCACGAACCGATGGTGCTCTCGCTGTCCGCAACGCCGTGGGGCGTGTCGACCTCCAGGATGAGGTCCGGGTGCTCGGACAGGGCGGAGCCCATGTATCGCTCGGCCTGAGCGGTGCACACCGCCGTGCCCGCGGCCTGGACGCGTTGCGGCCCTTGGGCGAGTTGGGCACGGCTGAAACCCAGCCACGGAGGAATGAACTCGCGCGAATGATTGCGATCGCACGTCGTTTCCACGTCACCGACCCGGCACCGGCGAAAACGCGCGCCGTCGGCCACGTCGAGCACGTTGTGTACCGGCTCCGAGATGCTCGGCACAGCCGCGCCGTCGACCGGCTGAGGAAGCGCGTCGCACCGCGCAGTGCGCATACCCGCGCGCCACTCGGCCACCGTGGGGAAGAACACCACGACGTCGATCGCGGTGACTCCATCGTAGGGACCCGACCCCAGGTACCGGTTCAGGGCGTCACGCGAGCACAACTGCGCGGACAAGGGCCGCAACTGTACGGGATCGGGCCGCTCGGCCTCCCGCGCGATCGCACCGGTCAGCGAAGCGGTGGCGAAGGTCTCGCTCTGGTGAGCCTGCTCGCACGGCACAGGCAGAGACGTGTCCGACCCCACCGATGGACCCAGCAGCTCCGGCTGCTCCAACTGGTGACAGCTACCCACCTGCCACGATGTCACCAACGGCGCCCGAGGCTCCGACACGCCCAACAGAGCACTCGGCAACGGGCGTGAGCCCATGAGCAGCACAAGCCCGCAGCCTGCGGCCAGACCTGCCATTCGACGCCACACCCGCATGGTTTTGCCCTCCTTCGCCGTGACCGTGACCGAACACCTCCCAAAGACAGGGGGCTCACCGAGCCGCCGTTTACCGCCGCACGCACGAGGTGCCCGGAGCGGGATTCGAACCCGCACGGCCCGTAGGCCAGGGAGGTTTAAGCTCCCGGTGTCTGCCGTTCCACCACCCGGGCGAGAGTGACCAACTGCCCCGCAGACCCCGTTTCCACGGACCACGGCCCACGCGGCGACGCACCCGTCCGGCGGGCTTGCGCTCGCACCGCAGGAATGATTCCGCTAGCAGTAAGTGCCTTGGCAGCGGGATATGACGGCCCGTGCCCTGAACGGCCCAGCCAGAGTTGCCCCCGTCACGGACGTGACCTTGCCTCACCGTCGCGGCCGCCCACCGACCAGACCATGCCCCCACCGGGCCACCCCGCTGCGCCCCGCACGACCGCCCCAGGAGACGGCTCACCCGATGCCGAGGTCCGGATCGACCTGGGCTTGACCACCTACGCCGTGCTGTCGGACGGCACGGTGATCGACAACCCCCGGATCCTGCGCAAGGCGGAGAAGCGGTTGAAGGCCGCGCAGCGGGAGTTGTCCCGCAAGGCCAAGGGGTCGAAGAACCGGGCCAAGGCCCGTGTCAAGGTCGCCAAGGCGCATGCCAAGGTGGCCGACACCCGCAAGGACTGGTTGCATAAGAGGACGACCAGGATCATTCGCGAGAATCAAGCGATCTACCTGGAAGACCTGAACGTGCGCGGCCTGGGGCGTGGCCGCCTGGCCAAGTCCGTGCACGACGCCGGATGGTTTACCTTCCGCCGCATGCTGGAGGAGAAGGCACTCCACTATGGGCGGTGTGTCGGGATCGTGCACCGCTCTTTCCCCTCCTCCCAGCTCTGCTCGGACTGCGGGCACCCTGAGGGCCCCAAGCCCCTGGCGGTCCGCACATGGGTGTGTGGTGCGTGTGGGGTGCTACATGACCGTGACCTCAACGCTGCTCGAAACATCCTGGCCGCCGGGCAAGCGGACAGGCTGAATGCCCCCGGAGGGCCGGTCAGACCCGGCGTGGCAATCCCACGCCGGGCACGGCCCGTTGAACGGGGAACCCACCGGAACGCCGGCGATACAGGGCGCAAGCCCCGTGCCGACGGCGCGGCCGAAATCCCCGCGCTCTAGCACGGGGAGGATGTCAAGCGGCTTCTGCCAGGTGATGGCGTGTTGGATCCGCCGGCCCCAGGCAACCGGCCTGCGATGCCCGAGGCGGAAGCGGCGCGAACGGTGGCATGGCACCTTAGGCCCGGCCGAAGACCGCCCGAAGCGGTCACAGCGCACCGGTCCGCCCTCATGGCCCTTGCGGCGGCGCCCCTGGCGAGAGTGGCGGCCGAGCGTGCGGCGACGTTGCCCATGGCGCTGCCGCCGCACCTGCTCAACTGCCCGCAGACACGAATGGGTGAGCGGGCGGCTGCGGGGCGGCGGCTGTGGAAGTTGCCAACAGCCGGGCCCGCACGAATGGCGCCCCTCGGCCTACCCGGCGCTCACGCCCTGCGGCGAAGCAGAGGCACGCCGAGGTCGCGACGCCGTTTGATTCCGGCCCCGCGATGGCGCATACCCGTCATCGGCATCACCACGTGGGATGGCCCCTGTCTCTCAAGGTATGAACAGTCTGCTGCCGTACATACCCGAACAGGCCGCCCGAGCCGCCCGCCCGCCCGCCCACCGGTCAGCTGGGGTCTCCGGTTGGTCTTACGGATCAGACGGGGAAGCCACCGCCTCCACAGCCGTCCGTTGGGCGTTGTGGAGCATCCTGCTCAACGTAGCCATGTGGGCTCTGCAGTTCGCCTTCCAGGACGCAGCGCGGTTCGTGCGGCAGATACTGGGGCTGCCGCACCTTCCGGCAGCGGTCTCGGCCCGTCTCCCCGCTCTGGAGCCGGCGTGCATCATGCTCACCCTGTTGGCGGCCACGACTGCCTGCCTGCTACCCCGGCGCGGTGGTCGGCTCTGGACGGCTGCGCAATCGGTGATCGTGGCCGTCATCGCGGCACTGGGGGTCGTGCCCGTCATGGCCCGCTGATCCGCGAGCGTCGGCTATGCAGGACTGGATCCGCGACTGATCGCGGTGCGCCGGTCTCAGCTTGGTGGTAAAGCGATTCTGAGTGTTGCTTTGGCCCTGCCCGGTGCGCCCTCCGCACTGTGGACCTCAGCTCAGAGGGCCGGTTCTGCTGCTCGACATATTGGCGGATTGTCGACAGCGGAGCTCCGCCAACCTATCTGGCGAAGTACGAGCCGAACTACTGGCGCTGTGCGCGCCAGTAGCCATGTCAGCCATGAGTCGGCAGCCGCCTGATAGCCACACCCAGCACCCCCGGGCGACCCAACCATACGACTGGCTCGATTAACCCAGCTCAGAAGGTAGAGCCACCTGATCCGTGCTCCGGTCGCCGCGGTTTATGGGTGACCGAGGTGGACCGCTGTTGCCCGGGCCCGGGCTTCGTCGGCAGCTTCCCGAGATTGGCCGTGCTGCTGTTGAGGAAGCTGGGGTGCCGCACCAACGGGGTCTTCAGCTTCCCCAGATTCCCCTTCTCCCTGGGCAGTGTCATCTTCTGCGGGGGATCGAATGCTTCGGTGAAACGGAGCTCCTTGTTTCGCGGTTCGGACTTTCCGGGCCCGGCGGGCGGTTCGGCATGGGGGACGGGAGCCTCCTGCTCGTGCGAGCTTGTGGTCGACGTGACGCCCGGGTGTTCTTCTCGGGGGCTGCCTGCGCCGACTGGCGGGACTGCCTGGCCGCTCGCCCCGAGGGACGAGCGTTGCTTCTCCGGTGCAGGCTGGTCCTCCCGTAGGTTCACCTTCCGGTCCTTCTGCTGCTCCGCCCTTGCCACTGCTGTTGCCTCTGCAACTCCCCTGTCAAGTTCCTCGACAGCCTTCCCTCCTTCGGGATCGTTCTTGAAGATGCCGGCGAAGGACTTCCTCAAGCTCTTGCTGTCGCGGACGGCGAACCCCAGGGCGGCGATCTTCTCGATCGGGTCGTTACCAGCCATCCTTAAGTTCTTTTCGAAAGCTCCCAGATTTCTCATGGAGAGACTGGAAAGCTTATCCATGAGTCCGCCGGTCGCCAGCTTCTCGCTGCGACGCTCGGCTTTTCCTGCAACCTTGACCATAATTGGCCGCATGCCATCGGCGACCTTTTCCGCGTCGGCTGCTATTTCAGCCAGGCCGCGTTCGACGTGCAGGCCTTTCGCCACGGTGTCCGCCCGGTTCCTGACTGTTTCGTCGGTGGGCTCAGGCTCGAAGGAGCTGTTGAAGAAAGCCGCGTCGAATTTCAATATCCTTTCCATCTTCCAGTGCAGGTCGCTTGTGCTGATGCCGGATCGTACCGCTCCCCTGATGGAATCTGCCGCCGCGTGAATTTTCCGTAGCGTTGCATTGAAGTGGCCATAGGTTTCTGGGGACGTGATGTGCTTTGAATGCATGACTGCGGAGTATGCTTCGCCTGTTGAGAGCAGAAGGTTCTTGTCGATCTTCTGGGGGACCGGCGGTACTGTTGGGTCAGACATCTGGGCTCCCTGGGAGAAAAGGTTTTATCCTCTCCGAGTGAGGATCTGCGCTCGACCACCCGCTTTGCCGGAAATGGCCGCAAGGCTTGTTGCCGACTGCACTTCCTCCATCTTTTCGTGTGTCCAGAGCCGGAGCATCGGGAAAACCACTCAGGGGCCTACTTGAACCAGAGGACAGCGGCTGGCGGAACCGTGCGGTTCGGCCGTTGCGGGATGCATCATGGGCGGCGCGGGAGGCCCTTGGTGTTTCCGGGCCGGGGCGCCCTTTCGATCAGCGATGACCGCTGTAGATCACGATCTACAGCGGTCATCGCTGATCATCCCTGAAGGGGCGGGGCCGGTTGCTGGCATGGGTACGGCCGCCACGATCATGACCGTCTGTGACAAGACCCGAACGCGGCGGCCGTGGAGGCCATGGCGGGCGCAAGAGGTGTGGCGGGCCATTCGCCACACCGGTCGCTCTGGCCACCTCGTGGCCGTGGTCCGTACGAGGTGGCGCATAGAGAAGGACTTCCACGCCGCGAAGTCGCTGACCGGACTCGATCATGGGCGGGTGACCTGCTGGAACTCCTGGATGCGCTGGAGCCTGATCGCCGCCGCTCTCCTGGTCGTGGTCCTCACCGCAGTCACCCCGCCCGAACTGCTCGTTCTGCTCAGGACCGTCGCCCTGCCCGCGCCATGCCGCGACCTGTGCACATCCTGTACTGGTCACGCTGGACACGCCGTCACATAACCGCTCGGTTGCCTGTCACGGCCGCTTGAACGAGATCACCGCAGTCGCCGCCTGATTGTCGACTGCGGAGACCACGATCTACGGCTGCTGTGACAGGCAGGTTGGCGACGGCCCGGGGCGCTGAGTGTGCCGCTGACTACCTCGCGCGGTCAGGGTGCCCGAGGTGGGGATGGGGGCCTTCCAGGCATCGCAATCCGATGCTGCTGCTCTCGTCGTAGCTTTTCCTCCGGTGAGTCATTTGTTGTGTCCTTCGCCGGCGACGGAGTCGCAGATTGGGCTGGTGCTTGGATTCTTTGGAGGGCTCCTTCGAAGCTGCTGATGGCCCTGGTGATACCGTTTTGAACGGTGCGCTGGGAGTTATCTATACTTGTGGAGACAGATTCTTGTGCTCTCTGCATGGCAGCGGTCACCGTCTTGGCGCGTTTCGCAGCAGTCGATTCCGTTTCTTCCGTGTTCCCTTCGGCCTTGCGTTTCTCTCCTGCGGCTTGCGGTGCTGGTGTGGAAGGTACGGGTGCTGCGGGTGCGGGAGGGGCCGGTGCCGCCGGGGGTAGGGGTGCTGCGGGTAGGGGGGCTTGCTGCGGCGCGGCTTGCCTTGCGCTTGCCGCTGGAACCACACTTCTGGTCGGAGTGGGAGCCGCTATGATCACGCGGCCTCGGGCAGTGATGGGCAGCACAGCCACGGGTGGGTCGGAAGTCATGAGATAATTAGCCATGAAGTGCCGCTCTACCTTGTGGGCCTCGCGCTCCATTACGGGACCGTCAGAATACCTCTGATAGGTATCCATCAGCCTTTTATTGATCACTTCCTGAAGGTCGAATAAGCATTTTGAGGTGTTAGTCGTGAATACAGCCGGTCCACTTTGTTCGGCAGCGGCTAAGGCACGGCTTCGGTCCCGGGAGCCTCCCCTCATTTTCGGATTTCGAAGACGCTGTAGTCCGGTATCGACCCATCCCGGCATTACTGCCAGATCCCCCATTAGGCGCCTTCCTCCGGCGCTCTGGTCGCTATCGAAAATTTCGATCGTTTCGACTGTTCGATGCCGCATGTGCTTGGCTTCGAGGTAGTCCCGGTTCGCCTTGTGGAAACGACTTGAGGCCTCTAGCTTCCCTGTGAGGTTGGCATCTGCGAGGAGCGGCGCATCGCTGTTCTGGGCAGACTTCACCGCTCCGATCTCGGAGCTGAATATTTCATCCCCCAGCCGAGCTGCCTCCGCCATTTGGTCGGGTGTCCCGTGCAGGGATCGTGCGCCACGGAGGCCCGAAAGGGAGAACGGGAAGCCGTCGACCAGGGTGAGCAGGCTTTGGAGTTCTCGCTCCGAGGCGTTCGGGCGCTTTTGCTTCCCCGCTATAGCTTCACAGGTGTAATGCTGGAGGTGGGATTCTTCGTGCAGGACGACGGCAGTCGCCCTCAGCACCTGCTCCATCGTCTGCGGCTCCGAAATCGCCGTGCACCTGATCACCCAGGTTGAATAGTCGAAGTTGGCGACTTCTCCATTCGGCAGGTGGCCTGGCGCCTGGACAATAGCAGCCGGTGTGTACCCGCTGGCGGCTAGGTGGTTGTTCGTGTACTCGAGAGCGAGGCGCTGCACGTCGGCCGCCCCCTGGGGGGGAATCAGCCCTGTGGACGGGTCCTGGCGGCTCCTGGCCTCGCTGGAGACATGGGTGTAAAAGCCTCGAAGGAACTCGTCGTTGCCGAGGTATGCCGGTATTTCTGCGGGCCGGGCTGGGCTCGTCATCTACTGCCCCCTTGGCGGCTCTGTACTCTTCTGGCAGTCAGCCGCCTTTTTCTGACGGCTGGCCTGAGGCGGCGCCAGCTGATCGCCGGGCAGCCTGAATAGCCATGGGAATATTGTCCCCCCTTTGCTTGTGTCGGTGGGCCGAGAAGGCGCAGGTTTTTCCGTAGAAGCACCGATCGCAGGGCTTCGGCGCTGGATGCCAGTCCTGCCGCATGCCTTGAGGGATGTCGTCGACGTCGATTGCGGGCAGGCGCTTGGCATGGCTCAAGCAAGCTCGGCGGTATCGCGAGGGCAGAGGCTGAGTTGGGCAGTGGCCACGCACGCCGCGGCGGCCGCCAGGAGCAGTCCGACGCGCATCTGGGCGGTGTCGCTGTCCGGTGTACCCCAAATGGTGGCGGCCAGGGCTGGGCCCAGGGTGAGTCCTAGTCCGCGGGCGAGCTGGATCGGGGAGTTGGCCGCTGCCCACCGCTGGGGCGGCGCAGTGGTCATCGCTAGGCTCTGGGGCGGTCCGAGGCAAAGGCCTGTGCCGAGTCCGGCCAGCGCTATCCGCCAATCGATCTCCGCCAGGGACCAGTTGGCGTCCAGTGGAACGAGCAGTAGCAGGCCGAGCGTGGTTGCGCCTGCTCCGACGACAGCCAACCGGTGGGGGCCGAACCGGTCGGCCAGGTGGTTGCCGAGTGGCCCGGCGATGGCCAGGGCGAGGGCGAACCACAGCGTGGTCAGGTGGGCGCCGGAGCCGTGCCCGCCGCGTCCCAGGTACAGGGTGGCCAGGCTGAGCGTGATGGCGCAGGCTACCGCCAGGGTGAAGGTGGCGGTATAGGGGCCGGCTGATCCTGCTGCGTGCGGCGCCGAAGTGATGGAGCGCCTGCTGTTGTGCCCCGGCCCCATGACGACGAGCACGAGGCCGGCTGCGGGCAGTAGCCAGAGCGGAGAGGCGGGCGAGGAAGCCAGCGCCAGGAGCAGCGCCGTCCCCGCGGAACCGGCCAGGGCGGTTTGGGTGAGCCAGGTCTTCTTGGGTAGGCGTGGCACGCGCCGAGGCGATGTGTCGCGGTCGGTGATCGGCAAGGCAACCAGGCAGAGTGGCACGGTGAGCAGGAGGAGCGCCGGTCGGCCGAGGTGCCGGGCCACCTCGGTTCCTGCAGCGGGTCCCAGGAGCGCCCCGAGCGCTCCGAGGACGGCAGGCACGTTCATCGCGTGCCCGCGCCTGTGGGGCCTGGCCGAGCGAGCCGCCAGTACCGGGGCCCACGCGAACAGCATCGCCCCGAACATGCTCTGGACCAACTGCGCGGCAATCAGCCAGGGCAGGGAGGGAGCAGCAGCTGAGGCCGCTCCGCACAGTGCGAAACCACCGGCCGCGCACCGCGGCGCGCAGCGTGTCCGGCCCTGGTCCAGCCCCCACCGTCGAGTCAGCAGCAGTGCGATGAGCGGAAATTGATAGCCGAGCAGGGCCCACCGGGTGCTCGCGGTACCGGTTGTCTCGGCCAGCGCGGCGGTGGCGATACCTGTGTTGAGCATCGCCGCGAACGACAGTATCCCGGCGGCGGCGACCAGGAGCCGATGGTCCTGGTCGGCCACGGGGTTCCCCTGGGGGCCGGAGGTCTTTGGCCCTGCTCTGTCTTGTCGCGGTGCGAGGTGGGAGGAAGCCAGGTCAGGGTGGGGCATAGTTTTGAATCTCTGGTGCGGGAAGCCGCCAGGTGGCGGCCTTCGTCGGAAAGCAGCCGGCTAGCGATCAGGGGGAGCTGCCGGCCTGGAACAGGGGCGCCAGGCAGGTGTGATGGCTCGACCCGGGCGCCGGGTGTGCACTACGGCCTGGCTGTGCCGAGTGGGTTGCCAGGTGCGCAGGCGCAGGCTGTTGCCTATGACCAGTAGTGAGCTGGCCGACATGGCGAGCGCGGCGATCATGGGGTTGAGCAGTCCTGCCGCGGCCAGTGGGATGAGGGCTGCGTTGTAGCCGAAGGCCCACACGAGGTTGGTGCGGATGGTGGCCGCGGTGCGCCGGGCCAGACGTACCGCGGCCACCAGCAACTCGATGTCGCCGCGCGCCAGAATCACCCCGGCCGCACCGATCACGGCGTTGGTGCCGAAGCCTAGGGCGATGCCGAGATCCGCTGCGGCCAGCGCGATCGCGTCGTTCACCCCGTCTCCCACCACGGCGACCGTGCGCCCGCCCGCCTGCAGCTCCTTCACCAGCTCGGCCTTGCCCTCGGGGGAGGTGCCCGCGTGGATCTCGCTGATGCCCAGCCTCTCGGCGACGGACCTGACGGCACCCAGCCGGTCCCCGGTCGCCAGGATGGTCTCCAGGCCCATGCCGCGCAGCAGGTGCACAGCACGGTAGCTGCTGGGGCGCAGCGCGTCGCCAACCGCGAGGAGGGCGGCCGGCTCCCCGTCCAGCTCCACCGCCACGGGCGTGTGGCCGGCCTCCTCGGCGCGTGTGCGCGCCTCACGCAGAGCCTGGGGTAGGTCGGTGGCGTCGGGGCGGATCACCCGCACCCACGTGCCCTCCACCATGCCCTGGACACCGAGACCGGGTACCATCCGGAACCCCGAGACCGGGGGCAGCGGCAGCCCCGTTGCTGTGGCCAGGGCCTGGCCGAGGGGGTGCTCGGAGGGACGCTCGACGGCGCCGGCCAGTCGTAGCACCTCACCGAGCTCGACCCCGCAGACCACCGCCTGGGAGGCGAGGCGCATCTGGCCGGTCGTCAGGGTGCCGGTCTTGTCCAGGACCACGGTGTCGACGCGGCGCAGGCTCGCCAGCACCTGTGGCCCCCGTACGAGGATGCCGAGTTCCGCTCCGCGCCCGATGGCGGCGAGCAGCGCGGTGGGCGTGGCAAGTCCGATCGCGCAGGGGCAGGCGACCACCAGCACCGCGATCGCGGCTGTCAGCGCCTGCTGGGCCCCGGCCCCGGTGCCCAGCCAGAATCCGAGTACGCAGAGCGAGATGCCCAGCACGAGCGGAACGAACACGCCGGCGACCGTGTCGGCCAGGTGCTGCGCGCGGGCCTTGCCAGCCTGGGCCTGGGCCACCAGGGCAGTGATGCGGGCGAGTTGGGTGTCGGCGCCGATGGCTTCGGCGCGCACCAGGAGTACGCCCTCGAGGTTGAGTGTCCCGCCGCACACCCGGTCGCCGATGCGGGCTGGCACCGGTCTGCTTTCACCGGTCAGCATGCTCGCATCGAGTGTCGAGCTTCCCTGCACCACCACGCCGTCGGTGGCGATCCTCTCGCCTGGTCGCACCACGAACTGCTGGCCTGGCAGCAAGTGTCCGATGGGGATCAGCCGCTCGAGGCCGTCCTCGCTCAACCAGACGTCTTTCGCGCCCAGTTCGGCCAGGGCCCGCAGTGCGGAGCTGCTGCTGGCCCTGGCCCGCCGTTCCAGGAACCTACCGCACAGCACGAACAGCGGCGCCCCCACTGCCGCCTCCAAGTGCAGGTGGGCGCCCGCACCCGGGTCGGCGGAGAGCGAGAACGGCATCCGCATCCCCAGGGTGCCGGCCGCGCCGAACAAGAGCGCGTATGCCGACCAGCCGAAGGAGGCCAGGACGCCCAGGCTCACCAGGGTGTCCTGCGTCGCGGTGGCATGGCGAAGCCCGCGCCAGGCCCGTGTGTGGAAGGTGGAGGATCCGATCGTCACCACGAAAGCGGCCAGCGGGAAGCAGGCCCACTGCCAGCCGCGCAGCTGCAGCGCTGGCACCATCGAGACGGCGATCACCGGTACGGCCGTCACAACGACCAGGAGCAGGCGCAGCTTCTCCTCAGGGTCGTGCGGCGCCTCGGTCGTCGGAGCCGGCTCAATGAGTGCCTGGGCGGTGTACCCCGCGTCCTGCACCGCGGTGACCAGGTCGGCCACGGAGACGGTCGCCGGGTGCAACACCCGCACGCGGCCGGTGACCAGGTTGGCCCCGGCGCTGACACCTGTAAGGCGGCCCAGCTTCTTCTCCACCCGCGACACGCAGGCCGCGCAGGTCATGCCACCCACCTGCAGGTCGGTTGTCACCAGCTGCCGGGGACTGCCAGCCGTGCCTGGTCCAGCGCGAAGGCTCATCGCGCCGCCTGTGCAGACGCCAGCTCCCGCAACCCCATACCCGGCATGTCACCGGTGAGCGGCGTCTGCCTCAAGCCGACCAGATCAGGTATGGGTGGGCCTACGGTCCGGCACACCCCATAGCAGGCGCCGAGCAGCAGGAAGGCGAGCAGAAGGGGCCCCGGCCGTGCCGGGCCCCAGAGGCAAGCGTCATGCTCGGTTGCCGACATCACGCGATCTCCGGAAAGGGGGTCCGCGCGCCCGGCGAGCAGACAGCAGCGGGCAGGCTGAAGGGCTCGGTCAGCGCGGGCCGGGAGCGCCGGTGCACAGCATCCCTGCCTGGCGCCTGCCCGAGGCGCGCGACGCGCTCCTGCACCTGGGCGCCGACCGCGTCCTCCTCCGAGTGCAGCAGCGTAAGGAGTTGGGCGCGGGCCCGGGCGACCCTCGATCGCACCGTTCCCAGCGCGCACCCGGACACGGCGGCGGCCTCGGCATAGCTGAGGCCGATCACCTGGGTGAGGACGAAGGCCTCACGTCGCTGCTGGGGCACGAAGGTCAGCAGATCGACCAGCACCACGTGGTCCTCGAACCTTGACGGTTCGTGCAGTTGCACCTCCGCAGCAGCATCCCCGAACACCAACTGCGGGCGGGTCGCACTGCGGCGGTAGCGGTCCACGACCGTGCGCCGGGCTATCGACAGCAGCCAGGTGCGCGCCGAGGAGCGTCCGGCGAAGCCGGGCAGTCCTCTCAAGGCTCGCAGGAAAGTGTCCTGGGCCAGATCGTCAGCGGATTCGGCGTCGGTGAGATAGGCGATGAACTGCCACACATCACGTTGAGTGGCTCGCACGAACGCCTCCACGTCTTGGGGACATCCTTCGCCAGCGGCCAGAGCCAGCGCGGTCAACTGCTTGTCATCCACACCGAACCTCCGCCAGCGGCACCGGTCGAACTGGGCAACTGGGCTCCGCCTGCTGACGGCACAGGAACTCGCGCATCCCCAAGGCGGCCGGCGTTTGTCCTGGCCCCCCTGCGTCGTGGGCGATCGCCCGCAGGAGTCCCCTGGTGCGAGCCTGGTGGTCCAGCCCATGGCGCGGTGCGCCGCTCGGCGCTGGGTCGCTGGCCGAGAGGCGATGGCCCAGCGGCCGGCCACCGCAGGGCTGCGGGCGCATAGACACCGGCGGTGGTGCTGAGCCGGGTAGCCCCCCGTGCGCTCCGAGCACGAGACCGCCCCGGCAGCCCGGACCACAGCCGCTGGAGAAATCGCTCACGCAGCCACGGGAGATCTCGGTCAGCTCCCGCGCACCGGTCTGGATATTCTCCGGCCTCCCCCACGAGACCTGGACGCCGCCGCGATTTCCGGCCGCGATCTCCTGTCGATTCACGGCGTTCCCACCCGGAATCAAACCCCGAGCGTCCCGCGTGGCTTGCAACGTGGTCAGGCCGATAGAGACACCAAAACGGACACCGCTCCGCACGATCCCCCGCTCAGGAATTCGCACCTGCCCCGTCCCGGGCGCCCCGGCCGGCTGGAAACCGGCCCGTGCCAACAGCCCCTCACCCCGCAGGCCCTGGAGAGCAGTGGGCATGCCGGGGCAGGGCGCCCCGGCCGCCGCCGAGAGCTCCATCGGTATTTCCGGCTGTCCTCCCCGGACGCACCCGATGCCCGCACCCCCACGGCCGGCATCGATCGCCACGCGAAAGGGGACGCCGGCCCACCAGGCCGGAACACACGAACCGCCTCCCCAACCGCTGCCGCTCCGAGCAGCGAATCCCAACCCGGCCCAGCCGCAGCGGCGGGCAGCGCCTGCCCCCACCATGTGCCGCCGACTCATGCCATCGCAAAGCCGCCTGCCCGCCCTGCCAGTACACCCGGACCACCTCGGCCGCTGCGCCCCGCCAGCGGGCCACTGCCGACGAGAGGCATATTCCGCTCCCCATCCCCAAGGGAGCGCGGCAGAGCTGTTTCTGAGAAAATAATGAGGACGACCGTTGGGGTGGCCTGAGAAGCCTTCCAGTGTCATCTCGACCATCGAAATCATTCAACTGACCTTACAGGCCAGGTGATCGCCAGGCGGCCTCCGGAATGCGACACGACTCACCGACGAAAGTCGAATAATGACATGGCTGGTGGATGGGGGAGTGCGCTACTCGGCCACTTAGTATGGATGGGTGAACACCCCAACGCCGACTCTTCCGACACAGTGGCCCCTCTGGGCCGATGTACCGCTCGTGGCTGTCATCGGGATGCTGTCGGTGAGCAACGCCCAGCACGTCGGCGCCGACATTCCGGCCCACCTCGCACTGTGGCTGGCCATCGCGGCCAGCCTGGCACTGCCACTGCGCCGCTCGATGCCCCGCCGGGTCGTCGCCCTTGCCGTGCTCGCCGCGGTGGTGGGAGTCGTGCTGCCTCTGTTGATCATGCTCTTCCACCTCGCGGCCCGGAACCGCAGCAACCTCGGCGCGTTATGCGCAGCCGTGGCAATGATCGGAAACGCCTACCTCGACCCGGACCAGAGCCTGTGGACCGCGCGGCCCTACGGTCCGGCCCTCCTGGTCGCCCTCTCCTTTGCGCTGGGACTATGGGCAGGAGGACGGCGGCGCCTGATCGCCGCCCTGGCCGCCCAGATCGAACACTTACGTACCGAGCGCGAACTGCGCGCGCGGCAGGAGAAGTTGACGGAACGGGCCCGGATCGCGGCCGAGATGCACGATGTCCTGGCCCACCATCTGAGCCTGATCGCCCTCCACACCGGTGTCCTGGCCGCACGCGCGGACCTGCCCGAGCCGGTGGCCGAACGGCTGACCATCCTGCGGTCAGCCTCCACCGCGGCCCTCAACGACCTGCGCGAAGTCCTCAGTGCCCTGCGCTGCCCCAACCAGGCGCCCAACACCGTCGCACCGCCCGCCCTCAGGGGGATCTCCACACTCGTCGACGAAGCACGCGCGGCAGGACAGATCATCAACACGCAGATCGAAGGCGACTCCCAGGCCGTACCCGCGGCCCACCACCTGGCAGTGCTCAGGCTCGTCCAGGAAGGGCTGACCAACGCCCGCAAGCACGCCCCCCATGAACCGGTGCAGGTGGATGTGACATACAAGCCCACGACGGTGGAGATCAACAACAAGCTGCCGCAAGACTCCTGCCAGCCCACCACCGCCCCCGGCGGCGGTCACGGCCTGAACGGCCTGGCCGAGCGGGTCACCGCGCTCGGCGGACGGTTCGCCGCCGGACCCGCCGACGGCAGGTGGTTCCTGCACGCCCACATCCCCTGTTCCCAGCAGCGCGGCAAGGACGTGCCCGCATGATCCGCGCAATGATCGTCGACGACGACGCACTGGTCCGCCTCGGCCTGGCCGACCTCCTCGCCAGCGACCTCGACATCACCGTCGTCGCCCAGGCAGGCGACGGCCTGCAGGCCCAGGAACTCGCCGCCGCCCACACCCCGGACGTCGTGCTCATGGACGTACGCATGCCCCGCCTCGACGGGATATCCGCCATCAAGAAGCTGCGGGCCCTGCCCCGTCCGCCGCACGTGATCACCCTGACGACCTTCGACGTGGAGGTCTACGTCTACGACGCGCTCGCCGCCGGCGCAGACGGCTTCCTCCTCAAGGACACCGACCCCGCCGAGATCCTGCGTGCCGTCCACCTCGTCATGTCCGGCAGCGCCATGCTCCACCCCACAGCCGCACGCCACCTGATCGACCGCTACCACCACACCGCCCGGCCGCACGCCCAGATCGCCCAGGCCCGCATCGCCACCCTCACTCCCCGCGAGACCGATGTCCTGTCGCTGCTGGCCGATGGCGCCACCAACGCCGAGATCGCCGACGGCCTGGGCATGCGCGAAAGCACCGTCAAGGCCCACGTCAGCCGCATCCTCACCTCGCTCGACGTGGGCAACCGCGTCCAAGCCGCCCTGCTGGTCCGCGACGCCGGGCTGCGCCACGCACCCGCCACGCCGCCCAGCCGCCAAGGCCGGTCCAGCTGAACACACGACAACCCAGCCACGCACCCGCCTTCGCACCGTTCCAATTAAGTGATCAGGGGTGAGCCTTCGGCCCAGGTCTGATCAGTGCGCGCGTCCCGGACGGTGTTGGATACGCGACTAGTCGCCCGCGTTCTCGTTGTCCCTGTCCGGCTGCGTGCATCGTGTGGACGGTCCGTGGCGGGGAGGCGGGTTTCCTCGCGTCCGCGGGCACACCCCGGCGACCCACACCGTCACGGCTTCGGAGTAGGCGGAGATGACCGAGGAGGCGGAGGCGGCGGGTCCTGCCGATGCCCTGGAGGATTGTCCTGCCCGCCGCCGGTGCGGGGGAAGGCCGGAGGGGTCGGCGACCGTGACCCGGGAGGTTCCGCTTCCGGCTCCGGGGGCGTGTAACCTGCTTTCTCCTCCGCCAGCTTCCGTAGTCCCTCCTCGAGGCTTCCTCGTAGCCCGGAGATGTCTTGAAGCGCCGGCTTCGCGATATGTTTCTGGATGTCGTCGAACCCCTGAGTGGTGAGCCCGACGTTCTTCTCGGTGTCGTACTTGAATTCTGCGTTCTTCGTGTGCTCTGCCCGTGCGTCGTGCACGGCGGCGACAATATTCGGCCCCACCTGCGCCACGGTGAACGCTGCGAGGGCCAGATTGGCGATCGGGATGTTGCTGGCCACCGAGCTGGCAAGGCTTCCGCCGACAGAGGTGGCTGTGGCTGCGACAGTACCAATGGTGCCTTCATCGCTGACGGCTTCAGATGCCTTGGTTGCAGCGGTCTGCCCCAGTGCACGGATCTTGCTCGTAGTTTGATCGACGGCGCTCTTTGTCTGCCTGGTCAGGGACCGCGTCAGGTCGCCGCTCCTGGGGGGCACGGGCGGAGGTGTGTCGACATTAGCATCGAGCTTGGCATCGATTTCTGAATCTGTCGCGGGCGAAGGCTTGGACGCAAAGCGGCTGTAACTCCGGGACAACATGAGGTTGGTTGGTTCCCGGTGGTTCATGCGCTCGTACTGGCTGACAATTTCCGCCGCCTCAGTGTTTCGGGCATAGACGGCCGGCAGTGTCTCTTGAACAAATTTCGTAGCCGATCTTATGCCGTTTTCAACAGCCTGGAGAGACTCGGAAAGAGAGTTTTCCCTGCCTCTGATCGTATACATTCCCTCAGCGGCGCTAACGAGGCTTCCGGCGACGTTTCCACCGTACGGAATATTTGATGCGGCGGTTCCTGCGGTGGCGAATCCAATGGCTTTCAGTTGTTCTTTTTCGGAGATCTCCGGGATTTTCTTCGTACCCTCGCGCCAGTACCCCACCACGGTTGACAGCGTGATGTCGAAATCGATCCCATGTTTTTCCGGGTCTTCCAGGATTCTTCTGGCGATAAAATTGACAGGCTCCCCGACCGCCGTTGCGTGTTCGGGGTCGGCAGTGGGATCCTGGCCGTATTTGACCGCCAGAAGCTGTATTTTAGTCGCATTCTCCGCCAGGACGGCCGAGAAGCGGAGCTGATCGATATCCCGGACAATCAGATTCGTGTTCTTGGTGAAGTTGTCGGCCGCCTGATCAAATTCCGTGTCAACGATTTTTTTTGACGCCACCCCCAGGCCGAAGTTGACGGCGCCGGCGACAGGAGCGACAGCAACCGCCGCCGGCGGCACCAGCAGGGACGTGGCGCCGGCGATACCGCCGATGACAACCCTGGCTCCGGCAAAACTGAGGTGGATGGACCTGGCCGAGTTGCCGCGGGCGATCGAGTACTCCTCGGTGGCCCGCGCTATTCGTTCCATCCCCTGCAGTAGAAGTTGATTGCGATCCGTCTCGGCCGACGGGTTGGGGGGAACAGTCATCTGTGCTCACGTCCTCTCCGGGCCGAACGCCACCACCAGGTCTGCGGCGGCCCTGTTACGGCTCAAGGTCTACAAGGCCTCCTGAGCGGGCTCGGCGATCTCATCCGAGGCCTCGGCCTGCCCAGTGAAGTCCTCGAAACCACTGTCGGTCGGATTGATGACAGCGGACCGGGCGACGTGTCCGCTGGACTTGCAGCGCTGCCAGCCGGCACGCTCTGGCAGGCGGTCCAGGCAGGGCCAGAGCCAGTAGGAGTGCCAGGCGAGCAGGTCGTCGCGCGGGGTGTCGGGCCCGAAGTAGGCGTTGGTCCACGAGACCATCAGAGCGGTGAGCTCCTCCACAGCGATGGAGTGGCGGTACCAGCACGGCGGGATCTGGCGTTCCGAGTCGAGCGAGTAACGGCTGTTGAGCCAGTCGACGAAGTCCCTCAGCTCGCGCCACAGGTCAGTGGCGTTTTCTTCGCTGGCGTACCGCCAGGACCAGCGGCAGGGTTGCGCCTTGTCGTCGTCCTGCGCGGGCTGTCCCTGCTGCTGGCCCTGGTAGAGCGTCTCGATATGGCCGATCACGGTGTTGAGGGCCGAGGTCACGGCCTCCAACTCCTCCGCCTGCTGGTCGATAACGCTCTCCAGCGAGACGACCTTGCCTACCAAGAACGCCGTGGACGCGTCGTCCTCGTCATCCTCGTCCTCGTCATCCTCGTCCTCGTCGTCCTCGTCCTCGCCGGGGCTGATGTCTTCGAGGTCGGTGGCGTCGTCCTCGTCATCAGATTCTTGGGCATCGTCGTCTGAGGCCAGTTCCATCAGGAAGTCGATGCGCTCCTGATCGGCCGGTAGATCGGACTGCGGCACCGTGTCGTGAAGGTCGGCCTCTTCACCGGATTCCTGGAGCGGAGGGGCTTCCGCATGGACCTCCGGGGGCCCGTCCTCGGGAGACTGCGGAGTCGGGTATGCATCGGGGTGTGCCTCGGTGGCCATCAGGACCTCCCGGTCATCTTCCGGGCCTCTTTCATGCCCGCTTTGATCTCTTCGGCGTCGGAACGGTTCATCCACGGCTCCAGGCGGGCCATGATCGGCGGCATGTTCCGGTACATCAGCAGCCCTTGCCCCGGGGGCATTTGCCGGATCTCGGTGGGGGTGTAGACCCGTTCGCGACGCTGGGAGTAGGAGTAGGAGACCTCGCCTTTCGGGCCGGTGGAACTGGAGGTGGTGGGCAGATCACGCTCCCCGCACAGCCGGGAGAGTTGTTCGAGGTCGTCGGCCTCCGGAACGCCGCCCAGGACGATCTTGGTTGTGGAGGCGCCGAAGATCTGGCCGGCCTCCTCCTTGCCCCAGCGCGCCCGGGCCTGGGCGAAGGTCTGCACACAGGCGCATACCGTGATGCCACGCCCGCCGGTGTCCGCCATGTAGGTGGGCAGGCCCGGCAGCGGACAGCCGGTGGCGGCCTCGTCCAGGACGATGCGCAGCGGCGGGTCGAGCCGGCCGGAGTCGGTGGACTGGCTCATGCGCTTGCCGATCTGCACGATGTCGTCCACCAGCGCCGTGCACAGCGGAGCGGTGGAACCGCCCTCACCACCGGAGTTGAGGACGAAGATGGTGCCGCCTCTGGTGATGAACTCCTCGACGTTGAACGCCTCGCCCTGGGCGGGTGAGCACTTCTCGAGCACGCTCGGGTTGGACAGCGACTTGAGGACCAGGGAGATGGTCATCTTGAGGCTGGCGATGGTCTCGTTGGCGCCCTGGGTGTAGGTGCGCAGGTCCTCCGACCAGGCCCCCACGGCCCGCGGGGAGCCGCGCAAGATGTCCAGCGGTTCCAGGTCGGTGAAGTCGTTGGCCCAGCGGACCACGTCGCGCATGTTCTTGCCGCCGAGCGCCGCGGCGTGCAGGAGGCAGCGAAGGACCGTGCCGGCGGACTCGGTGAAGAAGCTGGTGTTGCCTCCGCTGCCCATGGGCTTGGCCGCGACCATGGCGTCCGCGCGCCGGATCGCCGTGGCGGGGTCCTCGCAGCCGCTGACAGCCGACCAGCGCAGGAGGTGCGGCCAGCCGGAGATGTCCTCGGGATCGAAGACCAGGACCGGGCCGACCTCCCGGCGTGGGATGGCGCCCACCATCAGCAGGTCGGCCTTCGTACTGGAGGCCACCAGGGCCCCGGGGGCGTCCAGCATGAGTGGACCGCACAGGGAGACGGTCTTGCCGGATCGGGGAGGTCCGACGACGAAGAAGGAGTCTTCGTGGCTGGCCCACAGCTTCTGGTTGCTCTGGGTGTCGCGGCCGAGGTAGACCGCCGCGGTGCGGAAGTCGAGGTCCTTGACCCCGGCCAGTGAGGGGCGGTCGCGGGCGGCGCGCTTGTGGACCGCCGCCTCGCCCAGGACCCCGACGAGTTCGGCTTTGGTCGCGGTGCCTTCTCGCGCCTCACCGTCCTTGCCACGCCGGCGCGTCCAGAGCACGTAGCCCACAGTCGCCAGCGCGCCCAGCACGAGGAAGATGATAAAGGCCAGGAATCCCGTCAGGACGAGGTTCGGCAGGGGGCCGGCCGACGCCGGATAACCGGCCATCGGATCGGTGGGATGGCTGAGGATGGCCCCGATCGTGTCGCCGATGCCGATGTTCGGGGCATGGCCGCTCAACTGTCCAGCGATCAGGACAGCCAGATGGAAAGCCAGGAACGGAAGGGCTGCGAGGGCGAGCAGGGGCCCGTAGGTCCTCAGCATCATCGTCTCGGGATTGCGCGGAGGACCGCCCTTGGGGGGAGTTGCGGCTGGTGCCATTGGAGCCTCTTAGGGAAGGAGAGCGGCCCGGTTGGGGCAGGACGCGGAGTGCAGGAGCGTCGGCGTGGTCAGGCACTGTCCTCCTCGGGAGGCGGTTCGCCGGGCGCCAGCCGCTGGAACATCCCCGAGTCGGTGTTGGTCAGCTCCGACTCGATGGACGAACGCAGGTGCCTCACCAGCAGCGGAGGCCGGGAGCCGATCTTCAACAGGCAGACACCCTGGGGTAGTTGCCGGATAGTGTCCAACGCGGTGTGCGGCAGGCCGAACAGGCGCACGCACTCCAGGGCGTCGTCCTGGCGTGCCTGCCCGTAGATGAAGACGGTCTCCGCCTCCTTCAGCAGCGCGATGGCGGGCGACAGCGGGTCGATGTCCGAAGGGTGGTGGATCGCCACGCCATTCGACAGGCCCAGGCCGCGGGCCAGCTTCCAGTTGCGCTGGAAGACCTTCGCGGTCGGCCCGGTGACCAGGTGCCAGCCCTCCTCCACCACGAAGTGCGTCTGCCAGCGCCCCTGTTCATTGGCCAGCAGATTGGACAGCCACGTATTGATGATGGTCATCACGATCGACAGGGACGGCCCCTCCTCGGGCAGCAGCGACAGGTCGAACACCGTCAGACGCGAGTCCAGCCGCACATCGCTGCTCGTGGGCCCGTCGATCAGCCCGCTGAGGTCATCCGAGATCAGCCGCTCCATCTCATAAGCCGAGTCCCGCCCCCACTCCCGCAGTTCCGCCACCGACGTCACCGCGTGGTCGGCGGCCTGCTGCGAGGGGTGCAGCAGCGCCAGGTACACGTCCTTGAGCGTCGGCTCGTACCCCCCGTTCAACCCGCTGGTCAGAGCAGCCCGATGCGCCTCGCGCAGCGCCTTGCCCTCGCGCGGACTCAGCGGCCGATCCAGCGCCCGGTGCATGATGGTGCGCAGCAGCATCGACTGACCGGCCGGGCGCTCCTCCTGCCCGGCGGGCACGTTGCCCTCCTCGTCCTCCTCATCGACCAAGGAGGCGATCCGCGGATCCAGGGGATTGATGCACGAGCCGCCGCCACCGATCCGAAAGATGACCGGCTCGCTTCCCAAGAATCGAGCGAGCATCGTGTTCTCCCCGGAACGGCTGCCATCGGGCCACCGCTGGAGCTTCTTGTCGATGACCACGGCACGCCGCCCCGCAAGGATCAGCGGACGCAGCACGGCCCAGGTCTTCAGCAGCGAACTCTTCCCCTTGCCCACGTCGCCGAGGACCACGTAGTTCGGGCTGGAGATGACATTGTCCTCGTAGGCCTGGAACACGTCGTGGACCACCATCTGACCGGAGATCACGTCCTGCCCGACGAACAGGCCCCGCGGGCTGGAGGGTGGCCCGGCGATGGCGATGTTGAGCGCCTCCGCCTGCCGCGTCGTGGTCTTGATCGAACGGCAGCGTGGCTCGTAGAAGCCGCGCTGGTCCAAGAACTTGCGACGCTCGGACATCCGCAACTGCGCCGGCGCCGTGGGCCCCTCGCCCACGGTCGGCTCCGCGAACGGGCCTTCAGGTTCACCGGTGCCGCCAGCCGTCTCCTGTTCTGTGCTCGGGGCCGCACTCTCCTCGCCGGGGAAGTCCCCACTGCCGCCGGGGATGTCCCTGCCGGTGTCCTGTGGGCCTGTGGCGGTGCCCTTGGCACGCCACCCTTTCCTGAAGCTGACCGGCAGGCCGGCCGACAGCGTCTGGGTGATCGCCTCGAGCATGCGGGGCCGTCGCAGGGGCCGCGAGTCGTCTTCGTCCGGCACCTGGTCCACGGCATCCTCCCGCGCCGGGGGATCGGTGGGGGGGCCTTGCGTGGGCTCGTCGGGGGGAAGGGTCATCGCTGGCGCATCCCCCGGGCGAGCGGCCAGGTGAACACCTGAGCCAGGTCGTGGGCGCCGTCGAACCACCGCAACGAGGACAGGCCGCACTCGCCCGCTTTGTCGGTGATCAGGTCGCTCGCGCGGCGCATGGTCTTCTCCGAGGCGGTGACCGACAAGCACATGTTCCACCGCACCCCGGCATGTCCCGAACCGGGACGCAAGTCATCCAGACGACGCATCGAAGCGGTGGCCTGGGACAGGTCCCCGCCGTCGGTGATCTTGCCGCCCTCCCGGTTGGCGATGAGCTTGCCGCGGTCCTCACCGGCGTCACGGCGCGCTTCGCTCCGTGCCCTCTTCGCCGGCTCCAGGCGCAGATTGACCGACAGGGTGCGCACCACCGCAGGCTGCACACCGATCAGCAGCGGGGACAGCCACCGCATGTGGACCGGCTCCAACGTGACGGCGTCGGCCGGCACGGACGCCACCCGGGTCGCCCACCTGCCGTTGGTGATCACCTGGCGCCGCTCGGCCCGGGACTCCTGCCAGCAGTGGGCGAAGTCCACATCCCGCAGGTCGTCAACGTAGTAGTCGGGGTCCTGCATACTGCGCAGCAGTGCGGCCAGCCGACGCGGACCGAGCAGGCGCACCGGATTCTGACGCGCACCCGCGCTCAGCGAGGCCAGCCGGCCCATCTCCATGTCCACGATCTGGCAGCGCACCATGTCGTCACCCGGCTGCCCGCCGAGGTCGCGGGCGGCCTCGACGAAGCCGACCGAGAAGGGGATCCGGGCGATGATGTAGTTGCGGTGCTGCTCCAGGGATTGCTGGGCCTCACCGAGCAACCCGGCATACGACTCGAACAACTCCCGAGGCACGCCTTGGGCGTGGTTGTTCACGATGTACCACTCGTGGGCGGCCGGATCGACCGGGACGATACGGGTGAGGAACTGCAGCTCCTTGATGAGCGAGGTCGTGCCGGCGCAGGTGGCCAGCATCCGTCCGAATGCCTCCGCCGTGTCCCAGATGTCTTCTTCCCTGGTGATCCCCGAGGGCTGCCCCTCGATCTCCATCACGGCCGACAGGTAGTCCGGTTCTCCCGGATTGCTGTGCACGAGGACCGCCAACTCCCCGCCCGCCGGGTGCGGGTAGCTCAGCAGTCGGATCCGACCGATCGCCTCCGGCACGGCGCGCACCGTCTGCGTCTCTGCAGCGGGAGTGGTCGCCGCCTTCTTCTTCCGCGCGCGGCCCCGGCCGGTTCGGGGTGCCTTGCCGGTTTCAGGCTCGGGTTCCGGTTCGGCGGGAATGGTGGCGATCACGGGAACGAATGTGGTCTTTCCGGTGCGAGTGCGTATCATCCACAGCAGTCGGGAGCCGATGATCTGTCCCAGTGAGCGGCCGAAAGGCAGCTCACGGGTCACTAGGAACACCGAGGCGCCGGCCAGGACTGCGATGATGAGGCCCGGTATCCCGCCGACCGCGAGATAGGTGATCAGTGCGACACCGGCGGCGACGATGCGATCGCGCTTGCCCAGTCCGCCGAGTATGCCACGACTGCCGCTGTCACCGCCGAGAATGGATGTGCGTTCGGGCATGGCCGACCTCCTCACTCGCTTCCGGGAAGACCACTGGTGGCCGAGTTCGCCAGATTGCTGGCCCCTTGCGCAACCGTCATGGCAGCGGTCAACGCGGCGAGGGGGAGGAAGGCCGCCGAGCCGGCCTTACTAGCGGTTTTCGCGGCACTGGCTCCGGCACTCGGCCCCCCGCCCCCGCCCCCGCCAGTGCCCCCGCCAGTGCCGCCGCCCTCGTGGTGCCCGCCCCCTGCGCCCGAGGACAACTCCTGGGCGTAGCTGACCTGGGCGTTGCCGGCCAGGGAGCTGACCTGTCCGGTGATCGCCCCGGCCACGGCCGCGCCGGCGTGGGCGCCGATCTCCTCGCCGCCACCCGGCAGCAGGGGCGCGTATTTCATCAAGCTCATCGGCGCCAGGGCGATGATCAGCAGCGCGATGGTCACCATCAGAAGTTTCACCAGGCTGGTGAACTCGCCGGACGTGGCCGCGCTCGGCTGGGCCAACTTCGCGACCGCGCTGGCGCTGGTGCCGGTGCCGGTGCCAGGACTGGCGCTAGTGGAATTGGCATGAATGAACGCCGCCATCGATCCCAGGAGGAAGAACAGCAGGGGCTTTCCGAAGGCGGCCCCGATCCAGATGTAGGGAAGCTTGATCGCCCGCGCACGCAGCTCCGGATCGATCATCATGACGAATGCGATAGCCATCACCGTGCCGGTCATCCACAGGGCGATGGACAGGACAGCGAGCTGCAGGATGACGGCGATGCAGACGACGAGAAGAATGATGAGGACGATGATGAGGGCTATGACCAGAGAAGGGACGCCAGTGAGCGGGTCGCCGTAGGAGCTGACGCCTTCAGCTCCTGCGATCATCCCGGTGATATCGGTATAGAGATAGCCGTAATTTGTAGTCTCGAAACGAATCACGTCATTGGTCAGGGCGTTGGCACCCTTTTCCAGAACGACGCCTATGGCGGGGCCGGATCCCCACATCAGGATAGTGATCGGAAGGTAGTGGAACAGGCTATCAAACGTCTGGTGCGAACGTTCGGGGTAGCGGGCGTGCCGATAGAACACGCGCATCAGAATGATGACAAGGACGAAGAGCGAAATCCCCAGGCCGAAGTCGTACTGCGCGATGAATCCCTGGTCTGCGGGGTTGAAGGCGGTGGCCTGGGATGCTCCATTCTGGAGGTAGGTCAGAAAAGATGCGATCGGACCGGAGAGGGTCGTCACTGCTCCGTTGGCGATACAACCAGCGAGATTCAGGGTGAAGCAGGTAGGGCTGATGAGCTGGCCGAAGAACGCCTGCAGGGCGCCCTGCAGAGACATCTGCAGGGCGCAAGGGCTAATGCTGATGCTGGCCCCGTTGGAGTTGCCGCCGCCACCGCTGCTACTGGGGCTGGGGCTGGGGTTGCTGAGGCTGTTGCTGGGGCTGTTGCTGGGGCAGCTGAGGATGCCGTTGATGGAGTTGCTGCTGGGGCTGCTGCTGGCTTTCGTGCTGCTGCTGGGCGTCGCGCTGGGGCTGGATAGCGCGAGGGCGGCGGACTGGTCGGCTGCCCTTGGTGGAACGGGTATGGCACTTGGTGAAGCGGACGCCGACGGGGCTGCGCTAGGCCCCGCGGGCACACCCGCCTGCAGGGCCTGGAGTTGATGTTCGATAGCGCTGGTGGAGCTTGACGCCGTCTGCGCGGTCCGTCCCGCAGCGGCACCCGGAGATGCGACGAGCACCAGGGCGAGGACGGTTGACAGGGCCAGGAGAAGGGCGATCGTCCGACGGATGCGCCGGAGGTGCAGAGCCTTCAGCCTCATGAAATCGTCCTTTTCATTGCTCGCGACGGGTGCGGCTGCCAGGTTTCACCTGTCCTCAATCACTACGACCAACCAGAACTACCGGTCAGAGTTGCGATGGTTGCGATGATGACCGGGATCAGGCCGAGGCCGACCAGGGCGATCAGTGCGTGCTTGATGTCCTTCGCGGCTTCGGTGACCTTCTCGGCGTAGCCCTGCTGGCGTGCTGAGGCGTATTGCAGGAAGGCCTTGCCCAGATAGCCGATGCAGCCGAGGAGGACGAGGAAGTACAGGATTCCGATGATGCCTGCCACCGCAGTGGTAAAAGACCCGAAGTTGCTGACGTTAGGCGCTATGCAACTCGCAGAGAAACCGTTGCTGCAGTCGTTTGAGCTGCCGGGCTGGTTGCCTTTGCTGCCTTTGGCGAGCAGGTTGCTGGAGCCGTGGATCACTGCGGTCGTGGTCGGGCTGTAGGCCAGGGTTGTCAGTGTCGCTAACATGGGGGGCCGCCTTGCTGTCTCAGGTGTCGCTGCCGGGAGCGGGAGCGGGGGTGTCCGTGTCCTTGCGCCGTTGGAGAATGCGAGCCAATCTGTTCACTCGGGTGTGACCCGGGGCCAGTGGAGGGGCCGGAACGAGAATCAAGGCGGGCGGCGTGGACGGTGTGCCTTCGTCCTCCGACTCGGAGGCGGTGGACGCTGTCCCTTCGTCCTTAGGCTCGGAGGCCGGGGGCTCGGGCTGGTCTGCACCGGGGAGGATCAGCCATCGGCGCTCGTGCTGGTGGTACAGCCGCGAGAGGTGAGCCGACTCCTGAACCGTCGTGTGACGAGCGGCCGCGCGAAACAAGTCGTGGACCATTTCAACTCCCCTTTGCTAGGGATTTCCCTGCAATCGTCACAGCCCGCTTAGCGGGCAGGGACGGGGGAAGTCACGATCGGTCTACGTATGTTGAGCGGCCATACCCCTGGCGGTGCGGCGGGCGTTCAGCGCGTGGTGATCATGCGGGCCGGCAGGCCGGAGCGGTCGGCAGTGGCCGTGCGGGAACACGGCGAAGCTCGGTCAGGGGATGCAGCGGCTTGCCAAGTCGCCCTGAAAGAAGGGAGCTTCGGTGCGCCGGACCTCTGCCGCTGGCGGCCATGGCTCCTGCGGAGCTGTTGCGGGTGACTTCCCCTGTGCTGTCGTTCGTGGGCGATGCCATCGCGGCACGGCGTGCTGCTGATCGTGCGGATCTCAGTCGGCGCGCGGCAGTTCGGAGGTGTCCTTGCGGGCTGCCCCAGACTTGGTGAGAGCGCGCGCGGACAGCCTCTCGGCGACGGTCCTGGCCGGGTACATGAGGGTGAGGAGAAGCATGGCCACGATGCCGTCAGCCCAGAAGTGATTGGCCGTCACCACGACGACGACGAAGGTGGTCAAGGGGTGGAGCAGCAGCAGCCATCGCCACGGGCTTCGACTGATGTACACGCTGAGGAGGGCAGCCAGTCCCGCCCAGGCGACATGCACCGAGGGCATGGCGGACAGGCTGTCGGCCGCCAGCAGGTGTTTGAGCAGTGCGGTGCTGTAGATGGACTGGTGGTACTTGGCTCCCAGGTCGACGAATCCGTCACCACTGAGGAACCGCGGCGGGGCCACCGGGATGAGTTCGATGAGCAGGCATGCTCCGGTGACCATGACCAGGCTTGTCCTGGCCCACGGGTAGAAGCTGCGATGCCGGACGATGATCCACGCGAGGACAGCGCAGAAGACGGCGATGTGCATGACCTCGTAGTAGAGGTTGGCAGCCCGCACGAGCAGTGGGTGGGGGAGGATCCAGTGCTGCCATGATGCTTCGTTCGGCAGCCCGAGTCGTAGTTCGGTGTGGTGGATCCATTGGGCGCGTTGGATGGCCTCGTCAGCCCGCTCCGGTGCCAGGCTGCTGACGAAAAGCCACAGGCTGACCAGTGCGAACAGTACCCCGGTTTCGCGTAGGCCTGTTGCGGCCCGCTTCCACCCCATGCGATGGGCCCCGTAGGCCTCGAGGAGCACCGTCAGGGACAAAGCCCCGAGCAACTGCCAGGTGAAGTGCATGGTGTGCATGGAGATGACCGCCGGCCTGAGAGGGGGCGCCGGTGGTGCCCTGGAAGTGGATTGTCGGGCCCTGGCCTGTCGGTGCTTCCGCAACCCCGGAGCGTGTGGCCAGGTGTGCAGGGTCCGCACGGTGTGGCGACGGGTGCGCTGGGCCTTGCTCCCCCCTCGGGGTAGGGGAGCAAGGGCCGGCGCACCCGTCGCCACATGCCGTGACGGTGCGTCAGATCTGCGACTCCGCCGGGCTTCCGCTGGAGATACCTGGGCGGCTCATCTGCGGGCGGGGGCGTCGGCCCAGGATCTTGAACAGGACCAGGAAGCCGAGGGCGAATCCCGCCAGGGCGACCAGCGATCCGACGAACTTGTGGCTGATCTCGTATCCCGTCTGCATGCCCCAGGCGCGGATGAAGAGCAGGATCAGGGCGAGTCGCAGCTGGTTGGCCGCGATGATGATGACGCCGGCGGCGGCCAGGGCGGCTGTGATGCGTGCCAGGCTGATGCGCGTGCAGGCCATCAGGACGGTGCCGGCGGCCATCAGGGGGACGAGAAGGATGAGGACGGTGCACTCGGCGGTGATCTTCAGGCCGAGCGGTGCGCGGGTGCCGATGCCGACGTAGACGGTGTCGGCCGACGACTGGCTCCCGCCCGACATGACGGAGCCCATGAGGTCGGCGCAGACGCGGGCCTCCATGGAGCGGAAGTCCGCCTGGCGCAGGAGCAGCAGGAGGGTGGCGAGAGCCAGGAGCGCTCCCATCACCACATGCGGGACGCGTTGCGCGCGGGCGCCGGTGAGGCGGACCGCGGCGCGACGCACTGCGGTGAGGGGGGAGTGGCGCAGGGGGCTGGACGTCATGGGAACGCGGTCGCGGCGGCGGGTGGTCGCCGGTTGCCGCTCTCCTTTCGTGGCAGGGCGAACGGGCATGGAGCCCGGGGTGGTGAGAAGAGGTGTGTGGTCAAGCCTCCTTGGCGATGGGGCCGCTGACGACCCTCTCGGCGTTGCGGCGGGTCTTGGCCCAGCCGCTGCGGCCCAGCAGGAGGCGGATGAAGGCGTACACCACGGACACGTACATGTAGTAGACGTAGAGCCAGTGCGCCAGCCCCCATCCCAGCGAGGTGGTGAAGGTCGCCTCCGGTGCGCACTGTCGCCGGTAGATCGGTCCCCAGATCGCGAACGGCAGGACGCCGAGCAGGAGGAGCATGCCGATCAGCCACCAGGACTGCAGCAGCCAGGGCAGTGCGCTCTGCGGGCTCTCCAGGAACTGGCGCAGGATGGTGGCGAACACCACGGGCCACACGACGGCGCCGGCCAGCTGGATGAACGGCAGCAGCAGGAAGTAGCCCGCCTCGAGGACCCCGGCGCTGGAGAAGTGCTTGGACCGGACGATGGCCGGCAGGTAGCGGCAGCACTGCATGTTCCCCTGCGACCAGCGGGTGCGCTGGACGAGCAGGCGCCGCATCTGCGGCAGGCCTTCCTGGGAGACGTGCGTGTCGTGGACGTAACGGTTCTGGTAGCCGGCGAGCAGGATGTGCAGGCCCAGTTCGTAGTCCTCCAGGAGCGCTCCGTGCCAGGGGCGTTGCTGGGTGGCCGCGATGGTGTCCAGGACGGACAGCCGGGTGAACTGGCCGTTACCGCCAAGGCCGACCGAACCGGTGCGCGAGCGCAGCATCTGCATGGCGGCGATCGTGGTGCGGAACTCCAGGTCCTGCATGCGCACGAGCAGGCGGCAGAAGCTGTTGTAGAGGGGGCCCCGGTCCCAGCGGGGATGGGGCTCGTCGCGGTTGCGCATCCAGACGCTGATCTGGGCGCCGCCGACCGCCGGGTCGCCGAACACTTCAGGCGCTGCGACATAGTCCAGCGCGTCGGGGGCGAGTTGGCCGTCGGCGTCCAGCACGCCGACGATCACCTTGGAGCGGTCGGTGCCGGGAGGAAGGAAGCGATCCAGGCGCTCGTAGGCGGCGTTGAGAGCGTCGCCCTTTCCGGTGCGCGCGTCGGGCAGGATACGGCGCACGAGGTGGACACGCTCGTCGGCCAGGCCGTGCCGGGCCACGACATCCGCGGTGCCGTCCTCGCTGGCGTCGTCGATCACCCAGATGTGGCAGAAGGGGAAGGCCTCGCGGACGTTGCGCAGGGTACGGTCGATCACCGCCTCTTCGTCCCGGCACGGGACGAAGAGGTGCCACGCGAAGTCGCCGCTGCGCCCGGGCGCACTGGGTGAGCGCCGAAGGAACGGCAGGAGGATGGAGGCCAGGTAGCTGAGGAACAGTACGACCATGAAGACCGATGTGTCCTGGACCAGGCTCAGCCCTGTCAACGGATCACCCCCAGGAGCAGCCGACCGGCGGGCCTGACGGCGAGCGGACGAGGTGGACGGGCCCGCCGGGGGCGCCGTGCGCCCGGCAGTCGGTGACGTTCCGCGCCGCCGTGGGGAGCCGGCGGATTCGAGGTGGGCATGTGCGTATGCCTTTCAGGGGTTGCTCTGGTGCGGGACGTGTCTACGCGCGCCGGGCCCGAACCCACCTCACGGTCATGATCCCGCTCAGCAGCAGGACGACGGCGAGCAGCGCCATCATGGAATGGAAACCGGTCGCCGCGAGTGCTCCGGCGCCACCGACACCTTTTGCTCCGTACAAGGGAGCCCTCCTTAACGAACGTGGTTGGAGAGCAGCCGCCCCGGTGGACGGACTGCGAATCTGACGATGCGTTAGACGAGAAGGCGATAGACCCGGTGGCATGACGAGACGAGACGACGGGCGCCCCTGTAAGTGCGTGATCGTCACCCGGATGGCCGCAGAAAAGGGCATGGCAGGCGCTCCAGGGTTGTCGAGGGCCGCAAAGTCGAGCGCCTCGGGTTGCACTGCCGCGCGTTTCGGTGGCAGGGCTATTGCTTCGGAGGGCCGGTAGCCGATTGCCTCTCCGGGGAAGTACGTATTCCGGCACGCAAACTGTGTTCTGGGAAAAACGGGTCGATTAGGGTGCTAATGCGACTGCCTGGTTTTTGCTGCCCGGCAGAGCGCGTGGAACGCGGCCGGCGAAGGTCGGGTTCTCTCGGCGGCCGCCAACCGCGTTGTACGCACAGAAGGGTGCGCCCCATGGACGACCAACAGCGCTACGAATGGGCCCCGGATCTCTCCGCCGAGGCGGCGGCCTCGGCTGCCCGCCTGCGGGAGCATGAGGCGCAGATCGCCCGGCTCCACGAGGAACAGAGACTCGTGCAGGAAAGGGCGGAGAAGGAGCGCCAGCATCTCGCCCAAGTCCATGAGCGGAGACGAGCGGAGGAGATCGCTCGCCAGAACATGCTGAACGAAAGCCAGAAGCTCGAGAGCGAGAGGCAAGGGGGATGGCTGCGCATGTAGGCGGGCCCCACCAGAGCGCGCCGCGCGGACGGCCGAGGGCTCAGGACTGACCCGACACGCGACATCCTCGCGTCTGACAACCCAGCCAAGACCCCCACGTTCCTGTCGGAGTTGACCGAGGGTCTTCTCGGGCTGCCCGGAACACGGCTCGCACGGGAGGAGAGCGTCATACCGGCCCGAAAGCGGCCTCTTCCATGCAGGGGACCGTGCGCCGCGAGCGCACCGACCGGCAGGAAACCCCGGCGAACCCGGGCTCGGACGGCAGAAGGGCGGATCGGATGCGCTTGCGAGGCTATCGCGCGGCTTGCCTGCCCCAAGGTTCGCGCCCGCGCCTGGTCGACGACGATGCGAGGCCTGACTTCAGAAGTTGGGAGGCAGCATGAAGATCGTGGGGATCCGCGGCCCGGTGGGCCGGCGCAGTGTGCGGCTGCAGGCCGCGGCGTGGGCACTGGTCGCCGCAACCGCGTGGCTGGCGGCAACGACTCCGGGAGCGTTGGGCGGCACGGCCGCGCAGGCGGCGCCGGCCCACAAGCCGGCCCCGGCCGAGGGAAGCGGGATATCCGAGGGAAGCGCGATACCCGGGATATCCGGCATACCCGGCGGCTCGCCTCTGAGGATCGGCGCGGTTCCGCCCAGCGCGTTCGCCGTGCAGCCCCTGTTCGTGCAGCCCGTGCAGCCCGTGCAGACGGTGCAGGCCGCCTTCGGGACGACCGTGGACACCCGCATACCGGCCCTGGTGTTCGCCGCTTACCAACAGGCCGCGGTGAATGTCCAACTGGCCGACCCGACGTGTCACTTGTCGTGGCAGCTGCTCGCCGCGATCGGTCGCGTCGAGTCGGATCACGCCGACGGCGGCGAGGTGGACGCTTCCGGCCGCGCCACTCCGCCCATCATCGGACCAGCGCTGAACGGCACTTCAGGCTTCGCACTGGTTCCGGCCGTTGACGGCGGGCATTGGGACGGTGACAAGGTGTTCTCGCATGCGATCGGGCCGATGCAGTTCCTGCCCTCGACATGGAAGCAGTGGGGTGCCAGCGCCAACGGCACCGGGACCGGCGACCCCCAGAACGTCTTCGACGCTTCGCTGGCCGCGGGTCGTTACCTGTGCGCCGACAGGGTTGACCTGTCCACCTCCGAGGGCCTTCGCCAGGCCATCCTCGGATACAACCCCTCGCAGCAATACCTGCAGGCCGTCCTGACCTGGCAGCAGGCCTACCTGGGCAATCCCGTCAGGACGCTGCCTCCCGTCGTCGCACCGGCCCTTCTTCCCATCGCGCCCAGCTCCGCGAGCACCGGGCCCAGAGCGGTGACGACGCCGGCTCCATCAGCGGCCCCGCCCCGCCCGTCCGGCACTCCGGCTCTGCCCGCCACCACTTCCACCCCCTTCGCCCAGGCGGCACCGGCTGGGCCCACCGCACCCCCTGGGGCCATAGCCGCCCTACCGGCACCCGCCCCCTCCGTTGCCCTGGCGTCACCGGCTGGGCCCACCGCACCCGCTGGCGCCATAGCCGCCCTACCGGCTCCCGCCCCCTCCTCCATACCCGCGCCTTCACGGACCGTGGGGTCACGGCCGGCGTCGAGCACCGCCTCCGCGCCCACGCCACCCGCCACCTCCGCACCAAGCGCCGGCACGCCTCCCGGCGTCGCCCCCAGCGCGCCGCCCAGCTCCCCGCCAGCCGCCGCATGCACCAGGCCCGTTCCCAGCCCCTCCACCTCGAGCGCGACGCCGACATCCGCCTCCGCGTCCCGGCCCTCCAACGCCCCCACCACCGTGGCACCGGGCTCCGCCCTGGTCCTGGGCCAGTGCACCGGCGATCCACAGGTCCCGCCCACCCCGACTCCGAACCCGCCGGCTACGAGCACCCAGCGGTCCGCAACACCGGTACGCCCGGCGCCCGCACCCACCACCGAGTGCACCGTGCGCGCTCCTGGTTCTGGCACAGCCGCCTCCCCTGCCCCCGCGGCAGGCAGCCCCTCCGCCACGCCGCCGCCCACGATCTCCCCGGTACCCACCCCCGCTGCCTGCAGCCAGTCCGCCACGGCAACGCCCGTGCGGGCCGGCACGACACCCTCCCCCTCGTCGCACTGACGACACCGCGGACCGACCGAACCTCACCCGGCCCACGACGGCTGCGTCGAGCAAGCCGCTGCGCGGCTGCGAGCAAAGGAGACCACTGAGGTGGCCAAGGATCCCGACACCCCCGCCGCGGACACCCTGGAGGGTGGCTCGCAACCCGAGGGGCGAGCACGCGGGCAGGGCATCGAGCAGGGCAGCCGCCTGGCCATGACCGCCTTCATTGGCCGGCGCCAATTGCTGACCACTGCCCGCCGGATGCTCTCGGACAGCCGCCTGGTGACCTTCACCGGCCCGGCGGGCGTGGGCAAGACGAGGGTGGCCCTGAAGGTGGGCTCCGAACTGCGCAGGGCCTTCCCCGCGGGGGTCTTCCTGGTGGAGCTGGACGAGACGGCTGCCGAGGACGTCGCTGACGCCGTCTACGCCGCCCTGCTGGGCGAGGACGAGGGGGCCCGGGAGCCGGATCCGCTCTCCGCCGTGGCCGCGCGCGTGCACGGGCAGCAGTGCTTGCTGATTCTCGACACCTGCGATCACGTGGTCGAGGCGTGTGCGAGCCTGGCCCTGGACCTGCTGTCAGCCGTCCCGTACCTGCGATTGATCGTCACCAGCAGGCAGCCGCTGGGCATCGCGGGGGAGAACATGGTCCCCGTCCCGCCGATGGCCCTGCCCCCACCAGGCCCCCTGTCACGGGAGATGCTCGTCCAGTTCGACGCCCTCGCCTTCTTCGTTGAGCGCGCCACGGCGTACCAGCCGGACTTCGACATCGACTCCTGCGACCTGGACACCATCGTCGAACTGTGCCGGAGCCTGGACGGCCTGCCACTTGCCCTGGAACTCGCCGCGGCCCGCCTGCCCGTTCTGACGGTGCGTCAGATCGTCCAGCGCCTCGACCAACGCTTCGAGCTGCTCGTGGCCAAGGGAGCCCACCTGTGCCCCCGCCACCGGTCCTTGCGCGCGGCGGTTCAGTGGAGCCACGATCTGTGCCTACCGGCGGAGCAACTGATGTGGGCGCGGCTGTCGGTGTTCACCGAGGGGTTCGAGCTCGAGACGGCGGAGGATGTCTGCTCGGGTGACCCGATCTCCCACGCCGAGGTCTTCGACTTGATCGCCGCTCTGGTGGAGAAGTCCGTCGTGGCGCGCGACGAGACGCAGGGCATCTCGCGCTACCGGCTGCTGAACACCGTGCGTCTGTACGGCCAGGAGAGACTGATCGAAGCGAACGAGGTCGAGCTCATGGCTGCCAAGCGCCGCACCTGGTGCCTGGCACTGGCCAAGGACATGGAACTGGGCTGGCTGGGCCCCGACCAGGCCGACTGGCGGGTGCGCCTGGAGGTGGAACACCGCAACATCATCGACACCCTGGAGTACTGCCTGGACAACAACACCGATCCCAGCGCGACCACCCGACTGGCTGCCGCGTTCTGGGAGCAGCGGTTGTACACGCCCTCGTTGACGCAGGGTCGAGCTTTCCTGGAGCGGGCACTGGCCCAGCCGGGCGCCACCAAAGCCGTTCAGGCCCGAGGCCACCGCGCCGGCGCCGTCCTGTCCCTCCTGCAAGGTGACTGGCGCGGTGCCCACCGGCACCTGGACACCTACGCCTTCCTGGCCTCCGAGCTCAGGGACCCGGCCGAAGACGCCCGATTGCAGTCCACGTTGGGGCTCGCGCACATCTTCGACGGTGAGTACCAGCGAGCGGCCAACCTTCTGCGGGAGTCCCTGACCACACACCGGCTCCTGGGGCAGAGGGAGGAACTCGCCCTCGCAAGCATGCGGCTGGCTGAATGCGAGGCCCTCGCCGGGCGCCCCCAGTCAACTGAGCACAGCCGCTTCCTCTTCGAGCAGCCGCCAAGCGCCTACTGGTTCCACTCCCATTCCCTCTACATCATGGCGCTGGTCCGCTATCACGCCGGTGCGCTCGATGAGGCGCGCCAGCTGCTGCAGGAAGCGATCCGCCTCACGTGGAGTTTCCAGGACCTATGGGGGCTGGCCATGTGCCTGGAGGTCTTCTGCTGGGTCGAGACGCGGCGCCATCCCGATGAACGCGCTGCGCAGTTGCTGGCCGTGGCCCAGTACGCCTGGCTGTCGGGGGGCGTCAACGTCGCCGGACTGCTCCATGTGACCGCCCACCGTGGACGGGCCATCGCAGCGCTCCAGGCCGCCCTGGCGCACGAGAAGTACAGCGCCGCCTCCGACATGGGTCAGGTGCGCAGCCTGGAATGGGGCGTGGGCCTGGCACTGGAACAGCTCGAGCCGCGGCCTCAGCAGCTGCCGGACACCGAGAAGCTGACCCCCCGGGAGCAGCAGGTCGCCACGCTGGTGGCCGCGGGCCTGACGAACAAGGAGATCGCCTCCCGGCTGGTGATCGCCCAACGGACCGCCGAGACCCATGTGGAGCACATCCTCGCCAAACTGGGCTTCACCTCACGTGCCCAGATCGCCACCTGGGTCACCCGCTACCACAAGGGCAGGGAGCAACAAGTGGCGAGAGGCGAGGACCCCTTCGAGATCCGCACAGGCAGGCCCGTGCAGCCCGGCGTGGCACACCAGCTCCCCCCAGGGAGCACCCGATGACACCGTCCCGCATCACGGTGGCACCGTCCTTCCCTCACCTCGCGCAATGACCTGGCCGGCTCACGTCATTCACCGGCCACAGGCTCCTCCTCCTAGGAGAGCCATGCGCTGACGACGGTAGACCAACCGATCAGGAGTACACACGATGGACAGACACCACCACCGGGCCAAGCGTTTCTTACCTCTTGCCACGCTGGTGGCACTGGCTCCAACCCTGGGCCTCGTGCTGGTCGCACCGGCGGCGCAGGCAAGCAGCGCCTCCGGCGAGCCGAGCAGCGTGCTCGAGTCGTCGGCCGCACCTGGCAGTGGCCATCCGCCGTCCCCCGACGCGCAGGCCGCTGTTGCCGAAGCCGAGCAGCAGCGAGCCCTCGCCAAGCTCTGCCTCCTCCAGCAGCAGCTGAGGCAGTCGCCCTCCAGCGACGAGACCATGACGGCGGCGCTGCTCGCGCGGATCGATCACGACCTTGCGGCACACCCGTGCCCGTCGCCCGCCGCCCCAGTGACCGCAACGGCACCAGCGCCTACGGCAGCGAAAGTGGCCGCACCGCCCTCGAAGCCCGCCCAGCCATCAGCGCCGGCCTCACCGTCGTCCATCGCGGATCCGGCCCCCTCCGCCGATGCGTCGGCGCCGGCCTCACCGTCGTCCGTCGCGGATCCGGCCCCCTCTGCCGATGCGTCGGCGCCGGCAGCCCCTTTGGAACAGCCTTCGGCGCCGGCCTCATCCTCGGCGGCGCCCGCGCCAACCGCGCCATCGCCAGGGCCGGCCGAACAGCTGTCACCGATCCCGGCGCCGGCCGTTCCCTCGCTCGAGGCCGGCGCCCTCGCCTCACTCGATCCCGGTGCCGCTCCCTCAGCGGAGGCCATTGCTGGCCCCGACGCTCCAGCGGAGCAGGTCATCGCCTCGGCGAACCCCTCGGTGGCCGCGCAGAGCCCGCTGCCATCGGCAGCGCCTACTACAGCTCCCGCGGTACCGCCCGCGGCGGTGCCCTCCGCAGCCCCGACCGCTGTGCCCCCCTCTCCCCCCGTCCCCCCCACTATGCCGACAGCACCGTCCACTTCGGCCACCACAGCGAACCCTCAGCCCATGCCCGGCGGGAGCAAGGCCACCAACGGCAGCGTCCTTGCGCGACCGGCACGGCCCCTGGTCTCCTTCGACCGGGCGGTGGTGATGCGCCGCGCGGAGGACTGGGTCCGCGAACAGGTCCCCTACAGCCAGACCAAGTGGTGGACCGACGCCAACGGCACCTACCGCCAGGACTGCTCCGGCTACGTGTCCATGGCCTGGGGACTCGATCCCGCGGCGAACGACTGGACCGGCTCCCTGCCGACCGTCGCGTACAAGATCCCCAACTCGTGGCTGCAGCCGGGCGACATCCTGCTGTCCAAGGAGCACGTGGTCCTCTTTGCAGGATGGGCCGATCCGCTGCGCCGCACGTTCAACCTCTTCGAAGAGGCCCACACCGGTACCACGGCACGCTACGTCACGGGCGCCTCACTGCAGGATTTCAGCGACGGCGGCTTCCTGGCATACCGCTACGAGGGCGCCTCGGCCGTGTTGCTGCCGTACTCGCCCTTCACTTCGGGCACGGCCGCTGGGACGGCGCCGACCATGGCGCCGTTCGGCACCCCGCCTCCCATGATGTTCCCCCTCACCCCTACGCCTCCCGCAACGTCCCCCCTCGCGGCTAAGCCTGCCGCACCGGGAACTTCACTCCTCCCGTCCAGCCCGCCGAAGACGCCCTTCGCGCGTCCCCAGAGCGCCGTCGAGCAGAAGCCGGAGTATGCGGCTGCGCAGCTGGTGCGCGACGACGTTGCGAACAAGCCCGGCGACGACCGATCGGAGTTGGACACCGCCCTGCTCCTGGCGGTGGCCGCGCTCTGCGGCGGAAACGCCTACCGGGTTCTCGCCGGCAGAGCGCGTCGAGGCACCGGGTCGGCGAATCGTCGGTGATTTCGGGGGATGCCCCGATTACCGTGCCCCCTGCGGTTGCCAGACTTTTGGCCACGATGGAGCCACCATAGGGGCGGTCGCGCGCGGAGCCATGACACATCCCCTCCCACTACTCCGGGGAGGGGCCCCGCACAGCCGCTCCCGCCTTCGAAGCTGGCCGGTGCGTGCTCGTCACGGTGCCGAATTGCCCAGGGCCGGGCCCGCCTTGGAATCGGGAGCACCCTGGGCAAGCGTGCCGGAGGTTCGACAGGCTGTGCGCTGCGTCGCGGCCGCAGGGGACCTCGTCGGCGTGGGTTTCCTGCACCGGTGAGCGTATTCGACGGCGCCCTGGCGTCACGATCTGGAAAGCACGTCATGTCATGGAATGAACAGCAGAGGCGGCGGGAGCTCCGGGAGCTCGAGGAGCGCCGCGTGACGCAGCATCGGCTGGAGCAGCAGCGAGAGCGGGAACAGCTCCACCAGCACGAGTTGAGAAGACGCGAGCACGAGGAACTTCAAAGGGAGGGAGCTCGCAGGCGCCACGAGGAGGCAGCGCGCCAGGAGACAGCTCGCCTGGAGGCGCAACGCGATCAGGAGGAGCGCTTTCGCCTGAGCGAGGAGCGGACACGACGGCGCCACGGCGGGTATGACGGCGAGCGCGGGTACGGCTACTACGGCGACACCTATGACGGGAGCGAGGGCTACGGCTACCCGGACGATGGCTACGGCGGTGGGTATTCGGGCATGGGGGCCTGGGCCTACCGGCAGATGCGGGAGCAACGCCACGCCGAACAGCCGGAGTTGTTCAGGCAGGAGCAGCACAAGCAGGAGCTGTTCCGGCAGGAACAATGGGAGCAGCAGCAGCTCCTGGAGCAGGAGGAGCGGCTACAGCGGTTCTTGAACGCCCAGAGCCAGGAGGGCGGCCTGAGCGAGGAGTGGGAGCGCAGAGCCACCCAGTTGCAGCGGGAGATCTCTCAGCGGCAGGCGCAGCTGGACCAGGACGCCGCCCTGCCCGGCGCCTCGTCTGAGCGCAGCTATGACGGATATCTGCTCGAAGCGGTGCCGCAGTTCGCCGCACCTCCGGACCCCCTGGGCCTGCCGGATCCCAATCAGTTCACCCCCGTGCCCCTCGTGGTGGACATCGAGCGCGCGCCGCAGATGCTCTCCACGGACCGGAGGTCCGCGCCGCAGGACTCGCAGAATACGGCGGAGAACTGGAACCAGGAAGAGCAGCTCAGGATCCAGAGGGCCGCGGCCGGGCTGGACGTCCTGGACGAAGAGGACCGCCGGCAGCACGATATCGGGCGCCGCAGGTCGCCCGACAGAAGAGTGAGCGAGGCGGAGGCGGAGAGCAGGAAGGCCGAGCAGATGGCCGCCGAGGCCGAAAGCGCCCAGCGGGAGGAGGCCGCGCGTGCCCGGCGGGAGGAACTGGAGGAGTCCGTACGCCAGCAGCGCCTGGCGGAGACATTCTGGGGCGAGGCGGCGCAGAAGATCGGGCAGAAGAAGGAGGCCGTGCGCCTGGCCGAGCAGGAGGCCGCCGCCAGGGATCTGGATCGGCAGGAGAAGGAGATGTGGCTGAAGGAGAACGCTCTGCGGGAGGAGGCCGAGCAGATCCGCGCGAACCTGCAACGCCAGCTCGCCGACCTCGAGAACGAACTCCGTCTGCTGCTCAACGCGCTCGAACTGGAGCGGCCGGGCTCCGACATGCACGGCAAACTCGAGCAGAAGGTGCATGAGCGGGAAGAGGCCAGAGGCGTCCTCGAAAGTGAACTCGAGCAGTGGAGCCGCCCGATTCCCGACAGGCAGTCCCTGGAACTCCAACTGATGGGCGGGCAGTCCCAGGACGACACCCGGGCCTCGGCCGGCACCGGAGCCCCCGACGCCGACTGACCGCGACAGAAGGGCAAGCCTGTGGAACCGTTTCTCATCCCGTTCATCGTCTTGCTCGTGGTGGCGGTCGGCGTGCTGTTCAGGGCAATCCGCGTGGTTCCGCAGGCGAGTGCGGTGATCGTGGAGCGGTTCGGCCGATACACCCGCACGCTGAACGCGGGCCTGCACCTTCTCACGCCGTTCATGGACAACGTCCGCAACCGGATCGACCTGCGTGAGCAGGTGGTGCCGTTCCCACCGCAGCCGGTGATCACCCAGGACAACCTGGTGGTGAACATCGACACCGTCATCTACTACCAGGTGACCGACGCCCGAGCGGCCACCTACGAGGTGGCCAGTTTCATCCAGGCCATCGAGCAGCTCACGGTCACCACGTTGCGCAACATCATCGGCTCGATGGACCTGGAGTTCACCCTGACTTCCCGTGAGGTGATCAACGCGGGGCTGCGCGGGGTGCTGGACGAGGCCACCGGCAAGTGGGGGATCCGGGTCAACCGGGTCGAGCTGAAGGCGATCGATCCGCCGACCTCCATCCAGGACTCGATGGAGAAGCAGATGCGTGCCGAGCGGGACAAGCGCGCGGCCGTGCTCACCGCCGAGGGCCAGCGGCAGGCGGCGATCCTGCGCGCCGAGGGTGAGAAGCAGGCCGCGGTGCTCAGTGCCGAAGGTGAGGCGCAGGCCGCGGTGCTCAAGGCCGATGGTGAGGCGGCGGCGATCCGCACCGTCTTCGAGGCGATCCACGACGGCGAGGTGGACCAGAAGTTGCTCGCCTACCAGTACCTGCAGACGCTGCCGCAGCTGGCCCAGGGCGACGCCAACAAGCTCTGGATCATCCCCAATGAGGTGGGTGATGCGCTCAGGGGCATCGGCGCCGCCTTCGGCACGATGGCCGACGCCCCCCCGCCCGCCGCCCGGCTGCCGGTGTCGGGCGGCAGCCCGCCCGACACACCAAGTGGTGACCATCGCGCCATCGAGCCCGAGCCCGAGCCCGAGCCCGAGCCCGAGTGAGAGCGTGAGGCCGTGGCCTGTCTTCCTCACGCGCAGTTCGGCAACACCGTGCCCTCCTCCATGGCCCAGTCGAGAGCGCACAACTGATCCAGAGTCAGAGGAACATTGACTGCGTCGACATCCTCTTCGAGGTGGTCGACGCGTGTGGTCCCCGGGATCGGCACGATGTCCTCGCCCTGGGCCAGCAGCCAGGCCAGGGCCAGTTGAACAGGCGTGCACCCCGCGTTCTGGGCCGCGCTGCTCACCCGGGTGGCGAGCCGCAGGTTGAGTTCCAGGTTCGCCGCGCGCAGCCGGCCATCCTCGTCCCGGCTGCCGCCTGCGGCCAGCTCCTGCCAGTTGGTGACCGCCCCAGTGAGGACGCCACGCCCCAGCGGTGAGTGCGCCACGATGCCTACGCCCAGTTCCCGGGCCGCTGACATCACCTCCAGCACCGATCGCTGCTCCCACAGGGAGAACTCGCTCTGCACAGCAGCGATCGGATGGACGGCGCAGGCGGTGCGCAGCCCTGCCGCAGTGGCCTGCGACAAGCCCAGGTGGCGGACCTTGCCCTGGGTGACCAGCTCGGCCATGGCGTGGACGATGTCCTCGATGAAGGCGCCGTGGGGTTCGTGGTAGTAGAACAGGTCGATGGCTTCCACGTTGAGCCGGCGCAGACTCGCCTCGCACGCGAGCCGCGGATGTGTCATCACGAGGCCGAGCGCCGGTGAACCGCCAGGCCGAAAGCTGAACTTGGTCGTGATCACCGCTTGATCGCGCCGGTCGGCCACCGCCTTGCCGATCAGTTTCTCGTTGTGGCCCGCCCCGTAGCCCTCGGAGGTGTCCAGCAGGTTGATGCCCAGCTCCAGGGCGCGCTGGATGGTCGCGATCGACTCCTGCTCATCGCGGCGCCCGTCCTGGCTCGACATCCCCATGCAACCCAGCCCGAGGGCGGAGACCTCAGGGCCGCCCAGGCCCAGCCGGCGTGTCTTCATCGCGGACATGTCTTCACTCCTTTTTCCAATCAGAGAGGGGGACTGCGCGGAGACCGTCGGCCACCCTGAAGCGCAAGTCGTGTCGAAACCGATGCGATCGGGGTGAGAAGGCTGGCGGGTGCTCGTCTCTCGGTTGAAGAGGCCCTGCGGCGGCCCTCATGACGTCCGGTGCCACGCCTTGGGCGGCAAGGCCGGCCGCTGGTACTTCGATCGAACGACAACGCGCCGACATGCGGACCAACGGGCATCAGGCCCGGGGGGCAGGGCCGTCAGAAAGCGTGAGGGCGGCGCCCTCCGGATGCCACAGACACAGTGGGGTCCGAATACGAATGGAGCAGTCATGAAGACGATTCTCAGGACCGTGGCACTGTCGGCGGGTGCGGCGGGCATGTTCGTGTTTGCCGGCGCCGGCCTCGCGGCCGCCGACGCGCAGGCCGACGGGCTGGCGTCGAACTCGCCCGGCATCCTCTCCGGCAACGTGATCCAGGTGCCCATCCACCTTCCGATCAACGCGTGCGGCAACTCGGTCGACATCATCGGCTTGCTCAACCCGGCCCTCGGTAACACCTGTGTCAACGGCGCCGCCGCGTCCTGAGGGAGCCGTGGGCACAGGTCGTCTTCCCCAAAGCGCCGATCACGGGCTTTCGGCTGTCGACCGCCTCCTGCTTGCCCCTGTCGTCCCCGGCCGGGTTCCCCTGGACGAACTAAGCCCTGCCCCGCAGCGTCATCGGCCGGCACCGGAGCGCTCTTCTTCCTATGGAGGGCCCGCAACCGGTCAGTGCAAGACACCCGGGGACGCCTCTGTGACAGGTCCTTGCGCTCGCGAACCGTCGGCTCCGCTCAGGAAGTTCCGGCAGGCATGATCTCGCCCTGAAAACGGTGATTCAGACCGGAGCTGCCTTGGCTTCACAACGGCAGCCGCAGACAGGTGAGAATCAGAATTTCCGAGCGCACACGTGCAATGAAAAGAAAAGGAAGGCGCAAATGTCCAAGCTGATCAAGCGGGGCTTGCTGGGCCTGGCAACGACTGCCATGGCTGCCTCGGCGGTCGTCGCCGGCTCCGGGAACGCCATGGCTTCCAACGGGGACTGGGGTTTCTCCTACACGGGAAACTTCCAGGCGGCTCACGGCGTCACCGGCGTAGACCCCGCCCATGGCGCAACGCTGAACTGCCTCACGCAGCCTGGCTGCACCTACACCCCCGGCATGACCTTCGTCGCCACCGCGGTCACGGGAGGCACGTTCGCACTGCCCGGAGGTAGCGCTCCCTTCCAGGTGGTCGACGCCTTGGGGAACTTCGGAGCGGTGGCGGGAACCTGTGTCGGCACCACCGTAGTCACCTGCACCGTGTCCTCGACGGGAAACGCTCCGGTCAACGGCGGACTTCGCATCAACGCCAACTACACCCTCACCGTGCCGACCTACGTCCCCATCGGAGCGGTGGCAGTCGACTACACCTGGCACGACCCCTCGGGCATGGCCCAGAACAACGACAGCAACGACCACTTCTACACCTACGTGGCGCCCTGACCCGCACTCGCAGTACAGAGCGGATGATTCCCGCAGCTCCACCCGGCCCGCCCCCACGCTCCGGCTCGACGGTACTTGACGACACCTGGCACGACCCCTCGGGGACGGCCCAGAACGTCGAGAGCAACGACCACATCTCCAGCTGAATGGCGAACCGGCCGGTCAATAGTGCACAGCGGCACCGGTACTGCCGGACGGCCCAGGGTTAAGGCCCTGAGCCGTCCGGCAGTTCGCATGTGCGGGGCCTGGCGGGCGGTGGCCGGGACTCCTCGCTCCGGCGGATAGCGGCGCGACGCGACCTGGGCGGTGGGTTCCGGCCGTAGTCGGGTGTCCGGTTCGATGCGGTGGCGTTGCCGCGAACGGGCTCGGTGGTGTGCGAGCGGCGGCGGACAGGGGGGCTGTGCTCCCGGGTGGGGCCGCACGGTTCTCGTGGGGCCCCACCCGCACAGAGGCCGCGAGCCAGGAAGCCTCAAAGCCAGCCGTTTGGCATGCACAAACCATGCCCAGTTGCTGTAGGCCCGGGCTGCGCGCCGAGGGCGGAGGTGCCATTGTCTCCACCGGCACCGTCCGACCGTTCGGTTGCCCCCGACGACAAAGGAGTAGCCATGGGTCGCTTCGTCTCACTGCCGGCTGCCGCAACCGCTCTGGCCGCCGTGGCCTGCACGGTCGCACTGGCCGGACCCCAGGCGCAGGCCGCCGCCCCCTCAGCGGGCCAGTCCGCGCCCTCGGTCCTGGTCATGACCGTGACGGAGGGCGCCTGGAACCCGCAGGCCCCGGTCGATCGCGCGGTCGACCTGCGCTGCGCCCCGGTCCCCGGAGGTGACCACCCGGCAGCTGCGGCCAGCTGCGCCAGTCTGCGCGTCACCGACGGTTCGATCAGCGCCCAGCCCACCCTCCAGACCTTCTGCGCCGATACCTACCAGCCGGTGACCGTCACGGCCCAGGGGATCTGGCAGGGGCAGCCGATCTCCTACCTGCACACCTTCCCCAACCGCTGCATGCTGCACCGTGCCACCGGCGAACTGTTCGACTTCTGACCGCCGCTCCACCCCCATGTGCCTTGCGATGATCTCCCGGCGATGAGCGGGCCAGGCTGGGCCGGCCGAGCACGCGACCCGTGCCGGCAGTGCCCGCAGGACGGTCACACCCCCTGTCCTGCCAGACTCAGTCAGCTGGGGCGCCGAGCCTCACCGGCCCAGGCGCCCGCGCGGTCGCCAGAGCTCAATTGACACACGGGATTCCGCCCATCGTGACCGGTGGGCCCTGCATGGCAGGCATCGAGGCCGACGAAGGCGCGCCAGGGTCGTCCTCGACACCGGCGGGCGGGCTGTAGTTGCTCCCGAGAGTGACCACGATGTGCCCGGCCACCACCCGCGAGGAGGGCTCGGCGGCGGCCCCGTAGCGGGCGGCGATGTCCTTGGCGCCCTCCTGCGCGCCGGAACCGTAGGCCACGGTGGTCCTCGAGCGCGGGCTAGCGGTGCCGACCCGCCCGCCTTGGTAGCCCGCCGCCACCAGGGCTTGGGACTCCCGCGAGGCGGCCCCGGCAACAGCGGAGGCGTTGTAGACGTCCACTGTGTCCGAGGTGGTGCGGGTGATGGGCGCGGTGGTCGGCGCAGCCGTGGGGGAGGCGCCGACCACCGGCGCGGAAGCGGGGGCACGGCCGAAGAGCCCGCGCACGATCTCCTGGACCTGAGCGGTGTCAACGGTGTTGACGTCCTCCTTGCCGATGGTGGCAAAGCCGGTGATCGGCAAGGTGTTGAACTCGACGTTACCGCCGGTCAGGTCACTCGCCCGCAGGGCGAAGTCCAGGACGTCCCACCGGTTGTCGATGACCACGTCCTTCTTCATGACGCCGAGCAGCGACTGCATCCTGTTCAGATCGTTGAAGACACCCTCGTGCTTGAGCTTGTCCTCGACCGAGGCGAGGAACGCCTGCTGGCGGTGGGTTCGATCCAGGTCGCCGTCGGCGAGGTTGTGCCGCTGGCGGACGAAGGCGAGCGCCTGGGAAGCGTTGAGGGTGTTGAGGCCGGCGTGGCCCAAGAAGCCGGAGCCCTGACCCTGCACGGCCGGGTCACTGGTGGCATGGTTCAGGCAGACCTGGATGGGGCCAAGGGCCTTGGCGATGTCGTAGAAGCCGAGCAGGTTGACCTCGGCGAAGTGGTCGATCGGGATCCCGAGAAAGTTCTGCACAGTGGCCAGCGTCGCCTCCCGGCCCGCCTCCCGGCTCTGTTGCTCCAGCTGTCCCTGGTCCAGGCCTGTGTCGGCGAGCCGGTCCTCGGCGGCAGCCTTGGCGTAGCCGTAGGCCTCCTTGATCTTGTGCTTCCTGCCGTCGGCACCGTAGGTCCGGACGTAGTCGTCGCGCGGAATGGACAGCGCGCTGACCTTGCCGCCGCCTGCCGGGATGTGCAGCACGATCAGGGTGTTGGTGTTGTACCCGCCTACCTCACTGCTGGCGCCGGCGTGCAGCTCGTCCTGGACGAACTGCGGCGGCAGATCATTGCCGTCCATGTCCTTGCGGCTGTCCAGGCCGATCAGCAGCACGTTCACCGAACTGTCCAGAGGCATCGCCGTGCTGCTGCGGGCGTGGTCCAGGGCGTTGGAGGTGCTCAGCCCGGCGGCCAGCGAATGGTATTCGTACCAGCCTAAGCCGCTGGTGGCGAGCACCGCCAGACCGCTGCCGCAGGCGAGCAGGCGCCCGGCGGCGGCCAGCACCCCCAGGCGCACGCCACGCTCAGCCACGGCGCCTCCTTCCGCCGTGCGCCAGCCGCACGACCACGACTGCCGCGGCGCAGCTGAGCGCCATCACCATCACGGGAAATCCGGTGACGCTCCATCGCAGCGCACTGACGGCTAGTGCCTTGGAGTTCTGGTACCCGGCGGGATCGCTGAGCGCGGTGCCGAGGGCCGACGCGGCCAGTACGACGGTTGGCGTCACCGGCATGACCCACCACCAGTCCGAGCGGTTGGCCATGGCAGCCGCACAGGCCGCACCGAGGGCGGTGGAGAAGGTGAAGGCCATGCCCAGCCCCGGGCCGGTCGCCTCGTCGACGCACACGCCGATCAGCGGCAGCCCGAGTAATAACAGGGCGACTGTGGCGGCGTGGCGCCGGGATCCGGCCGGCGGGTGTCGCTGGTGCGGCCCGCGGCCACTGCCGCCCGGTGCCTGCTGGCCCTCGGATCCCTCAACTCCCGCACGCGCGGGGGGAACAGTCCGGTCCCGCCACATTTCAAGCTCCTCGTCGGGCGCGAACGCCCACTGCTGCTCTGCCATGCGCTTGCCTCACAGGTCGGCCGGAAAGGGTCCGGAGATCTCGGGTCCGGCGGTCCGCTCGACGGGGCTGTCCCCACAGCCACGAAGATGGGTGCGGACGTCAACAGATCCCGGGTGAACGCAATTTAGCAATTATACGTGGGATTGCAATGACCGGTCGACCCTCGGCGACGCTGATGCGGAAAATGCAATGGCGTGGGAGCAGCTGGAATTGCCGCTTTCCTCTGCCGTCTTCGGGAAGGCGAGGCCGGGATGGAGATCTATTGCGGGTCGAGGACGATCCACACCTGGCCGGGGTGGAACCTCATGGCCCCGCCCTGGTAGGTGAAGGTGGTGCCGCTGCCGGCGTCGGTGCGCGACCAGGACCCTTGGTAGGCCTTCCCATCGCGCAGGAACACCGCATCGCCGCTGCCGATGGTCGGCGCGTACGGCGAGGGGACTCCGGGGGAGTCCATGAATCCTCTGGGCGATGTCGTCTCCGCTACCTTCTGGATCACGATCGTCGCAGCTCCGATCGGCCCCTCGTCCGTGGTGTCGGCGGGCGTGCCGTCCATCGCCACCAGGTACTTGCCCTGCTCGGCGGACCACGTGAAGGTGAAGGAGGCGGAGGGCATCGTTGCCGTGTAGGAATCCGTCGGGTCGCCGCCGTCGGGTGCGTCGCCGAACCGGAAGCCCACGTCCTGCGCGGGGGCCGAGCCGGGAAAATCACGCAGGATGTCCGAGGGCGTGGTGTATAGGTTGGAGGGCGGTGCGTTGGACGTTCCTCGGAAGAAGGAGCCGTCCTGGTCCGGGGAGCAGTTGAACACGTTGGCGTCGGCCAGCACCGGCAGGAACTTGCTCAGCGCACCCGAGTACACGAAGTCGACCTTCCCGTACTGCTGGAGGATCGGCAGGTCGCTCTCCCGGGCGCTGCGTACGGGGCCGATAGCGTCGCCTTGGGGCAGGTGGTTCGAGTCGTAGATCGCCAGGAATCGGGACAGGCCCCCCTCGACCTCGATCGCGTAGACCACGTCTGCGGAGTTCACCCCGGTCTGGGGCCGCGCGGTGACGATGTTGTCGATCTTGACGGCGAGGATGCGACCCGCGGCGCCGGGAAGGCCGGTCAGCGGCGAGATGGGACCCTGGGGCCCCCGTGCCGGGGAGGCGACGGACGACGGAGTCGTATGCGCTGTCGGCCTGGGCGGGGAAGGCACCGGCGTGGGGGATGCGGGCGCCGTAGTCGGAGTTGGGGGAGTGGGGATGGCGGGCGGACGAGATGTGGCTGGTGGCCGCATGGTCGTTGCAGGCGCCGGCACCTGTATGGAGGCGGGGCTGGGCCTGGCCGAGGCCAAGGGGGCGAAGAGCCCGGCGTTGGCCGCTGTTGCGGCAAGGAGTCCGGCGAGGGCGCATGAAGGGATGGCGACAGCGGCCACCTTGGCGGTCGGCGAGGAAGCCCTCCACCGCGCGCGTAATCGTTCAACTGGTCGCATGGACACGAGAATTCCTCCGCATCTGCTCGGGTCTTCCTGCTGGCAGTGTCCCAGAGACAGTTGGATCCTGCGGAGCCCCAGGCATCAAGCCCCAAGCTCGACGGCCGCGGTGGGAAGGTTCACGCCCAGTACCTGGGGCCGGAAGCAGACACCTCCGCTCGCCCCGTGAAGCGCCGCAGGAGCGGCAGGGACATTCCCCCATTCGGTGGATGCTCTCGCTGAAGCGCCCCGCGGGGCCCTGAGTGTGAGGTCGTGGGTCAGTGTGGGTGGGGAGTGCAGGTCGCATGGTTGCCCGTACTTCTACGGACGCGGCGCTCGCGTGGCCAGAGCGAGCATGGGTGCGAGGTGAGGCGGTGGCCTTCGGTGTCGGCCACCCTTAGCCCTTGGCAGGGGGCGATGCACACTGGCGAGTCCTTGGGTGGTGACATCGCAGGTGGATGGCTCAGGGCCGGGCTCATCTTGGCGGCGGCCGGGCGGGGCTTCTGGCCGCCGCGCCGCCCTCCTGCCAACGGTGCACCGACAGGGAACACCGCCACAGCAGTTGGGCCAACGCCACAACCGCGGCCAAGAGAGCTCACAGGCAAGAGCCGCCTCAGACAAGGACGAGCCGATGATCGAAGCGCGTCAACTGACCAAGCTCTACGGGGACAAGACAGCGGTCGACCACTTGGACTTCACGATCCGCCCGGGCACGGTCACCGGATTTCTTGGCCCCAACGGTGCCGGCAAGTCCACGACCATGCGTCTGATCGTGGGCCTGGACACCCCCACCAGCGGTACCGTCACCGTCAACGGCCGCCGCTACGCCCAGCACACCGCGCCCTTGCAGGAGGTCGGCACGCTGCTGGAAGCCACATCGGTCCATCCCGGACGCTCCGCCTACAACCACCTGATGGCCCAGGCCTACACTCACGGCATCCCGCGCCGGCGGGTGGAGGAGGTCATCGAGCTGACCGGGCTCCAGGCGGTGGCGAGGAAACGCGCCGGTGCCTTCTCCCTTGGCATGGGCCAGCGCCTGGGCATCGCCGCGGCGCTGCTCGGCGATCCGGCCACACTCATGCTCGACGAGCCTGTCAACGGCCTCGATCCCGAAGGTGTCCTGTGGATCCGCAACCTGCTCACCGCCCTGGCGGCCGAAGGCCGCACCATCTTCATCTCCTCGCACCTGATGAGCGAGATGGCCCAGGTCGCCGACCACCTCGTGATCATCGGCAGGGGAAAGCTGCTCGCGGACACCACCGTCCACGACCTGGTCCACCGAGTCGGCGGCGACACTGTGAAGGTCGCCTGCGCCGACCCCGCCCGGCTGCGCGAGCTCCTGGGTCCCGACGTCCAGGTTGCCGCCGGGCCCGGCCCCGAGGACCTGCAGGTGACCGGCGTGTCAGCGCGCTCCATCGGGCTGGCGGCGGCCGCGGCGGGAATCGCCTTGTTCGAGCTCACCACCACCGCGCTTCCCCTGGAGGCGGTGTTCCTGGACCTCACCCGGGAGACCGTCGAGTACCACGGCTCCGTCTCCCTGGGCGAGAGCGCAGTCGAGAGGACCGGAGCATGACTCCCGCTGCCCAAACCCCCGCCCCCCGCGCGACCTTCGCCAGGCCCGCGCGCCCCGTGTACCGCGTGACCGCACGGCGGGTCCTGCGCTCGGAGTGGGCCAAGCTCTGGTCCCTGCGCTCCACCTGGATCACTCTGGGCCTGGCGGCGCTCTTCGTGGTGGCCTTTGGCCTGATCGCATCGTTCCGATACAAAACCATGATCGATTCGGGGCGCGGAGTGGACCTGGAGTTTGCGGACGCCACCGCGGTCAGCCTCTCCGCGTTTGGGACCGCCCCCGGCCTGCTGGCCGTCGGCGTCCTTGGCGTCCTGGTCACCGGGGGCGAATACTCCACCGGCATGATCCGCTCGACACTGACCGCGGTCCCCCGCCGCCTGCCAGTGCTGTGGTCCAAAGTCGCGGTCTACGGCCTGGTGGCCTTCACCGTGGGCACAGGTGCCGTCTTCATCACGTTCGTGTTCGCCAGCGCCATCGTCTCCTCCACCCCCGCAGCGCTTTCGCTCTCCAGCGCCGGCGTCGTGCGCAGCCTGCTGGGGGCAGGGCTCTACCTCGCCCTGGTCGGTGTCATCGGCACCGCGCTGGGGGCACTGCTGCGCTCGATCGCCGGCGGTATCGCCATGCTGGTCGGCGTGATGATGCTGGTGCCGGGACTGGCGCTGCTGCTGCCGACGTCCTGGCACAACGACATCGGACCGTTTCTGCCCAGCAACGCCGGAGCGTCGATGTTCGCTGTGGACCGCCAACCGCACACCCTGTCACCTGGGATCGGCCTCGCCGTGATCGTCGGTTGGACCGCGCTGGTGCTGGCCGCGGCCGCCTACCGGCTGGTGCGAAGCGATGCCTGACCAGGAGCGCTCACCCGTGGCCGTGGGCTTGTGAGGCCAGCACATGGACGTCCACGGAGCCCAGCAGCAGGGCCTGGGCGACTTCGGTGAGCCCCCGGCCGGTTTCGTGGGCGTGCCGTCGGATCCCAGAGAAGGCCTCATCCATATCCAGGCCGCCGGCCTCGGCCAGCATCCCTTTCGCCCGTTCGATCGCCGACCTGCTCTGCAGGGCCCGGGTGATGCGCTCTGCGACGGTGCGACGTCCCGGCGCCTGGTCCTGAAGCACCGCCAGGATCGCCAGGTCGGCAAAGATCTGAGCTGCGCTCAGGGCGTCAGGGGTAGGGGAGAGGGGAGCGCTGCTGAACAGGCTCAGGACGCCGACCGTCGCCTGCCGCACGCGAAGTGGCAGTGCCCGCACGGATGTGTAGCCGGCCAGCCGGGCATGCGGCGCGAATCGGGGCCAGCGCGTGCCGGCGCCGGTGAGATCAGTCTCGCCCACCGCCCGGCCCTCGCGCACACACTCCACGCAAGGCCCTTCATTCCAGCTGAGTTGTGCACTTCCGAGCTGCCGCACGCCCTCGTCCGAATAGGCGAGGTCGCGCAGCGAGCCTCGCGAGTCGGCGATCACCAGGCCGGCACCGTCTGCCACGCCGAGGATGATGCAGTACTCGGTGATCCGGTGCAGCAGATCGGCCAGGTCGTAGTCCCCGATCAGCGATTCGGTAAGGCTCGCGTACGCCTCGTTCAGCTCTGCCTGGCCGCGGCTCATGGCACTTCTCCTTGTCCGATGCCCGCAACACCGCGCCGTTCATACCTTAGCTCTCGCGCGCCATCAGTCCTCGCTGAAGCGTAGCCGTCTGGCGATCACGTCACGGGCGACCGCCGTCATCGGCCGACCCTGGGCGAAAGCGTGACCACGGAGCCTGGACAGCGCGACATCGGCCGGGGCGCGCAGTTGCACCATGACCATGCCGATCGCCTGATCCACCTCGATGCCGTCCACGTCGAGTTGCTCGAGCCACGACGGTAGGCGATCCGCAGCGCCCTCGGCACCGACCTCACCATGAAACGAGGCGATCAGCGCCAGCCGGATCGCGTCTAACGCCACACCCACCCGAGTCATCGCCGCCGGCTCAAGGTGCCCAGGACGGGACCGGTAGACCGTCAGCATGCCCAAAGGCAGCTCACCGATCCGCAAGGGGAAGGAGAAGACTCCGCGGACGGGGCCCAGCCCGTGCGCCGTCGACGACAGAACAGGCCACCGCTCCCCCTCCGGCCCGGTCAGATCACCGACTGGCACAGGCTGGCCCGTGGCGAACGCGTCCAGGGCCGGGCCCTCGCCCAAGGTGTGCTGGAGCTCCTCCAGTTCCGCAGCTGTGTTGTCGCTCGCATAGGAGACCGCTCGGTACTTCGGATCCCCCATCAAGGTCATCGCCGCGCCGTGGACCTCCAGGGCCTCGACGCAAGCCAGGCACAGCAGCTGCGGCAGCCTGCTGGAGTCATGGCCCGCCTCCTGCACCGCCTGGGCCATGAGCTGCGCCACTCGGGCCAGATCATGCATGCGATCGCCCCGTCCTACCGCTCGCGGATGCTCTGCCCTGGAGCCGCACGGGGAATGCTAACGCGGCTGACGGCAGGTCACCTACCGTTGCCGCTACGTACGTCGCCCCTGCGGGTCCCAGGGGATCCGTGCCGTCCTGCCGCCGGTGCACTGGTCCACCAGTGCGGGGCGCTCCCGGCGCACCGCTACCTGGTGGGCAGCTGCTGCCCTTCCTCGGACCGGCCCGAAGATCGCCAGCCCGCTTTCGGAATCGGCTCGTTGGATAGAATGTGATCGAGGGAAGGGGCAGCCGTGGCCGATAACGCGCAATCGAGAATGCCTGAGGGCCAAGAGCTGCCGGACAATACCATGCACCCCGCTCAGCCCTGCGGTACCGACGAGGCCTCCACAAGTCGTCGTCTGGCGGAGGCGCTGACCGAGCGTCATCATGTGGCGCGTGCTACTGGCTACCTGGCCGAGTATCTTGGCTCCACGCTCCCCATGGCGCGGGAGGCGCTCAGCCGTGCTGCCGACGCACGCATAACCGAGCCTCGTGAGCTGGCTGAGCTGATTTTGCCGCCGTCGGGTTCTTCGGTGTGCGAGACGACAGCTCTTGATGGCGCCGCCGCACTGCTCCACGTCCTGGACGAGCACATCCGGCAACTCGAGACCGGTCTCGTTGGCCAGGTCACGACGATGGCTTCCAAAGACTGGGCCGTACAGCACCTGGAGCACCTCGACCATTGCGTTGTCCTGCGACGACGTCTGAGCGGCAGCTTTGCCAGGCAGGCGTACACCTGCCTGGCAAAGGTCCTAGGCGATACGGGAGAGGCCGGAAACGAGGCAGGAGGACCGTTTTGGCGCACGCCTCCGGCGGTTCGCACGGGCTGTTCCCGCGCCGACGGCCTCCTGGATGCCGCGCGTCGTGATGTCCTGCGCGCCGTGCGCGCCCAGGATCACCTGTCGGGCCCGACCGCGATCGCCTGTCAGCAGGAGGCCGACGACGAAGTCGAGTTGGAGGAGCTGGCATGGCAACTGCCCGCGCGGTTACGCGCTTACGGAGACACCGTCCGTGCTGTCCTGCGCGAGCGCTCGGTCCGGTCGGCGCAGCCAGCCACGCGGCACTGCTGACCTCTGCTGAGATACGCGCACCGTTCCACGCCGCACTGGTCCGGCCGCCGTCAACCCGGGGGATCGTCCACTGTGCTGCCGCCCGGCTCGGTTTCGTCCTCGGGCTCCGTGCCGCGCATGCGGCGCATGCTGCGCAGGCTGGCGGCCAGGGACAGCTTGGCGGGAACTGCTTGCCCACGGCTGCTTCGCAGCCGGCGGTGGCGCCGCGCCCAGGACGACCAGTCGCTCGCGTCCGCCAGCGATGCAGCCAACGTCTGGATGACGAGGATGACGATTTCATGGTACCGGTCGGAGCGATGTGGCCGAGTGGTGTTTTTCACGGGTCTGATGCGTGTGCCGAATCCAGGCAAAGGTCCTCCAGTCCATGTGGCGCCCTCGGGCCGGGCGGCTCTTGGAGAATGCGGCCTTCCACCACTGGCTCGACGGTCAGTGGTGGAAGGCCGGCGACTGCTCCGTGGTTGTGGGCGGTGAGGGATGCGGGTGCTTGAGCAGCGTCGAGGTGTGAAGACGCAGATGTTCGACGAGCATCTCGGCAAGGTCGGTCGTGAAGCCATGGCGCACCACGATGCGGCAGATGGGCAGCTCCTCCCGGCCGAGGTGGAGCGGATACGCGGGGATCTGCCAGCCGTTGGCGCGCAGCCTGTCGGTGAGGTCGTAGACGCTGAAGTTCGTGATGTCTTCGCGCAGGGTGAAAGCGACGACGGGAAGGTCGCTCCCGTCGGAGAGCAGTTCGAAGGCGCTCATGGCGTCGATCTCACGGGCGAGGTACCGCGCGACGTCCTGGCAGTTCTGCTGGATCATGCGGTAGCCGTTGTGCCCCAGACGCAGCAGGTTGTAGTACTGCGCGGCGATGGGTGCCCCGGAACGGGAGAAGTTGAGGGTGAAGGTCTCGAGCTCCCCGCCCAGGTAGTTGACCCGGAAGACCAGGTCATCGGGAAGGTGCAGGCTGTCGCGCCAGATCATCCATCCGATGTTGGGATACACCAGGCCGTACTTGTGCCCCGATGTGTTGATCGACCCCACCCGCGGAAGGCGGAAGTCCCATAGGGTGTCGGGCTGCAGGAAGGGGGCGACGAATCCCCCGGACGCCCCGTCCACGTGAATGGGGATGTTGAGCCCGGTCTCCGCCTGCAGCATGTCGAGTCTTGCGGCGATCTCCGCGATGGGGTCGTAGCGGCCGTCCTCGGTGGAGCCCATGACGGCGACGACACCGATGGTGTTGGAATCGCAAGCCTCCGCGACCAGATCAGGGTCCAGAGTGGTGCGGTTGCGGCTCATCGGGATCACACGGTGCTTGACGTCCCAGTAACGGCAGAACTTCGGCCAGCAGACATGGACATTGCCGCCGGTGACGAGATTGGGCCGCTCAACGCCCGGCGCACCGCCGTGCGCCCCCATTCGCTGGCGCCAGCGCCACTTGAGGGCCAGGCCGGCCAGCATGGCTGCCTCACTGGAACCAGCCGTGGAGCAGCCGGTGGCCTCCGGTCGCGCATGCCACAGATGGGCGAGGATGTTCACACAGCGGTGCTCGAGTTCAGTGGTCTGCGGATACTCATCCTTGTCGATCATGTTGCGATCGATGCAATCGGCCATCAGCTCACGGGCCTGTGGTTCCATCCAACTGGTGCAGAACGTGGCCAGGTTCTGGCGAGCGTTGCCGTCCAGGAGCAGTTCGTCACGGATCACCGCCAAGGCGGTGTCGGGCGGCATCGGATGCTGGCCGAGCTGATACCGCGGAACCACGGTGGAGTCCAGGGTCTGCGCGTACAGGGGCCGTACACACAGCTCCTGCTCGACGTCTTCGTCATCGACCTTGCGGTGGAGTACTGACATTTGTGACCTGCCTTCTGAGCGGACCGTGCCGTACGAGAGGGCGGCGCACCATGCACCTCCGGCAGTCCCGGGGCAGATGGGCCTGGGACGCCACACCTTCGATGTCTGAGAAGAAGGGGGAGGACGCTGGTCGTGATGCGGTATCGGCCAGCCTGTTCGAACGAGGCCTAGCAGGCCACGCCGCCACAGGCCGCATCGAACTGGGCGAGTCGGTGGACCGCCACGGACCGACCGCAACGCTGACACTGCTGCGCACACCTGGAGCGCGGCAGAACCTCCCAGTTGGCCGGCGGGCTGACACCAGCGGGCTGACCCCCGGCACCTTTCGGCCGCCGAGAGCACACACCCCCCGGCAGGAGACGCAAGGAAGGAGCCCGCGTCACCGGGTCCTATGCTCAACACTCCTGCCCCGGCGTCGTCTGGCGAACCGGACCTTCCTGGGCTGGCACCACGGGCAGGAATGGACCTTCACGGTCATGGGCCACGTGCTGTGAGCCCTCGAGGTCGATCTCACCGTGGGCAGGATTCGGCTCACGGGCCTTGATATCTTCGCTTTCCGCATGTTCAGATCCAGGCTTCTGCTCTTTCGCCCGCGATAGCTCGCTCCTCCCCTCGCTTGCGGGCCGTTCGCCCAGCTGTGGGACATCCAGCGGACGGCCCGTGCCCGTGTACCAGCACATGCCGAATATCTGGCCGAAGCAACGGCCCAACTACCGAAAGCGCTGCGTAGGTTGGCCCGTGAGCTCGTTCCCTGATGCGGTCGGGCGCGACCGGGAGCAGCCAACTGGGGGATCTGGAGCGTCACGTCGTGCAGCCACCGCCCTCCTCAAGGTCAGCCGGTCTCGCCGCTGGCTAGCCCTCCGGCGTTGGACGCATTTGGAGGGTCGTCGGACGCCTTCCGGGCCGTGCCCTTGTGGGCGCTGGGTCGCGGTTCGGAAGGGGTTCGGGGGGCTGCGAGCGGGGCGCCCTCGCGTGCGTGGGTGCCCCGGAGCCACCAGCCGTAGTTCTGATTCGTGGTCCGCGCGAATCCATCGGCACCGCGTGTTGTGAGCGCAGAAACGAGAGGAGAACGGTGGCGAACCCGCGGCCACAACCGGGCGGACAGCGTGGTGCTAGGTACTGGAGGTTCACCGGTGGATGATGGCCTGCGGCCCGATGGCCGTGGTCGCGCGCCACGGCGACCCCCACGAGTACGCGGGGCTCACTTCGCTGCATCGAGCCGACGAATCGTGCTCGGCCCAGGCCGGCACCCTGACGCGCTACCAGTCGTGCCTGGGTTGGCGCTGGCGGCGGGGTACGCGTGGCGCCTGCTGGTCATCAGTCTGTGCGGCTATGTCGCACTTGTGATCCTGGAACGCCTGCAGCTCATCGCGATCGCCCTGTTTCTGGCCCTCGTCGTGACCTCCGTCTTGCGCCCCGCGGCTGAACTCGTGGCGCGGGTGTTGCCTCGCGGGGTGGCGGTGTCGATCACCGTCCTGGGCGCGCTGCTGCTTCTGGTGGGCCTCCTGAGCCTGGTAGGCGAGGCGGTGATGGGCGAATCGGCCACGCTGAAGAGCCAGTTCCACGACGGCCTGATCCATGTCGAGCATTGGCTGGAGGGAACTCCGCTCCACCTCAGGTCGGCCAAGCTCACGAACCTGCAGGGCAGGATCGGGTCCTTCCTGTCCACGCACCGCTCCGCACTCATCAGCACGGCCCTGAACGGGGCAGGCCACCTGGTGGTGGTGGTCGCGGTAGCTGCGCTGGCGCTGTTCTGCTCGATCTTCTTCATCCACTCGGGGGACAGCATGTGGCACTGGCTGCGGCGGCAACTGCCCCGCAGCGCCCGCTCACGATGGGACCGCGCCGGTCACGCGGCTTGGCGTACGTTCGCCGGCTACACCCGCGGGATCGTGATCGTCGCCGCCAGCAACGCAGTCCTGGTCGGCATCGCCCTGGTCGTGCTGCGCGTGCCGCTGGCCCTGCCGCTGACGCTACTGGAGTTCTTCGCCACGCTGGTGCCCCTGGTCGGCTCGCCCATCGCGATGGGCATCGCATCGGTGGTGGCACTGGCGGCCCGCGGTCCTCTCACTGCTCTGGTCATCTTGGTGCTCATCGTGGTCATCGGGCAGGTTGAGGGCCACATCCTGCATCCCTTCGTCATGGGCTGGGCGGTTCGAGTCCATCCCGTGGCGGTGGCCCTCTCGGTCACTGCCGGCGAGATCGTCGCAGGAGTGATCGGCGCCGTCGTGGCTGTGCCGATGGTGGCGGTGGCGTGGTCGGTGATCTGCGACCTGCGCGCTTCGGGGACGAAGCAGCCCGCCGCCTCGGGCACGGACGCGGTGTCGTGAGCCGCGCCGTGCTGCCGGAACGCGCATGCTCCCGCGGCAGCGCACCGGTGGTTGCGCCGGCCGAGCGTTCACCCATTCGAGCTGCTCAACCCGCTCTCCCGCCAGGACCGTGGCTTCCGGCGCTCTTCGCTGGTGCCGGGACCGCCCAAAAGGTGGCTCCCTCGAACCGAGAGGAAAAAGAGATGGCGTCGAGGTCAATGATCCGGAAGTCCCTGCTGGTGGCCTGTGCCGCGGTGACGTTGGTCGCGAGCCCTGCTTGGGCCGCCACACGCTCGCACTCCGATCTCGAAGCGCTCCCTGATGTGGTGACCGCCAAGCCTGGCGGCACCACCACGGTGCACGGGACGGTCGCCAACACCGGGCCTGACAGGACCACGTCGCCGTTCACCGTGACCGTCACCCTGCCGGCGGGCGTCACCGCTGAGGGGCCGTTCTTCCCGACCTCCTGCGTGGTCGGCTTCGCCGGGCACATGGTGCGTTGCCAGTACCCGGCCGGGCTCGGCCTGCACACTGCCACTGCGCTGGTGCCCGTGCGGATCGCTAAGAGCCTCAGGGTCTCGGTAGACCTGGTGGGCTGGGTCACAGTCACGAGCCCCGATGACTCGAATCCGAAGAACAACATGGCCACCGTGACGATCCACGTGCGGCCGTGAGCGCTGCTCAGCCGAAGACCCGGATGTAGTCGACGGAGAACGTGATCGGGCTGTTGCCCTGCGGCGCCGGGTGGTAATGCCCGGCGCTGATCGACAGGTTGAGGATGAGGTAGGCCGACCAGTTCGCCCCCACGCCCTGGCCGTCCGAGAAGACCTTCGCACCGTTGACGTACCAGTCAACTGAGGTGGCGCCGTAGTGGGTGCCGATGGTCACCCACTGGCCCGGCGCCACATCCGCCGGGTCGGAGAGGTAGCGCTGGGCGGGCAGGACGTGGTTGGTCATCTCCAGCAGGCTCGGATTGTCGGGGTGGTATTCGAAGGAGTCGACCTCGTTGTTGCCGTTCTTCCAGGTCCACAGGGCGGGCCAGGCGCCGAGGGCATTAGGCATCTGGACCCGGGTCTCCACATAGTCACCCGTCTTCACCTGGAAGCCTTCTTGGGAACCCTCTGTCGTCAGGAACCCGGTGGTCCAGGCCTGCAGTCCGTTCTCGAGGATGTGTGCGCTGGGCTGGGCAGTGAAGGTCGCCGCCCCGTTGGAGACGCTGACGTTGCTGTCGCTGAGCCAGTCGAGCTTGTCGTCATTCGGGTTGTGGTTGCCGTACTGGTACGCGCTGGTCTTGTCGCCCACCCACCGTGTGCCCCAGGCGATGGGGCCGTTGAACTCGTCGGACCAGATCAGGCTCTGCCCCGGCACGGGCGAGGCCGGGGTGGACGGTGCTGGTGGCTGCGCGGCGGCGACCTGCAGCGTCAGGGATGTCAGGTTGTGCCACTGGCCGGACTGGTCCTGGTAGAAGCCGAACTCGGTGTACGTGCCGGCCGCGAACGCGCGCGCCCCGGTCGTGATCGTTAGACCGGTTGGGCAGATCTGGACCTGGTGGGCCTCGCCAGGGAAGTCGAGATTGTCTCCGAAGGCGTCGCGGACGCCGACCCCAAGAGCCTGCGCGGTGAAGCAGGACGAGGATCTCACTGTCAGTGAGGCCGTACCGGCGACACCCGCGGTCATCGAGACAGGGCTGAGCCTGAGCTCACCCACCGTGGGAGTGCCGCCCACCGGCCAACCGATCAGGGCTGGAACGCCGAGGATCCCTGCAGTGACTGCCGCAACTGCGCGATTAGGGTAGATCATAGTGGCCCCAGGGGAGTAGCAAACTCATCCCGTTCAGTGCACACCGGCGTCCGGGAGGCAGCGTCGTGAGAACCTCGTATCTCGCTGCGGCCGACCCCACTGCCGTCCAGCAACCCACGGACATGCACGCGTGCGCCCGAGCCACGAGCAGCCCCCGCCGTTCGGGTCGTCTCAGCACCGTCCGTCGTCATGACGAATCGCGTCCGCTATCTCATCACATGAGCGTGTTCGTGGCTCGGCGATGGGTACCAGTTTCCGCGGCGCCTAGAAGAGCGGCACGCATTCCTGCCAGGACTCGCATACCCTGGCAGGCCAGCCGGTCAGGGAAAGACAGCACCTTTCCCTGACCGGCTCTCTCGCACCGACGGGTGGTTTCGCCCCCGGGCGGCGCCAGAAAGAGTATGGGCGGGAGCCGAGCGGCGCGTCGCCGAATGAACGGCCAAGCACCACCTCTCCCGCAAGGAAGTCCGAGACATCATCGGTCTCGGCAAACTCCGCTACGTCATCGGGCAGACTTCCGCCCAGCTCCACCGGAGCTGTACCGGAATACTCGGCGTCAGTTCTGGGAAGGTCCCGCATGGGAGGAGTGCGGGGGAGTGTTGTGCTGTTCATACGACGGGATACCGTTTCGCCTCGGCGACTGACCGAGGCCCGGCGATGCGGCTTGTCCAGCCAGTTTGGCCAGTTCGGCTAGGCGCAATTCGTTTTCAGCCGTTATGCCGCCTCGACTTCGGTTGGCTCGATAGTCAAGCATATCCTTCTTCTGTGCCACTGTCCCCAGTTCAGATAGTTGGCTGAACGTGTCCACTCTTCCCCTCCTGTCATTTCTCCATGCTCCGACATCCTGCGCCGTGGGTCCCTTATCGGCGGCGATGCTGGCAGTAGTGTCTTCCCGTCTAAAGTTTGTCAGATCCGCTGTGATCTTACTTTCCTCCACCCGGTGAGACGCTGCGGAGCGGTCGGCTAAAGTCTTTTTGATCTCCGGAAAAGGATCCTTTTGCAATGCCGTCAAGAAGGCATAAGAAAGGCTTCCATCGTCCCCTGCAGTCCTGATTGCCAGCTTGGTGCGCAGGCGGGTGATTCCGCCGCGCTCGGCCGTCTTTTTCGGATTCTTCTCTGCTGCGGCTGTGAGCTTTTCGTATTTTTCGTCGTATTCCTTTATTCGGCTGCTCTTGCTTCCTGGGACTCTGGCCTTCAAGTCGACATGCAGAGAGTTGAATTTCGTTGTCACGTAGTCTGCGGTCGCCTCCACTTCACTGAAGCCGTAGAAAGATTCTTTCGCGATCGGAATCCTGTTGCCCCCCTGGGTCAGATCGCGGTAGTCGGCCTTGCCTTCTATTGGCCTGCTGAAAAGTTGATCTGCGGCCTGTACGACTTTGGAGAGCAGGTTACTGTTCACTGGCACGCCCTGCTCGACGGCGGTTCGGAGGGATGTATTTGCTAGTTGAAGCTTTAAAATTTGCGTTCGCTCGTACTGGTCGCCTTTCAGATTTTCCATGCTTTGTCTGAGGATTTCTCCATCTGGCGCCGGGTACTGCTTCAAGAGTTCCCTGTTTTCTGTGATAAGCTGATCCGGCTTGGGCATTTGAGGCTCCAGGGGTCGGTATGATCGGCGCCTCGGAAGAGAACGCTCCTGAAAGAAGCCTCCGCCCGAAGTGAGAAGCCTGCTTCGGGAACAATGCCGAGACGTGTACTGAGATGGCACTTGTGGGTCTGTGCAGCCAGATCGGTGACGGGCAGGTATGTAGACGCACTGAGTTGGGGCCGTGTTGTGGGGGGTGCCTGCGGGCGCAGATGGTATTGAGTGGGATGGGGTAACGGATAACGGCACTGGGGAACGTGCCGGCGCCGTTGCCGGTTTACAGTCGGGTGGTTGCTGCCGTAATCAGGGCGGAAATGCCGGTCTGAAGGGTCAGACGCATGTGGGGGCGGAAGGCGGGGGAGTGGTTGGGGGGCAGAGCGGCTAGTTTCTCAGCCGTGCTGCGGCCGGGGGCGGCGGCCCACTGTGCTGGGCCGACCATGCCGAGCATCCAGTACGCGGTCCGGATGCCGGGCACTCCGTGGATGTCTGCTCCGGCTTCGCCGAAGAGCGGGAAGTCCTCGGTGGCCAGGGAGGGTGGCCAGAGGGCGACCCGCTCGGTACCAAAGGCGATCTGGTGGGCGCGGCGTACCGCTGTGGTGATGTCCCGCTCGGGAGTGTTCACGCCGGAGAGGGAGAGGGTCCTGATCGAAGGCTCCCGGGGACATCCCGAGGCCTGCGATTCCGCGCGGGCGATGCGCTCCACCGCCGCGACGGCCCGGTCCAGCACATGCTGGGAGAAGCCGCGCACAGTGACCCGCACGGTGGCGTGCTCGGGGATGAGATTGCCCGGGCCCGCGCTTCCCGCCTCCAGCGATCCGACCGTGACGGTCACGTGCTCCCATGGGCTGGTCTCCTGGGACACGATCGTCTGCACGCGCAGGGCTGTGGCGGCTGCGGCTCCTATCGGGTCCACGGCCAGGTGGGGGGTTGCGGCGTGCCCGCCACGGCCGTGGATCACGATCTCCAAGGTCGTGCTCGCGGCAGTCACCGGGCCCTCGGCGTGGGCGACCATTCCGGCGGGCAACGGTGCGGTGTGCTGGGCGAGGACGATCGCGGGCGGTTCGAACCGGTGGTAAAGCCCGTCCTCCAGCATGGCCCGCGCTCCCCGTAGGGTCTCCTCGGCCGGCTGGCCCACCACCAGGACGGTTCCTCGCCACTGCGCGGTGTTCTGGGCCAGGGCGCTGGCGGCGCCGGCCGCGCAGGCCAGGTGGATGTCGTGCCCGCAGGCGTGCATCACCGCCACCGTGGCACCGCCAGGTGCGGTGGCAGTCTTGGTACTGGCGTAGGGCAGGCCGGTCTGCTCCCGGACGGGAAGCGCGTCCAGTTCCGCGCGCAGCATCACCACCGGACCGGGGCCGTTGGACAGCACACCGGCCACGCCGTGGCCGCCGATTCCTGTCTCCACGCGGTAGCCCGCAGCGGTCAGCCAGCGGGCCAGCCGGGCCGCGGTGCGCTCCTCGGCACCGGAGAGTTCGGGGTTGCGGTGCAGGTCCAGGTAGAACTCGGCGGCCTGGCGCAGGATGCTGTCCTGCGGGGGGCCGCCGAATACCGGGGATAAGGACGGGGACATCGGGGACTCCTGATTCTGAGGACGGCGGGCAGGTGCGGCGCAAGCCGCCGGCCGGTGGGTGCAGGGCATCCGACCTGCGGTGTCGGTGAGACGCAGGTGGGTAGCAGGGTAAACGGCCAGCGCTGCGCCGTAGAACTGGTCGGGCAGGCGGAGCACGGCGCCTCCCGAGCGCCGTGCTCCGCCTGACGGGCGGCCGCCGTGGCTGCTCGTTGGCCCAGCGCAAAAGGAGAGACGCCATGGCCGTGCCCGACAGCCCCGCGCACCCCCTCGCCTCCCTGGCCCAGGAGATCCTGGACCTGGAGTCGGAGACCTTCGAGATCAGCGACTACTCGGACGCCAGTGAGGTCATGCTGGGTTCGTCCACCAGCTGCTCCAGCACCAGCACGTGCTCCAGCACCACCAGCACCACCAGTTGCTGCGCCTGATCTGGTTGGGGGCCGGCTGCCTTGCTGCTCGTCATCGGACGGCAAGGCAGCCGGCCCCAAACCGCGGGCTCTCGGCGGTTGCGGCCATCAGGGGAAGGGATGCGGGACCCAGCGCAGTTCCTGACCTCGACCTCGCGGGAGCAGCCCGCCGCGCCGAAGCGCAGTGTGAAGCCGCGGCATGTGCAGGGCCCGCTGGCGTGACCAGCCGAAGTCGATCGGCAGGAGCCCGGGGACCAGGGTGCAGACGGTGCGCAGTCCCAACTGCCGCTGCTCGGGCGTGCTCTGGTCGATGGCAATGACATCGAATCCGGCCTGGACCAGTTCGTCGCGGCAGAACAGCAGGTCGTCGAGCAGGTTGTGCGAGCGCGGCCGCGCCTGCTGCCAGCCGTTGTAGAGAGCGCTGAGCGGGCGCACAGCGACCGGGTTCAGATAGCTTTCGGCGTGCCGAGCCATCTGGGGCAGGCCGAACAGAGCCGCGTGGTCGGGCAGGCGGCGTACCAGGGTGTAGTCCTCGGCCATGGCGGCCAGTTCGTCAGGGCGCTCGTTGACCTGACGGGGCAGGTGGGGCAGGTAGGTAAGGATCTCGCACAGCGCCGACTCGACGGCGGCTTCGGGGTCGAAACCGGCGCCTGCCGCGAAGGCCAGGGTGCCCGGCCCGTTGTCGCGTCGTACCGCCAGTGCGGTGACGACAGGGACGCGGAGATCCACCCGATTGTCGAACGCGTGGACGGCGTAGCCCTGTAGGGCGGCGCGTGCGGTCATGGACCGCACCGCGGGACTCGCGCATGACGCGAGATCGATCTCGATGAGCTGGGCGTTGCCGTACCAGCCGAGCAGGAACGCGTCACGTTCGATCAGTTCGAGCAGGCCGAAGAGGATCGCCTCCTCCAGGCAGCTGCCGGTGGCGCAGCCGTTGGAGCAGGCGAAGATGAAGTTGTCGGCCGCGGTGCCGGCGCCGTAGTGGCACAGGCGGGCCGGGACCAGGATTGGCCGGTCATCGCGCAGCGAGTGGCCTTGCACCCAGGGGATTGGCGTTCGGGGGTCGAAGGGGCTCAGCATCGGGTCGTCCCGGTAAGTCTGGGCCGGATAGAGACCGCAGTCGCGGGGATCCAGTGCGCCGGGGGCCAGGTTCTCGTAGGAGTCCACCAGCAGGCCTGTGGGGTGGCGGCGGTGCACACCGGCATAGCGCTCCAAGCCTTCCAGGAAGGCCAGGGCCCGGCTCGTGCCGAAGGAGTTGGCCTGGCCGCTCCAGGTCACGTCGTTGAGGCCGGCGCTGCCGCGCACGAAGACGCTGCCGGCCACCGGGGCGGTGGTCGGTGAGGTGATGTCGGCCCAGGTGCCGGTGCCGAGCACACCACAGACGGGGTTGGCCAGCGCCGCCACCGGCAGCTCGTAGGATTCGGGCGGGCGCAGCCGGTAGCGGTCGAGGGCGGGTTTGGCGCGGGCGGCCAGTACCAGGGGCGGTTGGGGTGAGGGCACGCCGGGCGGGGCGCAGTGCGGGCACAGCGGTTCGGCCAGTAACGGCACCGTGTCGATCTGGAGGGTCTCCAGGTCGATGCGCGATACGCGCGGCAGGTGGATGTCGCCAGTGCCGTGCGCGCTGCTGGGGTGCTGGGTGGGGCGGGTGGTGTCGGCGCCGGCGGTGAGCTGGTACAGGGACCAGACGCTGTCCATGAGGTGGTCGCTGAGCGGCGGCCAGTTGATGTTCACCGCAGTGGGGGCGCCACCGGTCTCCAGCGCCTCGCGTTCGGTGCGGCTGCGCAACCGCTGCCAGCGCATGGCCAGGCACAGTCCGCAGGCCGCCGCGGCCTGCGGGCCTGCGCCCCAGGGGCCGATCAGGACGGCTTGCGCGGTTAGGTGGATGGTGGCCCGGGTCTGCGGCCGGTTGCCGAGGCTCTGGGCGCCGCTGAGCAGGTTGGTGGTCCCCAGGGTGGCGACACGGGGCGGGCGGGTGCCGGCGGTGGCGGCTTGTCGGGCCAGGTGGCGCTCCAGGCATTGCCGGGCCGCTTCCAGGGGTAGTGAGTCCGCTAGCTGGGCGGGTGGGGCGGTAGTGGTCACGTGAGTCCTTTCGTGGATGCCCCTGGCTTCAGCCGGGGGAGGAAATGAACTCCCGCGATGGGGGTAAGGCGGACTGCTGGCCCTGGGTGATCAGCTGGTGGATCGTGCTGCACCGCTGGAAGTGGAAGGACGTCCGTCGACGCTTCACCGACCACAACGGCCGGTGGCTCAGACCGTCGGTGGACGGGATCGAACTGTTTGACCTCCAGGCGGTGACGGCCACCCGTTACCGCTACCGAGGGAACACAATGTCCCATCCTTGGAGCCTCCTTAACCACGTTTGAACGGCAGAGCCGTGGAGAGCCCGGTGCGGTGAGAGCCGCACGCCAGGGTTCGGCGAGTGGCACGGAGAGACGGACCGGTGGCAACACCGGCACCGCGCTCCGTGCCGACTCAACAGACCTCGACGGAGCACTCCGGGCGGGCGGTCGTCGGTGAAGCAGGAAGTTGTCCCAGCGCCGCGCTCACGCGCAGCGGCTCGGCCGCGAGGCTGAGGGGAATCCCCCTCGTCCACGAGGGGAGGAAGTCAAGGCCGGTTGCTCCAGCGGAAGAACCGGGCGGCCGTCAAGGCGAACAGGACTGCGAAGACGCTCAGCGCGGCGCAGGCCAGGAGCGGGCCGGCGGAGCCGTGGCGCCCGCCGAAGGCGTCGGTCAGCCCCTCGTCGAAGTAGCGCAGCGGCAGCACCTGGGAAACGGTCCGCAGCCAGCCCGGCATCAGGTCGATGGGGTAGAAGGCTCCGGAGAGGAAGGCCATCGGGATCATCACGCAGTTAGCGGTGGCGGCCACCGCCTCCGGTGTGTCCGCCAGGCAGCCCACCAACAGGCCCAGCGCGGCGAAGGAGGTGATCCCGAAGAGCAGGACCGGCAGCGCCAAGGGCCAGGAGGAGGCGATGTGCAGGCCGAACACGGGCAGCAGGGCGACGGTGGTGAACAGCGCGGCCTGCAGGAGGCCGGTGAGCAGGGCCACCGCGTAGCGGGAGGTGAGGACGGCCATGAGCGGGGTGGGGGTGCGCCGGATGAGCCGCAGCAGGTCGTCACGGCGCCAGTGCATCAGGGTGAAGGCGACGCCGAACACGGTCGCGTTGCCGATGCCCCAGGCGAGCACGCCCGGGGCGGTGTAGTTGATGTAGGCCATCGCGCCGTTGACGGACTGGCCGCGAAAGAGGAGCCCGAAGACGACGAGGAACAGCAGCGGGAAGGCGAAGGTGAAGAAGACCGAGGTTCGGTCACGAAAGTAGGCCACGGCGGCGGCCCGGGCCATGGCGGTGTAGGGACTCATGGTTGGCGCTCCGTTGCGGTCAGGTGCAGGTAGGCGTCCTCGAGGGTCGGGTTGCGGGTGCGCACGAGGGCCAGGTCGAGCGTGGCGGCGAGGGCGAGGAACACCTTGCTGATCTGCCTGGTCTCGATCATCACTTCGCCGTCCTGGAAGTCGGCCTTGTCAATGCCTTCCAGAGCGCGGGCCTGCTCGAGTGACAGCAGGCGGGCGGGGACAAACAGCTGCGTCGGTGCACCCATGGACCGGATCAGGTTGGCGGGGCTGTCCATGGCGATCAGCCTGCCGTGTTCGAGGATGGCCACCCGATCGCACAACAGCTCGGCCTCGTCCATGTGGTGGGTGGTGCAGATGATCGTCAGACCTTTGCGGCGCAGCGTGAGCAGCAGGCCCCAGAGCTCGTGCCGGGCCTGGGGGTCGAGGGCGGCAGTCGGTTCGTCGAGGAACACCAGGCTGGGTCCGTGGACGAGCGCTCCGGCCACGGCGAGTCGTTGCCGCTGCCCTCCTGACAGCGTGTCGACCCGGCTACGGGCCTTGTGCGACAGACCGACCAGCTCCAGGGCGAGCTGGGCCGCGGCGCGGTCCAGGCCGTAGAGAGCGGCGACGGTCTCCAGGTGCTCGCCGGCGGTCAGGCGGGTGAAGAAGGACGACGCCTGGCTCTGGACGCCCAGGCGGCGCAGCAGGGCGGTGTTGCGGGGCCATGAGCGCTGGCCCAGGACGGTGACGGTGCCGCTGTCCGGCTGGCGCAGCCCTTCCGCGATCTCGACCAGGGTGGTCTTGCCGGCGCCGTTGGGACCCAGGACCGCGAAGAACTCGCCCCGGCCGACAGTCAAGGACACCTGGTCCAGTGCCTGCACCGCCCCGTATCGCTTGCTCACGTTCCTGAACTCCACGGCGGGATCCGTGGTGGTTGCTACTGGTTTCAACTCGCTCTCCTCACTTCGCTGTGTTCACGCTTGTGGTGGGCCGGGGCCGGGGCCGGGGCCGGGGCCGGCGGCTCCTCGGCTCTGGGCGTCGAGGGACGCCGGTGGGTCCTGAGGCGTCGGCCGGCCGCCCGCAGGACCAGTGCGGCCGCGGCCGCCACCGTGGGCGACCAGAGAGCGGCAAAGGCGTAGCGGCCCGGCAGGAGGTGGGTGGCCAGCAGGCCGCACGCCGCCAGTGCCGCTGCCGCCAGCGCCGCGCAGCCCAGTGCGTAGCCGCCGTAGAGCAGGCGAAGCCGCACGGGGTAGGCGTGCAGGGCGCTGTTGTCGCGCCGGCGCACCGCTTTGGCCGCCAGGGCGGCGAAACGGCGGCTGTCGGTGGCCAGTTGGAGGCAGCCGGCCGCGTGGCCGAGGATCTTGTAGCCGTCCAGCGGTGGCAGCGGCACCAGGTTGGCCAGGGCGGTTGCGCTGCCGAGCAGCAGCAGGGCGGCCAGGAAGGGGCGGGCCTGGGCGTGGTCGGGCAGCAGCGCCCACACGGGGTAGCAGGGTAGGAGTAGGACGAGATTCATGAACGCTCCCGCAGCCGCTGTGGCGATCTGCTGGCGGCGTCGTGCGAAGAACTGGAGGCCCTCCACCTGGCAGTAGAGGTAGGTGATCGGCAGCCGCCAGCGCAGGCCGATCTCGGTGGTGTGACCGCCGTAGGCCTGGGCGGCCAGTCCGTGCGCCAGCTCGTGCAGGGCCAGGCTCACCCACAGCAGTGAGCCGACCGCCAGCAGCGCCACCGGCTCGTGCAGGAGCTGGGCGCTCTGCTCACGCAGCGGGCCCAGCTCGGCGCCGATGGCGCCGAGCAGCGCTGCCACCAGCGCTGACAGGAGCACCAGGAACCAGGGGCGGCGTGCGAAGCCGGTGGCACGGTGCAGTCGCTCCAGCAGGGCAGGCGCGTCGGCGACCAGTCGGATCCGGCCGCTGAGCAGGCTCGGTGCGGCGCCGGGCGGTGCACTGGCGCATCGCCCGGCGCCGGCGTCCGGGGGGCTGGCTCGTTCGAGCAGGCCCCGGGCGTGCAGCAGGTGGAGCAACTGCCGCCAGTGTGTCTGCCCTAGCCGTACCCCGTAGTGCTGCGCGTACTGCTCCCCGATCTCCTGGAGCGATCGCGTGCCGTCCAGACGGGCGATGACGAAGTGTTCCTTCACGCCGATCTCGAGCAGCTTGTCGCTGCCGGGAGCCTTGAGCAGGTGGACCGGGGCGGTGCCGCGCAGCAGCGGGCGGCTGATCCGAAGGCCGGGAAGCAGTCTCGGGCGCAGGCCCGACAGGGCGGTGGCCATCACGGCCTGTCTTCCCTACGTGCTGGCTCGCGCAGGGCGCGGGCCAGCACGTAGGACAGGTAGGCCTCGTCCCCTACGGTCACCCCGAGCCGGTTGTTGGTCATGTGCGCGTATGGGGAGAGCAGCATGGGCAGTGCCTGGGAAGGATCGGTGACCCGCAGGTCGCGCTTGCCGTCCTGCGAGCGAAAGAGTAGTTCGCCGCGATCGGTGAGCTCCAGAACCCGCGCGCGCAGTTCCAGGCAGTGCCGTGCCCAGAGGCCCAGCAGGCCCGGCAGCCGCTCCAGGGCGTCGGCGGCGACGGCTTCGCGGATCATCTGGAAGCGCTTGGGCAGCGAGGCGTCGGTGGCCTGGTAGGCGCGGTCGTAGCCGTCGCGAGCCGTGTAGTTGGTTCCCTCGAACGCCCCGTTCCAGAAGGCGTGGTAGCGATCGAGGAAGGCCAGCAGGTCCTCGCGCTCGGGCAGGAAGCAGCTTGCCGTGGTCATCATCAGCTGCCCGGCCAGACCCAGCACCACCGTGCGAAGGTGCAGGTTCATGGCCTGGGCGACCTCGATGACCAGGTTGCTGGAGTGCTGGAAGTGCCACTGTGCCAGGGCGACGCCGCTGGGCCCCCCGTATTTGCCGAACTCCGGCTCGTACGGCTCAAGGCTGAAGGAGTTGTTCTTCCGCAGTCGCATCCGCCCGTGCGCGTCCAGCAGGTGGGCGGGCCGTTCACCGGGGTACTCGAATGCGAACAGCGTGTCGTAGAGCTCGGCGAGGAAGCCGCCTTTCACCTCGTAGAGGGCGGGGCGCCGGGCGAGGAAGGCGCTGATCGCCTCCTCGGCGCGCAGGCGCACCTGCGGGGCCGCCTGGGGGCGTGCGGGCCGCAGCCGCAGCCGCAGGTGCGGGCCTTCGAGCCAGTAGTTGATGAAGAAGTAGCCGGCCAGCAGGCCTTCGTCGGTCAGTGCCTCGGTCAGCGGCCGCACGCACTGCGTCAGCAGGGGACGGGGACTGGCGGCGTAGAAGATGTGGAAGGCCAGCCAGGCCTCGGGGTCGGCCTCGGCGGGGTCGGGCAGGGCATGGGCCGCCTGGGAGCAGGTGCTGGTGTCGGTCACGGCCTTGTGCTCCTAGCTTGGGCTGGGGTGCGTGCGTGCTCGCTCGCGCGGGGGATGAGTTCGATTGCCAGCTCGGCGACGTGGTGCCCGCGTACGGAGCGCACGTGCAGCGCCTGCTCGCCCGGCAGCATCTCCTCGAAGACGACCTGGCCGGTGGGGTGGGTGAGCATGTGGTCCAGGGCGAGCAGGGACAACGGGCTGTCGAAGTCCACGTAGTGGGGTTTGGCCGGGCCGGTCCAGGTGTTTGCCTCGTCGCTGGGGGAGTGTGGGTGGATGCGGGCGAAGACCTGGTCGGGCAGGGCGTGGCGGCGCCGCCAGCGCTGCCATCGCAGATAGTGCTCGCCCTGGCTGTCCCCGGGGCGGGGCACGGGCAGTGAGGTGGCGTCGGCGCACCAGCTGCGCCGGCTGAGGACCAGGGCGCCATGGCGTACCCGCGGGCGCCGGGTGACGCCCTGGAGGGCGGGGGCGGCCGGGATGCCGCGCCACGGGTCGGGGGTGATCCGGGAGGTGGGGGAGAACAGCAGCAGGGTGCGGGGGACCTCGGGCAGCAGCATCGGGACCAGGTAGCCCAGGTAGAGGGGGATCACCTCGCGGCCCAGCCGCCGTGAGCGCAGGGTCAGGCGGTCCGTCTTGATGTCGTGCTCCACGCACAGGTCCTCGAGAGGGATGCGGGCGGAGTGGGCAGCGGTGCTGCTCTCGCCCGGGCAGACGATCTCGTAGTCCGTCAGCCGGGAGTGCAGGTTGAGGTTGGTGGTGGCTGCGCCCGCTGTGACCTCGGCGAAGACCGCTCCGGGCGGTTGCGCGTCGCGCAGGCTGTCGCGCAGGTCCTCGCCGAGGCCGGGGCCGTCGGCGGCCTCGAAGCAGTGGGTGAAGCGGGTGAAGGGGAAGCAGAGGCCGCCGTAGGAGTTGTTGAGTACCGCCAGGGGGCCGCTTGCTCCGTCGGCCAGTTGCAGGAAGTGGCTGCTTGGCTCGAACCGGCCGCCCAGTGGCGCCAGTTCGCTGGCCACTGAACGCAGGGCCGCGGCGTCCAGCTCCAGCTCCTCGGCGCCGTGCGGCAGGGCCTGCCACAGCCGGTGCATCCGCCGGGTGAACCGGGCCCGGGCGCGGTCCAGCGCGGTGACCTCCGCCAGACCCAGCCAGTTCTCCTCCGGGAGCCAGCTGCGGTCCTCGCCGTGGGTCGGTGCCTTCGCGGTGAACTCCACGTACTGGCGGAAGATGTCCTCGTGGAAGTCGTGGACCAGACGCAGCAGGTCCTGGCAGCGTCCGCCGCGGCCGTAGCGAATGAGGAAGAAGCCTTTCAGGGTCAGGCGCTGAGCCAGTGCCACGTCGAAGATCGGCAGGACGGCGGCCAGCTGGCGCAGTGGTTCGACGGCGCACTCCAGCCACACCCGCGGGTCGGCCTGTACTGGCTTCGTGGTGACGTCTTCGTACAGCAGGGTCTGGGGAAGCGAGGGCGCCTGTGCGCCCAATTCGCTTTGGAGGGACAGTAGTTCTTGGCGCAGATGGGCCAGCAGGGCGCGCCGGGTCGGCACGTCGGCCCCGGGATAGGCGGCCAGGCATGCGGCCGGCGCTTGGAGTCGGTCAGCGATCTGCTCGGCCCACGCGGCCCCCAGACGGCGCAAGGCGTCCTGGAAGGAGCGCAGCGGGTCGGGGCTGTGCACATCGGTGGCCAGGTGGTCCAGTTGCAGGATGTCAAGGCCTAGCAGCACGCTCAGGTAGTGCTCGGCCTCTGCGGGCGTGGCGTTCGTTGCCCGGCACAGCAGGGCCGTCAGCTCCCGGTAGCGGATCGGCGCAGTGGTGTCGACCAGTTCCAGGAGGTGCTCCAGCGCATTGCTGAGCCGTAGGAAGAAGATCCGGTCCTGGACGGCGTCGAAGCTCACCGCGGCGCTGTCGTCGCCGGCGGACACCGAACGCCGCACGTAACGCACACGGTTCTCCTCCAGCACCCAGCCGCCGGCCAGGGTGACCGGCAGGTCCTGGCGGCGCTGGGGGTCGGTGGTGATCAGTTCGGCCAGCCGTGCCAGCACGACGACATTCAGGCGTGGGTGGCTGCGCTGGCCCTGACCGAGTACGAGGTCTGCGCTGGCACCCCGGCTGTGCGTCACCTTCGGGTGCGCCTCGACTGGTTGTCCGTCGTGCGGTGTTGCGCCGAACGTGCCGGCCGCCACCGTGGTCAGGGTGCTGAACGGGCTGGTCTTGCTGGCCGTGCGGTACACGTAGGACAGCAGTGCGCGTTCCAGCTTGCGGGTGCGCTTGTCCGGTGCGCCGGGTGCGCAGGCGGCGTCGAGTCTGCTGTCCAGGGTTGCGGAGGCCAGCAGCAGACCGTGGCGCAGTTCTGGGCGCTCGGCCAGGTGGCGCAGTGCGCTGCGGGTCCTGCGCAGTTCGCTGTCGAAGGTAGCGGTGCCCGCCTGGTGCAGGTGGGCGAGCCTGCTGTGGGCGTGCAGCCATTGTGTGAGCAGGGTTGCGGTGGCGTTGTCGAGCGTCGCGGCAAGTTTCAGGACCGGCTGGGGGTCGTGGGGCAGCCGGTTGTTGAAGACGTCCCTGCGTAGGGCGAGCGCCCGGTGTCGTGCGCTCGCGGGCGCGGCGCTCTTGACCAGCGCCGCCAGCGGCTCACTGAGCAGGGCTCCCAGGTCGGCCAACCGCTCCTGCTCGTCCAGGAGTTCATCGGCCCAGCGGCGCAGGTCGGTACTGCGCAGGGCGTGGATGGCCTCGAGGGGCAGGCCTGCTGCCCTGAGGACGAACCGGGGGGCCAGGTCGAGGGCCGGCGCTTGTGCGCTGCCCGTGCGCTGCCCGGGGCTGTTGGCGGATTTCTTCATGTTCACGGTTCCCCCGGGGCTTCAGACGATCTGGTACTGGAAGTCGGCGGGGTGGGGCCGTTCGTGACCGACCATCATGATCAGCAGCGGCACCTCGCCGGTTTCCGCAAGCCCGAGCTTTTCGGCGTAGGCGACGCAGTCGAAGCCGAGTGCCACGCCGCAGCCCAGGCCGGCCGCGGCCGAGGAGGTGTAGAACGCCTGGGAGGCCGCCCCGACTGCGGCGTTGACCAGCCGCAAGCCCCGGTCGCCGACGGCGTCCAGGACGGCGTGCGTGGGGGCGGCAACCATGATCACCGCGCCGGCTTGCTCCAGGTTGTAGTTGGACAGGAAGTAGGCCTCCTGCAGGAACGCCCCCGGCGCCTCGGTGCTGATCAGCTCCAGCGAGCCGGCCTCGTGGTCGTAGGCGTAGGTCCCGGCGGGCACGTCGTCGACGTGGTTGGCGAAGACGTACAGCCGGGTCAGCGCCGGCCCGTCGGGGAGTTCGACATCGCTGTCCAGGTGTGCGGCCGAGGCAGTTGCCGCAAGGACGGTCGACAACTGCTCGGCGCGCAGCGGGGGCTGGGCCGAGAACCGGCCGAAGCTGCTGCGCCGGGCCCGCAGGGCCTGACCTATACCGGTGGCCAGTGGCTGCGGCCGGGGCAGGAGCACCTTCTTGGCGACCGTGCGTGCCGGTGCGCTGGAGGTCAGGGCCGCGGCCAGCGCGGCGGGCGCCGGCCGCCGCGCGCTGTGACGTGCGGTCGCCGCGTGGACACGCTGGACCGTTTTGAAGGTGAGCACGCGTTGGGAGCGTTCCTCGTCCGCTATGCGTACTCGCGCCGGCGCTGCGGTGTCGGCGGGGCCCGCAGGCGGGGTGGGTGCGCCGGTGGCCGCGGGTTGCCAGGGCAGCGGGACGACGGCGAAGACCCCCTCCTGCTCGGGCTGGAAGCCGAGCAGTCGGCCCAGTCGCTCCTCGTCGAACCACAGGGCGGCACTGATGTGCAGGCCGTGGGCGCGGGCCCAGATCCGCCAGGTCTGCAGGAGCGCGCCGATGTCCATGGTGACGACGTGGTAGGAGAAGCTGTTGTACTTGAACGCGTTCTGCCAGAAATTGACGCCGAGGATCAGGAACTGGTCGGTGTCACCCAGCAGGGCGTCGTCGCCCACCGCTGCCCGGACCTGGGCGCTGACGTCTCCGGTCAGCAGCCGCTGCATCGTGTGGTGGCCCGTCGCGTAATGGTAGACACCTGGGGTGAGGGGGGTGGCGGGGCCGCTGATCCAGTGGATGCCGATCGGGTAGAGGCCGCCGCCGGAGGCGGTGCCGCGTGACCAGTTGGCCTGCGTGTAGTGCGGCAGAGCGGGCAGGTCGGAGTTGGCCTGCACCGCCAGTCGGCGCCCGGTCAGGCCGTAGGAGTCCTGGAGCATGGCGCCCAGCAGCGCGAGGTCGAAGGTGCCGTCACCGCGGGGCCCGGTCAGACCGCGTTGCGTGGTGGCTGCCGCCTGCGTGTGGCCGGTCGGCAGCGGGAAGTGCTCCGCGTGGGGGAAGAACTTGCCTTTCCTGGGCCGGTCCTGCCAGTTGGGGACGAAGTCCGCCGGTTCCATCGGGACCCGGCCACGGCGCATCACCGCGGTCGCATAGAGGTGGGCGTAGCTCATGGTGTCCCTACCTTCTTGATCGGGTTGTGCCGGGGCGCCGCGCGGATGGGCAGGCAGTGAGCGGTGGTCAAGGGAAGGGGTGCGGGGCCTGGTTGAGTTCGTCGTCCCTCAGGTCGTGCTCACGCAGACCTGCGAGCCGGGGCGCGGCGCGCAGCCGGGGCATGGCCAGGGCGCGCTGGCGGCGCCAGCCGAAGTCCAGGGGGAGTAGACCCGGGACGATCACCTTCGCCGTGCGCAGGCCGAGGGCACGCTGCTCGGGTGTGCTCTGGTCGACCACGACGACATCGAATCCGGCGCCGGTCACCGCCTGCACGCAGCGGTCGAGGTCCTCGCGCAGGTCGCCGCAGGTCGCCGAAGCCCACGGCCCGTGGCCACGGCCGCCTGCGGCGAGCGTGCTCAGCGGCCGGCGCGGGCCGCTGTCCGCGGCGCGCAGCAGGAAGTCGGCATGGCGGGCCATCTCGGGTAGCCCGTACACCATGGGATGGTCGTGCAGGACTTTGATCCGCTCGAAGTCGGTTGCCATCGCCCGCAGCCGCTCCAACTGGCGCGCGGTGCGCCGGCGCAGGTGCACCGCGTCGGTGGCGATCTCGCACAGGCCGGCCCGCAGAGCCGTTTCGGCATCCAGGCTCGCCCCCGCGCCGAAGCACAGCCGGCCCAGGGCGCCGTCCGTACGCTCGGCGACGGCGGCCACCACCGGGATGGGGAAGGTGATCCGCAGGTCGAAGAAGCGGGCCCGGTAGCCGTACATCTCAAGCCTCTCGACCATGCTGCGGGTCTCACGGCCGGTGCCCTGGTGCGGGTCGAGTTCGGGCAGGGCGAGCTGGCCGTACCAGGCGATCAGGAATGCATCACGTTCGATGACCTCCATCAGCGCGAAGTAGATGGCCTCCTCCAGGCAACTGCCCGACGCACAGCCGTTGGAGCTCTCCTGGACGAACCTGTTCCCCACCCCGCCGGGTGCGTGGTAATAGGCCAGGACCTCGGGCACCAGGATCGGCTCCTGGTCGCGCAGCGAGTGGCCCCACACCCAGGGGATCGCCCGCCTTGGGCAGAAGGGGCGCACCGTCGGGTCGGCGCGGTGGAAATCCTCGCTGTACAGTCCGCAGACGCGCGGGTCCACCGCCCGATCGAGGTCCGCGAAGGCGGCCACCAGGCGGGTGCGCCGTGCGCGTGGCCGCATCCCGGCGAAACGCTCCAGGCCTTCCAGCAGGCCCACCCGGGCACTGCTGCGGTAGCTGCTGGTGTGCCCGCCCCAGAAGCACTCGCGCAGGTACGTGCCCGAGCGCATCGTGAAGCAGCCGGTGGTGGAAGACGTGGAGGTGGAGGTGAGGTCGGGCACCACCCCGGGACCCAGCATCCCGGCGACCGGGTTCACCAGCGCCTGCAGGGGCAGGTCGTAGTCTTCGACGGTGCGCAGCCGAAACGTCCCCGGCGCCGGCTTGGGCCGGCTCCCCAGGACGATCCGCGCCTGCTCGGCGTTGTCGTCCTCGCGGCGTCCGCACTGCGGGCACTGCGCGTCCGCCAGCAGAGGAAAGCCGCTGACCCGCAGCGTCTCCAGGTCGAGCAGGTGGACGGTGGCAGAGCGCAGCGAACCGGCGCCGCCATGGCTGTCCTTGGCCTGGCGACGGGCGGCGAGCAGCGCGGCGAGGGCGTCGGTGACGAACGGCATGGCCCATGGCGGGCTGCCCGCCGCCGCGGTGCCCGAGCCCAGCTCCAAGGCCTCCCGCAGTCCGCGCGGGCGCACTGCCTGCCAGCGCCGGGCCAGGCAGCGCGCGCACGGGGCCCCGGGGCAGGTGCCGGGGTCGCCCGGGCCGACGATCGCGTGGTGCCCGTACAGATGTAGCGCAGTAGCCTGCGCACGCGGGTCTGCTGCGGTGGTGGTGAGTTCGTCGTGTACGCCCAGCACCGACACCCGCACGTCGGGGACGGCGCCTTGGGCTGGCCGGTGGCGCTCCAGGCTCTGCGTCAACTGTGCCGCCAGGCTGTGGCAGGCCTTCGCCCAGGGGCCGGCGTACCCGAGAGCCACACGTGGCCCCGGTCTGTGGTGGCGGCCCGGGGCAGAGGCCAAGACGTCACTGGACATCCGGGTCTCCGTTCGCCAGCAGCACCCGCACCGCGTGGATCCGCCCTGCCTGCAGGTCGGCGGCAGCCACCGGCACCACCAGGACATCGCGCCCCTGGGCGTGCAGCCGCTCCAGGACTGTGCGCGGACCCAACGGCCTTCCTGTGCCCACGGTTGCGGCCCGGGCCGCCGCCAGGGTGCTCGCCTCCAGCGCCCCAAGGACAGGGTCGCCCGTATCGACGCGGCGGCCCTGCTCGCGGCCCAGTTGGACCTGGCCCAGCAGGTCGCGCACGGCCTCCAGCGCGGCCTGGCGCCGGTGCAGTGCGCCGGCGAGCGCCCAGTGGCCCAGGCCTGTCTCCGGGTCGGTGGTGCGGGCCAGGACCACCGGGAGCGGCTGCTGGAGGGTGTCGCCCAACTCCAGGAGCTCCAGGCCCAGGCCGAGGTTCTCGGCCGAGCGGGCGAGGAAGGTGAGTTCGGGATCGTCCCCGAAGATGTCCAGGGCGAACAGCGCCGCATCGCCCTGGCCTCGCAGGTTCTGGCGCAGCGCGTCGAAGGCCAGCGCCGACTGCAGCCCCCGCACGGTTGCCTCCTGCATCGATGCTCCAGCCGCCATGCCTGTGCTGGTGGCTTCGAAGGTCCGCTGATGGTTGTACGGGCCGAAGGGGCGCGCTGCGCCGGCGGGGATCAGGGCCGTGCCGCCCGTGCGAAGGCAGGTGGCGGCACACCAGGTGCGGACCTGGGCCGGGGAGGCCTCGGTGCCGCTCCAGGTGCTCAGCTGCGCGGGGCCGATCCGCATCTCGCCCTGGGACCACGTCAGCGAAGCCGCGACGCGCACGTCGCTCAGCGGTACGACGTGCTCGGCATAGACCTCGGCGGCCCGGTACAGCGCGCGCAGTCGCGCACCGGCGACGTGGTGCACATCGAATGCGGAGATCTCCCGCCGGATCCCATGGGCGACCCCCAGCTTCACCGTGGCGATCTTGAGGGGTGTCTGGGTCCAGCCGTCGTCGGCGAAGCCCGCGAAGACCCCGGTGTGCGGCTGGAGCAGGACCGAGCGCGTCTCTAAGGCCAAGAGCGCCGCCTGCGCGGCCTCCTCTTCCTCGATCCCGGAGCCGCCCAGTGGCGGCTGGTGGGCGGGTGCGATGGAGGAGGCGGGGTCGCTGCCTTGCGGGAGCAGGTCGCTCACCGGGCCCACCGGCTCCTCGTCCAGGCGGGCACAGCGCAGGCAACACGGATGGGGGAGCAGCGGTTCGCAGACGGTGTCCAGCGAGTTCAGGTCCTGGATGACCAGGCGCCCTGCTGTCTCGGCCGGCAGCGCTCCGGTGGTGAGACGGAAGACCTCGAAGCCGAGCAGGTTACCCAGCATCGCGGCCAGCGGGCTGCTCAGCGGCTGCCCGCCTGGGTGTGCCGGCGCGAACGCTGTCATACCGCTCCACAGGTCCGCCAAGGCGCCCGGGTCCGTGTTGGCGCCCAGACGAAGCGCGGCGCACACCCAGCATCCGGTCGAGTCCGCGGTCATGACCGGCCCGATCACCTGGCGCTCACCCAGGCGCCAGGCGGGCAGCACGTGCTGCCCTGGCGGTATGCCCGCCTCCAGCAGTTGGAGCACCTGCTGATCGCGGGTGGCCACGACCAGGTCGAATCCCTCGAGATCCGCCCAGGTGAGCCCGCTGCCGCTCTGGGCGGCACCGGTCAGCCAGCGCACCGACACCGGGCAGCCGCTGTCGGCCAGTGCCCGCTCCTCTGCAGCGACCTCGGCCAGGCTGTCACCGCGCCAGTCCAGACTCGGCAGGACCCCGATGGCGCAGCAGCCGTTGCGTATCAAGCTCAGAACGCACCACAACGCGAGCGGATCGTCACCGAGCACCGCCACCCGGGTCTGCCGGAACCGCTGAAAGCGTTCCTCGGCGTCTCCCACGTAGTGGTCGATGTACTCCAGTTGGGCGGCGAATCGCGTGGCGACCTGCGCGGGCAGGGCTGAGACGCCCACCGCGGGGGGACCGGCGTCGCGGGCGAAACCGCGCTTGTACAGCGCCGCGATGAGTTCCACCACCATGCTCTGCTGCCGCTCGGTGAGTCCCAGGCAGAGCTCGGCCACACTGCGGTCCCCGTTCAGGTGAGGGACGATCAGTGAGGCGAACCGGTAGGCGTCCTTGGTGGCCAGGGTGAAACCGCCGTGCGCGTTGTGGAAGAGCACCCCGGCCGGCGCGCTGGTGAACAGCACGTCCCCTCGGATCCGCGGACGGGTGTCGGCGATCTCCTCGTACACTGCCATGTCTCACACCCTTGTTTTCTGCCGCGCGGCGGCTGTGTGCCGGAGCGAACGCACCGGCCGCTCCATAGGGCTCTGGCCGCACGCCGCTTGCTGGCGCTCACCTGCCGCGCAGGTGAAAACGCGCAGCAGTGCGTGCATGCGGTACGAACCCCGTTGCTCCTCCTGCAGGAGCCCGGCGCGTACCAGGGCGGCCAGGACCAGTTCCCCGCTGACACGGTCACCGGGCGGCAGCTGGCCCGCCTCAGCTTCGTACCGCCCATCGGGCGGATCGTCATATGTCTCGGGCGAGAACACCGGTGACCGGTCGGCCGTGTTGGACTCGCCACGCAGGATGGCCATCTCCAGCCGCTGCAGACCCAGCCCAGGATCGACACCGAGCTCCTCCAGCAGGTGCTTCTTCACCCGGCGGTACTCGCACAGCGCCTCCGCACGCCTTCCAGCTCCCCACAGCGCCTCGATGAGCTGCTCCCAGAACCGCTCGTGCATTGGGTACGCGCGCGCGACCGGCCGCAGCTCGACCACCGCCTCGCGGTAATGGCCCAGGGAGAGTTCGATGTCGAAGACGCGTTCCGCGGTCTGCAGCCACTCATCCTCGAGCTGGGGCACCTCGTCCCGGTGCAGTACCGCGGAGCCGACGTTGACCAGCAGCGGGAACTGCCACAGATCCAGGGCCGAGTGCAGCAGCTCCAACTCGGTGTCCACGTCGTCCGCGGCCGCCGCCCGGTCCCGTATCTCGCGAAACCGCAGCAGATCCAGGCCTTGCGCATCGGTGAGCAGCCGGTAGCCGCCCGGTACCGCCTCGATGACCGTGCCGGAGATCCCGTAGGTGCCGAAGAGCCTGCGCAGGCGTACGACACAGCTCTGCAGCGCGGCCTTCGCGCTCGCCGGGTGCTCTTGGCCCCAGATGACCTGCTGCAGGCGCTCGAGGGACACCACAGCGTTGGGGCGGACCAGGAGCGCGGCCAGCAGGACGGCTGGTTTCGAGGGCTGGAGCACCGCCACGCCCTCGGCGTCCGTGATGGACAGCAGGCCCAGTACCGTGAACCGTGCCGTGCCTGCGTCGTGGGACGGCCGGACCGCCATGGCGGGTGCGCTGTGATTCTCCTCGGACTCGCTCACAGTTACCTCCTCGTACTGAAGACGAGCTGCAAGATTCGGCCTGGACACCTCGGCCCGATGGACACAGTCACGCTAAGAGGCACGGGATACGTCCGTATACCTACGAAAGACGGTCATCGTCAGCGACCTTTGTCGTAGACGGCGACTTGCGATCCACCACCCGCAGCTTCGGCGCGTTCGGGCTCCGTTGGGGGGCGTGTTCGCGTGAACGGTGTCATCCCCTGGGCAGTCGGCTGTCTCCCCCAGGAGGGCACGCCGGTGCAGAACCGGTCGTTCACGACAGCGACGATGCGAGGCGGAACATGGAGCCCACGAGCCCGGAGCCGACCGGCGCGAGCCCAAGCCAAGAGCCCGCGGCCCAGGAACTGGACCGCCTGACGGTTCCTCAGGGCCTGGCCGCGCTCTCGCTGGACGCGCTCGCCTCGGTCGCCTACGGGCCGGAGGCGATCGTGGTGGTGCTGGCCGCGGCAGGCAGCCACGGGCTGGGCTTCACCTTGCCAGTGACACTCGCCATCGTGCTGTTGCTGGCGGCGCTCACCTTCTCCTACCGGCAGGTCATCGCGGCCTTCCCCAGCGGCGGCGGCGCCTACGCGGTGGCCGCTCGGCACCTGGGCCGGCGGGTGAGCCTGGTCGCCGCGGCCTCGCTGATCATCGACTACGTGCTGAACGTCGCGGTCTCGGTCTCCGCCGGGATCGCCGCGCTCACCTCCGCCTTCCCCTCGCTGTACCCAGAGCGGGTCTGGCTCTGCGTGCTGGTTCTCGCGCTGATCACCGGCGTCAACCTGTACGGCGTCGCCGAGTCCGCCAAGGTACTGATCCTGCCGACCGTGCTCTTCGTGATCGCGGTCCTCACCGTGATCGTGGTCGGCCTGCTGCGAGCCCACCCGGTCACCGAGCCGACCCACGCGGCGACCGCCACCGAGAGCGTGGGGCTCCTGCTCCTCCTCAAGGCCTTCGCCTCCGGCTGCTCAGCGCTCACCGGTGTGGAGGCCATCGCCAACGCCGTGCCGACCTTCCGCAAGCCCCGGGTGCGCCGCGCCCAGCGCACCGAGATCGCGCTGGGCGCCCTGCTCGGCACGATGCTGATCGGACTGTCGGTCCTGATCGGCCGCTTCCACGTCGCCCCGAACAACACCAAGACCGTGCTGGCCCAGCTCACCGAAGCCGCGCTCGGCCACAACGCCGGCTTCTACATCGTGCAGTTCACCACCATGGCACTGCTGGCCCTGGCGGCGAACACCTCGTTCGGCGGCATGCCCGTGCTGACCTCGCTGCTGGCCCGAGACCACCACGTGCCGCACGTCTTCGCACTGCGCGCGGACCGGCAGGTCTACCGGCACGGCGTCCTGGTACTGGCCGGCGCCGCGCTGGTGCTGCTGATCGGCGCCCAGGGCGACACTCAGGCCTTGGTGCCGGTCTTCGCGATCGGCGTCTTCATCGGCTTCTCCATCTCCCAGATCGGCATGGTCCGGCACTGGCGGATCGAACGCGGGCCCAGCTGGCGGGCGCGCGCCCTGCTGAACGGATTCGGAGCGGCGCTGACGACGGTGGCGACCGTGATCGAGCTGATCGCGAAGTTCGGCGAGGGCGGCTGGCTGGTGTTCCTCGCTGTCGCCGTGTTGGTCGCCCTGTTCGAGGCGATCCACCGCACCTATCAGCGGATCGGCCAAGGTCTGCACATCGGTGAGGTGCCCGCACCACCCCAGCAGAGGCGCTCGCTGGTCGTCGTCCCGGTCGGCGCGGTCAACCGGCTCACCCAGGAGGCGATCGGCGCCGCCCTCTCGCTGGGCGACGAGGTGCGGGCGGTCACCGTCGCCAACCCGGAGGACCAGGACACGCCCGGCGAGGACGAGATCCAGGAGGCGTGGAGCGCCTGGAACCCGCACGTCCCGCTGACCGTGCTCACCAGCCCGTCGCGGTCGCTGACCCGGCCCATCGTCGACCACCTGCGCGTGCTGGCCGCTGAGGAGGGGCACGACCGGCTGGTGGTCCTGATCCCCGAGATGTACCTGCCCAGGCCCTGGCAGCGGCTGCTGCAGAACCAGCGCGGCGCGATCCTCGACCTGGCGATCCGCCGCTACACCGACGCGGTGATCTGCCGCCTGCGCTTTCGCATCGAGATCCCGCGCTGAGTGCGGTTCCCGCGAGACGGGTGAAGCCTGCCGCCGGCCGGCGCACCGGCCGGTGCGCCGGGGGCGGCGACTGGGCGCGGCTTGGTGCACTGCTGTTCCCCGGGGCTCGGGGCAGCACTGTCCTACGCGCACGGGCTGCCGCGTGGGAGCGTGTACTCGCCCGTGACGCGGTAGCGCCCTGCGTGGTGTGTGCGCAGGGTGGTCCACTCGCCGGCGGGGGCCAGGCAGGCCCCGGCGGTGCCCGCGGGGCTGTGGACCTTGAGCCAGGGTGACCAGTGGACGCGCAGGAGGATCGTTGCGGGCCCAGGGGCGTCCAGGGTCATGGAGGCGGGGTCCAGGTCCTGGACCGTCGCCGGCGGTTGGGCCAAGGGTTGGGCGTCTGCGACGCGAAACAGGCGCCATGCGCCGGACTGCCAGACCGGCGTGAGCCAGGGCTGGGGTTGGGCGAGGACCAGGTACTCGTCCACGCCCGCGTAGTCGGGCGGGGCGGCGGCCACTGCGACGTAGGCGACCGCGTTCTGCAGCAGCCAGGAGTGGTAGCCCGCCGAGGTGAAGGGCTGCCTGCTGGCATAGGCGAAGGGCTGCCCGCTGTAGAAGAGGGCGCCGTAGCCCACGTCGAGCTGCCGGTTCCAGCCGCGTGCCAGGCTCATGAAGCGGCCGACCCCCCAGGCCTCCCAGTGGTTGCGCAGCGGGACGACTTCCACACGCTCGCGCTGGGCCCCCAGCGATCGCAGTTCCGCGACCAGCGGCGTGACGTCGCGCACGGCCCGGGAGGGCCCGCCTGTGACATCGATGGTCGGCTCGGCCACCAGCCAGACCCCGGCGGCCATCAGGAAGGCCGCCCCCGCGAGCAGCCGACGGCCCCCCTCGCGCGCTCGCGCGCCTTCCCGGTCAGGAACCGTGCCGAGCGCGGCGGCGGCCAGTACGGTGGCAGCGCCGATTCTCGGCAGGCGGCCGATGTTGGAGCCCACCGGTGTCGCAACCAGGATGGCCGCCACGACGGCGCCTGCCAGCACGATCACGCTCAGGCGCAACACACGCCAGCGGGCGGGTACGGCGAAGCCTGTGGCCACCACGATCTCGAGGGTCAACGCCACGTCGCCAGGAAAGTAAGGCTGGAAGCCGTGCAAGGGAAACAACACGCCGACGGCGGCGATCACCAGGCCCGGCCCGGCGGCCAGGCAGCACGCCTCCCGGCGGCGGCCGGTGATGAGCAGGGCAGCCGCGGGAATGCCAAGGAAGGCGCCGGCCAGCGGGCTGCACAGGGCCGACACCGCGGACAGGACGAAGACAGCGGCGCCGGTGCGCGTCATGAACCGCGAGGCGGGCAGGAGCAGAGCCAGCGCGGCCAGCGCGAAGCACGTCCCCAGAGCGAAGGTGATACGTCCCGACAGGATTTCCTCCCACAGGGAGAACGTGAGCACCAGCGCGAGGATGAGCGGATGCCGCAGCGGCATGCGTGTCAGCCACCAGGCGCCAAGGACGGCGGAGGCCAAGAAGGCCAGAACACCGGTGGGGCGGATGCCCAGGTATCCCATGATGTAGGGCGACAACACGCTGTAGGAGGCAGGGGTGCACCCGCCGTACCAGGAGAAGTCGTAGGCGTGCCCCGGATAGTGGCGGCCGAAGCCCGCCCACATGGACTGCGCCGCGGCATCCCCGAGGTCGATGGTCAGAAGCAGCACCCATAGCACGCTCAGGACCGCCGCCAACAGCGCCGAGGCGACGACCGCGGGGTGGGTGAGTCCATGCTCCCGGCACGCGCGCACAAAGGCGGCCATGGGCTGCGAGCGGATGCCGCCCCGCCTTGCTGTACGGGCCATGCACCGCTCCTTCCGTGCGACAGCAGCCCGGGCCGGCGCAGCGGCCCTGGACACACCGGCGCAGGGGCGCTCCTGCCGTTGGAGAGGGGGAACAGGCGCTGTCATGACGGGGCGTGACGGCCCCTCACCTGCCGGACGATCACAGGATCACGCGCCGGTTACGCAGACATCTGCGTAGTTACACCGATTCGCTCCGGCACTCGCGCCTGTGAGCCTTGGGGCTCATGTGCCGGCGCGGGATGCCGGCTGGACACGAGGCCCCGACCAGGCCGTGGCCGAAGGCAGGGGAAGGATCCGCCATGTCCGACTGCGACGATTCCAGGCCCGCCCGACACCGACAGTCGCAACCCACCCCTCCGCAGCCCTCCCCGCCGCGGCCCCATCGCCGCCAGGACCTCGCCGCACAGCAGACCAGCGTTCCCCGCGCGGCACCGAGGCGGATCGTCCTGATCTCCGCGAGCATCGGGGCCGGGCACGACGGAGCAGCCCGCGAACTGGCTCGGCGCCTGGGCGCCAGGGGATTCGCCGTCGAATGCCACGACTTCCTCGACCTGCTCCCGCGCGGCTGGGGGCACCTGCTGAAGGAGGGCTACGCCCAGGATCTGCGCTTCGCGCCCTGGGCGTGGGGTTGGGGCCTGGGGCATCTGGAGCGCCACCCGTGGTCAATTGCGCTGGAGCGCGCCCTGTTTGGGCGCACAGCAGGGACACGGGTCCTGCAGGCCATCGGGCCCGACCCGGCCGCCGTGGTGTCGACGTTCCCGCTGGCCAGTCAGACCCTGGGCAGGCTGCGGCGGCTGGGCAGGCTGGCGGCACCGGTGGCCACGTTCCTGACGGACATGTCCGTCCATCCGATCTGGGTGGAGCCCGGAGTCGACCTGCACATGGCCCTGCACGCGATTCCCGCCGCACAGGCACGCGCGCATGGGGCCGCCACGGCCCTGGTATGCGGGGCCGCGGTCGATCCGGCGTTTCGGCCCGCCAGATCCGCTGCCGAACGATCCGCCGAACGGGCGAGCTTCGGCCTGCCCCTCGACCGACCGGTGGCGCTGGTAGTGGCCGGCTCCTGGGGAGCAGGCCAGGCAGAAGCCACCGCACGGGAGATCGCCGCATCCGCCCTGGCGGTACCGGTCACTGTGTGCGGCCGCAACCAGGCACTGCGGCGACGCCTGGCCTCGGCCGGCCTGGGCGTGGCCATGGGATGGGTGGACAACATGCCCGCACTCATCCGCGCCAGCGATGTGGTGGTCCAGAACGCCGGCGGACTCACCTCACTGGAGGCGCTGACGACCGGCGTTCCCGTCGTCAGCTACCGGTGCCTGCCCGGCCACGGGACCACCAACGCCGCCGCACTCGAGCAGGCGGCAATAGCCGCCTGGATTCGGACAGCCGATCAGCTCGAACCCACACTCAGGACAGTCCTACAAACCGGCAGCGCGAGCTGCGCCATACCCGCGGCCGACATCCCGCCCGAGCAGATCATCGAAACGCTGGCCTGTACGCCGCAGCCCTGGCACGCGATGCCCCCGTCAGCCGCGCCACCGCCCCTGAGACGGCCCCGGCCGCGCCTTGGCACGGAGACGGTCCAGTGAGACGGGCGCTTCCTCCGCCGGACCGGACACAGCCGGGCGGGCCACCCGGCACCTCGGCGCTGCTTGCCTCGATCCGGCTACTGCAGGCAAAGCTGACGCTGCCTGAGGTCAACGGCCGGGGAGACCCCACCCATGTCGCCCTCACCTTCGACGACGGCCCCGACCCGGCGTCGACACCCCGGTTCCTGCGGGTACTGGACAGAGCGGGGATCCGGGCTACCTTCTTCATGCTCGGTCAGATGGTCGTACAGCAGCCCGCTCTCGCGAAGGAAATGGTCGCCGCCGGCCATGAGGTCGCGGTGCACGGCTACCGGCACCGTCTGTTGGTCACTCGGACACCCGGGGCCGTGCGCGACGACATCGCCCGCGCCCGCGACGTGATCGCTGACCTGACCGGCTCGCAGCCGCGCTGGTACCGCCCGCCGTACGGCGTCTTGACGATCAGTGCGGTCGCCACGGCGACGGAGCTTGGTCTCGTACCGGTTCTCTGGTCCAGCTGGGGCCGTGACTGGAGCGCCAGGGCAACGCCCGGCTCGGTGCACCGGAGCGTGATCAGGTCACTGGACGGCGGAGGGACCGTGCTGCTTCACGACTCGGACTGCACCTCGGACCCCGGCGCCTGGCTCTCCGCGCTCGGAGCACTGCCCTACATCATCGACAACTGCCGCACCCGAGGCCTTCGCATCGGACCGTTGCGCGACCACAACTGCCGGTCAGCAGCGAGTTGGCCGAGCAGCCCAGCAGCAGGTTTCCGCGGCCTGGGGACGAGCACCAGATCGGTCGCAGACCCAGCCGACTGACTGCGGCCGAGGCACGCCGGTCCACGGGGCGACGCAAGGCGAACCGGGAGGACGGGGCAGGGCTGCGCCCGCTGCGGGCGGGTCAGCCGGGTGGTCCGCCACCCGGGGCCCTGCCCTTGTGGGGGCTCCCGCTGCCGCCTGAGATGTCCGTGCGCAGCTGCTTGATCAGCTCGTCGTGGCCTGCGACTTCCTGTCGCAGCCTGGCGTTCTCATCCGCGAGACGTGCGATCTGCTGTTCGAGGTGCGCGACCTGCGCCAGACGCGGATCGACGATCTCCCCCGCCTCCTGGAGCTCCTTCAGGCGGTGCTCGAACTCCTCGGCCAGATGCTGGTAGGCGCCAGGATGCACGGAGCCGTCACGGGCCCGCCTGGAATAGAAGCCGGTGCGGGCAACCCCTGCCATGGAGGCGAGCGTCGTGAGGTCGTACTTGCCGTCCAGGGGCAGGTCGCCCTGCAGCAGCTGCTCTATCGCCGCGCGAACGGCGGCCACGTTGCGGGCTTTGTCCTTTCCGGTGAGCCGGGACATCTCACTCTCCTCGGGAACCCTACGGATGCCAGTAGCGAAAACGCCGACAAGCCTGGCGCAGGCAGGCCGCAGCCTCCGCAAAGCTCCGGTCCGCAACAGCGCTACGGATTGCCTTGGAATAGGCCCCGTGGCCAGTCACATGACGTTGAACCGCTCGGCCTGTCATTGTTTGAGCGGCGGTGGGATTGGTGTTCCTTTATCGGCTCGGCGCACTTTACGGCTTTCCCCGACGGCGTGACATCTGGCTCGCTGCTTGTTCTCTCGAGCCGGGGCCGCCCGAGGTCAGGAGCGCATTGCGGGGGACGGCCGCTTGCAGGCCAGAACAGCTGCCAAAGCCTTGGAGAATTCTTGGTAAGCCCTGGATTGGCGAGGTGCTTGATTTCGGTGGGCGTATTCCGGGTGGTGGGGTCGGACGGTTTCGGGGTACTCGTGCGTCCCATTAGCTTTCCCAGGCATCCAGCCAGCCACGCCATCCGTTTATGGTGGGGCTTATCTCCTGATGGTACCGATGCAACCCCCTTCTTGAACCCCGCGAGCGCCTCGGCCGATTTGACAATGCCTTTGTCTTTAGGGCCGAATTCCATGGCTTTCAGTTCTCCATCGAGCCTGCCGAGGAGTCGCTCCATTTCCGCTCCCGGCTTCGCCTTCTCGGCGTTTTGCATAAGTTTTGACTGCGTTTTCGATTCCATTTTTCCGGTCGTCATTGAAGACGTACTCGTTGGGATTTTTGCCTTGTTTTGCGATGCTTGCTTTGGTGAAGTCGAAGACTTTCGCATGAGGGTCGAAAGTCTTGTCACGTCTGGCGGAACTGATAGCATTCCGCGTCGGTTTCGTCAGTTTGGCGTGGGCGAAGGTGGCCCTGATGGCGATATCAGCGAGGGTCTCTTCTCTTGCTTTTGGCTTTGGTGAGATGTCCTTACCGGCTGGCGAGGTGAAATTTGACTCTGCGCTTCCCTATCATTGAGGTGGCCATCGCCATTGTCATCCTTGCTCGTATCATCGGGGGCGGGGTAAACGCTAACGCGAGTACGTAAGAAGTAGCGGTCCGGAGTGGGGCCTGGCAGAGGCGGCGGCGCAACGTTTGCCCACGGCACCGGGAGACCGAGGCCGCAATCCGCGGCGTCGGGGGTACAGTTCGGCGTCCGGGTACTGGTCAGGGCTGATTCAAAGTCCTGGTGATCATGCAGAGTCGCAGGTCCTGGCGGTGTGAGGGTCGGTCGGGTTGGGCCGTTACACAGACATCGAGGCTCCGGTTGGAGTGGGTGACCGTCCAAGTCGCCCTGTCGAGCCGGAACCGCGATGTGCCGCCGGTCTGCCACCGTCTGTCTGGTCAAGTCGCCCACATCCCAGTAGCGCGTGATCACGCGACTGCCGCGGCGCCTTGAGGCCCTGGCTGATCCGAGCGGCCGGCGTGGCAGGCGTCACCCGCTCGTGGGTGTGCTGCTGGTGGCCTGCTCGGTGGTGGTGGCCGGTGCTCGCTCGTTGGCCGCGATCGGCCAGCGGGCGAGGTCGGCGCCGCAGGACACGTTGGCCCGGCTCGAGATCACCTGCTTCGCCGCCCAACTCGCCCCCTACGACCGTGGGAGACAAGCGGGCGCACTACGTCTTCACTGAGCCGTTTCAGGGTGGCCACCGATCGAGTGACGGCTGGGCGGTCGGGGGCGAGGAAGATACGGACAGGATCCCAGGCAGTTGAGTGAGGTATCTGACGTCTCAACTCTGTCTCCTCGCCCGCTGTGCCCCTGGCCTGACCCAAGCCCCGGGGTCGGCGACGGCCGCGCTGACTACTCGGGCAAGCACCGCCGCCACGGCGTGAACCTCCAGGTCATCACCAGCACCGAAGGCAAGCTCGCATGGGTCTCGCGAGCCCTGCCCGGCGCACCCACGACCTGACCGCAGCCCGCATGCACCGCATCGTGAAGACCTGCGCCAGGCTCCGCATCGCCGTTCTGGCCTACACCGGCGCGGGCGGCACGTTCGCGGTACCGATGAGGCGCAAGCCCAGCCAGGAAACCACCGCTGGGCAAAGTTCGTTGAACCGGGCCCACACCCGACTCCGCTCCCCGGACGAACGCAGCGTGGCCACCATCAAGCAATGGCAGATCTTCCGCCGAGCCCGTTGCAGTGCCGACAAGCCGGGTGTCCTCATCGGCCCCATCACCTGATCGGTGGCCGCCCTGAAAAGCTCACTGATCGCCTCTGGTGAGCTTTAAGTACTGAAATCCCACTCACGGATGAAGCCGTGATGGAGATGCTCGGTATCGGCCTCCGGGAAGCGGGAAAGGGAGTCATCACGATTCCGGGGGTGGCGTATCGTGATGACTCCCAGCTTCCCAGTCGGGGGAGAGCTGAGAAGCAATAGAAAGATAAAGCTCACAAAATGCTGCAGTCAAGTCATGGGCTTATCTTTTAACATTATTTATGCCTGAAGGGAGTGGTGCGGGGTGGGTGGCAGTTGTGCACGCTCGGCCTGCCGCTCGGGCCCGTTGCCGGAAGCGGGAGCCGCCAGCATCGCAGCTGCGCCGCCAGGAGGCGGGTCAGGGTGAGCGCGGACTTCCTGGTCGGCTGGGTCCCACCGGGAACAGGCAACTGCGAGGCCTCACCCGAGTTCCTCACTCTGCAGGCGCAGCAGTTCCCTGTCCGCCGTGCCGGCGTCGGTCAGCGGCAGGATGTCGCGGAACTCGATACGGGTGGGCTCGTGCGACACGCCCAATCGCTCGCGCACCATGGCCCGCAGCTCGTTCTCGTCAATTCCGCTGTCAGCCAGGGGCACGACAGCGGCGTGAACGAGCTCGCTGCCGTGGGCGTCCCGGACCCCGAAGACGGCGCTCTCCTGGATACGGGGATGGCAGGTGAGCAGGTTCTCCACATCGCAGCGGAGGACCGGGCCGGCACCTGTGGCGATCACGTCCGACCGGCCGACGACGGTCAGGTAGCCCTCGCTGTCCAGACAGCCCAAGTCGCCGGTGCGCAACCAGCCGTCCCGCAGCACCTCGGCGGTCAGTTCGGGCTGTTGCCAGTATCCCTGCATGAGCCCTGTGGAGCGCACGCAGATCTCACCCCGTTCTCCCGCGGGCAAATCGCGGCCGGACGCGTCGCGAATCGTGACCTCTACGCCGGGTAGCGCCTGCCCGGCGGACCGCAGCCGCTCGGATCGATGCAGGTCATGGCTGTCGGTGTCCAGGACGCTGATGATCCCTGCCTCCCGTTGCCCGTAGAGCTGGACCAGCACCGGCCCGAACTGTCGCAGCGCGTCGGCGATCCGCGCCGGTGAAGCCGGGCAGCCCCCGTAGAGGAGGCGACGCAGGTGCGAGGTGTCGGCACGCTTGGCCTGCGGATGGCCCATCAGCTGATAGAGCAGGGAGGGCGGCAGGAACAGATCGGTGATCACTTCACGTTCGATCACATCGAGAACGGCCACGGCATCGAAGCCTTCCATCAGCACAACGCATCCGCCCACACGTAAAATGCTGTCGGCCAGGGGGCCTGCGGTGTGCGCGAGAGTGGTGCACACCAGCAGACGGGGCGCACCCTGTGACTCCGTCGGCATCCATGGGCCGAACTGCCGTATCTGCTCGTAGGTATGGCACACGCCCTGCACGCGCCTGCCGCGGGAGTAGCTGATGGTCCTTACGTCCTGCGGTTGTGCCTGGCTGGGCACGGACACAGCCGGGTAGTCAGCGGCCATCTCCAGGAGATCCGCACCGATCGGGGCAGGGCCCAGTGTGAGAACAGTCTCCAGCCGGACCCGCTCGGCGATGCTCTTGGCCTGCTCGGTGCACCGGGGGTCGACGATCAGCACACGGGTCTTCCCGTCGCGGACTGCCTCGGCCTGCGCCGCGGAAGGCAGGTTGTTGTACAAGTGGCTGACCCTGCAGCCGAGGAGGCTCGCGGCATAGCGCACGGCCAGGGTCTGCGGCAGGTTTCCGCTGAGCAACGTCACAGTGTCACCGCGCCTCAGTCCTTCGACTCGCAGAGCCCAGGCCAGGCGGTAGACGAGGTCGCGCAACTCGCCGGCAGTGATACGCCGCCCCTGGTGCACCAGCGTCTCCCGCTCAGGAGCGGCGCCCAGGACATCAAGGATCTCCTGCACCTCCGTGCGGAACCCTTTTGCTGCTATGGGCATTGCGTATTCCTTTCCCCTGGGGCGGTTACGGCCGCACGGTATGCGGGCGGGTGGATCCTTGGGAGCGCCGGCGGCGCTGCGCTGCCGGGCATCTGGGGCTGCCGATCGTCGGGCGCCAGGGGATGCGCCGGCGCTCGGCGGAGCATGCCGAGGGAGCTGTCCGCGCGCCCCGAGGCCCTGGCGCATCCTGTGCCGTCTCGAGGCGGCATCGGGGTGTGGCGGTAGGAAGACTCGGCCGGCATGTTGTTCGGGCACCGGTTCATGGCCTGCGCGGGTGGCAGAGAGCACCCTTCGAGACAGGACTTCGGGAGCGGGTTGGGCTGTCTACCGGCTCCCAATGCCTGGGCTTGTGGCTTCCAGCGAACGCATGTGGTGATGCGTCACATCGGTCGGAAGGCAGACGATGGCCGCCCCTCGCGGACGGGAGGGCTTCCCGCAGCCCAGCAGCGCGACAGCGCCGTGGGGTCGGTGTTGGCCCGGCGGGGGAGCACCAGAACGAGGCGAGGGAGCTCGAGCAGCGAGGGTGGCCCGACCTGGGAGCTCAGGGCACCACCTGCCACCAACCTGCCACGGGGATGCTGACCCGGTGGCCTGACCGAGCTGGTCGGGCCACCGAGCCGAGCGCACGCCCTGGGGCATTGGAGAAAGGACGCGTGGAGCCGATCATGTCATGAGGCGACGGCATCCGTTGGACTGTCGCCTCATAATTCCTTTCTGCGACAGGCAGTCGGGGGCAGGACCTTTTGCCTGTCTGCCTACCACCTGGGGCCGGGGGGAGTTGTGCGGGGCGGCGGGGGTGGCGGTACGCGGGGCGGTACGGTGCTGGACACAGTCGATCCGGAGCTGGACGCGGTGGGCTGGACGGTTTGTGCGGGCGGCAACGAACCCGACAGCTCGCGCACCCGGGCGGTCGACGTGGTTGACGACATATGAGTCTGCCGACGCATGAGCGTGGGCCGCGGCGGCGCCTCCATTTGTGTGGATGGCTGCTCCATGAGCGCCCGCGAAAGCTTGTCGAAGGTCAGAAGCTTGGGCTTTTCAGGGACGCGGACCGGCGGGATTCCAAGTTTCGTCAACAGCTTGTTCTCTGCAGTGTAGGCACGGATTTCAGTAGGGGACTTGTAGTACTGCTCGTATGCCTCCGCATAGGTAGTGTGCTCTGCATGGAAGAGTTCGGGGAGGTGCTCTTTCACCAGGCTTCTATAGAGCTTCGGATTCCCCACCTCCTCGCACATTTCCTCGAAATCAGCACTCAACTTTTCGTTCCCGATCGCCCTCAGATGATCGGGGAATTCATCCCGGTAGGGGCGCAGGTTTTTTCGGGGGACGCGGGCGTCCGGGGCCTCCACAAATGCGATAAGCGCCCCTGCGCTCTCCTTGAAGTCAGTAAAGATCGGGTCGCGGGTTTTATAGTGCTCACTCGGTCCGGCCGTGGCGTGCAGCCCGATGGCTTCGGAGACTTCTGCTGGCGAGGACCGGGGGACCGGTGCGGGGAACTTCTTCCTCAGCTTGGCAAAGTCGGCTTGGTACAGCTCTATTCCGCTCCTCAGGTCATCTCTGGATGCCGTAGGAAGCGAGATTCGGGCTTGGTCTATGGCTTCGGCGTAGACGAATTCATCTCTGTTTGTCGTGACAGCGAACGCGTGCTGGACAGCGGTATTGTCCGCCTGGGGGTTTTGGGACAGGTGGCCCTGTAGCTCCTGGAACAGGTTCCAGGTATGGGTGGACTCATGAAGCTCTACGGCGGCTGCCAGTGCTGCTTGCTGCCAGTTCATCTCTTTGGGGTCCGTGCGGTCAATATTGAAGTTTGTGGTCCATGTGTTCTGATGGAATGCGGCATCGGCCCGCGCTCCTGCTGTTGGCCTGAAGGTGAGTTTTGCCGGGAGGCAGCCGTTTTCGCTCAGACGGTCGCCGATGAAGTCGTGGCAGCCCTTGATGAATTCTATGGTTCTTTCTGGTGGAATGACGGGAGGATTGCCGACCGCCTTCTGAATGAACTTATCCGCTGTGAACTCGGCAAAGTCGTCGATGAATTCGTTCGTCTCGATGTTGGGTCGCATGCGCCATCCCCAGGTCGCCGTATCCGCCGTGTGGGTATATTGTCCTTTCTGTGTGTTCGGGGGAATCGGTCGTAGTACCACTGTTCCTGCGTAGCGGAGCCGCCACGAGCGTTGCTTCACTTCCCGGGTCCGCTGTGCGGTGAGCACCCGGCGGTGCGGGTTGCGTCCTTTTCCGACGCGATGCTTCGGTGGTATTGGGTCGGTGAGGCCGCGAGGCTGCCGGGCGGTCCGCACAGGCGGACCTGTCGCGAGCGTGAAGTGGTCCGCCCGGACCGTTTCACGCCCACCGCGGCACCCGCCGTTGCTCCTGCGCAGCGCGGCGCAGACAGGCGCCACCGGCGAGCAGTACTGCGCTCGCGGCCCAGGTGGCAAGGACCCACCAGGCCAAGGTGGTGCCGTTACCGTGGAAGTAGGCGGTGTTGCGGACGAGGGTCGTGGCCGCTCCCGGAGGGAGGGACTGGCCGATCGCGCTCCAGAAGGGCGGCAGGAGCGGTGCGGTATAGACACCGCCGGCACTGGGGTTGCCGAGAACGACGAAGAACAGCAGTGTGAAGCCGACACCGAGTTGGCCGAACAGGCTCTGCAATGCCGTGCTCACGGCGGCAGCGGTGAAAGCGATGAGTGCGCCGATGGCCCACAGAGCGGCGAAGTGCCCGGTGAGCGCCCCGTAGATGGGGCCCACGATGACGGCCCCGGCCAGTCCCAGGGTGATCGACTGGATGGCCAGGGCAGCGAGCCGGATGAGCGTGCGCCGCAGGTTGGCCGGTCGGTAGCCGCCGGACATGGCCAGAGCGGTGGTGGACAGGTAGCCGCCGATGACCAGCCCCACGACGAGGTAGAACGAGGACATGCCGCGTCCGTCCTTGGGGTTGGGTGCCTGGACGTCGGTGACGGAGACTTGTCGGCCTTGCGTCCTCTCGATTTGCTGGGTGAGCTGGACAATGCTCTGGGAGACGGCCGATCCCGCGGCGGAGGCCACCAGGAGGACGTCCGGGGCCGCCCCATCGTGAAGGATGAGTGCCGCGTCCGCATCCCGATTCATGATCCGCTCACGCGCGGTCTCGGCGTTCGGGGCGGCGTCGGCTTTGAGCGGCTCACCCGTCAGGGAATTGAGCTCGTCGACCAACTGGGCGGGCGCCACCACGGCAACCGGAATGCGGTGCGGGACGGGAGCATGAAAAGCCCCCACGTACGAGACCATGAACGCCACCGCGACGACCCAGGCTCCCAGAACCAGGGCAACGGCACGGGGGGTGACCGCGTCCTTGAGCTCGGTGGCCAGGCTCCCGGCGTACTGGGCTGGTGCGTCTGTCAGGACGGCCGTTGGGGCAGCGTTCACCTGGCATCTCCAAGGAGGCCCAGGGCTTCAGCACTGGGAGGAATTGGTCCTCGAGTCGTGGGCGCGGAGTGCCGGGGTTCGTTTCGTAGCTGGCCAGCGCGCACTGTCAGTGCCTCCTGTTAGTTTGCTGGTCGTGAAGATCGTCATGCAGGTCAAGCTCCTGCCGTCGCCTGAGCAGGCATCGGCTCCGGGGGCTACCCTGCGTGCGGGCAACCGGGCCGCTGACGTGGTGTCGGTCGCGGCGTTCTAGAGCCAGGTGTTCTCCCGCAACGAGTTGCAGACGATGGCGCACGGCACGGTCAAGGCGGAGTTCGGCCTCTCCGCTCAGTCCGCGGTTCGGGCGGTCAAGAAGGTCGTGGACGACTACGCCACGCTGAGGGCCAACATCCGGGCCGGGAATCTCGGCCGGCCGGGCTCCAGGCACCGGGCCAGCGAGGACGTCAATGCTCGAAGCAGTACCCTTTGCCATACTTGGTGATCAAGTGCCGAGGGTGGGCCGGGTCGGCCTCCAGCTTGCGACGCAGCTGGGACATGTAGACCCGCAGGTAGTTGGTCTCCGTGCTGTAGGACGGCCCCCAGACCTCCTGGAGCAGACGCTTCTTGCTGACCAGAGACCCACCGCTGCGGACCAGGACCTCAAGGATCTGCCACTCGGTGCGCGTAAGTTGGACGGGCATCCCGTCGCGACGGACCTGCCTGGCATGCAGGTCGATGGTGAAGGACGCGGTGTTGACGATGGCTTCTTCCAGGCAGTTGCTCAGCGTCTTGGCCCGACGTCTGAGCGCACGCAGCCGCGCAAGCAGCTCGCCCATGTCGAAGGGCTTGGTGACGTAGTCGTCCGCGCCCGCGTCCAAGGCCTTGATCTTCTCCTCCGTACCGTGCTCTTCCGACAGGACGATCACCGGAGCCTGGGTCCAGCTGCGCAGACTGCGGAGAGCTTGGGCGCCGTCTGCTGTGGGCAGAGCGGGAACCAGAACCACCACATCCGGCTGGCAGCCGGAGGACAGCTCCAGCGCGGTGACCTCGTCAAGGGCCGCATCGGCCTGGTAGCCGCTGGCGTTCAGGTAAGTCACCAATGACCGGGCGGTCTGCTGCTCCTTCTCGACCACCAGGACCCGGGGTACGTCGTTCATACCGAGCCACCTTTCGTACTCAGTTCGCCCGCTGCCCGAAGGAAGGGCCGGACAGCGGCGAACCCCATGAACCAGAGCACCCGTCAGGGCGCTGCCGGCGCAATGCCGTCGTTCTCGCGGATCGCTCCGCAGAAAGGGACTAGGAAAGCCCCGCGCTCTTACGCGCAGAGATGCAGCATGTCCACGGGTTGTCTAAGCGACCCTCATGCCACGAAGCAGAGCCAGCGGATCATCCACCGGAGGCTCCACGCCGCTGCTTCCACAGGCCGGCCCCAGCCAAGAGCGCCAGCAGCACCGCAGAGGGGACCAACTGCTCCGTTCCGCCCTTGGAGGTGGCCAGCAGGACGAACACCGCGGCGATCGCACTCAGCGCGGTCCAGGTGAGGTAGGGGTAGCACCACATCCGCACGGTCAGCAGCTGCGGGGCCTCGCGCTCCAGCCGAGCTCGCATCCGCAGCTGGGAGACGCAGATGAACACCCACACCACCAGCACAGCGATGCCCGTGGTGTCCATCAGCCAGGTGAACACCGTGGTCGGCCAGATGACCCCGGCGACGACGGCGAAGAACCCGAACCCGCAGGACGCGAGGACCGCGCGCCACGGCACGCCGTTGTGGATTCGGTTGAGCCAGCCCGGCCCCTGGCCGCGTTCGACCAGGGAGTAGGCCATCCGCGAGGCACCGTAGATGTTGGCGTTGATCGCGGACAGCAGCGCGATCAGGACGACGGTCTCCATGATGTCGGCCGCGCCCGGGATGCCCAGGCGCTGCAGGACCGCGACGTACGGACCCCCGGAGAGGAGTCGGGGGTCGTTCCACGGCACCAGGGTCACGATCAGCGCCATCGAGCCGATGTAGAAGACCGAGATCCGGTACATCGCCGTGCGCACCGCGCTGGCGACGTTGCGGCTCGGCTGGTCGGACTCGGCGGCGGCGATGGTGACGGTCTCCAGGCCGCCGTATGCGAACACGGAGCTGAGCAACCCGGCGACCAGGCCCCCGCCGCCCGTGGGGAAGAAGCCGCCGTGGCCGGTGAGGTTGCTCGTACCAGGTGCGCCGCCGTGGCCCAGCACGCCGCACACCCCCAGGACGGCCACCGCCAGGAAAGCCACGATCGCGGATATTTTGATCGTGGCGAACCAGAACTCGAACTCGCCGAAGTTCTTTACCGCCGAGAGGTTCATGGCGCAGAAGAGCGCCATGAAGGCCGCCACCCAGCCGTATGCAGGGACGTCCGGAATCCAGCTGTGCATGATCCTGCCGGCGGCGGTGGCCTCCGCGGCGACAGCGCAGCAGAGCATCACCCAGTACGTCCACCCCGAGGTGATTCCGGCCCACACCCCGACCTCGTTCTCGGCGTGCACCGAGAACGAGCCCGAGACCGGGCGAGCGGCGGACATCTCGCCCAGCATCCGCATCACCAGCATGACGATCGTTCCTGCGGCGGCAAAGGCCAGCACGATCGCGGGGCCCGCAGCGGCGATACCCGCACCGGAACCCACGAAGAGCCCGGCGCCGATGACGCCGCCCAAGGCGATCATCGACAGATGACGCTGCTTCAGACCGTGCGAGAGCGAGGGGGAAGGGCCTTCGGCGGGCTTCTCCAACTGCGGGGACGCGGAACTGTCGAGCATCATACGGATCCAGACTGTTGGGGAGAGCTGCGCAAGATCTGACACACACGGGAGCGGTTCCCAGACGGCGACGTGGGCGGTTCCAGGCGAGCACCCGGCCTCACCCTGCCGGCGCCGTCACCACCCACGTCCTCATAAGTTGTCGCCGCGCCCTGCGCTTTGGTTCCCGACCATGTCGCACGTGATACGAGATACCGAACGGCAGGCCGGGGGATCGAAGGCCTTTCGACCTCGCCGACGTGAAAGAACCCCGTCTCGGCAGATGCCCTTCGGTGCTCCCGGACACCTCGTCCCGCAGCCCTCACGGGAGCGGAGCCTTCGCGCTCGCCAGTGCCTGCATCGCAGGCCCGTAGGCCCACCTTGGCGGGCAACGGGTCCCTGGTGCTCGACAACGGTCAGCGCCTCGCCGCCACGCAGGCGCTCGCGGCAGCCTTCACCAAGGCCACCGGGGCGAAGGTCGAGATCCGCTCTGCGGCGACGTCCAACTGGCGGGCGGAGCGAGTAGGAAGGCAACCGCTCCCCTCCTCGTGGCCGCGGCCCGCACTGGTGGCGGCCCTCGCCCTCCTGTCCAGTCCTCTCCTCAGCGACCAGGCCGCCGGCGTGGGACGGCACCAGGTGTGGCATCTGCTGACGGGCAGTCAATTCACGACGCCGATATGGATGAGCGCGATAATCGTGACCGCCTCGGCAGGGCTATCGGGCCCTGACGGGGACCGTCACGGCCTGGCTTGTCGAGGCGGTCACCTTGCCCGGGCGCCGGATGCGGTGGATCCTGCCCGCCACACCGTTCCTGAACAGTGATTAGGAGTGACCGTGGTGGTCATCCGGATGACTGCGCGTGTCCCGAACGGTGTTGGGTGCGCTGGTCGCCCGCTGTTCGTTAGCCTCGCTGTTTCGGTTCGCGTCGGCTGCTCTGGGGTGATCCCTGTGTCGGAGGTCGCGGGGCTGCCGTCGGTCGTTGGGCATGCCGAGGGCCCCGCGCGATGGCCGGGTGCTCCTGGGTCCTCGGGTTGTGGTGGTCAAGGGCGGCTTCGTCTGTCAGGTGGCCGGTCGGGGCAGTGTCAACAGGTGGTCGAACGCCGTGGTCAGTTCGTGGTGCCAGGGCCAGGTGGCGGCACGATGCCCGAGTCGAGCGGACTCCGTGACGTAGTGGGCCAGGCGGCTGCAGCCGGTACCGCCCGCTGAGAAGCCCGCCGTATCCTCTGGTGCGCCGTCACCGGCCTGACGTGGATATTTGGGCCCCGCAGGGCGCCACACACGTGCCATCGGCGGCCTTCCCGTCGCGCGTCGGGAGCGAGCAAGACGGGCATAGAACCTTGCACCATTGACCGAAAGGAATTCCCATGAGCGCCGCACCGAGAGTCCTGGTGGTGGACGGCGACCCGGCGATACGAGCGTCTCTGATGCACGCCCTCGCCGTTGAGGGATACGTCGTGCGAGGCGCGCCAAACGGCCTGACGGGACTGCGGGAGTCGGTAACCTGGCAACCGCGCGCGCTGGTCCTGGGGACGAGCGTCGCGACCTTGGACGGCCTGACGGTCTGCCGCAGGCTGCGAGCACTCGGCAGCCGGCTGCCGATCCTGCTTCTCACCAGCGGCGACTCGGTCAGCGACCGGGTGGCGGGGCTGGACGCGGGCGCCGACGACTGCCTGGTCGAGCCGTTCGCGCTGGCGGAGCTGACCGCCCGCCTGCGCGCCCTGCTGCGCCGCACGGCAGCCGCCGACCCCGCGCATGTCTACACCTTCGGTGATCTCACACTCGACCCGGACAGTCGCACTGGCACCCGGGCCGGGCGGGCACTGAAGTTCTCACGCACTGAGTTCACGCTGTTGGAACTGCTCGTTCTGCATCCCGGGCAGGTGCTGACACGCGAGCTGATCATGGACCACGTATGGGGCCCGGACTTAGCCGCGCACTCCAGTGTCCTCGCCGTATACATCAGGTACCTGCGTCGCAAGTTGGAGGCCGACGGCGAACCGCGGCTCGTTCACACCGTCCACGGGGTCGGCTATCGACTGGACTCGAATTGACTGCGCCCCGCGGGCTGGAGTCGGGGGATTCCGGCTTCAGCCCGCGCCACCTTTTCTACACAATCAGGGCAACATCAAAGAGGCCTACGAGGCGCTACATGCGGGTTATCGCACCAGTGGCCTGGGGGACCCTCAGTTCAAGAATATGACTGCAAATTCCGGCCGCCTCGGAACCGATCCGCAGTATTCCTCGTCCAGCGGGCGGGATAACGCCGTAGGTATTGCCCGAATGCTCGGAGCAGTACTTAGAGCTGGTGGCAGCAGTCTGGCTGAGGCCCACGATGCCCACACTGCCGGAGACACTTCTGGTGCCAAGGTTCAGGTGGGCTACGCGGTTCGCGCGATGACAGGGTTTTTCAGGAGGTGAACAAGGGGGCATCGCTATGACTTGAAGTCAGTGCCTATGCAAAAATCGTCCTGCGGAGCAGCCGTTAGGTCATCTATAAACCACGCCATCTAAATCTAAGGCATCGCAGCCAAATCAAGCCGGCAGGCACTCGCCGCCAAATAGACCCCTCCCTCAAGCTCCGAGCCCGCCTTCGCCGTGATCACGGTTCGGCATGAACGAGTTGTTGCCCGACCGGTTGTCGCACAGCGGGTCCGGATCCGGGGAGCCCGGACCGTCGGTACTGTCCGGACGGTCTGGGCTCCCCGGCGACGCTCGCAATCGTGCTGCTGGTGGCCTCCTGCTCCAGCAGCACGAGCAGTTCCTCGCCGTCGAGCTCCGAGCCACCGGCTAGCACCGCGGCCGTGTCCCCGTCAGCGCCCGCCTCGACCGCCGGCATCGTCCCCAGCGACGTCGCGGCGGCCACCAGCGAAGATGACGGGATGGACCGCGTCACGCACGCACCACTCGGCCGCCAGGCCCGCAGGTGCGGTGGCTGACACGTGCATCCGGTAGGTGTACCGGATGCACGTGTCAGCCACCGCAATGGTTTCCTCAAGCCTCGTACAGGGCATCGGACGATCTCGCGCGGGTGCTCCGCACGTTCGCACGGAGCACCCGGTCACCTGGTCACTGGAAGGCCGTGACGTTTCCGTCCACGAGACCCACGGCGGTGTGGCTGCCGTCGGGGAAGTTGAAGATGTAGTAGGGCTCGGTGTGCTTCGGGCCCAGCGGCGCCCGCATCGTCACGCTGCTGTACGCGCTGACGTATCCGGCCTTCTTCAGGATCGCGTCGGCAGCGGTGATGTCCAGGTAACTCTGAGGTGTCCAGTCGATGACGTAATCCTCGGTCCAGGGCCGGTTGATGACGACCGGGGGAGCGAACGTGCCCCACCCGGTGGACTCGATTATCGCGGTCTTGTTACCGGGCAGCTGGAAGACGAACTTCCAGCTGGTGATCTTGTTCACGTCATCGGTGGGACCGCTCGCCGAGAAACCGCTGCTCTCCAGCAGCTTGGCGAGCGGGTAGCTGGACTGGACGCGCTGTACCGCAATGGTGGCTACGTCGAGATAGGACAACGTGGAGTCCTGCGTTGCGGCGCTGAGGCTTACTGCGCCGGGTTGCGTCGCCGGGGTCGCGGCCATCGCGCTCCCTACACCACCGAACGTGCAGGCCGCCGTCGCCGCCACGGCGACGATCAGACGGACCACGGGCTTCTTCATTGCTCTCCCTGTGTTGTCTTCCAAAGGCGGTGACGAGAGTCCCCGCACTGCCGCAAAGGTCGCCTGGCGCGGGACTGGGTCCGCGCCTTCTTCGAGGCCTGGCGCCGGCAACGGGTCCAGAACCCCCGGAGCCCGAAAGCGACCCGAACGGCAAGTGGCCACAGGTTAAAAGCCCACGCTGGACGGCGGGAATCAACAAAGGTTGATCATAAAACCCTACTAAAGATGCACCTATGCCTCACCGAAAGCCCAGGTCCTCGGGAGCGGTATTCCCGATAGAGTCGGTATCGTGTAGGGCGGTTAGCTCTCACTGTACCCAGGGGCGCGGGTGAAGTACCGCACGCGCAGGGCGGACGGAAGTCATGGGAGCTGTGCGAGGCGGCGCGGCCGCCGGCTGAGCCCTGCGTTCTGTGGCGTCCCCCGGGCAGTCGCTCGAGTTGTTTCCAAGCGGCCCCGCGACCTCCACGTATCCGGTCAGTTCTTTATGGGAGAAGACATGGAACACCGCGCACTCGGCAGCCAAGGCCTGACCGTGGCCGTTCAAGGCCTTGGCTGTATGGGCATGAGCGCCTTCTACGGCGCTACCGACGAGGCCGAGGCGCTGGCCACGATCGATCGCGCCCTCGAACTGGGCGTCACCCTGTTGGACACCGCGGAGAGCTACGGCCCCTTTCTCAACGAGCGCCTGCTCGGCAAGGCTCTCGCCGGACGTCGGGACCAGGCTGTCCTTGCCACCAAGACCGGGATCGAATTCACCGACGATGGTGTGCTCGTGGGACACAACGGGCGACCCGACTACATCCGCCGCTCCGCCGAGCGCTCCCTGCGCCACCTGGGGACCGATCACATCGACCTGTACTACCTGCACCGCGTGGATCCGCAGGTGCCGGTCGAGGAGAGCATCGGTGCGATGGCGGAACTGGTCAGCGAAGGCAAGGTGCGCCATCTCGGTCTGTGCGAGGTAGCGCCTGCCACCATCCGTCGCGCACACGCCGTCCATCCGCTCACTGCCGTCCAGAGCGAGTACTCGCTGTTCGAGCGGAGTGTTGAGCAGGACGGCGTCATGGATGCCCTGAGGGCGCTGGGCATCGGGCTAGTGGCCTACTCGCCGCTGGGCCGAGGGTTTCTCTCGGGTGCCATCACCAGCCCCGAGCACTTCGCCGCGGACGACTTCCGTCGCACAGACCCCCGCTTCCAGGGCGAGAACTTCGAGCGCAACCTTGCTGTTGTCGCCGAGGTGCGCCGACTCGCCGACGACAAGGGCATCACAGCGTCACAACTCGCCCTCGCCTGGGTGTTCCACCAGGGGGGTGTGGCGATCCCCGGCACCAAGCGGCGGCGCTACCTCGAGGAGAACATCGCCGCCCTCAAGGCGACCGTCACTGCTGACGACCTCGCGGCCATCGAGGCGGTGGCACCCCGCGGCATCGTCTCGGGAGAGCGCTACTCTCCCGAGCTCATGCGCAACCTCAACGGCTGAACCACTGGCCTGCAAGGTTGGCAGAGCCCGAACCTAAAGAGGCCCGTGGAGGTCCCTCTGGTGAGAAACCGCGGCCGGCTGTCAGATGACCAGGGCGGTCGCGCCTTTGATCTCGACAACATCCACCTGCTGACCGGGCTCGTACACCTGGTTGGGGAACAGAGCGCGCGCCGACCAGATCTCGCCGTTCAGCTTGATCCTCCCGCCGTCGTGGTCCACCCGTTCTTGCACGACCGCGGTGGCGCCTTGAAGCGCTTCGATGCCCATCCGCACCTGGGGACTCTTCCGCAGCATCCGGTAGGCGAGGGGACGGACACCGACCAGCATGACGATCGAGACTCCCACGAACGTCAGGATCTGCCAAGTCGCTCCGGCACCGAGACCGGCAGCTACCATGGCGCTGGCCGCGCCGATCGCCAGCAACCCGAACTCCGGGAGTGACGTGATCACCAGCGGCACTCCCAGCAGCGTGGCGAATAACCACCACAACGCGCTGTCCATGGATCCATGCTACGGGGAGAGGGGACGAAAGGGGCCGCTGCGGTTTCCGCAGACGAATGCTCTGGGGCGCCGGACGCGTCGTGTTCTGCCGTAGCGCCGGGGGAGCGGACCTGCGCCGCGCCGCCGGTTTGTGGGGCCGGGCTCGTGCCGGGTACCCGCTTGATCCAGTGCCGAGCTGACTTTCCGACACGGGCGCGGGCACCGCGAAGCGGACGCCGCGGCGTCGTAAAGTCCGGGGATGGATCAGCGGGAGTTGTTTGAGGGCGTGTGTGCCCTGTTGGAGAAGACGGGATTGGTCATCCCCGCGCCTGGAGCGCCAGGTTTGCGGGTGCGCCTTGGTCGTGAGGGTGTGGCGGTGGGGTGGAGGCCGGTGAGTCGGCAGGCGGGAGCGGTGGCACCGCTCTCCTTGACAGCCGCGCCGGGTCGTCGCACGGACAGGGATCCCCAGGGGCTGGGGAAGACGGTGACCTCCGCGGTGTCGATGATCCTGGAGCGAGCCGGCTACCTGGTGGTCAGCCATGATGGCGACCTGCTTGTCACCGGACGGCTCGCCCCTGCAGATGAACTCCGCCTGTCGGGGCAGTGGGCCACTGCTGAGCGTTGCTCAGCGCCCGGGTCCGGTGTGGGTGGCGCGGAAGCGGAACCAGCGTGCACAAGTGCGCACCCTGGTCCTGGCGGCTGCTGAAACGCTTCCGCACAACGCTCCGCGGACCGGGCACAGTGCCGTGTCGTTCTACGAACCCGCCCTGGCATCTTAGTAGGGCTGCTTGTGGTGCATGGCCCCGCGAAGCGAGGGGGCCAACAGTTGATGCATGAATCATCAGTCGGGTTCAAGGTAAGAGGTGAATGCGTCGGCGATGCCTTGGGCGGCCAACTGGCGCCATTGGGGGTCCGTCAGTTTCCGCGCATCCTCGGGGTTGGGCATGTTGGCGCACTCGATGAACACCTTGGGCACGGTGGAGAGGTTGAGTCCGCCGAGGTCCGATGCCGTGACCAGACCCTGCTCGGCGTAGTAGTCGGCGTACGGTTCTGCGGTCGCCGCGTGGAAGTGGTCGCGCAGTTGCTCACCGAGTCGCCGTGAGGGGGCGAGGATGGATGTGGTGTCGGCGGGGCCGGCCACTACCTCGCCGGGCAGGATCACGTAGAAGCCGCTGTTGGTGGCGGGCGCGCCGTCGGCGTGGATCGAGAGGGCGGCGTCGGCGTGGGCGGCGTTGCCGATCGCAGCGCGTTCGGTGATGCAGGGGCCCCAGGGCCTCTCGCCGTCGTGGGTGAGCACGACGTTCGCGCCGCGGTTCTGGAGGATCTCCCGGGCCCGGTGCGCGACATCGAGGGAGAACGCCGCCTCGGGGTAGCCGGTGGCGGTCATGGTGCCGGTGGTGTCGCACTCCTTGCGGCCGTTGCCGATATCCACCTGCTGGTCGATCTCGTCGAGGTGTTCGAGGTTGCCGGCATTGTGGCCCGGGTCGAGTACGACGGTGCGGCCCGTCAGCGGCCCGCCCAGCGGGGCCGATGGTGCACGTTGCTCCTGGAGCCCGCCGGGACCAGGGCCGTTCTCCGTCGATGGCAGGGGAACCAGGCTGTCCCGGGTGGATGCCGGAGCAGCCAGAGTCAGCGCGAGCCCCAGAGCAGCGCTGCCGAGAAGGGCGTGGCGTGTGCGCATCCGCGGTCCTTGGGTGGCTGATTCGGATGACTGTCGCGTATTCAGTCTTGGCCTTGGTCGGCACGGGGCGGAGCATTGACCCACCGGTGGGGGTGTCCCAGCTGCCCCGTTCTTCGCCGCTGATCGCGCACCGCCCTGCTGCTGCCCGCCGATGTCGCCCCCTTCGGACGACCCGGCCGCGGTATCGCGCCTACTTTGGTCGGGGCCGAGCGTGGACGGTCGATTGACGCGCCCGGCTCCTCGACCCGCCTAGCTTCGATGCTGGTGATCGTTGTGCCTCGTGTAGTGCTGCCCGACCTGGCAGTTGAGCTCGACACGGAAATTACCACCGCACGCCGCCCGACGCTCCAAGAATTGATAGGCCGCCCATGACCATGACGGAACCAGCCCCTGCCAACGAGACAGCTTCCTCCAAGGCGTCGGCGGCGCGCGCAGTGGGACTGAGCAAGGTCTACGGCGCGGGGGAGACCCGGGTGGTCGCGCTGGACGAGATCTCCATTGACTTCGCTCGTGGCGAGTTCACCGCCGTCATGGGGCCTTCGGGATGCGGCAAATCCACCCTGCTGCACTGCATGGCCGGCCTGGACACCCTCTCCGCGGGAACCACCTGGATCGGCGACACGGACCTGACCGACCTCAAGGACAAGGCCCTCACGAAGCTGCGCCGGGACCGGGTCGGGTTCGTCTTCCAGGCATTCAACCTGCTCCCGGTCCTGACGGCCCTTGAGAACATCACCCTTCCCATGGATATCGCCGGCCGCAAGCCCGACCGGCAGTGGCTGGAGGAGGTCGTACGGGCCACGGGCCTGGCCGGGCGCCTGGCGCACCGCCCCGCACAGCTCTCCGGTGGCCAGCAGCAACGCGTGGCCTGCGCCCGCGCGATGGCTTCCCGACCCGAGATCATCTTCGCCGACGAGCCCACCGGCAACCTCGACTCGCGTTCCAGCGGCGAGGTCCTCTCCTTCCTGCGCGACTCGGTGCGCGAACTGGGCCAGACGGTCGCCATGGTGACCCACGACCCGGTCGCCGCCTCCTACGCGAACCGGGTGGTCTTCCTCGCCGACGGACGAGTCGTCAAGGACATCCGCCACCCCACCACCGACACCGTCCTGGAAGGCCTTCGCTCCACCACGCCTGGAACGTCCACCCATCGGCCAACGCCGCAGACCTGAGCCCGGCCGCCCTAAATCCCGTCTTCCCACGACTCTCACTGGACTGCTCGTGCTCCGTACCGTCCTGCGCAACGCCCTGGCGCACAAGGCCCGACTGCTCATGACAGCGCTCGCGGTCCTTCTTGGTGTGGCCTTCCTCTCCGCCACCTTGACGTTCGCCGGCACCGTCTCCGGCGCCTACCAGAACAGCCTCAGCAACAGCGTGGACAACAACGCGGTGGCGATCACCCTCACCCCGGGCCAGTATCGCCAGGCCCAGGGAAGCCTCGACGCCGGCCTGCTGCAAAAGGTCGCGGCGCTTCCGGGCGTCGCCTTCGCCAGCGGTAGTGTCTTCGGGTTCGCCGCCGTGGCAGACCAGGCCGGCAGGCCGATCACTCCCCCACGGTCCTCCATCGGAGCCAACTACATCCCAGGCGGCAACGGAACCGACGCGAGGTACCACATGACCGACGGTCGCGGTCCGCAGAGCGCTGAGGAGATCGCGCTGGACCGCTCCAGCGCCGGCAAAGCCCACTACCGGGTCGGCGACACGGTCCCCGTATCGGTCAACGGCCCCGTGCTGCAGGAGAAGCTGGTCGGCACCTTCACCACCGATGATCCCAAGGTCTCCGCCGGCGGGTCCCTCGTCCTGTTCGACACCCCGACAGCGCAGAGTCTCTACCTGTCACCCGGCCACTTCTCGCAGATCACCCTCAGCCCTGCCGCCGGCGCCTCCCGCACCCAGCTCCTCACCGATGTCCAGCCGCTGCTCCCACCCGACGGCAGCGCCACGGCGCAGAGCGGTCAGAGCCTCGCCAACCAGCAGAGCGCCATAACAGCCTCCAGCACCGAGGCCGTCAGGAACGCGCTGCTCGCATTCGCTGGGATCGCGCTATTCGTCGGCGTCTTCGGCATCGCCAACACCTTCAACTTGTCGGCTGTCCGGCGTACTCGGGAACTGGCCCTGGTCCGCGCGATCGGTGCCACCCGCGCCCAGGTCACCGCTTCGATCATGGCCGAGGCGTTCTTGGTCGGTACCGTTGCCTCGATCCTCGGTGCTCTGCTCGGCGTCGCCATCGCCTCCGCCGTCCGTGCCGGTCTTGACGCCACCGGCAGCCACCTGCCCTCCGGTCCTCTGGTCGTCAGCCCTGGCGGCGTAGCGGCCTCACTGGTCCTTGGCGTGCTGGTCAGCATGCTCGCGGCGTGGCTGTCCGCCCGACGCGCCGCCACCATCGCGCCCGTGGCCGCCATGCGCGGCGCGCAAGCCCAGGCGACGCGCAAAAGCCGCGTCCTACGTGGTTCGGCCAGCGCCGCACTCACCACCTTCGGTGTGCTGACCACGCTCTTCGGCGCGTGGACCGGAAACAGAAGCGGCATGGGGGTCCTCGCCGTGGGAGCCCCGTTCACCATGATGGGTGTCATCGTGCTGACACCGATCCTCACCCGCCCCGTGACGGCGCTGGCCGCACGGCCGCTGACCCGCCTGTGGGGGCCGAGCGGCACCCTGGCGCGGCGCAACGCCGCCCGCAACCCCCGGCGGACCGCCGCCACCGCATCCGCCCTGTCCATCGGGCTGGCCCTGGTCTGCGCCCTGGCCGTGGTCGGCGTCTCCCTGACCCACGAAATCGACCGACGCTCCACGCAAGGTCTCAGGGCCGACTACCAGATCGGCATGGCCACACCCACGCCGCTGGACCCGTCCGTGGCCCCAGCCCTGGCCCGCACACCAGCGGTCACCGCCGTCAGCGCCCTACAGAGCACTGACCTCCACGTCGCAGACCAGACCCGCAGCGTCACCGCGGTCGACCCCACCACCATCGCCGGTCTGCTCGACCTGACCACCACCAGCGGAACCGCAAGCACCCTCCAGACACCGAACACGGTCCTGGTGAAGCAGAGCACGGCAGCAGCGAACGGCTGGACCACCGGATCACAGATCCCTGCCATCTACCCGGATGGCACCCGGGCGACGCTCACGGTGGGCGGTGTCGTCGCGCCCAACCGCCTGCTCTCCGACCTTGTCCTCTCCCACGCCTCGCTGGCCGCACACGGCGTCGAACTCACCGACCAGGCGGTTCTACTCAGCACGAAGGACGGGGCGAACACGAAGAATCGGCAAGCTCTCCTCAACGCGCTTGGCAACAACCCGATCATCCAGGTCAAGGACCATGAACAACTCCGCATGGACAACGAAGAACAACTCTCCCTGCTCCTCGACACCGTCTACGGGATGCTGGCCCTGACCGCGATCATCGCGATCCTGGGACTCGTCAACACACTGACTCTCTCCGTCTTCGAGCACCCGCGCGAGATCGGGCTGCTTCGCGCCATCGGCCTGGAGAAGGCCAACGCCGCCCAGATGATCCGGCTCGAATCCGCGCTCACCACCCTGCTCGGCGCCGGCCTGGGCCTGGGCCTGGGCATCTTCCTCGCGTGGGCGATCTGCCGGGCCGCACCGATGACGCTGATCCTGCCGTGGGGATCGCTCGCCCTGATACTCGCCACCACCGCCCTGGTGTGCCTGAGCGCCGCACTGTGGCCCGCACGCCGGGCCGCGCGACTGCACACGCTGCTGCCGTGAAGAGTCAATAGCCTCAGGTATTCAGCCGGGCGGCTCTGACGCAGAGTCACAGGCCCGCACCCGGGGCTACCGCTGCGCGCCGCAGCCGGCTATCTGCTCGCGCACATTGCCCCGACCGCGAACCTCGGCCCCGACACCGGTCGCTGAGACCAACACAGCCCGCCCCCTTTCGATCGTGGCACAAGCCCTGAGAACCGAAACCGGCGCGGACCACAGCGGGGTTCACCCGCGAAGGTGAAACCATTCCTGACGCCGTGTCGGAAAACCATGGCGCCCCTCTCGTAGAGGGTGGTCTTCGACTCACCACTGCGGGCCGGGGCTGTCTGCTTCGATCGCGGCCACAGACGCCCCAGGCATTGTCCGGGGGTGGTGGGCAGCGGCCGAAGGGAATGACGGTGGCCCGCCTCGGCGATAGTCGCCGTGTCGCCCTGTCGGAGCGTCAGGATCGTTTGGGTCTGCGGGAATCGGGTGCTTGATGAGACGTGAAGCGGGGGAGCAGGGCTGGGAGGCCGGCCGGTCCGTGGTGGGGATGACCACTCGGGCGTTCCTGGCGCGAGCACCAAAGGGAACGGTCCGCAAGTCCTGCACCCCGGTGCCGGTACGCCGGCACCAGGGGCGTGGTGCAGGAGGGCTCACCGGGCGGCTGTGCTGGGCTGGGGTGGTGTTTCTGTTGGCGGTGAGCGTGACGCTTTCCCCCTTGCCGTGGGCGGCACGGGTGATGGCGGCCGGTACACCGGTGAGCAAAACGGGGACGGATGTCGCGACCGGGAGTACGACGGTGGCGGGCCACGGCGACACGGTGCGATGGGTGACGTCGTACGCGAATCCGAGTCCTTCGCCGGCGGGGGCGGTCATCGCCGATCCGATCCAGGGGGCCGGGGTGAGCCAGACGTATGTCCCGGGCTCGCTGCGGGTGCCGCCGGGCTTCGTGGGGCAGTGGTCGACGGACGGGGGGAACAGTTTCTCCTCCACGGATCCGGGGACGGCCACGGATGTCGTCCAGGCGAGGAGCGCGGCGGTCCTCTCGCCGGCGACAGCGACCTCCACCCTGCTCACCGCGCCGGCGTCGCCTGTCAACACCTTCACGGGGGGCGACGGATTCATCCCGATCGTGTACACGGCGACGATCAACGGCGTGTCCACACCAGAGATCTGGAACCTCTACCACTTCGTGGCGACCGGGCCGAACGTGGCGTGCACGAACCGCCTGACGAACGGCCCCTGCCCCTCGCCCACCGGTGCGGCCCGCAACTGGCCCCAGCCGATGAACTCCTCCGCAGTCGGCGCCCTGACCGGAGACGTCGGCAGCAGCCTTGACCCGAAATTCGTGGTGATCGGCTCGAAGCTGTACTACCCGGGTGTCTCCAGCGCCTCGGGGTCCACGAAGATCGGTGTCGGCTGTCTGGACCTGCAGGCCCAGCAGAGCTGCGGGTTCACCCCGTTGCAGACCGCGGTGGCCGGTGCGGGCGGCAACGCGGTCTCGGGTGTGGTCCAGACCCCGAACGGCAAGATGTACGTGTTCTCCTCCAACGGCCAGATCCTGTGCTTCGACCCGTCGTCGAATGGTGCCTGCGGGGTGTTCGGCATCGGCATGCCCGCGGACAGGACAGCATCGACCTCGCCGACACCCACCGGCTTGGCCGGGACGCTGGATGCCATCGCCGGCAAGGTCTACGTCACCGAGGTGAACGCGACGTCCACGGGCGCGCTCATCGGGTGCTTCGATCCGGCGGCCGGCGGAGCATGCGCAGGCTGGACCACCCCGAAGACCATCTCCACCGGGCCGATCGGGTCGGTCTTCTCCGCGTACAGTCTCTTCACCGCTTACAGCCCGGCAGGCACCGCCACCTCGGTGTGCTCGACCGTGGCGGGCGATAGCGGCACCCCGCCGACCGGTACCGCCGTCTGCTTCGACTTCGCTGGCAATCCGGTGGCCGCACCACCGGGACTCAGCACGCTCCTGGCAGCCAACAACTTCGGCGCCAGCACCGTTTACATGCCCCCCGCGGTGCTTACCCCGCCGGGCCACCACCTGGAGTCGCTGTTCCCGGTGTGGGGGGGCGCGTCGAACAACATCTGCTACGACTGGGTGGCCCAGGCGGCCTGCTCTTCCTTCGGCACGGGCGGCAGCCTGCAGGGGCCGGCCAATGTACACGGCGGTGACACCCGGCCCTACGGCTACGCCTTCGACGGGCAGTGCGCCTTCGGTCTCGGCGACGCCGGCTACCTGTGGTCCATGGATCCCATTACCGGCCAATCCCCCTGCGTCAAGACAAAGGCGACAACGACCCTGGACCCGCGGCAGTTCTACTGCGACGGCGCGACGGGCCATTACAGCGCCTACGGAACCCTGCAACTGGCCGGCCTGACCGCCGCCAACGTCGACTACGCCAGCTCCTTCGTGACAGTCACCGACTCCGCCAACAACCCGATCGCGACCCTCCCCATCAACCCCGCCACCCAGAGCACCGATCTATCGGCCGTACCCGTCACCACCACGGCCCCCATCACCGTCAGAGCGGACATCGCCCTGAACAACACCAGCGACTTCACCACCAACACTCCGAGCATGACGGTCACATTCGTAGGCGACCCCGTCCAGATGTGTTTCCAGACCATCGTCGCCAACGACTGCACCATCACCTCGATCGCAGACCAGTCCACCCAGAGCACCACCGGATTCCCCCCCACCACCTCCAACACCGTCACCCTTCAGGTCCCACCCGGCCCCACCTGCCGCTCCGTCCCGTCCACCACCAGTCCCCCCGCCGTCCCTACCGGCGGAACAACCTCCGCCACCACCGGCGGAACAACCTCCGCCCCCACCGGCGGAACAACCTCCGCCACCACGGCAACCAGCACAGGACCGGCAAACACACCCATCTCCCCACCCCTGCTCACCTTGCCCCCCAGCCCCGCACTTGCGGCCGTCCCACCCCCCGGACCGGTGGGCGGGACGACCGCCACCGGTATCCCCCTGGCAGGAACCCAGCCCACATCCCCAATCACGCCAGCCGCGCCGCCGCTGGTGTCGTTGTCGGCACCCTCTCCTGCTACGTCGCTTTCGACGACCCCGCCCTCGCCCTCTTCCTCGCCTCCCTTGCCGTCTCCGACTCGGTCGCGTGCACCTGGTCCAAGTCCCAGCGCGAGGGTGTCTGGGAGTAGGAAGAGTTCGCCACCGACTGCCTCGCCAAGCAGCACGAAGGGCGGCGCGCCCTTCTTCTCGGACCCCATCGTTGGCGCTATCGACAACAAACCGGGCTTCGACGAATCAGCGCCACTCGCGTTCGTCGTGCTGATTCCAGCGTTCATGGCCGCGGTGGCCGTAGCCGCTGCCGCCATCCGCCGCAGATCGCGGTAGCGGGGTTGCGCTTCCCGACAGTGGAGAATCGAGCCGCAACGAGGGTCTGTACGTTGAGTGGCTCCATCGCAGATTCGGATCACCACAACCACCACCACATGACCACGGACAGCCAAGATCACGATCTACAGCTGCTGTGAGGATTCGCAGGTCCACCGCGATGTCGCCGCCGCAGCGCATCACCTGGAGGTCGTGCGCATGCGGGCCTGGTCCGGGATGACGAAGGCGTCCTTTGCGTCCGTCTTCCCGACCCCGGCGTGCAGCCATTCGCATCCGGCTTCGCTGGCTTGCCGGGCCGCCTCGGCGATGAGTTCGGCTCCGATCCCGGGCCGGCGGCAGCTCCCCGCGACTACAGTGCCCAGGATGAACGCGTGAACGCCGCCGTCCCGCTGCCCTGAAAGAGCTCAGTGAGCTAGCCGACGACCTGTCGGACGGTGGGCACTCCAGGTCTCTTGGGCACCGGGGGCCCAGAAGGTCGCGCGGTTCGAGCCGCGCCGGATGCTGCGGTGAGGTGACCACGAGCACCCGCTGGACAGGAACGTACCACCACCGTCTCGGGGCACCGAGCAGTATTTGTACCTACCCATGGAGCAGTAGGGCGCGGGAGAATCTACACGAGGAGATCGTCGCTAGCAGTGGCCAGGATGTAATTCCAGCCGATGACTCTGCGTCCTGAGCGGCGGTGACGGGAGGGCTGGAAATTCCAAATTCTGCAATCCACTTGGAGGCGGCATGTTCGCGGATCTCAATGACAAAGAATTTTTTCGCTCCTACAGCAAATTTGCAGACAACCAGTTCGTGCTGCTTGCCCAAAAGGACACGAAAGGGAACCTGGTGATACCCAAGGAGGATGCGCATGTGTACACTCGGCTGCTGGTCGATTATATAAACGCCCACCTGGGGAAGGATGGATTCCCTCCGGTCACCTTGAAGGACGAGGTCCAGAAGGATCCTGGCCACGGGGCCGATCGGACTCTTCACGCAGCCTTCGAGGCATCATCGCTTTCTGTGTCTGCTGCACCTTCCGGTCGGAATGGAATGTCGAAGACCGATTCGGATGTGCGCGCCGAATTCATGCTGCACGAACTTCGCCACTATCAGCAGGGGACCGCCCAGGCGGTATTCGTGGTGGCCGGGAACCCAGGCCTCGCCCCGAAGCAGTACCAGAAAATGTTAACCGCATGGCAGGGCCACGACTTCCCCCTGACGGTGATTGATGCCGCGATTAGCCGGATAGCACGCGGCGAGGCGACGGCTGCCGAGCTGAAACTCGGAAAAGAGCAGTACGAGGGCGAGACCGGGCTGATCAAGAAGAGTCTAGGCGTAGACCCCCTGCCACGCACGGAGAGAAACGTGTATCTGGCTGCGCAGGTTGACCCGAAAACCAGGAACGACCTGGCTCTCGATGAAGCAAAGATGGCAAGAGTAACAGCCGACCTCCTGATTTCGAAATTCAACGACGCACCTCCCAGTCCCAAAGAGGCCTTTGCCGCCGGCAGCCTCTTGGTCTTCAGCCATCTACTCCAGGCGTCGGACCCGAGAGCAGAGGAAATCAGGAGAACCTGGGATGCAATGGAGAAATACCAGAGTGGAGCGGAGAATTTTCGGCAATGGAATACTATCCAGTACAGAGGATTTGTTGACGTATATCAGGGGTATCTGAGGGCAACGGCGAGCGCGGCCTATTCAAATCTCGCGCCAGCATTTGATGCATACAGGAACAAATCTCCGAGCGAGGGTGATGCACATAAGGTCCAGTGGGCACTCAGGGAGTTTGTCGGAAGGCTTGAGGATACTGGAATTCCCGCCCCGGAGCCATTGAGGGAGTGGAAGAATGAGGAACTGGCCGCAGTGGTGAATCAACAAGCTCCGAGAATTTCGATCAGACCGAACCTGCCACAACTAGCGGATCGGCTCGCGAGCATCGAAAAGCGGCCCGAGAATACGGTGAACGGGACTAGGAATTCTTCTATCTTTAATTTGCTTCGGCGCGGTACGGTGGGCGATAGTAGTCAGCCAAAGCGCGGGGGTAAAATCTGAAACGGCTGCTGTAGGTCGTGATCCGTGACGTGTCGGGGTTGGTCAGCTGGGGCGGGGCGACTGCGGGTATGGCTACGGCCGCCACGATCGTGATCGTCTGTGGCAAACAGATCCGATGCGGCCGTGGAGGCCATGGTGGCGCACGGGTGGCGGGACGGCTCCGGGGAGGCGATGGGTCTGGTGGTGGATTGCTTCGTGTGCCGAGAGACGCGGCAGACGTTCTGCCCGGGCTCGGAAGTGGTGGAGAGCGACCTGAGGCCAGTGCTGGGGCGGACGGGCACGGGTGCCACGTCGCGGACCGTGCGAGGCTTGCGCCTGTTGAGGCAAGCGGGCGAGCGGCAGGGTCGGCGGGTTGGGCGGGCGACAGCCTGCGGCGCACCCGCATCCCGGTGACCCATGGGTGAACCTGTCGGAAGACGCTAGTTCTTTGGTAGGGGGATGTGGGCGACGTTCGTCGATTCCAGCCAATCGGCTCGTATGCCTACTATCTGCCCATCGATCAGCACCGAGAAGTTCTGCTGATCGAAATGAGGCGCCGCGCCTGTGCGCTGAATGCGAGCCGATCGCTGAAGGGCAGTCGGTGATGGTCCGACAATTTTCTGTTGTCTCTGGAGAATCAGGGGAGAGTCGTGAAGCAAACCGCCAACCGTCGAAGCCGGATCACTGCCCGGGTACTTGCAGCGGCCCGACCGGTTGACAGTGCCAGGGGGAGCGGTGGCGACGAACCCAATGGCAAAGTCCGCCGGTGGCCGGCGCGGAGCAGTGGGCTGTCCGGACCCCCATGATCGTGGAAGCCGTACTCCTGTTGCTCAGGCGGGGGCGAGCTGGTATGCCGACGCGGACCAAGTGGAATTCTGCGGGCTTGTCGGCTTTGCCGCCGGAGCGGTCACAGCGGCCGAAGGGCGCAAGCCGCGCCATCCTCCCCGGTCATGCGCGCTCTTCATGCTCAACCAGTGCGGGACAGGCTTGGCCGCTGGGAGCCACTCCTCGGCCTCTGTCCGGGGCGGCGGTGCGCTTTTCGTCCCAAGGCAGGGATCGCGTGACGTCGACAATCGGTGAGTCGGCTCCCCACAGGTCGTCATCTGCGTCGTCCGGTGGGCACGGGAACCGCGCAGTCGTCGTCGAGCGCCAGGCGTGGCGCTGGTCGATCAGGACACCACGGTCCGTCCTCACGCGGGTCAAGCCGCAGCCCGGGACAGCACACCCCGATTCTCACAGTTCTCACACACGAGCGGTGGTGACCTTGTGCAGGAAATCCCTGCGGCGATCCGCGATCCGGGCGTGTGCCCGGCCGACCTTGAGCCGGGCCTTGGCCCGGTTGTTGCTGCCCTGTGCCTTGCGGGACAGGTCCCGCTGCGCCTTCGCCAGACGTTGCCGGTCCCCGCGCTCGTGCTTCGGGTTGTGGATCTTCCCGCGCTCGTTGCTCAGCCTCTCGATCGGGAGGGAAAGGGCGAGCAGGGACGTGATGCCCGCGTCGATACCGACGGCTGCACCGGTGTCGGGCATTGGCGTGGGCCGGTCCTCGCACAGCATGGAGACGAACCAGCGGCCCGCACCGTCTTGCGTCACGCTGACTGTGGTCGGCGCGCTGCCCTCGGGAAGGGGGCGGGGCCACACGATCGCCAGCGGCTCGCTCATCTTCGCCAGCGTCAGCCAGCCGTCGCGTGGCCACGGGTCACACGATAGCCACTCACCTTGTGACCGACCGCAGGCGATCATCCACCCAGACGCCGGGCCGCCTTTACGGCGACTCGGCCTTCCCCACCCCGCCACGCGGGAAATCCAATCCCTCCCCGGCCCAAAGTCCGGGGTTTCCCTGGAGGTAACCGATGAAGCTGTCTCCGCGCGATATCGACAAGCTCACCATCTTCATGGTCGCCAACTCGGCCCGCCAGCGCCGCGAGTGCGGTGTGAAGCTCAACTATATCGAGGCCTGCGCACTGATCAGCGAGAGCATCCTGGCGGGCGCCCGCGAGGGACGTAGCGTGGCCGAGTGCATGGAGATCGGCAAGCAGGCTGTCGGCACCCAGGACGTGATGAACGGTGTCCGCGAGCTGCTGCCGTTGCTCCAGATCGAGGCGGCGTTCGTAGATGGCACCAAGCTGGTTTCGTGCCATGACCCGGTGGGAGCCTGAGCGATGACGCCCTTCGCCTTTCGAGCGTCGATGCTCCGGCTGCGACGGTGGTGATGCCGGGGGACACGAGAGCGGCGCGGGGCCACTCTGGAGCCGCTGGTGGAGGACGGCGCCGATGCGCGCGTTTCCCGCCTCTTGACCCTGGCCGCTGCCCGGGCGCGGGCGCTGTCCCCGGCGCCGGTGTGTGGCGCCGATGACCCTGGGCCCCGCATCCGCGTCTGGTCACGGATGCGGGGCGGGCGCTGCGGTGCCTCGCCGAGGACGGAGGACTGCTACGGATCGCGCTCGCCGCTCCGTTCGGTACACGGGAGCATCTGGTGGCCTGGCTGCGCGCTGCCGCACTGCGGGTGGGCCCTGCGCGGGAGGGCACGCGATGCGGTGGCCGCCCTGACGGCCGGCCCTTTCGAGGACGCCGACCTTTCCGCAGGGTCCGACAGGACGAGGTACAGCCTGTGGCGGCGGCCATTGAGCGCGGAGCCGACCTCGGCGACGACCTCGCCCGCGGCCAGACCTTGCTTGGTGGCGTCCTCGAGGACACGGGCGACTTGCCGATCGCGATCGGATTCCTGGTCCGCCGAGGAGACCCGGCAGTATGCCACGACCTGTCCAATCGTCTCGGGGTCCGGCTCGGGAACGAGCCGGCTACGGACGGGGGCTGGACGACGGGGACCGGCATTCTGCCGTCCTTCACCCAAGTCCACGCGGTCTGGTAGCGCACGCCGTTGCGCGCAGCCCACTTTGAGAGCTTCACGCGATCACGGTGGACCACCAGAAGGCTGAGGTTCCTTGATGAGACGTTCAGCCACTCGCCGCCCTGCCCACGCCACAGCTGGCCAGGCCCTCGACCCTGTGAAGCATCGATACGAGGGCTACCCGTGAGAGCGGAGACGCGGGCTCCGGCACAGCTGGAGAGCAGTGAAGACCTAGGTATTTTCCGGGATTTCTTTAAGCCCTGCCGATAGTAGCTTGGACTTCCAGTGTCTCCTTGGAGTTCGAACTGGCGGCAGACCCGATGGACGAGCCGTTCTGAAGTGCGGAGGTACGCAATCATGAGTACTCCCAGCCCGAGGTCGTCTCTGGGCGGATCGACGGATGGCCAGCAGGGGGCGACTGGCGTATCCGTGAACCTTGGTGCGGCATGGTCCGAATTCAAGGGCTCCGTCGCGGACTCGGTGTCGAAGTCGTGGGGGTGGGTCAAGAGTCATCCGCTTGCCGCGTCGATTGGCATTGCTACGCTTGGTGTCGCAGCTGCTGTTGCGGCACCTTTTTCGTTAGCTGCTGCTGGTGCTGTTGTCGCGGTCCCCGCTGCTCTGGCGGTACTGGGAGTAGTCGGAAAAGGAATCTATGATGCCAGTGATCCTTTAATGCATGCGGGTGGTGCTGGATTCAGAAAACTATCCAATGGAGTCAGAAGGCTATTTGGTGGGCCTGAGAGGGATTTGCCTGCGACGGAGTTGAAATTCGGGGGGACGCCGGTCGGAACGCCCAGGGAGTCGCGTGAGATGTCGACACACCTGCGTCAGAGTGAGACGTTCGCGCAATCACCCCGGGAAACTGTGGAGCCTGGACCAAATGTGACGGTAACGCCGGGGCCCGTTGTTGAAGCGAGTTCGTTCACGCATCCCATGGCGCCTTCATCTACTAGGGCGTCTCAATCTCAATCGGCGCCGACCACACCGCGGGAAACGCACGCTGGGGATTCGGGCCCTAGCGCTCCTCGTGCTTCCACGCAGCCAGTGGCATCGAGTAATCACCAGCAGGATTTATCTAAGCGGCAGCGCGCTCGCACGCAGCATCCGCCTGGGGGAAACCGCACGCAGCATCCTCCTGGGGGAAACCCGCAGCATTGACAGTGACCCACCGATAGAGGCGCAGCAGATTGGTTGGTGATGGGAGAGTCTGGGCCAGACTTCAGGTTCGGCTCGGGCGCCATGCAGCAGGGTGCGGCGGGTTCAGGCTCTGCAGTTCGGCGCCAAGCCGCTGGCCGCACACGGGCCTCCGGCTTGGCGCCGGCTGCAGCGTTGGCGCCCCTGAGCGGCCTCAAAGGTACTCGGAAATATGTTTGTTTCCGCCGATCGCCTACCGGCTGGTCTACCGGAAGCTGACCGCAGGGCTGGCTGGCCCGACCGCACGCCGGCGCAGCAGCATCCTGGGCGAGGTTTTTAGTAGTTTCCCGGATGCCCCGCGCCTCCCGCGAGGCACACAATTGACCATCGGAAGTTGTACCCGTTTTCCCGTGGCCGCTCGAATCGATGCGGATCCTGGGGCGCACTCGGGACATGCACTAGGAGGGCAGGATGCCGGAACCGCCACCCGAGCTGAGACCGAGCGTTAATCCGGTGAGATTTTTGGTGGCGAGGAACGAACTGGCTAGCCGTCCGGAGCTAATCGTCCAGAGGCCTAATTTTCTTCCATGGTTCTTGACGGGCCTTCGCAGCCGATATTATCAGGCGAACGGTGATCAGCTTGTCCCCGCAGAAAGGTTCCACGCCAGTACAATAGGCGTGAATTCTGCCGCTGGACCGTTGTCAGCAAACGGTGCCGGCGGTGAAAGCTATCAGGAATTTGTTAATCTCAAGCATACTGGCCCAGTGAAGCTGGTTGGAACGAAGGAGCAGCTTCTCGAGTACTTGAGGGGCAATGGAGATGTCGCCCTCGCCCTTGGAAGCCGCTACGCCGGCCATCCTATTCTTGCCGAGAAAAACGAGGAAGAGCTCAGGTCTGGTCAAGCGAAAGAGGATGAGCTCAGGTCTGGTCAAGCGGAAGGAGGGAAGCTCAAGCGAGCACGATTACATGAATTAACGGATCCTTATTTGCTGGTTCCGGAATCTGAGCAAGTGACAGAGCAAGTGACAGATCGACAAGTGACAGATCGAATCGGATGGACGGTCACCCCGTTCCGGGCGATCGACGAAAAAAGTCAGTACGGTGTCTTCCAGCCGCTCACCCAGACGGTGGTGCATTTCTTCAGGAGGAGTTCAAATGCAGCGCTGAGCGGGGCCGGAACCCTTTTGCCGTTAAATCCTACGCATGTCCCTCCGGCCAAACTCGATCAGGCGAACTCCGCCGTCGAAAAGGTCGCGGGGCAGGCAGGGTATTCGAAGCCACTTCCGCCGGCCGGTACGGCGGTCAACGAGGCGGCGCGCGCCGCCCGTGGGTTCGCCGAAGTCAATGGCATCCCCAGTGACCCCATGAGCAAGGCCGGAAAATTGATAAACGGAACCGAGGAGGGCGAGGCTGTCAAGGATAAGAGCAGCGGCCACCTCTATCAGATCGAATTCGCGCTTCACTCCCCGCCGCCGGCGGGCAGGGGGCGGCACGAGGACCTCGTCAATGCGAAAGGCATTGCCGTCGTGCGTAGAGGCGAGGATGTCGTACCGGACGAGAGACCGAACGCTGTCAGGCTCGCCGAGATCTCCGGTGCCCTCGAGGGATGCCTCAACCAAGTTGACAGTCAGCGCCGACGTGAATCTCGCCCCCATTTCTGGATCCTGCAGAAGGTAAAAGGACTTCTGGGCCTCCACCGAGAGGATGCTGAGGTGAGCATCAGTCGGGCTGCTGGTATGAGGATAGCTATCCCCCAGTCGGGGATACCGGCAACTGCGGCGACTGGTTCCGCCGTGGCGTCAACGGATGCCGCGCCGAAAGACCCGATCGCTCTGGCGGACCTGAGCAACGCGGCAAGCTCACCGGAAGTCACCCCTATGGCTCCCGGCCAGTTCCTGGACGACGGCGTGAGCGCGCAACGACGGGAGAGGGCAACACCCCTCAGCCAGCCAGAGGAGCCGGCCACGCTGTCGCAGCACCGACCAGACATCGAAGGGCCCGGTGCGGCGCCTGCTGGTCCGGTTGGCGGGGCTAAAAAAGAAGTGCTGAGGAGCATCTCTTCCCGCCCGATGATCCCTCCTGCTGGGGCCCTGCCCGCGCGCCCACAACGTTCCTCCTCGATGCGGGAACCGGGTGGAAGAGAGGGGAGGGAGAAGAAGGGGGCTCAGCGTCACCACCCATCGACCGGTTTTGACCGTCCGGGGCCTTGACTGGAGGTCGGAACGCCGTCAGGGCCCCGCCCCTGGGAGCCAGGAGCATGTCCGAAATCAGCGGCGGGTGCCGAGCAGGTACCTTCCCAGGCGCAGAGCCGCCCAGCGCGAGCAGCAGAGACTCGGACAGGATCCCAGCGCCCCGGGCGAGCGGCCGCCGCCGCTCGCCCGGGGCGGATGTCCGCCGTCCTCTACCACCTGCGTTTCAACCGATGGGGCGTCAGTTCCAGGGATTGGCAGGCTGGTCGTTGTTGGCTACCCAGAAACGGACACCCGAGGCGATGGTGCCCCTAGCCCAGAAGCTCCAGCCACCGACCTGGGTCAGGTCCGTGCCGTAGTGACCGTCGTGGAATCCGGCTTCGCGCCAGCCGGGGCCGAAGTCCGAGGCGCACAGGGCATTGGCGGTGGCGCGGCTGGTCAGCGAGTACCCGGTGATGGGCGGGGTCAGGCCCACCCAGCCGCGCGCCCAGCCGTCGTAGAAGTCGGCGTTGAGGTCGGCCGGTAACGGGCTGTTGGTGACGTCGAGGCAGAGCATCGGAAGGACCGCAGAGGCCGGAGTGTCGCCAACCCACGGGTTGGAGGTGCCGTCGAAGCCGACGTGCACTTCGCCGTTCGAGCGCTGTTGGTAGGTGATCCAGGTGAGACCGGCGTGCCCGGTCATCGGCGCGGCGGTGGCGGAGGTCGCCGAGCCGGCCGTGACGGCGGTCAGCAGCAACGCTGCGACAGCCGCGACCTTGCGGCGCCGACTGACCGAGCGGGTCCGTGCGAAGACAGCCATGCTTCTCCCTCAGGCAGGTCGCTCCGATAGGGGAGCGATGGTGCGGATGGGATGTGTGCCGGGGAACCCGCGGTCCAGGCGGCACGCGCTGGCGCCCCTGCCGCAACCTCCGGCACGTGCATCATTTCGGCTTGTCTGCTCTCGGTCAATAGGGTCATTGGGGAGCCTGTGATCTCCTCGCCAAAACAAGAAGGCGGCGCATCGGTCCTGTCCGGCGCGCACGTCTTGGGGTCGGCGGCCAGGCCAGTAAAATATCTGACGTATCATCAGAACTGGTTTCTTGTAGAGGATCTGATGAAAGCTCAGGAATTTTCATTCGACTCGGTGGTGCCCTGGCGGGGCGTGGATGATCTTGACTGTTCCGGAGGTGCTCGGGATGTGGATCTGATGGCTATCGCCGACTTTGATTGAGTATTGTCGAAGTCTGTAAAGAAAATGACAGCAAGAGATCAGGTTTGATCAGGAGTCGATCGGGCGCCCCTTTCTGCTCGCGGTCTCTGCTCTGCGCCTCGCTGCCGCACCACCCGGTACGAGAACGGTCACGCGGAGGCGATGTGAGCGACCTGCCGGGCGTGCCAGAGCTGCGCCGTCCCCACGGGTGTCCGGTTTGGTCGCGTGATGCCGAGGTGGTGAGGGGCCGTGATGCCACTGGCATGGTGGCGAAGGTCGACGGCGACGTTTGTGCGGCCGGTGAGCCGCAGTGTGCCGATGGCCAGGTTTCGCGCGGTGGCCGATGGCCCGGGGTGCGGTGCCGGTCTGCATGCGGGGGGCGTCCTCGCGGTTCGGCGTGATCAGACGCGGACCAGTGCTCGCGGATCACGGTCGAGAGCTGGGTGGCAGCCAGTGCTTTCGTCGGAGCTGGGGTCGGTGATCGGCGCAGACCGTTTCATGGCGGCCCTGCTGTGCGGCGACGCCGATCTCGGCCGCCTGGACTGGGTGGTTGTCGACGCCGTCTTGACTTGTTGAGGGCATGTCAGTTTCCTGGGGAGCCACCACGCCCCGACTGGCCCGCAGTCGACCCACGCGTGGCCCCGACCTTACTGACAAGGGGAACATGAAGCCGGACAAGACTCGACACGCCCGCAACGCCCGTACCTGGCACAGGTCATCCACCTCAAGGCCCGCATCACGCGCACGCCGTCTGCTCCTCGCTCTGCTCATCGGCACAGCCCTCAGCCTTGCAGTCACCCCAGCCGCCTCCCACACACAGGGCGCCGCCCTGCGCCTCGGCTCGGTCCAACTAACCCCCTGCACCGACCACCACGCCTACTGGTGCGCACAAGTGCCCCTACCTCTGGACCGCACCGACCCGCACAGCCCCGCCATCGCCATCGGCTTCGAATGGATCCCAGCCCTCGGCCCGGCCACAGGCACTACCGTCGCCGTCGAAGGCGGCCCCGGCTGGGCCTCCACCCGCTCACACAGCGCTTACCTGGCCATGCTCGGCCCCTTGCGGGCAGGCCACAACCTGCTCCTGTTCGACCTGCGCGGCACCGGCAGCTCACAGGCCCTCAACTGCCCCGGCCTGCAGTCCTACCCGCACCACTCCTCAGGGCCCGACTTCGCCCAAGCTGTCGCCGCCTGCGGCGAGAAGCTGAACCACACCTGGCAGCACCCTGACGGCACCTGGATCCACGCCTCCGACCTTTTCGCCACCGCCAACGCCACCCGCGACCTGGCGGACACACTGCACCTGCTCAATCTGCCCCGCATCGACCTCTACGGCGACTCCTACGGCACCTGGTTCGCTCAGGCCTACGCCTCCCGCTACCCCGCGACTCTGCGCTCACTAACCCTCGACGCCAGCTACGAAGTCCTCGGCCTCAACCCCTGGTACCCCGACACCGCATCCACCGCCCACACTGCCTTCGACCTGGCCTGCCAACGAGCCCCCGCCTGCACCCGACAAGCACTCGCGCCTGCCTGGGCCACCATCTCCCAACTCGCCACCCGCCTACGTGCATTCACGCTGACCGGCCCCACCACCGACCTGAAGGGAGGAACCGTCAACGAGACCGTCGACCTGACAACCCTGGTCGACCTCGTCAACAACGCCGGAAGCGACCCGGCCATCTACCAGAGCCTGCAAGCTGCCGCCCAGGCCCTGCTCACCGCCGACGACCCCGCCCCGCTGCTGCGCCTGGCCTACCAGTCCACCACCTACGACGGCACCACACCGCTGCCGCCGGACTACTCCGACGCCCTGTACTTCGCCGTGGCCTGCACCGACTACCCACAGCTGTTCTCCATGACCGCCTCGCCCGCTCAACGCGCCCGGCAGTTGCAGCAGAACACGGTGGAAGAGCCCTCAGCCCCGTTCGCCCCCTTCACCCCCGCCGAGTGGATCACGGTCAACGCCTACACCAACGCCTATGACGCCTGCCTGGACTGGCCGGCCCCGATCCGCACCGATCCGCCCATCACGGCTACCCCGCCCTTGGTACCCGCCACGGTCCCCGTCCTCGTCCTGGGCGGCGACCTCGACTCGCTCACCCCCTTGGCCGGAGGAGAGCAGGTAGCCCGGCAACTGGGACCCTCCGCACGGCTCATCGCCGTGCCCAACCTTACCCACATCACGGCGATGCCCAACACGGCCTGGCCGGGCCCGGAAGCCTGCGGGCAGAACCTGTACCGGCAGTTCGTCGACGCCCCGGGCCGCCTCGGCACCCTCGACACTTCCTGCACCACACAAACTCCGCCCATCCCCGCCCTCGGCGCCTTCCCACAGCACCTGGCCGACGCACTGCCGGCCACACCGAGCTCGGGCAACTTCGCCGATGGGCGGGCGCTACGAGCGGCCTCCGTCGGCGCCTCCACGGTCGGCGACGCGATCGCCCGCAACGGGTACCTCGACAAGAAGCGCGACCGCGGACTGCGGGGCGGGTCATGGACCTCCACCAGCGGCACCCCAACCACCTTCACCTTCCACGACGTGCGCTGGGTCGAGGACGCCACCGTCAACGGCACCGCCCGGTGGGACCCCACCAGCGGAGACGTCAGCGCACACCTCAAGGTGCACTGCGACGGAGTCCGCGACACGAAGGTCGAAGTCACCTGGAACACCACGACTACCCAGGTGCCGGCCGTCGTGACCGGGACAACCGGCCACACACCCCTGCGCGCCACTGTCCCCGCACCCTAACCTCAATACCAGTGACCTACTGATCATTTCAGAAGGGTGCGGCTCCTTTTGAGGGAAGGTTGTTGATCGGGTGCCGAGTTGGTAGTCGTGCTGGTCGGGGTAGGTGCGCTGGTGCCCACGGGGGTGATGGTAGTCAAGGTCGCTGTCGGTGTGCACGACACAGAGTTTGAGGACGGCTTCGGCGCCGGTCAGGCACTGATCGAAGCCGATCGGCGAGGCGCCGACCGGTGCGGGGTGCGGTCCGGCAGAGGGGCCGGACCTGGGCAGAGGGGGTCTGGTCGGGGCGGACGTGGAGGCGCTGGGCACGGCGGCCCCCGACCAGTTGATCCGGCTGTTCAGTTCACGCAGCTGGGCACCAGGACTGCGCTGCCAGCGCAGTTGGTGGGCCTGTTGTGCTCCACCGCGCTGTATTTCAGCGCCACCGTGCCGGCGTTGTTGTTGATCCCGCCGGGACGGGTGCTGGCAGTGTTGTGCTCGAGCACGGTGCCGGTGAGCGTGACGGTCCCACCGTTGTTGGTCAGGCCACCACCCTGGGCGCCCGTGCCGGTGGAGGTGTTGCGTTCGATCAACAGCCCCTTGGTGCTCAACGTACCCTCGTTGTAGACACCACCGCCCTGGGCATCGGTCCCCTCCGCCGAGTTACGTCCGATCACTCCACCGTCCATCGTCACCCTGGCGGCTGCTCCCTGGTTCGCGATGCCCCCGCCCACTCCCGGCGTGCTCCCCTTCGCTGTGGCCGTGTTGTGTTCCACCCGGGTGTTGTGCAGGTTCACCGTGCCGGGGTTGAGGTTGTAGATCCCTCCGCCGCCTCTGAAGCCACCGGTGCTGGCTGCGGTGTTCGAGAAGATCTTGGAATTATCGATCGTCGCCGGGCCGCTGTTGGCGAGTCCGCCACCGACACCGTCGGTGGTGTTACCGCTGATCGTGCTGTCGTCGGTGATGGTCAGGTTGCCCCTGCTCGAGATTCCGGCGCCGAATGCTGCCGAGGTGTTGTCGAGGATGGAACTGTGACGGATCCGCAGGGTGCCAGAGGCGAGGATGAAGAAGCCGCCGCCATCGAAGGCGGTACCGTTCCTCACGACGCTGCGGTTGAGGTCGATGGTCCCACCCGCATTGGCGAAGATGTTGCCGCCATCGGTGGCGGTACCGCTCGTCACGACGCTGCGGTTCAGGTCGAGGGTCCCACCCGGATCGACGAAGATGTTGCCACCAGGACCGCCCGGGGCGCTGCCGTTGCGGACGGTGACATCGTCAAGCGCCAGGTTCCCGGGGGCGGCGATTTCGAAGATGCGGAATTGGGCTGCTGTCGTTGGGTCCCGTTGGATGGTGGCGCCGCGTCCTTCAATGGTGAGTTTCTTGGTGATCACCGGCAGAGCGTCGCTGCCGCTTTCCGGCGTGGCGTAGCTGTAGACGCATTTGTGCGCCAGCACCAGGGTGTCCCCGGGGCTGGCAGCAGTGATCGCGTTCTTCAGTGCGGTCGGGTCGCAGGGCACGTGGGTGGTCGCGGCATGGGCCGTCGCAGGGATGGCCACCAAGCCCGCCACCACGCTGGCCACAGCGGTCACGCCGCGCAGACGGGCTCCTCGAAACACTGCCATAGGGATTCCTTCCTATCGGGCCGAGTCCGTGCGCCCGGACACATCTGTTGGCTCCCGGATATCACTCACAGTGAGGGCACGGTGATGGCCTGCCCTTCTGCGGCACGCCGATCTCCACCTAACGGATCAAAATCCCAAGCGCGACACCGCTCCACGCAGGCAGAGCGGCGGTTGAGCCGGCTGTTCGGGATCTCCAGGGGGTGCGGTTCGTTTCGAGTGCAGCTTTTGATCACGCGGTGAGGGTGTAGAGGCGTTGGTGCTCGCGGGTGGCGTGGAAGGGCCGGTAGGTGTCGAGGTCGCCGTTGGAGACGAGGGCGCGTAGTCGTAGGACGGCTTCGGCTCCGGGCAGGCCCCAGCGGGCGCCGGTGATGTCGAGGCGGTCGGCGATCAGGTGGCGGCAGGCTCCTTCGACTGCTCCTGTGGCGATCGGCCACCCTTGTCGAGGGCGGTGTCGTAGTGGAGTTGGTCGAGGTGGCCAGTGGGGTAGCGGTGGCAGGCGTCGACGGCCTCGCGCCGGGTGGCTGACAGGTGCTCGCGCTCCGCCTCGGCGGTGACTTCGACGGCGATGCGGGCCGCGTGGCCTGCCAGGATCGCGGTCAGATGGCCTGCCGCCCAGGCCTCGGCCTCGGTGGTGCCGGGTTTGTGGAAGGCGCGGGCGAGCTCCCCGGGATAACTCGGCGACGTGGATGAAGTCCAGCAGTATGTGCACGGTGACGCCGCGTCGGTGGGCCTCGGCGGTGATCAGGTCGAGTTGGTGGCGGGATCCGTCGACCAGGACGATCCAGGGTCGCAGATGCTTCGGGTCGCGGGCTTCGGCCTGGTCGAAGGCGTCGGCGATGACCTGTTCGGGCGGGCGGAGAAGGGAGGCGGTGCACCACTTGTTCTCGGCCTTCGGTCCGGGGCGGGGGCGGCGGGTCTCGCTGCGGCCTCCGGGTGGGTGGATCACGTCGTGGGGACGCCTGGGGGCGGGGCGGGTGTCGAAGACGCAGGCGACGGTGGCCATCCGCTTGCGGTTGGGTTTCTCGCCCGGGGCGAGTCGTGTGCGGTGGGCGCCTGCGGTTTTCGCGGCGGCCCGGCGGGTGGCCTCGCGCAGGGCCTCCGGGCGCATGACCACGCCCTTGCCGTCGACTTGGAGGACCAGCGGCATGTCCGTGCTGCACGGCAGCGGGATCCTGACGCGGTAGAAGGCGTCGAGCCGCTTCAGCTTCGACCGCGTGCCCTCGATCTTCGCGGTCTCGGCCGGCAGCCCGATCCTCGGCACGATCTGCTTGGCGTGGACGGGCCCCGAGGCATCGGCCACCGCCTCCACAATGTCCCGGTACACCGACGGCAGCACCTCCGTCCCTATCCCGGGCTGCCAGTTCGGCACCGTCAGCACCCCCGATGACCTGCTGCTCGGCCCCCGCATACGCGTCCGCCACCCCCGCGGTGGACACCTCACCGGGCCCCACCGGCACCCGGGAGTTCTCCGGCGCCATCTCGGCGAGCACTTCGGCGACCGTCTCCCGCGCGATCCGCAACCGCTCCAGCACCTCCCGAGCCGCACCCAACCTCCCGGACAACTCGGCGAGTTCGGCCTCCAACCCCTCCACACGCACCCGGGCAGCCGCCTCGCGGGCCTCCAACTCCTCGAACAGCGAGCCCATCCCGCACTCCTCTCCCGCTCCCACGGTAGAGACGAACGCTCCCGCGGACAGCCCCGATCAGCGTTCCCCCATCTCAGAACTTCCCTTCAGAGGAACCGCACCCGATGTCGTTGGCCCGCTTGAGTTCGGCGATCTCCTTCTTCATCGCCTTGATCTGCGCGGACTCCTCCGTGGTCGTCCCCGGACGCTGCCTGGAGTCGACCTGGTCCCGACGCACCCAGTTGCGCGGCGTCTCGGCGGAGCCGATGCCCAGCTTCTGCGCGACGGCCCGCGATGCGGCCGACTCGTTCGGGTAGTCACCGAGGACCTCGGCGACCATGCGCACCGCACGACAGCGCAGCCAAGGCGGGTAGGAGGAAGGACGTGCCATGACTCGAAGTCCATACACGAAATCGAGTCCCCACCGAACCCGGGGCGGTTCACTTCGAAGCTCGACACTCCTAAGGATCACGGGCGGCCGTTGCTGTTGTCAGCCAAACGACGAACCTCACCAAGAAACGATCTTGCCGAGGTCAAACGCCAAGCTAAGGGCTTGGGGGAGCTTCCGATCAGAGGTGTGGGCCGTGCTGGGACTGGTTCAGGGACTGGGGCTGAGGGTGTTGCTGAACGTGCTGATCGGTTGCCTGATCGTGCTTCATATTGTGTAGGCGTGCCTGAAGTTGGGTGATTCGTAGATCTGCTAGGCGCTGCGAGCTAGCCTGATTCTGCGACAAAGCCGTGGCTTGCTTCAGCAGGTCGGTGCCGTCCTTCTGGATTTCCCGCTGGGTTGCTTTAGCTGCCACGTAGTCCAGCGGCACCTTGACCGCCGCGTTGGCGACCAAGCCGGCGCCCGGGACAGCGTGCCCCGCAGCGGAGGCAGCGTGACCCGCGAGGGAGGCAAGGCGCCCTGTAAGGGCGGAGGCGGCCTGACTTACACCGTCGGAGGCTAGGTGACTCACAACGTTGGAAACAAGGTCAGTGCTTCCCTGGTCTCCCTGGCCCAGCGCCCCAGCGCCCTGTTGAGTCCCCTGGCCCACGGCCCCAACGCCATGCAGAGCACCCCGGACGATGGCCTCGCCCACAGCCCCGACGACCCCGTGGTCCTGATTCATGGCACCAGTGCCTTCAAAAGCCCCCAGGGCCGTGGTCCCAGCGCTCTGCAGACCCTCCTGACTGATGTTCTGGACCACGTCCTGGGCCACGGTCTGGCTTATGGCCCCAGAGCCGTCCTTAATCGCCTTCGACGCGGCCTTTGCACCCACGGTCCCGGCGACCCCCGCCACTGCGGGCGGCGTCACTGCCCCGGCAGCGACATTCCTAGCCTTGGCGGCCAACGCTGACGCTGAGAGCCTTTTTGTCTTGTTCGCCTCGGGCTTGTCTATCTCAGGGTTGCGCCCAGTGTAGGTTCTCCCGGCCAGGACGGACCCTTCTGGCCCTTGAGGCCTCTGCCTCACATCGGCTTCGCCGCGCTCTGTGCCTGGCAGCTTCTTTATGTCTGCATGCAGCTGCAGCATCTTGCTCTGCATGATTTCCATGCTCGCGGTTTGCGAGTGCTCGAGGGCAGAGGTGATTTGTTGGACCGTGAGGAGGTCCTCAGTGAGCTGCCTGCGAGCCGCCGAGGACTGCTTAGCGCCAGCTATTGGTTTGACGAAGAGGCCAACCCCCGGGATTGCACTCAACAGGCCGATTTTCGCCTGCTCGGTCACTTTTTTTTGGACCTTTTCGTACCGGGGATCAAGCTCCGCGCCACTCAACGCCGAAGTGCTTCTGAAGGTGGTGTAGTTCCCAGGGCTGGCCTGATCGGTTTGCACGCCTGGTGGCGGCGCCCCTCCCTGCTCCGCGAGCGTGACGGAGTGTTCCATTTCGTCGAGGACGCTATGAAGCCAGCCGTGCATCTTCTCGGAATGTTTCTCCAAATTTGTGAGTGCTTTCGTGACATCATTTTTCAGCTCGCTGATGGGCTGTCGGGCGTACTTTTTCCCGGCCCAGTCAACTCCAACGGAGGAAAGCTTCAAGGTCGCGCCTGTTACCACCATCGGAAGACCCGCAACGGCCCCCACCCCGGACAGCGACACGGCTGCGCCGGCGAGCGTGGTGACGTCTCCGCACGTCTTGAGGAGTCCGGAAGCACCGGCGGTCCACCGCTCCGTCTTCTCCATCCGGTCGACCATCTTCGCGACCCGCTGCTCCTCCGCGCCGCTCCGTAGCGCGTCCTGGGTCATCCGTCTCGCAGCCCGCTCGCCAGGCGTTCCCCTTCTATCGTCCTTGACGAGCGTTTCCGGTCTATCGTCCATGACGACCTCCACCACCCTGGGCTTCCTCCCCGAATAGCCTGAGGCTAGGCGAACTTCAGGGGGCCGAGCGTCGGCGAAAGGGGGAGGCACATAGTGAGACTATGTTAGCGCAAACCTAACTGCCGCCGTCAGCTGGGCATCGGGAGATCTACCGTTCACCATGTGCGAATTTGGCCCTCGTGACTGGCGAGAGGCTGTCCTGCATGCTTGCGTCGGCAGTTCTACCGATGCGCCCCCCGGTAGCGGCACATAGGCTCGTTCGGAGATTGGAGGATCCCATGCCCCCGCAAACCTCCGTGCCCCTCGTCCTCCCCATCGGTCAGGACCTGGGACCCGCCTACGAACCGGGGGACACAGAGTCGGAAAGCCCCATCTACGGCGTACGCATCGGAGTGAAACGGCTCGAGCTCACAGAACCCCTGTACGTGGCCTGGCGGTATGCTCACGGGGTCGGTCCGCTGAACGAGACTCCCTGGACGGAGGAAACGTACCGGCAAGCCCTCCAAGAAAGCGCTGTCGACTTCCCGGAAGACGTGGCTGGCCTGTTAAAGGACCTCGGCCTTGTGCAGACCGTAGCACCCGGCGGCATAGAGGCCGCCCGCTTTGCGCGTGCATACCGCTGCAATCCGCAGATGGTGGGTCTGGGAAATGTCCCGGACAGGCCCGAAGTGTTCTACCTTGGCCTTCCAGAGCAACCCGTGCTCGCCGTGCCAGCGGCCGTCTACGCGTTATGGGTTAACGCTCCCCTGGAACCTAGCCTCTGGTCCGGGTGTGCTGCTATGGCCGCGGAACTCAATGGTTATCTTGACGCAACACCCCCAAATGATGGCGTGGTCAGACCGGAAACCTTACTGGCCCTGTTCTTGGCAACCATGCCTCACATGCTGCTGACCCGCACCATGTACCTGGACGTCTCCTGGATGACCGGGGGCTGAGGTGTTCTCAGCGAATCCCACTGTCGGATGGGGCGGACGTAGCCAACTGGGCGCCAGGCCCGCAGGGCAGGGGTGTTGCAAAGCGCAGCCCAGGGTCGGGCAGACCCCGCGAAGCGAGGCGGAGGCGACGCGTCGGCCCAGACCGCAACGCCACAGCTCGGACAGCACCGATCACCAAGGATAGAGGGACTACGTCATGGCCAAGAGCAGCGGCCGGCCCGACCGTCCGGGAGCGCGAGCCGAGGGCGGAGCCCATCCCGCCGCGGAAGGACGTGTCCGCCACCGCCGGCGGCTGCTGTTCACGGTCGGCGGCGTCATCGCCGTCGCGATCGCCGTTGCCCTCGTGGTCGGCCTTCCCCGCACGACTTCCCCGGCCAATACCGGGCCCGAAGGCATCAGCCTGGAGCCAGCGGCCGCCCTCGCGTCCGCGAGCACCGCAGCGAGCGGGCAGAGCCTCGACGGAATTGCGTGCAGCACCACCGAACAGGTGGCCTACCACATCCATGCGCACCTGACCGTCTACGTCGGCGGCCAAGCGCGCAGCATCCCGTACGGCATAGGTGTGGTCACACCCGTTCCGGCCACCACGCCGAACGGGGTCTTCGTCCAGGCCAGCAATTGCTACTACTGGCTGCACACCCACGCCTCCGACGGCATCATCCACATCGAATCGCCCACCCAGACTCGCTACACTCTGGGCCAGTTCTTCGACATCTGGCAGCAGCCGCTCTCGGCCACCCAAGTCGGCCCAGCCGTCGGTCCCGTCACCGCCTACGTCAACGGCGAGCCCGCCACGGGCAACCCGCGCGACATCGTTCTTCAACCGCACGAAGACATCCAGCTCGACGTCGGCACCCCCGCCACCGCGCCCCAGCCGGTCGACTGGTCCCGTTCCCAGCTCTGAACCGGCGCGGGCCCACCAGGATGCGCCGCTGCCCTCCGTCAGACACCGGTCAACGCCGCCCGGCCCACCACTTCAGTGCCTCCGCGCCTGACCGCAACTCCCCTCCTCCGACGGCGACCTCGCTACTGAACTTGAACGGGTGATGTCCGGGCCGTTCGCCTGACAGCGGTCTGGCTGGTCCGGTAGCCCTTGACCGTGAGATATGCACAGGGTGGCGGGCTGACCGACACACAGAGGGCCGCGCGGGAGCGGATTCGGCGGCAGGCCGTGGAACGCTTCGAGGGCGGGGAGAAGAATCGGGACATCGCGGCCGCGCTGCGGGTGAGCGTGCGTTCGGTGGAGCGCTGGCGCCGGCAGTGGCGCGAGGGCGGTGCGGCGGGAATCGCCTCGAGGGGCTCGCCGGGTCGTCCGAAGCTGTCCGATGCCCAGGTGGGGCGGCTGGAGCGGGAGTTGGAACGCGGGCCGCTGGCCCACGGCTGGGAGGACCAGCGGTGGACCCTCGCGCGAGTGAAGACGTTGATCGGTCAGCTGTTCCACGTCTCCTACACCGTGGAGGGCACGTGGGTCCTGCTCAAGCGGCACGGCTGGTCCTGGCAGGAGCCGGCTCGCCGGGCCATCGAGCGCGATGACGCGGCCGTCGAGTTGTGGCGGAAGGAGACGTGGCCGCAGGTAAAAGCGCCGCGGCGGCCCGCGGGGCCTGGCTTGTCTTCGAGGACGAAGCCGGGCAGTCGATGAGGCCGCCGCGCGCCAGGACCTGGGGGGCCGGGTCGGCTGCACGCCGGTCGTGCGGGTGCGCGGCCGAGGAGCCAGCCGGGTCTCCATGGCAGGGCTGAGCTGCTACAAGCCCGGTCAGCGCTCCCGGATGTTCTACAGCTTCCACGTCCACCGCGGCCGCAAGGGCGAGAAGAAGGGCCTGACCTGGCAGGACTACCCGGACCTGCTCATCCGCGCACACATCCAGCTCGGCGGTCCGATCGTGCTGGTCTGGGACAACTGTGAGCATCTGGTCGAGCCGCTGCGGGAGTTCATCGCTGACCACGCCGACTGGCTCACCGTCTTCCAACTGCCGAGCTATGCACCGGATCTGAACCCGCAGGAGGGGATCTGGTCGCTGGTCAAGCGCGACATCGGCAACCTCGCCGCAGCTGACCTCGGCCAGATCACCCGAGCCGTCAAACGAAAGCTCAAGCAGATCCAGTACTGCCCGGACGTCATCGACGGCTGCCTGGCCGGCACCGGCCTGATCATGGACGACTGACCGACATCACGAATTCAAGTTCAGTAGCCTCGCGCTTTCACAGAGCTGACTGTTCAACGATTGGTCAGAGAAACAGAACGAGCCTCTGGCCTGGGACGATAGGACTTGTCGAGGGTCCAGTACGTCGCCGAGCAAGAGGCACCTTTCAAGTGAAGAATCGTAGCGGGTCCTACCCGCGTGTGCGGATATCGGGTGGCTCCACCGGGGTGGTCTCACAGGCCGGTGGGGTGCTGCTGGTCGAGACCGCCCGTAAAAGCGGGCTGGATGCGGCACTGTCGGCGTCACTCACACCGTGGCGCAAGGCCCGGGCGGTGCACGATCCGGGCACGGTCCTGTTGGACCTTGCCCTCGCGGTCGCTCTGGGCGGGGACTGCCTGGCGGACATCAGCATGCTGCGGGCCAAGCCCGGCGTCTTCGGGCTCCTCGCCTCCGACCCGACCGTTTCCCGGCTCATCGACATCCTGGCCGCCGCTGGGCCGAAAGCGCTGGAGGCGATCCGCTCCGCCCGTGCCACGGCTCGCGATGGAGTGAGCTCAGCCGGTTATTGATCTGCGAGCCCTTTGCTGCACCGATCAACGCGGTCGTCCAGCGAGTCACGTTCTTCTCGCGGCGGCTGGTGCTGCTGACGAGATGCCAGAATATTTACCAGCCTTTACGCATGCCGGGAGATCGGTCCGTGGGCCGCGCGCGGTGGGGAGATGGTGTGGACGGCGGCGTCGAGCGCTGGTGATTGAGGGCGGCGCGGCCGTCGTCCGCCACGGCAGACTTGGCCTCGGCTACCTGCCCGTGCGGATCGCCCAGCCCCAACCGCCTGAGTCGCTCCGTCCCGGCCTGTGCCGCATCCCGCGCCACACTCTTGCCAACATTTTCGCGTGAAACGGCTTGTGCCGCCTCGAGGAGGAGGTTGAGTATGCCTGGGTCGGGCATGGGGGATTTTGGCCACGCGCCGTCTGCATCGGGATCGACTGTTTTCTCGTACCACGGATCTACCGTGCTCAGCCGGCTCCCGGTTCTCATGCCTACCACACGGTCGTAGGACACTTGGTGGGCGTGTGCGTCGTTCTCTTTCGGGTCTTCGGTGACGTATTCATTGTGGGCGATGGCACGCTGCTGCTGCCAGAATACCTTCATTGTCCCCAGGTAGTTGTCGCATAGTTCGCGGTAGCCGTCGTTATATCCCCAGCCGGGCTGCCTGCCTTGATCTCTAATCTCCTGATACCTGACCTTGAGGCTCTTGTACAGTTCTCCTGCATGTTCTTTCTGATCGTCTGGCAGTTGCTCCGCCGGGAGCTCATTCACGAGCCCTCGGGTTCTTTTGAAGCTTTCCATCTCGTCGACTACCATATTATATCCCCAATCGGCGGTCCGCTGTTTTAGCTCGATCCGATAATGGGGGTCCTCCATATAGCTTTCATCTCCCTCATCGAGGAGAGATTCTTCCCTGCCTTTCTTGGCTTTTCCGAGGGTCTCGGTGTAGAGCTTTTCACCGTGGGTTACCATCTCCGCGGTGGCGCTGGGCTCCTGCTCTCTCGCCGCCCGGATCGCTGTCTCAGGAAATAGAGCCTCTTCCCAGTAGCTGAGTCTTCTCTGGAGTTGATCGTCACTGAGGTCTGGATTGGTTCGGATTGCGTACAGAGCCATATCTTGACTTTGGGTGAGATGGCGATTCTCGTGAAGGATTATGCTCGAGATCTTCCAGGAATCCACAACCGACAGATTTTCGCGATCCTTGATGCTGATCGACCAGTCCGGCGAAAGGAAATGCGCCTCGAATCCGCCCGTCCGGGCTGCCTCATCTTCAGATGCGAATTTTATATCAGGCTTCAGGTAGCCGTACCGCTCGAGCTCACCACTGATGAAACCCTGAAGAGCTGTCGCGAAAGGGCGGAAATTTTCTTCCGGAATGATAACCTCAGGGACTTTCAATGGGGTGACGGTTTCTCCGGTTGCGATGCCGAAGACGCCGATCTGCGCCGCCGTAAAGGCTCGGTAGCGATCGATAAAATTCCGCCCCTGGTCGCTCAGAATCAGCTCGGTTAAGTCGGTTCGGTAGCGCAGATCAGCTCGACGGTCCTCAGAGGACTTCTGCTCCTGATTGCTCTGGTCGGTCATGATAGCCTCTCGAACGGATTTACGCGGCGCGGACGCCATGCGCTCAAACTCATGCATCGTTTCCTATATAGCGTCCCCCGGCGGCAGTCCTTTTGGTTCAATGAACCAGGAATGCCGTACGTAAGTCAGTGCAACTCCCGAGGCGCTCGGGGCCTGGTTGGCCGCCTGCCCGGCGGCAACGGGCTTCCGTTCGAGAGATACGCGCAGGACAGCGGGTTGACCGGTGCTGGAAGGGCGGCGAGGTAGCGGGTCGGCTGCAGGCCGGGGAACGCTTCAAGGGCGGGCAGAAGAATCCGGAAATCGCTGTCGCCTTTCCGTTCAGCGAGCGGTCCGTGGAGCGGTGGCGTCGGCGAGTTTCGGAGCCATCCTGTCTGGGGCTTGTGGGTAGGGTGCGGCTGGCAGTCGCGTGGCCTCGCATGGCTGAGCCACCGGGGAGCGGAAGTCAAATCGGAGGGTTTCCATGCTTCCGGCCGGCCAGGTCGGCCTGCTTGGTGCGGAGCATGGACAGGGCCGAGGCGAGGACCTGGCGGGTTTCGGCAGGGTCGATGACATCGTCGACGAGGCCGCGTTCGGCCGCGTAGTACGGGTGCATTAATTCGCTCTTGTACTCCTCGATCTTCTGCGCGCGCATTGCCTCCGGATCCTCAGCCTCCGCGATGTCGCGGCGGAAGATCACGTTAGCGGCGCCCTCCGCACCCATCACGGCAATTTCGTTGGTTGGCCAGGCATAGGAGAGGTCCGCGCCAATCGAGCGGGAGTCCATCACGATATACGCCCCGCCGTAGGCTTTGCGCAGGATCAGCGAGATCCGCGGGACGGTGGCGTTGCAGTAGGCATACAACAGCTTGGCGCCGTGCCGGATGATGCCGCCATGTTCCTGGCCCACACCCGGTAGGAACCCGGGCACGTCCAGCAGCGTGACCAGCGGGATATTGAAGGCATCGCACATCTGAACGAAGCGGGCGGCTTTCTCGCTCGCGGTGATGTCCAGCACACCGGCCAGGCACTGCGGCTGGTTGGCGACGATGCCCACCACGTGCCCGTCGATCCGGGACAGTGCGCAGATCACGTTGGGAGCCCAGCACTCGTGGATTTCGAGGTACTCGCCGTAGTCGACGATCTCCTCGATCACTTTGCACATGTCATACGGGCGGTGGCCATCGGCGGGCACCAGGTCCAGCAGCGACTCGTTGCGGCGGTCGAAGGGGTCGCCTCCCGACTGGACGGGGGGCGTCTCTCGGCTGTTCTGCGGCAGCAGCGATAGCAGGTACCGCACGTCCTCGATGCACGACTGCTCATCGTTGTACGCGAAGTGCGACACGCCCGACACCCCGGCGTGCACGTCCGCACCACCCAGACCGTTATGCGAGATCTCCTCCCCAGTCACCGCCTGCACCACATCCGGACCGGTGATGAACATCTGGCTGGTCTCGCGGATCATGAACACGAAGTCCGTCAGCGCCGGCGAGTACGCCGCACCACCCGCACACGGCCCCAGCATCACGCTGATCTGTGGGATGACCCCTGACGCTCTCGTATTACGCCGGAAGATCCCGCCGTAACCGGCAAGCGCTGTGACACCTTCCTGGATCCGCGCCCCCGCCCCGTCGTTCAAGGAGACCAGCGGCGCACCCGCGGCGAATGCCAGGTCCATGATCTTATGAATCTTCTGCGCATGCGCCTCGCCCAGCGCACCGCCGAAAATCCGAAAATCATGCGCGTATGTGAACACCGTCCGCCCGTACGCCGTCCCCCACCCAGTAATCACACCATCGGTGTGCGGCCGCTTCGCCTCTAGTCCGAAACCCGTCGCCCGATGCCGCCGCAGCGGCTCCACCTCACGGAACGACCCCTCGTCCAGTAGTAATCCGATCCGCTCACGAGCCGTCAGCTTCCCCTTCGCATGCTGTGTCTCGGTGGCCTTCTCGCCTGGCCCACGCCGGACCCGTTCGCGGACTGCCTGCAGTTCGGCAACTCGCTCACGAGCGTCGCTCGAGGCCGCTCGGACCTCTCCGGCCGGACCTCCCAGAACTGTCATCGAATCCACTCCAAGTGCGAGAGAGCTGTTCGACAGCCGCCTGCCGTCTGGCGGCTACTGCTTCGAACACCTCTTCACTGGTGCTCCCGAGGCCTATAGAATTGTGATAATGATGGTCTCTGATAGTTGAGCTGGAGGCCTGACTCTGCGCCTCGTTCGTTTACTGATGCAGCTAATATGGCTGCGTCAATTTCGCTTCCGGTGTAAGCATTTGCAACTTGCCGTTCGGAGTTCTGTTCATGGCGCAAAGAAGTCCTTGTGGCGGAATGATTCAGCTAGCGGGGGCGGCTTGGATTGCTGTCGCCAAGGGGCTGCTGCTTCTTCCGGCTACCGATTCGACCGGCCTGCCGCAGGGGCCCGAGAGTCAGTCTCACGGGACGGTAGGAGTACTAGGACGGGACGTGCCCCGAGCGGCATACGTATCTTCAGTCGACCTCGACTCGTCCGGGTAAAGAGTCGTGCAGGTAGGTGTGTGTTCATGGCGGCGGCTCGGGCGTTGGTCCCCGCGGTGGGTCGTCCATGTCCGACGGATCAGGCTGGGTCAGGCGGCTGCGATCCGCAGGTGCAGTCGGCAGGCGCAGCGGGCGGCAGCGTGTAGTAGCCGGTAGCGGAGTTTCTTCAGCTCAGCGCTGGCTAACTCGCCGTCCAGGAGGAGTGTTTGGGTCCAGGCGAGTAGATCGATGGCTGCCAGCGGGAGTTCCAGCCAGACCGCGGTGATCTGGAAGTAGAGGGAGGGGAAGCGGCCGAAGCCGGTGGTCTTGCCGCAGCATGAGCCAGGGCGGCGTCGCTACTCACCAGCGATCGCCCAGTTTGACGATCATCTTTCCGGCATTTTGGCCGTGCAGCATGCCGAGGAAGGCGTCCACACTGTTCTCGATGCCCTCGACGATGGTCTCGCGGTAACGCAGCCTGCCCTCGCGGATCCACCCGCCTACGTCCTGGACAAACTGCTCCTTGAGGTCATCGTGGTCGGCCACTACCAGGCCTTCGAGGCGCAGCCGCTTGCCGATGACCTGGACCAGGTTGCGCGGTGCGGCAGGCGACTCAATGGCGTTGTACAGGGCGATCATGCCGCAGATGGCAGCACGGCCGCGAACGTGCAGCGACGCGATGGCCGCCTCCAAGTGCTCGCCGCCGACGTTGTCAAAGTAGACGTCGACGCCATCGGGTGCGGCGCGCTTGAGTTGCCGGGCCACCGGCCCGTTCTTGTAGTTGAAGGCCGCGTCGAAGCCGTACTCCTCCAACAGCACCTTGACCTTTTCGTCGGAGCCTGCTGAACCGACCACCCGCGACGCGGACTTGATCTTGGCGATCTGGCCGACCTGGCTGCCCACCGCGCCGGCGGCGCCGGAGACGAAGACAGCGTCACCCTCCTTGAAGGCGGCAACTCGTAGCAGCCCGGCGTAGGCGGTCAGCCCCGTCATGCCGAGCACACCGAGGTAGGCGGAGAGCGGTGCCAGCTCGGGATCGACCTTGGTGGCATCCTGATAGTCCAGCAGGGCATACTCACGCCAGCCGAGTTCGTGCAGCACGTGCTCGCCGACGGACAGTTGTTTGGCTCTCGAGGCGATGACCACGCCGACGGCGCCGCCGTCCATCGGCCGGTCGAGCTGGAAGGGCGGCACGTAAGACTCCACGTTGTTCATGCGCCCCCGCATGTACGGGTCTACCGAGATGTAGAGGTTGCCGACCAGCACCTGGCCTGGGGCGAGCTCGGGCATCACAACCTCGCGCAGCGCGAAGTTGTGAGCCGTCGGCCACCCCTGGGGGCGGGTGATCAGGTTCCATTCGCGGCTGGTCGTGGGCAGCGCAGACATAGGCACTGTGGTCTCCTTTCGCCGTGGCGCCCCCTTGAGGACACGTCATCCCCGTCCCAAGCCAGGATTTCCACCTCCGGGGGAGGAGAGAGGTGGCTGGCGGGTGTTCACGCGGGGGCACTCAGTCGAGCATGCCTCCCCGCGGCATGTCGGTTGAGTTCCTCAACCGCTGTTCGCTGTCACATGACGAAATCGACTAAGTGATTGATCGTCGTGCTCGAGATGGGCTCAAGCGCGATCGTGAGGCCATGCCGGATGCCGCCGGCCCACGCCGGCCGCCGTAACAGCAGTTCCGGCCGAGCCGTGGCGATTACGAGAACAGGCAGTGATCCCAGTGACATCGCCAAGTTCTCCACGAAGTCCACCAGCACATCGTCGGCCCAGTGCAGGCCCTCGAAAACCACCACGACAGGGCCACGCGCCGTGACTTCGCCCAGCAACTGCCTTGACGCTGCTAGGACGTCTCCCACCGCGACCGGGGACGCGCAATCGTCAGAGGCGAGGAGCGGGCTCAGCCGCGACAGCAGCCGCTGGCGTTCCACCTCGGACTCCACCAATCGCTGGACGGCGCTGGCGAGCTTGGCCGTCGCGGTTCGGCCCGAGTCACCGGACACGATCCCGCAGCAGGAGGACAGGAAGTCACGCAGCGCGGCCAACGGGTTCGCTTCACCGCGTGGTCGGATGCGCCCCACCAACAACCGAACATCATCCGGATCGGCTGCGACCCGACGCTCGAACTCCCTGATGAACCTGGTCTTACCGATGCCAGGATCCCCCAAGACCGTGACCAGGTGTGCCGTCGCCTGCTGTCGGGTCCGTCGCAGCAGGCCGCGCAGCAGCTCGAGGTCATCCTCTCGGCCTATCACCGGTACGGCGTCCAACGCCGCATACGCCTGACGGTAACTCTCGACCTGCCAGCCGGAGAACGAGTCGCCGTGGTAGTAGGAGATCGCATCGGTGGACTGCCGGGTGTTGTCACAGACCCGGATCTCGCCGGCCGGGGTGAGCGACAGTAGGGTGTGACACTCATTTAGCAGCGCTCCGTCAACCGATGGTGGGATACCGCTGTGATCGGACGGGGACCGGATGAGCGCCTCGCCCGTGGCTACGGCGACCCGCACGGAGACTCCCCTGGCAGCAGGCGTCGGGCTGGGTGGGCCCGCCCTTGTGCCGAAGCGATCGCGAATGGCCAATGCCGCGCGTACCGCTCGCTCCGCGTCGTCCTCGCCCGCGTGGGGCAAACCGAACACCGCCAGCCAGATCGAGCCGATCGATGCTGTGACGGTCCCGCCGAGGCACTCCACCCCCTCGCGGATCACCGCCGCCGCGTTCTCGACCGCTTCGTCGATCTTCTGGGGATCCACGTCGCCCAACTCGGCTCGCGCGATCAGAACGCTGACATCCTTGCGCTCCGCGACCATCGACCGCCCTGTCGCAAGGGCATCACCGCGCGTCTCGTAGAGCGGTGTGCCCTCACTGCTGCTGCGCTCTGGGTGGGCCGCGGTGCCGCACGTGTCCATCGGCAAGGCCTCGCCGTATGGGCGAGCCTGGCCTGAGTGGTCTCTGTTGGACCCGGTGACCAGACCGATCTGCTGCTGGAGGCCGACCGGCATCAGCGCCGGGTCATGGACGAGGATCGCCTGCTGCAAATCCTTCAAAGCTGGGCCGGGTTCGAGGCCAAAGCCTTCGACCATCGCGGTCCGCGCGTGATGGTAGACGTCCAGCGCGTCCTTCTGCCGTCCGGCGCGGTACAGCGCAAGCATGAGTTGGCTGAGCACCCGTTCCCTCAGAGGTTCGGCGGCGGCGATCCCTTCCAGTTCGGCGAGCACCCGATGGTGGCGCCCGCAGGCCAACTCCGCGTCGAAGTAGTCCTCCATGGCGTCCAGGCGCGCGCTCTGCACGGCGGTCAGCTCGGGCCAGTCGACACCCGCCTCCATCAAGTCCGCCAGTACCGGCCCCCGCCACAGAGCCAGAGCGTCACGCAGCAACGGCGTCGCGGCCTCTGGCGACCCCGCTGCGAGTTGCGCGTGCCCCCGCTCAGCCAATCGCTGGAAGTTATGCAGATCAGTCAGGTCAGGGCCAACGCGCAGCATATATCCGGGAACCTGAGTCAACAGTGCCGCCGAGCCGAGAGCACCATCCTCCAAAGACAGTGTCCGGCGCAGCCTCCAGACCGAGTTCTGCAGAATCTTCCGCGCCGACTGCGGAGTTTTACCAACCGACCATAGAGCTTCTATCAAATTGCTGCTGGCCACGACCTGGTTGGCGTGCAGCAACAGGAAGCCCAGGGTGGCACGTTCCCTCGTCCCTCCAAGCCCGACCAAATGGTCGCTGTCAACGACTTCCAGTGGACCAAGAATTCGAAACTGCATCGTTCCATCCATTAGAGATCACTAGACGGACTCTGTCTGCCCACCGCTCAAAGCGGACCCGCACCGCCTCCCAAGGACCGGACGCCACGAGCTTTCGCGCCACATACTGGTAGCTGAGCTCCGCAGCCACATCGGGAGAACTAGGCCGCCGCCTACGTACTGCACAGACCCGGATGAAGAAAGAGCGGGGCACGCCATCCTGAAATCGGCCGCAATACCTCCATGCCTACATAGCCCGCCCCGGCGAGTCACCAGCCCACGGCCGCCCGTCACCCTGTGCAACCACAGGCAAGCGGAACCACCTCGAGCGACCAGAAGCCCACATGGACATGTGCTCATATAAGCATTTTCCCCGACATGGACTTCCGTCTTCTCGCCCATGATTGAGGTTGCCTTGGCGTCACGTTTTCAATGGCTCTGACAGCTGGCAATCCCGGGATGATCTGTCAATGAGACGGGTATGACGCTCGGTACATTCGCCGAATCCGACCATCATGACTCATGAGTGCTTGCGAAGGCTGGCTCCGGGCCGATCCGTGTTCGACGCCGATGGATCACTCTCAGGTATACACCCCAGTAGCTAAGGAGCCTGGAATGAGAAGAATTCGAGCGGTCGTATACGGTGCCGGCAGCATGGGCAGCATCGCGACCAGGCTCATGACCGACAAGGGCATCGAGATCGTCGGGGCCATCGCGCGCAATCCCAGCAAGGTCGGCCGCGATCTCGGGGAGTTCGCGGGTCTGGGCCATCGGCTCAATGTGCCGATTGAGGCGGACGCCGCGCATGTGCTGGCCACCAGCAGGCCGGACGTCGTGCTGCACGCGACCCGGAGCTTTCTGCCGGAGATCCAGGAGCAGCTGGCGCTCTGCGTGCGCAACGGTGCTAACGTCGTGACACTCTCGGAGGAGTCCCTCTATCCCTGGTACACGTCTCCCATCATCGCGGCCGAATTGCACACGCTGGCCAAGCAGCACGGTGTGACGATCACCGGTGGAGGCCACCAGGACGCCTTCTGGCTTGGCATGGTCAGCACACTGATGGGCGCCGCGCACCGCATCGACTCCGTCTACGGCAAGTGCACTTGTAATGCCGACGACTATGGCGCCGACATCATCCAGGACAATCACGTCGGAGAGACTCTGGAGCAGTTCCAGAAGTCCATCAGCTCGGAGTCCCGTCCGCCCACGTTCGGGCGCAACCTGTTAGGGGTGCTGGCTCAGGCGTCAGGTCTGAGACCCAAGGAGTGGAAGTCCGAGGTGAGCCCTGTCGTCGCGGATGATGACCGGCCGTCACAGAGCATCGGGGTCACCTTCCCGAAGGGCACCGTGGTGGGTTTCTCGGACATCGACGTTCTGCACACATTCGAAGGCATCACCTTCACCTTCGAGATGTCGGGCTACGTCTACGGAAGCGGGGAGAGTGACGTCAACAAGTGGGTCGTCCGGGGCGAGCCCGACCTGTACTTGGACAACACTCCGGTCCATGGCCGCACGACGACGTGCACGCAGTGGGTGAACCGGATCCCTGATGTCATCAACGCTCCTGCTGGCTTCGTCACGTTGGACCAGCTGCCGCCGCTCCGGTACCGGCCGGGGCCGTTCCATAATTATGTGTCCGTCGGAACTCTCGCTTGACTTCCTCCCTCGGCTAAAGGACTCCGTTGGGAAATCCGTAAACCGGCTGTCTGGCGGTGCTCTGCTCCACCAGTTCAAGCGCCTCGCCGTCCGCTGGGAACGCCGCCTCGAACTGCACGACTCCCTCATCTCGCTTGCGTGTGCACTCATCTGCTGGAGAAGGCTCAACAAGCCGACGGCGTGATCGTGTTATGAGCTTTAAAGCTGGGGGATTTCGGTGCGGAGCAGCGACAGACCGCGCCCGTCTGTGGCCCCAGGGTCTCGGGCGCCAGGTTCGCCCCCTACCACGGTTCCTTGCGTACAGAGCGCCGCTCCCGACACCGGGCTCATTCTGGCCTGCGGTCCGTCAGACTATCGGCAGGCAGGGCCCGATCAGTCGGCGACGACGTTGATCTTGAGGTGGAACGGCAGGATGACCTGGGCGGGTGCGCAGCTCAGGTCCGCAGTGACCTCACTGGTGCCGACCTGGTCGGTGAGGAACGACACTACGGAGGTGCCGTCCGGCTGGGCGCTGCTCGCCTGCAGGTGCAGGACGGAGGGGTCGGAGATGGCGGGAGCGCTCCACCTGCCGCCAGGCAGGCCGGTTCGACAGCCGCCGGCCAGGTCGACGGAGACGTCGACGCCCTGGCCAATGGTGATGGTGCGACTGTTGTCGGCCTGGGTGAACGAGAGATGGGGGTGGGTGGTAATCGGGCCGGTCGACGACCCCCGCGGCACAGTCGAGGCGTAAGCCGGCCCACTGACGGCTATCGCCAAGCCGGCGATAGCCGTGGCAGCTAAAAGCTTCTTCGCAGATGTCACGAGTGTCTCCTTGAGGACGAGAAAAGGCCCCCTTCGACCTCCAACCGCCACCCCGATGTGCGGAATCAAAGGGGTCAATCGGATCAAGCAGACGAAGGGGGGTGGAGCGAGCCTGCCCCAAACGGCCAGACCGCGGAACCCATCTGAGGAAAAATTGAGGTCCCGGCTCCTGCGCGGTCCAACCTCTTCGCGTACAGGATCGTCCAGGAGTTCGGCCCGCGCAAGGGGCGTAGCTGGCGGCGAACATGCCACTCCGGAACTCGATAAGGCTTCACCACAGTAAAATTGACGATCCGTCACTCCTCCTGGCGGCCGACTTACGTTTGGTGGGTCCACAAGCGGCAAAAGCACGATGTCGAAATGTTAGAAATATTTTGACGGTGCATCCGATCAATAGCAGGGATGGCCCTCCATCACGGGAGGGCTCGTGCCTGGATCGGCCGATCGACTGGCTCCAGGAACGGACCACTGGCGGTGGCGTCGTCCTGGACGCGGACGTCACCCTCGACCTCGCCAAGTCCAAGCGCGCGTTCCTCGCCTACGCGCCCGAGGAGATCGCCGCCCAGGTCGAAGGCATCTACACCGCCGCCGGCCGCGAGTCCATCAGCGCTCTGGAGCGGTGGACCGCCTACGCCATGCGCGGTCGGCACGGTGACGGCGCCGAGGCAGAGACCGTGCCCACCAGCGGCTTCTCCGGCTGGATGATGGTCCACCGCGCCGCCCGGCCCGTGAACGGAGCACCCTACGGCGATCCTCACTTCCACCTGCACTTCACCCTGGCCAACATGGTCAAGAGCACCACTGACGGCCAGTGGTCCACCGTGGCTGGCGGAGGCCGCGACCTGCACCGGCACGCCCGCGCGACGCAGTCCCTCATGAACGCCCGCATCCGCCGGGAGCTGACCGACACCTTCGGCATCAGCTTCCGCCGCGAAGAGCGAACCGGCGCGTGGGAGATCGCGGCGATCCCCGAAGCCACGATCAAGCTATTCAGCAAGCGCGACAGCCAGGTGCGAGACCTGCTCAGCAAGCTGGGCATCGACTACGACAGCGCCACCACCCGCGAACGCACCGCCGCATCCTCCGCGTCCAAAACCGCGAAGAACGGCGAAGCCGCCGGAGTCGAGGACGACGTCTTGCGTGCCTACTGGCAGGCCGAAGGCCGCGCCGCCGGTGACGACCCCGACGCCATCGCGGCTAGCGCCATGCAGCAGGACCAGGCAGACCAGAACCCCGACCTGGACCAGCTGTGCGCTCAGGTCTTCGACCCCAAGACCGGCCTGACCAGCCACTCCAAGGACTTCACGCACGCCGCCGCCATCGCCGCCGTCCTGGACGCCCTCCCGTACGGTGTCGCCGACGCCGCCGAAGCCGAACAGCTCACCACCGCCGTCCTGCGGCACGCCGGATACGCGGTCAAGCTGAACCCCAAGGGTGCCCAGCACTTCGCCCACGCCGACCGGTACACCACGGCCGATGTGGTCGCCGCCGAAGCGCTCATCGCCACCGAGGCAACCAACCGCCTCAACGAGCAGGCAGCCGTCGTCAGCCACGACACCGTCGCCATGACCCTGTCCGCGGTCGAGGCCCAGTACGGCGAAGGCTTCGAGTTCTCCGCCGAACAGCGCGCCGTCCTCGAACGGCTGCTGACCGCAGGCCACGGCATCGACGGCGTCGCGGGAGCGGGCAAGACGACGATCATGAACACCGCGAGGGTCGCGTGGGAGGCCAACGGACTCGTCATCGCCGGAGTCCGCACTGTGCGTACCCCGAGTGCCGCGATGATGACCCACCCGGGGAAGAGCCGGGCAAACAAAATGCGCCTGCGATACATCAGCAGGCGCACACAAAGTTCATGGGAACCACTACTGCAACTAAGAGGACTCTAGCAGGCCCCGGCCTTCTGCGGTGGATTATTTCTTCCCCGGTTTCGCAGGGGCCTCCCTGGAGGCCCGCCGCCGCCGAGCCGCCAGGAGTGTCAACACGCCTTGTGAACAGGCTGGTTGACAGCATCGCGCTCTGCCCGGGGTGGCGGCTCCACCGGCAGTGCAACGCGAACGAGCCCCGCCGCGCGCCGCGCGGACTCCCACCGCTGTGGCCCGGGGGCAGCCCCGTCAACGGCACCGGCGGAGACGGTGGACGGCACGATTCGAATTCCGACCCGTCCACATTCGAGTGCCGCCAAAAGGGCCCGCCCCCGCGATTTCCGGCGCATACTCGAAGGAATGACGAAATCAGCAGCAGTTCGCCGGCCCCTGCCCACCAGTCCCTTCAAGGCCCGGGTCCAGGCGCCGCTCAAGCGGTTCGCCGTGGGCGACCGCGTCACCCACGACAGGTACGGCCTCGGCCGGGCCATCGGCGTCGAAGGCGACAGTGACATCGCCGTACTCGTCGACTTCGGATCACGGCAGGAACGCATCACCCAGCCGTACGCCGAGATGTTCAAGCTCTGACCCCGGGCGCCCCGGAGCAGGCCAGGGTCACTCTGCCAACCGCAATGCACCGGTAGCGGGCGGACCCTGTACCGAGGTGACGGCGCACCATCGCCTCGGTGCACCAGCCAGGGGCTCGCGCCCCGGCCATTGGTCCCGACGGCTATGCCGAAGGGCCCTGCTGGCCTCAGTCCGGCGCGGTACCGGCGATAGCCGGAACGGCACATGACGATCAGTCAACGTCGCCTGTACGCCGGTTATGTGGGCGCTAGAATCGTCACGTGGATGACAAACATCTGTTTGAGTCCGTCTGTGAAGTGCTCTCGCTCCGAGGATTCGAGCTGGCACCGCCGCAGGCAGCCGGTCTCTCCGTACGGCTGCGTCCGGGAGGCGGCCTGGTGCTGGGATGGCGGCCGGGCGAGGATCTGATCGGGCCGACGCTCCACGCCTCCCCGCATCCAGCCGACGCCGCCGGGCGCACCGAGTTCCGCGGCATCCGCGACGCACTCACCCTGGCTCTGTCGGAGGTCCTCGGTGCCGGGGGCTTCACCGTCGTCGCCCTTGGAACCGAGTTGCTCGTCACCGCGGGTCGGCGCGGTCCCGGCACCACCCCAGCCCTCGTGGGCCTGGCGTCCTGCCGTGCGCCGAGTCGCAGTCGGCCGGTGCTCGCGGCAGCAGGCGCCGGTCGAAGCCCGGCCTCGTAGACCGGGGGCACCCCCGCACACGTCGCGGTCACTGCCCCGGGTGGACTCCCGGACCCCGACCGCCGTGTCCTAATCTGGGCGTCATGTCGAACCCTGACGGGCTGCTCGTCGACATCGCCGCGATGGTCGAGTCCGAGCACAGCAACCAGATGTCCTTGACCGTGGTGGTCCCCGGCGCGGTGATCACCGGCAGGCTGGCGCCGGTGTCCCTGTGGTGGGAGCGGGTGGCGGAGGTCCTCCAGGCCTCGGATCACCTCAAGCCGTTCGCCGCCCTCTTCGCGCCGCCCGCCGTCGGCCCGCACGCACGGCCCACCCACCTCCACCTCCACCGCGCGAAAATCCTGCAGGGCGACTTCGCGCTGCCCCACACGGGCGGCATGTACCGCATCGCCATCGAGGACATCAGCAGTTGGACCATCGGCGACCTCGGCTACTCCGACACCTGAGGCGGTGAGTAGGAGGCCGGTTGCCTGCTTCGGGGTTGGAATCGGACCGGCCTGGTCGCGAGTCCGATCGCCGGGCCATAGCCGGGGTGGGAATCCGGGCTGAGGCGGGTTGGGGCCTGGATGCATCTGGTGAGGCAGTTCCCGAGCGTGGAGCGGGCCCCGGAGTCCGCCTGCGTTCTGTGCCCGCTGGTCGGTGCCGTGGGCGGGCGGCGTTGGGGGCGGAGGCACGCTGGGAAGCGCACCGGCCGCAGGTGGTCTGACTGACCGCCCGCGGCCCGGTCTCACCAGCGCCGGACGGAAGCCGGCCGGTGGAGCGTCGCTCCCGGCTCCAGGTCGATCCAGGGGTGCGATGAGGCTGACGGGCGGCTCTCGTGGCGCAACCTGCCGTTGTTCCTTCGCTAGGCGGCGGCGGTGAGGTCGGCGCGGCCGTAGAGGAGGGCGTAGCCGTGGGGGAGTTGGGTCAGGACACGGCCGGTCAGGGGCTCGTCGGCGAGGTTGGTGAGGGCGGCGAGGACGGCGCCGGTGTGCCAGCGGGCGGCGTCGGTGGTGGCGTCCAGGGTGCTCGCGACGGTGTCAACGAAGGCGTGAGGGTCCAGGGGCTGGGTGAGGGGGATCTGTGAGGCGAAGGTGGTGCGGGCGGGTTCGGGCAGGGCGGCGGCCAGGTCGCAGCGTTCCTCGCCGATGAGCTGGCCGCCGAGTGTGGCCAGGACGGCGTGCACGACGCGTTCGGCTTCCTGGTTGGTGTGGTAGCGGCCGAGGTCGCGGACCTGCTGGAGGAGGATGTGCCAAGTCATGGCAGGAACCTTCCGGGCGTGCCGTGCCCCGCCGGAGGCTGGGCGGCATGGGTGGTTAGGGGCGTCGGCCGGGGGCGGGTCGGCCGAAGAGGAGGTCGTAGCCGGGGGGTAGTTGGAGCAGGACGTGCTCGGTGAGGTCGTCGCCGGCGGCGTCGGCGGTGGTGGAGAGGACGGCGCCGATGTCCCACAGGGCGCTCTGTTCGGTGGCGCCTTCGATCCAGGCGGCGGTGGCGCGGACGAACCGTTCGGGGCTGAGCGGTTCGGCGGCCTGCAGGGGGTTGAGCAGGATCAGGGCGAGGGTTTCGGGCAGACGGGCGGCCAGGTGGGCGCGGACGTCGCCGACCAGGTGGGCGCCGAGCAGGGCCAGGATGACGCGGGCCGCTCGTTCGGCGTCCTGGGGTGTGTCGTATTCGCCGCGTTCCTGGACCTCGGCCAGGAACGTCTCCCATCGAAGAGTCACTGTCGGTCTCCCTTCGCGCCGGGATGTGCGCGACCGGCCGGTGGTCAGGGCTCGGTGGTCGAAGGCCGGTTGGGCGGTGAGTTTCCGCAGCCGGACCACTGGGCGCCCGGCCCCCGCGGTATCGGCCGACCACCCGACCTGGCGCAGGTGACGTTCAGGGACCGCTCGGGCCTGAGCTTTTTCCTGGAGGCCCACAACCGGCCTGGCCGGAGTTGCCGGTGGCGACTGCCGGTCGAGGGGTGACCGTCCCGCACGGCCGAAGGGGGAGGCGGTGCGGGACGGTGGTCCGGGAGCGGTCAGGCCCGGATCTGCTTGCGGTCGCCGCTGTGGCTGATGGCGACCTTGCGGGGCTTGGCCTTCTCGGCGACCGGGATGCGCAGGGTCAACACGCCGGCGTCGTAGTCCGCCGTGATCCCGTCGGGGTCGAGGGTGTCGGAGAGCATGACCTGGCGGGAGAAGACGCCCAGCGGCCGTTCGGACAGCTCCATGCGCGCTCCGTCGGCCTCGGGGCGCGGGCGGCGTTCGGCCTTGACGGTCAGCATGTTCCGCTCGACGTCGATGTCGATCGCCTGCGGGTCCACCCCGGGCAGGTCGAAGCAGATCACGTACTCGTCGCCGGTGCGGTAGGCGTCCAGCGGCATCGGGGTGGGACGGGTCCAGGTGCCGGTGGTGGCGAGGAACTGCTGGGTGAGCCGGTCCAGCTCACGGAAGGGGTCGGTGCGCATCAACATCAGGGAACACCTCCAGTGGTCCAGGCAACAGGGCCAATGCGTTTCACCTGAATCCGTTCTAACATGTCATCCATCCAATGACAACTCCTGAAGTCGCCCGGAGAGTGACAATGATGCGTGACAAGCCGAAGCCGCCTCCGACGTGCGGCACCCCGCCCACCGGCCCCGCCTCCTTCCTCGCAGCAGCCAGCGCGCTGGCCGCCATCGACGACGCCGTCCGCACCGCCCAGACCCGGGCCCCGGAAGAAGGCACCACGCCCGGCCCCGACGCACAGGCCGGCCCCGAACCAGCCCTGGCCGCCCTGATGCTGCTGCGCGAACTGCGCACCGAACTCGCCGGCTGGGAGGCGAGCCTCGTGGAGAGCGCCCGCGCCACCGGCGCCACCTGGGCCGACCTCGCCCACCCCATGGGCGTCGCCAGCCGCCAGGCCGCCGAAAACCGCTACCTGCGCCTCAAGCCCCCCATAACCAGCACCACCAGCGAGGCGAGCACCGGCGTCGAGCGCGTCAAAGCCGTCCGCGACCGCCGGGCAGCGGAGCGCACCGTCACGACCTGGGCCCGCGACAACGCCGCCGAGCTACGCGTCCTCGCCGCCCAGATCACCGCCCTCACCGACCTCACCCCGCAGGCCCGCCCCGCCCAGGCCGCCCTGCGCAGCGCCCTCGCCACCCCGGATGCCGCCGACCTCATGACACCCCTCACCGACGCGCGCCCCCACCTCGGCGCCGGCCACCCCGACCTCGCCACCCGCCTCGACGCCCTCACCGCCCACACCGCCCAGCTCCGCCATGACAGCAACCGCCGCCGCACCTGACACCAACGCCGAGGAACGCTGGCAGCAACTCGACGACCAGCTCGAAAGGGTCCGCGAACGCCTCCGGCTCGAAACAGGGGCCGCCATCGCCGCCATCGACACCTGCCTGGCCCGACTCGGCACCCTGCGCCAAGACCTCGCCGACCACCCCTGGACGCCGAATGCGAGCGCCATCGCCGCCGAAGCCGCGATCGCGCATCACGGGACCCGGCAGCCAGGACGGCCCCCGCCTCCTCCGGCTCCCGCCATGCACGGCGGGGCGATCCGCCGGCCCGAAGGCGACCTTGCCAGGGATGCCCGACCTCCTGACCTGCGACCTTTGCCAAGTCGCGTCCACCAGGCTCCCTAAAGTTGAGTGCCAGCTTGTCAAGAAAGCTTGGCTGGCGCTATAACTTTCTCGTCGAGGTGCCCAGCGGGAGTAAAGCTGGGAAGGTCCGGCGCCATGCCGTCCGTGGGCACCCGTGACCGTTCACGACTGTGAGGAGCTGATCCCCTTGTTGATGCGCACTGATTCCCTGCGCGGACTTCGCGACCTCGACCGGCTCACCCAGCAGCTGGTCGGCACCGCGTCCCAGCCGGCGGGGATGCCGCTGGTCGCCTACCGCGACGGCGAGGTGTTCGTGCTGCGCCTGGACCTGCCGGGCATCGACCCGCAGACCGTCGACCTGGACGTGGAGCGCAACGTGCTGACCGTGCGCGCCGAGCGCGCGTCCCAGCTGCCGCAGGGAGCTGAGGTGCTGGCGGACGAGCGGGTGCTGGGCCGGTTCTCCCGGCAGGTGTTCCTGGGCGACGCACTGGACACCGACCGGATCGAGGCCGACTACGACCAGGGCGTGCTGAGCGTGCGCGTGCCGATCAGCGAGAAGGCCCGCCCCCGCAAGATCACCATCACGGCCAAGGGCGAACGCGAGGCCATCACCGCCTGACATCCGCGGGGCCGCGGACGCGAGCCCCGCCCCCGTGTCGGCCTCACCCATTGGCCCGCAGTGGCGGATCGCCGGTGGGCGCGGCTCCGTCCGCCCTGCCCGGACGTACCCCTGGCCCGGGCTCCGGCGGAGGCCCGCAAAACGGGGTGGCCGGCATGGTCCGCTGCCCGCCGCTCCCGCACCCGCGTGCAGGGACGGGCACGACCGCGCACGGTTGGCCCATGGGCATCGTGGTGGTGTTGGAACTGATCGAGCCGCTGGACGCGTGCGTCCAGCGGGTGGGAGAGGAGCCTGTCGACGCCTTGGCGGTGCGCTGGGTCCACGCCTCGCCCTCCGATTCGGATGGCCCGGACGATCCGGGGTCGCGGACCCTCTGCGGCATGGACACCGCGGCCATGGTGCCCGACCGCTGGCAGCCGGACCGCCTGGGGCAGCGCTGGTTCCCGGCGCGCTGGGCCGGGAACACTGCCTGGCCTGTGACGCCGCCTTGCGCGCCGACTGACACTCAGGGCCGCGCTGGTGGTGGTTCCACGGTGATACCGACGCCCCGTCACGTGTCGGCTACGGGGAGCCTGACCGTCGGCTTCGGCGAGGGTCGAGCGCATCGCGCAGGGCGTGTAGGTCGGTGATGGTGACCTGTTCGGCGAAGCGGGCCAGCAGCCGCCGCAGGCTGCGCTGGTCCCGGTCACGGACGGCTTCGGCGAGGGCAGCCAGTACGGACGCCCCCGTGGCCGGGTCGGGCGTGCGCACCGGCCGCGTCGTCTGTGGCCCCTCCACCGTCGCCTCCCGTCCGTGGTGCCGCTCGTTGTCCCGGGCCGCGGGTGCGGACCGCCCTTCTGCGGAGCGAAGACTACCTTCCCTTCGAACACCGAAAAATCTGTGCTGGCTGGAGTAGACATTGCCGTCGGCTGTGGTTAGTGTTTCTCTCGTAGACGCAGTCAAGCGGTACCCGCCAGACACGAACTGGCGGGCAGCATTACAGAAGTTCGCAGGTCGGCACGGTTGTGGGGTCCTGAAGCCAGAGCAGGTGCAGTAAGGCGACAGGACCGGCGGCCGGGCCAGGTGACCCGCAGGTATCAGGGGTCACCGATCAGCGGTACCGCGGTAGTTGTAGGTGCAGTACCAGCAGGTGAAGTTGAGTCAAGCGGTACAAGCAGTCGCGGTTCGAGGTATCCCAGTGAAGGCGCCAGGCTGCGGGCGCGCGTGCTGGGAGTCCGGGCAGTGGGGTTCCAAGCCGAGCAGGTGAGCAGGACGGGCGACGGGGCTGGCTGTCGGACCAGGTGGCCCGTCAGGGCCGTAGCAGTACTCAGGTGGTTGAAGTTCAGCAGTACCGAGAAGTACCCGTGTGCGCAGCACCAGTGGTTGGCAGTACTCGCAGTTCGCAGTATCAGTCCGTACAGAGGATGAACGGAGGGACAGAGCACCATCAGGATCGCCCGGCCCGTGAGGTATTCAGCCGGGCGGACACCGCAGACCCCCTTTTGAGTACGAGGACGGTGGTTTCCGGTCACGCATACGCGATCCCCGCACACCCCCATCCCTGGGGAGTTGCGGAACAAGGAACCCGGCCCAGGCCGGTAGATGGTGTTGTTCCCTTTCGGGGCCCCGGAGCCGCTATGGCGCCGGGGCCCCTCGACGCGTTCCCCAGGAACCAAGAGAGGTGCAGGGACTACGACGACCGACAGGCCCCACACCCCCGACTCCCTCGACGACGACTACCCCGCCTACACCATGGGCCGCGCCGCCGAGATGACCAGTACCACCCCCGGCTTCCTGCGCTCCCTCGGCGAACAGGGCCTCATCACCCCCCTGCGCTCGGAGGGCGGCCACCGCCGCTACTCCCGCTACCAACTGCGCATCGCCATGTGAGCCCGCGACCTCGTCGACCAGGGCACTGCCATCGACGCCGCCTGCCGCATCGTCATCCTCGAAGACCAACTCGAAGAAGCCCTGCGCATCAACGAGCAACTCCGCCGCTCCCGGCACGGCCAGGAACCCGCCGCCGACACCTGACCCACCTACCCACCTACCCAACGAATCGGCGCGCGGTGAGTGGTAGACGGTCACCGCAGGCCACCCGAGGAAACCGTCGCCGGTCGGGGGCCGATCTCCTGGGGTCCGGTAACGGCAGTACGCCGCCGCGCCGTGACCTAGCCTCGCGCTTTCACGGATGACGGAGACTGCTAGCAGGCGGTGAGGTGGGTTATCCCGCTGACCTGGCACGATGTGCTCCCGCTTCGAGAC
>NZ_JARZAG010000013.1 GCF_029892155.1 Kitasatospora sp. GAS204B | reverse complement strand
GGCGCGGGAATCTACGACCTGCGCGGGATCAGCGACACGCTCCAGGAGGAGGACCCGCTCTTCGGCCTGATCCAGTTCAAGCTCGGCACCGGCGGGCAGGCCGCCGAATACCTCGGGGAGTGGGACTTCCCGCTGAACAAGCTGCTGCACAAGGCGCTCGACCTCTACATGTCACGCCGCTGACGCAGCCGCGCGCCGCCCACCGCACGACCCGCACCACCCCCCGGGGAGAGCTCGATGACCCTTTCGCTCTACGTCGACACCGACCGCTGGCGGACGCATCAGCGCACGCTGCTGGCCGAGTTCCCCGCCCTGGTCCCGGTGGCCAAGGGCAACGGCTACGGCTTCGGCAACCTGCGGCTCGCCCGGGAGGCCGAACTGCTGGGCACCGGGATGCTGGCGGTGGGCACCGCGACGGAGGCCACCGAGGTGCTCCGCGACAGCGAGCGGGCCGGCGGCTACCAGGGCGACGTGCTGGTGCTGACGCCCTATCGGATCGGCGAGGAGCCCCCTCAAGCCCCTGCGACCGCGGTGCCGGCGGCCCCCCCGGCGGATGGCCGGGGCAGGGTGGTGCGCACGGTGGCGAGCGTGGAGGCACTGGCCGCGCTGGCCGGGCACCGGGTGGTGGTGGAGTGCATGACCAGCATGCGCCGGCACGGCATCGCGCCCGCCGAACTCGACTACCTGGCCGAGGCCACCGGCCAAGGCGGCGCGGCGGCCACCGTCGAGGGTTTCGCGCTGCACCTGCCGCTGGACCGCCCGGACCCGGTCGCCGAGGTCGCCGCCTGGATCGACGCGATCGCCGGGGCCGGGCTGCCCACCGGCACCGTCTACCTGAGCCACCTGAGTTCGGCCGGAGTCACCGCGCTGCGCGCCGCCCACCCACGCGTCGAGTTCCGCTCCCGGATCGGCACCCGGCTCTGGCTCGGCGACGTCGGTGCGCTCAGCGCCGGGGCCACCGTGCTGGACGTGACCGCGCTGGCCAAGGGTGAGCGCTACGGCTACCGCCAGCACAGGGCGCCCTCCGACGGCCACCTGCTGGTGGTCTGCGGCGGCACCGCGCACGGCATCGGCCTGGAGTCGCCCAAGTACGTGCGGGGGCTGCTGCCCCGCGCCAAGGGGATCGCCAGGGCCGGGCTGGCCACGCTGAACCGCACCCTGTCGCCCTACCAGTGGAACGGGCGCCAGCTCTGGTTCGCCGAGCCGCCGCACATGCAGGTGAGCATCCTCTTCCTGCCCGCCGGCAGCAAGCCGCCGGCGGTCGGCGACGAGCTCGCGCTCACCGTCCGGCACACCACCACGCACTTCGACCAGGTGGCCGACCGGACCGCCTGACCGGCGCTCAGAAGTGCCCGGGCTCCACCGCAGGCTCCACCACCGGGCGGGCGTCCTGCACATCGTGCTCGTCCTGCCCGCCGTGCTCGTCCTGCCCGCCGTGCTCGTCCTGCAGGTCGTCCGTCAGCCAGTCCACGCCGTCCACCGGAGCGAAGGCGGCGTAGGACTCATGCTCCCGCAGCCGGCGCGCCGCGCCGATCACGAAGACGTCGGGGGCGAAGTCGAGGATGCCGCCCGACGGGTCGTCGCTGCCGTCCCAGCGCACCGGGTCGTGCTCGGGGCGCAGGACGTCGCGGATCACCTTGGCGCAGAGGTAGAGCGTGCCGGCCAGGTGCAGGATCACCGCGAAGTGGTACCAGTCCTGGCCGATCCCGTGCTGCTTGGAATCGCTGATGAAGGCCAGGTAGGACCAGATGCCGAGGAAGTACAGCACCTCGCAGGCCTGCCAGATCAGGAAGTCCCGCCAGCGCGGGCGGGCCAGGGCGGCCAGCGGGATCAGCCAGAGCACGTACTGCGGGGAGTAGACCTTGTTGGTGACCACGAAGGCCGCCACCACCAGGAAGACCAGCTGGGCGTAGCGCGGCCGGCGCGGCGCGGCCAGGGCCAGCCAGCCGATGCCCAGGCAGCAGGCGATCAGCAGGGCGGCGATCCAGTTGTTCAGGCCGGCCAGCGAGGCGTTGCGGTCCTGCATCAGGACCATCCAGAAGGACCCGAAGTCCTCCTTGCGGCTCTGGCTGAAGCTGTAGAAGGTGGCCCAGCCGTCGAAGTTCGCGATCATGATCGGCACGTTGACCAGCAGCCAGGCGCCCACCGCGCCGGCGGTGGCCTGCCAGAACTCCCGCCAGCGGCCCGAACGCCAGCAGAGCACCAGCAGCGGGCCGAGCAGCAGCACCGGATAGAGCTTGGCGGCGGTGGCCAGACCGATGAAGACACCGGCCCACACGGTGCGCTTGCCCGACCAGTAGGCCATCGCGACGGCGGTCAGCGCGACCGCCAGCAGGTCCCAGTTGATCGTGGCGTCCAGCGCCAGGCAGGGCGCCAGCGCGAAGAGCAGCGCGTCCCACGGGCGGCGGCGGTGGGTGCGGGTGAGCGCGATCACCGTGATCACCGCGCAGATCAGCAGCATCCCGGCGTTGACCATCCAGAACCAGCGCTCGCGGTCCTCGATGACGCCGCTGGTCGGGGTGAGCCAGCCGGCGATCTGCATGAAGCCGCCGGTGAGCACCGGGTACTCCAGGTACTTCATGTCCGGCGAGGGCGAGGGCAGCATGTCGAGGTACGGATGCAGCCCGAGCGAGAAGCCGCGCGCGGTGTACAGGTGCGGGATGTCGCTGTAGCAGGCGTGGGTGTACTGGGCGGTGGCGCCGAAGAACCAGCCGCTGGTGTAGCAGGGCAGCTTCTGCACCATGCCGAGGAGGTACGTCAGGACGGTGGCCAGCGCCAGGAAGCGGGCCGGGATCCACCAGGAGACGCCCAGCAGGGCCCGGCGCCCGGGCGGGCCGCCGAGCAGTTCGCTGCCGGCCGCCGCGACCGGGTCCTCGTCGGCGGGGACCACCACGGTGTTGGGCAGCGGGCCCTCGGCCGGCGCCACCGCGCTCTCGGCGGCTGGGGTCTCGTCACGAGTGCTGGACGTCATGCCGGACATACTGCCGCACCCGCGCCGATCGGACGAGGACCGGTCCCGAACAGCCGGCGCCCGGGCGCGCCCGGGCAGGAAACGCCCGAGGGCGGCCCCGCTCGCGCGGGACCGCCCTCGGAGGAGGGTTGCTCAGGGGGTGGCGGTGGACGACGGTGACGAGGTGCCACCACCGCCGGGGCCGCCGTGGGTCTTGGTGGACGTCGGGGACGGGGTCGTGCAGTCACCCGGGAAGATCGGGATGCAGCCGCCGTTCCCGCCGTTGCCGCCGCCCGGCCCACCGTTGCTGCCGGTGGACGACGATTTGCCCGGGCTCGGCTGGCCGCCACAGTCCACGCCGGGGATACAGGTCGGGGCGCCGGTGGGCGACTGGACCGGGGCCTGGGTGGTCGGCGGAGCGGTGACCGGGGCCTGGGTGGTCGCCGGAGCGCTCGGCGACGGCGGCGCGCTGATCGACGTGGAGGGCGAGGGGGAGGCGGTGCTCGGCGCGCCCGAGGCGTCGACCTCCTGGTTCACCGGCGCCGGCGTCGGGAAGTCCTGCGCCGGGGTGCCGGCCAGCGCGCCCTTCATGTAGTTGGCGAAGATCTCGGCCGGCAGGTCACCACCGTAGAAGGAGGTCTTGCCGCCGGTGCCGATCAGCGACAGCAGGCCGGGGTGCGTGGGGTCCTCGCGGAACATCGTGATCGCGGTGGCCAACTGTGGGGTGTAGCCGTCGAACCAGGCCGAGGTGCCCTTGTCGGTGGTACCGGTCTTGCCGGCCACCTGGCGCCCCGGGAGCTGGGCCTTGGTGCCGGTGCCCTTCTGCACCACGTCCTGGAGCACGCTGGTGATGTTGTCGGCCACCGCCTGGTCCAGCACCGGCTTCGGGGCGGGCTTGGTGATGGTGGTCAACTGCTTGCCGGAGTACACCACCTTGGTCACCGGGTACATGTCGGTCTGCTGCCCGCGGGCGGCGAAGACCGAGTAGCCGGAGGCCATCTGGATCGCGCTCGGGGTCGAGGTGCCGATCGCGAACGAGGCGGTGTTCTGGTTGGCCACCGGCATGGAGGCCGGGTTCAGCCCCATCTGGGCGGCCAGCTTGGCCACGTTCGGGCCGCCGACGTCCTCACCGAGCTGCACGTAGGGCACGTTGAACGAGTTGGCCATCGCGGTCCGCAGCGTCACGTAGCCCTGCGGTCCGTTCTCGTCGTTCACCTGCTTGAAGACCGAGCCGTCCGGGTTGGTCACCAGCGAGCCGTCCGGCTTGCGGATGGTGCTCAGGTTGTCGGCGTTGTAGCGGCTGTCCTCGTTGATCCGCAGCGGTTTGCCGTCCGGGCCGGTCTGGGTCTGCAGGCCGACCTGCATCGCGGTGGCCAGCACGTACGGCTTGAAGGTCGAGCCGACCGGGACACCGGTGGTGTCCGCGTTGTTGCTGTACTGGCCCTTGTCCTGGCCCGGACCGCCGTAGAGCGCCACCAGCGCGCCGTCCCCCGGGACCACCGAGGCCGCGCCGACCTGGACGAACGTGTCGTTGTTGGGGCGCTTGGTGGGGTCGAGGGTCTGCTGCTGCATCTGCGCGACGGCCGCGCTCAGCTCGTCGACCTTGTCCTTCTGCAGGGTGGTGTAGATCTGGTAGCCGCCCGCGCCCAGCGAGGCGTCGGTGATGGTCGGGTCCTTCTGCTCCAGGTACTTGTCGACGGTGGCGACGATGTAGCCGACCTGACCGCTCATGTTGGTCGAGGGCTGCTGCTTGAGCGGTTCGGGCAGGCCCGCCTTCTCGCACTGGTTCACCTGGTCCTGGGTGATGGCCTTGGTGACCACCATCCGGCCCAGGATCCACTCCCAGCGGCCGGTGCTCGGATTGCTCGGCGTGCCGAACATGTTCGCGTGGTTGGCCGCGCTGAGCGAGGGGTCGTAGAGCGCCGCGCCCTTGAGCAGACCGGCCAGCATGGCACTCTGGCAGGGGTTCAGGTCCTTGGCGTCGACGCCGTAGTAGTTGCGGGCGGCGGCCTGGATGCCGTTGGAGCCGCGACCGAACCAGCTGGTGTTCAGGTAGCCGTCCAGGATGTCGTCCTTGGACTCCTTCTGACTGATCTTCAGCGTGATGAAGAACTCCTTGAGCTTGCGACTGATCGTCTGGCTCTGGCTCAGGTAGGCGTTCTTCACGTACTGCTGGGTGATCGTCGAACCACCCTGGGTGGCCCCACCGGACGCCATGTTGTAGACGGCGCGGGCGATGCCCTTGGGGTCGATGCCGCTGTCGGTGCGGAAGGACTCGTTCTCGGCCGCGATCACCGCGTCCTGCGCGGACTTGTTGATGTCGCTGATCGGGACGATCACCCGGTGGGTGCTCCCGGTCGTGGTCATCTGGCTGCCGTCGGCCCAGTAGTACGTGTTGGGCTGGTCGTTCACCAGGTCCTTGAGCTGCGGCACGCTGGTCATCGAGTAGGCGGTGCCGATCGCGGCGACGCCGCCGCCGAAGAAGATCAGGAAGACCGACAGGATCTGCTTCCAGGAGGGCAGCCAGCGCCGCACCCCGCGCTTGCCCCAGCGCGGATAGTCGATGAAGCGCTTCTTGCCCGGCGGCTTGGCGCCGGCCCCACGGCCGTCACGGCCGGGACCGCCCGGTCCGCCAGGGCCGCTGCCGCCCTTGCGACCGCGCTTCTGGGTGGCCTTGCGCATCTCGGCACGGCTCAACCGCGGTTGCTGGCTCGTCTCCCGGACCCCGCTCTGCGGCCCGCGCGGCCCGGCCGCCCGGCCACCAGGGCGAGGCTGGCCCGGGGTGTCGTAGCTGGGCGCACCCTCGGGCGCGGAGCCGTAGGCGTACGGGCGTTGGCCGTTCGGTTCACCGGACGGCTGCTCGCCGCCGCCCGAGTTCGGCGACCGGCGCCGGTGTTCGCTCATAGTCCAGTAACTCCTCGGCCAGGCACGGACGCCTGTAGACAGGATCCACTTCCGATGCCCGCAACCGCCCTAGGCCTGGTTCAGGCCGCCGCCCCGGTGGTGGTCCTCGTGCACACGCGACAGGGTACGCATGCCTGATGAGGCATCAATCGGGCATATCGTCACAACAGCCGCGAAAGACCGGCAGATCATTACATGCCCGTTGCCAAGAAACCCCGAGTTGGCCTTGACGGGCAGGGAACCCGCAGGCGGCGGGGGCCTGCCGGCGGACATCCAGGACTCTTGTGATCACATTCACCCGTGCCCCCCTTGCCCCAATCGTGACCCAGGCCTATCGTTCTCGATATATCGAGTCGATACATCGCTGCGGCATAGCCGGCGGCGGAGTAGCGGCCAGGGGCACGTCGAAGGGAGGCCGGACAGCGTGAGCAGGCGCTCAGGAGTGCTGGAGTTCGCCGTTCTCGGCCTGCTGCACGATGCTCCGATGCACGGCTATGAGCTGCGCAAACGCCTCAACGTGCTGCTCGGCTCGTTCCGCGCCTTCTCCTATGGCACGCTCTACCCCTGCCTGAAGAGCCTGGTCGCCCAGGGCTTCCTGGTCGAGGACAACCCGGACACCGCCTACGTCCCGGCCACCGCGCTGAACGGCAAGCGGTCGAAGATCGTCTACCGGCTCTCCCCGGAGGGCAAGGAACGCTTCGAGGAGTTGCTGGCCGATTCCGGTCCGGACGCCTGGGAGGACGAGCACTTCGGGGTGCACTTCGCCTTCTTCGGCCAGACCGACAGAGCGGTGCGGATGCGCGTCCTGGAGGGGCGTCGCAGCCGGCTGGAGGAGCGGCTGGAGCGGATGCGCAGTTCGATCGCGCGCACCCGTGAGCGGTTCGACGACTACACGCTCGAACTGCAGCGGCACGGCTTGGAGTCGGTGGAGCGCGAGGTCCGCTGGCTGAACGAGCTGATCGAGACCGAGCGGGCCAACCGGACCGGGCGTACCGTCGCCCCGCCGGGCAGGGCCGCGACACCACAGTCTTCGGACGGCCGTGGCGACGAGAGCGGATCCCCCGATCCGCTCCGGCCACCGCACGACCGCCCGGGGCGCTCCGTCTAGGAGTGCCGCTGCCGCGTCTGCCCTGAGCCACGCGGCGGAAGTGGGCGCAGTGCGCCCGTCGATGAGTCAGATGAGAAGCAGGACGAGGGCCGCCGGTCTCCGGTGGACCTCACGAGATCACAGGGAGCAACCGGAATGGGTTCGGTTCGCGTAGCCATCGTCGGCGTGGGTAACTGCGCCGCGTCGCTGGTGCAGGGTGTCGAGTACTACAAGGACGCCGACCCGGCCGGCAAGGTCCCCGGGCTGATGCACGTGCAGTTCGGCGAGTACCACGTCAGCGACGTGGAGTTCGTCGCGGCCTTCGACGTCGACGCCAAGAAGGTCGGCCAGGACCTCGCGCACGCCATCGGCGCCAGCGAGAACAACACCATCAAGATCTGCGAGGTGCCGCCGACCGGCATCACCGTGCAGCGGGGCCACACCCTCGACGGCCTCGGCAAGTACTACCGGGAGACCATCGAGGAGTCCGACGAGACTCCGGTCGACGTGGTGCAGATCCTCAAGGACCGCCAGGTCGACGTCCTGGTCTGCTACCTGCCGGTGGGTTCCGAGGACGCTGCCAAGTTCTACGCGCAGTGCGCCATCGACGCCAAGGTCGCCTTCGTGAACGCCCTGCCGGTGTTCATCGCGGGCACCAAGGAGTGGGCGGACAAGTTCACCGAGGCCGGCGTGCCGATCGTCGGTGACGACATCAAGTCGCAGGTGGGCGCCACCATCACGCACCGCGTGATGGCGAAGCTCTTCGAGGACCGCGGTGTCGTCCTCGAGCGCACCATGCAGCTGAACGTCGGCGGCAACATGGACTTCAAGAACATGCTCGAGCGCGAGCGCCTGGAGTCCAAGAAGATCTCGAAGACGCAGGCCGTCACCTCGCAGATCCGGGACCGCGACATGGGCGCCAAGAACGTCCACATCGGCCCGTCCGACTACGTCGCCTGGCTCGACGACCGCAAGTGGGCGTACGTCCGCCTCGAGGGCCGCGCCTTCGGTGACGTTCCGCTGAACCTGGAGTACAAGCTCGAGGTCTGGGACTCCCCGAACTCGGCCGGTGTGATCATCGACGCCGTGCGCGCCGCGAAGATCGCCAAGGACCGTGGCATCGGTGGCCCGATCCTGTCGGCGTCCTCGTACTTCATGAAGTCCCCGCCGGTGCAGTACTTCGACGACGAGGCCAAGGAGAACGTCGAGAAGTTCATCCGCGGTGAGGTCGAGCGCTGAGCGCCTTAGTACTGAACGCTGAGCCTGTCTCATGACGATGGCCGATGTTTCACGTGAAACATCGGCCATCGTCATGACACCCTGAGCGCGTGGCGATCACCAGAAGGCCGGCCCCGGCCCCCAGCACCCCGTCCGCTGACCGCGCCACCCTCCGCTCGCTGCTGGGCACCCGGGACTTCCGGCGGCTGCTGACCGTCCGGCTGCTCTCCCAGCTCTCCGACGGGGTCTTCCAGGTCTCGCTGGCCTCCTACGTGATCTTCTCCCCGGAGCGTCAGACCTCCCCCACCGACATCGCCTCGATGCTGGCGGTGCTGCTGCTGCCGTTCTCGGTGATCGGCCCGTTCGCCGGGGTGCTGCTCGACCGCTGGCGCCGCCGCCAGGTTCTCCTCGTCGGCAACCTGGCCCGCTTCGGCCTGGGCCTGGCGACCGCCGCACTGCTGCTCGGCCGAGCGCCCGAGTGGCTCTTCTTCGCCTCCGCGCTCCTGGTCACCGCGCTCAACCGGTTCATCCTGGCCGGCCTGTCGGCAGCACTGCCCCGGGTCGTCGCGCCCACCCAACTGGTCACGGCCAACGCGCTCTCCCCCACCGCGGGCACCATCGCGGCCGCCGGCGGCGGTGGCATCGGCTTCGTCTGCCACCAGGTCATGGCCCCGGGACCGGACGCCGACGCCGCCCTGGTCACCGTCGCCGCCATGCTCTACCTCGCCGCCGCGCTGGCCGCTCGCCGGATGGCCCCGGAACTGCTCGGTCCCGAGCACCACCCGGACCGTCCCGACCTGCGCGCCGCGCTCGGCCAGGCCGGGCACGCGCTGCTCGAGGGGATCCGCCACCTGGTCAAGGAGAGCCGGCCCGCCCTGCACGCGCTCGCCGCCGTCACCGCGGCGCGGTTCTGCTACGGCGTGCTGATCGTCACCGTGCTGATGCTCTCGCGCTACACCTTCAACAACCCCGCCGACAGCCAGGCGGGGCTGGCCACCCTCGGCACCGCGCTCGGCCTCTCGGCGCTCGGCTTCTTCCTGGCCGCGGTCGTCAGTCCGTGGTTCACCCGGCGGCTCGGGCTGACCGGCTGGATGGTCGCCTGCCTCGGCTCGGCCGCCGTCTTCGTCCCCGGGCTCGGACTCTTCTTCACCGCCGGACCGGCGATGGCCGCCGCACTGCTGCTCGGCGTGGTCACCCAGGGGACCAAGATCTGCGCCGACACGATCGTGCAGAACGCGGTGGAGGACGACTACCGGGGCCGTGTCTTCGCCCTCTACGACGTGCTCTTCAACGTCGCCTTCGTGGCGGCGGCCGGGGTCACCGCGCTGGTGCTGCCGCTGAACGGACGCTCGCCTGGCGTGGTGCTCGGCGTCGCCGCGCTGTACGGGCTCAGCGCCGCGCTGTACGCCCGTCGACCCGGGTGACCCGGGCACTGCTGACCGTAGCGGCGTGAATCGCTAGGGTACGTGCGCACCATCGCGTCACCGTTCCACTCCACCCTGCTCCTTGTCTGCCGCCCCCTGGCCGTCGTGCCGCGCTCGGAGAGCCGTCGTGAGCAATCCGTACCAGCCACCGAACCCGCACACCCCGCCGACGCCGCCGGCGGAGCCCTCCGACCGCCCACCGATGCCCACCCTGCCGCCGCTCGTCCTGCCGCCACCTGTGCTGCCCCCGCCGGTCCTCCCGACGCAGGCAGTGCCGGTGCCGCCGATGCCCCCGGTCCCCCCGACCACACCGGCTCAGCCGCAGGACGCGGCGCCGAACCCGTACGCCCCCAACCCGTACGCCCCCGACCCGTTCGCCCCACCGGTCGACGCCGGCCACGCCCCCGCCGGCCACACCCAGGCCTGGTACGTCTACGGCTACGGCCACCCGGTGCCGCCCAACTGCCGGATCTGCGGCGGCATGCCGGCCGCGAACGTCACGGTGTACGGGCACCAGGGCTTGATCGTGCTGATGCGCTTCCTGCGCCAGCCGGGGCCCTACTGCCAGGTCTGCGGCACGGCGACGGTCCGTCAGCTCTCCCAGTACACCCTGCTGCGCGGCTGGTGGGGCTACCTCTCACCGCTCTTCACGCTGATCGCCCTGCTGCGCACCCGGTCCGCCTATCAGAAGATCCGTCAACTCCCGCCGCCCGCACCCGGCACGCACGGCCAGCAGCTCGACCCCGGCACCCCGCTCACCAAGCGCGGGGCGATCTGGATGCTGCTGGTGCCCCTCGCCTCGGTGGCGGCCTCGATCACGGTGCTGGCCCTGCTGCTCGCCAGCCTCGGCGGCCCCGCCGCCGGCGACGACGTGGTCGGCACCTCGGTGCTGAACGCCGCCGGCGGCGACTGCCTGCGGGACAGCAACGGCGCGGCGATCCAGAACCAGGCCGACCCCGAGGTGGCCGTGGTGCCGTGCAGCGACAAGAAGGCCCAGTACCGGGTGCTCGGCCGGGTCGCCAGCCTGGAGGACCCCGCCACGGCCTGCGCCGGCTACCCGGCCGCCACCACCTACTACGCGCACCCGAACGCCGGCGACAGCTTCGTCCTCTGCCTGGCCCCCAACACGCCGGGCAGCGCGCCGAGCAGCACTCCGGACGACACCTCGGGGGGCGGCTCGGGGGCCCCGGCCAGCGTCTGACAGCGGCCCTCGGCCCACCGCCAGGCGCGCGACCGCGCGACCGGCGGTGGGCCCGCCGCGATCAGGCGCCGCCCTGCTCCGCCGCCCACCACTCCTTGAGGGCCGCCACCGCCGCCTCGTGCTCCATCGGGCCGTGCTCCAGGCGCAGCTCCAGCAGGTGCTGGTAGGCCTTGCCCACCAGCGGGCCCGGCTTCAGGTCGAGCAGCCCCATGATCTGGTTGCCGTCCAGCGCGGGGCGAATCGCGTCGAGCTCCTCCTGCTCCTTGAGCTGGGCGATCCGCTCCTCCAGCCCGTCGTAGGTGCGCGACAGGGTCACGGCCTTCTTCCTGTTGCGGGTGGTGCAGTCGGAGCGGGTCAGCTTGTGCAGGCGCTCCAGCAGCGGACCTGCGTCGTTGACGTAGCGGCGCACGGCGGAGTCGGTCCACTCGCCGCCGCCGTAGCCGTGGAACCGCAGGTGCAGCTCGACCAGCCGCGCGACGTCGTCGATCAGCTCCTTGGAGTACTTCAGCTCCCGCATCCGCTTGCGGGTCATCTTCGCGCCGACCATCTCGTGGTGGTGGAAGGAGACCCGCCCGTCCGCCTCGAAGCGACGAGTGCGCGGCTTGCCGATGTCGTGCAGCAGCGCGGCCAGCCGCAGCGTCAGGTCCGGGCCCTCCTGCTCCAGCGCGATGGCCTGCTCCAGCACGGTGAGCGAGTGCTCGTAGACGTCCTTGTGCCGGTGGTGCTCGTCCTCCTCCAGTTGCAGGGCGGGCAGCTCGGGCAGCACGTGGTCGGCCAGCCCGGTCTCCACCAGCAGCCGCAGGCCCTTCACCGGGTGCTTGGCGAGCAGCAGCTTGTTCAGCTCGGCCTGGACGCGCTCGGCCGACACGATGGAGATCCGCTCCGCCATCGCGGTCATCGCCGCGACCACCTCGGGCGCGAGCTCGAAGTCCAGCTGGGCGGCGAAGCGGGCGGCGCGCATCATCCGCAGCGGGTCGTCGGAGAAGGACTCCTCGGGCGTCGCGGGCGTGCGCAGCACCCGGGCCTCCAGGTCCTCGAGGCCGTGGTGCGGATCGACGAAGCCGCGCCCCGGCAGGTCCACGGCCATCGCGTTCACCGTGAAGTCGCGGCGGACCAGGTCCTGCTCGATGCTGTCGCCGTAGGTCACCTCGGGCTTGCGCGAGGTGCGGTCGTAGGCCTCGCTGCGGTACGTGGTGATCTCGATCAGGAAGCTGCCGTCCGAGGTGTCCTTGCGGGCACCGACCGTGCCGAAGGCGATGCCCACGTCCCAGACCGCGTCGGCCCAACCACGGACCAGCTTGAGCACCTCCTTGGGCCGGGCGTCGGTGGTGAAGTCCAGGTCGTTGCCGAGTCGGCCGAGCAGCGCGTCCCGTACCGAACCGCCGACCAGGGCCAGCCGGAAGCCGGCCTCCTGGAACCGCCGGGCGATCTCGTCCGCGACCGGGGAGACCCGGAGCAACTCGTGCAGACCCAGCGTCTGGGCCTCGCTCAGGCCTGGCAGCGCGCCGATCGGGTCGGCGGGAACGGGGCGGGCGGCGGTGGATTCATTGGCGTTGGACACGGCTCACAAGGGTACGTGCCCGGGCAGCCTCGCAGCTCGCGGCTTTTTCCGGCCGCACGATGCGCCCCGCTGTCGGCCCCTGCTGCCCGGCCCGCAACACTGCGGACCGGGCAGCGTCGTTACCATGCCGGTGGGACCGATGGTCCGCAGCGGGCGCGAGCCCGCCGCCGCGTGTCGTCGCGGCAGCGCGGGCCGGGGCGATGACGACCGCGGATCAGGACGGCGAGGGCGAAGCGCGTGGGCGAGCCAGCACGGCACACCAAGGGTCAGGCCGACCCTGTCCCGCCCACCGGGCGGCTGACCCGGGCGCTGCGTTCCTCCGCCCTGCTCACCGGCGCGCTGGCGCTGCTGGGCACCACCGCCGTCGCGCCGGCCGTCGCCGCCGGTGGCACCAGGTCCGAGTTCGCCGCCCAGTCGCCCGATTTCCCGGTCACGGTCGCCATCTCCGCCGTGCAACAGCCCAACGCGGCCCCCGGCGACCCGCTGAACATCACCGGCACCCTCACCAACACCGGCACCAGCACGATCAAGGCGGCGCAGCTGGTCCTGGCGCTGGGCCAGAGCAGGCAGCAGCCGCTGCACCGCAGCTCGATCGCCGCGGTGACCACCCGGACCGACCCGAGCAGCAGCGACGGCTCGTCGCTGTCCGCTCCCGTGGCGAACGTGGGCGACCTGGCACCGGGCGCCAAGGTCCCGTTCACCCTGCCGCAGGTGGCGCAGAGCGACCTGAAGCTGACTCAGCTCGGCGCCTACGAGCTGGCGGTGGAGGTCGAGGCCGCGAACTCGGACGACCCGACCGCCACTCACCCGGTCGGCATCGGCCGCACCCTGCTGCCGTACTTCCCGAGCGGCAGCACGGACGCCAACCCCAGCCAGGTCGCCGCCCTCTGGCCGCTCACCCACGCCCCCGAGCTGGTCGCCCAGACCATGCCGGACGCGGACCAGACCTCGGTACTGCGCGACGACAGCCTGGCCACCGATCTGAAGCCGGACGGGCGGCTGGGCCAGCTGGTCGCCCTCGGCAAGAGCATCCCGTCGCTGACCTGGGTGATCGACCCGGACCTGCTGGACGCGGTGTTCGCGATGACCAAGCCGTACCGGGTCCAGCTGCCCGGCCAGGACCCCGGTACCCCGGCCCGGGACGACACCACCACCGCCGGCACCGGGCGAGCGGTCGCCACGCAGTGGTTGGCGGACCTGCGCGACGCCGTCACCAAGTCGGGCGACGAGGTGGTCGCGCTTCCCTACGGCGACCCCGACCTGGCCTCGATCGCGCACAACGGCGGCAATCTGCCCGCGCTGAACACCGCCCTCAGCAAGGCCCAGCAGGCCGGCCAGCTGACCGTCGAGGGCCGGCTCTCGGTGGACCCGCAGGACGACGTCGCCTGGCCCTACCAGGGCTACCTGGACCAGCAGACCGCCCAGGTCGCCCAGCAGTTGGGCGGCTCGCGGGTGGTGGTGAACGGCGCGAGCGTGACCGATCCACGCTCCCTGAACTACACCCCGAACGCGGCGCGACCGCTGCCGAACGGACAGACGGCGGTGGTCGCCGACAGCACCATCGCGGACCTGCTGCAGTCCTACAACCCGGGCGCTCCGGGGGCGAAGTCGGCGGCCGAGCAGCGGCTGCTCGCCGAGACCCTGGCGATCTCCCAGGAGCGGCCAACCACCTCGCGGACCCTGGTGGTGATGCCGCCGCGCGACCTGTCCGCCGACACCGCGCAGGTCCTCCAGGAGTCGCTGCTGAAGGCGCAGGGCCAGTGGATCCGGATGACGACGCTGGACCAGGTGACCAGCACCCCCGCCGAGTCGGCCACCGACGGCACCGTGATCGCCCCCGCCGACAACTACCCCGGTGCGTTGCGCGGCGGCGAACTGCCGGCCAGCGGCTTCAAGTCGGTCGCCGACACCCAGAACGAGGTGGACTCGCTGCTGCGGATCCTCACCCTCCAGAACCGGGTCAACGGCCCGTTCGGCGCCGCCATGCTCCGCTCGGTCTCCACCGCCTGGCGCGGCGCCGAGCCCACCGGCGGCACCTACCGCAACGACGTCCAGAGCTACCTGACCCAGCTGACCGGCGCGGTGTTCATCCCGAAGAAGAGCAGCAAGATCACGCTCGCGGGCAATGAGGGCATGATCCAGGTCAGTGTCCGCAACGAGCTCACGCAGTCGGTGACCAACCTGGAACTGCGGCTCACCTCGAGCCAGCCGACCCGACTGAACGTCAGCAAGCAGCAGGACATCGTGCTGAGCGCCGGCCAGAGCACCTCGCCCAAGTTCCTCGCCCAGGCCAAGGGCAACGGGCCGGTGCAGATGACCGCCCAGCTGTACACCACCGGCCCCGACGCGCAGCCGTTCGGGACCGAGGTGCAGTTCACCGTCGAGGTGACCCAGGTGACCAGCGGGGTGTGGTGGGTGGTCGGCGCCGGCGGCGCGCTGGTGCTGCTCGCCGGACTGCGGATCTTCCTGCAGCGCCGCAAGCGCAGTGGCGAGCCCGACGAGGATCCGGACGCACCGCTGACCGACCCGGACGCGCCCGAGGGCACCGACGGGGCCTCGACAGCGGACGGCGAGTCACCCTTGGGGACGAATCCGTCCGAACCGGACGAGCGGGCAACCGCTGAAGGGGCTGCGGCGCACCCTTAGCGCTCGGCGTCGAAAGCCGGATTCGGGTCTTCGGTGATGAGACAGTAGGTCTCGGCGAGACGGCCGGATCCGACCAGCGATGAGGTGGCATGACCGAGCGCAGCAAGGCGGTCCCCCCTGCCGGGCCGCAAGGGAAGGACTCGCGCAACGGCGACCAGCGCCCGGCGACGGCACCCAGCGGCGCGGCGGCCGACGAATCCGACTGGTACCTCGCCGAGACCTTCGCGCGTGACCCGTTCGCCGCCGATCCGTACGCCACCGGGGCCGGGCGCGGGCCGTACGACCAGGAGACCGACCCGGCGCCCGCCGCCACCGCCGCGGCCGGCTCCACCGAGGCCGATGGTCCTGCTCCTGCTCCTGCTCCTGCTCGGGATCAGAACGACACCGGCAACGCGCTGCCGCCGCAGCAGCGCGACCACGCCGAACCGCTGGACGAGCCGGTGGTCCCCATCTCCCGCTGGATCCGCCCGGCCGCCGCGACGGCTCCCGCGCTCGACCTGCCGACCGCCGAACCCGAGCCGGCCGGCGCCCCCGCCCGGCGCGGCTCGGGCGCCGTCGCCGAGGTGCCTGAGCGGCCGTTCCCGGTGATCGAGTTCGATCCGCCGCTGAGCGCCGAGGAGGTCGGCGTACGGTCCGGCCGGACCGCCGAGGCGACCGCGGTCCCGACCACCGACCCGGCCCCGCGCGACAAGCCGTCCCCGCGCGGCACGCCGGTCGCCGAGCCCGGCGGCCCGGACCGGCCCGATGGCCCCCTCGGCCCCACCGACCCCACCGACCCCGCGGACCAGGGCGGAGCGGACGGCCCGGCCGACCCCGACGGCCCCGCCGTCACCCGCGGCCGGGTCAGCGGCCTGCTGAACTCCAGCGCGATCATGGCGGCCGGCACCCTGGTCTCCCGGGCCACCGGCTTCCTGCGCACCATGGTGATCGCCGCCGCGATCGGCGTCGGCACCATGGGCGACTCCTACTCGGCCGCCAACACCCTGCCCACCCTGCTCTACATCCTGATCGGCGGCGGCGCGCTGAACGCCGTCTTCGTCCCGCAGCTGGTGCGCAGCATGAAGCAGGACGAGGACGGCGGCACCGCCTACGCCAACCGCCTGCTCACCCTGGTGATGACCGGCCTGGCCGGCGTGGTCTTCGTGGCCGTGCTGGCCGCCCCGCTCCTGGTCCAGCTGATCTCGCACTCGCTGATGAGCACGACGACCGGCGCCGACACCACGGTGGCGCTGGCGCGCTACTGCCTGCCGACCATCTTCTTCATGGGCGTGCACGTGGTGATGGGGCAGATCCTCAACGCGCGCGGTCGGTTCGGCGCCATGATGTGGACCCCGGTGCTCAACAACGTCGTGGTGATCTTCACCTTCGCGATGTACCTGTGGGTCTTCGGCACCTTCCAGCACAGCCGGGTCACCCCCGCGAGCGTCAGCCCCGAAGGCCTGCGGCTGCTCGGTGTCGGCACCCTGCTGGGCCTGGCCGTCCAGGCGCTGGCGATGATCCCGTACCTGCGGGCCGCCGACTTCCGTTTCCGGCCGCGCTTCGACTGGCGCGGGCACGGGCTGGGCAAGGCCGCCCGGCTGGCCAAGTGGACCTTCCTGTTCGTGCTGGCCAACCAGGCCGGCTACCTGGTGGTCACTCAGCTGGCGACCGCCGCCGGCGGCAAGGCCGCCACGGCCGGCTACCTCGGCGTGGGCCTCGCCGCCTACTCCAACGCGCTGCTGATCTGGCAGCTGCCGATGGCGGTGATCACCGTCTCGGTGATGAGCGCGGTGCTGCCCCGGCTCTCCCGCGCGGCCGCCGACGGCGACGCCGCCGCGGTGCGCGACGACCTCTCCTACGGGCTGCGCACCTCGGCGGTGGCGATCGTCCCCGCCGCCTTCCTCTTCCTCGCCCTGGGCCCGCAGATCGGCGGCGCGATCTACGGCCTGGGCAACGGCGGCAGCGCCGCGCACGGCACCACCGCGGTCGGCTTCATGCTCTCCGCGTTCGCCCTCGGCCTGATCCCCTACTCGGTCCAGTACGTGCTGCTGCGCGGCTTCTACGCCTACGAGGACACCCGCACCCCGTTCTCCAACACCGTCTGGGTCGCCGCCGCCCAGGCCGCCGCCGCGCTGCTCTGCTTCCTGCTGCTGCCGGCCCAGTGGGCGGTCACCGGGATGGCGCTCGGCTACGGCGCCTCCTACCTGGTGGGCGTGGCGGTCGCGCTGCCCAAGCTCAAGCTGCGGATCGGCGGCCTGGACACGGCACGGATCGCCAAGACCTACGCCCGCCTGGCGATCGCCTGCCTGCCGGCCGCGCTGGTCGGGTTCCTGCTCGCGCTGGTGCTCGGCGAGCTGCTGGACGGCTGGCTGGGCAGCGTGCTCGCGGTGCTGGTCGCCGGAGCGGCCCAGCTGGCCGTCTTCCTCACGCTGGCCCGACGGATGCGGATCGAGGAACTCAACGCGATGATCGGCATGGTCCGTACCCGACTGGGCCGCTGATCGCAGATCAGTTTGTCTACCTACCGAACGCTTCCGGCCCGGGCGGAACCGGATGGCCCCGTCCGTGGTCGTACTCGGGTGGCAAGAGTGGGCACAATTGTGTCGAACTACTTGGTCTGCAGACCCGGGTCGTCGCCTGGCCGCCCCCTGAAGGGCGAGTCGGCGGGGATCCGCACCGGGCGCTACAAGGGGAGGCAGGACGACGGTGGCTGATCGCACCAAGGATCACACCAAGGCAGTCGTCGAACGTTCGACCGCCGAGGACGCGGTCGAGACCCCGAGCGAGGTGTCCGGCGAGATCACCGCGCCGCTCTCCGCCGCCGAGATCGCCGCCGAGCTGGCCGATCGCGCCGCCGGGGCCCCGGGCGACCCCGACGCCGAGCTGGCCGCAACCCAGGCCCTGCCGGCGCTCGCCACGGCCGCACCGGCCGCCGGACGGTCCCCCGACGACGCCCCGAGCGACGCCGAGGCCGAAGCCGACGACGAAGCAGCCGACGAGGCTGACACCGACCCGGCGGCGGACCCGGAGAGCGCCGCCGGCGACGACCAGCACGAGGCCGCGGACGAGGACGAGGACCCCGACGGCGACGCGCTGCCCGAGCGGCTGCCGGTCCCGGAGCGGCACAGCGGCGACCGGATCGCCGACCGCTACCGGCTGGAGGAGTGCATCTCCCACTCGGACGTGTTCAGCAGCTGGCGCGCGGTGGACGAGAAGCTGCGCCGCGCCGTGGGCGTCCACCTGCTCGCGGCGGGCAACCGGCGGGCCGAGAAGGTGCTGGCCGCCGCCCGCTCCGCCGCGCTCCTCGGCGACCCGCGCTTCGTGCAGGTGCTGGACGCCGTCCAGGAGGGCGAGCTGGTCTACGTGATCCGGGAGTGGCTGCCGGACGCCACCGACCTGGCCACCCTGCTCGGCCCGGGCCCGATGACGCCCTACGACGCCTACCAGATGGCCCGTCAGGTCACCGATGCGATCGCCGCCGCCCACCAGGGCGGCCGCTCCCACCTTCGGCTGACCCCGCGCTGCGTGCTGCGCACCGACACCGGCCAGTACCGGATCAACGGGGTGGCCGTCGACGCGGCGGTGCGCGGACTGCCCGAGCAGGACGCCGAACTGACGGACACCCGGGCGATCGGCACTCTGCTGTACGCCGCGCTGACCCACCGCTGGCCGGATCCGGAGGGCCGCTACGACCTGGCAGGCGTGCCCGAGGGGGACAGCCTGACCCCGCCGGCCCAGCTGCGGGCCGACGTCCACCAGGGCCTGGCCGACCTCGCGGTGCGCGCCCTGGGCGACCAGCGGGCGCCGATCACCTCGCCGGCCGCGCTGGCCAAGGAGATCTCGCTGCTGCCGCGGATCCGCCAGCCCGAGTCGGCGCCGGGCACCCTGGACCGCGCCACCCCCCGCTACCCGGCACCGGGTCAGGGCAGTCCCCGCACCCAGACGCTGCGCCCGGTCCCGCCCGGCGGCCACCGCCCCGGCCCGGGGCCGGCATCCGCCCCTGGCCCGGTCCAGCCCAGGCCGGTCCAGCCGGGGCCCGCGCCGCGCCCGCGCCCGCGCCGCCGGGCCAGGCGGGTGCTGAACTGGACGGTCTCGGTGCTGCTGCTGGCCGCCATCGGTTACGGCTCCTGGGAGTTGGCCGGTCAGCTCGGCAAGAGCGGCGACAGGCAGGCCCTCGGCGGCTCCGGCCTCGGCAGCACGCCCTCGGTCAGCGCCTCCGCCACGGCCGGCCCCACCCCGTTGGCGATCAGCACCATTCAGTCCTTCAACCCGTCCGGCACCGGCCCGATGCACCCCAACCTGATCTCCCAGATCAACAGCGGCAACCCCGACAACGCCTGGCAGACCGACGGTTACTTCCAGGACCTGACCACCCTCGGCCACGGCACCGGCCTGCTGGTCGACCTCGGCACGGCCAAGCCGGTCCGCTCGGTCGAGGTCCAGTTCATCGGCAGCACCACCGCCGAACTACGAGTTCCCACCGCCACCGGCGCCAACCCGCCGACCCAGCTCGGCGACTTCGGCCAGCCGCTGGCCACCGCCACCGGCGAGGACGCGCAGTTCCGGCTGAGTTCCCCGGTCAACTCCCGCTACCTCTTGATCTGGCTGACCAGCCTCCCCAAGGATGGGAGCGGCAGTTACCGCGGCCAGGTGACCACGATCAAGGTCACCGGCTGACCCCAGCAGCAGGCCGTCACGCGGCACGGCTGCCGGGAGCACCAGCCGACCGCACCAAGCGGCACCCGAGGGGCAGGCAGATGGCAGGACCGGCACGACCAGAGCCACCCGGGGCTCACCAAGCCCTCACGTCCGACCTCGACGAGGCGAGCGACGCCGAGTTGCTGGCCCGGCACGTGGCCGGCGACCAAGCCGCCTTCGGCCTGCTGGTGCGGCGCCACCGGGACCGCCTCTGGGCGCTCGCCGTGCGCACCCTGAGCGACCGGGAGGAGGCCGCCGACGCGCTGCAGGACGCGCTGGTCTCGGCCCTGCGCGCCGCACACACCTTCCAGGGCCGCGCGGCCGTCACCACCTGGCTGCACCGGATCGTGGTCAACGCCTGCCTGGACCGGGCCCGGCGGGCCGGCAGCAGGCGGGCCGGCTCGCTGGACGAGGAGCCGGGCCGGCTCGACTCCCTGGTCCCCGCCGCCGAGCCCGCCGAGGCCCTGGTGCTCCGCCAGGAGCTGCGCCGCGAACTCGGCGCCGCGCTGGCCGGACTGCCGGCCGATCAGCGGGCCGCGCTGGTGCTGGTCGACATGCAGGGCTACCCGGTCGCCGAGGCCGCCGAGCTGCTGGGCGTCCCGGTCGGCACCGTGAAGAGCCGCTGTGCCCGCGGCCGGGCCCGGCTGCTGCCCCTGGTCCGCCACCTGCGTCCGCAGGACCGCGGCGACCACGTTTCACGTGAAACACAGCCACGTGAAACACAGCCACGTGAAGCAGCACCACGCGAAGCACCGCCGGACGTTTCACGTGAAACATCACCCGGCCCGAGACCGGGGAACCCATCGGGCGCCGGTTCCGTCCCATCCCAGGGCTCCGGCATCCCCACCCAAGATCCGAGCCTGGAAGGAGACGCGACGCCCCGATGACGAACCAGACACCCGAACCCGTCGAGTCGGCGCCGCCCGCGTCCCATCCCACCGTCGACCAGCTCGCCGATCTGCAGGAGGAGCTGCTCGCCGCCACCGAGGCCGCGGAACTGCGCGAGCACCTGTCCCGCTGCCCCGACTGTGCGGACACGCTGGCGGCCCTGGCCGAGCTGACCGAGCTGCTCGCCGAGGACGAGCCACCGGCGATGCCAGCGGATGTCGCGCGACGGATCGACGCCGCACTGGCCGCTGCACTCGCCGAGCCCGCCACCGCCCGCACCACCGCCGGCACCGCCCGCACCGCCGCCACCGCCGCGCCCCAGCGTCCGGCGGAGTCCGTCGCACCGCCGCGCCGCGCCGACCGGAGCACCGGCCCCGGCCGATCCCGCCAGCGCCGCCGCGGCGCGCTGCTGGCCGCCGCCGTCGCCTGCCTCGCGGTGTTCAGCCTCGGCACCGTCGTTGTGGTCTCCGGCCTCGGCGACGACGCGCACCAGGCGGCCGGCTCCGCCGCCGTGGGCGCCCAGCAGGGCAAGCCCGACACCGCCATGCCCGCCACGCCCAGCGGCAGCCCGGGCGGCCCCGCGTTCACGGCCGCCGGCCTGCCCAAGCAGCTCCGGCAACTGCTACCCACCTCCCCCAGCGGCCACAGCTCGCTGCCGCACGCCAGCAGCGAGCAGGAGAACCCCACCCCGAATGCCGCGCCAGCCAAGTTGCCCAGCTGCGTCCAGGGCGCCGTCGCCGGCCACCGTGACGAGCAGCCGCTGCTCGTCACGCACGGCAGCTTCCAGTCCGCCCCGGTGGACGTCTACGTCTTCCGGGTCAGCGGGAGTTCGACCGCGCTGGACGTCTTCCTGCTCACCCCCGGCTGCGCGGACGGCACCCCGGCCGGCGTCCTGCTGCACGAGGAGGTCCCGGCCTCCTGACCAGCCTGCGACTGTGCGCCGCACCCATCCATTGGGTGGGCCCTGGTAGGCCACGCCCTGGGAATGCGCCAGACTGGTCAGTCGTTGTCCCGGGCGGCGGAGCAGGACCGCCACCCTGCCCGCCTGGCGCGGGTCGCGATGCGAACCAGGAGATTCAGTGAGTGACGTCCGTAACGTGATCATCATCGGTTCCGGCCCCGCCGGCTACACAGCGGCTCTCTACACCGCACGGGCCTCTCTCAAGCCTCTGGTCTTCGAGGGCGCGGTCACGGCGGGCGGTGCCCTGATGAACACCACCGAGGTGGAGAACTTCCCCGGGTTCCGGGACGGCATCATGGGCCCCGAGCTGATGGACAACATGCGCGCCCAGGCCGAGCGCTTCGGCGCCGAGCTGGTCCCGGACGACATCGTCGCGGTCGACCTCACCGGCGACATCAAGACCGTCACCGACTCCGAGGGCACCGTCCACCGGGCCCACGCCGTGATCGTCACCACCGGCTCCCAGCACCGCAAGCTCGGCCTGCCCCGCGAGGACGCGCTCTCCGGCCGCGGCGTCTCCTGGTGCGCGACCTGCGACGGCTTCTTCTTCCGGGACCAGGACATCGCGGTGGTCGGCGGCGGGGACACCGCTCTGGAGGAGGCCACCTTCCTCTCCCGCTTCGCCAAGAGCGTCACCGTCGTGCACCGCCGCGGCGAGCTGCGCGCCTCCAAGGCGATGCAGGAGCGCGCCTTCGCCGACCCGAAGATCAGCTTCGCCTGGGACAGCGCGGTCGAGGCCATCCACGGCGACCCGAAGCTCACCCACGTCACCCTGCGCGACACGACCACCGGCGAGCTGCGCGAGCTGCCGGTCACCGGTCTCTTCATCGCGATCGGCCACGACCCGCGCACCGAGCTCTTCACCGGTCAGCTGGAGCTGGACGCCGAGGGCTACCTCAAGGTGGACGCCCCCACCACCCGCACCAACATCCCCGGTGTCTTCGGCGCCGGCGACGTGGTCGACCACAGCTACCGCCAGGCAATCACCGCCGCCGGCACCGGCTGCTCCGCCGCGCTCGACGCCGAGCGCTACCTCGCCCACCTGGCCCACGCGGCCGAGCAGGAGGCCAAGGCCGCCGTCGCGGTCTGAAGCCGTCCTGGGAGGCGGTGAAACAGAATCCGCCTCCCTGTTGTTGTCATGCCTGAACCCCACCGAGCAGCACCCCGAAACGCGACCCTAGGAGTCCCCGTGGCCGGCGCCACCAAGACCGTGACCGACGCGACCTTCGACAGCGAGGTCCTGAAGAGCGACAAGCCCGTCCTGGTCGACTTCTGGGCCGAGTGGTGCGGCCCCTGCAAGATGGTGGCCCCCATCCTGGAGACCATCGCCGACGAGTACGGCGACCAGCTGACCGTCGCCAAGATCGACGTCGACAGCAACCAGGCCGTCGCCGCGCAGTACGGCGTCATCTCCATCCCGACGCTGAACGTCTACGTCAACGGCGAGGTCGTGAAGAGCATCGTCGGTGCCAAGCCGAAGGCCGCGCTGCTGCGCGACCTCGAGGGCATCATCACGGTCAACAAGGCCTGAGCCGCCAGTGGCGGCAGAGCGAAGGGGCGGGCCCACGCGGGCCCGCCCCTTCGTCGTACCGTCGGTCGCCGCCCGCCCCCGGCCGACGGCGGATCAGAACGGGCGCAGTGCCGGCTCCTTGCGCCCCGCACCGAGCAGCCGCTCCAGTGCCCCCTCCGCACCGCCCTTCCAGGAGAGCGTGGCGCGCGCCTCCAGCCGCAGCCGCGGGAAGCGATGGTGCGGCCGGACCGTCTTGAACCCCACCGCGAGCAGGTGCTCGGCCGGCAGCAGGCAGCTCGACTGCGCCCCGCCCGCCGCCCCGAAGGCCTCGATCGCCCGGAACCCGCGCCCCAGTAGGTCCTTGGCCACCTGCTGCACCAGTACCCGTCCGATGCCCTGCCCCTGAAAGCCCGGCAGCACCCGACTGATCATCAGCTGGACGGCATCCGGAGAGACCGGACTGGTCGGGAAGGACTGCGAGCGCGGCACGTAGGCCGGCGGCGCGTAGAGCACGAACCCGGCCGGCTCCTGGTCCACATAGACCAGCCGTCCGCAGGACCCCCACTCCAGCAGCACCGCGGAGATCCACCCCTCCTTCTCCGCCTCCGCCTTGCCCCCGTCGACCGCCTGCCGACCGCTCACCGGATCGAGCTCCCAGAAGACGCAGGAGCGGCAGGGCGCGGGCAGGTCCGCCAGGTTGTCCAAAGTCAGCGGAACGATCCTGCGACCCATGCGGCACACCTCCTTGTTCGGTTCCTCCCCCTGGGGCTGCCATCAACCGGCACCCACCCGGCCCCGGCCCCCCAAGGACCCGTACAGACGCCGGTGGGTGCACGTTTCACGTGAAACACAGCCACCGTGAAACGTGCACCCACCGGTCCAGCGACATCCGAACGCCGACTCAGCTCTGCGAGAGCCGCAGCCCGTCCTCCCCCGGTGCCAGGCTGTCCAGGATCCGGTTGAGATCCTCCACCGAGGCGAACTCCAGCACCACCTTGCCCTTGCCGAGCTTGCCGTTGCGCTGGGAGACCTCCACCTTCACCCGGGTCTCGAAGCGGTCCGAGAGCCGGCCGGCCAGGTCGTTGAAGGCCGGCGAGAGCAACTTGCCCGCCTTGGGAGCCGCCGGACGCGGCTTCTCCTCGTGGTCCAGCAGTGCCACGATCTCCTCGGTGCTGCGCACCGAGAGGCCCTCGGCGACGATCCGCCGGGCCAGCTCGTCCTGCCGCTCGCCGTCCAGCACCCCGAGCAGCGCCCGGGCGTGGCCCGCGGTCAGCACCCCGGCCGCCACCCGCCGCTGCACCGCGGAGGAGAGCTTGAGCAGCCGGATCGTGTTGGAGACATGCGAGCGCGAGCGACCGATCCGATCCGCCAGCTCGTCATGGGTGCAGCCGAAGTCCCGCAGCAGCTGGTCGTAGGCGGCCGCCTCCTCCAGCGGGTTCAGCTCGGCCCGGTGCAGGTTCTCCAGCAGCGCGTCCAGCAGCAGCTTGTCGTCCCCGGTGGCCCGCACGATCGCCGGGATCTGCTCCAGCCCGGCCTCGCGGGAGGCCCGCCAGCGCCGCTCGCCCATGATCAGCTCATAGCGCTCCGGAGCGACCTGACGCACCACCACCGGCTGCAGCAGGCCCACCTCCTTGATCGAGGCGACCAGCTCGGCCAGCTTGTCCTCGTCGAACACCTCTCGCGGCTGGCGCGGGTTGGGCGTGATCACGTCCAGCGGCAGCTCGGCGAACCGCGCCCCGTCCACCGGCACCAGCTCCACCGAGGCCGGAGCCTGCACCGCCTCCAGCCGAACGCTCCCCGCCGCCCTGGCCGCCACCGTGCCGCGCCCCGAGGGCAGCACCGGCACCGCGCTGGGCGACGCCGCGCCGATCGCCGGCACCGCCTGGGCGGCGGGCACCGCCGACCGCTCCGGCGCGGTCGGCTCCGCGACCCCGGCGGGCGCCGGCGAACCGGCCGCCGGGATCAGCGCGCTCAGCCCCTTGCCCAGACCCCTGCGACCACTCACCGATTGCCCTCCATCGTGCTGTGCTGTGCCATCGGCGTCGCCTGCGCGCCGATCGTGTGCCGGTTGTGTCCCACCGCGCCGAGCGCCTCGGCGGCCGCCTGCTCCACGGCGGTGGGCGGTGCGTCCAGACCGACCGCGCGCATCGCCAGTTCCCGGGCCGCCTCCAGGTAGGAGAGCGCACCGGTGGAGCCCGGGTCGTAGGTGAGCACCGTCTGCCCGTAGCTGGGGGCCTCGGAGATCCGCACCGAACGCGGGATCGCGGTGCGCAGCACCTCGGTGGTGAAGTGGTTGCGGACCTCCTCGGCGACCTGTGCGGCCAGCCTGGTCCGGGCGTCGTACATGGTGAGCAAGATCGTCGAGACGTGCAGCGCCGGGTTCAGGTGGGCCCGCACCAGCTCGACGTTGCGCAGCAGCTGCCCCAGCCCCTCCAGCGCGTAGTACTCGCACTGGATCGGGATCAGCACCTCCTGGCCGGCCACCAGGGCGTTGACCGTCAGCAGACCCAGCGAGGGCGGACAGTCGATCAGGATGTAGTCCAGCGGCTGCTCATAGGCCGCGATCGCCCGCTGCAACCGGCTCTCCCGGGCGACCAGCGAGACCAGTTCGATCTCCGCACCGGCCAGGTCGATGGTGGCCGGCACGCAGAACAGGCCCTCCACGTCCACTACCGGCTGCACCACATCGGCCAGCGGCTTGCCCTCCACCAGCACGTCGTAGATCGACGGCACCTCGGCGTGGTGGTCGATGCCCAGCGCGGTGGAGGCGTTGCCCTGCGGATCGAGGTCGATCACCAGCACCCGCAGCCCGTGCATGGCCAGCGAGGCGGCCATGTTGACGGTGCTGGTGGTCTTCCCCACCCCGCCCTTCTGGTTGGCCACCACGATCACGCGAGTCGCCGGCGGCCTGGGCAAACCCTCGCCTGCCCGCCCCAGTGCCTGGACGGCGGCCTGCGCCGCCCGTGCGATAGGGGTGTCATCGATCTGGTCGATGGTCTCCGAGTCCTGCATGGGGCCCAGTGTTTCACGTGAAACCGGAGCGGCAACAGTCTCCGCCCGACCACGGCCGAGCCCGCGGCGCAGCCGCAGGTCGAGAACTACGGGAAGCAGCGAGCGACGTTTCACGTGAAACACCTTGCCCGCATTGTCGGAAATCTGACGGTGCGACACTCCGAGAACGCAAGCGGCCCCGGGAGCGCACAGCGCTCCCGGGGCCCGCTGGACCGCGCCGATCAGCGCCGGCGGCGCCCGGTGCCGCGCGCCTCGGCCCGACCCGCCCGGGCCGCCTTGGCCCGCCGGGTCGCCGCCTTCACCCCGCCGGGGCTCTCCCCGACCTTCACCTGGACCACGCGGGTGGCCGCCCCGAGCGCGCTCTCGCCCACCGGGATCACCGACCACTCCACGGCGCCCAGCTTGGTCAGCGCGGAGCGCGAGTCGGCGAGCTCCTGCTCCGCGGTGTCCCCCTTCAGTGCCAGCATCTGCCCGTACGGCCGCAGCAGCGGCAGCCCCCAGCCCGCGAGCCGGTCCAACGGCGCCACCGCCCGCGCCGTGACGATGTCCACCGAGACCTTCCCGATCATCTCCTCGGCCCGCCCCCGCAGCACCGTGACGTTCTCCAGCCCCAGCTCCCGCACCACCTCCTCCAGGAAGGTGGTGCGCCGCAGCAGCGGCTCCAGCAGCGTCACCGAGACGTCCGGACGCACCAGCGCCACCGGGATCCCCGGCAGTCCGGCACCCGAGCCCACGTCGCAGAGCGTCGCACCAGCCGGCAGCAACTCGGCGAGCACCGCGCAGTTCAGCACATGGCGATCCCAGAGCCGGGGCACCTCCCGCGGCCCGATCAGCCCGCGCTGCACCCCCGCCGACGCCAGCAGCTCCGCATAGCGCTGCGCCGCGGGGAACCGCTCACCGAAGATCTCCCGTGCCTGTGGCGGAGCCTCAGCCAGCCCCTGGGGCGCACCGTCGGCCGCCGAACTCTCCGTCGCCATCTCAGCCTCTCCGCTCACCGATTCCACCGACCCCCGCACACCACCGTTTCACGTGAAACGTCTGCTCCGAGGGAACGCCACTGCCCCGAGGAACGTCGACCCCGTCCGCACAAGCATGTGCGAACGGGGTCGACGAGGGACGCTTTCTTGGACCTCAGTCCGCCAGGACCTCAGCCCGCCAGGACGACGACACAGCGCTGCGGCTCCTCGCCCTCCGACTCGCTGCGCAGGCCCGCCGCCGCCACCGCGTCGTGGACCACCTTGCGCTCGAACGGCGTCATCGGCCGCAGCTTCACCGCTTCACCGGTGCGCTTGGCCTGCTCCGCGGCCTTCGCGCCCAGCTCCGCCAGCTCGGAACGCTTGCGCGCCCGGAAGCCCGCGATGTCCAGCATCAACCGGCTGCGCTCCCCGGTCTCCCGGTGCACCGCCAGCCGGGTCAGCTCCTGGAGCGCCTCCAGGACCTCCCCGTCCTGACCCACCAGCCGCTGCAGGCTGCGGTCGTCGCCGTCGCCGACGATGGACACCAGGGCCCGGTCGCCCTCCACGTCCATGTCGATGTCGCCGTCCAGGTCGGCGATGTCCAGCAGGCCTTCCAGGTAGTCGGCCGCGATCTCGCCCTCCTGCTCCAGGCGAGCGACCAGGGTGTCCGCCGACTCCTGCGCCGCAGCGCCCGATCCGGCTTCGACGGCGGAGGTGGTGCCTTCCGTCACGGGAGGGACTCCTTCAAAGACAGGGCCCACGGTTACGGGCCGAAATCGAGGGTCAGAGAGTGGGGCGCCGGCTCAGGACTTCTTCTTGGGCCGCTGACCGCCGCCCTGCTGCGGACCACGCTTGGCGCTCCCGCCACCCTGCTTGGCGGCCGGCCGCTTGGCCCCGCCCGAGGCCTGCGCCTTGCCCGCGCCCTGCGCGCTGGGCACCGCGTCCTCCTGCACCGGTACGGCTTCCTGCGGGGCGTCCTCCTTGGCCTCCTCGGCCTTCACCGGAGCGCCGTGCACGTGCTGCCGCTGCGCCTTGGTCTGCCGGCGCGGCTGCTGGCGGCGCACCTGCACCGACTCGGTGAGGGCCACCGCCGCCTGCTGCTGCGCGGCCGCCGTCTTGCCACCGCCGAAGAGGCCGAACAGGCCGGTGCCCTTGATGACCGTGCCGTCCGGGTTGAGCCGGCCGGCCGCCTTGAGCCGCGCCTGGCGCTCGTCCCAGGCCTGGCTGCCCGGCGTCGGGTTGTTGCGGATCACGATCAGCTGCTGGCCCATCGACCAGACGTTGGTGGTCAGCCAGTAGACCAGCACACCGACGGGGAAGTTGATGCCCATCACGGCGAACATCACCGGGAAGACGTACATCAGCATCTTCTGCTGCTGCATGAACGGCGTCTTCACCGAGAGGTCGATGTTCTTGGTCATCAGCTGGCGCTGAGTGATGAACTGCGACGCCGACATCATCAAGATCATCACTGCGGTGACGACCTTGACGCTCGTCTGCGAGCTGTTGACGAAGGTCGCCGAGAGCGGGGCGCCGAAGATGTGTGCCTGGTGGGCGCTGGCGAGCACGTCGCCCTTGATGACACCGATCGGCTGGTTGTGCGCGACCTTGCTCAGCACCCCGTACAGGGCGGTGAAGAACGGCATCTGCACCAGGATCGGGAGGCAGCTCGAGAAGGGGTTGGTGCCCGCCTCCTTGTAGAGCTTCATCATCTCTTCGGACTGGCGCTGCCGGTCGTTCTTGTAGCGCTCCTGGATGGCCTTCATCTTCGGCTGGATCGCCTGCATGGCCCGGGTCGACTTGATCTGCTTCACGAAGAGCGGGATCAGGCAGATCCGGATCACCACCACCATCGAGGCGATGGCCAGGCCCCAGGCCCAGCCGCCGTTGGGGGTGAAGATGTGGCTGTAGAGCGAGTGGAACTGGACGATGATCCAGGACACCGCGGTGTAGAGAGGGTTCAGGAAGGACCAGGTCACCGGTCAGACTCCTTGGGCTTTGGGCTTGGTCGTCAGGCTTGCGGACATCGGGCCTACCGACGTCTGACCAGCAGCCGTCGAGCCTGTGGTGACCGGGGCGTGGGCCGCGGAGCCAGCCGGCTCCGGACTCGCGGCGCTACCGGTCCTTGACTGCACCAGGGCACGCAGGCGCTGGTGCCAAACGGGACGCTTGCGCGGCGGCACGTGGTCCACCCCACCGGGCGACCAGGGATTGCATCGCAGGATCCGCCAGGCGGTCAGCACACTGCCTTTCACCGCACCGTGCGTCCGCACCGCCTCGTAGCCATAGTGCGAGCACGAGGGGTAGTAACGGCAGACCGGTCCGAGCAGCGGACTGATCGTCCACTGGTAGAGCCTGATCAGTCCCATCAGCAGGTACTTCATCGCCCTGATCCTGTTGCCGGAGAGGCCGGATCCGTCCGGAGCAACCGCTTCAGCGCCGCGTCCAGGTCATGTGCAAGATCCAGGTACGAGGCCGAAGCTGCCGGGGGCAGCGCCCGTACCACTATCAGGCTACCTGCGGGCAACCGGCCCAGACGCTCCCGGACCAAGTGACGCAGGCGACGCTTCACCAGATTGCGCACCACGGCAGGACCAACCGCCTTGCTCACGACGAAACCCGCACGCACCGAGGGAGTCCCCTCGGCGACGTGCGGGTGGGAGTCGCTGTACCCGCCGGCCTGCCCAGCCTGGTCGTCCTCTCGTCTGAGATGGACGACCAGCAGGGGCCGGCCGGCTCGGCGGCCGCGTTTCACCGCGATCGCGAAGTCCTGGCGCCGCCGCAGCCGATTCTCGGAGGGCAGCACTGCAGACCCTTTGCGCGGATCAGGCGGAGATGTTGGTGCGGCCCTTGGCGCGGCGGGTCGCCAGGATGGCGCGGCCGGCGCGGGTACGCATCCGCAGCCGGAAGCCGTGGGTCTTGGCGCGACGACGGTTGTTCGGCTGGAAGGTGCGCTTGCTCACTCGGGGGCTCCTGGGGTGAATCGTAGGGTGACGAATTGCAGCTTGGCCGTCACCGTGCGGCCGCGTGATCTCCCCCTCATACCTGGGAAATCCGACCTGAATCCCCAGGTCTGCTGGGGTCCAGGCAATCCACGGCGCCCGTGCTGCGCGCCTTCTGGAAGCGGGGCGGACCCGCGGACATGCGGCAGCGGCCATCGACAACTCGACCTGGTTACGGTACGCGGGACGGGACCCGGGGGTCAAACCGGCATCCCTACGGCAGGATGTTCACAGCCTGTGGACAACAACTTGAATCAGCTCTGCCCGCTGACTACCGTTGCAGGACTTGTCTGGTTTTGTTCATCCATCCGAACCAGCCCTGCCTTCCGATCCTGACCAGGACCACCCCCTGCCTCCAGGGGAACGAGAAAGCGTGCACCAGTGGCTGATGTCAACAGCGACCTCGTCCCGGCCTGGGCGAAGGTCGTCGAGCGGCTGGTCAACGACACCTCGGTGGGTGACAAGGACAAATTGTGGGTGCAGCGCACCCAGCCGATGTGGATGATGCATGACACCGCGCTGCTGGCCGCCCCCAACGAGTGGGCCAAGCAAGTGCTGGAAGGCCGGCTGCTGCCGCAGCTGACCGACGGGCTCAGCCAGCAGTTCGGCCGCCCGGTGCGGATTGCCGTGATGGTGGATGCCAACGCCATGCCGCCCACCCCAGTACCCACGACCCAGCCCACGACCCAGCCGGTGGCCGAGCCCGAGCCCGAGCCGGGCCCCGCCGAACCGCACCAGCCCCAGCAGCCCCAGCCCCAGCACCCGCAACAGCAGCACTCGCAGCAGCAGCCCGGCTGGCCCGGTGCGCCCCGCCCGTCGCACGACTACCCGGCCCCGGGCTACCGCGAGCAGGCCTACGAGAACGGCTACGCCTACCCCGAGCCCTCGTACGACGGCTACCAGGAGCAGCCCTACCCCCAGCAGCCGAACTACGGCGGCTACCCGGGCCAGAACTACCCCGCCGGGCCGCCGCAGCCCTACCAGGAACGCGGCTACCGCGACTGGGAGAGCCGCGAGAGCGAGAACCGGCCGCAGCCGACCGGCGGCCCCGGCCCCGGTGGCGAGCCGTCCCAGGGCGACCTGTTCGGCGGCGCCTACGACTCCACCGGCGAGGAGCCGCGCCAGCGCGGCGCGCGCCCCGGCCAGCCCGGGCGCCGCGACCTGCCGCCGCCGGCCATCCGCCCCGCCGCCCGGCCAGGACCCGGCCAGGACCTCCCGGGTCCGCCGGGTCAGCCGTCGGGCCACCGGCCCGGCGAGCTGGACCGCCCCGCGTCCCCGGCCCTGCCCGAGCGGGTCACCGACCGCACCCCGGTCCCTGGGGTGCCGGCCCCGCCCGGCGCGCCCTCGGCGGACAGCTCGCGCAAGGACGAGCCGGCCGCCCGGTTGAACCCGAAGTACCTCTTCGACACCTTCGTGATCGGCGCCAGCAACCGCTTCGCGCACGCCGCGGCGGTGGCGGTGGCCGAGGCGCCGGCCAAGGCCTACAACCCGCTCTTCATCTACGGCGAGTCCGGCCTCGGCAAGACCCACCTGCTGCATGCCATCGGCCACTACTCGCGCAGCCTCTTCCCCGGCACCCGGGTGCGGTACGTGAGCTCGGAGGAGTTCACCAACGAGTTCATCAACTCGATCCGGGACGGCAAGGCGGACGCGTTCCGCAAGCGCTACCGGGACATGGACATCCTGCTGGTCGACGACATCCAGTTCCTGGCGAGCAAGGAGTCGACCCAGGAGGAGTTCTTCCACACCTTCAACACCCTGCACAACGCGAACAAGCAGATCGTCCTCTCGTCGGACCGGCCGCCCAAGCAGCTGATCACCCTGGAGGACCGGCTTCGCAACCGCTTCGAGTGGGGGCTGATCACCGACGTCACCCCGCCCGAGCTGGAGACCCGGATCGCAATCCTGCGCAAGAAGGCGATCCAGGAGCGGCTCAACGCCCCGGCCGACGTGCTGGAGTTCATCGCTTCCCGGATCACCCGGAACATCCGGGAGCTGGAGGGCGCGCTGATCCGGGTGACCGCCTTCGCCAACCTCAACCGCTCGCCGGTCGACCTGGAGCTGGCCGGCATCGTCCTCAAGGACCTGATCCCGGGCGGCGACGAGGACGCGGGGCCGGAGATCACGGCGCAGGTCATCATGCAGCAGACGGCCGCCTATTTCGGGCTCACCGTGGAGGACCTCTGCGGGTCCTCGCGCAGCCGAGTGCTGGCGACGGCCCGTCAGATCGCCATGTACCTCTGCCGCGAGCTCACCGACCTCTCGCTGCCCAAGATCGGCGCCCAGTTCGGCGGCCGTGACCACACCACGGTGATGCACGCGGACCGCAAGATCCGCTCCCTGATGGCCGAGCGGCGCTCGCTCTACAACCAGGTCACCGAGCTGACCAACCGGATCAAGAGCTAGGCCTGGCAGGGCTTTTGAAGGGGGCTGCGACTCACCCGAGTCGCAGCCCCCTTCGTCGTCTCCGCAGTGGTGTGAACCTGGATCGGCCGGGGAAGGCTCCGGTCAGCTGACGATCCGCCAAGCGCCAGGCCCTCTCGCACATCTGAGCATCGATTCGAACAGAGTGGGCCCGAGCGAGTGTTGTCCACAGTGACGGGTGTTTTCCCCCGTCCACAGCATGGGGATCGCCGAGTTATCCCGAATTCCTCCACAGCGGCTGTGCCGCTACGCTCTCCGCCGCAGGTCAGCACCCTGTGGACTTGTGCACAACAGTTATCCACAGGGTGTGGACAGTTGGCGGGCCGTCAGTTGGCGCCGGAGGTTGTCCACTGCCCGTCCCCAGGGAACGGCCGATTATCCCCAGCTTCTCCACAGCTCTATCCACTGTTCGACAACGGACGGGCCCTGTTCATCGCCCGGTGTGAAAGGCGTCACGAGAAGTTGACCGGAGCTCGTGGATAACCGGGCGAGAATCTGGGGACGACGCTGGGGAAAACCTGTGGATACGCACGGTGGCCTGTGAGTAACGCTCCGCTGTCCACAGCGGCACCTGGTTATCCACTGCACCGGTCCACACCCAGTGTGGACAAAAAAGTGGGCCTGACCTGCGGAAACGAGGTTATCCACGGTTTCCACAGGCCCTACTACTACCACTACACCTAGAGACCCCTGGATTCGCTCAACAGCGGGGTGGCCCGAAATCTGTGGACAAGCCGGCCCGACATCCGTTCGGCTGGCTTCCGCCCGTCTGCCCCGTCTGTCGGCGGAGTACGTCAGACTGTCCTTCGGCACCTGGAGCCGCAGTGGGCTCGACCCGCGGTCCCGGTGCTCGCCAGATGCCAGATGACGATCAAGAGCTGCACACGACTGCAGACCCAGGAGGCGGTGACCGGTGAAGTTCCGGGTGGAGCGTGACGTCCTCGCGGAGGCGGTGGCCTGGGCTGCTCGCAGCCTCCCGGCGCGGCCGCCGGTGCCGGTGCTCGCCGGCCTGCTGCTGACCGCCCAGGACGGCAGCCTGGCGCTGTCCGGCTTCGACTACGAGGTCTCGGCCCGGGTCGAGCTGGAGGCGGATGTCGAGGAGTCGGGCACCGTGCTGGTCTCGGGCCGGCTGCTCAACGACATCGCCCGCAACCTTCCCAACAGGCCTGTGGAGATCTCCACCGACGGCCAGCGGGTCACCGTGGTCTGCGGCAGTTCGCGCTTCACGCTCCCCACCCTGCCGGTGGACGAGTACCCGTCGCTGCCTCAGATGCCCACCGCCACCGGCACGGTCTCCGGCGAGGTCTTCGCCTCGGCCGTCAGCCAGGCCGCGGTGGCCGCCGGCCGCGACGACACGCTGCCGGTGCTCACCGGTGTCCGGGTGGAGATCGAGGGCGACAAGATCACCCTGGCCGCCACCGACCGCTACCGCTTCGCCGTCCGCGAGCTGCTCTGGAAGCCCGAGCAGCCGGACATCTCGGCGGTCGCGCTGGTCCCGGCCCGCACCCTGCAGGACATCGCCAAGTCCCTGGGCAGCGGCGACACGGTCTCGATCGCGCTCTCCTCGGGCGGCGCGGGCGAGGGCCTGGTCGGCTTCGAGGGGGCCGGGCGGCGCACCACCACCCGCCTGCTGGAGGGCGAGTTCCCGAAGTTCCGCAGCCTCTTCCCGACCGAGTTCAGCGCCGAGGCCTCGGTGCAGACCCAGCCGTTCCTGGAGGCGCTCAAGCGCGTCTCGCTGGTGGCCGAGCGCAACACCCCGGTGCGGCTCAGCTTCGAGCAGGGCGTGCTGACCCTGGAGGCCGGCTCGGGCGACGACGCCCAGGCCACCGAGCGGATCGACGCGGACCTCGAGGGCGACGACATCTCGATCGCCTTCAACCCCGGCTACCTGGAGGAGGGCCTCAAGGCCATCGACTCCCCGTACGCCAACCTCTGCTTCACCACGGCCACCAAGCCGGCCCTGCTCAAGGGCAAGGCCGCGCTGGACGCCGAGGTCGACGAGGCCTACCAGTACCTGATCATGCCGGTCCGGCTGTCGGGCTGACACCGCCTCATAGCGCGGTGACCTGACAACGTACGGGTGTCCACGGACCGTCCACAGTCTGTGGACACCCCTGCGGCGTAGGCTCTTGTGTCGCGGCAACGGCGCCGCCGTCAGGCAGGACATCCCAGGTAAGGACTTGTCATGGAGCTCGGCCTCATCGGTCTCGGCAAGATGGGCGGCAACATGCGCGAGCGCATCCGCGCCGCCGGCCACACCGTCATCGGCTACGACCGCAACCCCGACCTCGCCGACGTCGCGAGCCTCCCGGAGCTGGTCGACAAGCTCCAGGGCCCGCGTGTGGTCTGGGTGATGGTCCCCGCCGGCGCCGCGACCCAGGCGACGATCGAGGAGCTGGCCGACCTGCTCGCCCCTGGCGACGTGGTGGTGGACGGCGGCAACTCGCGCTGGACCGACGACATCGCGCACGCCGAGCTGCTGGCCGCCAAGGGCATCGGCTTCGTGGACTGCGGCGTCTCCGGCGGCGTCTGGGGCCTGCAGAACGGCTACGCGCTGATGTACGGCGGCGGCGCCGAGCACGTGTTCAAGGTGCAGCCGATCTTCGACGCGCTCAAGCCGGAGGGCGAGTTCGGCTCGGTGCACGCCGGCAAGGTCGGCGCCGGCCACTTCGCCAAGATGGTCCACAACGGCATCGAGTACGCGATGATGCAGGCCTTCGCCGAGGGCTGGGAGCTGCTGGAGGCCGTCGACGAGGTCACCGACGTGCGCGAGGTCTTCCGCAGCTGGCAGGAGGGCACCGTGATCAAGTCCTGGCTGCTCGACCTCGCGGTGCGCGCGCTGGACGGCGACGAGCACCTGGACAAGCTGCGCGGCTACGCGGCGGACTCCGGCGAGGGCCGCTGGACGGTGGAGGCCGCGATCGACAACGCGGTGCCGCTGCCGACCATCACCGCCTCGCTCTTCGCCCGTTTCGCCTCCCGCCAGGAGGACTCGCCGCAGATGAAGATGATCGCGGCGCTGCGCAACCAGTTCGGCGGCCACGCGGTCGAGTCGAAGTAGCCCACCACGAAGTAGTCCACAAGAAGGCGAGCGCGGTCCACACCCATGCATGTCGCGCACCTGTCGCTCGCCGATTTCCGCTCGTACGCCCGGGTCGAGGTGCCCCTCGAGCCGGGCGTCAGCGCGTTCGTGGGGCCCAACGGGCAGGGCAAGACCAACCTGGTCGAGGCGATCGGCTACCTGTCCACCCTGGGCAGCCACCGGGTGGCGACCGATGCCCCGCTGGTGCGCCAGGGCGCGGACCGGGCGGTGGTCCGCGGCTCGATCGTGGACCGCTCCAGGACCACGCTGGTCGAACTGGAGATCACCCCGGGCAAGGCCAACCGGGCCCGGATCAACCGCTCGGACAACGTGCGCCCGCGCGATGTGCTGGGCCTGCTGCGCACCGTGCTCTTCGCTCCCGAGGACCTGGCCCTGGTGAAGGGCGACCCGGGGGAGCGGCGGCGGTTCCTGGACGAGCTGCTGACCGCGAGGGCGCCCCGGCTGGCGGGCGTGCGGGCGGACTACGAGCGCGTGTTGAAGCAGCGCAACGCCCTGCTGAAGACCGCGGCGATGGCCCGCAGGTCGGGTGGCGGCAAGGCCGCCGACCTGTCGACCCTGGAGGTCTGGGACGGTCATCTGGCGCAGGCGGGCGCGGAGTTGACGGCCTTTCGGCTGCAGCTGGTGGCGGCGCTCGGGCCGCTGGTCGAGCAGGCGTACGAGCGGCTGGCGCCGGGCGGTGGCCCGACCCGCCTGGAGTACCGGTCCTCCTTCGAGGGCGGGCTGCCGGGCAGCCGTGAGGAGGCCTACCAGCAACTCCTGGAGGCGCTGCGGGCGGTGCGCAAGCAGGAGACCGAGCGCGGGCTGACCCTGGTCGGGCCGCACCGTGACGAGCTGTCGCTGCTGCTCGGCACGCTGCCGGCCAAGGGGTACGCGAGCCACGGCGAGTCCTGGTCGTTCGCGCTGGCACTGCGGCTGGCCAGCTACGAGCTGCTGCGCGCCGACGGCGGCGAGCCGGTGCTGATCCTGGACGACGTCTTCGCCGAGCTGGACGCCCGCCGACGCGACCAGCTGGCCGAGCTGGTGGCCGACGGCGAGCAGGTGCTGGTGACGGCGGCGGTCCCGGAGGACGTCCCGAAGGCGCTCGCGGGGGTGCGCTACGCGGTCTCCGGTGGCGAAGTGACCCGGATCGGCCTGTGAGTCGTACGCTGGATGGCCCGCCGGGAGGCGGCGGAACGAAGAGACTGTCCACAGGCTGGGGACGAAGATGAGCGATCCGGAACTCTCCGGCGTCGACTTGGCGCGGGTCGCGCTGCGGGCGGCCAAGGAGCAGGCCCGCCAGCGGGGCGAGCAGGTCCGCGAGAAGCGCGAGGCGAAGCGGCACGGGTTGCGCAGCGGCGCCAGGGCGGACGGCCGGGACCCGGTGCCACTGGGGGCGGCGCTCAATCGTTTGATCACGGAGCGTGGCTGGGAGGCGCCGGCCGCGGTCGGCGGGGTGATGGGCCGGTGGGCGCAGATCGTCGGTCCTGACATCGCGGCGCACTGCACGCCCGAGCAGTTCGCGGAGGCCGAGGCGGTCCTGACGGTGCGTTGCGACTCCACCGCGTGGGCGACTCAGTTGCGTTTGCTGGCAAGGCAGTTGGTGGCCCGGCTGAACCACGAGTTGGGGCACGGCACGGTGAAGGTGATCCGGGTGCAGGGCCCGTCCGCGCCGGAGCGCCGGTACGGCCGGCTGCGGGCGCCGGGCAGTCGTGGTCCGCGCGACACCTGGGGGTGACCCGGCGGCCGGCTCCGGTCTTGACGGAGCGCATACTTCCGGAACCGCTGACGGCCCGTGTGAGGCCGCTGAGCCCCCGGGGCGAGTATCGGGACATGTGCGGAGGGGATTCGGGGCGGTAAATCCGCCCTCAGGGCCTGCCAAACGCCCATCTATGTCGGCGGTACCGGTAGACTGAGGGTCAAACACTGCCGCTTGCGGTAACTGAGTCGAAACGCCGTGGTCGCACGCTCGCCCGAACCCGGGCGGGGATGCGGCCCGTGCTGTGCCAGAGAGGGCGCTTCGTGGCCGATTCCGGCGAGTCCAGCCAGTCCCCCGTCCCCACCGACCCGTCCTCGGGTACCTCCTACACCGCCAGCAACATCCAGGTGCTCGAAGGCCTCGACGCGGTCCGCAAGCGTCCCGGTATGTACATCGGTTCCACGGGCGAGCGCGGTCTGCACCACCTGGTCCAGGAGGTGGTGGACAACTCCGTCGACGAGGCCATGGCCGGGCACGCCGACACCATCGACGTCACGATCCTGGCCGACGGCGGGGTGCGGGTGGTCGACAACGGCCGTGGCATCCCGGTCGGCATCGTCCCGGGCCAGGAGAAGCCGGCCGTCGAGGTCGTGCTGACGGTGCTGCACGCGGGCGGCAAGTTCGGCGGCGGCGGGTACGCGGTCTCCGGCGGTCTGCACGGCGTCGGCGTCTCGGTGGTCAACGCGCTCTCCACCAAGCTGGCGATCGAGATCCACACCGACGGCCACCGCTGGACCCAGGACTACAAGCTGGGCGCCCCGACCGCCCCGCTGGTCCAGCACGAGGCGACCGACCGGACCGGCACCAGCGTCACCTTCTGGGCCGACCCGGACATCTTCGAGACCACCGTCTACTCCTTCGAGACGCTCTCGCGCCGCTTCCAGGAGATGGCCTTCCTCAACAAGGGCCTGACCATCTCGCTGACCGACGAGCGCCCCGAGCACGTCGACGACGAGGGCAAGCCGCTCTCGGTCGGTTACCACTACGAGGGCGGCATCGCCGACTTCGTCCAGCACCTCAACTCCCGCAAGGGCGAGGTGATCCACCCCTCGGTGATCGACTTCGAGGCGGAGGACAAGGACAAGACGATCTCGGTGGAGGTCGCCATGCAGTGGAACACCTCGTACACCGAGGGGGTCTACTCCTTCGCCAACACCATCCACACGCACGGCGGCGGCACTCACGAGGAGGGCTTCCGCGCGGCGCTGACCGGTCTGGTCAACCGCTACGCGCGCGAGAAGAAGCTGCTGCGCGAGAAGGACGAGAACCTCTCCGGCGAGGACATCCGCGAGGGCCTGACCGCGATCATCTCGGTCAAGCTGGGCGAGCCGCAGTTCGAGGGCCAGACCAAGGACAAGCTGGGCAACACCGAGGCGAAGACCTTCGTCCAGAAGGTGGTGCACGAGCAGCTGAACGACTGGCTGGACCGCAACCCGACCGAGGCCGCGGACATCATCCGCAAGTCGATCAACTCGGCCACCGCCCGGATGGCGGCCCGCAAGGCGCGCGACCTGACCCGCCGCAAGGGCCTGCTGGAGAGCGCCTCGCTGCCGGGCAAGCTGAGCGACTGCCAGTCCAAGGACCCGGCCGAGTGCGAGATCTTCATCGTCGAGGGTGACTCGGCCGGCGGCTCGGCCAAGCAGGGCCGCGACCCGCGCACCCAGGCCATCCTGCCGATCCGCGGCAAGATCCTGAACGTCGAGAAGGCCCGGATCGACAAGGTGCTGCAGAACACCGAGGTCCAGGCGCTGATCTCGGCCTTCGGCTGCGGCATCCAGGAGGACTACGACGAGTCCAAGCTGCGCTATCACAAGATCGTCCTGATGGCCGACGCCGACGTCGACGGGCAGCACATCCGCACCCTGCTGCTCACCCTGCTGTTCCGCTTCATGCGCCCGCTGGTCGAGGCCGGCTACGTCTACCTGGCGATGCCGCCGCTGTACAAGATCAAGTGGGGCAAGGACGACTTCGACTACGTCTACTCCGACCGCGAGCGCGACTCGGTGATCGAGGCGGGCGTGGCGGCCGGGCGCCGGCTGCCCAAGGACGACGCGATCCAGCGCTTCAAGGGTCTGGGCGAGATGAACGCCGAGGAGCTGCGGATCACCACCATGGACCAGGCGCACCGGTTGCTGCAGCAGATCACCCTGGAGGACGCGGCCCGTGCCGACGACCTCTTCTCGGTCCTGATGGGCGAGGACGTCGAGGCCCGCCGGTCCTTCATCCAGCGCAACGCCAAGGACGTCCGCTTCCTGGACGTGTGACGGGTTCTCACGACCCCGTCCGTACGTACCAGTCACGCGTGAAAGGAAACTGACCACCAGTGGTCGACGACAACCGTCCTGACGGCGAGCAGCCGGACAGCACCTCCACCGACGTCTTCGTCTCCCGGGTCGAGCCGATCGAGCTCGAGACCGAGATGCAGCGCTCCTACCTCGACTACGCGATGAGCGTGATCGTCAGCCGTGCGCTGCCCGAGGTCCGCGACGGCCTCAAGCCGGTGCACCGCCGGGTGCTGTACGCGATGTACGACGGTGGCTACCGGCCCGAGAAGGGCTACTACAAGTGCGCCCGCGTGGTCGGCGACGTGATGGGCAACTACCACCCGCACGGCGACACCTCGATCTACGACACCGTGGTGCGCCTGGCTCAGCCCTGGTCGCTGCGGATGCCGCTGGTGGACGGCAACGGCAACTTCGGCTCGCCGGGCAACGACCCGGCCGCGGCGATGCGCTACACCGAGTGCAAGCTGATGCCGCTGGCCATGGAGATGATGCGCGACATCGACGAGGAGACCGTCGACTTCGCCGCCAACTACGACGGCCGCTCGCAGGAGCCGACCGTCCTGCCGTCGCGCATCCCCAACCTGCTGGTCAACGGTGCCACCGGCATCGCGGTCGGCATGGCCACCAACATCCCGCCGCACAACCTGCGCGAGGTCGCCTCCGGCGCGCTCTGGGCGCTGGAGCACCCGGAGGCCTCCAACGAGGAGCTGCTGGACGCGCTGATCGAGCGGATCAAGGCGCCGGACTTCCCGACCGGCGCGCTGATCGTGGGCCGCCGCGGCATCGAGGACGCCTACCGGACCGGGCGCGGCTCGATCACCATGCGCGCGGTGGTCGAGGTCGAGGAGATCCAGGGCCGCCAGTGCCTGGTGATCACCGAGCTGCCGTACCAGGTGAACCCGGACAACCTGGCGCTGAAGATCGCCGACCTGGTGAAGGACGGCCGGGTGGCCGGCATCGCGGACGTCCGCGACGAGTCCTCCTCGCGCACCGGTCAGCGCCTGGTGATCGTGCTCAAGCGCGACGCGGTCGCCAAGGTGGTGCTGAACAACCTCTACAAGCACACCGACCTGCAGACCAACTTCGGCGCCAACATGCTGGCCCTGGTCGACGGCGTGCCGCGCACGCTCTCGCTCGACGCCTTCATCCGGCACTGGGTCAACCACCAGGTCGAGGTCATCGTCCGGCGCACCCGGTTCCGGCTGCGCAAGGCCGAGGAGCGGGCGCACATCCTGCGCGCGCTGCTCAAGGCGCTGGACATGATCGACGAGGTGATCGCGCTGATCCGGGCCTCGGACAGCGCCGACGCCGCGCGCAGCGGCCTGATGAACCTGCTCGCCATCGACGAGCTGCAGGCCAACGCGATCCTGGAGATGCAGCTGCGCCGGCTGGCCGCCCTGGAGCGCCAGCGGATCACCGACGAGCACGACGAGCTGCAGCGCAAGATCGACGAGTACAACGCGATCCTGGCCTCGCCGTCCCGGCAGCGCGAGATCATCTCCGAGGAGCTGACCGCGATCGTCGACAAGTACGGCGACGAGCGGCGCTCCACGCTGATCCCCTTCGACGGCGACATGTCGGTCGAGGACCTGATCGCGGAGGAGGACATCGTCGTCACGATCACCCGTGGCGGCTACGTCAAGCGCACCCGCTCCGACCTCTACCGCTCGCAGAAGCGCGGCGGCAAGGGCGTGCGCGGCGCGCAGCTGAAGCAGGACGACCTCGTCGACCACTTCTTCGTGACGACGACGCACAACTGGATCCTCTTCTTCACCAACAAGGGCCGGGTCTACCGGGCCAAGGGCTACGAGCTGCCGGACGCCGGCCGCGACGCCCGCGGCCAGCACGTGGCCAACCTGCTGGCCTTCCAGCCGGAGGAGCACATCACCCAGGTGATGGCGGTGCGCACCTACGAGGACAAGCCGTACCTGGTGCTGGCCACCCGCGAGGGTCTGGTGAAGAAGTCGCACCTGAAGGACTACGACTCGCCGCGCTCGGGCGGGCTGATCGCGATCAACCTGCGCACCGACGAGGACGGTCGCGACGACGAGTTGATCGGTGCCGAGCTGGTCTCCGCCGAGGACGACCTGCTGCTGGTCTCCAAGAAGGCCCAGTCGATCCGCTTCACCGCCACCGACGAGGCGCTGCGGCCGATGAGCCGGGCCACCTCGGGCGTGAAGGGGATGGCCTTCCGCGAGGACGACGAGCTGCTGTCGATGAACGTGGTCCGTCCCGGCACCTTCGTCTTCACCGCGACCGACGGCGGCTACGCCAAGCGGACCTCGGTGGACGAGTACCGGATCCAGGGCCGCGGCGGGTTCGGCACCAAGGCGGCGAAGATCGTCGAGGGCCGCGGCTCGCTGGTCGGGGCGCTGGTGGTCGAGGAGAGCGACGAGATCATGGCGATCACCCTGTCCGGTGGGGTGATCCGGACCAGGGTTTCCGGAGTTCGTGAAACCGGACGTGACACGATGGGCGTCCAACTGATCAACCTGGGAAAGCGCGACGCGGTGGTGGGCATGGCCCGCAACGCGGAGGCGGAGGACGACGACAGCGCCGAGGACGCGGCGCTCGAGGACGCGCCCGAAGCCGCCGCGCAGGGCGTGGCCGATGGTGTGGCGAATCCCGCACCGTCCTCGGCCGACGCTGCTGACCAGGACTGATGTACATCGGGCGGCCGGTACCCCGGGCCAGTGGCGAGGGTATCGGCCGGCCCCGGTTTCGGGCTTCTCAGCTTGATGCCGCACAGTGGAGGCCACCGGGGCGTAAGGCGCGCGTCGGCGAGGAACTGCAGGAGGATCCAGCGTGAGTGGGACCACGGGTGCAGCGGGAGGTGCCGCGCCGGGCGGTGCGCCGTACGGAGGTGTACCGCAGCCGCCGGCCGAGCACCCGGCTGCCTCCACCTCTCTGATGTCCACGGTTGGCCCCGGCGGCGGGTACAACCCGGCGCCGCCCCAGCCGCCGATGCCGCCGAGCCCGCCCGGTGGCGGCGCGGCCGGGTACTCGACGCCGACCACCTACACCAAGGGGCAGCCGACCCCGCCGCGCGGCACCCGGACCAACGCGGGCGCCCCGCCGCAGGGCGCCGCCGCGCCGCGCCGGCCCGCCACCCCGCCCGCCGCGGCCGCCGCCGGGGCGCCGGGCCGCACCCGCAGGGCGCGGCTGCGGATCGTCAAGGCCGACCCGTGGTCGGTGATGAAGGTCAGCTTCCTGCTGTCGCTGGCCATCGGCATCGTCATGATCGTGGCGGCCGCGGTGCTGTGGACCACGCTCGACTCGCTCGGCGTCTTCAGCTCGGTGGGCAACATGCTGAAGGACGCCACCGGCTCCGGTACCGGCGGCGCCAGCAGCGGCGTCAACATCATGGACTACGTCGGCTTCGGCCAGGTGATCACCTACACCGCGCTGATCGCGGTGGTGGACGTGGTGCTGCTGACCGCGCTCTGCACGCTCGCCTCGTTCATCTACAACGCGGCGGCCGGCTTCACCGGCGGTATCGAGCTGACCCTCGCCGAAGAGGAGTGAGCCTGCCCGCTGCCGGTCGCAGCGGGCGAACTGAGCGGCCGTCATCCGGCCGTCGGGCGCGGTGGAACGCTCTGCGGAACGTCCTACTGTACGAACCGATTTCGAAAAACGCGGCATGTGCGGACCCCTTCGGTTGTTGAATCGAAGGGGTCCGCTTCGTTGTCCGGTCGTCAATCGGGTGACAGCCGCTCTCTCTTCGGCGTGCCTCGAAGAGCGGGTGTCAACGGCTGGGTTGGCTGAAGCGTTCTGCACGACTGCCGGTTCTGGTCAGTGGGCGGTCGCCAGATGGCGGCAGCCCCTCGGTTGCGCGGAGGTTCACGGATGGCACAGATCGCATCGCAGCTGGTCGGCGCGGCGGAGGAGCTGCTCGGCAGCCAGTTGCCGTTCCGGCTGCAGACCTGGGACGGCAGCGTGGCCGGGGCGCCGGACGCCCCTGTGCTGCTGCTGCGCAACCGCCGGGCGCTGCGCCGGCTGCTCTGGGCGCCGGGCGAGCTGGGCCTGGCCCGGGCCTACGTCTCCGGCGACCTGGAGCTCGGTCCCGGCGAGGACCTCTACCGGGTGCTGGCCGAGGCGGCCCACTTCGCCGAGCGCCCCGCGGTGCGCGCGCTGCGGCTGGGCCCCGGCGAGCTCGCCGGCCCGGGCGGGCGCCGGGCCCTGGCGGTGCTGGCCAAAGCCGGCGCGCTCGGCCCGCGTCCGCCGCTGCCACCCGAGGAGGCCCGCCCGGTCGGCCGGCTGCACAGCCGGGGCCGCGACCGGGCCGCGATCAGCCACCACTACGACGTGGGCAACGACTTCTACCGCCTGGTGCTGGGCAGCTCGATGGTCTACTCCTGCGCCTACTGGACGCCCGAGAGCAGGAGCCTGGAGGACGCCCAGTTCGCCAAGCTCGACCTGATCTGCCGCAAGCTCGGCCTCGAGCCCGGCATGCGGCTGCTCGACGTCGGCTGCGGCTGGGGCTCGCTGGTCCTGCACGCGGCCGAGCACTACGGCGTCAGCGCGGTGGGGGTGAGCATCTCCGCCGAGCAGGTGGCGCTGGCCCGCGAGCGGGTGGCCGCCGCCGGTCTGGCGGAGCAGGTGGAGATCCGCCTGCAGGACTACCGGGAGATCCCTGACGGCCCGTACGACGCGATCTCCAGTGTCGGGATGGCCGAGCACGTCGGCAGCGAGCAGTACCGCGTCTACGCGACGGGCCTGTACGACCTGCTGGTCCCCGGCGGGCGACTGCTCAACCACCAGATCGCCCGCCGCCCCACCGTTCCCGGTGAGACCTACAGCAGCAGCCCGTTCATCAACCGCTACGTCTTCCCGGACGGCGAGCTGGCCCCGGTGGGCAGCACCGTCTCGCTGCTGGAGGAGGCCGGCTTCGAGGTCCGCGACGTCGAAGCGCTGCGCGAGCACTACGCGCTGACCCTGCGCGAGTGGGTGGCCAACCTGGAGGCGGGCTGGGCGCAGGCCGTCCGCCTGGTCGGCCGCGGCCGGGCCCGGGTCTGGCGGCTCTACATGGCCGCCTCCGCGCTCGCCTTCGAGGAGAACCGGATCGGCGTCAACCAGGTGCTCGCCGTGCGCACCGCACCGGCCGGCGCCAGCCGCCTGCCGGCCACCCGTGAGCAGTGGCTGATCCGCCCCGGGCAGCCGGGCCCCGACCGGCTCAGGTCGCCTGAGCTGCACATTGCGATCGCGCGTCCGAACGGGGCAGGGGAGATGGATTTGGGAGATCGGCCGTCGGTCCGCTAATCTTTCAGTGCGGCAAGGGCCTATAGCTCAGACGGTTAGAGCGCTTCCCTGATAAGGAAGAGGCCACAGGTTCAAGTCCTGTTAGGCCCACCTGCGAGAGCGCCCCGGATGGTTCACCATCCGGGGCGCTGCTGTTTCTGTGCTGGCGTGAGGAGCGGCGGGTGCGGGTCGGGTACGTGTCGGTGGCGGCGCCCGGTGAGCGGGCGAACGAGGACTTCGTGCTGGCCGGCGAGGACTTCGTGGTGGTGCTGGACGGTGCCACCAGGAGCGCGCCGAACACCGGGTGCGAGCACGACGTGGCCTGGGTGACCCGGCGGCTGGGCGCCCGGCTGGGGCAACTGCTGGTGGAGGAGCCCGAGCTCACCCTGGCCCAGGTGCTGGCGGCGGCGATCGAGCGGGTCCGGGCGCTGCACGTGGACACCTGTGACCTCGATCACCCCGACAGTCCCTCGGCCACCGTGGCCCTGCTGCGCCGGCGCGGTGCGTGGCTGGAGCACCTGGTGCTCGCCGACTCACCGGTGCTGGTCGAACTGACGGACGGTCGGCTGGAGCTGGTGCTCGACGACCGGGTCGACCACCTGCCCGCCTACGACCTGGCGACGGTGGCCGGGCTGCGCAACGCGCCCGGCGGCTTCTGGGTCGCGAGCACCCGCCCCGAGGCCGCCGAGCAGGCGATCAGCGGCGCCCACCGGCTCACCGAGGTGGTCCGCTTCGCGGTGCTCACCGACGGGGTGTCGCGGCTGGTGGAGCGGTACGGCTGGTCCTGGCGGCGGCTGCTCGACACGCTGGACGAGCAGGGGCCCGCCGGGGCCGTGCGGGCGGTGCGGGCCGCCGAGGCGGCGGATCCCCCCGGGCGGTTCCGGGGCAAGCGGCACGACGACGCGACGGTCGCCTTCGGACGCCCCGGTCTGGGCGGCTGACCCGCCCGGGCGTCAAACCGTGGTCAGGGTCCGCCGGTTGAGCTACCGCTGGCCGGTCTCGGACAGGACACGGGTGTGTATCATCGGCCGCAAGGCGGTTTGGCCAGCCGGCCGCCGGTTGATACGTGCACATCCCGAGGACTCGCAGCCCCGGCCGCCCGATCCGGGCCCCGGTTGCTGAGCCCGCCCACACGCTGAGAAGGACGAGGTCCCGCGGTGAAGAAGCTCCTCCTGGTCGCCCTGGTCGCCCTCGGCGGCTTCTTTGTCTACCGTCAGGTTCAGGCCGACCGTGCCGAGCAGGACCTGTGGACCGAGGCCACCGACCCGATCCCGGCCGGTCGCTGACCCCGAGCGCGGACGACAGGAGGCCTGTCCGGGCCTCCCCGCCGCGCAGGTCGGATACCCGCTCAAGATTTTCCGACGGACCCGGTACGCTGTTCTCCGACGGCGCCCGGTGCACCGTCACGGGGCTTTAGCTCAGTTGGTAGAGCGCTGCCTTTGCAAGGCAGATGTCAGGAGTTCGAGTCTCCTAAGCTCCACAGTTCGACATGCCGATGGCCGGCCTGGGTCCTCCAGGCCGGCCATCGGCATGTCCGGGGGCGACTCCGGTCAGTGGGGCTTGCGCGGGTCGTGCGGCTTGGGGTGCTCATCGCCGGGGCGCGGGGTGTCGGGGGCCGCCTGGGCGCCGCCCTCGTCGGCGGCATCGTCGTCGGCCGCAGCGGGTCCCGAGCCGTTCAGCGGAGCGGTCGCGGCGGTGGCGCCGCTGGCGGGGTGCACGGTGTTGGGCGGGCCCTGCACCTCGGGCGGCTCGATCAGCCACTCCGGCTCGCTCTGCCGGTGCCACCAGCGCCAGATCAGCAGGCCGCTGCCGATGGCCACCGTGCCGGCCACCGCGAGCGAGGTGGCGGTGCGGTTGCACCTGGCCTTGCGGGCGTTCCTGGCGGCCAGCTTGTTGACCTGCTCGGCGTTCACCTGGCCCTGCAGCACGCTGAGCGCGGCCGAGCCGCGGAGCTGGGCCTCGTGCACCGCGGGGCCGGCACTCGCCCGGGCGCCGTCGATGGCCTCGTTCAGCCTGGGCAGCGTGCTGGTGCGGGTGTGGGCGGCGGCCCGGTCCGCGGAGTGCTTGGCGGCCAGCGCGGCCTCCTGGGCCCGGTGCACGGCCCGCAGGGTGCTCTCCTGGGTCTTGGGCGGCAGCGTGGCGAAGGCGTGCTCGACACGAGGGGCGACGTGCCGCACGTAGCCGACCCTGGCCGAATGAGCGGCCTGCAGGGTGCCGGTCCTGGCCTGCCCGGCGGCCGCCTCGAAGCGCGGGCCGAGCGCCTCCAGGGCCGGACCGAGTCGCTGGCGGGCCTCGTCCGCGTAGTGCGTGGCGGTGTCCTTGGCGGTGGCGGCGTAGGGCGCCAGCGTGTCCAGGGTCTTGCCGGCCGTCTCACGTGCGGTGTCCAAGCGGGTCACAGGGATCCTCCTCCTGGGTGGCGTCCTTTAAGCACATATCCAGCTGATTCGAGATCATGCATGCCGATTTGTCCGACCGCATGGCGGGCTGGGCCGTCCGTACCGCCAAGGCCGCCGGACGGCCCAAGGCCTGCGGAGTGCTCATGGGATGATGCGGTGGTCAGTTGTTGAAGAGAGAAGGAAGGCACAGCTCGTGGCCGAGGAACTGTTCGCGACCCTCAAGACCAACCACGGCGACATCGTGATCCGGCTCTTCCCGGACCACGCGCCGAAGACCGTGCGCAACTTCGTGGAGCTGGCCGAGGGCACCCGCGAGTGGACCCACCCGGGCACCGGTGAGAAGAGCAACGCCAAGCTGTACGACGGCACGATCTTCCACCGGGTGATCTCGGACTTCATGATCCAGGGCGGCGACCCGCTGGGTAAGGGCATCGGCGGCCCGGGCTACAAGTTCGCCGACGAGTTCCACCCGGACCTCGCCTTCAACCGCCCGTTCCTGCTCGCCATGGCCAACTCGGGCCCGGGCACCAACGGCTCGCAGTTCTTCATCACCGTGGCGCCCACCACCTGGCTGACCGGCAAGCACACCATCTTCGGCGAGGTCGTCGACGAGGCCGGCCAGAAGGTCGTCCAGGGCATCTCGGTGGCCCCGACCCGTCCGGGCGACCGTCCGGTCGACGACGTGGTGATCGAGTCGGTGGAGATCACCCGCCGCTGACTCCTGTCGGCGCCGCCGTGGCGGCAGTAGCCTTGACGATCCCGGTGACCTTCCGCGACGCGGAGCGGCACCGGGATCGGTCATGAGGAGGACGAACCCGGATGGTCCAGGACGAGGCCGCGCCCGGCGCGCACACCCTGCCGCGCTGCTACCGGCACCCCGACCAGGAGACCGGGGTCAGCTGCGCGCGCTGCGGTCGCCCGATCTGCCCGCAGTGCATGATCGACGCCGCGGTCGGCTTCCAGTGTCCGGAGTGCGTGCGCGGCGCCGCGGTGCAGCCCACCCGGGTGGCCACGACCAGGTTCGGCGGCCGGCTCACCGGGGACGGCGCGCTGGTCACCAAGATCCTGATCGGGATCAACCTGGCGGTCTTCGTGGTGGCCGCCTACCTGGACAAGTCGCTGCAGCAGCAGTGGATCCTGTACAGCGAGGTCTCGCGGACCGGCACCGCCTACGGCGTGGCCGCCGGGCCGGACCAGTGGTACCGGCTGCTGACCGCGACCTTCCTGCACGTCCAGCCGCTGCACGTGGGCTCCAACATGCTGGCGCTGTGGTGGATGGGGCCGACCCTGGAGCGGGTGCTCGGGCGGCTCAGGTTCATCGCGCTGTACCTGGTTTCGGGACTGGCCGGCAGCGCGCTGGTCTACCTGGTCGCCGGACAGGGCGTGCTCTCGCTGGGTGCCTCCGGCGCGATCTTCGGGGTCTTCGGCGCCACCGCGGTGCTCTTCCGGGCGGCCCGGCAGCCGGTCGGTCCGGTGGTCGCGCTGATCGTCTTCAACCTGGTGATCACCTTCTCGGTGCCCGGGATCGACTGGCGGGCGCACGTGGGCGGCCTGGTGGCCGGCGTGCTGACCGGGATCGGCATGATGCACGCGCCGCGGGCCAACCGGAACCTGGTGCAGGCGGGCACGGTCGTGCTGATGCTGGCCGTGACCGTCGCGATGGTGCTGGTCGAGACGGCGCGCCTCACGGGGTGATCGCGCGCCGCTTTCGCGCACCTGTGCGTAGGGCGGTCGGGTGTTCGGTTGTCCACAGTGAGCAGCGGGTTGCGCACAGGCTGTCTGCCGGCAGTCGCTCCGTCCCCCGGTCTACGCGTGTCCCGCTGCGAGGTTTTCTGGACCCGCGGGAGGTTCGCCAGGCCCTGGGTGAGGAATGCTCGGCGCAGTGTCGCAGAGTTATCCACAGGACGGGTCAACTTTTCCCCACTGTGGATAACCGTGTGGATAAGCGGTTGGTGCGAAAAGCGCCGGGCGGTCGCGGACAGCACGAAGGGCCGCCCCACCTGCGTGCGGCGGGGCGGCTTTCGAGAAGGCGGTCAGCGGGTGGTGACTACTTCCACTGCGTGGAGACACCGAAGCCGGCGGCGATGAAGCCGAAGCCGACCAGGATGTTCCAGTTGCCCCAGGCTTGCACCGGATAGCTGCCGCTGGTCACGTAGTAGGTGACGATCCAGACCAGACCCACCAGGAAGAGCGCGAGCATCACCGGGGCCACCCAGTTGCGCCCGGCGCTCAGCTTGACTGCGGTCGCGGTGACCGGCGGGGTGTAGTCGGACTTCTTGCGGAGTCGAGACTTCGGCACGAGGGGCTCTCCTGTCGATGCGCTGTGAGACCGCGCAGGGTGCAGCGGGGCGGGGCGGCTGTGGGGACCGGGTCCGTACGGGTTGAGCTCCGCACATGCCACCGGCGTCCGTTAGCGTAGTGGCTCGCCGGGTCGGAAGGAGATAAGGGTACGGTGCCGAATTCCTCGATTTCCGGTGATCCTCCCCTGGACCCGGCTTCCGACCGTGTCGGCTCGCCCCGAATTGTCGGCCGTGTCCTGACCTGCGGCGTCTTCGCGCTCGCCGGAGTGCTCTTCTACGTCAGCGCGCACGCGGCGCACGGCATCGACCTGCGCACCGACAACTCGCTGCTGCGGCTCAGCGACGTGATACAGCAGCGCAGCGACCAGAACCGGCAGACCCAGTCCGAACTCTCCGCCCAGCAGCAGCGCGCCGACCAGCTGGCCGGCCAGCAGGGCCGCAGCCCCGCCGACAGCGACCGGCTCTCCGCCCTGCAGCAGCAGGTGGGCCTGGACCCTTTGCAGGGCCCGGGCCTGACGGTCACCCTCAACGACGCGCCGCCCGATGCCACCGCCCGGATCCCCGGCGTGCCCGAGCCCGGGGTCAACGACCTGGTGATCCACCAGCAGGACATCCAGGCCGTGGTCAACGCGCTGTGGCGGGGCGGCGCGAGCGGCGTGCAGGTGATGGACCAGCGGCTGATCGCCACCAGCGCGGTGCGCTGCGTCGGCAACACCCTGCTGCTGCAGGGGCGGGTCTACTCGCCGCCGTACGTGATCAGGGCGGTCGGCCGGACCGCCGACCTGCGGGCCGCCGTCGACGCGGACCCCTCGATCCGCAACTACCTGCAGTACGTGACCGCCTACGGGCTCGGGTGGAAGGTGCAGGAGAGCAGCGAGCTGAGCCTGCCCGGCTACACCGGCAGCACCGATCTGCACGCCGCGACCGCTCAGTAGATCGGCCAGTAGATCGGCCAGCAGATCGGCCACGGCCACCGTGGCGCACAGCTTCGAGGTCTACTCTGTTTCCCACTGCCCATCACCTAGGGAGCACCATGTACGGCTGGATCTGGCGGCACCTGCCGGGGAACACCCTGGTGCGGGCCTTCCTCTCGATCCTGCTGATCCTCGGGGCGGTCTACATCCTTTTCCAGTACGTCTTCCCCTGGGCGGAACCGCTGCTCCCCTTCGGCGACGTCACGGTGAACAACGGCGGGTCCGGCTGACGGCCGCGTCACCGCCGTCACCGCGCCCCTCGTCTCGCCCGATCCGCCCGATCGCCCGATCCGCACGAACCCGGAGACAGCACGCATGGCCTCGCCCGACACCGCCCCGCGGATCCTCGTGGTGGACAACTACGACAGCTTCGTCTTCAACCTGGTCCAGTACCTCTACCAGCTGGGCGCGACCTGCGAGGTGGTCCGCAACGACGAGCTGACGGTGGATCGGGCCGTCAGGCGTGCCGGAGCGGCCGGTTACGACGGCGTCCTGCTCTCCCCGGGGCCGGGCGCACCCGAGGAGGCCGGGGTGTGCATCGAGATGGTGCGGCACTGCGCCGCGACCGGACTGCCGCTGTTCGGCGTCTGCCTGGGCCTGCAGTCGATCGCGGTGGCCTACGGCGCGGTGGTCGACCGGGCGCCCGAACTGCTGCACGGCAAGACCTCCCTGGTCGAGCACGAGGACGGCGGGGTCTTCGCCGGACTGCCCTCGCCGATGACCGCCACCCGCTACCACTCGCTGGCCGTGGAGCCCGCCACGGTGCCGGCCGAGCTGGTGGTCACCGCGCGGACCCACAGCGGTGTCATCATGGGTCTGCGGCACCGGGAACTGCCCGTCGAGGGCGTGCAGTTCCACCCGGAATCGGTGCTCACCGAGGGAGGGCACCGGATGCTGGCCAACTGGCTGGCCGAGTGCGGCGACCCGGAGGCGGTCGGCCGCTCGGCGGGCCTCGCTCCGGTGATCGGCCGGGGCTGAGACCGTGACGGCGGTGCGTCCGGAGGGACGCCGGGACGCCTACCCGGGCTACGGGCAGGGGGCGGGCGGGTACCAGCCGGCCGGCTACGACACGCCCGGGTACGACACGCCTGGGTACAACACGCCTGGGTACGACACGCCCAGGCACGGGACGCCCGCGCCCGGGACGCCGGAATACGGCGGAGCCGGGTACGGGACGGCCGCGAACGGGCCGGGCGCCGCCCCCTACCCTGGCGGGCCCGAGCCGGACGGCTGGAGCGTCTACGACCCCGCGCAGCCCGATGACCAGCCCGCCTACCCCTGGCTGGCCGATCAGACGCTGCAGCTGCGCACGATATCCGTCAGCCCGGACGGCGCCGCCGGGGCTCCGCCGGTGCCCGCCGCCCGCCGTGCGCAGGGCAAGGTCTCGATGCGCTCCGGCACCGGTCGGCGCCGGGCCGCGGGCCGCCGCAGCGCCGTGGTGCGTCCCAAGGAGCCGAAGCGGGTGCTCGCCGCCCGCGCGGTCGGTGAACTGTGCATCACCTTCGGCCTGGTGATGCTGCTCTTCGTCGCCTACCAGCTGTGGTGGACCAACGTGCAGGCGGACGCCGCCGCGAACAGCACCCGCAGTCAGCTCGAGCAGCAGTGGAACAACCCCACCGTCGCCCCGACCCCGGCCCCCGGCCAATCCGCCGCGCCCGTGCCGACCTTCGCGCCCGGCAAGGGTTTCGCGATCATCCACATCCCCAAGATCGGCCTCACCGACCCGGTCGCCGAGGGCACTGACACCACGACGGTGCTCGACCACGGCCTGGTCGGCCACTACACCGGGACCGCGATGCCCTCCGACGCGAACGGCAACTTCGCCGTCGCCGGTCACCGCACCACGCACGGCCAGCCGTTCAACCGGCTCGCCGAACTCCACCCCGGCGACAAGATCGTGGTCGAGACCCAGACCACCTACTACACCTACGAGGTGGAAGGCGGCATCCCGCAGACCTCGCCGCACAACGTCGCGGTGCTGAACCCGATCCCCAACGGCTCCCCGTTCAGCCAGGCGGGCCGCTACATCACGATGACCACCTGTACCCCCGAGTACAGTGCCGTGGGAAGGCTCATCGTCTTCGGCAAGATGGTGGACGAGCGGCCGCGCAGCCAGGGGCAGCCCCCGGCGCTGACGAACGGTTAGCCGCCGTCACGCCGGCGCCGCCCCATCCAGGTGGACGAGCGGAGCCGGTGTGACGGACCAGTGGCAGCAGTCGACCGTGAGCCCCTCGGGCGCCGGCACCCCGCAGCGCCGCCCCCGCACCCGGGGCGCGCTGGCGCTCGGGGTGTTCGGCGAACTGCTGATCACGGCCGGCCTGGTGCTGGCGCTCTTCGTCGGCTACTCGCTCTGGTGGACCAACCTGCTGGCGGACCGTCAGGCCGACCGCGCGGGCGACCGGCTCCGGCAGACCTGGACCGCTCCCGTCGGCCCCGTCGTGCCGTTCCGGGCGGGCGACGACGGCATCGGGTTCCTGCACGTCCCGGCGATGGGCAAGGACTTCGCGGTGCTGATCAAGATGGGCACCGGCCCCGAGGTCCTCAACCAGGGCGTGGCGGGCGTCTACCAGGAGCCCTTCCGCGCGGCCATGCCCTGGGACCCGGTCGGCAACTTCGCGGTGGCGGCGCACCGGGACGGCCACGGCGCCAAGTTCCACGACCTGGACGCGGTGGGCAAGGACGACCCGATCGTGGTCGAGACCCGCGACCGCTGGTACGTCTACCGGGTGGACGCCACGCTGTCGGAGACCACCAAGTACGACACCGGCATCATCGCCCCGGTGCCGCAGGAGTCCGGCTACACGAAGCCCGGGCGCTACATCACGCTGACCACCTGCACGCCGGTGTACACCTCGCGCTACCGGATGGCCGTGTGGGGGAGCCTGGTGCGGGTGGACCAGGTGGACGCGCAGCGGACGCCACCGGTGGAGTTGCGGGGGTGAATGGCCACTGACTTGCTCGAAGCACGTCAGTGGGGCAGCGCGCGCAGGATCTGAACACGCCGGGGGAGTGACCCCGGGCGCCGCCGCCGGTGGAGTGACAGGCGGGTGTGCGAGGCGTTGGTCCTGGTGGCACTCACGCCTGAGGGGAGTCACCCGATGAACAACGACGCAGTACTGCTGGAGTCGCGCACCCTGCGCGCGAGCATGGCGGAGCGGACGGATGCGCTGGAGAAGGTGAAGGCGCTGGTCCTCCTGCCGGACGGGGTACATGTAACCCGCCGGATGGTGGCCGACTATTTCGAGGTCGATGACGAGGCCATCCGCAGCCTTGTCAGGAGGCACCGTGACGAGCTGAGCGAGAGCGGTTTCGTTCTGCTCAAGGGTTCGGACCTGCAGCGTTTTCTATGGGTCAACACGACCCATAGAAAAGTCCCCGGCACCGGCCTCGGCCTCTTCCCCCGCCGCGCCGTCCTCAACGTCGCCATGCTGCTGCGCGACAGCGAGGTCGCCCGAGCGGTGCGCCGCCATCTCCTCGACGCGGTGGAGCGGCCGGCCGACCTGTCCGGTGTGACCATCGGTCAGATCGTCGACCAGGCCACCCGTGCCGTCCAGCAGCGCGTCACCGAGCTCCAGCAGGGCATCGCGGCGCTCGAGGCCCGGCATGCCGTGCTCAGTGCCCAGGTGCGGCGCGACCAGGAGCTGCTGGCGGCGCTCACGGTGCGGTTGGCCGACACGTCGAGCGTTGTCCACTCCCTGGGCGGGCGGATGGACGTGCTCTGTACCCTCAGCTCCTCCCCAGGAGGTGGGCGCCGACGCCGGCGGCGGTGAGGTCGCCATGGGGCAGCAGGGGCAGCAACGGCGAAGGGGCTGTGGACAACGAGGATCGTTGTCCACAGCCCCTTCAGAGCTGTTCAGGGGCTAGTTGCCCTGGGGTGCTTGTCCGGGGTTGGAGAAGGGCGGGGAGCCGAAGGTCCCGCCGATGGGACCCCCTTTGGTTGGCGTGGCCGCCGTCGTGGTGAGCGTGATGGTGGTACTGGGGTCCACCAGGGTGTTCGGCGGCGGGTTCGTGTTGGTGACGATCGCGTCGTTGCCGCTCGGCCCGGAGAAGGTCCACTTGGTGAAGCCCTTGGCGGTGAGTGCCGCGGTGGCGTCCTTGACGTTCATGTTGGTCAGGTCGGGCAACTGCACCTGCGTCGGCGCGGCGTAGATCGTCAGGGTGATCTGGGCGCCCTTGGCCGTCTTGGTGTTGGCCGGCGGGTTCTGCACGGCGACCGTGCCGACCACCTGGCTCGGGTTGGTGGACGGCGCGGTCTTCGAGGTCGAGTCGATCGACGTGAAGCCCTGCTGCTGCAGTGCCTGGACGGCCGCCGCGGTGGGCTGGCCGACCACGTTGGTGATCGCGATCTTGCCCGGGCCCTGCGAGATGACGATGGTGACCTGGCTGTTGGGCGCCGCCTGGCTGCCGCCCGTCGGGGTCTGCGAGACGACCGAGTTCTGCGGGGTGGTGTCGTCGTTGGCGTACTGGGTGCTGACCTGGAAGCCGGCCGAGGTCAGTGCCTGGGTGGCGGCGTCCGCGGTCTGGCCGGTGACCGTGGGGACCGGGCTCTGGCCGGGGCCGCTGGAGAGCTGCACGGTGATCTGGCCGTTGTTGGCCATCTGCGCGCCGGCCGCCGGGTTCTGCTGGCAGACCAGGTCCTTGGCGACGTTGTTGCAGGGGATCGGGTCGCCCTGAGTGACCGTCAGCTTGCTGCTGGCGGCCTTCGCGGCGGTGGTGGCGTCGGCGATGCTCTTGCCGGTGAGCGTCGGCACGGTGATCTGGGTCGATCCGCCGCTGCCCCCGCCGCCCTTGAACATCGCGGAGGCGACGAAGAAGGAGCCGACCAGGACCAGCACCGCGGCGACGGCGAGGATGATCCAGGAGGTGTTGCTCTTCTTCGGCTGGTCGTCCCGGCGGCGGCTGCGCGGGCCCTCGCCGTAGCCGTCGTCGCCACCGTAGCCGTCGTCGTAGCCGGGGCCGCCCTGCTGGCCGACCGGGGGCAGCATGGTGGTCGGCGCGGCGCCGTGGCCCTGCTGCGGCAGCAGGTTGGTCTGGCCGTACGGGTCGTGGTCGACCGGGTAGCCGTTCTGGTCGTAGCCGTAGCCGCCCATGCCGTACGCGGCGGCCTGCTGGGCGGCGGCCACCGGGAGGCCGTCGAGGAAGCGCTCGATGTCGTCGCGCATCTCGTCGGCGCTCTGGTACCGGTAGTCGCGGTCCTTGGCGAGCGCCTTGAGCACGATCGCGTCGACCTCGGGGCGCACCTCGGGGTCGTAGCTGGACGGCGGCTGGGCCTCCTCGCGCACGTGCTGGTACGCCACCGCGACCGGCGAGTCGCCGATGAACGGCGGACGCACGGTGAGCAGCTCGTACAGCAGGCAGCCGGTGGAGTAGAGGTCGGAGCGGGCGTCCACGGTCTCGCCCTTGGCCTGCTCGGGCGAGAGGTACTGCGCGGTGCCGATCACGGCCGAGGTCTGGGTCATCGTCATGCCGGCGTCGCCCATGGCGCGCGCGATGCCGAAGTCCATCACCTTGACGTTGCCCTGCCGGGTCAGCATCACGTTGGCGGGCTTGATGTCGCGGTGCACGATGCCGGCCCGGTGCGAGTACTCCAGCGCCTGCAGGATGCCGATGGTCATCTCCAGCGCGCGCTCCGGCAGCAGCCGGCGCCCGGAGTGCAGCAGCTCGCGCAGCGTGGAGCCCTCGACGTACTCCATCACGATGTACGGGATGGAGATGCCGTCGATGTAGTCCTCGCCGGTGTCGTACACGGCGACGATCGCGGGGTGGTTCAGCGAGGCGGCCGACTGGGCCTCACGGCGGAACCGGGCCTGGAACGACGGGTCCCGGGCCATGTCGGCCCGGAGCGTCTTCACCGCTACGGATCGGCCGAGCCGGGTGTCGTGGGCGAGGTAGACCTCGGCCATGCCACCGCGTCCGAGGACGCCGCCGAGCTCGTACCTGCCGCCGAGGCGACGAGGCTCTTCCATAGTTCCGACCCTCTCCCTCACCGGGCGGTGAGGATATGACGTAGGTGTCCCCGCACGTGCCAGTACTGACGCTGCCCTCGCCACGTTGGTTCTGTGACGCCGATCTCCGGGCCCCGTCGAACCGTGGCCCTGAGCCGCGGGCACACCCGCTGCTGGCGGATACGCTACCGGTCGCCGCCGTACCAACTCGACACGCCCGGCAGCTGAGACCAGACCGGTATCCGATCACACGTCCGATCGCCCAGTATGGCCCAGCTCGTCGGAAAGCCGTCAGGGTCAGTGCCCGATGACGGCCTGCATGATCGACTTGGCGATCGGCGCGGCGATGCTGCCGCCGCTGATCTCGTCGCTGCTCGCGGCGCCGTCCTCGACCACCACGGCGACGGCGACCGGGATGTCGTTGCCGACCTTGGCGTACGAGACGAACCAGGCGAACGGCAGCCCCTTGTTGTCGGTGCCGTGCTGGGCGGTGCCGGTCTTGCCGCCGACCTCGACGCCGGGGATCTGTGCCAGCTTGCCGGTGCCGTTCTGCACCACGGCGACCATCATCTGCTGCAGCTTCTGCGCGGTGGCGGGGCTGACCGCCTGGTCCATCTCCTTCTCGGCGTGCGTGGAGACCACGCTGCCGCTGCCCGACTTCTCCTGGCCGACCAGGTAGGGCTGCATCAGCTTGCCGTTGTTGGCGACCGCGGCGGCCACCATCGCCATCTGCAGCGGGGTGGCGGCGGTGTTGTGCTGCCCGATGGCGTCCATCGCGGTGCCGTCGGGGGTGGAGTCGCTCGGGAAGGTGCTGGCGGCCGAGCGGATCGGGGTGTCGACGGTGGCGTTGAAGCCGAACTTGTTCGCCTGGGCGAGCAGCTTCTCCTCGCCGAGGTCCGCGCCGAGCTTGCCGTAGACGGTGTTGCAGGAGATCGCGAAGGCGTCGATCAGGGTGGCCTGGCCGCACGCCTCGCCGGGGCTGTCGTTGTTCAGCACGGTGTTGGTGCCCGGCAGGACGTACTGGTCCGGGGTGTCCGTCTGGTCGGTCGGGTTCTGGTACTTGCCGGTCTCGAAGGCGGTGGCGGCGGTGACGATCTTGAAGGTCGAACCCGGCGGGTAGGTCTCCTTGAGCGCCCGGTCCAGCATCGGCTGGTTCGGGTCGCTGTTGAGTGCGTTGTAGGTCTTGCCCTCGGCGGTGCTGCTGCCGGCGAAGGTGCCCGGGTCGTAGGACGGGGTGGAGACCAGGGCCAGGATCGCGCCGGTGCGCGGGTCGATGGCGACCGCGGCACCCTTCTTGTTCCCCAGGCCCTGGAAGGCGGCCTGCTGGGCCTTGGAGTTGATCGTGGTGATCACGTTGCCGCCCTGCTTCTTCCCACCGGTCAGCGCGTCCCAGGTGTCGCCGAAGAAGAGCCGGTCGTCGGTGCCGGCGAGGATCCCGTTCTCCAGCGACTCCAGGCCGCTGGATTTGAAGACCTGCGAGGAGTAGCCGGTGATCGGGGCGTACAGCGGCCCGTTGGTCCAGGTGGTCTTGTACTTGTACTCGTAGCCGGTGGTGAGGTTCGAGCCGGTCATCGGCTGCCCGTCGGCGGTCATGATGGTGCCGCGCGGGTAGGAGTACGCGTCGAGGGTGCTGCGGAGGTTGTGCGAGTTGCTTGCGTAGGAGTCGGCCGTCACGGCCTGGATCCAGTTGGTCCGCAGCAGCAGCGCGAAGATCAGGACCATGCAGAAGACGGAGACCCGTCGAATGGGCTGGTTCATTGAGACGCGGTCCCCTCCTCGGTGCGTACTGCGCTTGGCACGGCGAAGTCATTCAACCGCACGAACGCTCACCCGCTGACCGCCCGGGTCGCTTCCGGGGGCGGGGCCGACGGCCCCGCCCCCGGAAGCGGCGGTCGGGCCGCTCAGGAGCAGTTCTTCGCCAGCGGCTGCTCGTCCGCGGTGAGCGGGGGCGGTCCGCTCGGGGAGGCGGGGGCGCTGGGCGAGCCGCCGGCCTGCGGGGTCGTGCTCGGGCTGGGTTGCGCCGTGGTGGTGGCCGAGGGGCTCGGCACGGCCGGTGAGGCGCCCACCCTGGGCGTGGTCTCCAGCGCGGCGTTGGTCGCCGTGGCGGCCGGCGAGGCACCGCCCTGCTTCAGCTTGTGGCAGGCCGAGGCCTGCGCCCTGAAGTGGTCGGCCTGTGCGGTGGCGGCGCTCAGGCTGTCCGCGGAGACGGTGCTCCGCAGCTGGCTCTGCTGGTCGGCGGGCAGGTCCGTGATCGCCGCGTCCGGGTACTCCTGCTGGACCGAGGAGAGCTGCAGCCCCGGCAGGTCCTGGTTGATCCCCTGGTACACGGCGACGTGGCCGTCGCGCTCGCCGACGTAGTACTGGCCCTGGGTCCACTGGTAGCCGGCGTACGCGGCGCCGCCGACCAGGCCGAGCGCGAGCACGGTGATCGCCGAGCGCCGGAACCAGCGGCGCTTCTTCGGCTGCTCGGGGACCGGGTAGCCGTCGGGCTCGGCCGGGGCGGTGCCGTAGCCCTCGCCGGGCTGGCCGGTGCCGTAGCCCTCCTGGGGATAGCCGGCCTGGCCGTAGCCGTCGCCGTACCCCTCGCCGTAGCCCTCCGGGTGCGCCTCGCCGTAGGTCTCGCCGTAGCCCTCGGCCGGGCCGAAGCCACCGGGCGCGCCGCCGTAGCCGGCGGGCGGGCCGAAGGCGCCGGGCGGCGGGGACTGCGGGCGGCCGAGGCCCGCGGCCCGGCCGGCCGGGGTGTCGATGATCTGGTGGTCCACGGCGGTGCCGTGCGGGCCCTCGGCCACCGCGCCGACCACCACGGGGGCGGTGGCGAACTGGCCGCTGAGGGTGTCGCTGGGGCCCACGTCGAGCACGTCGGCCACGACGCAGGTGATGTTGTCGGGGCCGCCGCCGCGCAGGGCGAGCTGGATCAGCTCCTGGATGGTCGGCTCGGGGGCGTAGAAGCTCCCCAGCGTCTCTTCCAGGGTCTGGTGGCTGACCGGTCCGGACAGGCCGTCGGAGCAGATCAGGTAGCGGTCACCGGCCCGGACCTCGCGGATCGACAGGTCGGGCTCGACCTGGCCGCGGCCGTCCAGCGCGCGCATCAGCAGCGAGCGCTGCGGGTGCGTCTCGGCCTCCTCCGGAGTGATCCGGCCCTCGTCGACCAGCCGCTGCACCCAGGTGTGGTCCTGGGTGATCTGGGTCAGCGCGCCGTCCCGCAGCAGGTAGGCCCGCGAATCGCCGACGTGCACCAGGCCCATCCGCTCGCCGGTCCAGAGCAGCGCGGTGAGGGTGCAGCCCATGCCCTCCAGCTGCGGGTCCTGCTCGACCATCACGCGCAGCCGCTCGTTGGCGGCCTGCACGGCGTCGTTCAGCAGGGTCAGCAGGTCGGCGTGCGGGTCGGCGTCGTCGAGCGAGATGATCGAACTGAGGGCCTCGGCGGAGGCCACCTCACCGGCCGCCGCGCCGCCCATGCCGTCGGCCACGGCGAGCAGCCGAGGGCCGGCGTAGCCGGAGTCCTCGTTCCCCTCCCGGATCAGGCCCTTGTGGGAACCGGCGGCGAAACGCAGCACGAGGCTCATACGGTGCGTGCCCCCCTCTGGGCCTCGCGCAGGGCCGCGGCAGCCATCGCGCTGCCGTCCCGGCTGGTCTTGGACGGGGTGCTGTCCCTCATGCGCTACTACTTCCGCAGTTCGATGACGGTCCTGCCGATACGGATCGGCACTCCCACCTGCAGCGGCATCGGCGTGGTCAGCCGCTGCCGGTCGAGATACGTGCCGTTGGTGGAGCCTAGATCCTCCACGGTCCACTGCCCAGTCTGGTCGGGGTAGATCCTGGCATGCCGCGATGAGGCGTAGTCGTCGTCGAGCACGATCGTGGAGTCGTGGGCCCGACCGAGCGTGATGACCTGGCCCTGCAGTGCGACCGTGGTACCGGCCAGCGCGCCCTCGACCACGACCAGCTGGGTCGGGCCGGCGGATGCGGCGCGGCGACCGCGCTGGCCGCCGCTCTGGCCGGCCTGGGCGCCTTCCCGCGGACCGCCGGGCTGCTGCCGCGGCGGGGCGGCGACCGGGGTCGGAGCCCCGCCGGCGGTCGCCGTGGCCGCGGCGCGCCCGCCGCGTCGGCCGGCCCTGCCGCCTGCCTTGGCGCCGAACAGATCGCTGCGGATCACCTGGACCGCGACGATGACGAACAGCCACAGCACGGCCAGGAAACCCAGCCGGAGGACTGTCAGAGTCAGTTCGGACACCGGAGCTCGCCCTACCCTTCGACCTGTCGGTAGATGATCGTCGTGGAGCCCACGACGATCCGCGAGCCGTCGCGGAGCGTAGCGCGCTGGGTGTGCTGTCCGTCCACCACGATGCCGTTGGTGGACCCCAGGTCGAGCACCATGGCCGGGGTGCCGGGGCGGATCTCGGCGTGCTTGCGGGAGACCCCGGGGTCGTCGATCCGCACGTCCGCCTCGGTGGAGCGGCCCAGCACACAGGCGCTGCCGGTGATCTGGTGGCGGGTGCCGTTGACCTCGATCCAGCGCCGGGTGCCCGCGCCGGTACCGGCGCCGGGGAACGGGCGCACATTGCTGCCCATCCCGGCGGTCGGCGGTGCCGGGGGCATGGCCGGCGGCGCGCTCGGCGCGGGCGGCGCACCGGCGTACGTCGGCGCACTGCTCTGCTGCCACGGTGCGCCCTGCGCACCCGGTGCCTCGCTCGGCGCGCGGCCGTGGCCGGGCTGGGCCGGCGCCGCGGCGGCCGGCGGCTCGGGGGTGTCGCCGGCCAGGGTGCGGCTGCGCACCCGGTACAGACCGGTGTCCAGGTCGTCGGCCCGTTCCAGGTTCACCTGCAGCGGGCCGAGGAAGCTGTAGCGCTGCGCCTCGGCGTACTCCAGCACCATGCCGGAGAGCTCCTGGCCGAGTTGGCCGGCGTAGGGGCTGAGCCGCTCGTAGTCGTGCGGGCTGAGCTCGACGATGAAGTCGTTCGGCACCACGGTGCGGTCGCGGTTCCAGATGGTGGCGTTGTTGTCGCACTCGCGCTGCAGCGCACCGGCGATCTCCACGGGCTGGACTTCGGACTTGAACACCTTGGCGAAGGTGCCGTTCACGAGACCCTCGAGTCGCTGCTCGAACTTCTTCATGACTCCCACTGGGCACCCCCTTCCAAAGGTCTCTCGGCTGCTGGGTCGGGCCGCCGCGGGCCCGATTGCGGAACTTCCGTACTGATCGTATCCACGCCTTGGCCATCTGTACGGTTCCCCGGCCACCCGCCGCGGGCGGGTGGGCTTGCGCACACCTTGGCCGCCGCGGCGGTTCCGGTGCAACGAGAGGTACCCCTGGCGGTGGATGCTCATCCCTCGCTCACCCGTTCGCCAAGCCGTCCGTCGGACAGTTGACCGGGCTGTTCGTCGAGCCGTTCGAGTGGCGCTTCGGAGGCAGACGTGCAGGCCGTGGCCTGGGAACGATTCGTAGGTTGCTCGAGGGGCGTGCTAATGTTTTCCACGTCGGAAGGGGCGCCCGAGAGGGAGCCGAAGCCGGCCGAGTGGGAAGCGAAGCGGGTCCAAACCGATTCGACCTCACCCGGACGATCGGTTAGCATCTTCGACAACACCTTGCGCGGGTGGCGGAATAGGCAGACGCGCTGGATTCAGGTTCCAGTGCCCGAAAGGGCGTGGGGGTTCAACTCCCCCCTCGCGCACAGATGAGGCCGGTCGGTCCGACGAAAGTCGGGGCGACCGGCCTCAACGCATTTCCGGGCCCCGAAGCGGCCCGCCCGTGGGGCCGCTTCGGCAGGGCTCAGGACCGCAGGTCCGCCAGCCACCGGGGGAACGCGGTCAGTTGGGGCAGCACGGCGTCCGCGCCCGCGGCGGCGAGTTCGGCGGCGGCGTAGGGGCCGGTGGCGACCGCCACGGCCAGCGCGCCGGCGACCCGGGCGCCCTCGATGTCGCCGAGGTGGTCCCCGACGTAGACGCTCGCGCCCTCGGCCCGCAGCACGGCGCCCTTCTGCGCGCCGAAGACCGTCCCGTACAGGCCGTCCACCGGCAGCCGCGCGGCGTCGAGGTTGCGTCGGGCGTTCGGCTCGTACTTGCCGGTGACCACGATGACCCGCCCGCCGTGCCGGCGCACGGCGGCGATCGCCTCGTGGGCACCGGGCAGCGCGGTGGAACCCTCGATGCCGTGCTCGGCGTAGAGCGCGCGATAGCGGTCCGCGACGGTCTGGATCGCCTCGGCGGGGAACCAGTTGGCCAGCTCCTGTTCGACGGGCGGGCCGAGCCGGCTGACCACCAGGTCGCTGTCGATGGCGGTGCCGGTCTCGGCGGCCAGCAGGTCGTAGCACCGCTTGATGCCCGGCCGGGTGTCGATCAGCGTCATGTCGAGGTCGAAGCCGACGGTCAGCGGCGTCACAGGTGCTCGGTCTTCCATGGCCGATCACCTTAGACCGACCGGCAAGTGGAGGACGGCGTCAGCTCTCGCCGCCTTCCTCCTCCTCGGTGTGCTCGAGGGCGATGCCGTGCTTGGTGGCGGTGCGCAGCAGGCCGGCGATCCGGCCCTGGTAGGCCTGGACGCCGTCGAGATCGCCGTCGGCGCGGGCCTGGGCCAGGGCCTTGCGGGCCAGGGCCAGCTGCTCGCGCAACTCCTCGTCGAAGATGCCGGTCACCTGACCAGCATCGCCTCGCCGGTGGCAAAGCTCAACCGCGTTCGTCCTGGCGGCGGCGGGCCCGGACGTCCAGCTGGCCGCGCACCCGCTGGCCGACCGCGGTCGCGGCGGCGGTGAGGAAGACCAGGGTGTAGAGGATCTGCACCATCACGATGACCCGGGCGGTCTGGCTGACCGGGACGATGTCGCCGTAGCCCACCGTCGCCGCGGTGATGACGGTGAAGTAGAGCGCGTCGACCCGGGTGCTCAGGCCGGTGAACTGGTTCGGAGCGCGGGCCAGCGCGAGGTAGCAGGTGGAGAAGACCAGCAGGGTCACGATGCTCAGCAGCAGGATGACGATCCCGGGCAGCCCGCGTGGGCGCTCCAGCATGATCGACTGGATCTCCCGCAGCAGCAGCCCGGCCAGCAGCGCCAGCAGCAGTCCGAAGACGGTCCAGCTGAGCACCGGGTGGTGGGGGCCGAAGGTGCCCAGCGGCACGGTGAAGTAGGCGGCGAACAGCAGCACCGGAGCGCAGGGCAGCAGCAGCCAGAGCCAGAGCGGGGCACGGGGCGGCTTGTCCATGTGCCCAGCCTGTGCGGGCGGCGGGCGGGCGGCTTCCCAGTTGGGCCGTCAGGGGGAGGCCCGGCGGGCGACGGCGGTAGCTTGGGCGTATGGAATCAGTTGCCTTCGTCCGGTCGGTGAACATCGGCACGGCCACCCCGACGGAGTTCTCCGAGCCGGGTGTGACCGGGATCGACAAGCGGTCCGTGGCCGGCCCCGTCGAGGTCTCGGCGCCGGCCCAGGGCGGCGGGCTGGCCGGGGACGCGATCTGCGACCTGCGCAACCACGGCGGCCCCGAGCAGGCCGTCTACGCCTATGCCTGGGAGGACCTGGCGCGCTGGGCGGCGGAGTTGGGGCGCGCGCTGCGGCCCGGGGAGTTCGGCGAGAACCTCACCACCGAGGGCCTGGACGTGAACGGCGCGGTGATCGGCGAGCGTTGGCTGGTCGGCGAGACGCTGCTGCTGGAGGTCTCGGTGCCGCGGATCCCGTGCCGGACCTTCGCGGGCTGGCTGGACGAGCGCGGCTGGGTGAAGCGGTTCACCCAGCGGGCGTTGCCGGGCGCCTACCTGCGGGTGCTCCGGGACGGGGCGGTGTGCGCGGGCGATGCGGTGCGGGTGGTGCACCGGCCCTCGCACGGGCTCGATGTGGCGACCACGTTCCGGGCGCTGACCGGCGAGCCGGAGCTGCTGCACCGGCTGGTGGACGTCGCCGAACTGCCGGTGGCGACCCGGGAGCGGGCGGCTCGCCGGCTGGCCGACCGGCGGGCGGTGTCGTGAGCGGGCGGGGGCCGCGGGAACTGCCGCTGGACGCCGTCGCGGTGGTCGCGGTCGGCGGCGTGCTCGGGGCCGAGGCCCGGTACGAGGCGGGGCGGCTGTGGCCGACGGCGGCCGGCTGCTTCCCGTGGACCACACTGCTGATCAACGTGTTGGGGTGCCTGGTGATCGGGGCCTTCCTGGTGGCGATCACCGAGGGGCGCCCGGCGCACCGGTTGGTCCGCCCGTTCTTCGGGACCGGCGTGCTGGGCGGGTTCACCACGTTCTCCACCTACTGCGTGGACATCCAGCGGCTGTTGGCCAGGGGCGAGGCGGGCACGGCGTTCGGCTACCTGGCGCTCACCCTGGTGGCGGCGATGGTGGCGGTGGCCGGCGGGGCCGGAGCGACGCGGCGGGTGCTGGCCCGCGCCGGGCGGACGCGATGAACGGGCCGACGCTGCGGCTGACGGTGATCGTCGGTGACACCGACACCTGGCACCACCGGCCGGTGGCCACCGAGATCGTGCACCGGGCGCACGCGGCCGGGCTGGCCGGGGCCTCGGTCTTCCACGGGGTGGAGGGCTTCGGGGCGTCCCGTACGGTGCACTCGGCGCGGTTGCTGTCGATGAGCGAGGACCTGCCGGTGGCCGTGGTGATCGTGGACGAGGAGGAGCGGGTGCGGGCCTTCCTGCCGAAGCTGGCCGGCCTGGTGACCCGGGGGCTGGTGACGGTGGAGCCGGTCGAGGTGGTCCGGTTCGGGGAGCCGCCGCGGTGAGCGGATACCTGCTGGTGGCGATCGGGGCGCTGGTGGGGGCACCGGCGCGGTATCTGACGGACCGTGCGGTGCAGGCCAGGCACGACTCGGTGTTCCCGTGGGGGACCTTCGCGGTGAACCTGTTCGGCACCCTGGTACTGGGCCTGGTGACCGGCGCGGTGCTGGCGGGGGCCGCCTCGTCGCACTGGCAGTTGCTGGTCGGCACCGGGTTCTGCGGGGCGCTGACCACCTACTCGACGTTCGGCTACGAGACGCTGCGACTGGTCGAGAGCGGGGCCCGGCGGTACGCGGCGGCCAATGTCGGCCTTTCGCTGCTGGGCGGCGTCGGTGCCGCGTACCTCGGGGCGGAACTGGCCCGGTTGCTCGGCTGACCCGGTTGCTCGGCCGGCCTGGTTGGTGGCCGTTTGTCAGATGGTCAGCTCGCTCTCGATCCGGCGGATGTGATGGCGGGCCATCGCCAGGTTGGCCCGGGCCCGGTCCAGCACCAGGTAGAAGAAGAGGCCCTGGCCGCCGGCTCCGGTGAGCGGGCGGACCAGGTGGTACTGGTGGGTCAGGGTGGTGAGGATGTCCTCCATCGCCTCGCCGCCCGCCTTTCCCTGCAGCTCCGCGGAGCGCAGGGTGGCCCGCACCACGTCGGTGCTGCCGGCCGCCGCGAGGGTCAGGTCGAGATCGGCCGCCTGGCCCAGGGTGCCCAGGGCCATCCCGCTACCGAGGTCCACCAGGGCCGCGCCGATGGCGCCCTCGATCGCCAGGGCCTCCTTGAGGGCAATCTCCACACCGGTCATCGCTGCCTCCACGGGTCGTTCGGATACTCCCGAGCCACTCCCGAGAGTAGGGAGTCGGTCGGGCCCGGACGATCTACTGACCGCTGTTGAGCGATAGTTGATCGAAAGTATCGGCAGTTGGCGGCGGCCTTGGGTGATCGTGGGTCGGAACCGATCGGTTCGGGCTGGACGGGAGTGGTGCGCGTGGTGCGAGCGGTGCGGTGGCGGGTGGGGCCGGCGGGGGCGCGCGGGGTGGTGCTGGTGCTGCACGGCGGTCAGGTGGCCAGTACGGCGCCGGCCCGACCGTGGCAGCCGGCGGCGGTGCGGATGCGCGGGTTCGTCGGACCGTTGGCCAGGGCCACGGCGGGGGCCGACGTCGCGGTGGGGCTGGTGCGCTACCGGTATCGGGGCTGGAACGCGGAGCGGGCGGACCCGGCGCGCGATGTCGTCGAGGCGTTGGACGCGGTGGTGGCCGAGCTGGGGCCGGTGCCGGTGGTGCTGCTGGGGCATTCGATGGGCGGGCGGGCCGCGCTGCGCTGCGCCGGTCACCCGGCGGTCACCGGGGTCGTGGCGCTGGCGCCCTGGTGCCCGCCGCAGGAGGCGGCCGAGCAGCTGGCCGGTCGCGCCCTGGTGACCCTGCACGGGGACCGCGACAAGGTCACCGACCCCGCCGAGACCCGGGACTTCGCGGCCCGGGCCAGGGCGGCCGGCGCCCGGGTGGCCGGTTTCGAGGTGGCCGGGGCCGACCACGCGATGCTGCGCCGCTCGCGCGACTGGCACCTGGCGGCGGCCGGGCTGAGCGCCGCGCTGCTCGGCGTCGGCCCGGCGCCGGACGAGGTGACCCGGGCCTTCGCGGTGCGCGGCTCGGACCGGGCCGGTCTGCGGATCGCGCTGCCACGCGGCCGACGGGGCGTCAGTTGCGGCGTACCGAAGGAACGGTGAGCACGGTTGCGGTGGCCGCCAGCAGCCAGAGCGCGCCGAAACCGAAGACCGTCCTGCTGCCCAGCAGCGCGGCCGCCGGGCCTGCGGCGGCCAGGCCGAGCGGGCCGAGCGCGAAGGCACCCAGGCTGGTGTAGGAAGCCACCCTGGCCCGCGCCTCGGGCGGGATCAGGCGCTGCTCGGCGGTGCTGAAGAAGGTCGCGTTGACCGCCTCGCCCACTCCGCCGACCGCCGCGCCCGCGCAGACCCAGGGCAGCGCGGCGCCCAGCGCCAGGGCCGCCGGGGCCGCCGCCCAGCCGACGGTGGCGATGGTGGCCACCAGGACCGGACGCCTGGGGCGGCGGCCGAGCAGGGCGAGCGCGCCGAGCACCGAGCCGGCGCCGTAGGCGCCGAGCACCAGGCCCCAGGAACGCGCGCCGCCCAGCCGCTGCGCGGCGGTGGCCGGGCCGAGCACCAGGAACGGCGCCCAGACCAGGAGGTTGAAGAGGCCGAAGTGCCCGCAGGTGGTCCAGAGCCAGCTGCGGGAGCGGAACTCGCTCCAGCCAACGCGCAGGTCGGCCAGCAGGGACGGGCCCGGCGCAGCGACCGGTGCCCGTACCGTCAGGCGGGCCAGCGCCAGCACGCTGACCGCGAAGCTGGCCGCGTCCAGGGCCAGTACCGCGCCGGGCCCCGCGGCGGCGGTGAGCAGCCCGGCCAGCGCGGGGCCGGCCACGGTGGCGGTGGACCGGGCCAGCGTGAGCAGGGTGTTGGCCTCGGAGAGCTGGTCGGCCGGGGTGAGCCGGGGGATCAGTGCGCTCAGCGCGGGGCTGAACACCGCCTCGCCCGCACTGCCGACGGCGACCAGCGCGAGCACCGCCCACAGGGGCGGCCGGCCGGTCAGCAGCAGTACCGCGAAGGTGCCCTGGGAGAGGCAGCGCAGCAGGTCGGCGGCGAGCATCACCCGGCGGCTGCCCAGCCGGTCGGCGGCCACCCCGCCGGCCAGCAGGACCAGCACCAGCGGCAGGACCCGGGCCGCCAGCACCAGGCCGAGCGCGCCCGCGCCGCCGGCGGTGCGCAGCACCGCGAAGGCGAGCGCGATCGGCGCCATCGCGGAGCCGAAGAGGGAGACGGCGTAGCCGGGGAAGAAGCGGCGGAATTCACGGTCCTCGGGAAATGGGCGCAGGAGTCCGCGGCGCCCGTCGAGAGCGGTCGTCATGAAGAGCAGAGTGCCCGTCAGAAGAGCGGTCAGGCAAGCGTAATTGAGTGATCGGGAGTCAATTTCCGAGTAGCCTGGGAATGGCGCAGTAAATCCGCGCTGAACTGCGGAAACCGGGAGAACAGGGTGAGTGATTTACTGCGGGAACCGGTCGAATACGCGGTCGCCGTCGAGCGTTATCTGACGGCCGCCCCGTTGAGTGCCGGATCCCGTCGGATCTACCGGATCGCGCTGGTCACCTGGGCCTGGGCGTTGGCCGACCGCCCGGCGCCCGGCGGGGCAGGGCGGCGGCGGGCGGTGCCGCCGGTGCTGCCGCTGGCGGTGCTGGACCAGCCGCACGCTGCCGACCGGCTGCGGGCGCACCTCGTCGAGGGCGGTGCCGCCCGGCGCACCGCGGACCGGGAGCTGTCGGCGCTGCGCGGTGCCGTCCGGTGGTGGCGGGCACAGGGCTGGCTGCGCACCGATCCGACGGCCGGCCTGGTGCCGGTGGTGGCGCCCGGGGCGGGCCCCGAGCCGTTGACGGTGGCTCAGGTCGCCGCGGTGCTGGCGCTGCCCGCGCCGCTGCGCGACCAGGTCTGCTGGCATCTGGTGCACGAGTCCGGGGCCGCGATCGAGCGGGTGCTGGCACTGGACGTCGACGACATCGACGTCTCGGGGCGGCGCGGCCGGGGTCGGGCGGCCGATCTGCGCTGGGGCCCGGGTGCCGCCCGGCTGCTGCCGCTGCTGCTGGTCAGCCGGGCCGGTGGGCCGCTGCTGCTGACCGATCGTCGGGTGCCGGGGTCCGTCCCCGCCGCCGACCGCTGCCCGCTGACCGGGCGCGGGCGGCTCTCCTACCGCCGGGCCGCCGAGCTCTTCACCGCCGCGACCCGCGAGCTGGACCCGGCGGGGCGCGGCTGGACGCTGCGTCAGCTGCGGCCGGCCGGTGCCGGAACGCCGACGGCCGGCCCCGCCTAGCTGGCGGGACCGGCCGGGACGGGGCTGTGTCAGCCGTTGGTGCAGGTGTTCCCGATGGCCGGGTTCAGCAGGCCGATCACGTCGATGCTGTTGCCACAGAGGTTGATCGGGATGTTGACCGGAACCTGGATGACGTTGCCGGACAGGATGCCGGGCGAGCCGACCGCCACACCGGTCGCGGTCGCGGAGTTGTCGGCCGAAGCGACGCCGGCGCCGGCCAGCACCAGCGCACCGGCGGCGCAGGCCAGGCCGAGGGCCCTGCGGAAGTCCTTCATGGGGGTGTCTCCATTCCTTGCCGGATAGAACAGGGGCAGACGGGGAGCACTCCTGATCGTCGGTGACCGAAAGTGTCCCTCGCGCTACTCTTCGGCTTCGACTGGCCAGGAAACGGTTACGCCACCGGCAAGTCACCCGTAGTCACCCGCTCGGCGCAGCAGCCGAGCTGATAACCGCACTCGTCCGGCCCTACCGGCCGCCCCCTACCGGCCGCCGGCCGGCAGCACGGCCCGGACCAGGAAGCCCCGGTCCGCCGTCGGCTCGGCGGTCAGCTGCCCGCCCAGCAGCTGGGCCCGCTCGCGCAGCCCGACGAGCCCGTGCCCGCCGCCGGGCAGCGGTGCGCCCCGGTCCGGGCGGCTGGGCGCCGGGCCGTTGCGCACCTCCACCAGCAGCCGGCCGGCCCGCTCGCTGACGGTGATCCGCACCTGGGAGCCGGGCGCGTGCTTGCTGATGTTGGTCAGCGCCTCCTGGACCGTCCGGTAGGCGGCCCGCTGGACGGCCTCGGGCCACTGGCGCCCGTCCGGGTCGAGCTCGTCGCGGCCGCACAGCCCGTGGTCCATCAGCAGTCCGTTGCCCGCGACCAGTCCGCTGTCCTCGACCAGCCGCGGCAGATCGGCCAGCCGGGGCTGTGGGGCCTGCGGCGGGCCGGACGGCCCGCCAGGACCGGGCAGGCTCGCGCCGCCCGCGGCCCGCAGCACCCCGACCATCTGCCGCAGTTCCTGCAGGGTGCGCACCGACAGCTCGCGGATGGTCTGCGCGGTCCGCGCGGCGGCCGGGTCGGTGGTGGACACCTGCAGCCCGCCGGCCTGCACGCTGATCAGGCTGACCTGGTGCGAGACCACGTCGTGCATCTCCCGGGCCAGCCTGGCCCGCTCGGTGGCCAGCACCCGTTCGGCCAGCAGCCGGGCCTCGCGGCGCTGCCCCAGGGTGAGCTGCTCGAGGCGCAGGGTCAGCTCCCGCCGGGTGCGGGCCAGCATGCCGAGCGCCACCGGGGCGGTGCCCAGCAGCACCGACTGCATCACGGCCAGGCCGTTGCTCTGGGTCAGCGCGAGCGGGTCGACCCCGGAGTTCTGCCCGGTGACCGACCAGGTGAAGTAGTCGCAGAGCCCGAAGGCGGCCGCGCAGAGCACCGGCACCGGCAGCCGGCGCCGGTCGGCGGCCACCGAGTAGAGCGCGGTCATCGGGGCCAGCCAGCTCTCGGTGAAGAAGGTGCCGGGCAGCGCCAGCACCATCGAGACGGCCGGCCAGCGCAGGCGCAGCAGCAGGCCGAGCGCCGCCACGCAGTTCAGCGCGTTCTTCCACCAGACCGTGTCCCGGTCCAGCAACCAGCTCTCCAGCAGTGCGTAGGCGACCGGGAGCAGCAGGGCCAGGCGGCGGCGGGCGGCGGGGGAGAGCGGTCGGCGTCCGACGAGCGTGATCACGATCCGGCGGGCCGGACCAGGCCGGCGCGGTGTGCGATCACGGCGGCCTGCACCCGGTTCGCCGCGCCGAGCTTGCCGAGGATCGCGCTGATGTGGTCCTTGACCGTCCCGGTGCCGAGGAACAGCCGCTCGGCGATCTCGGCGTTCGCCAGCCCCTCACCGAGCAGCGCCAGCACGTCCAGCTCGCGGCCGGTCAGCGAGCGGACCAGGGCGAGCGCGCCGGCGTCGGGGCTGCCACCCTCGACGTAGCCGCCGATCACCGTGCGGGTCACGGCGGGCGAGAGCATGCTGCCGCCGGCCGCCAGGATCCGTACCGCGTGCACCAGCTGGTCCGGGGCGGTGTCCTTGAGCAGGAACCCGGCCGCCCCGGCGCGCAGCGCGGTGCCGATGTACTCGTCGGTGTCGAAGGTGGTGAGCATCGAGACGGCCGGCGGGTCGGGCAGCGCCCGCAGCCGGCGCAGCACCGAGATCCCGTCCAGGTCGGGCATCCGGACGTCGAGCAGCACCACATGCGGCCGCAGCCGTTTCACCTGCTCCTCGGCCTCGCCGCCGCTGCAGGCGCCGACCAGCTCCAGGTCCGGGGCGGAACCGACGATCATCCCCAGGCCCGAGCGGACCAGCAGCTCGTCGTCCACGATCAGCACGCGGATCGCTGTCACGGTCCCTCCTCACTCCTCGCTCGGGGACGAGCCTAGGGCTTCCGACGGTTCTCACCCCCGCCGAACGGCGGGGTGGGAATCGGCTGACCGGTTCACGCGGATCCGCCGCGGGCTGCGCCACGATTGATGACACTCCACCAGCAGTGCGGATGCGCCTGCGGATCCGATCGTTTGGAATGAAGCTGTGTCCACCACCACCAAGCCGTCCTCGGCGGCCGCGCCGCGGTCCGGGTTCCTGGCCCGGCTACGGCCCATCGGTGCGGCCGGTACGGTCTGGTACCTGCGGCTGATCGCGCTGGTCAACGTGGTGGCGGTGGTCCTGACTCCGTTTCGCAACACGGTGCGCCACCACTCCGAGGGCCAGTACTTCACTCCGTACCTGATGACCGCGGGCCTGGCCACGGCGGTGCTGTCGATCTTCCTCGCGGTGGCGATGCGGCGGCGCAAGCGGGCCGCCTGGATCTTCAACTTCGTGCTCGCCGGGTTCTTCTTCCTGCTCTACCTGCTCGCGATCGCGGTGCCGGGTGCCGACCACTACAGCAAGCACGGCTTCAACTACTTCTCCACCATCCTGACCGGCCTGTTCGTGCTCTTCCTGCTGGTCGGCCGCAAGGAGTTCACCTCCAAGGGCGACCGGTCCAACCCGCTGACCGCGGTGGCCACCTTCGTCGGCGGGCTGGTGCTCGGTGGGCTGGTCGGGGCGATCCTGGTCGGTTTCTACAACCGGCTGTCGGACGCGAGCTTCGGCGACGAGTTCCGCTACGCGGTGGGCCGGATGATCACGGTCACCCCCTCGGACCGGCTGCTGGACGTGATCGACGTCCCGAACTGGCTGAACGCCTTCATCAACGCGATGGGCGCGGTGCTCTTCCTGCTGGTGCTCTATGTCGCGTTCCGCAGTCCGCGCGGCAAGGAACTGCTCACCCCTGAGGACGAGCAGAAGCTGCGCGCGCTGCTGGAGAAGCAGGGCGAGCGGGACTCGCTGGGCTACTTCGCGCTGCGCCGGGACAAGGCGGTGGTCTTCTCGCCGACCGGCAAGGCGGCGGTCACCTACCGGGTGGTCGGCGGGGTCTCGCTGGCCTCCGGCGACCCGATCGGCGACCCGGAGGCCTGGCCGGGCGCGATCGAGGCCTGGCTGGCCGAGGCCCGCGAGCACGCCTGGGCCCCGGCCGTGATGGGTGCCTCCGAGGAGGCCGGGGTGATCTACGCCCGGCACGGCCTGGACGCTCTGGAGCTGGGCGACGAGGCGATCGTCGAGCTGGACGAGTTCTCGCTGGACGGCCGGGCGATGCGCGGGGTCCGGCAGGCCTACAACCGGATCAAGCGGGCCGGCTACACGGTCCGGATCCGCCGGCACGAGGACATCCCCGAGGCCGAGATGGCCGAACTGCTGGAGAAGGCCGACCGCTGGCGCGACGGGCAGACCGAGCGCGGATTCTCGATGGCGCTGGGCCGGCTCGGCGACCCGGCCGACGGGCGCTGCGTGATGCTGGAGTGCCACGACGGCCAGGGCGAGCCGCGGGCGGTGCTGAGCTTCGTGCCCTGGGGCTCGAACGGACTCTCGCTCGACCTGATGCGCCGGGACCGGGAGACCGAGAACGGCCTGATCGAGTTCATGGTGATCGAACTGCTGGAGAAGGGCGCGGGCGAACTGCGCCTCAAGCGGGTCTCGCTGAACTTCGCGATGTTCCGCTCGGTCTTCGAGCGCGGCTCGCGGCTGGGCGCCGGGCCGGTGCTGCGACTGTGGCGCGCGGTGCTGGGCTTCTTCTCCCGCTGGTGGCAGATCGAGTCGCTGTACCGGGCCAACGCCAAGTACCGGCCGATCTGGGAGCCGCGCTACCTGCTCTTCGAGAAGAGCAGCGAGATCCCCCGGATCGGGATCGCCAGCGCCCGCGCCGAGGGCTTCATCACCGCACCGAGCCTCCCCTCGCTCTTCCGTCGCCGGCACACCCGGTCCGCCGCCTCCGGTGCGGCCCCGACGTTGCCCACGGCGGAAGGCGGCGGGAAGGGGTAACCCTCCGCCGGGGGGCGGAGGGAACCCGAACGCGCTGTCGACCGAGCGTTCTTCAGGGCGGGATATAGCCGATGGTGCTGTTCTCGGGGTGGGCCTCGGGGTCGGCCCTGAGATCAACACGTGCGATATCCCACCTGAGGATGAGTCGAATATGGGTATGAAGACCGAAGCGGGAGATGTTCCACTTATCTAGGCTTGACATAGCGGGGAAATCGACGAGAGAGGCAGTCGTGGACCAGAGGACCCACACGGGGGGCGCGCGACAAGGGCGGGGGGCGCTGTTGCGCCGGGCCGTCGTCGCCGAGTGGGGAACATTGTTCGGCACCGTCCGGGAGCACGTGGCGCGCAAGCGCTTCGCGTCCATTCCGTTGGCGGTCGTCGCGACGTTCCTGATCCTCCTGTTCAGCATTGTTCAGCACCTGCCGGGGGGAGAGTCGTTCGTCACCCGGATCGGCGTGATCAAAGCCGGGCTGCCGCTCGACGTATCGCTGCTGCGCACCCCGTTGTCGCTCTACGTGCCGGCCCTGGACCTGCCGGTCTGGGGGGCGCTCGTGCAGGTCCTGCTGGTCTTCGGGATCGCCGAGATCGTGCTGGGCCGCAAGGCGACGCTCTTCATCGCCTACGCCTGCACGCTGACCGGCACGATCTACGCGCGGATCGGCGTGCGGCTCGGCCCCGAGCACCTGTTCGGCCTTCCCGGCGCGGTCGCGCACATGCGGGACACCGGTCCCTCGGCGGCCGTGGTGGCGCTGGCGATCTGCATCGCCTGGAAGTCCAGGGCCTGGTTCACCGGCGCCGCGGTCATGGCGGCCATGCTCGGCGAGGCCGTGCTGGTGCCGAACCTGGCCGGCCAGGAGCACATCGTGGCGATCATCACCGCCGTGCTGATCGCGGCCTCCGGCGAGGTCTTCGGCAGCTACTGGCCGCGGGTGCTCACCGGGGTCGGTGCGGCCACCCTGTTCAGCGCGGACCGCCAGCGCACGGCGTGACCCGGCTGGGTGGTCCGGTTCAGCCGCGCGGCAGCGGCTGCTCGAACCAGACCACCTTGCCGACCGCCTTGCGGGCGGTCCCCCAGCGCTCGGCGAGCTTGCTGACCAGGTTGAGGCCGCGACCGTTCTCGTCCATCGACTCGGCGGGCTCCAGCGACGGCAGGTTGTGGTTGTCGTCGCTGACCTCCACCAGCAGCTTGTCCACCCGGATCAGCTGCAGCTGGACGTAGTCCCTGGCCACCCGGACCGCGTTCGTGACCAGCTCGCTGACCAGCAGCTCGGTGGTGTCGCTGAGCGCGCTCAGCTGCCAGGCCGCCAGCTGGTCGCGGACCAGCCGGCGGGCCCGGCGCACCTCGGCCCTGTCCACCGCGAGGGTCCAGGTGGCCACCTCGGTCTCGGCCACGCCGTCGAATCGCGCAACCAGCAGCGCCACGTCGTCCTTGCGGTCGTCCGAGTGCAGCCGGTCGAGCACCGTGTCGCAGGCCTCGTCGGGCGTCTGCTTGGGATCGATCAGGTTCCCGCAGAGCGCCGCCAGGCCCTCTCCTATGTCACCGCCGCGCACCTCGACCAGCCCGTCGGTGCACATCACCAGCATCGAGCCGTCGACCACGTCGATCTTCTTGGCCACGAACGGCACCCCGCCCACCCCGATCGGCGCGCCGGCCGGGATCTCCAGCAGTTCGCCGGTGCCGTCCGGATGCACCAGGACCGGTGGCACGTGGCCGGCGCTGGCCAGCTCGCAGGTGCGGTTGATCGGGTCGTAGACCGCGTAGAGGCAGGTCGCCAGATGGTCGTCGCCGATCTTCTGGGCCAGGTTGTCCAGGTGGCGCAGCAGCTGGCCCGGCGGCAGGTCGAGCGCGGCCAGGGTCTGCATCGCGGTGCGGAAGCGGCCCATCGCGGCGGCCGAGTGCAGGCCGTGGCCCATCACGTCGCCGACCACCAGGGCCACCCGGCTGCCGGGCAGCTGGATCGCGTCGAACCAGTCGCCGCCGACCTCGGCGCGCCGGTCGCCCGGCAGGTAGCGGTGCGCGATCTGGACGCCGGGGATCTGCGGCGGGCGGGTCGGGATCATCGAGCGCTGCAGGGTGGTGGCCATCTTGGACTCGGCCCGGTGCAGCCGGGCGTTGTCCAGCGACAGCGCGGCCCGGGCGGCCAGCTCGCGCAGGGTGGCGGCGTCGGCCTCGTCGAAGGGGGCGCGGTCGGGCAGCCGCAGCAGTTTGAGGATGCCGAGCACGGTGCCGCGCGCGGAGAGCGGCAGCACCAGCATCGAGCGCCCGGAGACCACCGGCACCAGGCTCGGCCCGCCGCCGAGCGCCGCCGCGTAGTCCACCGCCAGGTCCTCGCCGACCACCGGGACCAGCACCGCCTGGTTGCGCTGCAGCGCCATGCCGGGCGGGGTGCTGCGGGGCATCGCCAGCAGCGCGCCCTCCTCCAGCACGTGCGACCAGGTGCCGGCCGACTCGTGGTAGCTGCGGGCCACCCGGCGCAGCATGGTGTCGTCGTCCGGCGCCTCCTCGGGCAGCTCGGCGTCCGAGATCAGCCGGTCCAGCAGGTCGACGCAGGCGAAGTCGGCCACCCGGGGGACCAGCACCTGGCACAGCTCGCGGGCGGTGGTGTCCAGGTCGAGCGTGGTGCCGACCTTGCCGCCGACCTCGTTCAGCAGGGTCAGCTGCTCGCCGGCCTGACCGTCGGTCAGCAGCGGGGCCAGCTGGTCGGCCGGGGGCCTGGTCCGCTCGCCGGTCGCCGGCAGGGGCAGCATGGTGGCGGGCGGCTGGGCGGTGGCGGCGGGTTGCTGATCGGTCGTCAGGGGGGCTCCCGGGGTCGGTGCGGGGCTCGGGGCGCCGGCGCCCGGTTGCGGGCGATGCTGCGCCGGTAGGGCCGGGGCGGCCGGGTCGAGGCGGGGCTCGGCGGCGGCCCGGGGTTCGGGGCGCGGTTCCGGGACCACCCGCAGGCCCAGCTGCCCGGCGGCCGCGGCGGAGCGCTGCTGGGCGGTGGGGTAGCGGCGACCGAGCCCGGCCGCGAGTTGGGCCACGCCTGCGGAGAGCGGCTCGTAGGGGACGACCGGCAGCCTGGTGCCGTCGTCCACCCAGAGCGCGGGCGCGCCGGCGGTGGCGACCTGGCGCAGCATCGCGCGCAGCCGGACCGGGCCGATCCTGGGCAGCAGCGGTGCGAGCGGGCTGGCCGAGCCGGGGACGGTGCCACCCAGCGCGGCCGAGATCCGGTGGAAGCTCCCCTGGGCGTCCGGGCGGGCGGCGCCCCAGCAGTTGGTCTCGGCCGCCGCGTAGGGCAGCAGCCGGCGGCCGATCGCGATCCGCGGGCCGCGAGCCCGCAGCGGGCGGGCGTCGGCGGCCAGCGCCAGCAGGCTCCGGCCGTCCGCTTCGAGCAGCGGGTAGACCCACCAGAGCACCGAGCGGGAGCGCTCCTCGCGATCGGTGACCGGCATCAGGCCGGCCCAGGCGCCGGCCCGGGTCAGGTCGTCCAGGGTGTCGAAGGCATCGCAGCGGCGCCCGGCCGCCAGCGGTGCCCGGGTCAGCGAGCGCGGCTCCACGGCGGGCAGCAGGCCGCCGGCGGTGCGGCCCTGGACCGTCTCGGTGCGGTGGCCGAAGAGCTCCTCGGCGCCGCGGTTCCACAGCGCGATCCGGCCGTCCGGATCGACCAGCACGGCTGCCAGCCGCACCATCGCCACCACGCCCGCCGGTTGGTCGGCGGGCTCCGGATCGACGAGCGGCGGCGGCGCGGCGACCGAGCCCAGGGCGCGGGGCTGGTTCGCCGGGGTGTCCGCTGTGGAGTTCGGGTCGTCCGCCATGGGATTCGTGTCGCTCCCGCCTGTCCGGCCGCTGCTGGGCCTGTTGCCGCCTCCAGCGAAGCACGGACCGGCCCCGAGCCGGTACCGAAACCGCCAGATTCCTCGGTATCAGTTGCGTGTCACCCAGCGTGCGCCCTGTCGCACGCCCTGTCCATGACTTCGTTGGCCGGATCTCGCCGCCCCTGCGGCCCTCCCGGTCCCGCTCCCCGGCCCGGGTAGGCTCGACGCGGCCCGTCCGCCGGTACGGCGGTGCGGTAGGGCGGCGTGGCACGACGACGGGAACGACGGGACACGATGGCAGAGCGAGGCGAGCAGGTGACCGCGGTGAGTCCCGTCCGCTGGGCGGACCCGGAGCGGCAGCGGCTGGAGGAGCGGGTCGCGGCCACCGAGTTGGCCTGGCTGACGCTGGAGGTCGACGTCGAGACCCTGCGGGTCGAGATCGACAACTTCGCGCTGATCCACCACGAGCGCCTGGGCCCGCTCTACGCCCGGATCGACGAGCTGGAGGCGCTGGTCGCCGAGGCCGTGGCCGCGCGCACCGGCAGCCCCGAGGACCTGCGCCGGGCGGTGGACGCGCGCCGGCTGGTGGACGAACTGCCGGACCTGGACACGCTCTTCGACAGCGTGCGGCAGGCCGAGCAGCGGGCCGCCGAGGCCGCGGCGGGCGGGACGGACGGGACGGACGGGACTGCCGCCGACGAGCAGCTCGAGCAGCCGCGGCGGGTGCGTCCCGGCAAGGAGGCCCAGCGGCTCTACCGCGAGCTGGCCCGGCGGGCTCACCCCGACCTGTCCACCGACCCGGCCGAGCAGCAGCGGCGCTCCGCCTTCATCGCCCGGGCCAACGAGGCCTACGCGCGCGGTGACGCGGCGGCGCTGGAGTCGCTGACCCAGGAGTGGTCCACCGCCCCGGAGTCCGCCCCCGACTTCGCCGCCCCCGACCGCGGCGCCTGGCTGCTGCAGCGGCTGGACTGGCTCTCCGCGCGGATCGCCGAGCTGGCCACCGAGCAGGTCCGCCTGGAGTCCACCGCGATGGGCTCGCTGCTGGCGCTGGCCCCGGGCGACCCGGACCAGCTGCTGGCCGAGTTGGCCGAGCAACTGCTGGCCAAGGCCGCCGCCCTGCAGGCCGAACTGGGCCGGTTGCCGGCCGATCCGGTGGACAATGGGGCACCGACACCGACGTCCGTACCACCGACGTCCGTACCGCCGACACCCGTGCAGGAGAGCCCGCGCATGTTCCAGCAGATCCCCACCGTCCAGGTCCAGAGCCTGCCCGCCGACGCGGTCCTGGTGGACGTGCGCGAGCAGGACGAGTGGGACGCGGGGCACGCCGAGGGCGCGCTGCACATCCCGATCGGCGAGTTCGTCGCCCGCACCGGCGAGTTGCCGGCCGACGTCCCGCTGTACGTGGTCTGCCGGGTCGGCGGCCGCTCCGCCCAGGTGGTGCAGTACCTCGTCGGCCAGCAGGAGCGGGAGGCCTTCAACGTGGACGGTGGCATGTTCGCCTGGGCCCAGGCTGGCCGCCCGATGGTGAGCAGCTCGGGGAAAGACGCCTACGTGCTCTAGGGTGCTGGCCCTGGTAGGGAGAGGCCCTGGGCAGGGAGGGCCCTGGCAGGGAAAGGCCCTGGCAGGGAAGGAATGGGGCCGGATGACCGACGCTGACGAGCCGGGCGAGCCGGCCGCCGAACGCGCCTGGTCGCGGCCCGCGCTGGCGGTGCTGGTGGGCGGCGGTGCGGCGCTGGTGCTCGGCACGGCCGTCTTCCTCGGCCTGGTCTTCCTGAGCGTGGCGCCGCCCAACTCGCTCTCGCAGCGGTACCAGAGCCAGGTCGACGGGCTGGTCTACCCCGAGTTCGAGCAGAACTGGAAGCTCTTCGCGCCCGACCCGCTGCAGCAGAACATCAGCGTCGAGGCCCGGCTGCGCAGCGCCGCCGGGGACGGTGCCTGGGTCGACCTGACGGCCCAGGACATCGCGGCGATCCGCGGCAACCCGATCCCCAGCCACGTCGACCAGAACCTGCTGCGCCGGGCCTGGGACTTCTACGACGGCAGCCACACCTCGGACGAGAATCCGGTCGGGCAGCGCGGCGGGCTGGCCCAGGAGTACCTCAAGCGGATCGCGCTGCAGCGGCTCGGCCGGAGTCTGGACGGCGCCCCGGTCACCGGGATCGAACTGCGCTCGGCCACCACGGCGGTGGCGCCGCCACCGTGGAGCACCCAGCAGTGGTCCACCGCGCCGCAGTACCGGCAACTCCCCTGGTGGCCGGTGAGCACGGCGGACTACGGCGGTCTGTCATGACCGGGCAGCCGGAGACCGGGACCGAGGGGCTGCTGGCCGGGATCCCGCGCCAGGGCGGCCAGCCGGCCCCGGCGGACCCGACTGCGGTGGCCCCGGCGCCCGCCGTCGCTCCCCCGTCTCCCCCGCCGCTTCGCCCGCGGCTGGGCGCGCAGCTGCGGGACGCCGTGTCGGCCGGCTGCACCGCCTTCTCGGCCCGCCCGCTGGCCCGGCATCAGGCGGCCGTGGTGCGGATCGGCTTCGCCCTGGTCTTCACCCTGCACCTGCTGCGCGAGTGGCCCCATCGCCGGGTGCTGTACGGCGACCGCTCGCCGTGGAGCCCGGGGCTGGTCCGCGACCTGCTGGGCGACACCCACGCCTTCACCGTGCTGGTCTGGCGCGACGAGGGCTGGTGGTTCGAGGGCTGCTACCTGCTGGCGATCCTGGCCGGGGTGCTGTTGCTGCTCGGCTGGCGGACCAGGTTCAGCTCGGTCTTCTTCCTGGTGGCCGTGGTCTCGGTGCAGAACCGGAACATCCTGGTCGGCGACGGCGGCGACAACATCGTCCACCTGATGGCGATCTACCTGGTCTTCACCCGCTGCGCCGAGGTCTGGTCGCTGGACGCCCGGCGGCGCGCCAGGGGCGGCGGCGGTGACGCGGTCGGGGTGCTGCTCTGGGTGCTCGGCGGTGCGCTGCTGACGGCGGCTCAGCTGACCGGACACCTGACCTGGCGCGGCGACGGCTGGCCCTACCTCGGCTGGTCGGTGCTGTTCTGGACGCTCTGGGCGTTCGCGGCGCTCTGGTGGCTGGTCGGGCGCCGCTGGCCCGGCGGGGAGCCGCGGGCCGTGCTGGACGCACTGGCCACCATGCTGCACCACTGCGCGATGGTGGTGATCGCCGCGCAGGTGGTGCTGGTCTACTCGACGGCCGGCTGGTACAAGGTGCAGGGCTCGCGCTGGCAGGACGGCAGCGCCCTCTACTACCCGTTGCACCTGGACTACTTCACGCCGTGGCCGGGCCTGTCCGCGCTGCTCGGTGGCAGCGCGGTGCTGGTCTTCGTCTGCTCCTACGGCACCGTGCTGGTGCAGGTCGCCTTCCCCTTCACGCTGGTCAACCGGCGGGTGAAGAACGTGCTGCTGGCGGTGATGATCACCGAGCACCTGGCGATCGCGGTGCTGCTCGGCCTGCCGATCTTCTCGCTGGCGATGGTCGCGGCCGACGCCGTCTTCCTGCCGACCGGCGCGCTGCTGTGGCTGGGCGGGCGGGTCCGTTCGGTCCTCGGCGCCGCCGGGCGGCGGCCGGTGGCCACCTAGACTGTCCGGTATGCCCTGGCTCACCGCCCTTCGCCACACCGGGCGCGCGGGCCTGCGCCTGGAACGGGCGTTGAGCGATCCGGTCCGGGCGGTGCGCGGGGCGCTGGCAGTGGCGCTGGTGGTCTTCCCGGTGCTCGCGATCGGCGGGCCGCGCCCGGCCACCTCGGCCGCGATGGGCGCCTTCATCGCCGGCACCGCGACCTTCCAGCGCAGCTTCCGGCCACGCCCCTCGCTGGCGCTGGCCGCGGGTCTCGGCCTGGGCGTCAGCACGTTCCTCGGTTACCTGGCGGTCTCGGTGACCGGGCTCTTCCCGGTGCTGCTCGCCGCCTGGGCGTTCGCGGCGGGCCTGGCCTGGGCGCTCGGCCCGACCGCCGGGGTGGTGGCCACCAACACGCTGACCGTGATGCTGGTGGTGGTCCAACTGCCCGTCAGCGTGCCGACCGCCGTGGCGCACGCGCTGCTCTGCGCGCTCGGCGGCGGGGTCCAGGCGTTGCTGATCACGCTCTGGCCGATCAAGAACTGGGGCGCCCAGCGGGACGCGCTGGCCGACGCGTACGCCTCGCTGGCCGACTACGCCCGCCGGCTGCGGCAGGACCCGCACGCCGCCATCGACCCCGGCCCGCTGATGACCGCCCGGCACGCCGCGGCCCTGACGCCCTGGCAGCAGCGCCGCCGCCCGCCGGAACTGCGCGGGCTGCGCGGGCTGGCCGAGCGGATCCGCCCCACCCTGGCCGCGATCTCCGACCCGCAGCTCGGCGCGGCCGCCGAGGGCCCCGAGCGGGACCGGGTCAGGGAGTTGCTGGGCGGCGCCGCCCAACTGCTGGACGTGCTGGCCCGGGCGATCCGCACCGGCGACCCGCCCAGCTATCCGGGCGCCGTCACCACCGCGCTGGCCGCCCCGCTCCACCCGGTGCTGAGCGGCCCCGCGCTGCGCGCCGCCCGCCGGCTCACCACGCTGCTCGACCGGGCCTTCGGCACCCTCGACCAGAACACCGAGTCCACCCTGCAGACGCCGATCGCCGGCTCCGGCGGCGCGCTGCTGCGGCCCGGCCTGGCCAAGATGGTGCCGGTGGCCGTGCGGACCGTCCGCCACCAACTGCGGGCCGGCTCGCCGGTGTTGCGGCACGCGCTGCGGCTGTCCGGCGTGGTCACCGCCGCCTACTTGCTGGCCCGGCTGACCGGCCTGCACCACAGCTACTGGGCGGCGATGACCGCCGCGATGGTGATCCGTCCCGACTTCGGGCAGACCTACAGCCGGGGTGTGGCCCGGGTGGTGGGCACCCTGGTCGGCGTGCTGCTGGCCACCGGGGTGGTGGAGCTGCTGCATCCGGGGAACTGGGCGGCCTGCGCGCTCGCCGTGGTCTGCATCGCGGGCGCCTACCTGACCCTGCGCACCGGCTACGCGCTGATGACCACCTGCGTCTCCGCCTACGTGGTCTTCCTGCTCGGGATGGAGCCCGGAGCGCCGCTGGAGACCGCCCGGGAGCGGATCCTGATGACCCTGCTGGGCGGCGGGGTGGCGCTGCTCGGCTACGCGCTCTTCCCGACCTGGGAGACCGCGCGGCTGCCCGAGCGGACCGCCGAGTGGATCACCGCCGTGGGCCGGTACGCCGCCGCCGTGCTGGCCGGCTACGGCGACCCGGCCGGGCGCGACCCGCGGGCGGTGCGGCGGGCGCTGCTGGACGCCAGGGAGGCGCGGGCGGCCTTCCTGCTGGCGCGGGAGCGGGCGGCGGCCGAGCCGGTGCGGCACCGGGTGCACTCACCGCAGCTGAGCCTCGGGCAGCTGGGGCGAGCCCGCGAGGCGCTCGGCCTCCTCTCCCGGGTGGTGCTGCTGATGGAGGCCCACCTGCCCGGCCGGCAGGCCGAACCGGTGCCGGGAGCCGCCGAGTTCGGGCAGGAACTGGCGCGCGCGACCGCGGCGGCCGGGGCGGCGGTGCTGACCGGGACGGCGGCCGACTTCGGGCCGCTGCGGGCGGCTCGGCGGGCCTGGGCACGGGAACTGGACCGGCAGCCGGGGCAACTGGACGTGCTGCGCGCCGGCTCCCGGTTGCTGCTCCAGGCGCTCGACGAGCTGGAGCGGGCGATCCGCCCCGCGCCGTCAGCGGGTGGCGGTGTGGGCCTGCCAGTGGAAGAGGCCCATGCCGACCGAGGTGGCCAGGTTGAAGCTGGAGACCAGCGGGCGCATCGGGATCGCCAGTAGGGCATCGGCGCGCGAGCGCAACTCCTCGCTCACCCCGTGCCGTTCGGAGCCGAAGACCAGCAGCGCATGGTCGGGCAGCCGGGTGCTGTGGATGGACTCGCCCTCGGGGTCCAGCACGTAGAGCGGGCCCGGCGGCAGCCGGTCGGCCGGCAGCCGGGCCACGTCGGTGGCGAAGTGCAGCCCGGCGCCGGCCCGCACCACGGTGGGGTGCCAGGGGTCCAGATCGCCGGTGGTGACCACGCCGGTGACCCCGAAGCCGGCCGCCAGCCGCACCACCGCGCCCACGTTGCCGAGGTTGCGCGGGTTGTCCAGCACCACCACGGGCGCCCGCCGCGGCAGCGCGCTCAGCCGGGCCAGCGCCAGCTCGGGATCGGGCCGCACCGCCAGCGCGGCCACCCCGGTCGGGTGCGGCCGGGCGACCACCTCGCGCAGCACCGCCGGCGAGACCTCGACGGCCGCGGCGAGCACTGCCTTCGCCACGTCGGGCGCGAGGGCGCGGCTCAGCTCGCCGAGCGCCGACCGGTCGGTGGTGACGATCTGCCGCAGCTCGCCGCCGAACCGCAGGGTGTGCTTGAGCGCGTGGAACCCGTCGATCAGCACGGTGGACGGATCCGCGGCCGCCGCCCGCCACTGGCGCAGCGCGAGGTCCGGGGCATCGTGGTTGGTCATACGAGCACTGTCGCATGACCAACCGGCGCTTCAGGCCGGGGTGCCCCGCTCCCAGAGTTCTTCGGCATGCTCGGCGAACCGGTCGAACATGCCTCCGTCCTGACAGCGGCGCAGCTGCATCATGGGGGAGTCGTGGCCGACGAGGCGAGCCAGGTGGGGGGTCACCAGTGCGGTGTGATCGAAGCGGAAGACCGACAGGCTGACGTGGTTGGGGCCGTCCTCCGGCGCGCTGAAGCGGGCCTCGATACCGCTCGTTCCGGCGAGCTTGGCCAGGTTCTCCAGGGTGATCCGGATACGGGTGGAGACGGTGAGCGCCACGTTCTCGATCTCCTCGCGCTGGCGGGTCGTCGCCGACTGCGGATCTCCGAGGAGGAAGCGCACTCGGCAACCGGCCTCCGCCTTGCGGCGCAGTCTCTGGTGCAGGGCCGGTTGTTCCAGCCACACGAAGTAGTTGGTGTAGCCGGCGAGGAAGATCTCTGACGTGGCGTCATCGATCAGCTGGGACCAGACGGACGTGGGACAGGCCGAGCGGTACGGGTAGACGGCGAACACTTCCCGGTCGTGACCCGTCTTGAGGTTCGCCCGAACTGAGTTCGGCCAGATCATCCGTTCATCAACCCCTAGTGCGGTGCAGACGTCGGTGCGGTTGCGCTGGTGTGGGACCAATGTGGCGTCAGCCAGCCAGCGTTCCACAGTCTTGGGAGTGACACCGACGCGGGTGGCCAGGTCTCTGACCCTCATATTGGCGTCGGCCATAGCGTCCCGAAGCGCTGCGTTCAAGTCTCTCCCCTTGGACGTTTGGGCCTTCTTGGACGGTAGCGCCGAGCGAGCCGCGCTGTCCCGACTATGGGGGTGAGACCGCCCGACCGGATGCCGATGCTTGTCCTGAGGCTTCAGATGAGCCTCTACCAGAGGCAGGGAGCGTGGGCGGCATGACGACGGCGAAGGAGCCGCGCGGCGTGGGGCGGCAGCGGACGACCGTGAGCAGGGCCGAGATGGCGGCGATCCTCGCCGACTACGACCCGTTGCGGGCGGCCGGCCTCGGTGGTGTGCCGAAGGACTGGCCGCTGTGCGAGTGCGGCGGGGAGAAGTGCCCGGACCGGGGGCTTGCCGAATGACTGGCAATGCCGGCTGGAGCGAGTCTCCCGAGGCGAGTCCCGCGAGGGCTCTTGTGCCGACGCCGGAGATGCTTCCTGCCCCAGCCGGATCGCACCCGCTCAGCTGGCCGCCCTGCACCTGTGCAGCGGCCGTCTGCCCGGACCGGGACGCCCGTGCTGGGCCTGGCGAGAGGCAGGGCGTGGCGCGGGTCCGACAGGAATCGATGAGAAGGGAAACACCTGTGACCGTCAACCCGGTTGAGTTCGAGTTCGTCAAGACGGCGGCCTGCCAGAACACGGTGCGCAAGTCGTGCCCGGAGGTGGCTGTGAACGTCCCCGGCGTGGTCGCGCTCCGCGACAGCGACCGGCCACGTGAGATCGTCACCATGACCCCGGCGGCGTGGACGGACTTCGTCGCCGCCGTGAAGGCCGGAGAGTACGACCTGAGCGTGTAGGAGAGTCGTGGACTGTCCGCTGTGTGAGCGGCCCATCATGGTCGATCCGGAAGCAGCTCAGGGCTTCTGCTTCAGCTGCAACGAGTGGGTCACCGCCTACCCGGACGTGCCGGAGCCGTACCGGTACACGCCACAGGGCCGTCCTTACCGGCCTCGAAGGCACCGGCCGGACGGCCCGCCCGGTGGGTGCGGCGGACAGTCCACGTCCGCGTGAGGCGTTCTGCTTTCTGCGCAAAGCGCTGGACAGCGGCCTACTCCCACTCCCAGCGGATGCCGCGCTGCCCCGGCTGCTGGTCGGTGGCCAGCACGTGGGCGCTGGCCGAGGCGCCGATCCAGAGCCGTTCGCGCACCCGGTCCTGCAGTGCGCCCGGGTCGCGTTCGTAGCGTTCGCAGTGGGCCGGCACGGCGGTGGGGTCGAAGTGCACCTGGAGCACGTACTCGCGCACCGGCGTCGCGAAGCGGCGGCCGTAGACGGTGGTCGGGCCGCCCGGTGGCAGCTCCACCTCGTACTCGAAGACGGCGCAGTCGCCGAGGCCGAGCGGGCGGTCCAGCAGCAACTCGGCGACCAGCAGGCCGATCTCGGGGCAGCGGCGGACCCGGCCGAGCCGGGCGTGCCGGACCGAGGTGAGTTCGGGGCAGCCGACGGCGTCCTCGTCCGCCTGGTGCACCACCAGGCAGCGGGAGACGCCGGCGGTGGTGGCCCGCACCACCTGACGGGTCCTCAGCAGGCTGCCGAAGCGGTTGGCGTCCAGGTAGCAGGCGTCGTGCACGCTGAGTCGTTCCAGCTCGCCGGTCGGCGGCGCGTCGAGTTCCGCGAAGACTTCGGCGATCCGCTGCTCCTCCGGCCAGATGGTGGCCACCGGCAGGCAGTCCTGGGGGCCGCCGGTGACCCAGCGCCCGCGCGGGCGGGGCGGGCCCAGCAGGCCGGACAGCGCGGTCCTGGGCAGTCCGAGCAGCTGTTCCAGCAGCGCCACGGCCCGGACCGAGGAGGCCCGTTCGGGCTGGCTGCGACCGCGTCGCCAGTAACTCAGGGTGGTCACACTGACTCTGACGCCCTGTCGGTCGAGCTCGGTGCGGATCCGGTCCAGGCTCAGCCCGCTGGCCTCGATCGCGCTGTGCAAGGTGGCTGCGAACTCGCTGGTAGCGGGCCGCCGCTCGGCGCCGGCCGACGGGGGCAGTTCGCGCAGCGCGACCGCGTGCGGCAGCTGCTGCTCCACCAAGCGGAGATGAGCGGTGTTCTGCGGGTAATACGTGCTCATGCGAATGACCTTCCCCACCAGCCGCCAAGCTGTCCGAGGACTACGCGGCGGGACCGGCTCGGTGCCGTTGTGGGGACGGCACCGAGCTGCAGGAACCTTACGCAGGGATCAGAGGCTACGTCATCCACCGCGTGCTATGACAGTGGTCACGACAAATTACTTTCACGCGGGTTTGCTCGGATCTCCAAACGGACGAAACGCGAATGCAACAATCCCGCCGCTATCGGACGCTGGTCCGATAGCGGCGGGATCTCACTACCTGGGATTATTCAGAATTCGGTGTCAGCGAGCTACCAGGTAACAACACGGAGTATCAGCCGACGTTCAGGGTCGGCGCGGGCGACTCAGCCGACGTTCAAGGCGGTGTCGTCGAGGACGAAGCTGGTCTGGCCGTTGCCGCTCTCGCTGCCGGTGAACGTCAGGGTGACGGTCTGTCCGGCGAAGGCGGAGAGGTCCACCGTGTGCTGGAGGTAGCCGCTGGCCGCGTCCAGGTTGGAGAACGACGCCACGGTGGTGCCGTTGACCTGGACGGTCAGGGTGTCGTCGGCCGTCGAGTCCGTGTTGGCGGTGTCCACGTGCAGCCAGAAGCTGAAGGCGGCCTGGCAGCCGGCCGGGATCTTGACGGTCTGCGACACGGTGTCGGTGTGGACGCTGCCGTAACCGTCCAGCCAGGCGTCGTAGTTGCCGGAGTGCGCGGGCTGGCTGCCCAGGTCGCTGTTGACCACGCCCGAGCTGGCCTGCCAGGGCGAGGCGCTGCCGGACTCGAAGCCGGGGTTTCCGAGCAACTGGGCCGGGGTGCAGCTGGAGGCGGCCGCGACCGTGAAGCCGAAGGTCGCGGTGCCGGTGGCGCCGGTGGCGTCCTTGGCGGTGACGGTCACCGAGGAGGTGCCGGCGGCGGTCGGGGTGCCGGTGATCAGGCCCGAGGTGCTGATCGACAGGCCGGCCGGCAGGCCGGTGGCCGAGTAGGTCAGGCTCTGGCCCGAGGCGCTGTCAGTCGCCTTGACCTGCAGCGAGACGGCGGTGCCGACGGTGCCGCTCTGCGCGCCGGGGCCGGTCACCGTGACGGTGTTGCCGCCGCCGGCGGAGCTGCTGCCGCCGAGCAGTGCGGTGGTCAGCGCGTCGGCGACCGGGGAGCCCCAGCCGGTGACCTGGTCGTAGCCGGTGCCGGCGTTGAAGTCCTGGTTGCCGCTGGTGGTCACGTCGTGGAACGTGGTGCCGTAGGCGCTGCTGTTGGCGACCGAATAGAGCGCCGGGTTGGCCTGGCCGAGGTTGGCCTTGCCGGCCGCCTTGGCCTTCTGGTTGAACAGCGCGGTGTAGCCGGACCAGAGCGGGGCCGCGGCGCTGGTGCCGCCGTAGACCTGCCAGCCGGGGCTGCTGGTGCCCTGGGTGTAGATGGCGAAGCCGCTGTTCGGGTCGGCGTTCGACGACACGTCGGGGACGGTGCGCATGGTGCCGCTGACGCCGGTGCCGGTCTGCCAGCTCGGCTTGCCGAAGACGGTGGAGACGCCGCCGCCGGCGGTGGTCCAGGCGCTCTCCGAGGAGTAGGAGGTGCCGGAGAGCTGGAGGTTGGTGCCGCCGACGCCGGTCACGTAGGTGTCCGAGGCCGGGAAGTCGACCGACTTGACCGAGGCGCCGCTGGTGGAGCGGGTGCAGTCGCGCGAGCCGTCGTCGCCGGAGGCGGAGAAGACCGAGATGCCTTCGGCGGCGGCCTGCTTGAAGGAGGTGTCCACCGCGGTCATCGAGGACTGGGTGGTGTCGGGCTCGCAGCCGCCCCAGGAGATCGAGATGACCGAGACCTGGTCGTCGGCCACGATCTTGGCGGCCATGTCGATCTCGCCCTGGTCGCTGTTGGGGGCCTCGTAGACCAGCTGGGTGGCCTTGGGGGCCACGCCGCGGACGATCTCGCTGTCCAGCTCGACCTCGCCCTGGCCCTGGCCGGGCTTGCTGTCGTAGCTCTGGCCGTCGACCGGGACGGTGCTGACCGCCGGGCCGCTCAGGCCGAACTGCTTGTCGTAGGTGGTGAGGTTGGTGGCCTGGTAGCCGTCGAACTCCCAGAGCGCCACCTTCACGCCGGTGCCGTCCGCGCCCATCTTGTTCAGGTTGTAGGCGCCGTCGTACTGGCTCGGGCCGTAGCCGCTCGGCGATGCCATCGGAGCCGAGGCGTTCGGCTTGGCCAACTGCGGGGTGCGCACGGTCTTGTTGTTCAGACCGGAGACCCCGTCGACTATCGAAGCGACGTCGGCCGGCAGCGAGGCGGCGTTGTCGTTGGCGAAGAACTGCTTGGCGTCCGCGGCGTCGTAGTACGCGCTCTCGTGCGTGCCGAAGGCCTGCGCGATCTGGGCGTTGCCGCCCTTGGCGTCGATCACCTGGCGGTTGGCGCTGACCGAGACGGTCAGACCCTGCGACTTCAGGTAGCCGACGACGTGGTCGACGTCCGCCTGCGTCGGCGCGTAGCGGGCGGCGAACTGGGCCGGGGTCAGGTAGTGGCCGTAGTTCGGCGAGGCCGGGTTGGCGACGTCGGCCAGGAACTTGTCCAGGTCGGCCGTGTTGCGCAGCTTGAGGCCGACCGCCACCGAGATCTGCTGGGCGGCGGGGACGTCGCCCTGCTTCTGCGAGTGGGACACCGCGGGGGTCACGGTGTCGGGCAGCGCCACGCGGGGGGTCGCGTTGGGGGTGGCGGCCTGGGCGGCGGTGACCGACAGCGAGGCGGCGCAGAGCGGCAGCAGGGCTATCGCGGCGGCGAGCGCGAGGGGACGGGGTCGCACTGGGATCCTCCTCTGGCCGGCGTGCATGGCCGGCAGGGGTCAGGCGTTCTGGGGGATCGAACGCTGCTAAGAAGATCCCAGAAGTTCCCTGGGAGTTGAGTATTGATCAGGTAATGAACTCCCCAATAACAGTCAAGTGTTGATCCGGAGAATGTGAACTGAATAGGACTGTTTCTATACGGTGAATGCGGTGGCCGGCTCCCCGGGCGGCGCGATTGGTCTGGTCCATTGCGTCGGCGGGTAGTTCGGCTGCGGTCGGATCGCCGGCGGTCGACTATCCGTGGCCGCCCGGCGGTTCCGGCGATATCAGGCGCCCGCGGCGGCGCCGGGCTCGCCCAGCCAGTGGGTGAGCGCCGCGCGCAGCTCGGCCCGGCTCGGGTCGGCCGCCGCCCAGGCCGCGTAGCCGTCGGGGCGGACCAGCAGCACGGTGGAGCGCAGCTTGCCGTGCGGGTCGGCCGGCGCCGCGTGCACCAGGCGGTCGGCCCACGGCGCACTGACGGCCGGCTCCAGGCCGCCGAACGGGGCGCCGCCCGGGGCCCGCTCGTCGGTGGTGATCAGCACGAACATGCCCGCGCGCAGCGCCTCGTAGAGCCGGCCCGGCTGACCCGGGGCGTCCTGGGCCAGCCGCAGATCGGGCATCCGGCGCCCGGCCAGCGGGTGCGAGCCGGGTGCGGCCGGGTAGCTGATCCCGATCCCGGAGACGGTCCGGGCGGCCCGGGTGATCAGCGGGTCGAAGGAGGTGGCCAGCGAGGTGGCGACCGTGCGCGCCGCCCGGCTGGCCGCGCTGCGGGCCAGGCCCAGCCGCATCAGCGCGCCCGAGCTGCGCAGCACCGCCTTGCCGACCGGGTGGCGCTCCGTCTGATAGGTGTCCAGCAGCGACTCGGGAGCCCGGCCGCGCAGCACCGCCGCCAGCTTCCAGCTGAGGTTCGCCGCGTCCTGCAGCCCGGTGTTCATGCCCTGGCCGCCGGCCGGCGAGTGGCAGTGCGCCGCGTCCCCGGCGAGCAGCACCCGGCCGTCGCGGTAGTGCGGCACCTGGCGCTCGTCGCTGTGGAAGCGGGACATCCAGCGGGCGTCGTGCAGGCCGTAGTCGACGCCCAGGGTGCGGCGGGCGATGTCGGCGACCTCGGCCAGCTCCACCGGTGCGTCGTCCGACAGTTGGCGGGTCCGGTCCCAGGCGACCACCCGGTACCAGCCGTCACCGAACGGCGCCACGAAGCCGAATCCGTCCTCGGTGGCGCGCATCGTCAGCGCGTCCTGCGGCGCGTGCTCCAGCCGGACGTCGGCGAGCAGCACCGAGCTGACCACCGACTCGCCCGGGAACGGGATTCCGGCCAGCTCGCGCACCGAGCTGTGCACGCCGTCGGCGCCGACCAGGTAGCGGGCCCGGTGCTTGACCTGGCCCTGCGGGGTGGTCGAGGTGACCGTCACCCCGTCGCCGTCCTGCCGCAGCCCGGTCACCTGGTGCTCGCGCAGCAGCACCGCGCCCGCCTTCACCGCCCGCTCCAGCAGCAGGCGTTCGGTCTGCGACTGCGGGGTGATCAGCATGAACGGGAAGCGGGTGGGCAGCCTGCTCAGGTCCAGCCGCAGCCGGCCGAAGAAGCGCAGCTGGGCGAGCTGGGTGCCGGTGCCGAGCAGCTCGTCGGCCAGCCCGCGGGCGTCCAACTGCTCCAGGGTGCGGGCGTGCACGGCAAAGGCGCGGGTGAGGTTGGACTCCTTGCCGCGCCGCTCCAGCACGGTGACCGCCACGCCGGCCGTGGCCAGGTCACCGGCCAGCAGCAGGCCGGTGGGTCCGGCGCCGACCACGATCACCTCGGCGGTGGAGTCCGGTGCCGCGTGCCGCTCGGCCGGCTGCTCGGGACGCTGGTCTCGCTGATCCGTCATGGGCTCAACTCCCCGTGCTCGCTCGCTTAATCTCAGTCCGCTCTCAGCTTCCCATCATCGCGGGCCCATCCGGTGCTGTGAATCTCATCGACGGGACAACGCTGAAGAGTCACAGTGAAGGGGCAGGGCACGGTCCGCGCTCGACGCCCTGTTCGACGAGCCGAGGGGGAAGGGCCGAGTGGAGGCGGGAAGAGCCAGGTTGGTGCGCCAACTGGCCAGCTTCACGGTGGTCGGCACGCTGGGGACGGCGACCTACCTGCTGCTCTACCTGGGGTTGCGGCAGCTCTGCCCCGCGTTGCTCGCCAACGCGGCGGCGCAGGTGGTCGCCGGCGTCGCGAACACGGCCGCCAACCGGCGCTTCACCTTCGGGGTGACCGGTCGGCAGGGCGTGCTGCGCCACCAACTCGGCGGCGGGTTCGCGCTGCTGGTCGGGCTGGTGCTGAGCAGCGGCGTGCTGGCGGCGCTGGCCGCGGTCGACCCGCAGGCCACCCGGGGCGAGGAACTGGCGGCGCTGGTGGGCGCGAACGCGGTGGGGACGGTGGTGCGGTTCGTGGTGCTGCGCGGGGTGGTGGGCGGCTGAGCGGCCGGCCTCGGGCACTGCCGCGCCGGCCGGGCTTCAGGCGCCGCCGCGCCGGCCTGGTGGGGCGATCAGCTCGCGCTCGACCGCCTTGTTCACCGCGTCGATCCGCGACACCGCGTCCAGCTTGCCGAAGATGTTGCGCAGATGGCGCTTGACGGTGCCCTCGGTGATGCCGAGCCGGCCCGCGATCTGACGGTTGCTCAGCGCCCGGGCGGCGCAGCCGAGCACCTCCACCTCGCGGCCGGACAGGCGGCCCCGGTTGGTCGGGGCCAGGGCCTCGGCTGCACCGGCCGGATCGGTCTCGGCGACCGCGGTGGCGAGCGCCGAGAGGATGATGTCCAGCAGCAGCATCCCGGCCCGGATCGAGTGCGTCAGGTGCAGGCCGGGGCGGACCCGCTCGCCGCTCTGGTTCACCACGTCGGCGATCTCGGTGCCGGTCACCGTCGCCCGGCCCTCGGCCAGGCTCACCGCGCAGTCCAGCAGGATCCGCCGGGCCTGCGCCACGCACTGCTGCCAGGCCTCGGGGTCGGCGGCCAGCGGGCTGTTGATGGCCCGCAGTTCCGCCAGGTAGCGGGCCAGCACCTCGGGCTCCTGGCCGAGCAGCCGTTGCGCCGCATCCTCCGCCCGGCCGTCTCCCGCGAGCAAGGGCAGCTCCGCCGGCCGGGGCGGCATCGACTCCGAGTCGTCGACGTTCATCTGGCCGCCCTTCCCCCGAGCCCGCGACTGCGTCCACGTCACCCTTGCGGTGCGGCGGAGTTGACCGGAACACCTGGCGCCAGACTATGGCGCGCGGACCCGCCGCAGACCAGCCCGCCCACCTGGCCGGCGGGGATCCGCGGTTCCGTCGCGCGGACTGTCGCAGGTCGCAGGCGGACTGTGGCAGATCGGGCCCGGCTACGCTCGGCGCATGGCTATTCCTCCCTTTCTCGCCGAACTGCGTGGCCTGGTGGGCACCCGGCCGCTGTGGCTCTCCGCCGCCTGCGTGGTGGCGCTGGACGACCAGGACCGGGTGCTGCTCGGCCGGCGCACGGACACCAGGGCCTGGGCACTTCCCGGCGGCATCATCGACCCCGGCGAGCAGCCGGCCGACGCGGCGGCGCGGGAGTGCCTGGAGGAGACCGGCGTCGAGGTGGTGCCCGAGCTGCTCACCTCGGTCACCGTCTCGCCGCCCGTCACCTACCCGAACGGCGACCAGACCCGCTACCTCGAACTCACCTTCCGCTGCCGGGTGGTGGGTGGCACGGCCCGGGTGAACGACGACGAGTCGCTGGAGGTGGCCTGGTTCGCCCAGGACGCGCTGCCCGTACTGGACGCGTCCAACCAGGAGCGGCTCACCCTGGCACTGACCTGCAAGGGGGAGACGGCCTTCGGTTTCTCCGGGTGAGGCCCGTGACCGAGAGTGTCGGCGACGCTCTCACCTGCAAGGCTTGACGGACCGTCATATGAGGCTAATAAAGTAACGCTTCATTATGAAGCAGGTACACAACGCAGCCAAGCCACCCGCGCGCGGCCTGGCACAGGACGCCGACGACTGCCTCTTCGATCCCCGAGTCCGCACCGTGCTGGCCGAGTTCACGCTCGGCACCGACACCCTGGCGCTGGAGGCGGCCTCGGCGATCCGGGCCGCCACGCACGCCGTGGAGCGGCTGCGCGCCCGGGGCGCCCAGGGGCGCGGCCTGAGCGCCGGGGCGCTGGACATCCTGATCCGGCTGGGCGCCACCACCGGCGAGGCGCTGAGCATCGGCCACCTCGCCCGGGCCGCCGACGTCAGCTCGCGCAACGTCACCGGCCTGGTCGACACGTTGGAGCGGGAGGGCCTGGCCGAGCGGATCCCCGACCCGCACGACCGTCGTTCGGTGCTCACCCGGATCACCCCGGCCGGCCGCGGCTGGCTCGACACCTTCCGGCTGCCGACCCAGCGGGCGATGGCGGGGGTGTTCCAGGGGTTCACCCCCGCCGACCTCACCGCGCTGCGGCACCTGTGCCTGCGGGTGGTGGAGAACCAGCAGCGGCTCGAGCACTACCTGGAGCAGACCGAGGACGTGCTGCGCTGAGCGAGCCGGGCGGCTCGCGCTGACGGAAGCTCAGTCGCTCCTGTCGCCCGGCTCGGCTGCTCCTGACGCGCCGCTCAGAGGACGGCGAGGCTCGCCGCCAGGTCGTCCAGGCCGAGCGAGCCCTGGGAGAGCGCCGCCATGTGCCAGGCCTTCAGGTCGAAGTCCGCGCCCTGCCGCCGCCGGGCCTGCTCGCGGCCGCGCAGCCAGGCCCGCTCGCCGAGCTTGTAGCCGATCGCCTGGCCCGGCCAGCCGAGATAGCGCTCGATCTCGCCGTGGCGACGGGCGGCCGGGCTGCCGTGGTAGGCGGCCATGAACGCGGTGCCCAGCTCCGGGGTCCAGCGCTCGCCCGGGTGGAACGGCGAGTCGGCCGGGATCTCCAGCCGCAGGTGCATGCCGATGTCGATGATCACCCGGATGATCCGCAGCATCTGCTTGTCCAGGTAGCCGAGCCGGTGCGCCGGGTCGGTGAGGAAGCCCAGCTCGTCCATCAGCCGCTCGGCGTACAGCGCCCAGCCCTCGACGTTGGCGCTGATCTTGCCGAGGGTCACCTGGTAGCGGCTCAGCCGGTGCTGCAGCGTCACCGCCTGGGCCAGCTGCAGGTGGTGGCCTGGCACGCCCTCGTGGTACCAGGTGCTGACCAGCTGCCAGGTCGGGAAGACCGTACGGCCCAGGGCCGGCAGGTAGGTGCGTCCCGGGCGGCTGAAGTCGAGGCTGGGGCCCGAGTAGTGCGGGGCCACCGAGCTGCCGGGCGGCGCGATGTGGGTCTCCACCCGGCGCAGCGGCCCCGCGATGTCGAAGTGGGTGCCGTCCAGGTCCTCGATCGCCCGTTCCATCAGCTCCTGCAGCCAGGCCCGGATGCCCTCCTCGCCCTCGACCACGTGGCCGTGCTCGTTCAGGTGGTTCATCGCCGCCAGCACGCCGGCACCCGGCAGCACCTGCTCGGCCGCCACCCGCATCTCGGCGAGCGTGCGGTGGAACTCGCTCCACGCCCACTCGTACGCCTCGGCCACGTCCAGGTCGGCGCCGGTGGCCCGGCGGGCGGAGCGCAGGTACGTCTCCCGCCCGACCGCGTCCGGCACCTCGACGGTCAGCGGGGCGTAGTCGGTGCGCAGCCAGTCGCGGAACTCCGCGATCGCGGCGGTGGCCGTGAGTGCGTCGCGGTCCAGCTCGGCGCGCCGGCGCTCGGGCCCGTCCGCGACGAAGCCGGTGAACCAGCTGGGCCCGCCGCTGTCCTCGCCGGTCCAGGCGGTCAGTTGGCGGATCGCCGCGTCGACCTGGCGCGGGGCGGAGAGCAGCCCGCGCCCGACTCCCGCGCGCAGCGTCTGCCGGTAGCCGTCCAGCGCACCCGGCAGCGCCCGCAGCCGGCCGGCCGCGTTCGCCCAGTCGGCGTCCGTCTCGGTGGGCGAGAGCGTGAAGATGTTCCGCAGCGTCTGGAACGGCGCGTTGATCGCGCGGACCGACCGCAGGTGGTCGCCCGCCTCGTGGCAGGCGAGCTCGGCCGTCAGGCGCTCGCGGAGCAGGCGCGCGCAGTCGGCCTCCACCGGGTCCTTTGCGCCGAGGACCGTCCGCTGGTCCGGTCCCGGCACCCAGTCCAGCACCGGCAGCCCGTCCAGCGCCGCCAGCGCGCCGCGGGCCAGTTCGGCGCCCGCCTCGAACCACTCCGGCGACAGCCCCGGTTGCCGGTCCTCCCGCACTCGTTCGCCCAACCAGGCTGCGGTGGATGGGTCGTGGGCCACCATCCGGGCCACGTAGTCGTCGGCGATCCGGCGCGGGGTGAGGGTCTCGTCTGCCATGGGGATCATCCTGGCGCAGCCGCCGGGGCTCTGTCAGGCCGATTCGGCCGGGTCAGCCGCCGGCCGAGCGGCGGAGCCGGCCCGGGGTGGTGTCCAGCCGCTCGCGCAGCAGGGTGGTGAGGGTGCTGGCGTTCTCGTAGCCGACCCGGCGGGCCACCGTGTCGGTCGGCAGGTCGGTGGTGCGCAGCAGGTGGGCCGCCTGTTCGAGGCGCACCCGCTGGGCGAAGCGCAGCGGGGAGACGCCGAGCACCCGGTCCAGGGCCCGCTGCAGGGTGCGTTCGCTGGTGCCGAGCGCGCGGGCCGCGTCAGCGATCCGCAACGGCTGGTCGAGGTGCTCGCGGACCCAGCGCTCGTATGCGGCGACGGTCGGGTCGGTCCGGGCCAGGTGCCCCGGTATCGCGTAACTGGCCTGGGTGGGACGGGAGTCGACCACCAGGTAGCGGGCGGCGAGGTCGGCCAGCAGTGGGCTGCGGTCGCGGACCAGGGCCAGCGCGAGGTCCAGGTGGGCCATCGCGGCGCCGGCGGTGGTGATGCCACCGGCCCGGGTGACCATCTGGCTCTCGTCCAGCTCGACCAGCGGATAGCGGCGCCGGAAGACCGGCGCGAGCCACCAACTGGTGGTCGCCGGCCGACCGTTGAGCACGCCGCTGTCCGCCAGCAGGAAGCTGCCGGTGCAGGCCGCGGCCAGCCGCACGCCGTCCGCGTGGGCGGCTGCGAGCAGTTCGCGGGCCGGCAGCCGCTCGGGCGCGTCCAGCCAGGCGACGAGCGGTTCGGGCTGCTTGTGGCCGACCCCGGGCACGATCAGCAGCTCGGGCGGGGCGGCCTCGGCGGGCGTGACCGCGGTGACCGCGTGTCCGGCGGCGGTGCGCACGGGTGTGGCGTCCGGACGGATCAGCGTCACCTCCCAGGCCGGCGGTGGCTGGGGCAACTCGCCGCGCAGCTCGTTGGCGGTCTGCAGGACGTCGAGTACCGAGGAAAGGCCCGAGTCGAAGACGCCATCGACCACCAGCACCGATATCTTCATGTCGGAAACGGTAAGGGATGTGTCGCATCCGCCACTGGGGGGCCTGGTGGCTGCGCTCATAGGTTGATCACACCAGCCAGTACCCGAAGGGAAACCCCATGACCACCACCCCGCGCGTCGGTCTGCTCGTCCGCCTGGAAGCCAAGCCCGAGCACGTCGAAGAACTCAACGAGTTCCTGACCGGCGCCCTTCCGCTGGCCCAGGCGGAGGCCGGCACCACCGTCTGGTTCGCGTTGCGCCTGGGCCCCACCACCTTCGGCATCTTCGACGCCTTCGGCAGCGACGAGGGCCGCCAGGCCCACGTGCAGGGCGAGATCGCCAAGGCCCTCTTCGCCGCCGCCCCGCGGCTGCTCGCCCAGGAGCCGGAGATCGTGCCGGTCGACGTGCTGGCGGTCAAGCTGCCGTAGTAGCCGTAGTAGCCGTCCCCCTCGGCCGGGTCCGCCAGGTGAGCAGCACCTCGGCGGGCTCGGCCGGACGGCGTGGTTCACCGCCCGGTCCGCGCCTGGAGGTGTTAGGTCGTTCGGCGGTGTTTTCCTCCCGTTCCGGTGAACGTCCGTGCCCCTCGGCCCCCGTGGTGTTGAGCGGCGGAGCAGGCGCGGGGATAGCCCTGGTGAGCGCCGGCAGGCCAGTCTTGGCGCGGCCCGTTCCAGGGAGGAGCAGCCGGGTGGATCTGCCCTACGTCCGCCACTCCGGTCGCCGGGCGGTGCTGGCCGGGCTGGGGGCGGCGATCACCGCGGCCGTCACTGAGGCCGTCGCCGGGCACACCGCTGCCGCCGCTATCCGCCTCGGCGGAGTGCTCGGGCAGGAGGCCGCCGCCGGCGGCGCCGGCAAGCGCCAGTTGCGGGGGCTGTGGATCGCGTCCCTGGCCAACATCGACTGGCCGCGGCACCGGGGCCTGAGCGCGGAGCAACTGCGGGCCGATTTCGTCGAACTGCTCGACCAGGCCCGGATGATCGGGTTCAACGCGGTCTTCGTGGAGGTCCGGCCGACGGCCGACGCCTTCTGGCCCTCGCCGTTCGAACCGTGGTCCCAGTGGCTGACGGGAACTCAGGGGCAGGACCCGGGCTGGGATCCGCTGGCCTTCATGGTCGACGCCGCCCACGAGCGCGGCTTGGCCTTCCACGCCTGGTTCAACCCGTTCCGGGTGGCGATCCAACCGGACCGCGCCAAGCTGCTGCCCAGCCACCCGGCCCGCCGCAGCCCCGAGTGGGCGGTCGTCTACAACGGCGAGATCTACTACGACCCCGGGATCCCCGCCGTCCGCGAGTTCGTCCAGCGCGCGATCATGGACGCCGTCAGTCGCTACGACATCGACGGTGTCCACTTCGACGACTACTTCTACCCGTATCCGGCGGGCCGGCTTGCCTTCCCCGACGCGGCGGCGTTCGCCGCCCACGGTCAGGGCTTCACCGACCGCGCCGCCTGGCGGCGGAACAACATCGACCTGATGGTCCGCCAGACGCGCGACCTCGTCCGTGCGGCCCGCCCCGAAGCGGTCTACGGCGTCAGCCCGTTCGGCGTCTGGCGCAACGCCCGCGACGACCCGGCGGGCTCGGACACCACCGCCCTCGTGCAGAGCTACGACAGCCAGTACTCCGACACCCTCGGCTGGGCCCGCAAGGGCTGGGTGGACTACCTCGCCCCCCAGCTCTACTGGTTCATCGGCTACGACCTCGCCGACTACGCGGTCCTCGCGCCCTGGTGGGCCGAGCAGACCGCCGGCACCGACACCCAGCTGTGGATCGGCCAGTCCGCCTCCCGCCCCGGCGCGCCCGAACGCCCCGGCCCCTGGCAGGACCCCGCCGAACTCTCCCGCCACCTCGCCGTCAACGCCACCCTGCCCGCCATCGGCGGCGACATCTTCTTCAGCGCCCGCAGCGTCCAGGTCGACCGCATCGGCGCGATCAGGAGACTCGCCGCCGACCACTGGCAGCGCCCGGTGCTGGGCCCCCTGCTGCCCCGCCTCGCGCACGCCGCCCCACCCGGCCCACCCATCCTGCGCCCCACCGCCGACCTGCACGCCCTGCGGATCACGCCGTGCCCCCGGGCCGAGCGGAACACCCGGCCGTTCCAGTACGCCGTCTACCGCTATGACAGCGACCCCGGACCCACCCCACCGGCCGATCCCGCTCGGCTGACCGCCCTGCTGCCGGCCCTCACCGTCGACCAGTACCGCCCGCCGGCCGGCGCACCACGTGCGTGGTACGCCGCCACCAGCGTCGACCGGGCCGGCCGCGAAGGTCCCACCAGCACACCGCTGTGGCTACCCGGATGAGGAGCTTCCGTGGCCTGATGCTACGTCAACTCAGCTCGGCAGAGCGACTGGTGGGCTGGTCTGGCCCAGCCGGCCGGCGCGATCGACGGCGGCGACCGTGTACCAGGCGGGACCGGCACCGGGGAGGGCGAGGGAGTCGGTCCCACCCGGGACGACGGCGATCAGGACGGCCGTGCCGGTGGCGGTGTCGGAGCGGTGGACGGCGTACTGGAACGGCGACTCGCCGGCCGCGTGCTGGAACATCAATCGTGCGCGGCCCTGATCGTCGGACGCCAGGCCGACGGTCGGTCGGCTCGGCGCCGGCCCGGTGGCGAGGCGGGGCAGCAGGGGGCCCAGCACCGGCCGTTGCCAGTGCTCCGCCGCCAGCTTCCTGATCGCGCCGAGCCGGTCCGCCCGGACATCGGTGGCGCTGAACAGGATGGTGCCGCCGATCTGCGGCAGCGCGTCGTCGAGCGCGAGGTGCCGGGAGAGCTCGGCCGGGTCCTGCCAGGGCGCCGGCTGCTCGGGCGCGCCCACGTGGTAGACGGCCTGGCCGATCCAGAGTTGGGTGTCGGTCCCGGCGGTCTGCTCGGCCCACCACGTGGCCAACACCCGGTAATCGGCCGGGGCGTAGCCGATGTACCAGTACAACTGCGGGGCGACGTAGTCGAGCCAGCCGTTGCGGATCCAACTTCGGGTGTCCGCGTAGAGGGCGTCGTAGGACTCCGCCCGGGCCGAGGTGTCCGAGCCCGCCGGGTCGCTGCGGACGTTGCGCCAGACGCCGAACGGGCTGACGCCGAAAGCCGCTTCGGGGCGTGCCGCCCGCACCAGGTCACGCATCTCGCGGACCAGCAGGTCCACGTTGTGCCGCCGCCAGGCGGCCCGGTCCGTGAACTCCGCCCCGTAGGTGGCGAACGCGTCGTCGTCCGGGAAGTCCTGTCCCGCCACGGGATACGGGTAGAAGTAGTCGTCGAAGTGGACGCCGTCGATCTCGTAGCGCGTGACGGCGTCCATCATGGCCCGCTCCACGAAACGGCGGGCCGCCGGAACACCGGGGTTGTAGTAGAGCCCGCCGCCGTAGCGCACGGTCCAGTCCGGGTGGCGCCGTGCGGGGTGGCTGGGCAGCAGCTTGGCACGGTCGGGTTGGATCGCCACCCGGTACGGGTTGAACCAGGCGTGGAACGCCAAGCCGCGCTCGTGGGCGGCGTCGACCATGAAGGCCAGCGGATCCCAGCCCGGGTCCTGTCCCTGAGTTCCCGTCAGCCACTGGGACCACGGTTCGAACGGCGAGGGCCAGAAGGCGTCGGCCGTCGGCCGGATCTGCACGAAGACCGCGTTCAGCCCGATCGCCCGGCAGTGGTCCAACTGGCCGACGAAGTCCGCGCGCAGCCGGTCGGCGGACAGCCCGGGCGCCGCCGGCCAGTCGATGTTCGCCACCGACGCGATCCACACCCCGCGCAACTCACGATCCGGCGGCGCGGCCCGGGCGTCCCTGCTACGCGCCCAGGCTGACGACCGACCGGCACTGGTCACCGAGGCCGCACCGAGCAGGAGGGCGCGGAGCGCTCGGCGCCTGCCGATGTTCGGCGCTGGTCGGGGGCCGGGTGTTCTGCGGCTAGGGAGCATGCCGCTCAGGATGCTGGGCGCAGGACGGGTTGCGGTGCGACACACCGTGACCGGCAGCAAACCCGGTCAGGGACAGAGCAGCTCGATGGTCGGAAAGTAGGTGCGGTAGCGCGCGGCATCGCGGGTGAGCAGCCGATAGCCCCGGACAGCAGCATGCGCACCGATGTAGAAGTCGGGCAGCGGCGCGGTCTTCTGACCGCCCCGCTTCCGGTACTGCAGAAATGCCTTCCCAGCCAGGAACCCCGCCTCGTAAGGCAGCGGTTCGCGGGTGAACTCCGCAGCAGGCAGCACCGCGTCCAGGTCCTCGATCGCCGCGTAGGCCACCGAAACCTCCGCGTACACGATCGGATTGATCACGACCTGCCCCGCGTCCTGAGCCTTGGCCAGCTCAGCCTCGGACCAGTCGGCCCAGGAGGGATCGTCCGTCATCAGATCCAGCAGCACACACGAATCAACCAGCGTCACCGGTCGGTCCCGGCCCCGCTCCACCAACGTCAGCCGGCTACTCGCCACGTAGCAGTCCCATGATCTCGTCGGTGGACATACCGGTGGCGGCGCTGCCCCTCATCCGCCGTGCCAGCCGCTGCCCATGGGTGGCGTCCCCGACCCGGCGCACTATCCGCAGGACGCCGCCCTCCTCGATCACGTCCACCTCATCGCCGGGGCGCAGACCGCACTTCTCGCGGAGGTCCGCAGGGATGGTGACCTGCCCCTTGCTGTTGAGTCGCATCGCAGCCTCCGGTATCCCGTAATACCTCTACTACGTAATACTACGCCCGTTATGGCTGCCGACTTCTTGGCCCACGTGATCCACGGAGCCCAAGGGGTCGAGGCACCCAACGGCTTTTTGACCGTCGTGTTCGCCGCTCATCGGTGGTCGGGTGACCTCACGAACGGGGAACCCGAGAAGCACTCGGAGGTTGCGTGGGTGAGGACCGACGCCATCCCAGCCCAAGGCCGTGGCCACCACGGACACGGCCTTGGTCAGCTACCTCAACAACGGGCCCAGTGTCTCCCTGGACTCGTGGCCGGGCGGCGCTCCGACAGTGGCACGGTGACCCCGCAAAGCCCGTGGCTCGGGAGCATGACACTCCCGAGCCACGGGCGGCAGCCTGCGGTCAGACTCCTGATGGGCTAGTGCCGTCGGCCGGCTGCGCCTCCTCGGCTCCTCCTCATGAGGAAGATGGCCAAGCCTCCCAGCGTCAGCATGACCAGCGAGCCGACTGCAAGGCCGATCGATTCACCTGCGCCTGTCGCAGCGAGTTCTTGCTTCGACTTGCTCGGATGCTGCCCGTGGTCACCCTGGTCGTGACCACCCGGACCCGTCGCGTGGTCACCCTGGTCGTGACCGCCCTGGCCCTTCCCGTGATCACCCTGTCCAGGGCCTCCCTGGCCATGTCCGCCGTGCTCCCCCGGAATCTGGGGAGGGCCGGCGGGTCCAGGGGGTCCGGCAGGCCCAGCCGGTCCGGCCGGGCCGGGAGCTCCGGGAGCACCGGGAGCACCGCTGGCCCCGGGAGCCCCGGGAGCCCCGGGAGCCCCGGGTGCGCCGTTGGCCCCGGGAGCGCCGTTGGCGCCTGGCAGCCCGTTGGGGCCGGGAGCACCGGGAGCACCAGGTGCGCCGTTGGCACCGGGCAGGCCGTTGGCGCCGGGGGAGCCATTGGCTCCGGGCAGGCCGTTGGGGCCGGGTGCGCCGTTGGCTCCGGGCGAGCCGTTGGCTCCGGGCAGGCCGTTCGGGCCGGGTGCACCGTTGGCGCCGGGAGCACCGGGGGAGCCGTTGGCTCCGGGCAGGCCGTTGGCCCCTGGAGCGCCGTTGGCTCCGGGCAGGCCGTTCGGGCCGGGTGCGCCGCTGGGGCCGGGAGCACCAGGTGAGCCGTTGGCTCCGGGCAGGCCGTTGGCCCCTGGAGCGCCGTTGGCGCCGGGTGACCCGTTGGCTCCGGGTGCGCCGTTGGGGCCGGGAGCACCAGGTGCGCCGTTGGCGCCGGGCAGGCCGTTGGCACCGGGAGCGCCGTTGGGCCCGGCAGCGCCCGGAGCGCCCGGAGCACCGGGAGCACCGTTGGCGCCAGGTGCACCGGGGGAGCCGTTGGTGCCAGGCGCACCGTTGGGGCCGGGGGAGCCGGGCGCACCGGGCGCGCCGTTCGGACCGGCCGCACCGGGAGCACCGGGTGAGCCGGCGACGCCGGGTGCGCCGTTGGGCCCGGGAGCACCCGGAGCACCGGGCGAACCATTGGCGCCGGGCGCGCCGGGTGCACCCGTCGGGCCGGGCGAGCCCGTCGGGCCGGCGGGTCCACTGGGTCCGGCCGGTCCGCTCGGGCCGGGCGGCCCGGGCGGACCGACGGTGCAGGCCGCCCTCGTAATGGTGTTGGTGTCCAGCGTGACCGCGCCATTACGCGCCAGGGCCCGGCCCTCGATCACGGTGCCGGTCTGTGCCGCGATGGAGGTCAGGGCCAGGATGTTGCCCTTGAAGAAGGAATTGGTCCCGATGGTGGCGGAACTCCCCACCTGCCAGAACACGTTGCAGGCCTGTGCCCCGTTGATGAGGCTGACGTTGCTCGCCGAGCCGGTGATCAGGGTCGAGGCGATCTGGAAGATGAAGACCGCGCTGGGATCGCCCTGGGCGTCCAGTGTCACGGTCCCGGTCAGTCCCAGTGGCCCGGTGGACTTGTAGACGCCGGATGTCAGTGTCTGTCCGACCAGGTCACCCGCGACGCTGGCCGTGGGCGCTCGGCCGGCCGCGTCGTCGTACGCGATGACCAGGTCCGACTGTGCCTGCAGGGCGGGCGCGTCACCGACGTGCTGCGCGCCGTTGACGATGCCCGGCGGAAAGCCCGTCACGGAGGAACCCGGGCTGAGCCCCAGGTCGCCGTTGATCACACTGGGCCCCGTGTTGGTGACCGTTGAACCGCCCAGAACCGCGTAACTGGTGTCGGTTCCCAGCGTCACGGGTGCCTCCGCGGCGTGCGCGAGGCCGGGATGCAGAACTCCCGTTGCCAGCAACGCCAATCCGGGGAGCAGGATGAGAGCTTCCCTGATCCGAGTGCGTCCGCGCCGTCGGCCGGGGGGAGCGGACACGATGACATCCACTGCCATAAGAGCAAGACCTTTCTTGCCGCCGTTGAACTCGGACTCCCCGCTGCGGAGGCTCCGAGCTGACGTGGTGAGTTCTGGTCAAGCCGCAGGATTCCGGTCGGCATGTCGATCCTGCTCACAGATCTCACCGGATGGGAGATCGCTGAGCTGTTGCCTGCCGTGGCAGTGACGTGCCATCACTCACTCGTCTGCACACTAATGGCCTCGAAGGTCTGATGGTCCGTTAAAAATCCAAACGGGTGATGTGCTCACTGAATTTCCCCTGTTGAGTAATCAAGTTCCTTGGAACCAAAGTCAGTTCAGGAAACAATCGCGAGGTCGAGGGGAGTATCAGGCCGGGTCAGAGGTCGAGGATCTCGCGGATCAGGCCGAGTTTGTCCTCCGGGGAGAGATCCTGGGGCCGACCGTTGAGCAGCCCGTCCAGGACCGCGGGGACATCGCAGCCGTCAGGCTCCTGGATGGCGCAGATGATCTGACACCGAAGGCCGCCGTCCCGCGCGAACACCCACAGCTCCTGGTCCTTGTGCGGCCTGTCGTTCTTCGCCGACAGGCGCCAGGCCGGGAACCAGCCGAGCCCCTCCAGGGTCAGGCTCTCGGCCGTCTCCTCCAGAACGCACCTGCCGAGCCGTCCGTAACCGAGCTCCTCGCGCAGCTCTCCGAGTGTGGTCCTGATCAGGCCGCTCGCGGCATGGCAGCGTTCGGCCACGGTGGCGGGGCCGCTGTCTCCGCCCAGGTGCGGCATTTCGCCGAGCGGGTTCCTTAGAGCGCTCATATTCCGGGAAACGAAGAGGCCGCAGAAACGATGCGCCTGTTCCCCGTCTGGGCGCATCCGACCGGATCGGGGCAATCGCCACCGCGCACCGGGCCCGGCATATGACACGGCGCTGTACTGGGAGCTCCCCTCCGACCTCCCAGTACAGCGCCTGCTGTGGCTCCCGGATCAGTCCGCCAGCGGGAGGTACACCCGGTTGCCCTGGGCCGCGAACTCGGCCGATTTCTCGGCCATGCCGGCCAGCGCCTCGGCGTCGAACTCGGTGTTCACGGCGGTCGAACCTTCGCCGTGCTCGGCTCGGATCTTCTGGCTGATCTTCATGCTGCAGAACTTCGGCCCGCACATCGAGCAGAAGTGCGCCGTCTTCGCGGGCTCGGCCGGCAGCGTCTCGTCGTGGAAGGCACGGGCCGTCTCGGGGTCCAGGGCCAGGTTGAACTGGTCCTCCCAGCGGAACTCGAAGCGGGCGTCCGAGAGGGCGTCGTCCCACTGCTGGGCGCCGGGGTGGCCCTTGGCGAGGTCGGCGGCGTGGGCGGCGATCTTGTAGGTGATCACGCCGGTCTTCACGTCGTCGCGGTTGGGCAGGCCCAGGTGCTCCTTGGGCGTGACGTAGCAGAGCATCGCGGTGCCCCACCAGGCGATCATCGCGGCGCCGATGCCCGAGGTGATGTGGTCGTAGCCGGGCGCCACGTCGGTGGTGAGCGGGCCGAGCGTGTAGAACGGGGCCTCGTCGCAGATCTCCTGCTGGAGGTCCATGTTCTCCTTGATCTTGTGCATCGGGACGTGGCCCGGGCCCTCGATCATCACCTGCACGTCGCGCTCGCGCGCGATCCGGCCGAGCTCGCCCAGGGTCCGCAGTTCGGCGAACTGCGCCTCGTCGTTGGCGTCCGCGATCGAGCCGGGGCGCAGGCCGTCACCGAGCGAGAAGGTGACGTCGTAGGCGCGCAGGATGTCGCAGAGTTCCTCGAAGTTGGTGTAGAGGAAGTTCTCCTGATGGTGCGCCAGGCACCAGGCGGCCATGATCGAGCCGCCGCGCGAGACGATGCCGGTCTTGCGACGGGCCGTCAGCGGGACGTACCGCAGCAGCACGCCGGCGTGCACCGTCATGTAGTCGACGCCCTGCTCGCACTGCTCGATGATGGTGTCGCGGTAGACCTCCCAGCTCAGCTCCTCGGCCTTGCCGTCGACCTTCTCCAGTGCCTGGTAGAGCGGCACGGTGCCGATCGGCACGGGGGAGTTGCGCAGGATCCACTCGCGGGTGGTGTGGATGTTGCGGCCGGTGGAGAGGTCCATCACGGTGTCGGCGCCCCAGCGGGTGGCCCAGGTCATCTTCTCCACCTCCTCCTCGATGGAGGAAGTGACCGCGCTGTTGCCGATGTTGGCGTTGATCTTCACCAGGAAGTTGGTGCCGATGATGGCCGGCTCGACCTCGGGGTGGTTCACGTTCAGCGGGATGACGGCCCGGCCACGCGCCACCTCGGCGCGCACGAACTCGGGCTCCAGCCCCTCGCGCAGCGCGATGAACTCCATCTCGGGGGTGATGATCCCCCGCTTGGCGTACGCGAGTTGGGTGACGGCCACGCCGTCGCGGGCGCGCAGCGGTCGGCGCGGGCGCCCGGGGAAGACGGCGTCCAGGTTGCGCAGGTTCCCGCCGCGCGGCGCGGTGTGCTTGATCCCGTCGTCCTCGGGGCGGGCCTCGCGGCCGTCGTACTCCTCGACGTCGCCGCGCTGGCGGAGCCACGGGTCGCGCAACGGGGGCAGGCCGCGGCGCACGTCGGCCTCGTAGGCGGCGTCGGTGTACGGCCCCGAGGTGTCGTACAGCGGGACGGTGCGGCCGTTGGTGAGCTGGACCTCGCGGTAGGGGACCCGCAGGTCGGGGCGGCTGCCCTCGCGGTAGGCCTTGTGCCAGGCCGGTGTCGGGTAGCCGGTGGACGCGCTGGTCACCGTGGTGCCGGCGGCTTCCGCATCCGGACGTGCGTCATCAAAAACGGTCATCAGACCTTCTACTCCCTACGCCGGCATTACCCGGTCCAGGTTCCTGCGGTCGACGCAGCGGTCGGTCCATGGCCAGGTGACGGCCACGGGCCCTTCAGCGCCCTCTCAGCCCGGTGCTCCGAGCTCCCGTTGGCAGGCGGACTTGCCTGCCCAAAGATGTGCCAACGGTAGCCGGAGCCTCGGGCGGTGGTCCAGTAGGGGGTCGTACAACGCGGAGCGGCCCGGCAGGGGCGCCGATCGGACGGTGCGCCAGACTGGGAGATCGGCAGGACCACGGGAACGCAACGGGGGGAGCGGTCGGATGATCGGCTACACGGGACGGGTGACCGGCAAGGTGGGAACGGGGCTGGTCGGTGAGGTGATGCTGCTGGTGCCGGAGCGTCAGGGCAGCGAAGCCTTCCTCGCCTACCTTGCGCTGCCGGGTGAGCCGTTGCCGGTCGGCACCCAGGTCGTGGTGGTCGAGTACCAGCCACCGCGCACGGTCTACGTGGCCCCCGCCCTGTCCTGAACCGCGGCGACCACGGGAGGTCGGGCGCCACACTGCGTCGCTTTCCGGCCGCCGCCGGCCACGCCGGGTGACGACCTGTGACAGGTGTGTCGGACACGCCGCGTCAGACTTCCCATGTGATCGAAACAGGCGCACAATCTCGACTCGCCACCGCGTTCCGCGCAATCCTGCACAACCGAGCGCAGCCACGGAGCGGTGTGCTCTGAAGGGGGATACGGCCGATGTTGATCGGCACCATCGCGGGGATCGTCGCCGCGGCCATCGTGGTCCTGATCGTGCTCTTCAAGCTGTGCTGGCGGGTCGCCGAGCCGAATGAGGCACTGATCATCTCCGGTTCCAGGCACCGCACCGAGGGGCTCGCCGACGGGCTCGGATTCCGGGTGGTGACCGGGCGGGGGACGCTCGTCACGCCTGGCATCCAGGTGGTCCGCAAGCTCTCGCTCGACCTCAACGAGGCCGACCTGGACGTCGAGTGCGTGACCAGCCAGGGGATTCCGGTCCAGGTCAAGGGTGTGGTGATCTTCAAGGTCGGCGACGACACGGTGTCGATCGCCAACGCCGCCCGACGCTTCCTGGACCAGCAGAAGATGATGGGCCAGCGGGTCCACAACGTCTTCGCCGGACACCTGCGCTCCATCGTCGGCGGGCTGACCGTCGAGGAGATGATCCGGGACCGCGAGCGGCTGACCGGTGAGACCCGGGCCGCCTCGGGCACCGAGATGGAGAAGCTCGGTCTGATCATCGACTCGTTGCAGATCCAGGAGATCCTGGACCCCACCGGCTACATCAAGAACCTGGCCGCCCCGCACGCCGCCGCCGTCCAGCGCGATGCCCGCATCGCCGCCGCGGCGGCCGACCGCGAGGCCACCGAGGCGGAGCAGGAGGCTTTCGCCCGCAAGGCCGAGGCGACCCGCAACTCGGGGATCCAGCAGGCTGGTTACCAGGCGGAGATGGATACCGCGGCGGCCCGGGCGCTGCAGGCCGGGCCGCTGGCCCAGGCCGCCTCCCGGCAGGAGGTCGTGGTCCAGGAGACCAAGGTCGCCGAGTTGGAGGGTCACCGCAAGGAGCAGCAGTTGCAGGCCGAGGTGCGCAAGCCGGCCGACGCCCGCGCCTACGAGACCCGCACCAAGGCCGAGGCCGACCGCGACGCGCGGATCTCGGCGGCCGAGGCGCAGGCCCGGGAGACCGAGCTGAAGGCCGCGGCCGAGGCGAACCGGGTGAAGATCGCCGCGCAGGCCGAGGCCGAGGCGACCAAGGCCCGGGGGCTCGCCTCCGCCGAGGCCACCAAGGCGACCGGTCAGGCCGAGGCGGCGGCGGCCGAGGCCAAGGGTCTGGCGACGGCCGAGGCGGCCCGCGCGCTGGGTCTGGCCGAGGCCGAGGCGATCAAGGCCCGGGCGGCCGCGCTGGCCGAGAACCAGGAGGCCGTGGTCGCCCAGCAGTTGGCGGAGAACTGGCCGGAAATCGTCCGGGCGGGTGCCGAGGCCTTCGGCAACGTCGAGCACATGGTGCTGCTCAACGGCGCCGAGGGGATGGGCGAGATGTTCGCCAAGGCGCTCACCATGGGCGGCACCGGCCTCGGGCTCGCCCGCCAGCTGCTCGGCTCGATGAACCCGGCCACCGAGGCGGGGCAGGAGGCCGACCGGCCGGCCAGGCCGGCCGCCGGCACCACCACGCACCCGATCCCGGTCCAGGCCGACCCGGGCGCGTAACCAGGAACCGAGCAGTGGCCCGCTCCGCCCCCGGCGGAGCGGGCCACTGCCGGGTCCGAGCCGGACGGCTCAGACCCGGTACGCCTCGGCCAGCGCCGCGAAGACCCGCTTCGGCCGCCAGCCCAGCCCCGGCCGGGCCTGCGGCGCCTCGGGCGGCAGCAGCGCGACCACGCCGTAGGACCCGAGGTCCAGGTCGTGGCGGGGCTCCTCGCGGTGCGGCGCCCGGTAGTGGGCGAAGGTGAACCAGAAGGCGCTGTCCACGCCCTCCTCCTCGAAGACCGCCAGCAGCTCCCGGAGGTAGCGCACCTGCTCCTCCTCGTCCCGGACCAACTCCTCGGTGACGTAGGGCTGCTCGGCGTCGTCCTCGGTGATCGCCCAGCCCATGGCGCCCCGGTCGCCGGCGCCCTGGTAGGCGCAGCAGCCGAACTCGGTGACCACCACCGGCTTTCCGTGCCGGAACTCGTGCCGCAGCTGCTCCCGGTACCGTCCGGCGTTGTCCGCGTCCCGGTAGGCGTCCACGCCGACCAGGTCGAAGGGGGTCCAGTCGATCCGCTCCCAGACGCCCGAGGCGTAGCTCAGCCGTCCGTGGAAGTGCTCGCGGGCCACCCCGGCGGCCCGGGCCAGGAAGGCGTTGAGCTCGGACCCCACGTTCCCGAGGCTCGCGCGCACCGCCGGATCGGTGCTGCCGAGCGCGGCCAGCCGGGCGCCGAACTCGCCGCCGGGCAGGAACCCGGCGGCGAACAGCGAGAGTTCGCAGCCCAGCACCAGCACCACCTCGGCGCCCAGCGACCGGATGTGCTCGGCCCGGCGGGCGCTGTCCGCGAAGTACGGCAGCAGCTCCTCGGCCGCCAGGTCGCAGGGGAACGGCGCGAACCACACCTCCAGGCCGTACCCGGCGGCGAACTCGGCCGCCAGTTCCATCCGTTCGGGATGGGCGCCGCTGATCCGCACTGCGGTGCAGTGCAACTCCTCGGCGATCACCCGCAGTTCCTCGCGCACCACGGCCGGGTCGAACTCCTCCCGGGAGAGCCCGCCGCCCGGAGCGAAGCCGGTGTCGTAGTTGATGCCCTTGCCGCGCATGCTCTCTCTCCTCGCTCCGGTGTGGTGGTTGGTCAGGCCTGCTCGGTGATGAGCTTCTTCATCCGCTCGGTGCACGGGCCGGAGACCACCGAGGCCAGCCCGATCGCGCCGATCAGGAAGACGGTGGGCAGCCAGACCATGGTGGTCAGCGGCAGGGTGTAGGCGCCGACCACCCGGGCCACGCACTCCAGCATCAGCGCGCCGCCCCAGATCACCGAGTGCCTCAGCGCGTAGCGCCGGAACTCCGCCGACTCGACCCACAGCCGGTCCCAGGCGGCTTCCCGGGCGGGCTTCCCACCGGTCAGGAAGGGGCGCAGGCCCACCGCCATCAGCGGCTTGCCACGCAGCGCGGAGAAGAGGATCCCGACGCCGATCGCGCTGCTCACCAGGCCGTCCTTGGCGATCATCAGCCGCGGGTCGCCGGTGAGGAAGGTGGTGACGATGCCGGCCACGTTGACCAGCAGCATCAGGCCGGCCAGCCCTCCCCCGGCCTTCGGCCGGGAGGTGCCCCCAGCCGCCCGTCCCTGGACCAGCCCGTAGACGGTGCGCACGGCCGGCACGACGCTGCTGACGATCAGCGCGGAGACCAGGCTCAGACCGAAGACCGAGTGCGCCAGGTAGTAGGTCGCCAGCGGCACCGCGACGTCCACCACCAGCGGCAGCAGTGCGCTCGCCAGTGGGCTGCGCTGCTTGCCGACCGGTGCCGCCTCGGTGATGGTGGTCTCGCTCATGGCCCGTTCCTCCCGTTGTCCTGCCTGGTGACAAGGGAGATTCTGCCGATCCGAGCTGATCCGCCGTCAGTGCCTTGTGTCGCCGGTGCCGCATGACAGCTGTCACGGCGGCGGCCGTCGGTTGTCACGAAACGCCGCGGCGCCCGCTCCCTGCCGAGCAGGGACGGGCGCCGGAGCGGAGGCGGCGTTGCGGGTCAGCCCTTGGCCGCCCGCTTGACCAGGATCACCACTCCGGCTGCGATGCCGACCACCACCAGGGCCTTGACCGCGAACCAGACCAGCGAGCTGATCACGCTGAAGACGATTCCGAGCACGTTGAACGCGATGATCAGCACCAGGATCGGGACGACGATGTTGCGAACCCAGGAGGGCAGCGACTTCCAGATCTCAGCCATGTCCGTACCTCTTCTTCCCCTTCGGGTCGGCCCTTGGTGCCGCGTCCCGTCCGCTTTCGGTACTTCGATCGTACGAGGGCCCCGAAGCGGAAACGAGGGTTCAAGCCCCTGAGAGAACCCGGATACGGCCCTGAGGGAGGGACCTCAGGGTCGCCCTTATCGGCCTCCTACAACCACGCTGCCGGGCTCACACGGGCCACTGCTCGCCGCGCCAGGCAGCGTCCCAGAACATCCACTCGTACCGGGTGGTGGTGCGCACGTGCTCGTGGATCCGGCGCCGCTCGGTGGGCGAGACCTGCTCGCCGAGCCGGTCGGTCAGCTCCAGCACCCGGCGCACCACCGACTGGAAGGCCTCGTCGCCGTAGACCGCGATCCACCGGGCGTAGAGCGGGTCCGGGGAGGAGGCGGCCAGCAACTGCTCGCCGACCCGGGCGTAGACCCAGTAGCAGGGCAGCACGGCGGCCACCGCCTCGGCGAAGGAGCCGCCGTGCACGGCGGCCAGCAGGTAGCTGGTGTAGGCCCGGGTGGTGGGCAGCACCGGCTCGGCGGCGGCCGCTTCGGCGCTCTGCCCGAAGGCCTCCAGGAACTCCGCGTGCATTCCCTGCTCGGCGGCCAGCGCGCCGATCGCGTCGTCCGCGAAGGCCCGCACCTCGGCCTCACCTGGTGCCTTGGCCGCGCAGCCGGCCAGGGCCCGGGCGTAGTCGCGCAGGTAGTGCGAGTCCTGCACGACGAAGTGCCGGAACGAGGCGCGCGGCAGCGTGCCGTCGGTCAGGCCGGCCAGGAACGGGTGGGTGAGGATCTGGGCGTAGACGGGCGCGACGGTCTCGGCCCACAGCTCCTCGGTCAGGGTCTGGGTCATGCCCACGACCCTATGTCCGGCCCACGACTGCCAGGGTTCACGTCTCGGGCGGTGAGAAGACCACCAACACCCGCAGCTCCTCGGTGATGTGGTGGAAGCGGTGCGGCACCCCGGCCGGCACGAAGACCACGGTGCCGCGCGCCACCGTGCAGGTCTCCTCGCCCACGGTCAGGTAGGCCCGGCCGCTGACCACCTGGTACAGCTCGTCCTGCTGGTGGGCGGACTGGGTGTCGAGCTCGCCGGGCGCCAGCGCGTACAGGCCGGCCGACATGGTGCGCTCCTTCAGGAAGCGCAGATAGGCGCCCTGCTCCTCGGCCCGGTGCCGGTCCAACTCGTCGAGCCGGAAGACCTTCATCAGCTGCTCCTCCTCGGGTGCTTTTCAGCGGCCGCCCTGGCCTGCGACCATGCGGGGCATGAAGCACTTCGTGGTCAAGACCCTCATCAACGCGGCCGCCATCTGGGTGGCCGCCTGGATCGTCAACGGGATCACCCTGTCCGGTGGTGACTGGCAGCAGAAGACGCTGACCGTGATCGCCGTCGCCCTGATCTTCGGCGTGGTGAACTGGCTGATCAAGCCGCTGGTGAAGTTCTTCTCGTTCCCGCTCTTCATCCTGTCGCTGGGCCTGATCACCTTCGTGATCAACGCGCTGATGCTCTGGCTCACCTCGTTCGCCTCCGACCGGCTGAAGCTGGACTTCCACGTCGAGGGCTTCCTGCCGGCGCTGCTCGGTTCGCTGATCATCAGCCTGGTCGCCTGGGGCCTGCACCTGGCGGTCGGTGACGAGGACTGAGCACGGGGTGACCGCACCCGGCCGGCCGGCCGCGCGCGGTCAGTTCGTCCGTCCGTGCGAGTTTCGTCCCCGTCGGGCCGAGGGATGCTGAGGCACAACAGGCATCCGGAGGTGACCTGAGTGGCCGAGGTGACTCCCCACCCCCGTCCCGTGGTCAAGCGCACCGCGCGGGCGATCCTGCTCGACCTGTCGGCCGACGACCCCTGGCACGGTCCGGCCGAACTGATCGTGATCAAACGCACCAGGCCCGGCTGCCACCCGTACTGGATCACGCCGGGCGGCGGGGTCGAGCCGGCCGACCGCAGCGTGACCGACGCCCTGCACCGCGAGGTGGACGAGGAGTTGGGCGGCAAGGTGGTCGACGTGGTCCCGGCCTTCGTGGACACCGTCGCGCACGCGCACCACGAGGACGGCTCCCCGGCCCACCCGCACGGGGTCAAGGTGCAGCACTTCTTCGTCTGCCGGCTGGCCGAGCTGGACCCGGCGCTGCGGCACGGCCCCGAGGTGGACGAGCCGCGCGGCGAGTACGAGATCGTCCGGCTGCCCTTCACCCGCGAGGGCGTCACCTCGGTCAACCTGGTGCCGCCCTCACTGCGCGCCTACCTGGCCGCCAACATCGAGGGCGTGCGGGCGATGCTCGCCGCCGACCTGGGCTGAGCTGCTCGGGCTGCTCGGGCCGCTCTGGCTACTCGGCGCCCAGGTCGTGGTGCACCCACTCGGGCCGCACGCCCGAGCGGGTCAGCGCGGCGGCCGCCCGGCGGACCATCGCGGGCGGGCCGCTGAGGAACGCGCGGTGGCCGTCCCACGGACCGCGCTGCACCACCACGTCGGAGAGCAGCCCGCACAGCGCGCCGTCGGTGCGCTCCTCGGAGAGCACCGGGTGCACCGCGAGCCACGGGTGGCGCCGCTCCAACTCCCGCAGGGCGGGCAGCTGGTAGAGCTCCGCGGCCTGCCGGGCGCCGTAGAAGACCTCGAGCCGGCGGCCCGCGGCCCCGTGCTCGGCCACCTCCTCGACCAGCGCCGCGATCGGCGCGATCCCGGTGCCACCGCCCAGGCAGAGCAGCCGCCCCGGATCGGCGTGGTCGAGCACCATGGTCCCGGCCGGCGGGCCGAGCCGCAGCACGTCCCCGGGCGCCGCCCGGCGGACCAGCGCGCTGCTCACCCAACCCGCCTGCAGCGCCTTGACGTGGAAGGTCAGCAGCCCGTCCGGGCGCGGCGCGGTGGCGAACGAGAAGTGCCGCCAGACCCGCGGCCACCAGGGCGTCTCCAGGGTGGTGTACTGGCCGGCCCGGTACGGGTACGCCTGGTCGGGGCGGACGGTGAGCTGGGCGATGTCCCGGCCCAGGCTCTGGTGGGAGACCACCTCCGCCTGCCACCAGGGCGGCGAGGTCTTGGCGGCCTGCTCGGCCGCGTCGATCATCAGCTGGGCGACCACCCCGTAGACCCGGCGCCAGGCCAGCTCGGTCTCGGCGTCCCAGTGGCTGCCGCAGTACCTCGCCAGCGAGGCCACCAGGCACTCGCCCACCGGCGCGTAGTGGCCGGTCAGCGTGCCGTACTTGCGGTGTCCCTGGCCGAGCCGGGTGAGGTAGGCGGTCAGCGAGGCGGGGTCGTCGGCGCTGCGGGCGGCCTGCAGCAGGGCCCGGAAGAGGCGGTCGCGCTGCACGTCCATGCCGGCCGGGAAGAGCGAGCGGATCTCGGGGTGGTGGAGGAAGATCAGCGCGTAGAAGTGCGCGGTGGCCCGGTCGGCGACCGGCTCGACGACGGCCAGGGTGGCGCGGATCAGCTCCAGGTCGCGCGGGGTGGGGGGTTGGGCGGCGGGTGCGACGGCGGGGGCGAGCGCCGGTGGCGGGGCGGCGGTGCCGAGCGTCTCGACGGCCCAGGCCTGGCTCCAGTGGTCGCCCGGGCCCGCCCAGTTGAGGCCGGGGGCCCAGCGGAACAGCGGCTCGATGGCGGGGCGGGGCTCGATGGCGGCGCGGGGGTCGGGGAGCGGGCTCGGCTCGGCGGGTGGCCGGGTCTCGGCGACGGGTGCCGGGATCGCCGGGGGTTCGCTGGGCATCGGCGGCACCACCACCGGCAGCACAGGCCGACCCGCCGGCGGGTCGGGGGGTGCCTCGCCGGCGGACATCCCCGGCACCGCCGTGGCCGCCGGCGAACCATGCCCCGAGCGGACCAGCAGCGCGGAGAGCGACTTCACTTTGACTTGACGCGTACTCAAGAGAATCGTTTCGCCTCCGGTCGTCCCAGCAACGCCGCATGCAGCGTGGCACGGCCGAAAAGCTGATCCGACAAATCGCGCAAACGCCGGACGGACGCCCCGTCCGCGCGCTAAGCTCGCGCCCTTTGCATACCGGGAGGCCGGTGGGCCCACTCCGTTGTGGTCTGCGCGCAGCGGGAAGAAGGCCGCCGACCTGCACTTTCGCGCAGATCTGCGGCCTTCGGAAGGCAGGGGTCCCACAAGAGCGGGATCGTCAGTGGGTCAGTTGGAGGGGCTGGCGAAGTGGTCGAACTCGCCGTCCTTGACGCCCTGGAGGAACTTGGCGAACTTGGTGGGGGTGGTGCGGACGATGACGTCACCCTCGTCGGACTCGCGGAGTTCGACCAGGTCGTCTGCAGTGCGGACTTCTACGCACTGGTTGTTGGCAGCGCTGTAGCTGGACTTCTGCCACGCTGAACTAGTCATGCCTGTTCTGCATCTCTTCCATGATCGAGCGAATGAAGGATCGCGATTCATCTTCTGACAGGGCAACAGATCTGATGTGCTCAAGGGTCGCACGGTAGCGACTCAGGTGAGCGGGCAGATCAAAGACGTGGGACCCGTAGGACGCATCGGCCTGAACTGTGTCCAGTTCTGGGACAGGCCCGGTCAGATGGGTGAGATCCTCACTTGGGATCGGGAAGTCGGCCACCTCGAACGGCACGATCCGGATGGAGATTCCTGGGTGCTCGTAGTCTTCGACAAGCGAGGCAAGCTGACCGATGAGCACATCACGCCCACCGTACTGGCCGCGTAGAGCGGCCTCGTGCACGAGCGCCAGGTACGGTGTGCCACCGGATCGAACCACCTGCTGCCTACGCAGGCGGAACGTGGTCCTGAGGTCGACCTCTTGCGGTAGCAACGGCAGGGGTCCTCTTGCGAACAGCGCACTGGCATAGGAACGCGTCTGCAGCAGCCCCGGGATGTAGACCATGGCGAAGCTTGCGATCCTCTTCGCGTGGCCTTCCAGTTCTGCCACCTCCAGGTAGTCGACCGGAAGGACACCTCGATACTCCTCCCACCAGCCACCTTTGCCCCGATCAGCGATGACATCGGCCAACGCTTCGAGCAAGGGCTGGTTGTCGCACATGCACATTCCGGCAATGGTGTACAAGCGCTCCACGCTGAGCCCCGTCTTGCCGCTCTCCATCTGCGTGACGTGGGCAGGGTTGATGCCGAGTTGGCGTGCGAGCTGGCTGCCTCCGAGGCCAGCCTGCTCCCGCATCCGCCGCAGCTCGGTGCCAAGTCGGCGCTGACGGAGCGTCGGGTTGGTTCGAAGGGCCATGGTCTCCTCTCAACAGCTGGTTGAGAGCAGTCTGCCGCACGCCCAGCACCGCGCCATCCACGATCGGATGAACCTCGTGATGCGCGGCACAAATTTGGGACCCTGTGCGCTATGGTCGTTGCCATACCGATCCGACGGATCGTCAGTAACGCCTGTCACCAGGGCAGTAGGCGCATGCTGCCCCGCACCGCAGAGCAGCCACACGCGACCTCAACCAGTCCCGTCCTGGCCTGGCTCACGGCGACGCATCCGCCGATCACCTCACCACCCCACCGCCTCGCGGAGGTTCCCCATGCGTTCCTGCACCCTGCCCACCTTCCCCCAGCCGCCCGACTGGTCCGCTGCCCGGGAGGAGCTGCGCGACCTGCTGACCACCGCCGAGTGGTCCTCCGACCTGATCCACGACGCCGAACTCGCCTTGCACGAGCTCTTCGTCAACGCCTGGAAGCACGGGGGCAGCCTCGCGCCCGTCGTTGTGGTCGTGCTCCTCGCCGATCAGGCCTTCCGCACGCTCCGGGTCTCCGTCGCCGACGACAGCCCAGCCCTGCCCGAGCAGCGCACCCGCACCGCCGACCCGTACGAGCTGTCCGGCAGGGGGCTGCACCTGGTCCGCTCGCTCACCCACCGGTTCGGCGCCGCCCCGCACAAGCACGGAGGCAAGCGCGTCTGGTTCGAGCTGGACTCGGCCGCATGACCGCCGTCCGCCGCGCGCCGATCGCGCCGGCCAACCCCACCACGCGCGACTGCACCGACGCCCAGCTCACCGTCAGCACCCTGATCAACGAGGCGGAAGCGGAGGGCAGCTCGTGGGAGTCTTGATCGTCCTCGGCAGCGCCCCGCCCCACGTCGAGCGGACCACCGTCGCCCACCTCGACGTCGAGTCCGCGCCCGACGCCGCCATCCAGCTCCGGGCCGCCGTCGACCTCGACATCCACGTCGGCCCCGGCGAACAACTCGCCCTCGCCCTCACCCACCAGCAGGCCGACCACCTGCTCCAGGACCTGGCCGCCCGGCTCGGCCAGCGCCTCATCGGCATCCGCCGGTGAGGCCCAGCACCGAGGACGCCCTGATCATCGCGGCCCTGGCGATCTGCTTCGCGCTCGCGATCGCCGGCGTCGCCCTCGGAGTCGTCACCTCACTCCGGCTGACCAGGCCCGGCGAGGACACCACCACCCCGCCGGGCCCACCCCCTGCGACTAGCTAGGGTTCCATCCGGCGGACGTACACGCCGTCGTCGAGCAGGGAGAAGCCATGCCCCTCCCAGGCGCGCCGGAGCTTCGCAACGGCCTCCTCGTCCGGCCGCCGAACCTCAGGGTCATCGGACTCGTACGAGCAGACCTCTCCGGGGCCGTGCTGCGGATGGACGGGGGCCGGGTAGCACACTGCCAGCGTCCCAGGCACAGAGAAGCGGCGCAGGGCTTCGACGGCCAGGCGCATCCCCACGCCCTTCCCGCGCCATTCGTCGGAGACCTCGACCGACTCCAGCAGGAGCAGCAGCGAGGGCTGCAGCTCAGCCACGGCAGGGGGCATCCTGCCGTCCTCAGTGAAGATCACCTGCGGGATGCGGTCGAGAACGCCCGGGTCGGCGTCCAGCACCTCCCGGATGTTCGGGACCGCACCGGGAACAACACGGGTGATCACGGCGGTCCCGAACACCTTGGCCGGCTCATTCTCGTAGAAGGACGCCGTCCAGCGGTCCGCCCTCAGCGTCCAGTCCGTCTCGGAGAAGTGCCGCGTGCTGTACGCGATCACAAGTCGGTCATCCATCGCCGCTCTCCCATGAAAGTGGGGGCAGGCCCCTCGCGACGCGCGCGAGAGGCCTGCCGCCCTGTCAGCTGAGCCGCTACTTCTGCGGCGGGTTGGGGTTCTCCGGCGCGGGCTTGCCCGCGTGCTTCGGCGGCGGCTTCGCGTCGCCCTTGTGCTTCATCGTGGCGGTGCTCATGAGTCGTTCCTCTTGCTCCTACTCGTCGCGGTCGGGGTCGGTGGTGTCGCCGTCCGGCGGCATGGGGCCCGGCGGCCTCTCAGTGGGAGATGTCACGATCGTGTCCTCCTTCGTACAACTGGTGCTTCGGACAGTCGCACCACGCGGTGTTGACCAGCTCGTGCGTACCGCGCGCGAGGCGAGCTGCCTGTGCGGCGAGGTACTCGGCTCGGATCGCGGCCATCTCCTCGGCGCTGACCGTCTTCATGGTTCGGGTGCTCACGGTCACAGCAATCCACTCCCTGCTGGCAGTTGGGACTGTCCCCAGTAGGAAGGTAGGAGCCAGGGCAACAGCGTCTCCAGGAACTTGCCCTGGTTTGCCCGGAGGTTCAGCCCAGCGAGTCGATCGCGGTGGTCATAACGGACCGGAGAGCAGCTCCGTAGACAGCGAACTGCCCGAGCTGGGCGAAGGTGCGGGCGTACTGCCGCACCTCGCTGGGCTGGGTGATGGTGACCTCGGCCGTGACGATCTCGACGACGACACGCGCCTGGTCGAAGATCCAGAAGCCTTCGACCGGCCACAACGCGCGCCGAACGTTGGACGGGATGACGCCGAGGCTGACATGCGGTAGCGCGGCCACCTGGAGGAGATGGCCGTACTGGGCAGCCATGGTCTCGTCATCCGCCACGCGGGAGCGCAGAGCGGACTCCTCGATCAGGAAGGCGAAGCGCCGCTCACTGCCGTCGTACAGCACTTCCTGCTTCTGCAGCCTGCCGTCGACCGCCGCCTCGATCTCCGCTTCGATGTCGGCACCCGAAGCCAAGCGGCGTACGGACGTGCTGAGGATGGCCGCAGCGTAAGCCCTTGTCTGGAGGAGCCCAGGAATGACGCCGGGCTCATAGATGCGGAAGTGCCGGGTGCCCTTGAAGAGCGGTACCGCCGTGTACTGAATGTGGCGGGCACCGGTCCGTGCGGCGCGGCGCCATTCGACGTACATGCCTTCGATGCCGTGGGCGGCGGCGATCAGGTCGTCGGCTTGGTCGGGAACACCGCAAATGGCTGCCCACGCGCGGATGTCGTCGCTGCTGGGGAGCCTGCGTCCGCTCTGGATATTGGAGCACTTGGACTCATGCCAACCAGCGCGAGAGGCAAGCTCCCGCGCTGTGAGGCGTGCGTCTCTCCTGATCTCTCCCAGCCGTTTTCCGAGGTCGAGTCGGCGCTGCTGGACTGCTGGCGTTTGGGCGGTCACGGTTCGTCAGATGATGCTGTAGTCCTCGTGCGGCACGGCTTGTCGCCAGACTTCCTCGAATGCGTTCCGGCACAGGTTGACGGCTGCCGGTCGCGTGTCGATCTCGGTGCCTTCCCAGTCCCCGTTGCCCGCGAAGTGAAGAACGAGGAGGGTCTCATCATCGAACAGCCAGAAGTCGTTCCCCGGCAGAGCGATGGCGGTGCCCTGCCGTCGCGGAAGCCATCGGACGTCCTCGCCGGCAGGCTGGTTGAGCGACGTCGTGTACTCGTACTCGAAGCGCAGGTAGTCGCTGGCGGGCGTCGAGAAGACGCGGGCGCGCTGCACCCGGACTCCTCGGTGCGTGGCATCCGAGACTGCCGCGCGCCACGCCTGGCTCCCAGCGTCCAGCTCTACCCGCTTCTCTCGCTGCCAGGTGATGAAGCTCGGATCGTCGAGCATGTATCCGTCGCGCATCTCAAGGTGCTTGGCGCTCCTGGTCGCAGCCCTGAGCAACTGTTCAACTGTCGGCGTCGGCACCGTGGTTGACCTCCGGGAAGAACTTCATCATGCGGCGCGGGAACTCGATGACATCCTCATGGTCCGGGATGTCCAGCTGCGACAGCCGCTCCTCGTCAAGCACCTTCCACCCTTGCAGCAGGTAGTTGCCGGTGACGTCGTCGTAGTAGACGGTAGGCGAGTTGCCGTCGCGACTCTCGGGGTCCTGCCCGAGCCTGTGCAGTGCCATCGTGCGTCTCCTTCGGCTGCGGAGTCGAGCGCTGTGACACAGCTTGCCGTGGTTGTGGGCTCAGAACTCCGAACTTGCCCGAACTTGCCAGCACGGGACCAGCGGAGGTCGAGATCCCCCAGGTCGGGAGATCCCTCCTCGGCCTGGCCACGGCGGTCATCGTGAAGCACCGCCGCAGCCTTGCTCAGCGTCGCCCGCTGCTCAGACCTGCCGCAGCAGCATCCCCGGCCGTTCCACGCAGTCCGCGACGAAGCGCAGGAACCCGCCCGCCGTGCCGCCGTCGCAGACCCGGTGGTCGAAGGTGAACGACAGCTGGGTCACTTGGCGGACCGCCAACTCACCTTCGTGGACCCATGGTTTGGCCGTGATCCGGCCCACCCCGAGCATCGCCGCCTCCGGGTGGTTGAGGATCGGGGTGGAGCCGTCGACGCCGAAGACGCCGTAGTTGTTGAGCGTGAAGGTGCCGCCGGTCAGCTCGGCCGGGGTGAGCGAGCCGGCGCGCGCGGAAGCTGTCAACCGGCCCAGCTCGGCTCCGAGTTGCTCGGTGGTCAGCTGCTGGGCGGCGCGCACCACCGGGACCACCAGGCCGCGCTCGCTCTGCGCGGCGAAGCCCAGGTGGACGGCGGTGTGCCGGCGCAGCGCGGCGGGCGCGCCGTTCGCGTCCAGGTCGACGCTGGCGTTGAGCTCGGGGTGGCGGGCCAGTGCGGCCACGCAGATCCGGGCGAACAGTGCGAGCAGGCTGACCTTCGGGGCGCCCGGTGCCTGGTTCATCTGGGCGCGCACGGCGAGCAGTTCGGTCGCGTCCGCGTCCACCCAGACGGTGACCGCCGGGATCTCGTGGTGGCTGCGGGTGAGCTTCTCGGCGACCGTGCGGCGCAGGCCGCGCAGCGGGACGACCTCCGCGTCCGCCGACACCGCGGCCGGTGCCGGGGCGGCGACCGGCCGGAGCGCACGCTCCACGTCGGCGCGCATGATCAGGCCGTCCGGGCCGCTGCCGGTCAGGGTGGCCAGGTCGACCCCGTGCTCGCGGGCCAGCTTGCGCACCAGCGGGGAGATGACCGCGACTGCGCTGCGGACGGGCGGTGCGGGCGGCGCCTCGACGGTGCGGACGCCGGTCACGCCCACCCGGCGGCGCCGCGAGCCCTTGCCGCCCTCCGCCACGCCGAAGCCGACCAGCGGCCGCTCGTTCTCGGCGGTGCCCGGGTCGGGGACGTCCGTCCCCGGCTCCGGCGCGACGGCCACGGTGACCAGCGGCTGCCCCACCGCCCGCTCCTCGCCGACCTCGCCGTACCGCGCGGTGACCACCCCGCCGTACGGGCAGGGCACCTCCACCATCGCCTTGGCGGTCTCCACCTCGACCACCGGCTGGTCGACGGCGATCACGTCGCCGACCTCCACCAGCCAGCGCACCACCTCGGCCCCGGTCAGTCCCTCGCCGAGGTCGGGCAGGGTGAACTCGCGCACGATGGGCATCACGCTCAGTCCTCCCACTGCAGCTTGGCGACCGCGTCCAGGATCCGGTCCACCCCGGGCAGGTGGTGGTGCTCCAGCATCGGCGGCGGGAACGGGATGTCGAAGCCGGTCACCCGCAGCACGGGCGCGGCCAGGTGGTGGAAGCAGCGCTCGGTGACCCGGGCGGCGATCTCGGCGCCGACCCCGCCGAAGCCGGTCGACTCGTGCACCACCACCGCGCGGCCCACCGAGCGGACCACCTGGGCGACCGTGGCGTCGTCGAACGGCACCAGGCTGCGCAGGTCGAGCACCGCGAGGTCCCAGCCCTCGGCCTTCGCGGCCTCGGCGGCCTCCAGGCAGACGGGTAGCGAGGGACCGTAGGTGATCAGCACTGCCGAGCCGCCCTGGCGGCGCAGCACCGCCCGCCCGATCGGCTCGGTGGCGGCGGCGGTGTTCAGCTCGGCCTTGGACCAGTAGAGCCGCTTGGGCTCCAGGAAGATCACCGGGTCGTCGGAGGCGATCGAGGCGCGCAGCAGCCCGTAGGCGTCGTCCACGGTGGCCGGGGTGACCACGTGCAGGCCCGGGGTGCTCGCGTAGTACGACTCGGAGGAGTCGCTGTGGTGCTCGACCCCGCCGATCCCGCCGCCGTAGGGGATCCGGACGGTGATCGGCAGCGCCAGCTTGCCGGCCGTGCGGTTGCGCATCTTGGCGACGTGCGAGACGAGTTGCTCCATCGCCGGGTAGGCGAAGGCGTCGAACTGCATCTCCACCACCGGCCGCAGCCCGTACATCGCCATGCCGACCGCGGTGCCCAGGATGCCCGCCTCGGCGAGCGGGGTGTCCAGGCAGCGGTCCGCGCCGAACTCGGCCGCCAGGCCGTCGGTGATCCGGAAGACGCCGCCCAGCGTGCCGACGTCCTCGCCCAGCAGATGGACCGTCGGATCGGCCCGCATCTCGTCGCGCAGCGCGGCGTTGAGCGCCTGCGCCATGGTGCTGGTGCGCACCGACGGCTCGGTGGTCACTGTGCTCACGCTCCCGCCTCCGCAGCCAGCTCGGCGGCCAACTGGTCGGCCTGCTCGCGCAGTTGCGGCGTAGGCTCGGCGTAGACGTGCTGGAACAGACTGTGCGGGTCGAGCTGCGGCTCGGCGTGGAACTCGGCGCGCATGGTGGCCGCCAGCGCCTCGGCCTGCTCGGCCGCCCGCGCGACCAGCGCGTCGTCCAGCACCCCGGCCTCGCGCAGGTGACGCTCCATCAGGGTCACCGGGTCGTGCTCGCGCCAGGCCTCCACCTCCGCCGAGACCCGGTAGCGGGTCGCGTCGTCGGCGTTGGTGTGCGCGTCGAGCCGGTAGGTCAGCGCCTCCACCAGCGTCGGACCGCCGCCGTTCCTGGCCCGGTCGAACGCCTCGGAGAGCACCTCGTGCACCGCCACCACGTCGTTGCCGTCCACCAGCCGCCCCGGCAGGCCGTAGCCGACCGCCTTGTGCGCCAGGCTCGGCGCCGCGGACTGCTTGGTCAGCGGGACCGAGATGGCGTACCCGTTGTTCTGCACCAGGAAGACCACCGGGGCGTTCAGCACGGCCGCGAAGTTCAGCGCCTCGTGGAAGTCGCCCTCGCTGGTGCCGCCGTCGCCGAGCATCGCCAGCGCGATCACGTCCTCGCCGCGCAGCCGGGCGGCGTGCGCCAGGCCCACCGCGTGCGGGGCCTGGGTGGCGAGCGGGGTGCAGAGCGGGGCGGTGCGGGTGGCGACCGGGTCGTACCCGGTGTGCGCGCTGCCGCGCAGCAGGGTGAGCGCGGCCAGCGGGTCGACGCCGCGGCCGACCACGGCCAGCGTGTCCCGGTAGCTGGGGAAGAGCCAGTCCTGGGGCCGCAACACGGTGGCGGCGGCCACCTCGCAGGCCTCCTGGCCGGTGGAGGAGGGGTAGACGGCGAGCCGGCCCTGCTTGGTGAGCGTGGTCGCCTGCTGGTTGTAGCGGCGGCCGATCACCAGCCGGCGGTAGAGGTCGCGGAGCAGCTCGGGGTCGTGCTTGGCCAGCTCGGGGGTGCCGAGCACGCGGACCGGGGTGTGGTCCGGCAGGAGGGGCGCGGGGTCGGTCCGGGGGTCGGTCGCGCCGGGCAGCCACGGGGGCACGGGCGCGGTGGGCCGGTGGTCGAGGACGGTCATCAGGCACCTCCAAGGGGTGGGGAGGGCGGGGCCGCGCTGTCGGGGGCAGGGCAGCGGCAGGTGGGGTGTTGCCTCCCAACCGATTGTTCGGTTGTCTACTCATTGTGGCCACAGCCGAGCGAAGGTGCTGGACAATCGGCCGCTACGGCAGTCTGCTGAAAGCAGCACGTCCATCTTGGGAGGGCTCGGGGCCATGGGCGCTGAACAAATGGCCGGGTCGGGCGGGAGCAGACCTCAGCCCACTCCGGCCGGTGTGGTGAACGGCGGTCCCGACCGGGGGCTGGACCGGGTGGACCGCTCGATCCTGCGGCTGCTCCAGCAGGACGGCCGGGCCTCGATCCGCTCGGTCGCCGAGCGGGTGCACGTCTCGCGCGCCAACGCCTACGCCCGGATCGCCCGGATGATGGAGGACGGTGTGATCCGCGGTTTCACCGCCCGGGTCGACCACGAACGGGCCGGGCAGGGCGCCTGCGCGTACGTCACGCTGAAGATCGTGCAGAACTCCTGGCGGACCGTGCGCGAGCAGCTGCTCGACCTGCCGGGAGTGGCGCACATCGCGCTGGTGGGCGGCGAGTTCGACGTGCTGCTGCTGGTGCACACGGCCGACAACCGGGCGCTGCGGGAGCTGGTGCTGGGCAGCATCCAGAGCATCCCCGACGTGCTGTCGACGCAGACGCTGCTGGTCTTCGAGGAGACCGACCGGGTGCCGCCGGCCTGAGCTCCCGGCGCTCGCCCCGCAGCCGGATCAGGCGCGCAGGCCGTCGAAGGCCAGGTGGACCACGGCGTCCGGCACGCCGTCGGCGTTCGGGCCGCCGGCGCCGGTCGGGCGGTACCACTCCACGATTGAGTTGATCATGCCGAAGAGCAGCCGGGTGGCCAGCCGCGGCTCCACGTCGGCCCGCAGCTCGCCGGCCGTCACCGCCTCCCGGACCAGTTCCGCCACCCGGTGGTCGAAGTCCCGCCGCCGCTCCAGCGCCCACAGCTCGGTCCCGGTGTTGCCGCGCACCCGCAGCAGCAGCGTCACGTAGGGCAGCTCGGCCAGCAGCACCTCGGTGGTGCGTCGCACCACGTGCTCCAGGCGGTCCACCGGGCGCCCCGCCAGCGCGGCCGGCTCGTCCAGGATCCCGAACAGCCCGTCCAGCGCCCGCCCGACCGCCAGCCGCAGCAGTTCCTCCTTGCCGCGCACGTGGTGGTAGATCGAGGACTTGGAGATCCCGGCCGCCCGCGACAGGTCCTCCATCGAGGTGCCGTCGTAGCCGCGGGTGTTGAAGACCTCGACGGTGACGGCGAGCAGGGAGTCGACGGTGTAGGTGGTGCGCAGCGGGTTCTCGGCCATGCTCCGAGTATCCCGGTCGAGCCGATCCGGCCGAGCCCGGGGCGGCCGGCTCTGTTCCCCCGACCGATCGTTCGGTTACGCTGAGGAGCGTCAGCCCAGTCCTCTCCCCGCGAGGAGCGCCGTATGGCCGCCGTCGACGAACTGATCGAGCGTCACCAGGAGACCCTGAACCGGGCGCTCACCGCGCTCACCGAGCGGGACTACTGGTCCCCGTACCCCGAGATCGCCAAGGCCTACGGCGAGAGCGCCCCGGCCGAGGGCAAGGCCGCCTTCGAGGCACTGCTCGGCGCCACCTTCGCGCTACCGGGCCACCCGGCGGCCGGCGACCTGGTCGGCACCGAGGTCTCGCCCTACGGCATCGAGCTGGACATCGTCTACCCGCGCGCCGAGTTGGATGCGCTGCTCGCCGCCGCCAAGGAGGCCGGCACCGGCTGGGCCGCCGCCTCCCCGGCGGCTCGCGCCGCCGTCTGCCTGGAGATCCTGGCCCGGATCAACGCCCGCTCGCACGAGATGGCCCAGGCCGTCATGCACACCACCGGGCAGGCCTACGCGATGGCCTTCCAGGCCGGCGGCCCGCACGCCCAGGACCGGGGCCTGGAGGCCGTCGCCTACGCCTACGCCGAGCAGGCCAAGCTGCCCGCCGAGGCCGGCTGGACCAAGCCGCAGGGCAAGCGCGACCCGCTGGTGCTGCGCAAGGAGTTCATCACCGTCCCGCGCGGCACCGCGCTGGTGATCGGCTGCAACACCTTCCCGACCTGGAACGGCTACCCGGGACTCTTCGCCTCCCTGGCCACCGGCAACCCGGTGGTGGTCAAGCCGCACCCGCGCGCCGTGCTGCCGCTCGCGCTCACCGTGCGGATCGCCCGCGAGGTGCTCGTCGAGGCCGGGTTCGACGCCAACCTGGTCACCCTGGCCGCCGAGCGCGACCGCGAGGGCATCGCCAAGACGCTGGCGCTGCACCCGGACGTCCGGATCATCGACTACACCGGGTCGACCGAGTTCGGCGACTGGCTGGAGCAGAACGCCAAGCAGGCCCTGGTCTACACCGAGAAGGCCGGCGTCAACACCGTGGTGATCGACTCCACGGACGATTACAAGGGGATGCTGGGCAACCTCGCCTTCGCCCTCTCGCTCTACACCGGCCAGATGTGCACCACCCCGCAGAACCTGCTGATCCCCCGCACCGGCATCGGGACCGACCAGGGCCCGAAGTCCTACGACGAGGTGGTGGCCGACCTGGCCCGCTCGATCGAGGGCCTGCTCGGCGACGACGCCCGGGCCGCCGCGATCCTGGGTGCCGTGGTCAACCCCGCCGTGCTGCAGCGCAGTGCCGCCGCCGCGAGCGGCGAGTACGGCGACCTGGCGCTGGCTCCCCGGGTGGTGGAGTCGGCCGAGTTCCCGGGCGCCACGATCCGCACCCCCGCGCTGGTCAAGGTGGAGGCGCACAAGCCGGACGACCGTGCGGTCTTCCTCGACGAGTGCTTCGGCCCGGTCTTCTTCGCCGTCGCCGTCGACTCCACCGCCGACGCCGTGGAACTGCTGCGCCAGACCGTCACCGAGCAGGGCGCGATGACCGCCACCGGCTACACCACCGCCCCCGAGGTCGAGCAGCAGCTGGTCCGGGCCTGCCTGGACACCGGCGTCTGCCTCTCGCTCAACCTCACCGGCGGCGTCTACCCGAACCAGACCGCCGCCTTCTCCGACCTGCACGGCACCGGCGCCAACCCGGCCGCCAACGCCGCCTACACGGACGCGGCCTTCGTCGCCAACCGCTTCCGCACGGTGGAGATCCGCCGCCAGGCCTGAGCACCGGCCGGTCGGCCGCGGGTCGGCCGGCCGTAAGGTGGTGCGCCATGGAGCTGATCGTCTGTGATGTGACGCCTGACCAGGTGGAGTTGGAACGCGACGTCGCCCCGCTGATCCGGCTGCTGCGGCCGGGTCTCGGGCGGGCCGAGTTCGCCACCTTCGCCGCCGAGGCGCACGCCCAGGGCCTGGTCTTCACGGCCGCCTACGACCCGCGCGGGCGCTGCCGGGCGGTGGCGGCGCACCGGATGCTGGCCACCAGCCGGGGCCGGCTGCTCCTGGTGGACGACCTGGTCACCGACCCCGACGCGCGCTCCGGCGGGGTCGGCACCCGGCTGCTCGCCGAGCTGGAGGAGCGGGCCCGGCGGGCCGGCTGCGTGCGGGTCGAGCTGGACTCCGGGGTCGCCAACCACGGCGCGCACCGGTTCTACCACGCCCGCCGGATGGCGATCGTGGCCCTGCACTTCGCCCGCGAGCTCTGAACCCGCGAGCTCTGAACCGCCGCACTACCGCTTCACGAAGCCCCAGCTCTGCCCGATCACCTCGAAGCCGCGCCGGGCGTACCACTCGCGCGGCCAGTCCTCGGCGTCCGCGACCAGGAAGAGCGTTCCGCAGCCTGCCTCGCCGGCCCGGGCCAGCGCGGTGCTCAGCAGCGTGTTCCCGTGGCCGCGCCCGGTGTGGTCGTCGGCCGTGACCAGGTCCTCCAACTGGGCCAGCCCGGCGGGCTCGTCGAGGTAGAGGTCGGCCCAGGCGGCCACCTCCCCGTCCGCTGCCGGCACGGCGAGGAACCGTACGTCGTCCGCCCCGCGCAGCCGTACCGGTCGCCGGTCGGCCAGCTGGCGCACCAGCTCGGCCTGGCCGGGATCGGGCATCCAGCGCCGTAGCTGCCGGAGCAGCGCGTCCCGGAGGTCGGCCGGTCCGACTTCCCGTGCCGGTGCCTCGGGCAGTGCTTGAGCGGCGGTCGAGCGGGCCATCACCAGCTCCCGCCCCGCCTGGTAGCCGGCCGTCACCAGCGCGGGTGCCAGCGCGGCTCCGAGCCGCCCGTCCAGCACGCTGATCCGCTGCCGGCCGAGCCTGGTGAGCGCCTGAACGTCGGCCTCGGCACCCAGCACCAGCAGCTGGTTGTGCTCGTGGGAGGCGGGGAAATCCGGGTCGCGGACGGCGACGGCGCCGGGGTACTCCACCGTCTCGGCGGCCTGCCGGCGGGCGAAGTCGGCCCGGAACGTGGTCACTCGGGAGAGGAGATCCGGCATCGAGTCAGACTCCAGCGGAACTCTCGTCCGGGCAAGCGGATTTCCCGTAGGGTGCGGGCCATGTCGACCAATGGCCTGCGGGCCTTGAACGATGTCCTGGCCTTCTTCCTGGAGTTGGCCGCGCTCGGCTTCCTCGCCTGGTGGGGGTACCGGACCGGCCCGAACACCGCCGTCCACCTGCTGTTCGCGATCGGCCTGCCGCTGCTGGCCGCCGTCCTGTGGGGTCGGTACGCCGCCCCCAAGGCGTCGGTGAAGCTGCCGGTGTCGGGCGTGATCCTGGTCAAGGCGGTGGTCTTCGGCACCGCCGCGCTGGCGCTCGGCGGCGTCAAGGGTCCGGCCTGGGCCCTGGTCTTCGCGGTGGTCGTGGTGCTGAACACGGCCTACATCACGGTCGCCCGAGCCCGGGACTGATCCGCCGCCCCGCTAGTCCACCGGCAGCCGGGCCACCAGCAGCCGGCCCTCCATCGTCACGCCACCGTCCATCGCCACCGCCAGCTCGTCCGCGTAGATGTACGGGCCCGGTACGTACGGGCGCTCGCCGCTCTCGTTGTTCGCCTCACCGGTGAGGTACGGGATCGGGCTGTGCCCGTGCACCACCCGGTGCCCGCCGTAGGTGGCCAGCAGCTCGCCGGCCGCCATCGGGCCGCCCTCGCCGCGGAAGGCGAAGCGCTTGGTGAACCGGCGGAAGGCGTCCCACCAGTCGTCGGCGCCCTCGTCGGCCAGCAGGTTGTGGACCGCGTCGTTGACCTCGTCGATGGAGTCGCCGAACTCCAGGTAGGCGGTGGTGTCGGAGTGCAGCAGCAGGTGGCCGTCCTCCAGCGCGATCGCGGGCAGCCGCTTGAGCCAGCTGATGTGGTGGCCCTGCAGCCGCTCCAGGTCGTGCTGCTGGCCGCCGTTGAGCAGCCAGGCGGCGCGGAAGGAGGCGGTCCCGGCGGTGGACTGCACCGGCTCGTCGCCGTACCGGTGGGCGCCGAGGAAGAGCAGCTCGTGATTGCCCATCAGGGCCCGGCAGTAGCCGCCGGCCGCCGCCGCCTCGGCCGCCAGCTGCATCACCAGGTCGATCACGCCGATCCCGTCCGGACCGCGGTCGGTGAAGTCGCCCAGGAACCAGATCCGCGAGCGCCCGGCCGACCAGTGCCCCTCGCCGTCGACCAGGCCCTGCTCGTGCAGCGCGGCGAGCAACTCGTCCAGGTAGCCGTGCACGTCGCCGACCACGTAGAGCGGGCCCACCGGGCCCGGGTCGCCGCCCGGCTGCGGGTACGGCGTCGCGTACGGGTTGTCCTCGGTGATCGGCGGGCCCAGCTCGATGGTCGGCGGGTCGTCCTGCGCGGGTGCCTGCGGGGTGCGTTCGGTGGCGAGGAAGGTGGGGTAGGCCGCCGCCTGCGGAGTGGGGTGACCGGCCACCGGCCAGTGCTGCTCCAGGTAGCGTGCCCCGCCGTAGGCGCTGAACGTGGGCTCCTGCCCGCCGGCCTGCTCGCCGGGTGAATCCTGGTACTCGGTAGGGGGATTGGGCTCGAAGTACGAGCCGTACGGCAGCACGTCGAGGTCCTGCTGCGGGCGGGGGCCTGACTGGGGCAGCTCAGGCCCGGGGAAGCGGTCCTCGGGTGTCATCCGCCCATCATAGGAAGAGCCCTCTCCCGTCGTCCTCACCCGGTGGGTATCCAATCCGCGCGGTGCACCGATCCCGGGTCCCCGAGCGGTTCAGACCTCGCCCGGGGTGCGCGGCGCACTGACGGTGGTTCGGGGGCTGCGGCGCAGCGAGGAGGCCCGCACGATCAGCTCGGTGGGCATCAGCGTGCCCGGCGGCGGACCGGTGCCGGCGGTGCGGTAGCGGGGCGGGAAGAGCCGGGCGCCGGCGGTGGGGGCGTCGGCCGTCAGCCCGGTGCCGGAGTCGACCCCCTCGATCGCGTCGATCAGCAGGTTGACGACGGTGGTCCCGATCCGGCGCGGCTTGAGCGAGAGGGTGGTGATCGGCGGCTCGGTGCCCGCGTACACGTCGCTCTCGCTGCAGCAGACCAGCAGCAGGTCGTCCGGCACCCGCAGGCCGTAGCGGCGGGCGGCGGCCAGCAGGTCGGTCCCGTTCGGGTCGAAGAGCCCGTAGACCGCGTCCGGGCGGTCCGGGCGGGCCAGCAGCCGGTCAGCGGCGACCGCCCCGGCGGCAGGGTCGTGCGCGGGGTAGGCCTCGTAGACCGGCTCCTGGCCGACCCGCTCGCACCAGCCGAGGTAGGCGTCGGTGGAGAGCCGGGTGTAGGTGTCGGTGCTGGTGCCGGTGAGCAGGCCGATCCGGCGGGCGCCGGCCTCGCTCAGGTGGTCCAGGATGCCCAGCACGGCGGCCTCGTGGTCGTTGTCCACCCAGGCGGTGACCGGGCAGTTGCCCGGCTTGCCGTCGCTGACCACCGGCACGCCGGACCGGTACAGCTCGCTGACCAGCGGGTCCTGGTCGGCCGGGTCGATCACCACGGTGCCGTCCAGTGCCACGTTGCTCCACACGTCGTGCCGCGAGGAGGCGGGCAGCACCACCAGGGCGTAGCCGCGGCCGAGCGCCGCGCTGGTGGCGGCCCTGGCCATCTCGGCGAAGTAGGCGAACTCGGTGAAGGTGAAGGGTTCCTCGCCGTAGGTGGTGACGGTCAGTCCGATCAGCCCGGACCGGCCGGTGCGCAGCGTCCGGGCGGCCGCGGACGGCCGGTAGCCGAGGCGCTCGGCGACCTCGCGCACCCGGCTGCGGGTTTCGTCGGGCAGGCGGCCCTTCCCGTTCAGGGCGTCCGAGACGGTGGTGATCGACACTCCGGCGGCTGCTGCCACATCCCGGATGCCGGCCCGTTCCAGACGTCGTGAGGTGGGGGGTCGCCGACCGCTCTGATTGGCTGCTGCTGTCATGGCGGACCGATCGTATGGTGCGTCAGCGCATCGCTGAACCACGTGTGCGAGGCCCCGGGCGATCCGTCGCAGATACGTTTCTCCATGTCCACCACTCGTCTCAGTCCTTGGATCCGGGGTCTGATTTCGGCCGATTACCTCTGACATGTGCCATCGGAACGAGGCACAATGGCTGATCCGCATTGGTGTCCTGGCCGGACATCTCACCCGCACGGGTGAGCGCGCTGGGTATCGTTCTGGGCACCCGACCGGAGACAGGCGGCCGCGCATGCGACCGGCGCGCAACCGAGCGCCGGGGGCGCACGCCGGCATCGGGCCGCCCTACCGGGCCAGGCCCGGACAGTGACGAAGGAGAACAGCACCGTGAGCGGTACGGCAGCGCAGGGCCCGCGGCTTCGGCCGAGCCTGGACGGTATCCCCACCTACAAGCCCGGCAAGCCCGCCGGCGCCGACGCCTTCAAGCTCTCCTCCAACGAGAACCCCTACGAGCCGCTGCCCGGCGTGCTGGACGCCGTGGTGGCCACCGCCGGCTCGTTCAACCGCTACCCCGACATGGCGGTCACCGAGCTCACCGCCGAGCTGGCCCAGCACTTCGGCGTCCCCGCCGAGCACATCGCCACCGGCCCCGGCTCGGTGGGCGTGGCCCAGTCGCTGGTGCTCTCCACGGCCGGCCCGGGCGACGAGGTGATCTTCGCCTGGCGCTCGTTCGAGGCCTACCCGATCATCACCCAGATCGCCGGGGCCACCCCGGTGCCGGTGCCGCTGACCGCCGCCGAGGAACACGACCTCGACGCGATGCTCGCCGCGATCACCCCGCGCACCCGGCTGATCTTCGTCTGCAACCCGAACAACCCGACCGGCGTCGCGATCCACGGCCCCGAGCTGGAGCGCTTCCTGGACGCGGTGCCCGGCGACATCCTGGTCGTGGTCGACGAGGCCTACCGCGAGTTCATCCGCGACGAGCGGGTGCCGGACGGCGTCGAGCTGTACCGGGACCGGCCCAACGTCTGCGTGCTGCGCACCTTCTCCAAGGCGTACGGCCTGGCCGGCCTGCGGGTCGGCTTCGCCATCGCGCACGAGCCGGTGGCCACCGCGCTGCGCAAGACCGCGATCCCGTTCGGCGTCAGCCAGCTGGCCCAGGACGCGGCGGTCGCCTCGCTGCGCGCCGAGGACGCGCTGCTGGTCCGGGTCGAGGCGCTGGTCGCCGAGCGCACCCGGGTCGCTGCGGCGCTGGCCGCCCAGGGCTGGACCGTGGTCGACTCGCAGGCCAACTTCGTCTGGCTGCGGCTGGGCGAGCGGACCATGGACTTCGCGGCGGCCTGTGCGGCCGCCGGCGTGATCGTGCGCCCGTTCGCCGGCGAGGGCGCCCGGGTGACGATCGGCGAAGTGGCCGGCAACGACCTGTTCCTCGCGGCGGCGGAGGCGTTCCGCAAGGAACTCTGAGCAGCTCCGAGGTACTGAGTCGGTGAAGCGGACCTGCCATGGCCTCGGCGGGTCCGCTTTCGCATGTGCGCGGCCGCCTGCTCAGCCCCCGGTCGCCGCCCGCTCCGCCGCGCTGCGTTCCACGCAGAACTCGTTGCCCTCGGGGTCCAGCAGGGTGACCCAACCCGTGCCGTCGGGGCGCCGGTGGTCCTCGTGCAGCGTGGCGCCGAGCCCGATCAACCGCTCGACCTCCTCGTCCCGGCTCCGGTCCTGGGGCTGGAGGTCCAGGTGCCCCCGGTTCTTGACGGTCTTGCCCTCCGGCACCGCGATGAACAGCAGGCGGCTCGCCCCGCTGTCGGCAGGCGGCAGGACCACGGCCTCGGGATCGCCGGGGTGGTCGTCCTCCCCCATCGGCCAGCCGGTCACCTGGGACCAGAACTTCGCGAGGACGTAGGTGTCCTTGCAATCGAACGTGACGCTGTGGACGCGGGAGGTCACGGGGACTCCTGGGGGTGCGGAGAGTGTCTGACGCGACGTCATCATCGCACTGGGGGCGGGAAGTCGGAAGAGATCGGTGACTGACGGTCAGTAGATACCGAGTGTTGACTCCCACTAGATACTGAGTGTAGATACTCAGGTATGACAGTTCCTCTCGCCCTCCTCGGGTTACTCGAACGCGAGCCGAGCCACGGCTACGACCTCAAACGCGACTACGACACCTACTTCGGACGGGGCAAGCCGCTGCCGCCCGGGCAGGTCTACTCGACCCTCAGCCGGCTGGCCCGGGACGGAAAGGTGGTGGTCGGCGAGGTCGAGGCCGGGACCGGGCCGGACCGCAAGCGGTACGTGATCACCGACCTCGGCGCCACCGAGCTGGAGACCTGGCTCGGCGCACCGGCCGATGCCGAACCGCACCTGCAGACGGTGCTCTTCACGAAGGTCGTGCTGGCGCTGATGCTGGGCCGCGACGCCGCGGGCTACCTCGACATCCAGCGCGCGGCGCACCTGCAGCGGATGCGCGAGCTGACCGAGATCCGGCGCGGCGGTTCGCTGGTGGACCGGCTGCTCGCCGACCACGGGCTGTTCCACCTGGAAGCCGACCTGCGCTGGATCGAGCAGACCGCCGCCCGGCTCGGCGCGCTCGCCGATGAGGTGAACTCATGAGCGAGCGCGACGACTTCATCATCGAGGCCCGCGACGTGGCGCTCTCCTTCGGCGAGACGCCCGCGCTGCGCGGCGCGAACCTGGCGGTGGCGGCCGGCGAGATCGTCGCCATCATGGGCCCGAGCGGCTCGGGCAAGTCGACCCTGCTGCACTGCCTGGCCGGGATCCTCACCCCCGACTCCGGGGAGGTCCGGTTCGACGGGCGCCGGGTCGACACCATGCGCGAGACCGAACGCAGCACGCTGCGCCGGGACCGCTTCGGGTTCGTCTTCCAGTTCGGCCAGCTGGTGCCGGAGTTGACCGCCGCGGAGAACGTCGCGCTGCCGCTGCTGCTCGGCGGCGCCCGGCGGGCCGAGGCGCTGGTCCGGGCCGGGCAGTGGTTCGGGCGGCTCGGCCTGGACGGCCTTCAGGGGCGCAGGTCGGGAGAGTTGTCGGGCGGTCAGGCCCAACGGGTCGCGCTGGCAAGGGCGCTGGTCGCCGAGCCCGGCGTGCTCTTCGCCGACGAGCCGACCGGCTCGCTCGACTCGCTGACCGGTGAGCAGGTGATGGACCTGCTGGTCGCCTCGGCGCGCGAGCAGGGCACCACCGTGGTGATCGTCACCCACGAGCCCCGGGTGGCCGCCTGCGCGGACCGTGAGGTCGTGGTGCGTGACGGCAAGGTGACCTCGCTGACGACGGAGAGGCTGGCCTCGTGATCCGGCTCGGACTGCGGCTCACCCTGGCGGCCGGTCGGGAGGCGGTCGGCAGGTTGGCCGTCATCGCGGGCGCGGTCGGGGTGGGTGTCGCCCTGCTGCTGAGCGTGCTGGCGACGATCAACGCGACCACCACCCAGAACGACCGCAACGCCTGGCTGAACACCGGACTGGGCGCGCCGCCCGCCACGGCGAAGCAGGCGGCGGACCCGGCCTGGTGGATGATCAAGGGCGAGTACTTCCAGGGCAAGCAGATCGGGCGGGTCGACGTCGCGGTGACCGGGCCGGACTCGCCCGTCCCGCCGGGCATTTCGCACCTGCCGGGGCCCGGGGAGTACGACGTCTCGCCCGCGCTCGGCAAGCTGCTGGCCGGCACCCCGGCCGACGAACTCGGCGCCCGCTACCCCGGCCACCAGGTCGGCACCATCGGCAACGCGGCGCTGCCGGGCCCGGATTCGCTGATCATCATCATCGGCCACACCCCGGACCAGCTCGCCGACAATCCCGAGGCTCACCGGATCACCGCGATCTCGTCCCTGTCGCCGAGCGACTGCGGTGCCTGCCTGGTCGGCGCGAACCCCGACAGCATGAAGCTGATCCTCTCGGTGTCGGCGGTCGCGCTGATCTTCCCGGTGCTGATCTTCATCGGCACCGCGACCCGGCTGGCGGCGGCCCGCCGGGAGCAGCGCTTCGCCGCGATGCGCCTGGTCGGTGCCACGCCACGGCAGATCTCGGCGATCGCCACGGTCGAGTCCACGGTCGCCGCGGTGCTCGGCACCGCCGCCGGCTTCCTGCTCTTCTTCCTCATCCGGCCCGTCGTCGCGGGGATGAACTTCACCAAGACGCCGTTCTTCACCAGCGACCTCTCGCTGACCGCGGTGAACGTGCTGCTGGTGGTGCTCGGCGTACCGGTGGCGGCGGCGGTTGCGGCCAGGCTCGCGCTGCGCCGGGTGCAGATCTCCCCGCTCGGCGTCACCCGGCGGGTCACCCCGCGCCCGCCGCGGGTGTACCGGGTGATCCCGCTGGCCGCGGGTGTCGCCGAGCTCGGCTACTTCGTCGGCCGGCGACCGCCGACCACCAACGGACAGATCCAGGCCTTCGTGCCGGGCATCCTGCTGATCCTGGGCGGGCTGGTGGTCGCCGGACCATGGCTGACCATGGCCGGCGCCCGACTGATGGCCCGGCGGGCCCAGCGGCCCGCGGTGCTGGTCGCCGCGCGGCGACTCGCCGACGACCCGAGGGTCGCCTTCCGCGCGGTCAGCGGACTGGTGCTGGCGCTCTGCGTCACCACCGGAGCCGTCGGCATCATGACCGCGATGACCGCTGAGCGCGGCATCCCGAAGGGCAGCCCGACCATCCGGGCCACGGTGATCGACGGCTTCTTCCACGGGCAGGGCGAGTCCGGGCACTTCACCGATCCGGAAACCCCGCTGCCGGCCGCGGTGCTGGCGCAGCTGCGCGCGATACCGGGCGTCCAGGGCGTGACGGTGCTGCACACGAACCCGCTCGGTGTGGGCGATCCGCTCATCGACGGATCCCGGGCCCCGGGGCCGATGCCGCCCTCCGCGCTGGCCTCGTGCGCGCAGTTGGCCAGCACGCCGGCCTTCAGCACCTGCCCGGCCGGCGCCGAAGCGGCCTCGGTGACACCGTTCTTCAGCGAGTTGGGGCTGGACTTCATCAAGAGCTGGCCGGCCCGCTGGCCGGCCGCCGCGTTCCCTGCCGACCAGATCGACGGCCTGCCGGTGCTGAGCGTCGTGGTGACGACGGACGGATCGCGGGCGGCGGTCGAGCAGGCCAGGACGCTGCTCGCGCTCACCTACCCCAGCGAAGCCGTTCCCTACACCATCGCTGAGGACCGCGCCGAGATGACCAAGCAGTTGTCGGGCTTCCAGCAACTGGCCGACGTGGTGATCCTGGTCAGCCTGCCGATCGCAGGCTGCAGCCTCGCGGTGAGCATCGTCGGCGGGCTGACCGACCGCAAGCGCCCGTTCAGCCTGCTGCGGCTGACCGGCGTGCAACTCGGGGTGCTGCGCCGGGTGGTGCTGCTGGAGAGCGCGCTTCCGCTGCTGGTGGTCGCGGTGGTGGCGATCGGGATGGGGTTCCTGGCCGCGCAGCTCTTCCTGAAGGCCCAGTTGGGCTACTCGCTGCATGCGCCGGACCCGTCCTACTACCTGCTGGTGTTGCTGGGGCTGGCCGCCTCGCTCGGGGTGATCGGCTCCACCCTGCCGCTGCTGCGGCGGATCACCGGGCCGCAGACGGCACGGAACGATTGACCTCGATCTTGCATGACGGCTCGTCAGCTCGGCTGGCGGGCCGTTTCTGCCTGTCCGGGCTGGGCTTTGTGCGGAGAACAACCGCAGCCGCGTGCGCTTGGGCTCCCACGGGCGGGCGTCGCCGGTCAGGGCGAGCATGGGCATCCAGGCGAGCAGGTCGAGCGCGGCGCGGCCGCGGTCCTCAGCGCGGGCGCGCCGGCGGTGCCGCAGCTCCAACCACGCGATCGGGGTGCCCGTGGTGTTGGTGGCGAAGCAGGTCAGCCGCATGCCGTCGGCGTCGGTGAAGCTCAACTGCGCGCCAGGGTGCGGCCGTTCCTTACGGACGATCAGCCGCATCCCCTTCGGCCAGCCCGTGGGGACGTCGCCTGCGAGTTCGGCGACCCAGGCGCCGTCGCGGACCTCGCCTTGTGACTCCGCGGCCGGCGTCCAGGCCGAGTTCGGCCGCTGGGCCAGCGCCGTTCGGGCCGCCTCGATGTGGTCGGCGGCTGTGTTGCTGCCCGCGTTCCCCGGCCGGAGCAGGCCCGCCACCGGTTCCCCGGACCCCTCACGGCCGTGGTCGACGACGAACGCGAACAGCGGGTGATGGCCGAAGGCCTTCTTCCAGGTCTTGGCCGCGTCCTGCTTCTCCGAGTGCGCGAGGACCAGCACACCGTCGATGTCCACGGCCACCTCGCCGCCCGCGTCCGGGGCCGCCTCGCCGGCCAACCGCCAGACCCACTCGCGGACTTCGGCCCGCGCCCGCCGGATCGCCGCGAGTGCGACATCCAGAAGGATCTTGCCGGGGTCATGGACCGCACGCGCCTTGCGCCACGGCGCCAGAGCCGCCGATATCGACGCGTCCAGCCCTGTCTGGCGGGAGGTCTCTACCAGCAGCACGGCGCCGGACTGCGAGACCACCCCGCGACGCACCGCCCCATTACGGCTGGTAGATCGACTTGAACTTGACGTTGCTCCCGAGCTTCTGGCCGGCCTCCACCTTCGTCTTCACGCCCAAGCACTCTTCCTCCGTGAAGACGTAGAGGTAGCTCGCGGTGTGGTTGCTGGGTGCCCAGGCGAACTGCAGAGGCTTGTTCTCGACCTCGGGGATTTCGATGCACACCGCCTCCGGCATCGTGAGGTTGTCCGGGTACGTTCCGTTCTTCGCCTGCTTCGGAAAGAGCGGGTCGCCGTACTTGTAGGCGAGGTAGCCGTTATCCGCGTGGGCCGGCATAGGAAGAGCGGCCGTGAGGGCGAGAGCGCCGAGAGCAGCGCCGAGAGAGTGCCGAAGACGCACGAGGGAACTCCTTGATACTTGCGGGATGAAACCCTTCTAGCGTGACGCGCACAGACCCAGAAAGCCCCTTGAGCATGAGCCGAACCACCCGTACAGACGTATAGGAACGATATTCCTATACGGCCAAGTGGGTTATAGCGGGCGGCCCGACCGATGGGAGGTGAGCCGCCGTGGCCTTTCCACTCTTCTGACCACCCGTCGGAGGGCCCGCTTCATGAAAGGGCGGGGTTGAGGGAGCCGGTGCCGGACCGGCTGGGAGCGCCGGCGACCCGCGCCTCCCAGTCGATCCGGTAGTCGAACATCCAGGTCATCTTCTCCGGCTTCACCAGCCTGCTGAAGACCCGCAGCGCCCAGGCGTTGAGCACCCGGCCGACCGGCCCGGCCGCCTTGGCGCTGTTCTTGCGGGTGGTCTCCTTGATGATCTTCTCCACGCGCGGCCGGCGCTCCGCCTCGTAGGCGGCGAACCCCTCCTCACGGGGCAGGTCGCGCAGGCAGCGGGCCAGCTGGATCGCGCTCTCGATGGCGAGCGAGGCGCCCTGCCCGGAGCTGGAGGAGGGCGCGTGCGCCGAGTCCCCGACCAGGACCAGCCGGCCGCGGCTCCAGGTGGGTACCTGCGGCATGTTCTCCACCGGGCCGACGATCAGCAGCTGGTCCGGGGTGGTCGCCGCGATCAGCCGGGCGGCCGGGGTGCGGTCCTCGGCGAAGGCCTGGCGCAGCCGCGGCAGCCACTGCTCGGCCGGGGTCCGCTGGACCTCGGCCGCCGTCATCGGCTCGCGGTTCGGCAGGTTGACGAACCAGACGGCCGAGGCGTCGTCGAAGACCTGGTAGCCGAAGAAGGCCCGCTTGCCGAAGCTCATGTTCATCTTGCCGCCGGTGTCCGGCAGTTCGGCGCGGTCCACCCGGGCGCCGAAGCTGATCAGCCCGGCGTACTCGGGACCGGGTGCGGCCCGGTCGATCAGCGTGCGGACGGTGGAGCGGATGCCGTCCGCCCCGATCAGCACGTCGGCGGTGGCCCGCGTCCCGTCGGCGAAGTGCGCCGTCACGCCCAGCTCGCTCTCCTCGGCGCCGACCAGCCGCTTGCCGTGCTCGATCCGGATGCCCCGGCGCTCGGCCTCCTGGTACAGCGCCCGGTAGAGGTCGGCGCGCCAGAAGAACTGCATGGGGGGCACTCCGGGCGGATTGCCGAACTCGCCGAGCCGGCGGCCTGCCCAGTCCTGGAGGACGATGCCGGTCATCGGCCGGCCGAGCGGCCGCACCAGCTCGCCCAGGCCGATCGCGTCCAGCGCGTCGAGGCCGTTGGGGGCCAGGCTCAGGCCGGCGCCGGCGTTGTCGGCGGAGTGCGGGTAGGCCTCGTAGACGGCGGCCTCGATGCCGGCCTGCCGCAGGGCCATCGCGGTGACGGGGCCGGCGATGCCGCCGCCGATCACCAGGGCGGTGCGGGTCTGGGTACTCATTGGCTTCTCCGTGTCCGTGTCTGCATCTGTGTCTGCGTCTGTGTCCGTGGCTGGGGTCCGACGCCGCGCCGGGTCCCGATGAATCGATAGTTGCACTGAAACTAGTTTCAGGTCAACTAGTTCTTTCGAAGCTAGGATCGAGGCATGACCACCCACCGCAGCTCCCCCCTCGCGCTGACCGTGCTGGCCCTGCTCCACTACAAGCCGCTGCATCCCTACGGTCTGCAGCGGTTGGTCAAGGCCTGGGGCAAGGACCAGGTGGTCAACGTGGGCCAGCGCGCGAGCCTCTACCGCACGATCGACCGGCTGCAGGAGGCCGGCCTGGTCGCGGTCCGGGAGACCGAGCGGGACCAGGCGTATCCGGAGCGGACCGTCTACGAGGTCACCGACGCCGGGCGGGTGGTCGCCCGGGAGTGGCTGATCGAAATGCTCGCCGTGCCGAAGCAGGAGTTCCCGCAGTTCCCGGCCGCGCTCTCGAACCTGGTGATGCTGGACCCGCAGGAGATCCCCGAGGTGCTGGAGCGGCGGCTGCGCGCGACCGAGGAGCAGCTGGCCGGCCTGGCGGCGACGCTGGCCGGCGGCGGACAGGACGGGCTGCCCCGGGCGGTCCTGCTGGAGACCGAATACCTGCACGCCGTGACCCGGGCGGAGGTCGAGTGGCTGCGCGCGGTGATCGACGACCTGCGCTCGGGGCGGCTCACCTGGTCGGTCGAGCAGCTGATGGCGCTCGGAGCGGCGGATTAGCCGACCGGCCGTGAAGACGGCGCCCGAGATGCCTGGGAACTTCCTGTGATTTGCGTGATCGGCGTTTTGAAGGGCGCTGATCCGCTGGCTGTTTGTCCGTATTTGGGGCGATAGTCCGGAGCGCGAACCTCAGCGTTCGTCCAGATTGCGCCCAGAACTTCGCAAGAGCACCGGGCGACTCTTGTGCGCTATGAAGGTCCTCCCGCGACGGCGTGGCGTCGTCATCCTCAACTCAGTGCTCGGCGTGGCCCTCCTCGCGGGGGGCGCGCTGGCATACACCACTGTGAACAGCACCAGCAGCTCCGCCGCCAGCAAGACGCAGGCCCGCACCGCGACCGTGACCAAGGGAACGGTCCTGGCCACGGTGTCCGGATCCGGCTCGCTCAGCTCGCCCACCGATGCCGGGGACAACTTCCTCACCGGTGGCAAGCTGACGGCGGTCAAGGTCTCGGTCGGTGACACGGTGACCCAGGGCGAGGTGCTGGCCACCGTCGACACCACCGCCGCTCAGCAGGCGCTGGACGCCGCGAACGGCGCGCTGACCCTGGCGCAGGCCGCAGTGACCACGGCGCAGGCCGGAGTCACCACGGCGCAGGCCAACTTGACGAAGGCTCAGGCGGGGACGACCACGACCAGCAGCGTCCCGGTCGGCGGCAGCGGAGGCGTCGTCCAGTCCTCCTTCACCCACCCGAACCCGAGCGGCGCCCCGACCGGCACCGCTGTTCCGACGGCCGCCTCCTCGACGGCCAGCCCGTCGGCGGGCGGCGCCGGCGGTGGCGGCAACAGCGGTGGCGGCAACAGCGGTGGCGGCAACAGTGCCCCCGCCCCGCAGATGACCACCATCACCACCACCAAGGTCGACCCGGCCGCCGTCGCCCAGGCGCAGCAGCAGGTGAACCAGGCGCAGCAGCAGCTCACCCAGGCCCAGCAGCAGGTCACCACCGCGCAGACCAACGTCACCAACGCGCAGACGGCGCTGGCCGGCACCACGCTGACCGCCTCGATCGGCGGCACCGTCGCCTCGATCTCCAACAAGGTCGGCGACACCGTCTCCGGCACCGGCAGCGACCCGAGCTCGGGCGGCTCCGGCAGCGGCGCCGGCTCCAGCTCGAGCTCCAGCAGCAAGGCCGGCAGCTCCTCGACCTCCACCAGCCCCTCGGGCTTCATCGTCATCACCAACCCGACCGGGATGGAGGTCACCGCCGACTTCTCCGAGCTCGACTCGCTCAAGCTGAAGAAGGGCGAGGGCGCCACCGTCACGCTCAACGCGCAGTCCTCGACCACGCTCAACGCCTCGGTGCTGTCCGTCAGTTCGCTGCCGGTGTCGAGCGGTGGCAGCGGCAGCGCGGCGGGCAGCGCGGTGCAGTACGCGGCGACGCTGCAGATCAACGGCGACACCAGCCAGCTGCGCACCGGCCTGAGCGCGACCGTCTCGGTGGTCACCGGCGAGGCCGACAACGCCCTCTCGGTGCCGTCGGCGGCGCTCTCCGGCACCGGCACCACCCGCACCGCGACGCTGGTGAAGGCGGACGGCACCACCTCCCGGGTCTCGGTCACGGTCGGCGTGGTGGGTGACTCCACCGTGCAGGTGGTCTCGGGCCTGAACGAGGGCGACAAGGTCCAGCTGGCCTCGGCCACCAGCGGTGGCAGCAACGGCTTCCCGAGCGGTTCCTTCCCCGGCGGCTTCGGCGGCGGCGGTGGCACCCGTGGCGGTGGCGGCGGCTTGGGCGGCGGCGGTGGCGGGTTCGGTGGCGGCGGCGGTGGCGGCGCCAAGGGCGGTGCCTGATGGCCCGCCGCGCCCGCGCGAAGCGCTCCGCCGGCTCGGCGGTGGCCGAAGCCGCCGAGCCCGCCGTCCAGCAGGTGCCACCGCCCGTCATCCAGGTCCGCCGGCTCACCAAGTCGTACGGGCACGGCGACGCGACGGTGCACGCCCTGTGCGGTCCGTGGGACCCGCAGACCGATGAGCCGCTGGGCGTCAGCCTGGACATCGAGCCGGGCGACTTCGTTGCCGTGATGGGGAGTTCGGGCTCCGGCAAGTCCACCCTGATGAACATCCTGGGCTGCCTGGACGTCCCGACCGCGGGGCGCTACCTGCTGGACGGGATCGACGTGGGGCATCTGGACGAGAGCCAGCTCTCGCTGGTCCGCAACCGCAAGATCGGGTTCATCTTCCAGTCGTTCAACCTGGTCCCGCGCACCTCCGCGCTGGCCCAGGTCGAACTCCCGCTCGCCTACGCGGGAGTCCGGGCCGCCGAACGCCGAAAGCGCGCGCTCGCGGCGCTGGCCCTGGTGGGCCTGTCCGAGCGCGCCGACCACAAGCCCAACGAGCTGTCCGGCGGGCAGCAGCAGCGGGTGGCGGTGGCCCGTGCGCTGGTCACCGCGCCGGCGATGCTGCTGGCCGACGAGCCGACCGGCAACCTGGACAGCCGCTCCACCGAAGAGGTACTGGCGATCATCGACGGACTGAACGCGACCGGACGAACGGTCGTGCTGATCACCCACGAGGACGAGGTGGCCGCCCACGCCAAGCGGGTCATCCGCCTGGTGGACGGTCAGGTCACCTCCGACGTCCGGCAGGGCCCGGCCGGCGGTCCGCCGCCGGTGCTGGCCCGCCAGCTCGCGGCTGCGCAGGCCCAGCAGGCCCAGCAGACCGGCGCGTTGATCGGGGGTCGATCGTGATCCTCTGGCAGATGATCCGCTTCGCCTTCGCGGGCCTGGCCGCCAACAAGGTGCGCTCCGCGCTCACCATGCTCGGCGTGCTGATCGGTGTCGCCTCGGTGATCCTGCTGCTGGCGGTCGGCAACGGCTCGTCCACGGCGGTGAAGAACTCGATCACCGCGCTGGGCACCAACTCGCTGACCGTCACCTCGGGCAGCGGCGGCGGCGCGCGCACCAGCAGCACCGTCAAGAAGCTGACCGTGGACGACGCCCGCGCACTGGCCAACCCGGCCGCCGCGCCCGACATCAAGTCGGTCGCCCCGGTGGTCACCACCACCGCCACCGCGGACTACGGCAACATCTCGTACACCCCGGGCTCGGTGATCGGCACCTACCCGGCGTACTTCGAGACCGCCAACCAGAAGATCGCCTCCGGCGACTACTTCAGCGCCGACGACGTGCTCAACTCGGCCAAGGTCGCGGTGATCGGCTCGACCACCGCGCAGCAGCTCTTCGACACCGAGAACCCGGTGGGCAAGACGATCAGCCTCGGCGGCACCCCGCTGACCGTGGTCGGCGTGCTGCAGACCAAGGGCGCCACCGGGTTCACCGACCCGGACGACGTGGTGATCGCGCCGCTGCCGACCGTGCAGAACGCCTTCACCGGGTTCGGTTCGGTCAACCAGATCCTGGTGCAGGCCACTTCGGCCGACACCACCACCCAGGCGCAGAGCGAGATCACCCAGATCCTGATGGGGACGCACTCGCTGACCGACCCCACCAAGCTCGACTTCCGGGTGAGCAACCAGACCTCGCTGCTCAGCACCCGGGAGAGCACCAGCCAGACCTTCACCGTGCTGCTCGGCGCGGTGGCCGCGATCTCGCTGCTGGTCGGCGGGATCGGGATCACCAACATCATGCTGGTCACGGTGACCGAGCGGACCCGGGAGATCGGGATCCGCAAGGCCCTGGGCGCGCCGAAGGCCGTGATCCTGGGGCAGTTCCTGACCGAGTCGACCCTGCTCTCGGTGTTCGGCGCCGGCCTCGGCGTCGCGGCGGGCATCATCGGCTCGCACTTCAGCGTGGTCGGGATCAAGCCGGTGGTGATCCCCTCCTCGGTGTTCGGCGCCTTCGGGATCGCGGTGGCGATCGGCCTCTTCTTCGGCAGCTACCCGGCCAACCGGGCCGCCTCGCTGCGTCCCATCGACGCCCTGCGGCACGAGTGAGGCGCGCGATGGCCACCGGTACGACCACGGATCAGTCATGATCACCGAGCGAGCAGAGCGGGAGCAGTCAGAGCCCATGCCCACCAACAACAGCGACCTGGTCCGGGCCGACGACACCATGCGGTTGCCGGCCGTGCCCCCGTCCGTCGGCCACCCGTCCGTCGGCCACTCGCCCGGTGCGCCGTCCGCCGCGGCCGCCCCCAGCGCCGGGATGGCGCTGTCGGCGGAGTCGGCGGCGCACGCCGAACTGCTGGCCACCGCGCCGGACGCGCGGGACATCACCGCGGAGCTCGCGGCCCCGCCGCGCCGCAAGCTGCCCTGGGTCACCCTGCTGCTGGCCGGCGGGGTGATCGCGGCCTCGGCTTTCGCGGGCGGTGCCTGGTACCAGAAGAACCACGGTGACAACACCACCACCGCGAGCCGGGCGATCACGGCGGCGCTGCAGAAGGCGGGCCAGAGCGGCGGCACCCGCGGCGGCCGGGGTGCCGCCGGCGGTGGCGGCGGCGCGGGTGGCGGTGGTGGTGCGGCCGGCGCGGGTGGTGCGGGCTTCACCCGCGGCACGGTCAAGCTGGTGGACGGCAGCACCGTCTACCTCACCGACGCCAGCGGCAACATCGTCAAGGTCACCACCGGCAGCTCCACCAAGGTCTCGGTGGCCAAGGACGGCCAGGTCGGCGACCTTCAGCCGGGCCAGAGCGTGACCGTGGTCGGCACCCCGGACGGCTCCGGCGGCTACTCGGCCTCGCAGCTGACCGAGGGTGGTGCGACCGGCGCCGGCGGGTTCGGCGGTGGCGGCGGATTCGGTGGCGGTGGCGCCGGTGGTGCTGGCGCCGGTGGTGGCGGCAGCACGGCCGGCGGCTGAGCAGGCGCCGGGTAACGGACGGAAAAGTCAGGCGGCCTCGGGAGACTGCTCCCGGGGCCGCCTGCGCGTGCCCTCAAGCGCCGCGCCGCCGGCGGTCCGGCGGGCATGAGCGTACTGACGAGTATTGAACGCGTTGGATCCTCCGTACTCGAAGGAATCGATGAGTTTCATCCGCCTCTCATCTAGTGCGCGTAACCTCCCGACTCCATCACATCCGCTCGGCTGACAAGCCCAGAGCGCCCGGGAGGCGGACCCCGTGACGACAGGGACTATGACGACAGCGACGGTGTCCGGCAGCGCGGCCCAGGCCGGTTCGACCGGCCCCGCGCAACTCGCCGCCGGCGGCCCGGCCTCGCCCGCGCGCGCCTCGGGCGAGGCCTTCCTGCTGGTGGTGGACGACGAGCCGAACATCCGCGAGCTGCTCTCCGCCTCGCTGCGCTTCTCCGGGTTCCGGGTGGAGTCGGCGGCCACCGGCGAGGAGGCGCTGGCCGCGATCGCGACGGAGCGCCCCGACCTGGTGGTGCTCGACGTGATGCTGCCCGACCTGGACGGTTTCACCGTGGTCGAGCGGCTGCGCGAGCAGACCCGCCGCCAGCAGATCGCCAATCCGGCCGGCCTGGCCGCCCGCCCGGGCCGCCCGCGCCCGGCCGACCACCTGCCGGTGCTCTTCCTCACCGCGAAGGACGGCACCGAGGACAAGGTGCACGGCCTGGCCTCCGGCGCCGACGACTACGTGACCAAGCCGTTCAGCCTGGAGGAGCTGATCGCCCGGATCCGGGCGATCCTGCGCCGGGCCGGCGGTCCGGCCGAGGACGGCCGGCTCACCGTGGCCGACCTGACGCTCGACCCGCTGGCCCACGAGGTCACCCGGGACGGCCGGCCGATCTCGCTCTCGCCGACCGAGTTCAAGCTGCTGCACTACCTGATGGCCAACGTCGGCCGGGTGGTCTCCAAGGCGCAGATCCTGGACCACGTCTGGGCCTACGACTTCGGCGGCGACCTGAGCATCGTCGAGTCCTACATCTCGTACCTGCGCCGCAAGCTGGACTCCGGCCCCGACCACGGGCCGAAGCTGATCCACACCGTGCGCGGCATCGGCTACGCGCTGCGCCGCCCGCCGCAGCAGCCGCAGGACTGATCGGCTGTGTGGGGCCCGCGTCAACTGCGTCGTTGGAGTGGACGAATTGTGAGGGCCCTGCGTTCCTTCGTGCCGCGTCGTCTGCTGGGCCTGCGCCCGAGCGCCGTGCTGCGCCGCACCGGGCGGTTCTCGCTGCGGGCCCGGCTGCTGGCGCTGACCCTGGTACTGGTCACCACCGGTCTGGTGGTCAGCGACGTGATCGTGCTCGGCACCGTGCGCGAGCAGCTGACCGGCCGGATCGACCAGCAGCTGAAGCAGTTCGGCACCACCCTCGCGCACCGGGGCGGCCAGCACACGGCGGGCGCCGGCGGCACCGTGAAGCAGGGACCGCCGACCAGCCCGCCCACCGACGACGGCGCCCGGCGGTTGCAGAGCCCGGGCGGCCTGCCCAGCCAGTACGAGGTCCGGATGCTCGCCGCCGACGGCAGTGTGATCCGCTCGTACCGCCAGCCGATGGAGGTCAACGACCCCGAGCCGGACCTCTCCTCGATCACGGCTGCCACCGTGGCCGCCCACCTCGGCAAGGGTTTCGACCTGCCCGGCGACCGGGACACCACCTGGCGGGCGCTGATCCTGCCGATCACGCGCACCACCCCGCCGTCGCCCGGCTCCACCTTCTCGTCCTACGTGCTGGTCACGGTCTCGCTGGACGACGTGCACACCACCGTCGAGCGGCTGGGCCATGCCTTCCTCGCGATCGGCGGCGTGGTACTGCTGCTGATCACCGGGCTCGGCACCTTCGCGGTGCGGGCCGGGCTGAAGCCGCTGCGCCGGATCGAGAGCGGCACCGAGCTGATCGCGGCCGGTGAACTCTCCTACCGGATGCCGGAGTTGCCGCCGGGTACCGAGGTCGGCCGGCTCTCCCTGGCACTGAACGGGATGCTCGACCAGATCGAGTCCGCGTTCGCCGCCCAGGCCGCCTCGGAGGCGCGGATGCGGCGTTTCGTCGCGGACGCCTCGCACGAGCTGCGCACCCCGCTCGCGGGCATCCGCGGCTTCGCCGAGCTCTACCGGATGGGCGCGCTGGCCTCGGACGCCGACGTCAAGCGGACCATGGACCGGATAGAGAGCGAGGCGGTCCGGATGGGCGGCCTGGTGGAGGACCTGCTGACGCTGGCCCGGCTGGACGAGGAACGCCCGCTCGACCTGGCCCCGATGGACCTGCGCACGCTGGCCGCCGACGCGCTGCACGACCTCACCGCGCTCGACCCCACCCGTCCGGTCTCCCTCACCGGTCCCGGCGGCAGCGGCTCGCCGGGCGCCGCCGCCGTGCTCGGCGACGAGGCCCGGCTGCGCCAGGTGGTCACCAACCTGGTCGGCAACGCCGTCAAACACACCCCGCGCGGCACCGCCGTCCGGATCGGCGTGGGCGCCGGCACCGACGGCTGCGTCCTCGAAGTCGCCGACTCAGGACCGGGTCTGACGGTCAGTCAAGCCGAGCGGGTGTTCGAGCGCTTCTACCGCGTCGACGCCTCCCGCAGCCGCCACGAGGGCGGCGGCGCCGGCCTCGGCCTCGCCATCGCCACCGCCTTCGCGCGGGCTCACGGCGGCATGCTGACCCTGGACACCGCCCTCGGCGCGGGGGCGACGTTCCGGCTGACGCTGCCTCGTTCGAGTGGTGAGTAGGCGAAGCCTCTTGCGCGCGGCCATCGGTGTGTGATCGTACGGCTGCGGCTTGTGTCACGGTGGCCTCGCCGCTGACACTGGACGGGAGGAGAGGTGTCCTCATGACGGCGCTCGCGACCGAGGTGATCACCATGGACCTGGACCAGGCCCTGTGGCAGCTGTGGAAGTCCATGGATGTTCCCGAGGGCTTCCGCGCGGAGATCATCGAGGGAGCCATCGAGGTGTCACCGACCGGACGGCTTCGCCACGGCAAGGTCAATCAGCGGCTCGCCTTGGCGTTGCACGATTTCCTGCGGGGGAGCGGGTATGCACCGGCTCAGGACATCAACGTCATCCACAACCTCAAGGTCCTCATTCCCGACGTCTTCGTCGCACCGGAGGACGTCGAGGAGATCGAGCACCCCGAGGGACTGGGGGCCCTGGCCTCCGGTGTCGGACTCGTCGTGGAGACCGTCTCCCCCGGCGCGGAAGCCCGCCAGCGTGATCGTGTCCGCAAGCACCGCGCGTACGCCCAGGCCGACATCCCGGTCTACGTGATCATCGACGACCATGACGGCGCCGGCGCCGTCACCGTCCTCAGTGGCCCCGACCCCGAGCGCGGCGCCTACGCCCGGTCCGTCCGCACCCCCTACGGCGAGGAAGCCGTCATCCCCGAGGGTCCGGCCGAGGGCTTCGTGATCGGCCCGGACATCACCGGCACCCCGACCCCGGCCGACCAGTCGCAGGCCTGACCTTCACATATTCACGAGCGTTCCGCTTTCCCTTCACCCCACCCCCGCCTCCGGCGGCCGCACAGGTGTGCGGCATACTGTCTCCAACGGCGAGCTTGTGAAAGTGTTCACGTTCACAAGCTCGCAAGCTTGACCGGTATTGGTGCCGCTTGCGACAAACGGCGCTTTTGTCCGGTTGGTGAGGCAGGATCTGGATCAAACCAGACCAGATCGGGCGTCGGATCGAAGGGAAGAGGGCGAAGTGCAGCTAGCGATCGCTCACGACACCATCGCGCGATGGCAGTTCGGGGTCACCACCGTCTATCACTTCCTCTTCGTGCCGCTGACGATCAGTCTGGCGGCACTGGTCGCCGGGCTGGAGACGGCCTGGGTGCGGACGGGCAAGGAGAAGTACTTCCACGCCACCAAGTTCTGGGGAAAGCTCTTCCTGATCAACATCGCCATGGGCGTGGTGACCGGGATCGTGCAGGAGTTCCAGTTCGGGATGAACTGGTCGGACTACTCGCGCTTCGTCGGGGACGTCTTCGGGGCGCCGCTGGCGATGGAGGCGCTGATCGCCTTCTTCTTCGAGTCCACCTTCATCGGGTTGTGGATCTTCGGCTGGGACAAGCTGCCGAAGAAGATCCACTGCGCCTGCATCTGGCTGGTGGCGATCGGCACGATGCTCTCCGCGTACTTCATCCTGGCCGCCAACTCCTGGATGCAGCACCCGACCGGCTACACCATCGACCCGGTGACCAAGCGGGCGCAGCTCACCGACATCGGAAAGGTGCTGTTCCAGGACACCACGCTGGTGGTGGTCTTCCACACGCTGACCGCCGCCTTCCTGACCGGCGCCGCTTTTGTGGTGGGCATCGCCTCCTGGCACCTGTGGAAGGCCAAGCGGAAGCCCGCGAGTGCGGATCAGCGCCGCACCGCCTCGATGCGTACCTCGCTGCGGCTCGGCCTGGTGCTGGCCGTGGTCGCGGGCCTGGGCACCGCGCTCAGCGGGGACACGCTGGCCAAGGTGATGTTCGAGCAGCAGCCGATGAAGATGGCCTCCGCCGAAGCCCTCTGGGACACCCAGGCGCCCGCGCCGTTCTCGATCTTCGCGGTCGGCAACGTGCAGAAGGGCCACAACTCGGTGGAGTTGGAGATCCCCGGGATACTCTCCTTCCTCGCCAAGAGCGACTTCCACTCGCCGGTGCCCGGCATCAACGACACCGCCGCCGCCGAGGCCGCCAAGTACGGCGGCAAGCCGAGCGACTACATCCCCGACATCTTCGTGACCTACTGGGGCTTCCGGCTGATGATCGGCTTCGGGATGACCTCCTTCGTGGCCGGTGCGATCGGGCTCTGGACCACCCGCAAGAAGTGGTTCCTGGCACCGGAGTTCCGCACCGGTGAGGACGAGCCGCCGCGCCTGATGCTCACCCGCACCCGCGAACTGGGCCCGACGCTGACCAAGTGGAGCTGGCGGATCGGCATCCTGACCATGGGCTTTCCGCTGGTCGCCAACAGCTTCGGCTGGATCTTCACCGAGATGGGCCGTCAGCCCTGGTCCGTCTTCGGCCTGCTGACCACCGCCGACTCGGTCTCCCCGAACGTCGGTGTGGGCACCCAGGTCATCGCCTTCAGCACGTTCACGGCGCTCTACGCGGTGCTCGCGGTGATCGAGGTCCGGCTGCTCGCGAAGTACGCCAAGGCCGGTCCGGACGTCGACGAACGCCCGCCCGCCAAGGACCCCAGGCTGCGTGGCCCCGGCTCCGACGAGGACGCCGACCGCCCGCTGGCCTTCGCCTACTGAGCCCGGGGAGAGTAGAGATGCAGCTGCATGACGTCTGGTTCGTCCTGATCGCGGTCCTCTGGACCGGCTACTTCTTCCTGGAGGGCTTCGACTTCGGCATCGGTGTGCTCACCAGGCTGCTCGCCAGGGACCGGGCGGAGCGCCGGGTGCTGATCAACACCATCGGCCCGGTCTGGGACGGCAACGAGGTCTGGCTGCTGACCGCCGGCGGCGCCACCTTCGCCGCCTTCCCGGACTGGTACGCCACCCTGTTCAGCGGGTTCTACCTGCCGCTGCTGATCATCCTGGTCTGCCTGATCATCCGTGGCGTGGCCTTCGAGTACCGGCACAAGCGCACCGAGGAGCGCTGGCAGAACGGCTGGGAGCAGGCGATCTTCTGGACCTCGCTGCTGCCCGCCTTCCTCTGGGGGGTGGCCTTCGGCAACATCGTGCACGGCGTGGCGATCGACCAGCAGAAGAACTACATCGGCGGCTTCGGCGATCTGCTCAACCCGTACGCGCTGCTCGGCGGCCTGACCACGCTGCTCCTCTTCACCTTCCACGGCGCGGTCTTCGCCGCGCTCAAGACGGTCGGCGACATCCGGACCCGGGCCCGCGCGATGGCACTTCGGCTCGGCCTGGTGACGGCGGTGCTGGCGCTGGCCTTCCTGACCTGGACCCAGGTCCACCGGGGTGACGGCTGGAGCCTGGCGGCGCTGGTGGTGGCCGTGCTCGCCCTGCTCGGCGCGCTGGCGGCCAACCAACTGGCCCGCGAGGGATGGGCGTTCATCCTCTCCGGGCTGACCATCGTGGCCGCCGTCACGATGCTCTTCCTGTCGCTCTTCCCGGACGTGATGCCCTCCACGCTCAACCCGGCGTGGAGCCTGACGGTCTCCAACGCCTCCTCGGCGCCCTACACGCTGAAGGTGATGACCGTGGTGGCGGCCGTCTTCACCCCGCTCGTGCTGCTCTACCAGGGCTGGACGTACTGGGTGTTCCGCAAGCGGATCGGCGTCCAGCACATCCCGTCGGGCCGGCCGGCCGGTCCGGCCGGTCCCGCAGCTCCCGCCGCTCCTGCCGCCGAGAGCTGAGCCGCCGTCATGAGGCCCGTCGACCCCAGGCTGCTCGCCCAGGCCCGCACCACCCGGGCCTTCCTGGCCGGCTCGGTGCTGCTCGGCGCTCTCGGCGCGGTGCTGGTGCTCGCCCAGGCCACGCTGATCGCCGAGATCGTGGTCCGCTGCTTCCAGCGCGGCCAGGGCCTGGCAGCGCTCGGCACCCCGCTGGTGCTGCTCGCGGCCACTGCGGTGGGCCGGGCGCTGGTCGCCTGGCTCACCGAGCTGACGGCCCATCGGTCGGTGGCCCGGGTCAAGTCGCAGTTGCGCCGCCGGCTGCTGGAGCACGCCACCGCGCTGGGCCCCGGTTACCTGGCGGGCCGGCGCACCGGCGAGCTGACCACGCTGGCCACCCGGGGTGTCGACGCGCTGGACGACTACTTCGCCCGCTACCTGCCGCAGCTCGCGCTCGCGGTGGTGGTGCCCGCGGTGCTGCTGGCCCGGATCATCGGGGCCGACTGGGAGAGTGCGGCGATCATCGCGGGGACGCTGCCGCTGATCCCGCTCTTCATGGTGCTGATCGGCTGGGCCACCAAGGACCGGATGGACCGCCAGTGGCGCTCGCTGGCCCGGCTCTCGCACCACTTCCTGGACGTGGTCGCCGGGCTGCCCACGCTCAAGGTCTTCAACCGGGCCAAGGCCCAGGCCGAGGCGGTCAAGCGGATCACCGACGAGTACCGCAGGGCCACCCTGCGCACGTTGCGGATCGCCTTCGTCTCCTCGTTCGCCCTGGAGCTGCTGAGCACCATCTCGGTCGCCCTGGTCGCCGTCTCGATCGGATTCCGGCTGGTCGACGGCAGCCTCGGTCTTGAGACCGGGCTGCTGGTGCTGATCCTGGCACCCGAGGTCTACTTCCCGCTGCGCCAGGTCGGCGCGCTCTACCACGCCAGCGCCGAGGGGCTGGCGGCGGCCGAGGAGGTCTTCGCCGTCCTGGAGACCCCGCTGCCGGCCATCGGCACCGTCCCCGCCCCCGTGCTCGCGGGCGCCACCGTGACGGTCGGCCCGCTGACGGTCACCCACCCCGGGCGCACCGCACCCGCGCTCCGCGGTGCGGCCCTGGTGCTGCCGCCGGGCAGCACGACCGCGGTCACCGGACCCAGCGGCGCGGGCAAGAGCACGCTGCTCGCCGTCCTGCTCGGCTTCGTCCGCCCGGACGCCGGGAGCGTCACGGTCACCGCCGCCGACGGGCGCTCGTACGACCTGGCGGAGCTGGCACCCGAGTCCTGGCGCTCGCAGCTCGCCTGGGTGCCGCAGCACCCGCAGCTGTTCGCGGGCACGGTGACCTCGAACGTCCGGCTGGCCCGCCCGGAGGCCTCCGACGCCGAGGTGAGCGCCGCGCTCGCCGCCGCCCACGCGCTGGACTTCGTGCGGCGGCTGCCGCTGGGGCTGGAGACCGTGCTCGGCGAGGACGGGGCCGGGCTGTCGGCAGGCCAGCGCCAGCGGCTCGCGCTGGCCCGAGCGCTGCTGACGGACCGTCCGCTGGTGCTGCTCGACGAGCCGACCGCCAACCTGGACGCGCAGAGCGAGGCGGCGATCGTCGAGGCGGTGCGCGCCCTCGCGGCCGACCCGGCGCGCACCGTGCTGCTGGTGGCGCACCGGCCGGCGCTGCTGGCGGTGGCGGAGCGGCGGGTGGAGCTGACGGTGCCTCAGGTAGCGGATGTTTCACGTGAAACATTGCTGGTGCCGCAGGTGGCCGCTGAGCCGCAGCAGAGCGCCGCCTCTCCGGCCCCGGTCCCGGTCCCGGCCCTTACCTTGGCCGCCTCCGGCGCCCCGCTGCGCCGCGTCGCCGCGCTCTTCGCCGCCGCCGAAGCCGGCCGGGCCCGGCGCCGGTTCGCACTCGCCGTGCTGCTCGGCAGCCTGGCGCTCGGGTGCGCGGTGGCGCTGCTGGCCACCTCGGGGTGGCTGATCTCCAAGGCCTCCCAACAGCCGCCCGTGCTCTACCTGATGATGGCGGTCACCTCGGTGCGCGCCTTCGGGGTCGGCCGCAGCTTCTTCCGCTACTGCGAGCGCCTGGTCTCGCACGACGCCGTGCTGTGCACCCTGGGCAGCCTGCGGGTGACCGTCTACCGCCGCCTGGAGCGGCTGGCGCCCACCGCGCTGCCCGCCTTCCGGCGCGGTGACCTGCTGTCGCGGCTGGTCGCGGACGTCGACGTGGTGCAGGACTGGTACCTGCGCTGGCGGCTGCCGGCCGCCGTCGGCCTGGTCGTCTCGCTGGCCGCCTCGGCTGGCCTGGCCCTGCTGCTGCCGGGCGCCGGGATCGCGCTGGCGGTCGGCCTGCTGCTCGCGGGGGCCGTGGTCCCCGTGCTGGCCGCCCGTCTCTCCCGTCGGACGGAGCGTCAGCAGGCTCCCGCGCGTGGTGCACTCGCCACCGCCGTGGTCGACACCTGCACCGGTACCGCCGAGCTGACCGTGGCGGGCGCGCTGCCTGCCCGCCTCGGCGTCGTCCGGGCCGCCGACGCCCGCCTGACCTCCCTCGCCGCCCGCTCGGCCACCACCACGGCGCTCGGCGCGGGCCTGATGGCCCTGCTCACCGGGTGGACGGTGGTCGCCTGCGCCGTGGTGGGCGTGGCCGGCGTGCGGTCCGGCTCGCTGAACGGCCTCAGCCTGGCGCTGGTGATCCTCACTCCGCTGGCCGCGTTCGAGGCGGTGACCGGGCTGCCCGGCGCGGTGCAGATCCGCGAGCGCAGCCGGGCGGCGGCGGCGCGGCTGACCGAGATGGTGGACACCCCGGACCTGGTGGCCGAGCCGGCCGCCCCAGCTCAGGCGCCCGCCGACCCGTTCCCGCTGGCCGTGCGCGGGCTGCGCGCCTCGTGGCCGGGGCAGCAGGCGCTCGCCCTGGACGGCGTCGACCTGGACCTCGCCGCCGGCCGGCGTGTCGCGGTGGTCGGGCCGTCGGGCTCCGGCAAGACCACGCTGGCGCATGTGCTGCTCCGGCTGCTCGACCAGCGTTCCGGCTCTGTCGTCCTTGCCGCAGGTCATCCACAGGCTGTGGACAGCCGCGCACTGGACGGCGACGCGCTGCGCGGTCTGATCGGCCTCTGCGCCCAGGACGCGCACGTCTTCGACAGCTCGCTGCGCGAGAACCTGCGCCTGGCGCGCCCTGCCGCCTCGGACACCGAGCTGCGCACCGTCCTTGTCGCGGCCCGCCTGCTCGACTGGGTGGACACCTTGCCCGACGGCCTGGACACCATGGTCGGCGAACACGGCGCGCGCCTCTCGGGCGGCCAGCGCCAACGGCTCGCGCTGGCCCGGGCGTTGCTGGCCGACTTCCCACTGCTGATCCTGGACGAGCCTGCGGAGCACCTGGACCTGCCCACGGCTGATGCCCTCACCGCCGACCTGCTCGCGGCCACCGAGGGCCGGGCGACGCTGCTGATCACCCACCGCCTGGCGGGGTTGGCGACGGCGGGTGTGGACGAGGTCGTGGTGCTGGACGGGGGGCGGGTGGTGGAGCGCGGCAGCTGGGCTGAGTTGACGGCACGTCAGGACGGGCGGCTGCGAGCGCTGTGGGAGCGGGAGACGGCGGCGGACCGGCTGGTGGGGGTAGGGGTGTAGCGCGAGGGAGGGAATCGCGCTGGTTGCCAAGGCGGTTGATCCCCAGCCTCGGGTTTCTCAGCGAAATGATCTCGCGAGGTGACTCCGCCCAGGGAATCCCGCGAGCCGCGAAGGGTCCGGCGAGTCCGGCGGTCGTACGGTAGAACCCGTTACCGAGGAGGACTTCCGATGCGCAGCGTGACCTATTCGATGGGCGTCTCACTCGACGGCTACATCGTCGGGCCGGACGGCGAGTTCAGCTGGACGGAGACCGACGAGGAGGTCTTCCGCTTCGTCACCGACGAGGAACGCAAGGTCGGCGTCCACCTGTTGGGGCGACGGCTGTACGAGACGATGCTGTACTGGGAGACCGCCGACCAGGACCCATCGCTCGACGACTCGATGCTCGAGTGGGCCGCGCTCTGGAACTCGCTCCCGAAGGTGGTGTTCTCCACCACGCTGTCGGCGGTGCAGGGCAATGCCCGCCTGGCCTCCGGCGGCCTGGCGGAGGAGATCGAGCGGTTGCGAGCCGAGCCGGGGGAGGGCGAGATCGCGATCGGCGGCGCGGTTCTCGCCGCCGAGGCGGCCGCGTCGGGTCTGATCGACGAGTACCGGGTCAGGGTCTACCCGGTGCTGGTCGGCGGCGGCATTCCGTTCTTTCCCCAGCGCGAGCGCCGGGTGGATCTCGAACTCGTCGAGACCCGCACCTTCAGCTCGGGAGTCGTCTACCTCCGCTACCGCGTGGCGCGTTAGGCGGTTCGTCCGCCGAGCCCCAGGAAGAACGGGCCGGCCACTGACGTTTTCTCTGTTGCAATCTTGCGCATCCACAACCACCTCGCCCCAACCGGTAGTTGGTCAGCCCGGGTCCGCCGAGGACTCGCCCTCCGGGCCCGCCGTGCTCTTCGGCGGCCGGCCCCGGCGGGGCAGCCCACCGACGTTGGTGGGCAGCCGGCCGGCCTGGGAGAGGGACTGGCGCAGCAGGTACTCGATCTGGGCGGTGGTGCTGCGCAGTTCGTCGCCGGCCCAGCGGACCAGGGCGTCGTGGACGGCGGGGTCGAGGCGGAGCAGGATCTGCTTGCGGTCGCTCATGGGCAGCTCGGGCTCGTCCTGTTTGTCTTGATCTACTGGTAGAGCGTACCGGTGTTGACGACCGGTTGGGTCGCCTGTTCGCTGCAGAGCACCACCAGCAGGTTGCTGACCATCACGGCCTTGCGCTCCTCGTCGAGTTCGACGATGCCCTCCTGGCTCAGCGAGTCGAGGGCCTGGCGCACCATGCCGACCGCGCCCTGGACCAGGCGCTCGCGGGCGGCGACCACCGCGTCGGCCTGCTGGCGGCGCAGCATGGCTTGGGCGATCTCGGGTGCGTAGGAGAGGCGGGTGATCCGGGACTCGACGACGCCGATCCCGGCCAGCGCGACGCGGTCGCCGATCTCCGCCGACAGGCGCGTGGTGATCTCGTCGGCATGGACGCGCAGTGAGAGCACGTCTTCGGTGCGCGCGTCGTAGGGGTAGCTGGTGGCGATGTGCCGGACCGCGGTCTCGGCCTGGATGCCGACGAACTGCACGACGTTGTCGACCGCGTAGACGGCCTTCGCGCTGTCCTCGACCTGCCAGACCACCACGGCAGCGATCTCGACCGGGTTGCCGTCGGCGTCGTTGACCTTGAGCGTGGCCGTCTCGTGGTTGCGCACCCGGGTGGAGATCTTGCGCCGCAGCGTGAACGGGTTCACCCAGCGCAGGCCGGTGGTGTGCACCGTCCCGGTGTAGCGGCCGAAGAGGGAGGTCACGCGGGCCTCGCCGGGCGAGACCGGGGTGAGGCCGAGCAGCGCGAGTGCGCCGACCACCCACAGGACCACGCGCAGCCAGCTGTCCGCACCGTGCGATGCCACGCCCGAAGCGATCGCGGCCAGTCCGATCGCGAGGGGCGCCCACCCCGGGATGTCGCGCGCGGACCGTTCGCTGATCGGGGTGAGCGGGGGTGTGGCCGGAGCCGGGTCTGTCGTCATGGGAGCGCCGCCCTCGTCGAGGTCTGTGACCTATCTTTAAAGCTCTAGCTTAGTGATATCACTTTACGGAGGCTATCGCCATCCCATCGCCTCCGGGTGAACCGGCGGCTCAGCGCCTACTGCCGACGAAACTCCGACTCAGGTCAGTAGGGTCGAGGCATGGCGACCACCCCCGACGAGCCCGCCCCCCACCGGGTGCCCGAGATCTCCTCGCTGGGCCTCGACACGCTGGTGACCGAGGTGTCCGAGCGCCTGCAGTCCGCGGCGGCCGTCACCGACCGGATGCAGCGGCTGCTGGAGGCGGTGGTCTCGGTCGGGGCGGGGCTCGACCTGCACGCGACGCTGGAACGGATCGCCTCCGGGGCGGCCGAGCTGGTGGACGCCCGGTACGCGGCGCTCGGGGTGATCTCGCCGAACGGGCACGGGCTGAGCGACTTCATCCATGTCGGGATCGACGACGCGACCGCCGCCGAGATCGGTGACCTGCCCTCGGGGCGGGGGATCCTGGGGGTGCTGATCGACCATCCCGAGCCGCTGGTGCTGGACGAGCTCTCCCGGGACCCGCGCGCGTCCGGGTTCCCGGCCCACCACCCGCCGATGCGCTCCTTCCTCGGGGAGCCGATCCGGGTGCGCGAGGAGGTGTTCGGCAACCTCTACCTGACCGAGAAGCGCGGCGGCGGCGGGTTCACGCCCGAGGACGCCCAGGTGGTGCACGCGCTCGCGGCCGCCGCCGGGGTGGCGATCGAGAACGCCCGGCTGTACGAGGAGGGCCGGCGCCGCGAGCGGTGGATCGCCGGCGCCGCCGCGGTCACCACCGCGCTGCTCTCCACCGACAAGGCGCACGACGCGCTGGCGGTGGCGGCCGAGCGGGTGCGCGAACTGGCCGACGCCGAACTTGGGATGATCATGCTGCCCACCGGTGACGGCGGTCTGCGGGTCTCGCACGCATCGGGCCGGGACGCCGAGTACGTCATCGGCGAGCTGGTCCCGGGGGCCGGGTACGCGGCCAGGCTGCGGGACGGCGAGAGCGTCTTCATCGACGACATGTCGAAGGACCCGGCGCTGGTGATGCGCCTGGCCCGGCGCTACGGGCCGTCGATGGCGCTGCCGATGGTGGCCGGCGGGCAGGTGCTCGGCGGGCTGGTGGTCTGGCGGGCGTTGGGTGCCCGGCCGTTCAGCGACGTCACCAAGGAGCTCGCGGCCACCTTCGCCTCGCAGGCCGCGCTCGCCCTGCGGCTGGCCGAGGGGCAGCGCGACCAGCAGCGGCTGGCCGTCTTCCAGGACCGCGACCGGATCGCCCGGGACCTGCACGACCTGGTCATCCAGCGGCTCTTCGCCACCGGGATGATGCTGGAGAGCGCCGCCCGCCGGGCCGCCGTCCCCGAGGTGAGCGAGCGGATCGGCCACGCGGTGGACGAACTCGACGCCACCATCCAGGAGGTCCGCACCACCATCTACGCCCTCCAGCACGACGACCACGGCGAGCAGCCGGACACCCTGCGCACCCGAGTGCTGCGCGAGGGCAGCCAGGCCGCCGCCGCGCTCGGCTTCAAGCCCTCGATGACCTTCGCCGGGCCGGTGGAGCACCTGGTCGGTGATGCGACGGCCCGTCAACTCCTGGCTGCGCTCCGCGAGATGCTCTCCAACACGGCCCGCCACGCCCGTGCCTCGCGGGTCGTGGTCGAGGTCGACGCCACCGTCCACCTGGACGACGGCGGCCGCCCGGTCTCCGGCGACCCCGAGGCCCTGGACCGCCCGGGCCGCCCCGGCGTGCTGCTCACGGTCACCGACGACGGCGTCGGCATCCCCGAGGGCGGCCGCCGCAGCGGCCTGGCCAACCTGCGTCGCCGCGCCGAGGCGCTGGGCGGCGACGCCTGGCACGAGCCGGGGCCGGACCGCCGGGGGGCTCGGGTGCGCTGGTCGGCGCGGTTGTGAACTCGCGCCAGGGGACTACGCCGTCGCGGGCTCCCAGGCGAACTCGGCCAGGTTGGCGTCCGGTTGGGCGTCGGTGAGGCGGTTGGCGAAGGTGGAGAGGGTGTAGGTGCCGATGCCGAGCACCACGTCCAGGGCGTTGCGCGGGGTGAAGCCGTGGGCCAGGAAGCCGTCCAGGGCTTCGGGGGTGGCGGCGCCCGAGGTGGTGAGCAGGTGCAGGGTGAACGCGCGGACGGCGGCCAGCCGCGGGTCGGGCAGCGGGGTGCCGGCGCGCAGTGCCTCGATCACGGCGGGGTCGGCGCCGAGCTTGCTGAGCTTGGCGGTGTGCATGGCCACGCAGAGGTGGCAGATGTTGCGGGTGGCGATGGTCATCACGACCACCTCGCGGGCGAGCGGGTCCAGCGAGCTGCGCTCGAAGCGGGCGCTCAGGTCGAGGAAGCCGGTGAGCAGTTCGGGGGACTCGGCCATCAGGCCGACCGCGCCGGGCAGGTAGCCGAGGTGGCGGTGGGTGGACTCCATGGCGGCGCGGGCCGCGGCCGGGGCGGATTCGACGGTGTGGGTCGGGAAGTACTGTCGGGACATGACGGATCGGTCTCCTCGTTAAGCCGTGCAATGGACAACGTGGTTGACTAAAAACGTAAACCAGGTTGTCGATATAGGCAAGAGAGAGCAAGGGGTGTCCGCGATGAGCGAGGCCGCGCCGGAGCGGGAGAGTCACGGGTTCGAGCTGCCACTGCTGCTCTTCGCGGGCTTCCGCTCGATCATCGACCAGTTGCACGCCGAACTGGCCGAGCAGGGCCACCCGGACGCCCGCCCCGCCCACGGCTTCGCCCTGCAGGCCGTGGGCCCGCAGGGCGCGAGCGCGAGCGAGGTGGGGCGGCGGCTGGGCGTCTCCAAGCAGGCGGCCGGCAAGACGATCGACCGGCTGGAGGCGCTCGGTTACGTGCTGCGGGTCGACGATCCGCTCGACGCCCGGCGCAAGTTGGTCCGGCTCACCCCGCGCGGCGTGGACCTGCTGGCCCGCTCCGCAGCCGTCTTCGAGCGGCTGCGGGCCGACTGGGTGGCCCGGTTGGGCGAGCAGCGGGTGCGCGAGCTGGAGCGGGACCTGCGGACCATGGTGCCGGCGGGGTTCTTCCGGCTGGACGTGGCGGGGTGGTTCGGGCAGTAGGCAGTGGGCAAGCGGCGCAGGTCAGCGGGTCAGCAGCGGCAGGCCGACCGCGAGGCCGAGCAGCAGGGCGAAGAAGACCGCCGCGTACGGGCTGGCCAGGTTGAGCGTCCAGCCGATGCCGAACCGCTTGGGCACGAAGAACGAGGAGTCCGCCGGGTTGACGTAGACCAGGCCGCCCAGGCGCCAGTACCGGTCGTCGTCCTGGTGCTCCACCGGCGCGGCCGCTGCTGCTGGTGCCGCGGGGTCGTCCTGCTCGGCCGGGATCCGGCTGCCGTTCTGGCCGCTGCGGATCGCCACCACGAGCAGCACGGCCAGTCCGATCGCCGGCGGGAGCAGCACCGGCAACACCGACAGGGTGCGGGCGCCGTTCCAGATCTGCCAGGCCGCCAGGGTGATCGACAGGTCGGCGCAGGCCGTCAGCAGCATCAGGCAGCGCGCCATCCGGCCCAGGAACCGGCGGTGCTGACCGGCCGTCACCTTGGCGCGGGCCGGGTCCAGATCGGGCCGGGCGCGGAAGGTCAGCCAGGTGACCAGCACCAGCAGCAGGGTGATGCCGACCTCGGCGAAGACCGGCGCGAAGGCGCTGCCCACCGACTTGGCCGCCAAGTGGTCCGCGTGGCCGGGGCCGTTGTAGTGCGTCGGCAGCCGGTCGGGCATCGACGGGTAGCGGACGATGCCCGCCACCAGCGTCCCGACGGTCAGTAGCGCCGAGGGCAGCACCCAGAGCCACGGGAAGCGTGCGGGGTCGGTGCGCAGCGAGGTGTCCACGGCGACCCCCTGGCGCAGGCCGTGGAACCACTGCTCGCGCTGCTTGACCGCGGCGATCGCCTGGTGCGCGCGCAGGTAGCCGACGATGCCGACCGCCAGGATCGCGACCAGCGTCAGTGCCCAGGGAACCATGGTGCGCATGCTCAGCGCCCAGACCGTCCCCGCCACGAACGCCGTGCCCCCGACGAGCGTGACCCAGTAGCGGTAGGCCCGGCGCTGCTCGGCGATCACCGGCGCCTGGGTCCGCCCGGTCGGCACCCGCACGCCGAACGGCACGGTGGCCATGGTGAGCGAAGGCGTCAGCCAGAGCGCGAGCAGGAGCAGCAGCGGCACGAGGGCCTGGACCAGTACGGCGGTGGTGCTCACGTCAGTTCTCCCAACTCCGGTGCGGTGATGACGGTCGGCAGGCCGAAGCCGGTGAGCGTGGCGGCGCAGGCGGTCAGCACGGCGGGGCCGTCCAGGCCCTGCGCCACCGCCTCCGCGAGCAGCGTGCGCAGCCGCGCCTGCCACTGCTCGGCGAAGGCGGCCGGCGGCGGCCCGGAGGTCGGATCGCGCTGGACCACCGCACCGCTCTTGCGGTTGAGGATCAGCAGGCCCTCCTGCCGCAGCAGGTCGTAGGCCTTGTTCACGGTGTGGAAGTTGATCCCCAGGTCGGCCGCGAGCTGCCGGGTCGAGGGCAGCGGGCTGCCCTCGGCGACCTCGCCGAGGGCGATGGCCGCCACGACGCTGTCCCGGATCTGCTGGTAGATCGGGACCTCGCTGCCCAGGTCGAGGGTGAGGATCACGGTGGCTCCCTGTCCTGTCGGTCTGCTCTATTACTTATAGAACAGCTGCCCGGATGATGGCAAGGCGTCAACTGGCCTTCCGCGCGTCCCGGTAGCGCCCGGGGGTGGTGCCGAACGCCCGGTTGAAGGCGTGCGAGAGCGCGTACGGCGAGCCGTAGCCGACCCGGCGGGCGATGGTGTCGATCGGCGCCTGGGTGTCGCGCAGCATGGTGGCCGCGGTGGTCATCCGCCACCAAGCCAGGTAGGCCATCGGCGCCCGTCCCACCAGCGCGGTGAACCGCCGGGCCAGGGTGGCCCGGGAGACTCCGACCCGGGCGGCCAGCAGCTCGTTGCTCCAGGCGTGTTCGGGCGCCTCGTGCAGCGCGCGCAGCGCGTCGGCCACCACCGGGTCGGCCAGCGCCGCCGACCAGCCGGTGCCGTCCGACTCCGCCATCCAGGCCCGCACCAGGTAGACCAGGAGGAGGTCGAGCAGCCCGGGCAGCACCACCCCCGCCCCCGGCGCGCCTAGTGTCACCTCGCGGCCCAGCAGGTCGATCGCGGACCGCAGTTCGGGGTGACCGCCGACCCGGTTCGGCAGGTGGACCACGGCCGGCAGCTCGGCCATCAGCGGGTGCGGGTGGCTGCGGTCCAGCCGGTACTTCCCGCAGAGCAGCTCGGCCGCCCCGGGGGTCTCGGGTGGTGGCGGGGTGGCGCCGCGGGCCGCCCACTCCTCGAAGACGGTTGCCCGAGCGATGGCCTGACGCTCCATCGGACCGCTGGCCAGCACGTGGCCGGTGCCGTGCGGCAGCAGCACCACGTCACCGGTGTTCAGCGTGACCGGCGTGCCGCCGCCGTCCGGCAGGAGCCAGCAGCCGCCCCGCAGTACGACGTGGAAGCCGGCGCCCTCGTAGGCCGCCAACCGGGCGCACCAGGTCCCGGCCACCCGCAGCCGGGTGGAGGAGGGCCGGCCGACCCGGACGGCCGAGATCGCGTCGCTGAGTACATCCATGCGGCTCAGCGTAGCCACGGTGAGTCGCTCGCGTATCCGGTTGAGCCGATTGCGCATTGAGACGCTCATCGATGGCTCCCTAGGCTCGTGAACAACGGACGGGACGAGAGAAGGAGCGGGGAGCGATGGAACACCTCATGGTGGGCGAGGTCGAGGTCGGCAAGGTGGTGGAACGTCAGGGGTCGTTCCTCCCGGCGGCGACGATGTTTCCGCAACTCCCGCCGGAGGCCTGGCGGGACAACCGGGAGTGGCTGGCCCCGAACTTCTGGGAGCCGGAGAGCGGCCTGGTGCAGGGCGCCGTGCAGACCTGGGTCCTGCGCAGCGAGGGGCGGACGATCCTGGTCGACACCGGGGTCGGGAACGGTCGGCACCGCCCGCACACCCCGCAGTTCGCCGACTGGGACACCGACTTCCTGGACCAGCTGGCGGCCGCCGGGGTGCAGCCGGCGGACGTTGACGTGGTGGTCAACACCCACCTGCACGCCGACCACGTGGGCTGGAACACCGAATGGCGAGGCGGGAGTTGGCAGCCCACCTTCCCCAACGCCCGCTACCTGGTGCCGGCGCCCGACTTCGCCGCCGCCGGGAACGCCGACCCCGAGTCGGGCAAGGGGCACCTCTACGCCGACAGCATCGCCCCGGTGCACCGGGCCGGACAGGTGGAACTCTGGTCGGACGGCTACCGGATCGACGGCAACCTGGCCCTCGAGGCGGCGCCGGGGCACACACCCGGGTCCGCGGTGCTGCGGCTGGCCTCCGGGGGCGACCGCGCGGTCTTCGTCGGCGACCTGCTGCACAGCCCGCTGCAGATCCTGGAGCCGGCCCGCAACAGCTGCTTCTGCGAGGATCCGGCCCGGGCCGCCGCGAGCCGCCGCCGGGTGCTCGAACGGGCTGCGGACCAGGGTGAGTTGGTCGTACCGGCGCACTTCGGGGGCACCGGGATCGCCGAAATGCGCCGGGCGGGTGACACGTTCGCGATCACCGGGTGGGCGGGAGCGGCCGCCTGAGGGTGCGCAGCGGGAGGCGGCGCGGCCGCAGGATGGTGGTCAGCCGCACCGGCGCCGGGCGGGTGCCGGGGGCCGGGGCCAGCTCCCAGCGGGCCAGCACGGTGGCCAGTGCGATCACCGTCTCGGCCCGCGCGTAGCCTTCGCCGATGCACTGGCGGGGGCCGTTCGAGAACCCGCCGAAGGCCCACCGGGGCAGCGCGGCCGCCCGCTCGGGCTGCCAGCGGTCGGGGTCGAAGCGGGTGGGGTCGGCGAAGATCCGCGGGTTGTGGTGGGCGACGTACGGGCTGAGCACGACGTAGCTACCGGGCGGCAGGGTACGGTCGGCCAGCTCGGTGGTGCGGGTCGTGGTGCGCAGCAGGATCCAGCCGGGCGGGTAGCGGCGCAGCGACTCGGTCAGCACGTTGGCGGTGTAGGGGAGGTGCTCGACGTCCCGGTAGGTGGCGGCCCGCCCGCCGAGGACGCCGTCGATCTCCGCCTGGAGCCGCGCGGCCACCTCGGGATGCTCCAGCAGCAGCCGGCAGGTCCAGGCCAGCTGGGCGGCGCTCGTCTCGGTGCCGGCCAGCAGCAGCGTCAGCACCTGGTCGTGGACCTCGGCGTCGGTCAGCGCCGACCCGTCCTCGTCCCGGGCGGCGAGCAGCCCGGAGAGCAGGTCGCCGCGGTCCACGCCGCGCTCGCGGTAGTCGCGCACCAGCTCGCAGACCGTGGCCCCCAACGCGGCGACCGCGGCGTGGTAGCGGCGGCCTGCGGGCAGCGGGGGCAGCAACACCCGCCGCAGCGCGCCGGCGAACGCGTGCTCGAACGACTCCTGCAGCCGGTCGACCAGGGCGTCGGGGACCTCGGTGGCGAGCAGGCTGCGGGCGACCACCCGCAGGGTGTAGCGGTAGAAGGCGGGGAAGGCGTCGATCGTCGCGCCGTCGGTCCACCCCCGGGTCAGCTGCTCGGCCTCACGGGTCATCACCTCGGCGTATCCGGGCAGCCGATCGGCCCGGAACTCGGGCTGCAGCAAGCGCCGTTGGCGCCGATGATCACGGTGCGGGCAGGTGGCCAGGCCGTTGCCCAGGATGTCGCGGAAGCGCTGGTAGAACGGCCCGCCCTTGTCGAAGGTCCGGTCGTCCGCGTAGACCTGCCGGAGCAGCTCGGGGTGGCAGGGCACCTGGACGCGATGGGTGCCGAGCCGGAATTCCACCAGGTCGCCGAAGGCGGGGAGGCCGGCGAGGAAGCCGGCCGGATCCCTGGCCAGCCGGGGCAGGTGCCCGAGCAGGGGGAGGGCGCCGGGGACGGTGGCGCTGGTGAGGTTGCCGCTCATCGGACTCCGATCGAATCGAACCTGTGGCGTGACTCGAAAAAAATTCTGCCCACCTGATGTAACGCCAACTGCTCCCCACACCGTCATAGGGCGGATGGTCCAGATCGGGAGTGGTGATGACCAAGAGCAGCAGTAGCGCGCGCGAAGCGATGGAGGACGAGTTCCTCGCCTTCGCGGCCGGACGCTCGGGACAGCTGTACCGCTCCGCGTACTTCCTGACCGGGGGCGACGGGCATCTGGCCGAGGACCTGGTGCAGGAGACGCTCGGGCGGATGTACGCGCACTGGCACCGGACCACCAGGCCCGGGCGGTCGGGGCAGATAGCGGACCCGGCGGCCTACGCGCAGACCGTGCTGGTCCGCCAGTTCCTCTCGCACCAGCGGCGGCGCAGCAACCGGGAGCGGCCCGCGGCCGTGCTGCCGGACCGCACGGGGCACGAGGTGGACGCCAGCCTGCGGATCACGCTGACCGAGGCGCTGGCCCAGTTGCCGGCCAAGGACCGCGCGGTGCTGGTGCTGCGGTACTGGGAGGACCGCAGCGTCGAGGAGACCGCGACGGTGCTGCGCGCCAACGCCGGAGCCGTGCGCACCCGCAGCGTGCGGGCGCTGGCCAGGCTGCGGGTGCTGCTCGGCGACTCGCTGGCCGAACTCGCCGTCCGCTGACCGACCCATCCAGCCTCCAGCAGCTTCAGCTGCAGCCTCAGACCGAGAGACGGTGACCCCCTATGCCAGCCGATCCGCAGCCCGACCCGGAGTTCGAGGACGGGCTCGTCCGCGCCTTCGACCGGGCGGCCGAGGACGTCCGGAGCGTGGCCGAGCCCCTGGTGACCGGTGGCCTGGCCCGTGGCCGGGTCCGCCGTCGGCGCCGCCGGATCGCCGCGATCGCCGGCAGCGTCACGGCGCTGGCGGTGATCGGCGCCGGCGGCCTGTTCACCGCCGCGCTGGGCGTCGGCCACCCGGTGCCCACCTCGCACGCGTTGACCGCGGCGGCCACGAGCGCGCCGCCGCGGCTGGACACGGGCGTCAACATCCTGCTGATCGGGCTGGACAGCCGAAAGGCGATGGACGGCAGCGACCTGCCGGGCGCGTTCGTCCAGGACCAGTTGCACGCCGGTTCCAGCAGCGACATCGGCGGCTACAACACCGACACCCTGCTGGTGCTGCACGTCCCGGCGGGCGGTGACGGCAAGGTCCAGGCGGTCTCCATCCCCCGCGACGACTACGTGCAGTCGGCCGGTGCCGACGGGAAGATGCACAAGATCGAGGAGGTCTACGGCATCGCCAAGGCCACCGCCGAGGCGAAGCTCCAGGGCACCGGCCTGTCGCCCGCCCAACTGGAGCAGCAGACCCGCGAGGCCGGCCGCACCGCCACCATCGAGACCGTCCAGCAGTTCCTCGGCGTGCCGATCGACCACTTCGCCGAGTTCAACCTGCTCGGCTTCTACGACATCGCCCAGGCGGTCGGCCCCGTCCAGGTCTGCGTGAACCACGCGACCTCGGACCGGGACTCCGGAGCCGACCTGCGGGCCGGCCTCAACACCCTGGACCCGAGCCAGGCGCTGGCCTTCGTCCGGCAGCGGCACGGCGTCGCCGACGGCAGCGACCGCTACCGGACCACGCGCCAGCAGGCCTTCATCGCCTCGGCGCTGCACACCCTGCGGCAACAGGGCGTCCTCACCGACCTGAGCCGGGCGCAGCAACTGCTCGACGTGGTGCGCAAGGACCTGGTGATCGACGACCAGTGGAACCTGCTGGACTTCATGCAGCAGGTGCCGGACCTGATCGGCGGCAACGTCGAGTACAACACCCTGCCGATCAGCGGGTTCGCGACCGTCACCGGCGAAGGACGCAGCGAGGACGTCGACACGGTCGACCCGGCGCTGATCCGGCGGATCGTCCAGCAGCGGTTCGGGGACGCCTCGGGCGTCTCGGGCACCTCGACCGCTTCGGGCAGCGCAGCGCCTGACACCGCGCTGCCCGTGCCGGGGCCGGCAACGGTCCGGGGCGACGAAGGGATCCCGTGTGTCAACTGACTCCACACCGCGGACAGTTGCCCGCCACCGGCCCAGACCGCAGCAGCGGCCCCGCGCGGCAGCCGCCGCCGCGCCGTTCGCCGTCGGGCTGCCGTTGCTGGGCGCCGTGCTGGACGAGGCGACCAGCGGCGGGATCGGCCGGGCGTTCGCCGTCGGTGCCGTGCTCGGCACGCTGCTGGCGGCCTGGGTCTGCGGCCCGGCGGGCCGCTGGTGGGTGGTCACCGCGCCGCCGGTCCTGGTGCTCGGGCTCACGGCGGGCGCCGAACTGCTCTGCCACGGCGACAAGTACCGGGGCAAGGCGCTGACCACCGGCGCGGTGCGCTGGGCCGTCCACGCGTTCCCGGTGACCGCCTGGTCGATCGGGGCCGCGCTGCTGGTGATCGCGATCCGCTCGGCGGCCGAGCGCCGCAGGCGGCTTCAGCCGGGGGAGTAGTCGACCACCCCCACCGCGTAGCGCGCCGCCAGGGCGGTCACCGCCCTGGCGACCGCCGCCCGCAGGTCCGGCGGGCCCAGCACCTCGGCCTCCGGGCCCAGCCGGAGCAGGTCGCCCACCGCCACCGGCAGCGCTTCCACCGGCAGCGTCACCCGGACCCACCCGTCCTCGTCCGGCGGTCCGGCGCTCTCCAGGGCCCGGGCGCCCGCCGCGCCGAACTGGGCGGGCAGCAGCCGTAGCGCGCGCGGCGAGAGCCGCAGGTCGGCGTCCTGCTGGTAGAGCATCCCGTTCAGCCGCTCGCTGGATTCGGCCCAGTGCGCGGCGAGATCGAAGTCCGCCGGGCGCTCGAAGGTCTGCTCGGTCAGTGCCACGGACAGGAAGCGGGAGACCCGGTAGGTCCTGGGGAGGTCCGGTGCGGCTGCCACCAGGTACCAGATGCCGCCCTTGAGGACGAGCCCCAGCGCCCGCAGCTCGCGTCGTACCGGGCCGTTCCAGCGCCGGTACTCGCAGCGCAGCACCCGCTGCTCCCACACCGCCTGCGCGAGGTCGCCGAGCCACGGCACCGGGTCGGCCTCCCGGAACCAGGCGGGCGCGTCCAGGTGGAAGCGGTCCCGCACCCGCTGGGCCCGTTCCATCGAGCCGCTCGGCAGCGCGGCCTGCAGTTTGAGCTGGGCGGTGGCCAGAGCGGCGCCGAGCCCGAGATCGCGGGCCGGGCCGGGCGCACCGGCCAGGAAGAGCGAGCCGGCCTCGGCCTCGGTGAGCCCGGTGAGGCGGGTGCGGTAGCCCTCCACCAGCCGGTAGCCGCCGGCCGGGCCCCGCTCGGCCAGCACCGGGACGCCGGCCGCGCCGATGGCCTCGATGTCCCGGTAGACGGTGCGGACCGAGACCTCCAACTCGGTGGCGAGCACCGGCGCGGTCAGCGGGCCGCGGTTCTGCAGCAGCAACAACAGGGAGAGGAGCCGATCGGCGCGCATGGCCGACATTCTGCTCGGATACCTGACAGAAGGTGTCAGGTATGCCGAAGAAGCTGGTCCCGCACCCCAATTCCTGGAGAGGACCGCACGCATGACCAACGCCAGCACCACCAGCACTGCCACCACCACTGGCACCACCGGCCAGTTCACCTCCGCCAACTGGGTGGAGACCGTGATCGCTCCCGCCGAGCCGACGACCGTCCCGCGCCTGGCCCGCGCGGCCGTCACCAACGACTTCGCCGGCGGCATCACCGCCGCCGGCAGCTGCGAGTACACCCTGGTCTACGCCACCGAGAAGACCGGCGGCTTCAACGGCCTGGAACTGCTCACCGGCACCCTCGACGGCCGCCCCGGCAGCTTCGTGCTGGACCATCGCGGCAGCTTCACCGAGGACGGCACGATTCACTGCGAGTTCGAGGTGGTCCCCGGCTCGGGCACCGGAGCGCTGGCAGAGCTGCGCGGCAGTGGCAACTTCCGCGCGCGTCCTGGTGAGTCGGTCGTCCCGTACGTCTTCAGCTACGACCTCGGGCAGGAGATCGGCCGCGGCGGACCGGCCTGAACCTGACGGACCGTCAGCAGTGGGCCGCCCGGCCGCCGGTCGGGCGGCTTCGTGCCGTTCTGGTGTAGTCCACTCATTCGTCTTGCCTGGAAGGTCAGTTGTGCATTTAGTTGAACATTAACGAGAGAGAACTTCCCGGCCAATAGACGTGCCGAACGGTGATCGGCCCTATCTGGGTCCAGCTCTGCACACATACGGTTGGGCCGGTTGGGTGCCGAGCACGGGATCTCTACGCGACGCCCACGTGTCCCGGCAACCCTCGGGGTCGCGTGGCGCCGGGGACAGGGGCGGGTGGGGCCTGGTGGGCCGAGAAGGCGGGGGTCGGGTCGGCACGGACCCGGTCCGGGGCGGATTTCAGGTCGAGCGTACGGCGAACGGGCGTTACCAGTGGCAGCTGAAGGCACCGAACGGACGGATCGTCGCGGTCTCGTCCCCGGTGTACGACTCGCCGCAGGAGGCGGACCGGGTGTTCGCGGCCCTGCGCGCGGACGCGGCCGAGTTAACGGCGCGCATCACTCATGTGAGGGACGGGATCGGCTGGATCTGGGTGGTGCCCGGCTCGCGGGGGGTGCCGGATGCGCGCTCGAACCGGGCGTACGAGCGGTACGCCACCTGTCAGAACTCGTTCCGGCGCTTCGTGGCGCTGCTGGAACGGCAGGCGGGCGAGTCGCGGGAGCGCTCCCCCGAACCCGTGCTGACAGAAGAAGCGGCAGTACCGGCAGCACCCCCGGTACCCGCAGCACCCGCAGCACCTGAAGCGCCCGTGCCGCCGCTGAGATCCGGCGGCGATGCCTGAACGCCCCGCTGTGCGCGGCCCGCGCCTGCTCGCCGTGCAGGGTGCGGGCCGGTCGGTCGGCTGGTCGCTGGCGGCCGGCAACGGGCGCCAACTCGCGGTATCCGCAAGGCTCTACCGATCCGAGCCGGAACTCGTCGCCGCGCTGCGCGAGTTGCTCATCGAACGGGCCTCGCTGCGCTACGCCTTCACGCAGGACCAGGTGCGCGCCTGGTGCTGGTCGGCCTATCTGCCGCCGCGTAGCACCCGCCCGGATCCGGCCGGCGAGGAGCCCGTCGCCCGCAGCGCGCGCGGCTATCTGCGGCGCGACCAGTGCCGGCAGGGTGTCGAGGGCTTTCGCAGTGGACTCAACGCGCTGGAACGGGAGTTGCGCAGCACCGGCGGCGAGGGCCGGTGGCCGTGGTGAGGCCTGGAGGTTGCCGGTTGCGACCCGAATCGCCACCGCGAGAAGAACGTCAGGCAGTGGCAGGGCCCCGGAGGGCGATGCGACAGTCCACGAACCGATGCTCCAGGCCTGCGAGTAAACCTCCATGTCGACAAATCCCGAAAGTTCACCGGCACTCCCGCAGATGAGAAGGGAGCTTCCGGCGCCGCCGCCGACTGGACAGGATCGGTCCCGCCGGACGGGCCGGAGCAACACCGGCCCCAGGCAACCGGGTTCGACCCGGACCCGGAAACGTCATGCCTGCCTCTCCCACCGGAGGAAAGCACCATGCGTCACACCGCCGCCAAGCTGTTCGCGACCGTCGCGATCGCCGCCTCCCTGGCCACCGTCGCCGCCGGCCAGGCCACCGCCGACCCGACCGTCACCCCGGCCGCCCAGGACATCGTGGGCACCGGCTCGGACACCATCCAGGCCGTGCTGAACCAGTTCTCGACCGACTACAACGCCTCGCTGACCGCGGCGCACGACACCACCTCGCCGCGCCTCTACAGCTGGGACGCCACCCCGGCCGGCAACATCACGCCGAAGACCGGTGCGAGCACCATCGCCCGCCCGAACGGCTCCGGCGGCGGCATCTCCGCGCTGAACAACAACACCCACACCACGGTGGACTTCGCCCGCTCCTCGCGTGGCCCGCAGAGCACCGACCCGTCCACCGACGACTTCGTGGCCTTCGCGCAGGACGGTGTCGCCTGGGCGGGCAACAGCACAGGCAACGCGCCGGCCAACCTGACCACGGCCGACCTCAAGGGCATCTACAGCTGCACCATCACCAACTGGAACCAGATCACCGACGTCTCCGGCTACACCGGCCCGAACGCCACCATCAAGGCCTACATCCCGCAGCTGAACTCCGGCACCCGGGCCTTCTTCCTGACGGCGATCAACGGTGGCACCACCGCGCTCACCCCCGGCTCCTGCGTGCAGAGCTACACCCCGGAGGAGAACGAGGGCACGGACTCGGTCTTCACCGACGCCAACGTGATCTTCCCGTACTCCGCCGCGCACTACATCGGCCAGACCGTGGGCGGCCACACCACCACGAGCGACGCCCCCGGCTCGCTGACCCTGCGCAGCGTGGACGGCGTCAACCCGATCGCCAGCAACGCCCTGAACCCGACCTTCACCGGCAGCAACTACGGCCGCACGGTCTACAACGTGGTCCGTGACTCGGAGTTCAACGGCACCGGCACCCAGGCCACCGCGCTGCAGAACATCTTCGGCGCCAGCGGCTGGATCTGCAACGACTCGACCGCCGCCGCCGACATCGCCAGCTACGGCTTCGCCGCCCTGCCGGCCTTCGCCTGCGGCGCCGTCGTCCACTCCTGAGCCAACTCGCCTGACCGCACCACCCGGCAGTAACCGGTAACACGCAGCAGGACCAGCACCACACCCGACGGCCAGGGACTCTCCCTGGCCGTCGGGCCGCTCCCAGCCCAATGCCGTGCACGAAGGAGATCATCATGCGCCGGATCAGCCCCAGAATCGCCGCCACCGTCGCCATCGCCGCCGCCCTCGCGGTCACCGGCCTGAGCGACAGCGCGCTGGCCGACACCGCGACCACCACTGCCCCGTCCGGCAGCCTGGTGGTCCAGGAGGACAGCACCTTCCTGCAGAACTCGCTGCAGAGCGGCATCATCGCGATCGCGCTGCCGAACGCGACCCCGGGCTTCAACACCACCACCGGTCTCTCCGCCACCTTCCCGGTGACCGGCGGTGCGGTGCACCTGTCCGGCTTCTACGGCGCCGCGCAGCTCGGCGGCGGGCTGCTGCTGGTCAACGTGACCAACGGCAAGACCGTGATCTTCAACAACCTGGCCTTCGACGCCTCCAAGTGGGCGCTCACCGGCGTTCCGATGGGGCAGACCACCGCGGTCAAGCTGCTCGACCCGGCCCGCCCGGTGATCAGCACCAGCGGCACCACCCAGACCCTCAACTCCAGCGACCTGGAGATCGACGCGTCGGGTGCGGCGTTCGTGGACAACGCGCTGGGCACCACCTTCTTCGCGGGCCGCCAGCACGCCGGTACCGGCACGCTGACGTTCACCGCCGGCAGCTGACCTCTCCTGCTCCGGCATGGCTGGTCCGACGGGCTCACGCACCGCGCGTGGGCCCGTCGGCGCTTGCGGCGGGCAACAGAGCGGGCAACAGAGCGGGCAACGGGCGCGGGCAATGGCGCGGGCCACGGGGCGGGCCCGCTCCCCCCTGCCATCGGGGCCCGGTTGGGGTCTCGTACATCTGACCAGCCATCAAGTGTCATGTGGCCATGGGCGAATGGACTTACGGGAATCCGTGGGTCCATTCGCATGCCCGTATCCATCGCACGCCCGCACCGTGCACTGCCGGAGGTATCCCTGATGAAAGTCCGTGACCGGAGCCCGAGAGGGCTCGGATGGTGGGCTCGAGCATGGTTGTCCGCCACCGTGGCCTGGGTGGTCGTCGCCCTGCTCGCGGTGCTGCCGCTCGGTGCCGGCACCGTCCAGCAGGCGCACGCGGACTCGGGGTCGAGGACCGTGCAGGGGCCGCCGGTCTGGATTCCGAGCGGGACCACCGGGGCCGGGACCACCGGGCCGAACGGCAGCGTCACGGTCACGCCCACCACCGGTCTGACCGACCAGGTCGTGCACGTGTCCTGGACGGGCTTCACGCCGAGCGTGAACCAGAGCGGGGGCGGGCCGGCGACGTACGCGGTGCCGAAGAACACCAAGGTCGACTACGCGGTTCGCGTCTACGAGTGCCGGGGGACGGATCCGCGGATCACCGACTGCTACGGCTCCAGCCTCTACGGTGCCGACGGCTCCAAGGGCTTCCTGCAGAAGGAGCCGGCGCCCGGGACCACCACACCCGACCTCCCGTCCAACGCGGCGCTCGCGGTGACCGGGCCGGACGGTTCGGGCTCGGCGGACATCGAGACCTGGACGGCGGATCAGAGCCCGTCGCTGGGCTGTGACGCCACCCACGCGTGCTCGATCGTCGTGGAACCGAACTACGGTGGCGACAGCCTGGGGCTGACCGCCTTCCTGAAGCACCAGCCGCCCGGTACGACGCACTGCGAGGTGCACACCTACGACCGAGGGGTCCGCTTCACGGCGGAGGACCAGGTCACGGTCCAGCAGAGCTTCGGGTCGCCGTCGTACGCCTCGGGCGAGGCCTGCGCCTGGGCGAACAAGACCGTGGTGCCGCTGACCTTCGCGCCGACCGCCGCCAGCTGCGCGGCCGGGAACTCCGCCTTCAGCATGGCCGGTCTGCCGATGGCCGAGCGGGCGCTCCAGCAGTGGCGTGCGGGCGCCTGCCTGGCCACCAGCCCGCTCTACGCCGCCTACACCTCCCAGGGCGAGCCGCAGGCCCGCCAGTCCTTCCTGGGCGGCAGCGGCGCGGAAGTGGCCCTGACCTCCGTCCCCGACACGGGAGCGGCTGCTCGGCCCTACGTCTACGTGCCGCTGGTGAACTCCGCCATCTCGGTGGTCTTCGAGGTCGACGATCCGGTCACCGGCCGGCAGATCCGGCAGCTGCGGCTGAACGCGCGACTGCTGGCCAAGGAACTGACGCAGTCGTACTCGCAGGGTCCGGACGCGTTCGCGGCGGCCACGGTCAAGGGCAACCCGGAATGCCTGTTCCAGGACCCGGAGTTCCTGGCGCTCAATCCGGCCAGCCTGATCGCCCCGGCGCAGTGGCCCGCCTGCGACACCGTTCCGCAGAGCCTGCCCATCGTGGTCGGGAACTCCAGCGACATGGTGCGCCGGCTCACCTCCTGGATCATCGCCGACCCGCAGGCCGCCGCGTTCCTCCAGGGCGCGCCCGACAACTGGGGCATGCACGTCGACCCCGACTACCTGCGGCCCTCGTTCTCCGGCTACCCGACCGACATCCTGGTTCCGCAGGACTCCAGCGGCTTCGTCGCCATCGACGGCACGGACTACCACGAGAAGCAGTACGAGTGGGCGCCGGTGATCAGCGGGCTCACCGACACGGTGCGGCACGTCCTGGCCGCCACACCCACCTGCGAGCTGGTGGACCACACCGGTCTCTACCCCCGGTGCCCGGCGGAGAACGTGGGCCAGCGCCAGCTGATCGGCATCGTGGACAGCGCCGACGCCCAGGCGATGAGCCTGCCCGAGGCCCAACTGCTCAACCAGCAGGGCTCCTTCGTCGCGCCCACGCTGGCTTCGATGCAGGCCGCCGTCTCCGACATGCCGGTGGATCCGAAGACCTACACCCAGCAACTGCCGTACGGCGCCTCGGGCACGTCCTACGCGAACGACCCCAACGCCTACCCGCTGACCATGGTGCAGTACGCCATGGCGCCGACCGCCAACCTGGGCGATGCGAAGACGACCGCCGTCTCCCAGTTCCTCCAGCAGGTGACGGACTTCGGCGGCGGCCAGCTGTACGGGCGGGAGCCCGGCAAGCTCGGCCCCGGCTACGCGGATCTGACGCCGGCCCAGGCAGGGTTCGCGCAGGACGCGATCGCACACGTCGCCGCCCAGGACGGCACGCTGCCCGGTAACCAGGTCGCGCCGGCCACGCCGCCGCCGACCACCACGCCCGGCACGCCGCCGGCCACCCAGCCCGCGGCGCAGACCACCGCCCAGCCGGTGGCGCAGGACAACAGCGGTACCAACAGCAACTCGGGAGTGAGCGGGAAATCCGGCAGCGGGATCACGGGCGCGGGGGACAACTCCGGCGCCGGCAACCCGCCCGCGCCCGGTGCCGCGTCCGCAGGCTCGCCGGCTCCGTCCGCCTCGGCCTCCGCCGCCGCGCCCGGCTCGGGACTTGCTCCGGTGGCCGCCGGCACCCCGTCGCCCGACCGGGCCGGGGTGGCCCGGCTGCTGCTCCCGGTGGTGCTGATCGTCGGCGCGGTGCTGCTGGTCGGTGGCCCGGCCGCGCTGCTGGTCAGCGGTACGGCGGCCGGTGCACGGCTGCTCACCCGTCTGCGTCGGGGCGCAGGCGCAGGCGGCCGCACGGGCTGAGCCCGCGTCGATCGGCCGGCCGGCGCCCCCCCCGGGGCCCGGCCGGCCGTCCCGAGGACCGACCCGCCCCCTGCCCGCGCGGCCGGGGGTGCCCCATCCCTTCGGAGCCGGAGAGCTGATCCGCCATGACCTCTGCACCACCGTTCGCGCCCCCGCCGTCCGCGACGCCGCCGGAGCTGGACCGTCCACGGACGATCACGGCCCCCGCGACCCGGGGTGACCTGGTCTTCCGCGGCGTGCTGCGGCTGGCCGGCTACTCGGTCTTCGCGATCATGGGAATGATCGCCTTCTTCCTGCTGGTGCGCGGCACCGACGCCTTCCGGGCGACCGGCTGGTCCTTCCTGACCACCCAGGCCTGGCACCCCTCCGCCCACGTCTTCGGCATCGCGGCGGTGCTGCCCGACGGCATCCTGATCGCGCTGGTCGCGCTCGTCTTCGCCGTCCCGGTCTCGCTGGCGGCCGCGCTCTTCATCTCGGAGTACGCGCCGGTGCGGCTGCGCCGCGCGCTGGTCACCATGGTCGACCTGATGGCGGCGGTGCCCAGCATCATCTACGGCCTGTGGGGCTTCTTCTTCCTCCAGCAGCGGATCCTCGGCGTGGTCCGCTGGATGGCGCTGCACCTGGGCGGCATCCTGCCGTTCCTCAAGGTGCGCACCGGTGACATCGGCACCTCCTACACCTCGTCGACCTTCATCGCGGGCCTGGTGGTGGCGCTGATGATCACGCCGATCATCACCTCGCTCAGCCGCGAGGTCTTCTCGCAGGCACCGCAGGGCGAGCGCGAGGGCGCCTACGCGCTCGGCAGCACCCGCTGGGGCATGGTCCGCACGGTGGTGCTGCCGTTCGGCCGCGGCGGGGTGATCGGCGCGGTGATGCTGGGCTTCGGCCGGGCGATGGGCGAGACCATCGCGGTCGCGCTGATCATCTCGCCGTCGTTCAAGTTCACCGGTCACATCCTGGAGGCCGGCGCCAACTCGATCTCCGCCCTGATCGCGCTGCAGTTCAGCGAGTCCGACGGCCTCGCGCTCTCCGCGCTGATGGCGGCCGGCCTGGTGCTCTTCGCAGTCACCCTGGTGGTCAACGTGCTGGCGGGCATCGTGGTCAACCGCTCCCGGTCCGGTGCCGCGACGGCGGACTGACCGCGCCGACCCACTCCACTCGATGTCCCAACTCATCTGCTGAACAGCCCACTTGACGACCCAGTCCATCGGACCCGAAGGGGACACCACCGTGACCACCGTCCAGCTGACCGGGAGTTCGGCGCCGGCCGCTCCGGCCCCCGTGCCGCAGGCCGTCGAGCGCCGCCGCCGGCTCGGCGGGGTCACCCGAGCCGAGGCCGGCACGCTCCTCGCCGCCCTGGCGGGATCGCTCGCCCTCGACTGGCTGCTCTACGAGCGGCTGCTGCCGTTCAGCGGTGCCCAGGGCTTCCTGGGCCTCTGGTACCTGCTCTTCCTCGGCTTCAGCTACGCGCTCGGGATCGTGCAGTGGCCCCGGCTGATGGTCCGGGAGCGGATCGTCACGCTGGTCGCCTGGAGCTCCGGGCTGCTGCTGGCCTTCCTGATCGTCGAGCAACTCGTCTTCCTCACCATGCGCGGCCTGCACGCGGCCGAGCACGGCAACTTCTTCACCCAGACCATGGCCCGGACCTCCGCCGTCTCGCCGATCACCTCGGGCGGCGCGCTGCACGCGGTGATCGGCTCGCTCGAACAGATCGGCCTGGCCACGCTCTTCGCGGTGCCGCTGGGCATCGCCGCGGCGGTCTTCATGTCGGAGGTCGGCGGCCGCACGGCCCGTCCGGTGCGCACCCTGGTCGAGGCGATGACCGCGCTGCCGTCGATCGTCGCGGGCCTGTTCGTGCTGGGCGTGGTGATCCTCGGTTTCGGGTTCGAGGCGAGCGGCTTCGCGGCCTCGATCGCGCTCACCGTGATGATGATGCCGATCGTCACCCGGGCCGCCGAGGTGGTGATCCGGCTGGTCCCCGGCACCCTGCGGGAGGCCTCCTACGCGCTCGGCGGCAGCCAGTGGCGGACGGTGCTGAACGTGGTGCTGCCGACCGCCCGCCCCGGTCTGGCCACCGCCGTGATCCTCGGCATGGCGCGCGGCATCGGCGAGACCTCGCCCGTGCTGCTCACCGCCGGTGTCACGTCGGGGATGAACTCCAACCCCTTCGCCGGCCACCAGATGAGCCTGCCGCTCTACATCTGGACCTACGTCCGCCAGCCGTACCCCAGCATGATCGCGCGAGGCTTCGCCGCCGGGCTGACCCTGATGGCCATGGTGCTGGTGCTCTTCGTGGTCGCCCGGCTGATCGGCGGCCGGCGACCGGGCGACCTGAGTGCCCGTCAGCGCCGCAGGCTCGCCCGTCAGGCGGCCGCCCGATGAACCGGTTCCCCGTCAGGCCGGGCTCCCGCAGCGGAGACCGGCATCTCGAAGACCGCCACCTCGCAGACAGTTCCATAGGAGGACGTGCCATGCCGTGGGCCACCGCTCACCGCCCCGCCCGCTCGCCGGGCGCCAGCCGAGGGGTCGGCCGGGTGCTGGCCCTGCTGCTCTCCTTCCTGCTCACCACGTTCGCCGTGCTGCTCGGGCCGGCCGGCCCGGCCTTCGCCGCCACGACCCTGAACTCCGACGGGTCGAGCTGGGCGGGCCCGGCCATCGAGAAGTGGCGCACCGACGTCGCCTCGCAGGGCATCAACATCAACTTCAACCCGAACGGCTCCGCGGCCGGCCGCCAGCAGTGGGAGAACGGGCAGGACGACTTCACCGCCTCCGACGTCCCGTTCCGCACCGCGATCGACACCGGGGCCAACCAGCAGGAGCAGGGCTCGGGTATCGCGAGCGCGGAGAACCCGACCTACGGCTTCTCCTACGTGCCGATCACCGCGGGTGGCACCGCGTTCATGTACAACCTGGCGATCGGCGGGAAGCAGATCACCAACCTGCGCCTGACGCCGGACGACCTGGTCGACATCTTCACCGGGAAGCTGACCTGGTGGGACGACCCGAAGATCACCGCGGCGTACGGCAAGGCACTGCCGCACATCCCGATCACGCCCGTGGTCCGCTCCGACGGCTCCGGTGCGACGGCGCAGTTCACCCGCTGGATGGAGCACACGCACCAGGGGCAGTGGGACCAGTACTGCTCCGGCGTCAACGGCGTCACCTGCGGTGACTACACGGAGTTCTTCCCGCCGTCGGGCCGGATGCTCGCGCAGAACGGGTCCGACCAGGTCGCCCACTACATCGAGCAGCCCTCTGGCCTCGGCGCGATCGGCTACGACGAGTACGCGTTCGCGCTGACCAGCGGCTGGCCGGTGGTCAAGGTGCTGAACCCGGCCGGGTACTACAGCCTGCCCACCGCCTCCAACGTGGCGGTGGCGCTCACCGCGGCGAAGATCCGCGGGGTGGACGACAACACCCCGCCGACCGACCCGAACTACCTGCAGCAGAACCTCGACGGCGTCTACACCAACGCCGACCCGCGCTCGTACCCCATCTCCAGCTACAGCTACGTGATCGTGCCGCGCAAGGGCGCCACGCTGAACCCGCCGCCGAAGTTCACCGACCCCAAGGGCGCGGCGCTCAGCCAGTACCTCGACTACGTGCTCTGCGGGGGACAGGCGACCGGCACCAGCGGGATCGACTCGATCGGGTACTCGCCGATCCCCCGGGGCCTGGTCAAGGGCGGCCTGCTCCAGGTCGCGCAGATCCCCGGCTATGCCGGGAACGTCGACCCCAACTCGCTGAACAACTGCCCCAACCCGACCTTCGACAGCAGCGGCAACCTGATCATCCTGAAGAACGCCCCGCAGCCGAACCCCTGTGACCAGCAGAGCCAGCCGCTCACCTGCACCACGGGCGGCCCCTCGGCGGGCGGCTCGGGCTCCGGTGGCGGCAGCGGTTCGGCCGGCGCCGGGGCGGGCGGCAAGGGCGGTACCGGCAAGGGTGGTTCGACCAAGGGCTCCGGCTCCGGCGGGGGCACCGGTGGGACCGCCGGCGGCTCCGGCTCCGGCGGTGGCTCGGGCGGCGCCGCGACCGGGACCGGTGCGGGCGGCGACGGCTCGGCGTCCGCCGCCGCGGATTCCGGCGGCACCACCGTCGATCCGCAGACCGGCGAGGTGGTCCCGGCCGGCGGGGGTGGCGGTGCGAGCGACGTGGCCGCCAGTGTGGTCAACGTCGGCGACCGGCCGCAGAACTGGACGCTGACCACGATCACCGCGCTGGAACTGCTCGCCGTGGTGGCCGTCCCGCCGTTCCTCGGCGGCTGGCTGCGCCGCCGCCGGGCGGCCGGCTCCTCGGGAGGCCCGCGATGACCGCCGCGACCGAGGCCCCGGTGGGCACCGACGCCTCGGCCACCGATGACACCGTGGTGCTGCCGACCTTGCCGGAGCCCGGATCCGACGCGGCGACGGCCCAGGTCCCGGTCGGGCGCCGCCGGGTGCTGCAGGTGGGCTGGGCGGCGACGCTGCTCTCGGTGCTGCTGCTCGGCTTCGCGGTCTACCTGACCGCGCTCTCGCCGCTGCAGGAGATGCACTACCAGGCCGCCGCCTACCAGACCTTCCGCTACCAGCTCTCCCAGGCGACCGCGCCGGTCGGCTCGGCGGCGGACGGCCAGCCGGTGGCGATCGTGGACATCCCGAAGATCGGCCTGCACCACGCGGTGGTGGTCGAGGGGACCACCGGGCGCGACCTGATGCGCGGCCCCGGCCACCGGCGGGACACCGCGCTGCCGGGCCAGGCCGGAGTCTCGGTGCTGTTCGGGCGCGGCGCCTCGTTCAACGCGCCGTTCGGGCGGCTGTCCGAACTGCGGGTCGGCGACCAGATCTTCGTCTCCACCGGGCAGGGGCAGTTCAGCTACACCGTCAACGTCTACGGCGACGGCAATCACCCGGTGCGCGACCCCGACCCCGACCGGCTGGTGCTGACCACCAGCGACTCCGGCTGGATCCCGACCGGCACCGTTCTGGTCGGGGCCCGCCTGGACGGCGACCCGCAGCCCGATCCGCACGGGCGCCCCGGACAGGTGGCGGCCGACCACGCGCTGGCGCAGGACACCGGGGCGCTGGCCGCCTTCCAGCTCTGGTCGGCGGCGCTGCTGGTCGCCGTGCTGGCCGCCACCCTGGCGGTGCGCTACTGGCACCGCAGGGCCGTCTACCTGACCTTCGTACCGGTGCTGGCCGCGCTGCTCTGGGCCTGCTACGAGAACGCCGCCGCGCTGCTGCCCAACCTCTACTGACCTGATGTGCACCAGAGCTGACGTGAGGTCAGCCCCGCGAAAGGACCCCGTCCGATGACCACCACCGTCCCTGGGCAGCCGCCGGCGGCCCAGTCGGACCGGCTCTCCGGCCTGGAGACCCGGGACATCTCGGCCTGGTTCGGCTCCCACAAGGTGCTGGAGCGGGTCTCGCTGAGCATGGCGGCCGGCGAGGTCACCGCGCTGATCGGGCCCTCCGGCTGCGGCAAGTCCACCTACCTGCGGATCCTCAACCGGATGCACGAGATGGTCCGCGGCGCCCAACTGGCCGGCGAGGTGCTGTTGGAGGGCGAGGACGTCTACGCGCACGGGCGCCGTCCGGCCGAGGTGCGGCGCCGGATCGGCATGGTGTTCCAGCGGCCCAACCCGTTCCCGGCGATGTCGATCGCCGACAACGTGGCCAGTGGGCTCAAGCTGGCCGGGATCAAGGTCAGCAGGGAGCACCGCGCGCACCTGATCGAGGAGAGCCTGCGCCGGGCCGGACTGTGGAACGAGGTCAGCGGCCGGCTCGGCACCCCGGGCGGCGCGCTCTCCGGTGGCCAGCAGCAACGCCTGTGCATCGCCCGCTCGTTGGCGGTGGAGCCGGAGATCCTGCTGATGGACGAGCCCTGCTCGGCGCTGGATCCGACCTCCACCCGGCGGGTCGAGGAGACCATCGCCGAGCTGCGCGGGCGGCTGACCATCGTCATCGTCACCCACAACATGCAGCAGGCGCAGCGGGTTTCGCAGTCCTGCGCGTTCTTCCTGGCCAGCCATGACACCCCGGGTCGGATCGTGGAGGCCGGGCCGACCGAGCAGATCTTCGGGAGGCCGGCCGACCAGCGCACCGCCGACTACGTCAACGGGCGCTTCGGATAGCCAGGCTGACGGTGCGTCAGACCAGTTAGACCAGTCAGACCAGGGCTCGGGTGATCAGTTCCTCGATCACCCGGGCCACGCCGTCGTCCTGGTTGCTCAGCGTGTGCTGGGCGACGGCGGCGAGCACCTCGGGGTGGGCGTTGGCGACCGCGTAGGAGGTGCCGGCCCAGGCCAGCATCTCCAGGTCGTTCGGCATGTCCCCGAAGGCGACCACCTCGCTGCGGTCGATGTCCAGTTCGGCGCACCAGCGGGCCAGCGTGCTCGCCTTGGTGACGCCGCGCGCGCTGATCTCCAGCAGTGGGATCGGGCTGGAGCGGGTGATCTCGGCGAGCGGGCCGACGGCCTCCCGGGCCTCGGCGAGGAAGGCGTCGGGGTCGCGGTCGGGGTGCTTGGCGAGGATCTTGTAGCTGCCGAGCGCCGCGCCCGCGTACTCGCCGGTGCCGCCGTCGGCCAGCAGCAGCTCGGCGGGGGCGATGGCGTGCGCCTCGTCGTCGCCCCACATCGGGGTCTCGTAGTGCGGCTCGCGGGCGAAGCCCTGCTCGTACTCGAAGGCGAAGGCGATCTCGGGCAGCCGCTCGCGCAGCCTGGCCACCACCGCGCGGGCGTCTTGTCCGCTCAGCGGGAAGCTCTCCAGTAGCCGCTCGCGCCGCACGTCGTAGACCGCGCCGCCGTTGGAGCAGATCGCCACGCCGTGGCCGCCGATGTGTCCGCTCAGCAGCCGCATCCAGCGCGGCGGTCGTCCGGTGACGAAGACCACCTGGAGGCCCGCGTCCTCGGCGGCGGCCAGCGCCGCGGCGGTCCGCTCGGAGACGGTGCCGCCGTGGCAGAGCAGGGTGCCGTCGAGGTCGGTGGCGATCAGGCGGGGGCGTGCGGCGGGCTCGGTCACCCGTCCATCCTCGCAGCTGCTCGAAGCCGCGAGTTGGGCGTCCAAAAAATTGACGGCGCGCGGTCAACCCCCGTGTGACCGCGCGCCGCCAGGGGAGCCGTCTATTTTGTTGGACGGCTCGCGCTCGAAAGATACGCTGAACCCTCCCTGGGCTGTCAACCGTAATGACATGTGGGTCGGCAAGTGACCAAAAGGGAAGGAACTTTCCGTTCCGCTCGTACCGAGCGTCCATTTCAGTGGATACTGGGGCCTACAGCACGGAAACAGCATCCGCGCGCGCCATGACGCAGTCGCCGCGCCCGCGGACCGGGGGAGCAGGGAGTGGCGATGGCGATGTCGATGCCCGAGCAGGCCCAGGACCGCCGACGCACCCTCGCGCAGAGACTCGACCACCTCTTCCAGGAGATCCACCCGGCGGGGCGCGGCCCGTTCAGCTACCACGAGGTCGCCCAGGCGATCCGCGAACAGGCCGGACCGGACGGGCCGACCGTCTCGCACGGCACCCTGCAGCAGATCCGCACCGGCGCCAAGACCAACCCGACGGTGAAGACCCTGGAGGCCATCGCGACCTTCTTCGGGGTGCCCACCGCGTACTTCCTGGACGACACGGTCGCGGACCGGGTGGACGCCCGGGTGCGCGAGCTGAAGGCGGGCGTGGCGCCGCCGTCCGCCGCCGGCTCCGCGAAGTCCGCGGCCAAGGCGGCCACCCCCGCCGACGAGCTGGCCGACGTGCTGGCCGACAGCAACATCCGCGCGGTCGCCTTCCGGCTGGCCGGCCTGTCGCCGCGCGCGCTCAAGGGGCTGCGGGCGATCGTCGACCAGGTCCGGGAGGTCGAGGGACTGCCCGAGGTCGGCCGCGCCAGGCGCGGGCGCGACCGGATCGCCTAGGTCCTGTCCGGCCGGCTTTGCCCACCCCGTGCTGGCGGTCCGCGCGGTGAACGGCGCCGTACGCCAAGGACACCGCACCTGCACGCCACCGCACGTGACCGCTGCGGGACCGGGCGTTTAAGCTACTGGCTCGATCGTCCGAGCACGGTCGGCGGATCGGCCCGGGTCGCCCCGGTAATCGAACGGTGGCAGAACGGCGGCGGAGCGATGGCGGAGAGGGCAGGCGGGCCATGAGGTGGCGCAGGCAGCCGCGGTCCCGGTTGGCCGAGCTGGCGGACCGGCTGGTCATGACGCAGCCGTTCCAGCTGGAGGAGTTCTGCGCGGCGATCGGCCGTGAGCGGGGCCGCCCGCTGCGCCTGCTGCCGCTGGAGAACGCCGCCGGTGCCGACCTGCCGTGCGGCCTCTGGGTCGGCCTGGACACCGCCGACCTGATCTTCTACGAGGCGGGGGCGGCACCGATCCTGAAGGCCCAGATCGTGCTGCACGAGGTGTCGCACATGCTGCTCGGCCACGTCTCCCCCGAGGGGACCTCGCTCGCCGAGTTCGCCGAGTTCGCCGAACGCGTCGAACAGGTTCGACTCGCCGAGCGGGCCGAGGCCGAACCGGCGGCGCGGGTCGAAGAGGCCGCCGCCGTGGACCACGCGACGCAGGACGCCGAGCTCGGGCTGGCCACCGACCGGCTGCTCGCGCTGCTCGCCCGCAACGGCTACAGCAGCCGCCAGGAGGCCGACGCGGAGTCGCTCGCCACGCTGATCCTGGAGCGCGCCACCAGGGCCGGTGCGGAGGTCGGCGCCCGAAGCTCCGACGCGGTGCTGAGCCGGCTCAACGACGCCCTCGGCCACCCGGCGCGGCGCGCATGACGGCCGCGTGCCAGCTCGCCAGGCTGGCGGCGGCTCCGCAGCCCGCCGACCCGGTGTCGCTCGGCCACCTCCTGGTGCTGGCGATGCTCTGGCTGGTGACCGCCTGGCGGCTGCCCGCCGCCGTCCGCAACCCGCGCCAGCGCACCCTCTGGACCGCCTTCGCCGCTCTGGCGGTCTCGATCACCCTGGGCCTGCCGGCGATCACCGACTGGGTGGACACGGCCAGCGGCGTCCACAACGTGGTGATGGTGATCAAGCACCTGATCGGCCTGGTCGCCTGCGACGGGGTGCTCGCCTTCGTGACCGCCACCACCCGCCCCGAGTCGGCGCCCCGGCTGCGCCGTCTGCAGCTGGCCGTCCTGTTCGCCGCGCAGGCCGGGCTGGTGGTCAGCTTCTGCCTGCTGCGGCACACGGTCGAGGTCGCCGACTTCTTCCAGGACTACCCGGGCTCGGTCCCCGTGGCGGTGTACGAGCTGACCTTCGCGGGCTACCTGGGGTCCGCGATGGGCTTCGCCTCCTGGCTGTTCGGCACCTCCGCCCGCCGGGCCGCGGCCGGCTGGCTGCGCACCGGTCTGCGGGTGCTGGGGGCGGGCACCACGGCCGGCTTCTGCTACGCGGCGCTGCGGGTCTGCCAAGTGGTGCTCCAGCTCGACGACCGGCCGATGTTCCTGCGGGCCTCGCTGCTGTACGACATCGAGTGGACGGCGATCGCGCTGATCCTGCTGGGCAGCTCGATCCCGGCGGTCGGCAGCGCCTGGACCGCGCTGCGGGCCTGGCGCACCGCCCGCCGGCTGCGACCGCTGTGGGCGGCGCTCACGACGGCGGTGCCCGAGGTGGTGCTGACCGCCCCGCTCGGCCGCAGCCCCCGGGTGCTGCTGCACCGCAGGGTGATCGAGATCCGCGACGCTTCGCTGGTGCTGGCCGGCTACGCCGACGAGGAGCTGCGCGAGCGAGTCGCCCGGCAGGCCGGTGCCGACCGCCCGGAGCTGGCCGAGGCGCTGCTGCTGCGGGCCTGCGGCGCCCAGAAGCTGGCCGGCCGGTTCCCCGGCCACCAGGCCGCGCCGCAGCCCACCGAGAGCTTCGCCGAGCTCGACTTCGAGGCCGAGACCCGCCGCCTGCTCAGCCTCGCCGCCGCGCACCGGTCGGCTTCCGCCATCCCCGTCATCGATCCCGAACTCCAGGACGTTCCGTGACCCCGCTCCCCGTCTCCCCTGTCGACCCCGCCGCCCCGCCCGCCGCCACGCCGTCGCCCGCCGCCACCGAGCCGCGCTTCGCCCGGCGGGTCACCGACGGCCTCGAGCCGAAGAACTGGATCATCGCGGTCACCCTGCTGATCGGCTGGCAGGCCGGCCGGTGGAGCGGGGTCGGCTGGGGGCTGACGGCGGCGCTCTTCTCCGGGGTGATCCCGATCCTGCTGATCAAGGCGGGCGAGCGGCGCGGGCACTGGGGCGACCGGCACGTGCGGCGGCGGCAGGACCGGCTGGTGGTGATACCGCTGATCATGGCCTCGGTGACGGTCGGGATGACCCTGCTGCTGGTCGGCGGCGCCCCGGCGGCGCTTGTCGCCCTGGTCGCCGCGATGCTGGCCAGCCTCGTGGTGATCCTCGCGGTCACCACGGTGTGGAAGGTCAGCGTGCACACCGCCGTCTCGTCCGGCGCGATCATGATGCTCGCCTGCTCGTACGGCCCCTGGCTGCTCGCGCTCTACCCCCTGGTCGCGCTGGTCGGTTGGTCCCGGGTGGTGCTGCGCGACCACACCCTGGCGCAGGTCCTGGTGGGGACGGTGCTCGGCGCGGCGGTCGCCACGCCGGTCTTCCTCGCGCTGCGCTGAGCGGCGCGTCGCTGCGTTGAACCGCGCTGGGCCGGGCCGACGTCGGTCAGGGGTGTCGAGGGGTCAAGTCCCCGCCTAGTGACAGAAGTTCTCAGTCTTCGCTGAGTCATTTGGCGCAGCATCCCGCGCGCGGCCCTGGGCCGCTGCCTAACGTGGCGGCAGGAGCGAGGCCGGCGGCCGGTCCCTCGGCGCCACTTCGGACCTCGCTCTCGCCCCCACTCCTTCAGCGGCTCCCGGATTCGCCGGGCGCTGCCCCGTGCCTGCCCAGGAGGCAGTACGTGACTGTCCGTATCCGTATCCGTACCCGCCGGTTCGCGGCGCTGGCCGCGCTGACCGTCACCATGGCGACCGGTGCCGGCACCGCGCACGCCGTGGCCGCCCGGCCCGGCGGCTCCGTGCCGTTCATCGCCCCGCTCGACACCGTGTCGAACGTCGCCTCGACGGTCCCCGCCAACGGCGACATGAACCCGTACGGCACCGTCGTGATCCACGAGAACGCCGGCGAGCTGCGTGCCGGCAACGTGCTGGTCAGCAACTTCAACAACAGTCAGAACCAGCAGGGCACCGGCACCACGCTGGTCCAGATCAGCCCCGACGGGCAGGTGCGCCAGTTCGCCCGGATCGACCCGAACAACCTGCCCGGCTCCTGCCCCGGCGGGGTCGGTCTGACCACCGCACTCACGGTGCTGCCCGACGGTTGGGTGGTGGTCGGCAGCCTGCCGACCACCGACGGCACCGCCGCCACCGCCCAGGCGGGCTGCCTGCTGGTGCTCGACAAGCACGGCACGGTCCGCGAGACGCTCGCCGGCGACGGCATCAACGGCCCGTGGGACATGACCTCGGTCAGCCACGGCGACCGCAGCGAGCTCTTCGTCACCAACGTGCTCAACGGCACCGTGGCGGGCGGCGGCAACGAGGTGGACCAGGGCACGGTGCTGCGGATCACGCTGCGCACCGGCCGGGACGACCAGCCGCCGGTCCGGGAGGCGACCACCGTGATCGGCTCCGGGTTCGGTCAGCGGACCGACCCGAACGCCCTGGTGATCGGCCCGACCGGGGTGGGCCTGGGCCGGGAGGGCAAGCTCTACGTGGCCGACACCCTGCACAACCGGATCACCGAGATCCCCGACGCCGAGCACCGCGACAGCGACGCCCTCACCGGCCGTCAGGTCTCCATCGGCGACCACCTGAACGGCCCGCTGGGCCTGGCCATCGCCCCCAACGGCGACATCCTGACGGTCAACAGCGGCGACGGCCTGCTCGTCGAGACCACCTGGTGCGGCGATCAGGTCGCCACCAAGCAGCTCGACTCCAGCGGCAACCCGCCCGGCGCGGGAGCGCTCTTCGGCCTGGCCGTCGACCGCGACAAGGACAGCGTCTACTTCGTGGACGACGCCACCAACATGCTCGCCCAGCTGCACTGACGGCCACCCGCACGCCGGGGCCCGTGGCGGCGCACGATCGTGCGCTACCACGGGCCTGTCCGTGTGCCTGGAACCAGCGCCCGCCAGGCTGTCTGACTGATCGTCAGGCAGTGGCGATCGCCGGGTCGCTGGTGCTGGGCGCGCCGGTCTCGACGTGGCCGGCCAGCCGGCGCAGGAAGCCGGGGTCCTGGTCGGTGGTGACGGACAGGTCGTACCAGCCGTGGCTGCCGCGCGGGTCCGCCGGGTGGGTGAACTCGGCGCCCGGGCGCAGCTGGTGGGTGGTGGGCTGGTCGTTGCCGTAGCCGTCGGCGACGGTGAGCTGGACGGGACCGGCGCCGGTGTTGGTCAGCACCAGCTGGACCTGTCCGCTGTCGCCCTGGTGACGCGCCGTCAGCTCGACACCCGCGGCGCCGGCCTGGCCCTGGAACCGGCGCAGGAAGCCGTTGGGACCGTGCACGGTGAAGTCGTAGGCGCCCGCCGCGAGGGTCCAGTCGCCGGTCAGCTGCCGCCCGGCCCCGACGGTGTAGGTCCACGGGCCGTTCGGCTGGGTCGCCGAGGTCACCAGGAAGTGGGCGCCGGCGTCGCCGTGGCTGGTGAACTCGATCTGGAGCCGGCCGTCGGCGCCGGCGCGGGCGTCGGCCGACAGGTCGTAGGGCAGCGGACGGGCGGTGCGCAGGCCTGGTTCCTGCGTCGGCAGCGCCGGGTCGGCCGGGGGCACCGGCTGGTAGCTGGGGTGGCGGTCCTGGTCCGGCGGCAGGTAGCCACTGGTGTCGGGCAGGCCGGGGACCTCCGGGTCGGGGCGGCTGAAGTCGAAGGCCGCCGTCAGGTCGCCGGAGACGGCGCGGCGCCAGGGCGAGATGTTCGGCTCGTGCACCCCGAAGCGCCGCTCGATGAACTGGATGATCGAGGTGTGGTCGAAGGTCTGCGAGCAGACCGCGCCGCCCTTGCTCCACGGCGAGACGACGAACATCGGCACCCGCTGGCCCAGGCCGTAGGGCCCGGCCGTGGCGGCGCCCCCGTCGTAGAGCTCCCCGGTGGTGGTCACGGTGGACTGCCCGTCGGCCGCCGAGCTCGGCGGGTACGGCGGCACGACGTGGTCGAAGAACCCGTCGTTCTCGTCGTAGGTGATCAGCAGCGCCGTCCTGCTCCACACCTCGGGGTCGGCGGTGAGCGCGTCCAGCACCTGGGAGATGTACCAAGCACCGTAGTTGACCGGCCAGTTCGGGTGCTCGGTGAAGGCCTCGGGCGCCACGATCCAGGAGACCTGCGGCAGCTTCCCGCCGACCACGTCGGCCTTGAGTTGGTCGAAGAGGCCCTCGCCGGCCTGGGCGTCGGTGCCGGTACGGGCCTTGTCGTAGAGCGGGTCACCGGGGTTGGCATCGCGGTACTGGTTGAAGTACAGCAGCGAGTTGTCGCCGTAGTTGCCCCGGTAGGCGTCCTCTATCCAGCCCCAGCCGCCCTTCGCGTCCAGGCCGTTGCCGATGTCCTGGTAGATCCGCCAGGAGACCCCGGCCCGCTCCAGCCGCTCGGGGTAGGTGGTCCAGGAGTAGCCGGCCTCGGCGTTGTTGATGACCGGGCCGCCGCCCTTGCCGTCGTTGCCCGTCCAACCGGTCCACATGTAGTAGCGGTTGGGGTCGGTGGGGCCGACCAGCGAGCAGTGGTAGGCGTCGCAGATGGTGAACGCGTCGGCGAGCGCGTAGTGGAAGGGGATGTCCTCGCGGGTCAGGTAGGCCATCGTGGTGGCGGTCTTGGCCGGCACCCACTGGTCGTACTTGCCGTTGTTGCGCGCCTGGTGGCCGCTGTTCCAGTCGTGGGCCAGGTCCTCCAGGAACTGCAGGCCGAGGTTGTCCGCGGTGGGGCGGAAGGGCAGCACGTCCTTGCCGCCGTCCGACTGGTACCAGACCGGCTTTCCGCTGGGCAGCGTCACCGGACGCGGGTCGCCGAAGCCGCGGACCCCGCGCAGGGTGCCGAAGTAGTGGTCGAACGAACGGTTCTCCTGCATCAGGACGACGACGTGCTCCACGTCCTTCAGGCTTCCGGTCCGCCGGTGCGCCGGGATGTCCGCGGCGCGCGCGATGCTGGTCGACATCGCGGACAGGGCGGCGGTCCCGCCCGCGAGCTGGATGAAGCGGCGACGATTGATGGCGCTCATGGCAGACCTGTCTCCTGGGGGGCTCCGGGATCACCGTGGACAGAGCGGGTGCGGAGACAGTCTCATGAGCCGACCGGGAACTGGCGACGGAGCGCGGGCGAAGCCCTGGAGAACGCTCCGCCAACTTCGGTCGCTTCGGGCATTTCCAGCAGTAGGCATACGATATGACGCCTACTCGGGCGGCGCTCGGAGCACGGGCCGGGACGGCCGGTTCAGCTCGCCTTGCTCAGCTGCGTGGTCTCGGCGCGCGGAGCGCGGGCGACCGTCTCGGGCGCCTGCGGCCGGCGGCCGGCCAGACGGCAGCCGAGGCAGCCCGGGTGTCCGTCCCGGGCGTCGGTGTCGCGAAGGCGCCAGTCCCGGCGGTCGACCGGGCGCGGTCCGCTCGGCTTGCCCCAGCCCGCGAGGTGCAGCGACCAGCTGGCCAGTGCGGCGGAGGCGACGATCACCACGCCCAGCCAGAGTCCCGCCGGGGCTCCGGCGGCGAATGCCACGCCCAGGACGAGGCTTCCGATGGCCACCAGGGCGCTGCCGGTCCAGCCGGCGACGGTGTGGCCCATGTCGTGTCCGCCGTGTGCGGTCATCCGGACTTCCTCCAGGATGTGATAGTCCAGCTGCGATGGAAGCAATTTAGCTTATGAGCTAAGTAACTTAGATGCTAAGGGGAATCCCGGTGAAGGGCAAGACGCGTCCGGAGGCGACGGCCGAGCAGGCACTGCAGGCGATGGACCGCATGATCGCGCTCGCCCACTTCGGCCAGCAGGACATCGCCGGGCGGCTCGGGCTCAACGTCACCGACCTCACCTGCCTGGGCTTCGTCATCGAGGCGGCGCTGGCCGGAGAGGCGCTCACCGCGAGCGACCTCGCGGACCGAGCCCGCCTGACCACGGGGGCGGTCACCGGCGTGCTCAACCGGCTGGAGGCGGCGCGATACGTCCGCCGCACGCCGGATCCGGCCGATCGACGCCGACTCCGGGTGGTCATGGACGAGTCCGCCCAGAGCCGCGTGCTGGAGGTCTACGGTCCCTTCTACGAGGGCCTCGGCGGGCTCTTCGCCGACTACACCCCCGACGAGATCGCCGTCCTCGCGGACTGGTTCACCCGCGCCCGGGCCCTGATGCAGGAGAGCTTGACCGAGATCCGCACCACCGCGAAGCCCACGCGTTCCTGAGGCGGCTCTCCTGGCGGGCCGTCCGGGCGCTCACGGGAACCGGTGTTCCTCTGGTCGGCGTCGTGCATTACGGTCGGGCTCGCACGCATGAGTGGACGGGGGTCACTGTGGCGATCGAGTTGCCTGGCGAAGTCGTGTCGATGCTCCAGTTCATCGGGGTGAACTGGCCGAACGTGAACGAGGACAAGGTCCGGGAACTTGCCTCGCATGTGCGGGAGTTCGCGGACAGTGTGGACGGTACGCACCAGAAGGCGACCGGGACGGTCAACGCGATGGCCGCCGACTACCAGGGCTCCTCGTACGAGGCGCTGGTGGCGAGTTGGGCGCATCTGTCGTCGAGTCACATGAGCGAACTGGTCGATGCCTGTCACACGGTGGCGACCGCGCTGGACGCGGCGGCCGGGGTGATCGTCGGGATGAAGATGCAGGCGATCGGCGAACTGGGCGGGCTGGCCGTGACGTTCGCGGCCGATCAGGCGGCGGCGGTGGCGACCTTCGGGCTGGCGGAGGCCGGCATGGCGCTGATCGTCGAGGGTGCGGAGCAGATCACGGACTACCTGGAGCAGCAGCTCGAGCAGTACATCATCGGGCAGGTGATCGAGGCGGCGATCACGCCGTTGGTGGGCGTGGTGGCGAAAGCGGTCAACGGGCTTGCCTTCGAGGCGGTTTCGGGGGTGCTGGGCGTCTCGGGCACCGGGGGCGCGGGCGGGACCGGGTTCAAGATCGACCCGGCGGCGCTGGAGGACCACGCGGAGACGATGAACGGGCACGCGCAGGAGGTGGCCGGGCACGCGCAGGTGCTGCGCGGCAAGCTGGCGGGGGTGGACTTCACATGAGCAACCAGATCGTCAAGGCGCTGGAGGACGGCGCGAAGAAGCTCGGCAAGGCCCTCGCGGAGGACGCGGGGAAGACGGTGAAGGACTTCTACCACTCGGCCGGCGCCAAGCTGAAGACGGTGGCGAAGCGGACCGCCGAGACGGACGCCGAGCACGAGGCGGCGCTGAAGAAGATCCTGGGAGACGCCAAGCACGACGAGCCGCATGAGCCCCACCTGCCGGGTGAGGGCGGTGGCCGTGGTGGCAAGGGCGGTTCGGGCGAAGGCGGTTCGGGCTCGGGCCGCAAGCAGGTCGCGGACCCACGGGAGGCGGGCCGCAAGGAGGACGCGGTCTGCGAAGGCGGCGAGCCCGTCGACATGGCCACCGGGCGGATGTTCATCGACCAGGTCGACGTCTCGCTGCCCGGTTCGCTGCCGCTGCTGTTCACCCGCAACTTCGAGTCCGGCTACCAGGCGGGCCGTTGGATGGGCCCGCGCTGGGTCTGCACCTTCGACGAGCGCCTGGAGGTCGACGCCGAGGGCGTGGTCCACGTGGGCGCCGACCGCCGCACCCAGGCCTACCCGCACCCCGAGCCGGGCGAGGCCGTCCAGGCCAGCGCCGGAGCGCGCCGCGACCTCGAACTCGCTGCTGGCGGCTACACCATCACCGATCGCTCCACCGGGCTGGTCCGCGAGTTCTCGGTCGCCACGGGCGGCACCGAGGCCCTGCTCACCCGCGTGCGCGACCGCTCCGGCCGCCACTACGACCTCGCCTACGACGAGCACGGCACCCCGCACTCCATCACCCACTCCGGCGGCTACCGCCTGCTGGTCACCGTGGACGCCGGGCGGATCACCGCCCTGCGCCTGGCCGGTGGCGACGTGCACGGCCACGACGCGCTGCTGCTGCGCTACGGCTACACCGAGGGCCACCTGAGCAGCGTCTACAACTCCTCCGGCAAGCCCATGCGGTTCGCCAACGACGCGAGCGGCCGCATCCTCTCCTGGACCGACCGCAACAACTCCCAGTACCTCTACGTCTACGACACCCGCGACCGCGTCATCGACGAGGGCGGCGCCGACGGCACCCTCAAGTTCCGCTTCACCTACGGCGATCCCGACCCCACCACCGGCCTCAAGCTCCACACCGAGACCAACGCGCTGGGCCACACCACGACGTACCACGTCAACGAGCACGCCCAGATCGCCACCATCACCGACCCGCTCGGCAACACCAGCCACTTCGAACGCGACGACTACGACCGCTTGTTGGCCGAGACCGATCCGCTGGGCCGCACCACCCGCTACGAGTACGACGGAGCGGGGGATCTGATAGCCGTCACCCGCCCCGACGGCGAGCGGGCCACCGCCGACTATCTCGGCGGGATGAGCCTTCCAGCGCACATCGCCGAGCCAGGCGGCGCGACCTGGCGGCACACGTATGACGCGACCGGTCGACGCACCTCGCTCACCGACCCGCTCGGTGCCATCACCCGCTACGCCTACGATGCCCTCGGCCACATCGCCTCGGTCACCGACGCCCTCGGCCACAGCACCCGGATCACGTGCAACCCGGCTGGACTCCCGACCGAGATCACCGACCCGACCGGAGCTACCACCCGCTACGAACGGGACGCCTTCGGGCGAACCGTGATCGTTACGGACCCTCTCGGCGCGTCCACCCGTCTCGGCTGGACGCCAGAGGGCTACCTCGCCAGCCGGACGGCCCCTGATGGCAGTACCGAGTCGTGGTCCTACGACGCCGAGGGTAACCAGCTCGACCACGTCGACGCGCTCGGCCGACGAAGCGCCTTCGAGTACACCCACTTCGAGTTCCTGGCCGCCCGTACCAGCGCTGACGGCGCGCGCATCAGCTTCACCCACGATGCGGACATGCGGCTCGTTGCCGTCACCAACGCTCTGAGCCAGCAGTGGACCTACTCCTATGACGCTTCCGGACGTCTGGTCGGCGAGACCGACTTCCACGGTCGTACGGTCCGGTACGAGCTCGATGCAGCCGGACAGGTCACCTCGGTCACCAACCCACTGGGCCAGACAACTCGCTACAGCTACGACACGTTGGGCCGGCTCGTGGCAGTCGACGCGGACGGCCGGGTCACCACCTATGTCCATGACACCTCGGGGTGCCTTGTCCGAGCGACCAACGCGGACGCGGACGTGCTCCGGACCGTCGATCTCCTTGGCAATCTGCTGACTGAAACCGTCAACGGTCGCACACTTACCCACAGACGGGACACTCTCGGCCGCCGAACCCACCGCACCACCCCCACGGGACACACCAGCGAATGGAGTTATGACGCGGCCGGGCGGCCCGCTGCCCTCATGACGACCGGGGGCACGCTCGAGTTCAGTCATGACGCGGCCGGGCGCGAACAGCGGCGCATCGTCGACGGCCACCTCGCCCTCGCCAGCACCTGGGACACCCGAGGCCGTCTGACGGCCCAGACCCTCCGAACAACGAGGCCCGAGCGGCAGGCTCTCCAAGACCGTTCATACACATACCGTGCGGACGGCAGCCTCACTGCCGTCGATGACCAACTCTCGGGTCGCCGTAGCTTCGAGCTCGACGCAGCCGGACGGGTTACCGCCGTCCGAGCACAGAGCTGGAGCGAGACGTACGCCTATGACTCGGCCGGCAATGTCACGGACGCCGACTGGCCCGCTCGCGGCGGCGAGGCCCTCGGTGCGCGCACATACAGCGGAACCCAGCTCGCCACCGCCGGTCGCGTCCGTTACGAGTACGACGCGGCTGGCCGTACCACTCTGCGCCAGGTCACCCGCCTCTCGAGGAAGCCTGACACCTGGCGTTTCAGCTGGGACGCCGAGGACCGCCTCACTCACGTCACCACGCCCGACGGCACTCTCTGGCGCTACCTGCACGATCCCTTCGGCCGCCGCATCGCCAAGCACCGGCTCGCCCCCGACGGGGCCACGGTTGAAGAGACAATCGACTTCACCTGGGACGGCCCCGTCCTGGCCGAACAGACCACCCAGGCTCCGTATCTGCCCGGCCCGCACAGCCTCACCTGGGACTACAAGGGGCTGCAGCCGCTGTCCCAATGCGAGGTGATCGCCTCATCCGCCGTCGGCGCAGGCCCGAGCCCGCATGATCACATCGATCGCCGCTTCTTCGCGATCGTCACCGACCTGGTCGGTACCGCGACCGAACTCGTCGACCCGGCGACCGACACCATCGCCTGGCGGGGCTCCCACAGCCTCTGGGGACAGACAACCTGGCCCAGCGACAGCACCACCTACACCCCGCTGCGATTTCCCGGCCAGTACTTCGACCCCGAGACCCGCCTTCACTACAACCTCAACCGCTACTACGACCCGCAGACCGCCCGGTACACCACGCCGGATCCGCTCGGCCTGCTCCCGGCTCCCAACCCCGATACCTACGTCCGCAACCCCCACACCTGGTCCGACCCATTCGGCCTGTCACCCCACCGTGAGACACCACCGGGGAATGCAACCAGCGAGTGGACACCTGATGAGAACTACTCGGACGCCACCGTCAACGACCGGCGCAAAAAGCAGGGCGCGTACTATGACACACCTCAGGACATTCATGACTTGGTGTCCGATGTCGTCTCAAACCCGAACTACCCGCAGCGGATGACCGGTCCTGCCGGACATCGAGTACCGGACTTCTACCAGGCCAACGGCGCCCCCCGGGCTGCTCAGAAGTGGCGACTTTCCAAGATCTTCGACAACGGAGATCCCAGCAGCCAGGCCCGCGTCCTGGTCGACGGCAATGGAAATATCGCCTATGTGGGAAGGCGAGCCGACGGCAGTCACAACTACAATCAGATCATTCCGTACCCGTGGGCGAAGCGGACATAGCTGTAGAGCCTTTGGGGTCAGGCAGGCCGGCGAGTCCCGGCGCCGGGGCGGTTCGAATATTCGTATAGGGGAGTCTGTATATGGACGAAGTGGACGATGCTGCGCTGGCGACGGTGTTCAGCACAGCCGGCCTCGACTACCTGGGGATGGTCGACCCAGGCGTGCCGCTCATTCCTCCGGCTCTCGCAACGCTTGTCAGCAGCTGTTCCGAAGAGGATGGGATCCTTGCGAGGTCGGTGGAATCGGGAGATCCGCAGCTGATCGAAAAGGTGAATTCCGAATGGTATCGGATTTCCAGTGGCGGCGGGTTGTTCGGAGTGGAGAACCCGGAGTTTCTAGTGGCTGTCAACCGGTTCGGTGACACATTGCCTCGAGTCTGGTGGTGGGCGAAGGTCAAGCTGGCTGATCGGTGGGACATCGCGGGCGACGGCGCAGCCTCGGGCATTCTCGGAAACGGTCCTGGCCATCCGGCATTCGTCATGCTGTCCCTCGACGGGAACGTGGTGGTGCGAGGAGACCGGGGAGAAGAATGGGTCGACTGCGTCCTGCTGCGGAATCCCCAGCGGGTCGGGATGCTGCGGCAGCACGGTCAGTGGCTGGTCGAACGGCCTCGTACGGACGAGTTCACGCGCGCCGCACTGGAACGATGGCTGAGTTCCACCGAGGAGCGCTGACGTTCCACGTCGACTGGCAGGCCGGTGACTCCTCCACCGGTACCCGCCTTCCGGCGACAGCCGCAGGATTCCTGAAGAACCACTTCGAACTCGATTGATGACGGACGACGGATTGCGGAGCCGACGGCTCTGACCGCCTGGATGTCTGCGGCCTCGCTGATTTCGTCCGTGCGAGGCCGCAGCGGGAAGCCGATCGTGATCTCGACGGTCCCGTAGGGTCGGATGCATGCGCCTGAGCACAGTGATCCTCCCCATCCACCGGTGGAACGAGGGACAGAAGATCTGGCGGCGAGCCGAGGACCTCGGCTTCCACGCCGCCTACACCTACGACCACCTCTCCTGGCGGTCCTTCCGCGACGAGCCGTGGTTCGGGGCGGTGCCGACCCTCACCGCCGCCGCCACCGCGACCGAGCAGATCCGCCTCGGCACCCTGGTGACGTCAGTCAATCCTTTTTCACCTATCGCATGCTGACCTGCGATGTTCCGCGGGTTCAGCCCCTGATGCCACTACCCCTGTGAGCTGGCGGGCCAGAACTTGGGCGGAGCGCTGGCAGGATCCACGATCCGCAAGCGGCTCTGCTGGGACGGGTCGACCGCATTCAGCGAGATCAGGCGCTGGCCGTCTGCCTGGTCGAGTTCAGCCAAGGCATGGGGCAGGCCGGCGCACACAGTGGCGATAGCTGCACCGAGACCCACCAACCCGCCGTGCTTGTGATTCTGGCGGTACTCGATGCGATGCAGGCCCGACTCGGCGATGGCGACTACCTCGAGTGGGCGGCTCAGTTGCTTCGTGTCCGTTCGTGACAACGATCTGAAAGCCGTCCGCCGCCGCACGCGCATAGAGGTCGACGTCCTTGGTTCCCGCCCAGTCTCCGAGTTCGGCCACGTGCTCGACGACGTGGTGTTTCAGGAGCAGCCGCACGATCCGTGCCATGGGAAGCGGCACATTCTCGTCGAGCAGCAGCTTCAAGACGCTGCCTGCCTGATTTCCGCGTCCTCGTAACTGTCGACATAGTCGGCGAAGTCCGCTGCGTCGCGCGCTGCCTCTGCTGTGACGCCCGGGTAGTAGTCGCCGATCTGCTCAGGTGGCACGCCGTCCCGTAGGAGAGCGGCAACCTCTGTAGCCGGGATGCGTGTCCCCTCGACGACCGGCTCGCCGCCTCGCACGGCAGGGTCGATGGACACGTGCGGCCGGGGTTCAAGAAGGTCCGGGATTCGTCGACCACCACGGTAGAAAGGCGCAAGCACGTCCACCATGTCGTGGATGACGACATTGCCCTTGCTCCGCACGAGGTCCACTGCGTGGTCCGGGTCTGCCAGGTAGATCGTGTCACCGCCCGCGACCAGCCGGTAGGCCGAGAGGTGTTCCCTTTCGTCGAGGCCCTCGCGCAACGTGTTCAGCGCCCGCCTGATCTTCTGGAGGGATGCCTCCTCGCGAAGGCGGACACAGGCTCGCAGGGCGACCACGTCGCGAAAGGAGTAGAGGATCGGACGAGATGCTGAGATCTCCGGCACGAGGACAGCGCCGCGCTCGCCGGTGGCCCGCCGCCAGTGCGACAGCTGCCGCAGAGTCGCACCGGACAACGCGGCAGCCAGTTTGGGCTCGTACGACATGCGGCACCTCCTTGGCTCCAGACGACGATCCGACGCTACTTCATCGTCCCGTACGGGCATCAGGCTCGCCAGCATTTCACCCGGATGAGGCCGCCGAGACGCGCCGCGCTCTTGTGAGCTTCTGCCGTCGGTCGCCGGCGGTGAGCTCGCTGAGGCGCTCGCCGATCACGGAAACGCCAGGTCGGGGCTCCTGCGCGTAGTACCGGGACTTGCGTCGGCGCAGTAGGGCCTCGCCGTGCTCACCCCAGGTGAATCCGGGCTTCCGCAGCAGCTTCCCGAACACCTCATCGACTGTCTCCGGAAACGCGGCGGCCAGTCGGCGGAACGGCAGTGGTGAGATCGACTCCTCGCGCAGGTATGTGCGCAGCAGGTCCTGGTGCTGCCTGCGGCCCGCGAGGGCCGGGTCGGCGAAGAGGTCCCGCAACAGTCCGTAGTCCGCGTAGAAGTTGAGTCCGTCGACCTCGTCGTAGATGACGCCGATGGTGGCCGAGTCCGCAAGATCTTGTGGCAGTTCGAAGAACGGCAGACCCAGGCCAGGGAGCCGCCTGCCTCGGGCGCGGTCGGGCGCCCCGGCGACGGCGGCTTCCTGCCGGTGCCGGTAGTAGGCGTTGAGCCTGGCCTCGGCCTCGGCAGGGGGCAGGACCAGTTCGTCGCCGCCGCAGAACTCGACGAACGCGGCCCGGTCCTCCCGCATCCGCTCCCATCCCTGCTCGATCTTCTCGGGGTTGCGGAAGACCAGTTCGGGTTGGCTGGTGGCCAGTTGGAGCGCGGCCTGGGCGATCTCGGTGGCACTGGACTTCGGGTAGGACGACATCATCCCGGAGATCAGCCACACACCGTCGGCCGAGTGGATGGGCACCAAGCAGGCGAGAAGGAACTGTCCCTTGGACACTCCACGGAAGACCCTCGGCCCGACGTTCGAGTACACGCGGTACTGCAGGTCGTCGACCAGGTTCAGCAGGACGACGCCATCCCCGTCCTTGCGCCGGATCTCGAAGATGCCCTCGACCGGGCCACGCCAGCCGAGCAGCAGCTCCCGATCGACTTCGCTCAAGTCCCGCCGTGAGGCGACGAATCGGTCCACAACGGTGATACCGCCCGGCAGGCGGTACCGCAGGATGAATTGGTCGGTGATCCGAACCGCCGTACCCTCGTCCAGCCGCCGCTCAGGGCCCGCGGCCTCCAGCAGGAGGGGAGTCAACCACTGGTCGAAGCGAGCGCTCTGCCCGAAGGCGACCAGCTCTCCCTTCAACTCGGCACTGCGCTCGATGAGATCGGTAAGCGAGCGCTCGCAGTGATCCGCATCCCGAACGGCGATCACCATGTCCTGCTCTCCCTGCTTGCCAGTGCCGAAATGATGTGTGAGCCGCTTGACGTCAGCCGGACCAGTAGCGGCTCGGCCCTGCCCAGCGCACCCATGGCGCCACGCTAGCGGTCGTGCAGGTGCCGTCGCCGCGGGTCGCTCGAATCTCACCTGCCGGAGCGAACGCGTAGGGTCGAAGCCATGCGTCTGAGCACAGTGATCCTCCCCATCCACCGATGGAACGAGGGACAGAAGATCTGGCGGCGAGCCGAGGACCTCGGCTTCCACGCCGCCTACACCTACGACCACCTCTCCTGGCGGTCCTTCCGCGACGAGCCGTGGTTCGGGGCGGTGCCGACCCTCACCGCCGCCGCCACCGCGACCGAGCGGATCCGCCTCGGCACCCTGGTGACGTCGCCGAACTTTCGCCACCCGGTGACGTTGGCCAAGGAGTTGGTCAGCCTGGACGACATCTCGGGCGGGCGGCTGACGGTCGGGATCGGGGCCGGCGGGGTCGGGTTCGACGCGACGGCGATGGGGCAGGAGGCGTGGTCGCCGAAGGAACGGGCGGATCGGTTCGGCGAGTTCCTGCCGTTGTTGGACAAGCTGCTCACCCAGGACGCGACCACCGAGGAGGGCCGCTTCTACTCGGCCGTCGAGGCTCGGAACATCCCTGGCTGCGTGCAGCGGCCACGGCTGCCGTTCTACGTGGCGGCGACCGGGCCGCGCGGGCTGCGGCTGGCGGCGGAGTACGGGCAGGGGTGGGTGACGTACGGCGATCCGAAGGGGCCGGCCGACGTGCCGGTCGAGCAGGCGCCGGACGTGATCGCGGCGCAGCTCGCGAAGCTGGCCACGGCCTGCGAGGCGCACGGGCGGGACGTCGCCGAGTTGGAGAAGGTCCTGCTCCAGGGCTCCACCGCCGAGAAGCCGCTCGCCTCGCTGGACGCCTTCGTGGACTGGGCCGGCCGCTACCGCGAGCTGGGCATCACCGAGTTGGTCATCCACTGGCCGGTGCCGGACTCGATCTTCGAGAACGACCTGGCCGTCTTCGAGAAGATCGCCACCGAGGGCCTGGCACAGCTGAGTTGAGCGGCGGAGGCACATGCGAAGTCAGTTCTGCTACACCACGATGACGAAGCAAGGATCCTGAAGGGACATCAGGCCGAGAAGATGTGCACAGAGCGTCCACCGGGTCTCCCACATGTGAGCGGAGAAGGGGGTGGGACGCACTGTCGCGCCTGCTTCCGCATCCGATTCTCCCGGAGGATCCTCCGATGTCTGCTCGCTCCACTCGCCGCCGCTCCCGTCTGCTGGTCGCCGCTGCTGCCGCCGCCGTGCTCGGCGCCGCGATGCCGCTGTTCACCGGCGCCTCCGCCGCCTGGGCCTGCGGTGACGGCGGCACCGCCGCAGTGGCACCCGCGACGCCGACGGCCCCGGCACCGACCGGTGCCGCCAACGCCGCGCCGGCGGCCGGCGGCCCGGCTACCGCGGTGCACAAGGGCGAGTCGACGATCGCCTACCTGCCGGGCACGCCCGACACCATCACCGCGGGCGGCAGCCCGATCGAGTTGCAGGTGGAGATGGCCAACTTCACCGGCGCGGCGTACGACGATCTTCGGCCGACCCTCGGCTTCTACGACATGGCGGCCGGTGGGACCAACCTGCGGCCCGAGGACTTCACCGTCCAGGTCATGACCGGTGGCCAGTGGAAGACGCTGCCGGTCCACCACGGGTGCGACCCGGTGATCTACCCCGACACCTCCGGCCTCGCCCAGCACCTGGACGCCGGCCGGGCTTCGCGGCTGATGTTCCGCGTCGCGCTCTCCGGCAAGGCGCCGGCCGACCAGCACGACATCACCGTGTTCCTCGGCACCGCACCCGGCGGCCAGGGCCCCGTGCGCACCCTGCACATCGTTCGCCCGGACGCGCCGACCAGCGCGCCGGCGAGTGCCCCGGCCAGGACCGCGACCGGGACGCCGACCAAGTCCGCCCCGGCTGCCGTGCCCACCGCCGCGCCGACCCAGGCCGCCGTGCGGCCCGCGGCGGCGACCTCGCCCGCCGCTGTCCCGACCACGGCGACCGCCACCCCGCAGCAGCTTGCCTTCACCGGCGGCGGCGCCTCGTCCGGCCTGCTGCTCGGCGCCGGCGGAGCCCTGGTCGTCCTCGGCGCGGGCGCGGTGACCATGGCCGCCCGCCGTCGCTCGACCGGTCGCCACTGAGGGCGGACGCAAGGCGGGCCGCGTCGGATCGGCGCCGTCCCTCACCCGCGCCCACCACCGGCCGCCGAGCACGACACTGCCGCTCCGGGCCATGCCGCGGTCACGGGTGTGGGCGACGTGGCAGCCGAGGAAGCCTCCACAGCTCACACATCCGTGACGAGTGGTCCAGCGCGACATGGGGCCGGGATCACGTGGCTGAGGAGCGTGATCCTCCCCGTTGTCAGAGCTGCGGCTTCACGGCGAAGACAGCCGGCCGACGGCACCCGCTACGCATCGGGGGCCGTCGGCCGGAACGGGCAGCTGTCGGAACGCGCTATGACGCGGTGAAGTAGCCGTACACGTCGGCGATCACCTGGGTGCTGCCTGCGTGGTTGTAGATGTCGACGGCGCCGTCGGGCCCCAACTGGGTCTGGACGTGGTTGGCGATGTCGCTCGACGGGTTGGTGTTGAGGCTGGACGTTCCCGGCGTCGGCTGGCCGTCGGGCCACACGGTCAGATGGCTGGGCTGGGTCTCCTGCGTGGCGGTGAGGTTCAGGACGGCGCCGATGGCACCGGCCGGAACGCCGCCGTGGCCGGCGACCGCCAGCGGGAGCGTGGAGTCCGGACCGATCGGGCCGGCGCCGGTGCGGGTGTCCAGCACCCGGCTCGGCGGGACGGGGGTGAACAGCCCTTGGCCGCCGGCGCTGTAGTAACCGACCACGTCGAGGACGGCGTCCACGGACCCCGCGTTGTTGTAGACGGCGATCGAACCCCCGCTGGAGGTGGAGAGCGGGACGATCGCCTGGTTGGAGACGTCCTTGCCGGGCTCGTAGTTGACGGTCGAGGTGGTGTATCCGCCGCTGGCGGGCGCGACGGTGAGGAAGCCCTTGGTACTGGCGTCGGTCGCGGTGAGGTTCACGACCAGGGCGGCGGCGTCGGTCGGGATCCCGGGCACGCTGTTGAGCTGGACGGCCCGTTGGGTCTGCGGACCCAGGGGGACCTGCTGCCGGGTGTCCAGCACCCGGGCCGGCTGGGTCGGGGTGTAGCGGTAGGTGGTCTGGGTCTGGCTCGGCGTCATGTAGTACCCGAGGACGTCGAGAACGATGTCGACCGAGCCCGCGTGGTTGTAGACCGTCAGATCCGCGCCGGGATTGCCGTGCTGGTCGGGGCCGACCGGGACGGTGACGAGGTTGGCCACGTCGTGCCCCGGCGAGACGTTGAGCGTGGAGAAGGCCGGCGGGCTGCCCTGGGTCTGCAGGCCGGGAGCGCCGATGCTCAGGTAGCTGTTCGCGGAGGCGTTGGTGGCGGTGACGTTGACCACCACGGCGGTCGCCCCGGCCGGAACGGTAAAGTACGGGGTGGGCGGCATGTGGCCCGCGCAGGCGGCGAGATCCACATCGGTGAAGCTGTTCTCCGACAGGGTTGAGGTCCAGCCGCAGTTCTGGTAGTTGGCCCGGGTGTCGAGGACCCGGACCGGGCTGACCGGCACGAAGCCGGACGGCGCCGGGGTGCTGGGCGTGGAGCCGGGCGTCGCGAACGCCGGGGTCGAGGCCCCGGCCAGGACGAGGGCCGCCGTGAGTACGGCGGCCAGGCGCAGATGCATGATGAGTCCCCCCGATGGAAGTGTGCTGCGAGCCTAGTTGGCTGGGAAATCGCCTGCCTGGATCCCCTGACGAAGGCCTGCCAGGAGGTGGCGGGGAAGCTGAGGGCGGTGCTGTCGGGGCCCTTTCAGTCGCGGACCGGGGTGAGGCCGGGGTGCCAGGCAGGCGGCCCGTGACAGGGCTTCGATTTGTAGCCGATCGTAGTCGCGGTCGGGGCTCTGGCGGCTTCGATTTTCAGCAACTGTTGTCTCTCCGAACGTGATCGTCGAGTTTCCGCTGTTCAGGCACGGTCGCGGTTGCTGCGTGGATGAGACGGCGCATCGTGTCGTCTGCGCAGTGGAGGCGCCGGGGTGCCGTAGGTGATGGGCCTGTTGGAGGATCGGAAGCTGGCCGCCCGGCCGCAGTTGGAGTCGCCGAGTGGGATGGCTGAACGGCTGAGGGCCCCGGTGCAGCGAGTTGGATCGCCGCACCGCGGCCCTCAGGTGTTCCGGATATCAGTCGTCAGTCGTTCTGGTAGATGCCGAACAGGTCGACGATCAGGTCGCTCGAGCCGTTGGCCCCGTTCCAGAAGTCGACGATGCCGGTGTTACCGGCGGTCGCCTGAACCAGGTTCGGGACCGTCTGACCGGCCGTCCAGTTCAGTGAGGACACTGGCGGCGGCGACAACGGCGTTGCAGTGTTGTTGTCGTACGCGGCCTGCGTGTTCGGGTCCGGGGCAACGCTCAGGTGCCCGTCCGACGTGGTGTTCGTGACCGTCGCGTTCAGCACGAAACCGGTGTAGTCCGGGTTGGCCGGGGACAGCGGCATCGGGACGTAGCTCCAGGAGCCGACCGGGCCGAGCTGCCACTTCGTGGTGTCGCGGGTGTCCAGCAGGCGCGTCGGCGGGACCGGCAGGTAGGCGCTCTTGCCACCCTGGCTGTAGTAGCCCACCACGTCCACGATCACGTCGGACGTCCCCCAGGCCGCGTTCAGCACGCGGACCGTGCCGTCCGAACCGACGGGCACGACAACCGAGTTGGCGACCGTCTGCCCCGTCGTGAAGTTCAGGTTCGACGCGTTCGGTGCCTGCTGACCGCCCGGGTAGACCGTCAGATGGCCGTTGGCGTTCGGGTTGGTCACGGTGACGTTCAACGCCACCGCCGTGATCCCCGACGCGGGCAGCTGACCGCCCGCCGCACCGGCGATCTGCACGGTGAGCGACTGCTCGGCGCCCACCGGCGACTGCGGTGCACCCGTGCCGTAACGGGTGTCCACCAGACGGGACGGCGACACCGGCGTGTACCCGGCAGCGGCCGACCGCACGAAGTAACCCGTGGTGTCCACCACCAGGTCCAGCGCAGCACCGTCGTTGTCCAGGTCCACGTACCCGTCAGGCCCGACCGGGACCACGACCATGTTGGGGACCGTCTGGCCCGTCACGTAGTTGACGTTCGACGTGTTCGGCGCCTGGGCACCGTCCCCGTACGCCGTGACGTGTCCGGCGCTGGTGGTGTCGGTCACCGTGACGTTGAGCACCACGGCCGTCACACCGGCCGGAATGCCGTTCGCACCCGTGACCTGCACCCGGGTCGTGGACCAGGCCCCGACCTTCGGAGTGCCGCTTCCGTCCCGGCTGTCCAGCAGACGCGTCGGACCGTACGCCACGTAGTCCGAACCGGCCGTGGTGATCTTGACCATGTTGGACACGGTGTTGCCGGAAAGGTCGGTGACGGTCACGTTGACCGGGTAAGTGCCGAGCGACGCGTAGACGTGGTTCAGGGCGACGTTGCCGGTTCCGCTGACCGTGCCCGTGCTGGGCTGGCCGGAAGTGCCGTCGCCCCAGTTGACGGTGACCGTCTCGGTTCCCGGAGCGCTGGTGACGTTCGCGGTGAGCGACAACCCGTACGCGCTGGTGTCCTTGGCATCCAAGGAGACCGCGAGGTTGGGGTTGGGGACGGTGGGGGTGGCGGTCGGCGTGGCAACCGGCGTGGTGCTGGCCACCAGGCTGCGGGTGCCGGCGTGCGGCGCGGTCGGTGCCGCACTCGGCACGCGGACCGTGTTGCCGGCCGGGCTGGAGAAGCTCTGGAGAGCCGGGGACGCGGCCTTGGCGATCGAGGGCGAACTCGCCAGGTGGGTCGCACCGGTGGGTTGTGAGGAGCCGGCCGCGAAGGCCAGGCTCGGTGTGAGCGCGACACCGGCCGCAAAGGCGGCGATTGTCGCGGCGAGACGGCGATTGTGCACCATTCCACCATGTCTTCAGGTGATCATCACATGATCAGGGTGCGCATAGCGTAGCTATCTGCGGGATCGCAGCTGCCAGAGGGTCTGGCATATGCCATTGGCATAGACGGCATCAACTGCCGTGTCCCGGGCCCTGTGGCCTGCCGAGAGGACACGTCGTTCTGGTAGGCGCCGAAGGCGTCCACGACGAGAGTCGGTGCGCCGAGTTCCTGCGCTGCTGGACGCGCAAGGAGGCGGTGCTCAAGGCCAGCGGTATCGGCCTGATGGCCGACGTCGGCTCGGCGGACGTGCAACCAGCGTTGCCAGGGCCGGAGCGTGAAGCTGACCGACCCACGAGATCTCCGAGTGCCCACCACCGGAGAGAAGGAGATGGCCGTGCCGACCCCCGTCGAACGGACTGCCCGTCATACCCCACCGACACCTTCGCGCCGCAGGCCGCTGATCGAGCGGGTGACCGGCTGGTCGGCCAGAAGCAGAAGGACCGCCCTGCTGGGCTGGATCGCCTTCGTCGTGCTGGCGCTCGCCGGATGCGCGACGCGTAGGTGTGGATCTGTGCCCCCGCGGTCTTGCCTGCGGTGCGGTGCCCGTCTACCCGAGACCGCTCGACGGTGGGGACACGGGGAGCCGGTCGCATCGCCCTGATATTGACTCGATATCGGTCTGCCGGAGATCCGCCCGGCAGTCGGTCCTGGCGTCAGGGACGCCGACCACCCGGAAAGCTGACGGATCGTCGCAAACCGCCGGATGGTTGCGGTTGGATCACAACGTGTCCGATAGGTGGGGCAATGGGGGAGAGGAGCGGGTTTTCCCGTTGCTGGCGCGGCCGATGATCTCTCATACTGCCAGGTGACTGACGGTGCGGCTGAGCTTGGCAGGCGGCGCGCGCGTCCGGCCCGTTCACTCCGAGGGCCCATTCACTTCGTGGGGGAAGTCTGTTGTCCGCGCCCGATCCTGCCGCTGACCTCGAGTCAGTGGAAGCGCCCGTTCTCGCGACGGAGCCGCCCGGTGAGCAGCCCAGCAGCCGGTCCCGCCGGCTGCCTCGAGCCACCATCGTCACCCTGGCCACCCTCGGACTGCTCGCGGTCACCGCGGCCAGTGCCACGGTGACCGTCGCCGTCGGCCGGCCGGGACACCACCCGGCCGCAGCGGCGGCGATCGCGCCGGCCGGCCCGAGCACCGCGCCGGCCGCCCAGCCGGGCCCAGGCACCAGCGCGACCCCGGTGCCGCTGCCCAGCCTCTCGCTCGCCCCGTCGCCCACCGGCAACCTGCACGGCTCCGTCAACGGCGACACCCACGGCGGCGACCTGCGCTTCTTCCTGGTCACGCTGCCGGACGGCGCCGAGGCCTACGGCGCCGCGGACGGCACTGCGCTCACGGTGTCCGACATCGCGAAGAACTACGCCAAGCCGGACGAGACCCAGGGCATCCTGGACTCCTACGGCTACCAGGAGGCGGCCTACCGCCGGTACCGCACCGCGGACGGGCAGACCGAGATCTCCGCCCAGCTGATGCGCTTCTCCTCGGCCGACAACGCGAAGGCCTTCGCGCAGTCGGCCACCTGGGACAGCGCAACCTCGGTGTCGGTGAACGGCGACAGCTCGGCCAGGGGCTTCCTCTTCAAGCCGGCCCAGCAGGCGGACACCGGCGAGCTGGCCGGCGTCGGCTGGGTCGGCGATGTCGAGTACGAGGTGCACGTGTACGTGAAGGGCGACCCGGACGCGTCGCTGCTGGCGGACGCGATGAAGCGCCAGCGTGACCGGTTGGGGAGCGGTGGCTGAGGCCGCGGACCGCAGTGGTCCGCCGTCGACCGTCGTCCCGCCCGCGCAGGAGTCCGCTGTGAGCACGCCGCCCGAAGTTCCTGATTCCCCCGCCGAGTTGGCCCCAGTGCCCGAGCCCGAACCGGCCGCCGAGCCTTCCGCCGAGCCTGTCGCCGAACCGGCCGCCGAGCCCGTCGCCGACCAGCGTCCGTGGCGTCGCTCGCGGACCGCGCTGCTGCTGGTCGGCGCGCTGCTGCTCGGGCCGTTGCTCGGTGGCGGCGTCGGATACGCGATCCAGGCACAGCGTCCGCCGACGCCGCTGCCGCCGATCCAGCCGGCCACGCTGCCCAGCTACCCGGCCGTCCACCTGGACCCCCAGGCCTCGGCGGCGATCGCCCCGAAGCCGCTCGCCATCGACGGCGATCTGCGTCCGCTGCTGGTGCCCAGGCCGGCCGGCGCGCAGGACTGGGACGACTTCGGTGTCGCGGACACCGGTGACTGGGAGACCGCAGGGCAACTGGCCCAGGAGACCGGGCGGCAGGCGCGGGACTTCCAGCAGCTGCTGACCGGCGGCTTCCGCCGGGCGGCGCTGATCACCTGGCAGCAGAACGGGGTGAAGTACCGGGTCCAGCTGATCCAGTACTTCTCCGACGCCGCCGCCTCGGCCGTCTCGCAGGCGGCGACCGCCCGTACCACTGGGACACCGTTCTCGAACGGCATGGCCGGCGGCTACCAGGCGGCGACCACGCCGGACACGTACTTCGAGACCAACGAGCAGTTCTACTACGCCTCGGCGGTCACCCGGCGCGGTGACCTGGTCGTGCGCGTGGAGGCGTTCGGTACCGCCCAGATGACCGCGGACACGGTCCGCGACCTGGCCAAGCAGCAGTGGGAGCGGCTGGCATGACCGACCTCGAAACCCCTGGGGCCGAGCCGGCACCCCTCCCCGCGCTCGAGCCGGAACCCACCTCGGCCCTCGTCTCCGCTCCCCGCCGCCGGCGCCCCGCGCTGCGGGTGACGGCGGCGGTCGCGGCGGCCGTGCTGGCCGGCGTGGTCATCGGCGCCGGCGTCATCGCGGCCACCCCCGGCCGCACCGCGCCCCGCGCCGCCAAGGCCCCGGCCGCCGCGCCCGTCCCGGCCGCCGCGCCGAGCAGTGGCCCGGCGTACGGCGCCGGCGCGAACGGCAGCCACTTCGGCTCGATGCGGGACCTGCTGCTTCCGCTGCCGGAAGGCTTCCGGCCGGGCCCGGACGACGGGATGTACGGCGACGACACGGCGCTGACGAAGGACCAGCTCACCTCCTACCTGGACGAGCAGATCAAGGACCTGCCCAAGGACCAGCGCGACAAGGTGAAGGCCGTGCTGCAGGCCGAGGGCCACAAGGCCGCGGGCGTGCGCAGCTACCAGCAGGACGACGCGACGATGGTCGCCACGGTGTGGCTGGACCAGTTCGACCAGCAGTCGGTGAACGCCGCGAACGCCTTCGCCGACGCGCTGGCCGGGGACTCGGGGATGTTCCGGGACGGGCCGCAGGTGCCCGACCACCCGGACGCCCGCTGCTTCCTGCCCAAGCTCGAGCCGAGCGAGCCGATCGACGGGATGGAGTGCACGGCGGCCGTCGGCGACCTGCTGGTGACCATGCACGTCGAAGGGGTCGCGCCGCTGCCGCTGAGCGAGGCCGTGTCCATCTTCCGTCAGCAGCTGCAGCGGCTGGCCCTTCCCGGAGCGTCCGTATGACCGAGCAGACCGCCGAGCAGGCCGCCGCGCGGCCCGAACAGGCCCCCGCGCAGCCTCCCACGCAGCCCGTGCAGCCTCCCGCGCTGCCCGCCCGCGCGCAGGCCGACTGGATCGCGGAGGTCGATGACGCGGTCAACCCCTGGGCCGTCCCGGGCCAGTCCGACCCGCGCCCGCCGCGCCGTCCCCGCCCGGGCTCCGTGCTGCGCTGGTCGGTCGCCGCGCTGCTCCTGGTGGCCTCGGGCGCTGCCACCGCCATCGCGGTCACCGCGCCGGCGCGTACCGACATCCCGGGCCTGGCGACCCCGGCCGACGGCCGCTACACCTTCGCGCAGGCGACGCTGCCGCAACTCCCGGACGGCAAGCCGGCCCCGAGCGCCTTCGCGGCACTGCACCGGCACTACGCCGACCTGCGGGCGCTGGTGCTGCCGGCGCCCCGCGAGGCCGTCCCGGGTGCCGCGAACGGCGCCGCGCCGGCCGCCGCACCCCCCTGCACCGACTACGCGAAGCTGCACAACGACTCGGCCGGCGTGCCGAACATGCTCGCGACCGATGCCTGCCGCGGCGCCGCCTCCCGGGTCTGGACCGCCAAGGACGGGACCCGCACCGAGATCTGGCTGCTCCGTTTCGGCTCGTCGGACGAGGGCAGCGACTTCTACGGCAACCTGACCGCGAGCGGCAGCCCCAAGGCGGTCCAGCAAGGAGCCACCGGCATCGACGAGTTCGACTTCAAGGTCCCGACCGCGAGCTTCACCAGCAAGAGCGGCCTGCTGGCCGGTCCGCAGGGTGCCGCGCAGCCGGTCGCCGAAGTCGCCTACCTCGGCTCCGGTGACGTGGTGGCCACCATCGTGATGAGCAACCCGCACGGTGTGCCGAACCAGGCCTTCCGCCAGGTCGTCCTGCTCCAGGCGGACCTGCTGGGCTGACGCGCCGTCACTCAGCCTGTGTGGCAACGCTGCTCGGGCGTCCCCTAGGGGATGGCCCGAGCAGCGTCATCCCGCAGCAGGAGAGGATCCACGCCTGCGGTCAGGTCCCACCGGGGTCGCCAGGCACTAGGTTCGACCTGTGTCCACCGCGCCTCCAGTCATCAGAACGGACGCCCTCACCAAGCGGTTCCCCGCCGTCACCGCGCTCGATCAGCTCACCGTAGAGGTGCAGCCGGGCGTGGTCGGACTCGTGGGGTCCAACGGGGCGGGCAAGTCCACGCTCATCAAGATCCTGCTCGGGCTCTCGCCGGCCACCTCGGGAAGCGGCGAGGTGCTCGGGCTGAACATCGCCACCGAGGGCTCGGCCATCCGCGAGCTGGTCGGCTACATGCCCGAACACGACTGCCTGCCACCGGACGTGTCCGCCACCGAGTTCGTGGTGCACATGGCCCGGATGTCCGGGCTGCCGGCCACCGCCGCTCGCGAGCGGACGGCCGACGTGCTGCGCCATGTCGGCCTGTACGAGGAGCGCTACCGCCCGATGGGTGGCTACTCCACCGGCATGAAGCAACGGGTGAAGCTCGCCCAGGCGCTGGTCCACGACCCGCGGCTGGTGCTGCTGGACGAGCCGACCAACGGCCTCGACCCGGTGGGCCGGGACGAGATGCTCGGGCTGATCCGCAAGGTGCACCGCGAGTTCGGCATCTCGGTGCTGGTCACCACCCACCTGCTCGGTGAGCTGGAGCGGACCTGCGACCACCTGGTGGTGATCGACGGCGGCAGGCTGCTGCGCTCCTCCTCCACCGCCTCGTTCACCGAGGTCACCCAGCTGCTCGCGGTCGAGGTGACGGACAACGCCGACGGCAGCGCCGATCAGCTGGTCCAGCAGCGGCTGGCCGCCGCCGGGTTGAGCGTCCGCCCCGACAGCGGGCACATCCTGCTGGTCGAGCTGGCGGGCGACGCCACCTACGACCTGATCCGGGACACCGTCGCCGACCTCGGGCTCGGCCTGGTCCGCCTGGAACAGCGCCGCCACAAGGTCGCCGAGATCTTCACCGAGCCGGCCGCCGAGCCGGCCGCCGAGCGGACTGCCGAGCGGACCGCCGAGCCGGCAGGGGACAGCCGATGACCAACCAGTCCGACTTCCCGGCGCTCACCGACGGTGCCGCCGCCGACGCCGCCCCCGGGGCCGCCCCCGACGGTGTCATCCACAACATCGGCTACCGCGGCTACCAGGGTCCTCGGCTCGGGCGCGGCTACGCCACCCGCTCGCTCTTCGTCCAAGGCCTGCGCGGCGCCTTCGGGTTGGGCCGCTCGGGACGGTCCAAGGTGCTGCCGATGCTGATGCTGGCCGCGATCACGCTGCCGGCCGCCCTGGTGGTGACGATCGCGATCAAGGGGGGCGAGGCCCAGCTCAGCACCGACTATCCGCAGTACCTGGCGAGCGTCGGCCTGCTCTTCGCGGAGATCTTCGTGGCCGCCCAGGCCCCGGTGCTGCTCTCCCGCGATCTGCGGTACGCGACCGTCCCGCTCTACTTCTCCCGCCCGATCGTCCGCGCGGACTACGTGCGGGCCAAGGCCGCCGCGCTGGTGGCCGCGATGCTGATCGTCACCGGCCTGCCGCTGCTGGTGCTCTACCTGGGCGCGCTGCTCGGCGGGATGGACTTCGCCCACAACACCGAGCACTTCGGCATGGGGCTGCTCGCCGCACTGCTCTACTCGGTGGTCTTCTCGGCGGTCGCCCTGGTGATCGCGGCGGCCACGCCGCGGCGCGGCTTCGGGGTCGCGGCGATCATGGGCGTGCTGGTGGTCACCGGGATCGTGGCCACCATCATCGCCGGGCTCTCCGCCGGCGGTCTGCGCAACGACGGGGCAAACGGGGCGACTTGGGCCTATCTGATCTCGCCGAGCTCGGTGGTGGATCGGTTCGTCAACCAGGTCTGCGGTCTGGCGTCCGACTCCCCGGGGACGCCCGGGATGCTCGGCGCGGCGGTCTTCGGACTGGAGATCGTCGCCCTCGTCGTCGGCGCCTACCTGGTGCTGCTGCGCCGCTACCGGAAGATCTGAGGGGTCGTCATGGCTGTCATCACCATCGACAAGGTCTCCCGCTGGTTCGGCAACGTGGTCGCCGTCAACGACGTCTCGATGTCGATCGGCCCCGGCGTGACCGGCCTGCTCGGACCCAACGGCGCGGGCAAGTCCACCCTGATCCACATGATGAGCGGCTTCCTCGCGCCCTCGGCCGGCAGCGTGACGCTGGACGGTGTGCCGATCTGGCGCAACCAGGAGGTCTACCGGGCGATCGGCCTGGTGCCGGAGCGGGAGTCGATGTACGACTACCTGACCGGCTGGGAGTTCGTGCTCGCCAACGCCGAACTGCACGGCCTGCCCGACCCGGGCGCGGCGGCCGCCCGGGCACTCGCCCTGGTCGAGATGGAGCCTGCGCAGCAGCGGCAGACCGGCACCTACTCCAAGGGCATGAAGCAGCGGGTCAAGATGGCCTCGGCGCTGGTCCACGACCCGGCGGTGCTGCTGCTGGACGAGCCGTTCAACGGCATGGACCCGCGCCAGCGGCTGCAACTCATGGAGCTGCTGCGCCGGTTCGGCGCCGAGGGCCGCACGGTGCTGTTCTCCTCGCACATCCTGGAGGAGGTCGAGCAACTGGCCCGGCACATCGAGGTGGTGGTCGCCGGACGGCACGCCGCCTCCGGTGACTTCCGCCGGATCCGCCGGCTGATGACGGACCGTCCGCACCGCTACCTGGTCCGCTCGAGCGACGACCGGCGGCTGGCCGCCGCGCTGATCGCGGACGGTTCCACGGCCGGCATCGAACTGGACTGGCAGGAACGGGCGCTGCGGATCCAGGCGATCAACTTCCAGGGCTTCACCGCCCTGCTGCCCAAGGTGGCCAAGGAGGCGGGGATCCGGCTCTACACCGTCTCGCCGGCGGACGAGTCGCTGGAGAGCGTCTTCTCCTACCTGGTCAGCTCCTGACTCGCTCAACCCTGTTCCAGAGTCTCCAGAAGTCCAGAAGTCCAGAAGTCCAGAAAGGCTGAACACCGTGAACCTGACCGTGGCACGGCTGACCGTACGCGGTCTCCTCGGCCGGCGGCGGGCGATCCTGCTGCTGGTCGTCCCGGTCCTGCTGCTGCTGATGGCCGTGGTGGCGAGCGCCTCCAGCACCGCCGACACCGACAAGCACGACCTGACCGTCAGCATCCTCGGCACGCTGGGGCTCGGCACCCTGGTCCCGCTGCTCGGGCTGGTGGTGGGCACCGGCGTGATCTCGACCGAGATCGACGACGGCTCGATCGTCTACCTGCTGGCCAAGCCGCTGCCGCGGCGGGTGATCATCACCACCAAGCTCGCCGTCGCCGTTCTCACCAGCTGGGTCTTCGCCGCCGTTCCCACCCTGATCGCTGGGCTGATCCTGGACGGCACCGCGGACCGGCTGGCGCTCGCCTACACGGTCGGCACCCTGGTGGCGGGCGCCGCCTACAGCGCGCTCTTCCTGCTGCTGGGCGTGGTCACCCGCAACGCGGTGGTGGTGGGGCTGGCGTACGCGCTGGTCTGGGAGAGCCTGGTCGGCAACTTCGTCAAGGGTGCCAGGACGCTGAGCATCCAGCAGTGGGGTCTGTCGATCGCCAAGACCATCGCGTCACCGGGCGCCATCACCGCCGATGTCGCGCTCGGCGCGGCCATTGCGCTGCTGGTGATCGTCATCGTCGCGACCACCGCCTTCGCCACGGTCCGGCTGGCCGGGCTGACGCTCAGCTCGGACGACTGACGCTTACGCCGGCCGGTTGCGGGGGCGGTGGGCACGGGTGTCCGCCGCCCCCGACTGCTACCCCCGTCCGCTACAGCGTCCGGTCCCGCCCGGCTCCCCAGCCGGCCACCGCCGCCACGCCCGCCAGGGCGAGCAGCACCACCAGCACCGCCGTCCAACTCCCGGTCAGCTGGTGCAGCGCGCCCCCGCCGACCGGGCCGGCGGCGGCGATCAGGTAGCCGACCGCCTGCGACATGCCGCCCAGCCGGGCGGCGCCCGCCGCGCTGCGGGTGCGCAGCACGATGAAGGCCAGCGCCAGGCCGAGCGAACCGCCCTGCGCCAGGCCGAGCACCGCCGCCGCGACCCAGGCACCGGAGACCGGTGCGAGCAGCAGCACCGTCACGCCGGCCGCGTTCAGCGCCGCCATCGCCACCGCGAGCCCGCGCTGGCGGGTCAGCCGGCCGGCCAGCAGCGGCACCAGGAAGGCGCCCACCACCTGCACCAGGTTGCTGAACGCGAAGACCAGGCCGGCCTGGTCCCGGCTCATGCCGTGGTCGGCCAGGATCGTCGGCATCCAGGCGACCAGGGTGTAGACCATCAGCGAGGAGATGCCCATGAACAGGCTGATCTGCCAGGCCAGCGGCAGTCGCCAGATCCCAGCGATCGGCTTCTCGGCGACCGTCCGAGCCGGAGCAGCGGCGACCCCTGCGGTCTCCCCGACCCCAGCGGCCCCGAAGGCCCGGTCCTGACGGGCCTTCAGCACCTGCGGCAGCCAGGCCACCGCCGCCACCAGCGCCAGCAGTGACCAGGCCCCGAGCGAGGCCCGCCAGCCGCCGCCGAGCGCGTGCTCCAGCGGCACCGAGCTGCCGGCCGCCAGGGTGGCGCCGACCAGCATCGTGGTCGAGTACACCCCGGTCATCGCCGCCGCCCGCTGCGGGAACTCGCGCTTGACCAGTCCGGGCATCGAGACGTTCAGCACGGCGATCGCCACCCCGATCACCACGCAGCCCGCGTACAGCGCCACCACCGAGGGCAGCACCCGCAGCAGCACCCCGGCGCCCAGCACCAGCACCGCCCCGAGCACCACCCGCTCGGTGCCGAAGCGGCGGGTCAGCCGCGGGGTGAGCGGCGCGCCGAGGCCCTGGAAGAGCACCGGCACGGTGGTGATCAGCCCGCTGACCGTGGTCGAGAGGCCGAAGGTGTGCTGGATCTCGCCGACCATCGGCGAGATCGCGGCCAGGCAGGCCCGCATGTTGAGCGCGACCAGCACGATCCCGGTCAGCAGCAGCGCCGGGTGGGCGAGCTTGGTACGGACACGGACGGCCGAAGTGGGCAGCGACTGCTGGGCCCGGGTGACGGACATGGTGGTGCCATTTCTAGGGAAACGGGGGGTGGCAGGGGGAGACGGGGGCCCGCTGTGGTGCGGGCCGGCGGCTGCCGACTACTTCCGCGCGGCGAACTCCGCGAGCAGCTGCTCGACCGCCGCGGTCGGCTCGGCGAGCAGGGCGCGGCAGGCGGTCTCGGCCCGCTCGGGGTCGCCGCTCGCGATCGCGTCGACCAGCGCCGCGTGGGTGGCCACGACCACCTCGGGCATCTCGTGGTCGCCGAACGCGGTGCGCATCGACTCGCGTACCGAGGCGCCGAAGTAGCGGTAGACCTCGGTCAACGCGGGATTGTGGGCGGCCTCGACGACCGCGGTGTGGAACTCCAGGTCATGCTCGACGGTGGCCTCGCGGCCGACCCGCTCCGGGTGTGCGGCGATCACCTCGGCCTCCCGGGCGAGCGCGGCCCGCATCCGGTCCAGGTCCTCGGGGGTGTGCCGGACGGCGGCCAGCCGGGCCGCCTCGGCCTCCAGCGCCGCGCGCACCTCCAGCACGTCGCGCACGCCGGAGCGCTGCACGCCGCGCAGCACGGCGGCGGGGTCGCTGGTGCTGCGCACGAAGGTGCCCTCGCCCTGCCGGGTGACCAGCATGCCCGCGTGCACCAGCACCCGGACCGCCTCGCGCACGGTGTTGCGGCCGACCTGCAACCGCTCGGCCAGCTCGTGCTCGGTGGGGATCCGCTCGCCGACCGCCCAGCTGCCCGCCGCCAACTGCGCACGGAGCTGCTCGATCGCGAGGTCCACCAGGGAGCGCCGACCGGCGGCCTGCAGGGAGCCGCCGCCGTTGCCCGTACCGCTACCGCTACCGCTGGTCACCCGCCACCTCCACCCGTTCGCCTGTCCACCCGCTGGCTTGCCCGGTCATCCTACAACCACTTGCCCGGTCATCCTACAAGTGCCCCTGTGGGCTGTGCATGCAGGTTGTGAGACCCACTTGCATGGTTAAGCAATAGTGCAAGTCAAGGCCCGGTCAAGGCATCGTGATGATCTCTCTATATGCTCCGCTGAAAGCGCCGGCGGAGAACCGATGGAGGGGAGTGCGGATGGCAGGCCAGAGGGCACGTTCGTCCGACCGCGACACTCCGCAGGAATCGCCGGCGGGCACCGGCGGCCGGGCCGCCGCCCGTCGTGCCCGTGCCCGGGCGCGACGCAAGCCGGCCAGTAGGAAGAAGATCATCGCCTGGACGGCGGCGGCCGCCGTGGTGCTGACGGCCTCCGCCACCGGCGCGGTCTATCTGAAGCTGACCGGCAACATCAAGAGCTTCGACCGGGCCGGCATCGCCCCCGACCGCCCGCCGGAGGCGACCCCCGACGCCAACGGCAACAAGCCGGTCAACGTGCTGCTGATCGGCTCCGACTCGCGCGGTGGCGGCAACAGCGACCTCGGCGGCGGTGGCGACGCCGGCGCCCGCTCGGACACCACGATCCTGTTGCACGTCTACGCCGACCACAAGCACGCGGTCGGCATCTCGATACCGCGTGACTCGCTGGTCGAGATCCCGTCCTGTCTGGTCAACGGCAAGTGGACCAAGCCGCAGCCGAACACCATGTTCAACGCGGCCTTCTCGATGGGGAACACCAACGCCGGCAACCCGGCCTGCACCCAGAACACCGTGGAGCACCTGACCGGGCTCCGGGTCGACCACACCCTGGTGGTCGACTTCGCCGGCTTCTCGGCGATGACCAGCGCGGTCGGCGGCGTCCAGGTCTGCCTGCCGAACGCCGTCTACCAGGGCGACCTGAACCCCAACCTCGGCCACAAGGGCGACCAGCTCTTCGCCAAGGGACTGCAGACCATCTCCGGCCAGCGGGCGCTGGACTACGTCCGGGTGCGGCACGGCATCGGGGACGGCTCCGACATCGGCCGGATGCAGCGTCAGCAGGCCTTCCTCGCCGCGCTGATCAAGAAGGTCAAGGGCCAGGGGATGAACCCCACCACCCTGCTGCCGCTGGCCGACGCCGCCACCAAGTCGGTGACGGTGGACCCGGACCTGGCCTCGGCCGACAAGCTGCTCGGCTTCGGGTTGTCGATGAAGAACATCGACCTGCACGACGTCAAGTTCGTCACCGTCCCCTGGCGCTTCGAGGGCCCCCGGGTGGCCTGGGTCGAGCCGGACGCGGACCGGCTCTGGGCCGCGCTCAAGGCCGACCGCACGCTGGACGGCCAGGACGCCAGCGGACAGCAGCCCGGCGCGGTGGCGAGCGGCGGCCCGAGTCCCAGCCCCAGCGCCGCCTCCATACCCAGCCCGAGCCCGAGCGCCGCGGTGGACGGCGCCGGCGCCAAGGTCATGGTCTACAACGGCACCACCACCAAGGGCCTGACCGGCGTGGCCGGCGCCAAGCTCAAGGAGGCCGGCTTCACCGTGACCGGCGCCGCCAACGCGGCCGCGCAGAACCACGACACCACGCTGATCCAGTACGGAGCCGGCGCGGTGACGGCGGCTCAGCAGCTGGCCCGGCTCTTCCCCGGCGCGACGTTGGAGAAGAGCGGGAGCGGGCTGGACCTGATCCTCGGCAAGGACTACGCGGCGGCGGCAGCCGGCGCCGCGGCGCCCAGCGGCTCGACGGCGCCGGCGGCCCAGCCTGCCCCGCTGCCCTCCAGCATCGCCGACAACGCCCGCTCGGCCGACGACGATCCGTGCGCCAAACTCAGCTACAACGGTTGACGGCTGACGATCCGTCAGCCGTAGAGTCGCTCCAGCACCGTCGCGACCCCGTCCTCGGCGTTGCTCGCGGTCACCTCGTCGGCCACCGCCAGCAGCTCCTGGTGCGCGTTGGCCATCGCCACCCCGTGCGCGGCCCAGTGGAACATCGGCAGGTCGTTGGGCATGTCCCCGAACGCGATGGTGTCGGCGGCCCGCAGCCCCAGCCGGCGGGCCGCGACGGCCAGCCCGGTGGCCTTGGTCAGGCCCAGCGGCAGCAGCTCGACGATCCGCGGCCCGGCCAGCGTGACGCCGACCAGGTCGCCGACGATCCCCCGGGCGGCGGCGGTCAGCTGATCATCCGTCAGTTCCGGGTGCTGCAGGAAGAGTTTGCTGATCGGCTCGGCGAACAGCTCGGCGCGGCCCAGCACTTGGCGCAACGAGAAGTCGCCCGCCGTCTCCAGCCGGTACGGGCCGAGGGCCAGCGCGGCGCCGTCCAGGCCGTCCTGGACGGCGGCCACGGCCAGCGGGCCGAGCTCCGCCTCCAGCTTGGCCAGCGCCAGTTGGCCGAGCATCCGGTCCAGGGTCATCGAGGTGAGCAGCTTGTGCGCGCCGGCGTCGTACACCTGCGCGCCCTGGCCGCAGACCGCGATCCCGGTGTAGCCGATCTCGTCGAGGACCGGGCGGGCCCAGGAGACCGCTCGCCCGGTGACGACGATGTGGACCGCCCCGGCCGCCGTCGCGGTGGCCAGGGCGGCGCGGGTCCGGTCGGAGACCGTCTCCGCGGGGGTGAGCAGGGCGCCGTCCAGATCGGTGGCGATCAGCCGGTACGGCAGCCCGGCGGTCACTTGACCGGGTCCAGCGTGGTCCGGCCACCCAGGAACGGGCGCAGCGCCTCGGGGAGCACCACCGAGCCGTCGGCCTGCTGGTGGTTCTCCAGGATCGCCACGATCAGCCGGGGGACGGCGGCCAGGGTGCCGTTGAGGGTGGCCAGCGGGCGGACCTTGCCCTCCTCGCGCATCCGGATCGACAGCCGGCGGGACTGGTACTCGGTGGTGTTCGAGGTGGAGGTGACCTCGCGGTACTTGCCCTGGGTCGGGATCCAGGCCTCGATGTCGAACTTCCGGGCGGCCGAGGCGCCGAGGTCGCCGGAGGCGACGTCGATCACCCGGTAGGGCAGCTCCAGCGCGTTCAGGAAGTCCTTCTCCCACTGGAGCAGGCGGCGGTGCTCGGCCTCCGCCTCCTCCGGGGTGGTGTAGACGAACATCTCGACCTTCTCGAACTGGTGCACCCGGATGATGCCGCGGGTGTCCTTGCCGTAGGTCCCGGCCTCGCGGCGGAAGCAGGAGGAGAAGCCGGCGTAGCGCAGCGGCAGCTTCTCGGCGTCCAGGATCTCGTCCATGTGGTAGGCCGCGAGCGGGACCTCGCTGGTGCCGACCAGGTACCGGTCCTCCTGCTCCAGGTGGTACACGTTCTCGGCGGCCTGGCCGAGGAAGCCGGTACCGTCCATGGCGGCCGGGCGGACCAGGGCCGGGGTGATCATCGGGATGAAGCCGAGGGCGGAGGCCTGGGCCATCGCCATGTTGACCAGGGCCAGCTCCAGCAGGGCGCCGGGGCCGGTCAGGTAGTAGGAGCGGGAGCCGGCCACCTTGGCCCCGCGCTCCATGTCGATCGCGCCGAGCAGTTGGCCGAGCTCCACGTGGTCCTTGGGCTCGAAGCCCTCGGCCGCGAAATCGCGCGGGGTGCCGATCTCCTCCAGCGTGACGAAGTCCTCCTCGCCACCGACCGGGGCGGCGGGGTCGATCAGGTTGGCCAGCGAGCGCAGCAGCCGCTCGGCCTCCTCCTTGGCCTCGCCCTGTTCGGCGTCGGCGGCCTTGACCTCGGCGGCCAGCTCCTTGGTGCGCTGGAGCAGGGCGGCCTTCTCCTCGCCCTGGGCCTTGGCGACCTGCTTGCCCAGACCCTTCTGCTCGTTGCGCAGCTCGTCGAAGCGGCTGCCCGACGACCGGCGGCGCTCATCGGCGGAGAGCAGGGCGTCGACCAGGTCGACGTCCTCGCCACGGGCGCGCTGCGAGGCGCGCACTCGGTCAGGGTCTTCACGAAGCAGACGAAGGTCAATCACGGGGGCAAGCCTACCGGGGCCGGACCCGGCTGGGGATAACTTATCGATCCCTGTGGATAACTCGCCTCACAAGATCCTTCGCCGCTATTTGTCCACAGGCCCGGGCTGGGCCCTGTGGATGACGGCCTGGCGCCGGATTCGGCACCCCCGAACCGGTGTTTTCGGGTTTCAAACCTCGCTTCGCGGTCCCGGCGGAGCGAATTCCACCACTCGGAGGGGTGACTTCTCTGCAGAAGGGTGACTCTGATGTGATCGGTCCCTTTTGGCGTGCTTACCGATGATCAGACCCGGCCTGGGAGTAGCTAAGCCGGTTTGTCGACTCATCCCCAGGTCTGTGGATAACCGGTGGATAACTACCGGGTAGCCCAGCCTGTGGATGGCGGAGCGGGCAGGTCACCGCCCTGTGGATGAGCCTTCTGGTCGCCTTTCGGAGAGATGTCCGAAAAGCGACGGGGAGGTGGCGTGGAACCGTCCGTCAGCTTTCGCCGCGGCCGTCCAGGCAACGCGCCAGCCAATCGGCGGCCCTGACGAAATCCTCGTCCGAAGAACCCGGACGGCGCGCCGTGGCGGCCCGCCGGTCGGCGCGCGGATAGGAGCCGAGGAACCGGACCTGCGGGCAGATCCGCCGCAGGCCCATCAGCGCCTCGGCCACCCGCCGGTCGCTCAGGTGCCCCTCGCAGTCGATCGAGAAGCAGTAGTTGCCCAGGCCCTGGCCGGTCGGCCGGGATTCGATCCGCATCAGGTTGACCCCGCGCACCGCGAATTCCTGCAGCAGTTCGAGCAGCGCGCCCGGGTGGTTGTCGCCGAGCCAGACCACCATGGAGGTCTTGTCCCAGCCGGTCGGCGAGGCGACCCGGCCCTGGCGGCCGACCAGCACGAAACGGGTGGTCGCGGTCGCGGCGTCGTGGATGTCGGTGACCAGCGGGTGCAGCCCGTAGAGCGGGGCGGCGAACTCGCCGGCGAAGGCGCCGTCCACCTGCCCCTCCTGGACCAGCCGGGCACCGTCCGCGTTGGAGGCGGCCGCCTCCCAGTCGGCCTCCGGCAGGTGGGTGCCCAGCCAGCGGCGCACCTGCGGCTGCGCCACCGGGTGGCTGGTGACGGTCTTGATGTCGGCCAGCTCGGTGCCGGGGCGCACCAGCAGCGCGAAGCTGATCGGCAGCAGCACCTCGCGGTAGATCATCAGCGGCGAGCCGAAGGCCAGCTCGTCGGCGGTCGCGGTGACCGCGCCCTCCACCGAGTTCTCGATCGCCACGAAGGCGCCCGCCGCCTCACCGCCGCGCACGGCGTCCAGCGCGGCCTGCACCGAGGTCAGCGGCACCAGCTCGCGGGTGGCCGCCTCGGGCAGGGTGTGCAGCGCCGCCTCGGTAAAGGTGCCGGCCGGCCCCAGGTAGGTGTAGCGGGTCGCCGACATTCCGCGCCTCCGTGAGCTCGAGTTCGACCGGTACCAGACCTGCCACCATAGCCACTTCGGCGCCCGCGCGGCGCCGCGGTCCGGTCAGTGGTCCGATCACCCCTCCAGCAGCGCCTGTCCCAGGTACCCTTCGCCGCCCGCCACACCGGGCGGCACCGCGTACAGCCCGCTCGCCTCGTGCCGCAGGAACCGGGAGAGTCCGTCTGCGCGGGCCAGCTTCTGCTGCACCGGGACGAAACCGCGCGCCGGGTCGGCCTGGAAGGCGAGGAAGAGCAGGCCGGCGTCCGGCGAGCCGTCCGGCAGCGTCCCGTCGGCGTAGGAGAAGCCGCGCCGCAGCATGGCCGCGCCACCGTTGGCGGCCGGCGCGGCCACCCGGATGTGCGCGTCGGCGGGGATCGCCAGGGTGCCGTCCGGGTTCTGCCCGGCGAGGTCCACCGCGGTGCGCTCGGTGCCGCCGGAGAGCGGTGCGCCGTCGGACTTGCGCCGCCCGATGACACGTTCCTGACGGTCCGTCGGCAGGTTCTCCCAGTCGTCCAGCAGCATCCGGATCCGCCGCAGCACGAGGTACGAGCCGCCGGCCATCCAGTCGGGGCCGGTGGCGAAGACCTTGGCGGCGAAGTCCGGGTCGGTCGGCTTGGGGTTGTTGGTGCCGTCCAGCTGACCCATCAGGTTGCGGCCGGTCATCGGCTCGGCGGTGGCGCCCGGGGTGCGGGCGAAGCCGGCCATCTGCCAGCGGACGGTGGCGGCGGGCGCCGCCTGCTGCTGCAGCACCCGCAGCGCGTGGAAGGCCACCAGCGCGTCGTCCGCGCCGATCTGCACCCACAGGTCGCCGTCGCCGCGGGCCGGGTCGAGCGCGTCCAGCGGGAAGGCGGGCAGCGGGGCCAGCGCGGCAGGCCGGCGGTCGGCCAGGCCCGTCCTGTCGAACAGGGACGGGCCGAAGCCGACCGTCACGGTCAGCGAGCTGGGCCCGGCGTCCAGCGCGATCTGGTTCTCGTGGTTGCCGGCCGGCTCGCCCACGGTCAGCCGGGCGATGGTCTGGGACCACTCCTTCAGCAGTCCCCGCAGCCCGGCGCGCCCGGCGGTCGGGGCCAGGTCGAAGGCGGCCAGCTGGACCCGGGCCTGCTGCGGCTGCGTGATCCCGGCCTGGTGCGGGCCCTGCCAGTCGACCCGGGCGGCGCCGAGCGCCGGCGGCCCGGACGGCGTCGCGGGGACCGCCGCCGCATGGGCCAGCGCCCCACCGGCGGCCCCGACGGCGAGCCCGGCGCCGGCCCCGCCGAGCAGCGCCCGGCGGGAGAAACCTGTCGTCGTCATGGGTCAGCCGCCGATCGTCAGTTGCTTGGTCTCGGTGTCCTGGTCGATGTCCGAGGACCGGACGACCACCGCCGCGACCCACTCGCCGGCGAGCGGGATCTGCGCCGTGCCGGTCCAGCGCCCGGTGCCGGCCTTGGTCAGCGTCACCGGCAGCGGCCCGATGTCGCGGTCGGGCAGCGTGAAGGAGAGCTGGGTCTCGGGCACGTCCACCGGCTTGCCGGCGGTGTCGGCCACCAGCAGGGTGAGCTGGTCGGCGCCGGTGGTGGCCGGGGTGACGGTGAGGGTGGCGGTGCCCTTGGCCCCCTGCTCGGTGCCGCCGGTGTTGTAGGGCAGCTTGAGCTCCACGGTGCGGGCGCCGGCGCTCGGCGCAGGCGCGGCGGTGCTCGCACCGGCGGCGGCGACCTGGGCCGCCACCCGGCCGGGCGGCGAGTTGGTCAGCAGCGTGGTCACCACCAGCACGCCGATCGCCACCATCGCCTCGATCAGCACTGAGCGCCGCAGCCCGGCCTGTGCCGGTGAGCCGTCCTGCGCCCGGCGCACCCCGGCCGTCGCCACCGCTGCCCGCTGCCGGGCCAGTTGGGCCTGCCGCTTCGGGTCGTCGGTGGCGTCCCTGGTGGCCTCCTCAGCTGCGTTCGCCGCCTCGCCGACCGTGGCGGCGACCCGGACGTCGACCTGTTCGACTTCCTGTGCCAGGCCCTCCGTCAGGTCCACGGCCACCGCACCCACCGCACCCGCCCGCAGCCGCGCCGTCCAGCGCCGCGAGAACCAGGCCGCGGCCAGCATCAGCAGCACCAGACCGACCTTGATCAGCAACAGCCGCCCGTACTCGGTGTCCACCAGCGCGCCCCAGGAGCCGACGCCCCGCCAGGCCTGGTAGACGCCGGTCGCCACCAGCGCGGCCACCGAGACCAGTGCGACCTTGGAGAACCGCTCGGCCACCACCGCCCCGGCCCCGTCCCGCAGCGCGAAGAGCAGCGCGACCAGGCCACCCAGCCAACAGGCCATCGCGATCAGGTGCAGCATGTCGAAGGGCAGCGCGACCCAGACCTGGATCCCGACCGCCGCGTGGTCGGCCGCCGCCCAGGTGGCCGCCAGCCCCAGCGCGAGCAGCGCCCCGCCCACTCCGAGCGCCAGCCGCGCCTCGCGCAGCGGCCGGTCGGCGGCTCGCCGCTCCAGGCGCCGCAGCTCGTCCTCCTCCGGATCACCGGTCGGCGCCTGCGCCTGCTCGGCGGCGGTGTCCTGCTGACCCAACTGCCCCACCAGCAGCGACAGGAAGACCCCGGCCGCGGCCAGCAGCAGCAACCGCGCGGCCAGCGCGGTGCCGAGGCGCTCGTCCAGCGAGCCGCGCACCAGCGAGAGGTTGAACGCCTGGCCGAGCCCGCTGCCCTGCTCGTACGGGCCGCGCAGCAGCAGCACCGCGACGGTGGACGCGAGCAGCGCGACCCAACCGCCCATCAACAGCCGCTGCACCGCCCGGGTCCGGGCCCCGCGCGGCCAGCAGAGCAGCACGAAGGCCGCCACCCCGACGAGCAGCGCGAACGCCCCGTACGCCACCGCCCGCCCGGTCCCGTACAGCGCGGAGACCGTGCCGTTCGCCTGGGCGCCCTGGATCTGCGAGGCGGAGACCGAGGTGTCCGAGGCCGCGCCGATCGAGAAGGTGAAGGCGCCGCCGACCACGTGGGTGTCCGCCGAGACGGCCCGCCAGGCCACCGTGTAGGTGCCGTTGCCGAGGCCGGGACGGAGCGCGACGGTGGCGGTGTCGCCCTTGCCGTCGGCGTGTCCCGGGTTGCCGAGGTCGACCGGCTTGCCGGCCGGGTCGAGTACCCGCACCGAGTCGCCGAACAGCGACACGCCTTCGCTGAAGGTGAGCGTCACGGCGGCCGGCTCGGTGGCCACCACCGAGTTCTGCGCGGGGTCGGTCTGCAGCAGTGCCGCGTGCGCGGCGGCCGGGGAGGCGGTGCCGATCAGCAGGATCAACAGGGCGCCCGCGGTGGCGAGCCAGGTCCGGGCTTTGCGCAGCAGCATCTGGAGGTCAGCTCCCGGGACGGTAGGTGAGGGGTTTCACCGGCACCTCGACGGTGATGGTGCCACTGTGCGCGAAGGTCAGGTCCAGCTCCAGCTGGTCGCCGACGGCGGGTGGCTTCTGCCAGCCCATGATCATCAGGTGGGTGCCGCCGCGGCTCAGTTGCAGGGTGCCGTCGGCCGGGACCGGCAGGCTGTCCACCTCCCGCATGGTGGTGTCGGTGGACTGGTGCATGCTCACCGAGCCGGCCCCGGGGCTGCTCACCCGCACCAGGGTGTCCGCCGCGCCGCCGGTGTTGCGGACCGTCAGGTACCCGGCCGCCATGCTGTCGTCGCCGCTCGCGCCCGCTGGGAGCGGGATGTAGGAGTCGGTGACGCTCAGCTTGGCGCTCGCGCCGGATCCGCCGCCGCTGCCGCCGCAGGCGACCACTATGGCGCTCGCGGTCAGCGCGGCGGCCACCGCGGCGCCGGCCAGCGCGGTGCGCCGGAAGTCCCGGGAGGCGGGCATCAGGCCGCCACCCCCTTGGCGAACAGCGGCAGGTCGTGCTCGAAGGTGGCGGTGGAGGTGTCGCTCAGGTAGACCACGTGGGCCTTGTCGTCGGAGGGCTGGAAGGCCAGCACCTGGGCGCCGTGGGTGGAGGTCACCGTGCCGTCCTTGTTGACGATCGGATCCTCGACCAGGATGCCCAGGCTCTGCGCGGCGGCCTTGACCGTGGTCAGGTCGCCGGTCAGCCCGATGAAGTTCTTGTTGAACGAGTCCAGCCAGGTCCGCAGCACCTTGGGGGTGTCGACCTGCGGGTCGGTGGAGACGAAGACCACGTTGATCTCGGCCTGCTGGTCGGCGGGCAGCTTCTGCAGGGCCACGCCGATGTCGCCCATGGTGGTCGGGCAGACGTCCGGGCAGCTGGTGTAGCCGAAGTAGAGCAGCGTGGTCTTGCCCGCGGTCTGCTTGCGCAGGTCGAAGGGCTGGCCGCTGGTGTCGGTCAGCACCAGGTCGGGCTTGTCGAAGTGCTTGGCCAGCACGGTGCCCTGGTAGGGCGAGTTCTGGGCCTGCTGGGAGACCACGGCCACCGGGCCGGCGCTCTTGGTGGTGCCCGAGCCGCAGGCGGTCAGCGCGAGGGCGGCGGTCAGCGCGAGAGTGGCGGCACCGGCGGCCCGGCGGCGGGAGGAGAGGAACTTCATGCTGTGGCGGTCCGTTCGTGAGGGCTCGTGGCTGGTGGGGCCGTCCGCCGGGGCCGTCCGCTCGGGTGCGGATCGGACGGCCCCGGCGGCTGGCCGTGGCTAGGAGGTCGGAGTGCCGCGCTTGCCGCGCAGGCCGAGCACGCCGAGCCCGGCACCGAGCACGCCGACCACGATGCCCACCACGCCCAGCGTGCGGGCGGTGCCGTCGTCGGACTTGCCCGCGGCGGTGCTGGTCGGCACGTTCACCGCGGCGGCCTGGGTGGTGTTCGCGGCGGGGGTGAGGGTCAGCGTCGGGGCGGGGTGCTGCGGCTCGGGCTGGCCCTGCTTGGCCTCGTCGATCCAGCGCACCACGGTGCCGTCGTCGTAGGTCTGCAGCGCCTTGAAGACCAGCTTGTCGGTGTCCTTGGGCAGCGGGCCGAAGGAGATCTTGAACTCCTGGAACTGGCCCGGGCCGACCTTGCCGGTGGCGTCGGCGGTCCAGGTGATCTTGCTGACCGCATCGGAGACCGAGTCGCCGTCGTCGGTCTTCACCGGCGTGTCCAGGTGGGTCTTGTCGACGGTGGCGGTCCAGCCGGGCACCGGCTGGGTGGACACCGAGGCGATCGGGTGATCGGTGGGCACGGTGACCTCGAGCTTCACCGTGCTCGCCTTGTCGCTCTCATCCGGCACCCGGAAGGCGACGGCGGTGTAGCCGCCCTGCTGGGCGGTGTTCGGCTGCACGGTGACGTGCGCGAAGGCGGGGACGGCGGTGGCCAGCAGGGCACCGGCCGCCAGGACGACGGCGGTGGCGCAGCGGCGGGCGGAATGCGAACGCATCGGGGCGGTCTCCATCGGGAGCAGGGCACAGGGGTGCCCCGGAGAGTGGGGTGATGACGGGTGCGAAAGGCGCGCCCGGACCCCGGACCGTCAGCCGGCTCAGTGTCGATCCCGGTGGTGACGGCGGGTCAGCGCGCGCAGGCCGCCACCGGCGGACCACGCCGGATCACGCTGTGCCGCAGCGCGGCCGCCACCGGCAGCCGCCGGTCTCCCGCCCCGGGGCACGGCCCGCGTACCCCGGCGCCGGCCGCCCTGAGCAGGCCGCGCAGCACCGCGGCGACCAGCGCCAGTGCCCGACTCAGCGGGGCGGTCCACTGCCGCGCCTCACGGGCGGCGCTGCCGGCCAACTGGACCAGCCGCCACACCGCCACCTCACCGCGCCGTAGCCACCAGCCGGCCACGACCGCGGCGAGCAGGTGGCCGAGCAGCATCACGGGGGTCACGCCGAACTGCCACCAGGCGCCGGTGGTGGTGGCGTGGTAGGCGTTCGGATCCAGACCCGCGCTGCTCAGCAGCTGTGCGGGGCTGATCCCGGCGGGCAGCGTGTGCGCCATGCCGGGCATGTCGTTGCAGATCAGCCGCCCGGCGACCTGATCCATCGTCATCCCGGCCATCATGTGGCCGCCGGTGCCGTGGAAGAGCAGGTGCAGGCCGAGCTGACCGGCGCCCAGCGCACCGGCGATGCCGAGCAGCGAGCGTTCCCGCCCACCGAGCAGCGACGCCAGGGCGGTGACCAGGGCGAAGCCGAGCAGCAGGGTCGGCACGGCGATCTCGCCGCCACCGCCCATCAGGTGCCCGGCCGCGGCCACCACCGTGCAGACCAGCGCGAACGGGACCGCGCGCAGCAGCCGCAGGTCCCACGCCGCGCGCAGCGCGGGCCGGAGCGCCGGTGTGGCGTCCGGTGGCGGTGCGGGCTGGCGGTCGGTCATGGCCGAGCCATCATCTCACCGGGCCCCGGCCCGTTCGGGGCGGGGTGCGCACCGGTGGACGGGCCTGCTCCCGTTACTCCCGATGGCCCCGGCGCGAACGGGTGAGATGCGCGCCGTTCGGCATACCGTGCCGCGGCAGTCCATCCGCCGAATGGGCGGAGTGGCCGCGCAGCGACGGTTCATGGTCGGATCGCTCGGCAATACCTAGTTGTATGTGGAGCCCCAGCCAGGAGGGACCGGTCGTGGACATCTGGTGGACTCTGCACCTCAAGCGCGAGCTGGCGAGCGTTCCGCTGGCCCGGCGCTTCCTGCTCGGCACCATGGAGAGCGCCGGCGTCGACCCGCAGATCGCCCAGGACCTCGGCCTCGCGCTGACCGAGGCCTGCGCGAACGCGGTGGAGCACGCGGGCGCGGGCCGCGGCGACGGCTTCCAGGTCACCGCCGCGCTCGACGGCGACCTGCTGCGGATCGAGGTGATCGACTCCGGTCCCGGCCTGCCCGCCGCCCCGCACCTGGTGCCGGCCCGCCGCGCGCTGCCCGCCTTGCCCCCGCTGCCCGCCGCGCACCCGCACGCCCGCCCGCGCCGCCGCCGCGGCCGAGCCACCCTGCCGGGCCCCGCCGCCCTCGGCCCCGCCCGCCGCAGCCGCCCCACCCCCTACGACACCCACGTGCTCCCGCCCGGCCGCCCGCACCCCACCCTCCCCCGGCTGCCCGACCTGGACACCTTCCCCGACCTCACCGCCGAGTCGGGCCGCGGCCTCTTCCTGATCCGCGCCCTGACCGACCACGTCCGCCTGCAGAACCACCCGCAGCACGGCGCGATCGTCAGCTTCGACAAGGTGCTGAACCGCCCGGCGCTGCGGGTGGCCTCGTAGCGAACCTCACGAGCAGCGCGAGGCGAGCCCGTCGACCGTGGTGATCACGACGTCCGCCGCGGCGACCCGGGTGACCTTGCCGGTGCCCGGGTCCCAGAGCGCGACCCGGGCAGCGAGCGGGTCGAAGGTCAGCAGCGGCGCACCGTGCGGCAGGGGCGCTCCTTCGCTGGCGATGGCGCCGGCGAGCGGGCGCACGCAGACCGCGGTGGCGGAGAGCGCGTGGAAGGTGCGGGGGAGCTGCCGGGTGACGGCGGCGTGCCAGGCGGTGGCGGCGGCTCGGGTTCCGTGCTGGCTGGCGGCCGTGGCCATCACCAGGACGTAGAGCAGAGCCAGCGGGATGACCACGTACCGGCCCAGATCGGTGTGCAGCCAGCGGACGTATCCCGCGATCGCGAGCGTGAGGACGTACGCCGCCAGCCCGATGGCGAGCACGCGGAAGGCGGGCCACGTCTGATCGATTCCGCCCAGTTCGACATCGCCCGTCCGCATCCCGAATTCCCACAGGTAGGACCGGTAGGAGAAGTCGCCGATCTGCTGCAGAAACGGCGGGACGAGCGTGATGAGCAGGGGTACAGCCAGGGTGGCCAGCTTCCGCGCGCCGGTGCCGCGGACCAGGAACCGTAGCCCGAAGAAGGCGAAGACCGCGAGGAACGGTGCCGCGCGCCCCCACAAGCTGCCGGACGGCGCGAGGAGCCCGGCCACCACCGACAGGAGCGTGGCGGCGCTCGCCCCGACGGCCGCGATCAGCAGCCGGAACCTTCGGGTCCCCTCCTGGCCGAACGTCAGGTAGAGCGCGAAGGCGAAGAGCCCGACGAAGGGAGCCAGCGTGGCAGCGCTCCACAGGGGCTGGCTGAACAGCGCCAGCGCGATGCCCGCCACGAAGACGGCAACGAACCGCGCGATCGGCGTGCCGCCGTCGCGGAGCAGGTAGCGGCCGCTGGTCTCCCCGTCCGGGCCGTGCAGCACCGCGCCGGCCGACCGGGCGGGGCCGTTGTGCAGCGCGGCCCGACGCTCGAACTCCTGCGCGGCGGCTGAGCGGGAGCGTGCGTCGATCGACTCCGTGTCGTCGCGCAGCCCGAGGTCGGTGAGCAGCCGATCGAGGCCCTTCGCGGTGCGGGGCGGACGGCGCACGTAGTAGCTCTTGCGGCGCATCGCGCTCGGCTCGAGCACCCAGCCACCGCGGACATCCACCAGCACGCCGTACGGTTTCACCAGCCGCCATACCTTGAGCTTGGCCAGGGTCACGGCCATCCACCTGCCGCCGACCAGTGGAATGTCGACGAACCAGTGGGAATCCAGCTCGGGGTCCTGGAAATCCGCGTCAGGTACGCAGTTCCAGTTCGCCTCCCGAAAGGCTGTCAGAATCAGTTCGGTGTCTGCCTGATGAAGCGAGAGAGCGACCCGAATCCGCAGGTCGAAGTCGCCTCCGGGGAGCACCGGCACGGGCGGCTCCCCCGGTCCGGCGGGCGGCTGCGGGGGCATGGCGGGCTGCTCGGTTCGACGGCGTGGCAAGAGATTGGAGAGACTCATCTCGACTCTCGGGTAGGAGATTTCGGTCGGTCTCAAGAATTAGCACTCGCCGCTGACAGCCTTCAGGGATATCACCGAACGTCGATCTGGCCGACTTCCGGGACGTAATCTCCCCCCATGACCGACTGGGACCTCAAGAAGCTCCGCATCCTGCAAGCCCTGCACGAGTACGGCACGGTGACCGAGGCCGGGGCCCGGCTCAACCTGACGCCGTCGGCGGTGTCGCAGCAGTTGGCGGCGCTGGCGCGGCAGGTGGGGGTGCCGATGGTGGAGCCGTACGGGCGGCGGGTGCGGTTGACTGCGGCGGCCCGGCTGGTGTTGCGCCATGCGGATCGGGTGTTCGGTCAACTGGAGGAGGCCGAGGCGGAGTTGGCCGGCTATCTGCACGGGGAGGCGGGGGAGGTGCGGGTCGGGGCGTTCGCGACGGCGATCACGGCGCTGGTGGTGCCGGCGGTGGTGCGGTTGCGGGAGCGGGCGCCGCGGTTGGCGGTGCGGGTGGTGGAGGCGGAGGCGGCCGAGGCGGTGGCGCTGCTGGCCGCCGGGGAGGTGGACGTGTCGGTCTCGCTCAACGTGCGGGGGAGCGTGGCCCGGGACCCGAGGTTCGTCCAGCTCCCGGTGCTGGACGACCCGTTGGACATCGCGCTGCCGCTGGACCACCCGTGGGCCGAGCGGGCGGGGCTGCGGCTGGCCGACCTCGCCGGCGAGCCGTGGATCTTCGGCGCGGCCGGCCCGTGGCGGGACATCACGCTCGGCGCCTGTGCCGAGGCCGGGTTCGTGCCCGAGCGGGCGCACACCGCCGCCGACTGGGCGGCCATCCTCGCCATGGTCGGGGCCGGGCTCGGCGTGGCGCTGGTGCCCCGGCTGCTGGCGGGCGGTGGGGGCCCGGTGGTGGTCCGCACGCTGCCGGCCGACCTGCCCAACCGCCGGGTGGTGGCCGCGGTGCGGGCCGGCACCGAGCAGGCGCCGCCGCTGCGCCGGGTGGTGCGGGAAATCGTTAAGTCGGGCTCAACGTTTTGATCAGTTCTTTGCGATGGACCTGAAGGGTCGTCGGCTCCCAGAGTGGAGCCATGACCACCTACGACCCCGCATACGCCGACTACCAGGACCTCGCCGCCGACGCTCCCTACCGCCGACTTCCCGACCTGGCCGACCGCCGGCTGGGCGCCGCCGTCCTGGCCGCCAGTGACGAGTTCTTCGCCGAGCGCGAGAACCTGCTGCGCCCCGAGGCCGCCGTCTTCCGCCCGCACACCTTCGGCCCCAAGGGCCAGCTGATGGACGGCTGGGAGACCCGCCGCCGTCGGGGCGCGGACACCGCCCACCCGCACCCGACCGCCGCCGACCACGACTGGGCGCTGATCCGGCTCGGGCTGCCGGGGTCGATCCACGGGATCGTGGTCGACACCGCGCACTTCCGCGGCAACTACCCGCAGCGGATCGGCGTCGAGGCCGCCGAACTGCCCGGCCAGCCGGGCCCGCGCGAGCTGCTCGACCCGGGGGTGCGCTGGCAGCGGCTGGTCCCGCCCACCGCCGTAAAGGGCCACGCCGCCAACGGTTTCGCCGTCGAGGACCGCCGCCGCTTCACCCACCTGCGGCTCACCCAGTTCCCGGACGGCGGGATCGCCCGGCTGCGGGTGCACGGCACCGGGCTGCCCGACCCGGCCTGGCTCGCCGCGCTGGGCACCTTCGATCTCGCGGCGCTGGAGCACGGCGGCAGCGTGGAGGACGCCTCCGACCGCTTCTTCTCGCCGCCGCTCAACCTGATCCTGCCCGGCCGCTCCCGCGAGATGGGCGAGGGCTGGGAGAACCGGCGCCGCCGCGACCAGGGGCACGACTGGGTCCGGCTGCGGCTGGCCGGGCGCGGCATGATCCGGGCGCTGGAGGTGGACACCGGCAACTACCTCGGCAACGCGGCCGGCTGGGCCGCGGTGCTGGGCTTCGACGCCACCGACCCGCGGGCCGGCGACCCGGCCGACCCCACCGCACCCGGCTGGTTCGAGCTGCTCCCGCGCACCGGGCTGCGGCCGGACGCCGTGCACCGATTCGTGCTCGGTGCGGGCACCCGCCCGGCCACCCACGCCCGGATCGACGTCTTCCCCGACGGCGGCGTCGCCCGGCTGCGCCTGCACGGCTCGCTCGCCTAGCGGGTGCCCCGGCCCGGGCGCATTGTGGAGTTATGTTGCATCGGATGCACGCCGAATACGGCGATCAGGGCCGATCCGGCCCGGTGAAGCAGTGGCACATGGTCCAGGACGACAGCCTGACGGGCCTGTGCGGACGCGACCTGGTCGAGGGGGCGGCCACCCTCGCACCGACCGAGTGGGGGCAGACCCAGGAGGTCTGCTGCCGGGCCTGCGGGGTGCTCTGGTTCCAGTCGGTCCCGTTCCTGGCCGACGAGCACGACCGGTCGAAGTACCTGCCGCACGAGAGCCCCTAGGACCGGACAGGACCTAGCGTCGCCGGGGCGGCAGCGGGAGCGGACCCGGGCCCTTGACGATGCGCATCGTCGGGGCGGTCTCCAGGTGCCGCACCGCGGGCAGCGAGGCGATCCGGGTGGTGAGGTAGCCGTAGAGCTCCTGGACGTCCCGGGTCAGCACCACCGCGTGCAGGTTGGTCGGCCCGGTGGTCGCGCAGGCGTAGGCCACCTCCGGGTGGGCGGCCAACGCGGCTCCGGTGGCGGCGAGTTCGGCGGGGGCGACGGAGAGCCACAGGGTGGTGTGGGTGCGCACCTGGAAGATCCGCCAGTCCACGTCCAGGTCGAAGTAGAGCACCCCGCAGCCGGTCAGCTCGTCCAGCCGGCGCCGCACCGTGCTCGCCGACCAGCCGGTCGCGGCGGCCAGTTCGGCCAGCGGCGCCCGGCCGTCGACGGCCAGCGCGTCGAGTAGCCGCCGGTCCGCCTCGTCCAGCGTCGGCGGCGGCCCGGGCGGCCGTTCGGTGGGTGCGTCGGCCGGTGCGTCGACGGTCAGCGCGGCCACCTGCCCGCCGGTCAGCGTGCCGGACTTCACCACCATGCTCTGCGCGCCGCCGAAGAAGGTGTGCATCACGCAGTGCGCGGTGACGCCGACCACGCTGGGGGTGCGCGGCAGTCGCTCCAGCAGCAGCGAGTGGTCGGCCTGGGTGGGGTGGGCCCGGGTGGAGCAGTTGATCTCGGTGCCGCCCGAGTTGAGGGTCACCCAGGCGGTGTCCTCGCGGCGGGCCAGCGCCTCGGCGACCGTACCGGCGGCGTCCGGGGTGCACTGCACCCGGACGTGCCAGCGCACCTCGCCCAGCGCCTCGGGGGCGGTCAGCCCCAGCACCCGGATCCAGTTCGCGCCGCGCAGTCTGGTGTAGCGGCGGGCCACGGTCTGGTCCGAGACGCCCAGCACCGCCGCGATCCGGCTGAACGGGGCCCGGGCGTTCAGCTGAAGGGCATGGACGAGCTGGCGGTCCAGCTCGTCGAAGGTGTCGGATTCCATCGGATCAGGGTACTGGATGTCGAAATTCGCCGGATCAAGTCGGCCGGCTGGGGAATTCGAGTGGGCCCGTTCATCGTAGGGGTCGTTCATTCCACAATTCCCGATCGGAGCCACCCGTGCGCAAGTGGATACCCCTGGCGGCGATCTGCCTGGGTGCGTTCATGCTGCTGGTCGACGTCAGCATCGTGAACGTCGCGCTGCCCAAGATGTCGACCGACCTGCACTCCTCGTTCACCTCCCTGCAGTGGGTGGTGGACATCTACGCCCTGGTGCTGGCCGCGCTGCTGATGGCGCTCGGTTCGCTGGGCGACCGGCTCGGCCACCGGCGGCTCTACCTCGGCGGCCTGGTCGTCTTCGCCGTCGCCTCGCTGACCTGCGCGCTCGCGCCGGACGCGGCCACCCTGATCGCCTCCCGGGCGGCCCAGGGGATCGGCGGCGCCGCGATGATGACCTCGACCACCGCGCTGCTGAACGGCGCCTACCACGGCCGGGACCGGGGCACCGCGTTCGGTGTCTGGGGCGCGGTCAACGGGGCCGCGGCGGCCGTCGGGCCGGTGCTCGGCGGGCTGCTCACCGACCAGTTCGGCTGGCGCTCGATCTTCATGGTCAACGTCCCGGTGGCGGTGCTCGCGCTGCTGATGACCGTGGGCTACCTCAAGGGCGGCGCGGGTGCGGCGCGCGGTCGGCTCGACCTGGCCGGTGCGCTGAGTTTCACCGTCTTCGCCGGTGCGCTGACCTACGGGCTGATCGAGAGCGGCGACAAGGGCTGGGGCAGCCTGCTGGTGCTCGGCTCGATCGCGGTGAGCGTGCTGGCGCTGGTCGTCTTCGTCGTGGCCGAGCTGCGCGGCGGCCGGGACGGGCACCCGCTGCTCGACCTGGGCCTGCTGCGCAACCGCACCTTCCTCGGCCTGCTGCTGGGCGGCCTGCTGCTCACCGCCGCGGCCTTCGCGCAGCTCACCTACACCTCGCTCTGGCTGCAGCAGGTGCTGGACCTCAGCCCGCTCGACGCCGGCCTGGCGGTCTGCCCGCTGGCGCTGGCCGCCTTCGTGGTGGCACTGGTCAGCGGCAAGGTGGCGCACCGGCTGGCGCCGCAACTGCCGATCGGCGTCGGGCTGCTGCTGATCGGCGGCGGCACCCTGCTGCTCGGCCTGGTCTCGGCCGGCTCCGGCTGGGCCGCGCTGCTGCCGGGCCTGCTGGTGACCGGGGTCGGCGTCGGGATGTCCACGCCGCTGCTGATGTCCACCGCGCTGGCGGCGGTGCCGCGCGAGCGGGCCGGGATGGCCAGCGGCGCGGTCAACACCGCGCGGCAGCTGGGTTACGCGCTGGGCATCGCGCTGCTCGGCACCGTCTTCCAGGACCGGGTACGGCAGTTCACCGGCCACGTCGCCGGGCGCCCCGACCTGCACGTGGCCTTCGCGGCCGGGCTCGACCGGGTCTTCCTGGTGGCGGGCTGCACCGGCCTGGTGGCGGGCGTGCTGGTGCTCGCCCTGGTCCGGCGCACGCCGGCCCCCGCCTGGGGCGGCGGCGTACCGGGGCAGCCGGCGCAGGCCCAGGCAGCGGCTCCGGTAGACGCGGTGGCCTAGTAGGGCTTGGTCAGGTTCGTGTGGGTGTGGGTATGTCGCGGTGGCAGGTAGGGCATGCGCCGGCCCAGGTGGCGAGGAGTAACTGCAGCTC
>NZ_JARZAG010000012.1 GCF_029892155.1 Kitasatospora sp. GAS204B | reverse complement strand
CCAGCGACTTCACGCTGAGGGCCGGGGTCGGGTACTTGGCCACCGGCGGCCGCCCCGTTCCGCTGTAGGGCGGGGTGATGGGGCGGGCGGCGGCCAGATGGGCGGTGGGCCGGCTGGAGATGCCGACCACGTAGCGCAGGCCACGCTGGTTCAGGCCCAGACGGAAGGCGACCGTGTCGCCGTAGCCGGCGTCGGCCAGGACCAGGGGCACCTCGACGCCCCAGGACCGGGTCTCGTCGATCATGTCCAGGGCAAGCTGCCACTTCTCCACGTGCCCCAAGTCGGCCGGGATACCGCAGCGTTCACGCCGGGCCACCTTGTCCGGGTCGGCTTGCGGCGAGGCGGGGTCCCAGGACGTGGGCAGGAAGAGGCGCCAGTTCACCGGCGTCGAGGCATGGTCCCGGGCCAGGTGTACCGAGACCCCGACCTGGCAGTTGGTGACCTTGCCCGCGGTGCCGGTGTACTGCCGCGACACACACGCGGACGCGTCGCCGTCCTTCAGGAAGCCGGTGTCGTCGACGATCAGCGCGCTCGGTTTGATGGCCTCGTGCATCCGCCACGCGAGCCGGGCCCGCACCTGCGCGGGGCTCCATGGGCTGGAGGTGACGAAGTGCGCCAGCGCCTGCCGGTTGCCGTCCTCGCCCAGCCGGGCCGCCATTGGCTCTACCGACTTACGCCGACCGTCCAGCAGCAGCCCACGCACATACGCCTGACCCCAGCGGTGCTGATCCGCGCGCGTGAACGCCTCGAACATCTCCGCCGTGAACGCCTCCAGATCCTCCCGGACCTCGGCCATCTCCCCAGGTGTCACACACCATCAACGCGCCAACCGGGACAAAGACACGCCACAGCGAGTACACCTGACCAAGCCCTACTAGGGCCTGTACGGCGGATCTTTCCGGGCCCGCGACGCCGGGCATCCCGGCTGGACGCACGCCCGAATCGCCCAAGTACGTCCAGTACGAGGACGACTCGGGCGCACGCCCAGCCGGGCGCCCAACGCCGCGGGCTCATCCGAAAAGATCCGCCGTACAGGCCCTAGAGCTGCGCGGCCGGTTGGCGGACCCCGCGCTTCGCCAGCTCGGCCCGCCAGGCCTCGGCCGGCGCGGGGTCGCCGAGTCGCGGGTTCCACAGTCGCACCACGGTGTCGTCGGTCAGTTCGTGCACCCGGCCCGCCAGGTCCCGCAGCACCCAGTGCTCGGACCGGGCGGGCCGCACGGGCAGTCCCCGCACCGGGCCTGACACGGTGTCGATCTCCCAGACCAGGGTGCAGGTGAGCGGTGCGAGGCCGGGGGCGTCCAGGAAGGCGGCGCGCCAGCGGGCCGCCGTCGTGCCCGGGTCGGTCTCCAGCCGCTCGGCCAACGCGCCCCGGTAGACGTCCAGTTGCCCGCGCAGCTCGGCGAGCCGGGCGCGCAGCGCGGCGTACCGGGCCGGGTACCGCTCGCGGACCTGGGACGGCACCCGGGTCAGCAGCTTTCCGTGCTGGTTGCGGAAGCCCAGCTCCACCGAGCCGGCCGGGTCGTAGGTGAAGACCGCCGTGTACGGGCCCACCGGCACCTTGAGGCCGCTCAGGTCGGCGCCGCCGGGCAGGCCGCGGATCGCGACCAGCTCCTCGCGTGCCTGCCGGGCGGACGTCGGCGAGGTGGCGGCCAGCAGCCGGCGGTGCTGGCCCGCACCCGGCTCCCCGGCCAGCGCTGCCAGGGCGGCCAGGCCGGCGCGGACGAAGTGGGCGGCGCCCGGCCGGAGTTCGTCCGGTGCCTGGCCCGCGTGGCGGCTCAGCGCCCGGCCCAGGTGGTGGATCGCCTTGGCGTCCTCGCTGACCACCGCCACCCAGGCGAGCGTGCCCAGCAGCGCTCCGCCGGGCTCGCTCGGCGGGCCGTCGTGCCGCTCCCTGGCCGGGCAGCCGGTCGGGTCCCCGGATCCGGCGGCCAGCAGCGTCCGCAGCGGCTGCCGGACGGCCGGTTCGAGCTGGACCAACTCCCGGACCCGGCCGAGCCATTCGTAGGCGGGCCGGACGCCGGTCGGGCGCGCGCACAGCTCGAGCAGGCGCACCGCCGGGTCCTCGTAGAGAGTGGCGCCGAGGCCGCAGCGGGCCGCGACCGCGAACGGTTCGTCGACCGGCAGCAGCGGGTCCGGGTCGAAGCGGGTGGGCAGCAGGGCGCGCAGTCGCGCGGCGAAGGCGGCCTGCTCGGGGGTCGGCCGGCTGTCCGGGTCGTGGAAGTCGGTGTGGCAGCCGAACCGTGCCGCGAGCACCGTGCGCAGGTAGGGGTGGAACGGCTCGCGCTCGGCCGGGTCCAACTCCTCGTAGGCGGCCAGCGGCAGTTCCAGGCAGCTCTCGGCAGTCGCCCAGTGCCTGGTCGGGTGCACCGGATCGACGTCCTCCAGTGCCCACCCGAAGAGCTGGTGGACCTCGGCGGCCGACCAGTCGCAGCGGGTGTCGCGCAGCGCGACGGTGGCCGCCCACTCGTAGTCGCCGGCGGTCAGGCCGGGTCGCTCCTGCTGCAGCGCCGTCGCGATCTCGCGGCGGGTGGCGGGCGGCAGGGTGTCGAGCAGCGCGGCGGTCTGCGGCGCGTGCTCGGCGCCGGTGCGCCGCTGCGCCAGCAGGTCGGCCCGGCCCGCCCGGATCAGCGCCCGGCCGAGCGGCCGCGGTCGCAGCGGCGGCCGCCGGCGCGGTCCCCAGAGCCGCGGGAACTCGCTGCCGAGCCGGAGAAGTCGTAGCCAGAGCACCGGTGCACACTCCCGTCGGACGTCCACTCGGACGCAGTACGTCCTATCGCACCGGGGGCCCGTGCGGGACACGGGGGTCCGGGCCGGTGACGAAAGGGCCACGGCTGGACGGCGGGTGGCCGAACAGGCACCCACCCGGCTGGCGCGGGGCGGTGGAGCGGTGCTTGGATTTCCGCTACAGCCGCATGGCCTGACAGCACGTCGACGGGGGTTCGTCCATGGGTCGGTGGCACACGTATGCCCGGGGCCGGGGAGTGGGGGCCGCGCTCCTCGCTGCGGCGCTCTGCGCCGGGACGCCGCTCGCGTTCGCGGATCCGGGCCCGGCGGTCTTCACCGTCGCGGCCGACGGCAGCGCGTTGCTGGCGCCGGGCGGCGGCTACCAGGCGCTGAGCATCGCCGTGCTGGCCGGGGACGGGCGCTCGACCCTGGCCGGCGTCCAGCTGACCGTCGACGCGCGGCAGTTGGCCGGGGTGGGCGAGCTGCGGCTGCCCGCGCAGTGCGCCTTCACCGCACCGCTGCGGGCCGACTGCGCGCTGGGCGACCTGGCGAACGGCGGCGGCGTGCTGCAACTGGGGGTGCGGGCGGCGGCCGGTGCGGTGGTCGGGGCGTCCGGCGGCCTGCGCTACACGGTCACGGCCGCGAACGCGCGCGAGAGCGGCGGCGGGAGCGATCGGACCACCGTCACCGTCGGGGACGGCCCCGACCTGTCCGTGGCCCGACTCCCGGCGCTGATCAGCGTCGGCGCCGGCTCCCCGACGCCGATCGGCGCGGCGGTCACCGACCAGGGCGACCGGGACGCGCGCGGGCTGGTGCTCTCCTTCCAGCCGCCGGCCGGCTACGCGCTGCGGGGCGACTACGGCAACTGCTCCTACCCCGTCACCCCGGGCGGGCCGGACGGCTGGGTGCTCTGCCGGTTCGACGACACCGTGCTGCACCCGGGCCAGGTGCTGCGGCCCGCGGTGCCGATCGCGGTCACGGTGCCGGGCGGCGGGGGCGACGCGCCGGCGGGCGGGCTCTTCTCCTACGCCGTGGACGTCACCGGCGGGCCGCTGGACCAGCGGCTCTCGAACGACCTCGGCGGGCACCGGCCCGGCGGCGGCGCGCCGCTCACCCTGGTGCCCGGGTCGGGCGGCGACTTCGGGAGCGCGAGCTCCAGCAGCGTCCTGCAGAACGTGGAGAGCGGCCCGCTGGTGCCGATCGCGAGCGATGTCAGCGGCTCGGTGGGGGAGACCGTGTCGACGGCTTTCGCCGTGCGCGACACCGGTGACCGGACGGCACCGGCGGACCCGGGCAGTGCCGGGTTGAACGTCCAACTCCCGGCCGGGGTACGGGTGGTCGCCGCTCCGGTGGCCTGCGCGGTGGTGACCGGGACCGACACCGGGCAGTACCTGTGCCAGGAGAGCAGGGTGCTGCGGCCCGGCGAGTCGGAGGGGTTCACCTTCCGGCTCCAGCTGACCGCGCCGCTGGACCACGCGGCCGGGCACCTGACGCTGCGCGGCGCCACCGGGTCGGCCGACTTCACGGTGACGGCGCTGGCCGTCGCACCCTCGGCGGGACCGACCGGCGGATCGCCCTCGGCCGTGCTCGCCGCGCCGGCGTCGTCGGCCGCCGCCGGGCCGGTCGACGACGCCGGCACCGGCCCCTCGTCCTCGGCCCTCGCACCGCCGCTCCTCTCGTTCCCGCCCACCGACAGCGGCATCTCGCCCGGCCGACTGATACCGGCGGACGCCAGGCCGAGCGCCGGGCGCACCACCGCGACACCGGCGGCGAGCGACCTGGCCGTCACCGGCGGGCGCAGCACGCTGCCGATGGCGCTGGGCGGCGCCGCGGTGGTCGCGGGCGGCATCGCGCTCACGGTGCTGGCCACCCGCCGGCCCCGAGCCGGGAACGGCCCGACCAGGCATCGCCAGGCCCGGTCCGAACCTGGCAAGTGGTAGAGACCTGTTTGAGCGTGGCTTGACCATTGGTGGACGAATTCGGACGTTTGGGCCGGTCGGAGGCACCGTCAGATTGCAGATTGGTACAGACCTGTTGACCGGAAGGGGCGGCAGGACATACGTTCTGCGCCAATCCGCGGAAGCAGGGTCGGGCCGGGTGCGCACCCGCCTCGGCTCAGGTACACCTCCCCCACACGGCGTCCGGAACCCCACTGCCGGGCGTGACTGACTGGAGCGACCATGCCCGAACGCGCCACCGCCACACGGCAGATCGAGCGGCCCCGACCCGCTCGACGGCCCTTCCGCAAGGCGACCGTCCTCGCCACCGCGACCGCGCTGCTCGCCGGTGCGGCCGGCCTCGCGACGCTGTCCGGCGGCTCGGCCTCCGCCGCGAGCGTCAACCTGCTGACCAACGGCGACTTCGAGACCGGCACGCTGGCCGGCTGGACCTGTTCGGGCGGGCTCGGCAGCATCACCAGCACCGCGCCGCACAGCGGCGGTTACGCGCTGGCGGGCGCCGCCTCCGCGTCGGACACCGCGCAGTGCTCGCAGACCGTGACGGTCACGCCGAACACCGCGTACAGCTTCTCCGGTTGGCTCAAGGGCGGTTACGCCTACCTCGGAGTGACCGGCACCGGGACCACCGACACCAGCACCTGGACCTCCAGCGGCAGTTGGGCCGACCTCAACACCAGCTTCAGCACCGGTGCCTCGACCACGTCGGTGACGGTCTGGGTGCACGGCTGGTACGGGCAGGGCACGTACTACGCGGACGACCTGGCGCTGACCGGGCCGAGCAGCGGGACCAGCAGCGCCTCGCCGACCCAGAGCGCTTCCAGCAGCCCGACCCGGAGCGCCAGCCCCTCGCAGAGCGCGTCACCGACCCAGAGCGCCTCGCCCACGCAGAGCGCCAGCCCGTCGCAGAGTGCCTCGCCCACCGCCTCCCCGAGCGGCAGCGCCGCGCCCGGCGGCGACGGCCTGGTCAGCACCCCCACCGGTGTGACCGCCGGCGTCAGCAACAACACCGTCACGCTGAACTGGACCGCCGCCACCGACGGCGGCCAGAACGGCAACGTCCCGGCGTACTACGTCTATTCGGGCGGCAACCTGGTCGCCACCTCGATGGGCACCTCGGTCACCGTCAGCTCGCTGCTGCCGAACACCGCCTACACCTTCACCGTCCAGGGCTACGACGTGGCCGGGCACAGCAGCGCCCAGTCCGCCCCGGTCTCCGCGACCACCGGCGCGCTGCCCACCGGCGCGGTGAAGTCGGCCTACTTCTCGCAGTGGGGCATCTACGGCAACCAGTACTACCCGAGCAGCGTGGCGGCGAGCGGTGCGGCCTCCGGCCTGAACGTGATGACCTACGCGTTCGAGAACATCGACCCGACCAACCAGACCTGCTTCGAGACCATCAAGGCCGCCGACACCAACGACAGCAACCCGAACGCGGGTGACGGCGCCGGCGACGCCTTCGCGGACTACCAGAAGTCCTACACCTCGGCCACCAGCGTGGACGGCACCAACGACGCCTGGAGCCAGCCGATCAAGGGCAACTTCAACCAGCTGCGCGAGCTGAAGGCGAAGTACCCGAACCTGCGCTTCACCCTCTCGATCGGCGGCTGGACCTACTCGAAGTTCTTCTCCGACGTGGCAGCCAGCGACGCCTCGCGGAAGAAGTTCGTCTCCTCCTGCATCAACATGTTCATCAAGGGCAACCTGCCCACCGGCGTCTCCGGCGACGCCTCCGGCGGCACCGGCTCGGCCGCGGGCGTCTTCGACGGCATCGACATCGACTGGGAGTACCCGGCCTCGGCCGGCGGCCACACCGGCAACCACTACGCGGCCGCCGACACCGCCGACTACACCGCGCTGCTCGCCGAGTTCCGCAACGAGCTGGACGCCTACGGCAGCAGCGTCGGCAAGCACTTCCTGCTGACCGCCGCGCTGCCGAGTGGCCAGGACAAGATCGCCAACGTTCAGACCGACCAGATCGGCAAGTACCTGGACTACGGCAACATCATGAGCTACGACATGCACGGCGCCTGGGACGCGACCGGTCCCACCAACCTGCAGGACCCGCTCCAGGACAGCCCGAACGACCCGAGCACGCCGATCGCCCCCGGCACCCAGAAGTACACCGTCGACAACGCGGTGAACGCCTTCCTGAACGGCGCCCCCGCGTACGGGATCCCGGGCGGGTTCCCGGCGGCCAAGCTGGTGCTGGGCGTGCCGTTCTACTTCCGCGGCTGGACCGGCGTCCCGGCGGGGAGCAACAGCGGCCTCTACCAGAGCGCCACCGGCCCGTCCGCGGCGCAGGGCACCAGCCAGGCGGCCGGCGTGGCGTTCTGGAAGGAACTGGTGGCCGGCGGCAAGACGGGCGCCGCAGACGTGCACTGGGACCCGACCACGCAGAGTTCGTGGATCTACGACGGCACCAACTTCTTCACCGGTGACACCCCGCAGGCCATCGCGGCCCGCGGCACGTACGCCACCGGCAAGGGGCTGGGCGGAATCTTCGCCTACTCGCTGGAGGCTGACGACCCGTCGGGCACCCTCATCAAGGCGATGACCGGCAGCATGAAGTAGCGGTTCCCGGCGGGACCGGCTCGGCAAGGCCCCCGGCGCGTGCGACTCGGCGCCGGGGGCCTTGCCGCGTACGGTGCGCTGCGGGTTCTACCTGTCATCACCACCTGCTAATCTCAGCCGATTTCAGCGTGGCGCACTGCCGCGGCCAAGACGGGGTAACGAGGACAAACCATGGCAATTCGCCGGGCCAAGCAGAAGGCTCAGGTCATCGAGAAGCTCTCCCAGGTGGCACCGCCCGGGGAGACGTTCATCGCGTGCGTGCACGTGGAGACCGGCCCGAGCCCGTGGCTCAACGCGGTCTTCGACGAGGTCCCGTTGCTGGGGCTGATCGTCGCGCTGACCCGCCGGTTCTACTTCCTCACCCTCACCAACAGCTCGGTCGTGGTCAACGTCGCGAGCCGCTGGACGAACCGCCCGGGCGACGTGGTCGGGGTCTTCCCGCGCCACGCCTTCCCGGTCAGCCGGGTCAAGCGGGCCACCATCTGGAGCTCGATGTACCTCCAGCTCCCCGGTGACGACAAGCCGCGCCGCCTGAACATCCACCGCTACTGGCGCAACGAGATGGACCAGCTCTCGGCCGCCTTCCCGCCCGGGGCGATGGCGGACGGCTCGATGCCGCCGGCCGTCGCGCAGGGGATGCCGCTGCCCGGTCAGCCGTACCCGCCGCAGGGCCTGCCGCAGGGTCAGCCGTTCCCGCAGCAGCAGCCGTTCCCGCCGCAGGCCGCCCCGCAGCCGTTCCCGCCGCAGGCCGCCTCGCAGCCGTTCCCGCCGCAGCAGCAGCCGATGCCGCCGCAGGGTCAGCCGTTCCCGCCGCAGCAGCAGCCGATGCCGCCGCAGGGCCAGCCGCCCTACGGCGGGCAGAACCCGTACGGCGGCCAGCCGGGCCACCCGAGCTACGCGCCGCACCCGGACCAGCCCTGACCGTCGGCCCCGCACCGGCCGTACCCCGCCCACCCCGGCCCACCGGGGCGGGCGGGGTACGGTGGCCGGCGTGAACGATCTCGCCGTCCGCGAGCTGCGGATCCTGGTCGCCGTCGATCGCGCGCGCAGCTTCACCGCCGCCGCCGGAGCGCTGGGCCTGACCCAGTCGGCCGTCTCACACGCCGTCAGCGCGTGCGAGCGCAAGATCGGTGCCGTCCTCTTCGACCGCGGCCGGCACGGCGCCCGCCCCACCCCCGCCGGTGAGCGCGCGGCCGCCCACGCCCGGCGGATCCTGCGGCTGCTCGACGCCCTGCCCGACGAGGCGCGCGGCGCGAGCACCAAGGCGCTGACCGGTCCGTTGCGGATCGCCGCCTTCCGCAGCGCCGCCGTTCACCTGCTGCCCACCGCGCTGACCCGCCTCGCCGCCGTCCACCCGGGTCTGGCCCCCGAGGTGCGGATCGTGCCCGAGATCGGCCCCGGCACCGCCGGCGAGGTCCGGGCGGGGCGTGCCGACCTCGGCATCGCGACCCTCAGCGGCAACCATCCGCTGCCGGACGACGTGGTCGCCGGGGAGCTGTTCGAGGAGCGGTACTCGCTGGTCCACCCGGCTGGTCACCCCGATCCGCGCACCCTGCCGCTGATCGACTGGGCCGAGAACTGCTCCTCCTACGCGCGCGAGTGGTGGGCGCTGCAGGACTGGCTGCCCGCCGCCAGGCTGGACGCGGGCGAGGACAGCGTGGTGCTCTCGATGGTCGCGCGCGGGATGGGCATGGCGATCATGCCGCGGCTCGCCGTGCTGGACGCGCCCGCCACGGTGACGGTCGCCGACCTCGGGCCCGACCGGCCGACCCGGTCGGTCGGGTACGTGACCACGCCGGAGCTGGCCCGCACCCTCGGGGTCCGGGCGCTGATCCGCGAGCTGCGCGGGGCGGCCCTCGCCTCGGCGTCGGCCTGATTGGACTCGCGCTCCCACCTTCGGCTCTACTCGGAAGCCGCCGCCGCTGTTCGAGAGGACCACCGTGCCCGAGTCCACCCCCGCTGCCCTGACCGGCGACTGCGCCAACTGCTTCGGCCTGTGCTGCGTGGCGCTGCCCTTCACGGCCTCGGCGGACTTCGCGGTCACCAAGGACGCCGGCAAGCCCTGCCGCAACCTGGACACCGACTTCCGCTGCGGCATCCACACCCAGCTGCGACCGAAGGGGTTCAGCGGCTGCACGGTCTACGACTGCTTCGGCGCCGGGCAGCAGGTCTCCCAGCTCACCTACGGCGGCACCAGCTGGCGGCAGGCTCCGGCCACGGCGCGCGAGATGTTCGACGTCTTCCCGCTGATGCGGCAGCTGCACGAGCTGCTCTGGTACCTGAACGAGGCGCTCACCCTGGCCCCCACGGCCGCCTTGCGCACGCTGCTCGCCGAGACCGAGGCCCTCACCACCGGCACGCCCGCCGAGCTGCTCGCCCTCGACGTCGCCGCCCACCGCGGGCGGGTCAACGTCCTCCTGCTGGAGACCAGCGAACGCGTCCGCGCCGCCGTCCCGGGCAAGAAGCGCGACCGCCGCGGCGCCGACCTGATCGGCGCCAAGCTGGCCGGCACCACCCTGCGGGGCGCCGACCTGCGCGGCGCCTACCTGATCGCCGCCGACCTCAGCCGCGCCGACCTGCGCTGCGCCGACCTGATCGGCGCCGATCTGCGCGACGCCAGGCTGCACGGCGCCGACCTCACCGGCGCCTTCTTCCTCACCCAGCCCCAGCTGAACGCCGCCAAGGGTGACGTGACCACCAAGCTCCCGGCGGGGCTGACCCGCCCGGGGCACTGGTAGGCACTGGGCTGTCGCGTCGGACGATCCGGGTCTGTCTGAAGTAGTTCAGATAGACCTTCGGCATGGCTGTCCAGACCTTTGCGTACAGTGCCTTCCTGCGCGGCCCCTCCCAGGTGCTGCCCTCGCTCGACGAACCGGACGTGATACTCGAGCGCCGCGACGAGGAGAACCTCGTCCTGATGCGGGTCGAGCGCTTCGAGGCGACCGCATCGGGGCTGCGGATCGCCGCCCGCTCCCTGGCGATCCTGGCCGGCCGGCAGCCGGACCTCGCCGAGGAAGTGCTCGCCGAGGAACTCCCCTGGCTGCACTGGCTCCCGGAGACCGAGCGCGGGACTTGTGTCCGAGAGCTGCTCGCCGACCTGGTCGCCGGAGCCGACACCGGCCTCCTGCTCCCCTTCGCCCGCAACCTCGCCTCCTGGCGCGCCACCGCCGAGGTGTGGTCCGACCCCAAGCCGGCCCGTGAACTCCAGGGCCCCTTCCCCGGCGACGGGCCGCACCTGCACCGGCCGCTGCCGGAGGGCGCATCCGCCGCGACAGGGCGGCGCAGAATGTCGGTGTGACAGCTGCGACGGATCACGACGCCCCCACCGCCCAGGCCTGGTCCGCGCTCGGTGGCCCACTGCCGCTGCTCGACGGCGTGACGTACCACCGCGCGCCGGGCGCGCTCCCCGCTCGGCTGCCCGTCCTGCGGCTGGCCCGGGCCACGGTCGGGGTCTGCTCGCTCGCGGCCGCCGAGTTGCTGGCGGTGCGCAACGGCGGTGCGGTGCCGGCGCTGGAGGTGGACGAGGCGGCGGTGGCCACGGCCTTCGTGAGCGAGCGTCAGCTGCGGATCGACGGACGGGCCCTGACCGCCTTCGCCCCGCTCTCCGGCTTCTGGCGCACCGCCGACGGGTGGGTGCGCACGCACGCCAACTACCCGCACCACCGGGAGCGGCTGTTGGCCGCGCTCGGCACCACGCCCGAGCGGTTCGGTGCCGAGCTGGCGGGGCGGGCGGCGGTCGAGGTGCAGGAGACGGCGTACGCGGCGGGGGCGCTGGCGGTGGCGGTCCGCGAACCGCGGGCGGGGGACCAGCCGTTGGTGGAACGCGGCTCGAACGGTCCGACCGCCCAGCGGCTCGCCCCCGCCCCGCTCCCCGCCACTGGCGTGCGCGTCCTCGATCTCACCCGGGTGATCGCCGGCCCCGTCGCCACCCGCACCCTCGCGCTGCTCGGCGCGGACGTGCTGCGGATCGACTCCCCGCGCCTGCCCGAGAGCGAGGACGCGCACGCGGACACCGGCTTCGGCAAGCGCTCGGCGCTCCTTGACCTGGACCGCCCTGCCGACCTCGCCGTGCTGCGCGAGCTGATCGCCACCGCCGACGTGGTCGTCACCGGCTACCGCCCCGGCGCGCTGGAACGGTACGGGCTGCTGCCGGACGGCGTGATCGTGGCCCGACTGCGCGCCTGGGACCGGCGGGGGCCGTGGGCGGACCGGCGCGGCTTCGACAGCCTGGTGCAGGCAGGCTGCGGCATCGCCGCCATCGAGGCGAGCCCGGACGGGCACCCCGGCGCGCTCCCCGCGCAGGCGCTCGACCACGGCACCGGCTACCTGCTGGCAGCGGGAGTGCTGCGAGCGCTGACGGAGCGCCAGCAGAGCGGCCGAGCGACCCTGCTGCGCCACTCGCTGGCCGGCACCGCCCAGTGGCTGCTCGGGATGGACCGCGAGACGGCGGACGGCGAGCCGGGCACCCCCACACCCCGGCTCGCCGAGACCCCCTCCCCCTACGGCCTGCTCCGCCACGCCCGCCCCCCGATCGGCTACGCCGGCGCTCCCGCCACCTGGGCGTCCGGTCCGACCCGCTGGGGCAGCGACTACCCTGCCTGGACCACCGGCTCCTGAAGCTCCGTCACCCAGCAGGCCCGGTCCTCGGGGCACTCCAGGTAGAGCTCCCTGGTGTACCCCGTCGACCGCCAGCCGTTGGCGTCGATGGTCGGCTCGTAGTAGGCGATGCCCGGCCCGGCGGGGTCAGCCGGGAGTCCGCCACTCGCCGGCACAGCTCGTCGAAGAGCGGACCGGCCACCGGGCCGATCTGCTCGGGCTGGTAGCCGCCCGCCACCGCGCTCAGCTCGGCGACCCGGACTGCCGCGATCGGCACCACGAGCCCGCAGCCTCGATGTCTCAGCTGAGGCGGGGAGTTGTTACCTTCGATGACGATCTTCATGTGCGGGCTGGACCGTTGCCGGTCAGTGCGAGTCGGCGGGGACGGGCGAGAGCCGGTAGGCGCCCTCATGAGTGACGACACGGCCGGCGGTGGGCGGCGCGAAGTGGGTGCCCAGGACGAGGGTGTCCGTACTGGCGAGCGAACCGAGCAGCCTGCGGCGCGAGGCTTCGGACTGCTCGGGCTCGATGTCGACGCAGGCACCGATGGTGGGGTGGGCGAGCTGGACGGGGTGGTGGATGCAGTCGCCGGTGATCAGTGCCGTCTCTGCGCGGCTGGTCAACTCAAGGGCGATGTGGCCGGGGGTGTGCCCGGGGGTGGGGATCAGTCGCAGGCCCGCGACGACTTCGACACCGTCTGCGGGGACGTCGACGAGGTCGAGCAGTCCCGCCTCCTCCACCGGGATCACGGAGTCGCGGAACATCTGCTCGCGCGCCTCTTCCATGTCGTACCCGGCCCAGAACTCCCGCTCGACGCGCGAGGTGATGTAGCGGGCGTTGGGGAAGGTGGGAACCCAGTCTCCGTCCACCTCGTGCGTGTTCCAGCCGACGTGGTCGGCGTGCAGGTGGGTGAGGATCACCAGGTCGACGGAGTCTGGGGGGAATCCAGCCGCCGTGAGGCGCTGAAGGTAGTCGGTGTTCAGGTTGTGCCAGGCGGGGTTGGCCCGCTCCTTGCCGTTGCCGATGCCGGTGTCCACCAGGGTGCGCAGCCCGCCGACGGTGAACGCGAAGCTGTGGCTGTCGATGTGCAGGACGCCCTCGTCGTCGGCGAAGTGGGGGCGCAGCCAGTCCTGCCCGGCGACGACGTCCGGGGTGGCGTCGGGCAGCAGCCACGGTCCGGTGGCGGGCGGCAGGAGGACCTCGTCGATGCGGTGGACGGTGACGTCGCCCACGGTCCAGCAGGGGATGGCGGTCGGGTCGGTGGTCGGTGGAGTGCTCATGATCGGTTGTTTCCTCTGGTCTCGTTACGGAAGGTCGTTGTGTGCGCTATGGGCTGCCGTGCGTCTCGACATGGCGAGTGCAGCCAGGCCCGCGACGGCGAGCAGGGCGGCGGTTACGGCGTAGGCGTGGGCGGCGGTGTTAAGCCCGTAGTGCTGGGTGGCGGCGCCCGCGGCGATGGCGGGCAGGCTCATGGACAGGTAGCTGAGGACGTAGTAGGCGGCCAGGGTCGCGGCGCGGTCCTGCTCGTCGAGTGAGGCGAGCGTCATGCGCAGCGCCCCTTGGGAGACGGCCCCGAAGGCGACGCCCGCCAGGGCCGCGCCGCCGTAGACGGCGGGCAAGCCGGAGCCGTGCATACCGAGCAGGCTCAGGGCCGCGGACGCAATGACGGCCAGGCTTCCGCCGGCGGCGGCGCGCGGCGCTGTGCACCGCAGTGTCCACACGGTGAGCGTGGCCGCGGCGGTGAGCACGAAGAAGACCATGCCGCCGGCCGCCTGTGAGGCACCGGGGGCCACGAGGTGCACGAGCGCCGGTCCGAGGGAGGAGTAGAAGCCCCCCAGGGCCCAGACGGCGACGACAGCGGTGCCGACCGCCAGCAGGGCGCTGCGCGCCGACGACGGCACCGCGAGGTGAGGGCGCAGCGACCGCAGGGCACCGGCGTGTGCGCGGGCCGTCTCCGCGGTGAACGTGACCGCGATCGCTTGGGCAGCGAAGAGGACCGCCAGTAGGACGTACACGGTGACCGTGGGCGCGGGGGCGAAGCGGACGAGGACGGTGGAGGCCAGGACGCCGGCGGCCATGCCCGCCACCGGGGCGATGCTGTTGGTCAGGGCGGACCGGCCCGGGCGCAGGGGGTCCTGCAGGTCGAGGAGGGCCGCTCCCGCGGCGCTGGTGGCCGCGCCGGTGGCCGCTCCCTGCAGGATCCGGGCGGTGATCAGCGCTCCGGCGCCGTCCGCCGAGGCCAGCAGCACCATGGAGGTGGCCTCCAGCAGCAGGGCGCCCACTAGGACGGGGCGCCGCCCGAGGTGGTCGGAGAGCGCACCTGTGATGAGCAGCGCCAGCAGCAGCGTCAGGGAGTAGGCGCTGAAGACCACGGTGATGGTGAGCGCGGACAGGTCCCAGGCGTGCTGGTAGTGGGGGTACAGCGGCGTCGGCGCACTGGATGCCGCGAGGAGGGCCGCCAGGATCGAGGCGTCCAGGACGAAGGACGCCGCGTGCTTGGCGGTCTGGGTGCGGGCTCCCGGGCGGCTGGATTGCGCAGGTGCGCGGGGTGTGACGGTGGGCATGAGATTCCTCGGCGCTAAACGCAATGAGTTTGCTTTAAGCCACCGTAGGCTCTACCGTCGACTAACGCAAACCTTTAGCTTTTGGTCGGGGATTGCTCCGCCCCTCCAGCCCTGAGGAGAGAGAAGTCCATGTCCTGCGCTGAACTCACCCCGCCGGAAGCGGCCCGCTGGGCCGCCCGCACCGGGCTCCCGCTGCCGGCCGACCGCCACGCTGCGGTCGCAGCCACCGCCAACCACATCCACTCCGTCGTCGCGGTCCTGCGGGAGCTGGACTTCGGGGACACCCCGCCCGCCCCCGCCTACCGCGCGGAACAGGAGATGCACGATGCAGCCGTATGAACTGTCCCTGAACGCAGCCGCCGAGGCGATCCGGGCTCGGCAGCTATCCCCCGTCGAGCTGGCTGACTCCGTCCTGGAGCGCGTCGAACAGGTGGACCCGCACCTTCAGGCCTACGTCACCGTCACCGCCGAGCACGCCCGCCGGGCCGCGCGCGAAGCCGAGAACGACATCGCGGCCGGCCACTACCGTGGTCCGCTGCACGGCATCCCGATGGGCCTCAAGGACCTGATCGACGTCGCCGGCGCGGCGACGTCGGCCAGCTCCCGTGTCCGAGCCGACCACCGCGCGCAGGCCGACAGCACCGTCGCCGCACGCCTGTCGGCGGCCGGAGCCATCCTGGTCGGCAAGACCCATACCCACGAGTTCGCCTACGGGCTGACCACCCCGCAGACCAACAACGCCTGGGACACCGGCCGGATCGCCGGCGGCTCCAGCGGCGGATCCTCCGTCGCCGTCGCCGCGGGCACCGCCACCTTCACCCTGGGCACCGACACCGGCGGATCGATCCGGGTGCCCGCCGCGCTGAACGGGGTGGTCGGCTTCAAGCCGACGTACGGCCTCGTCTCCCGCCACGGCATCACGTCCCTGTCCTGGTCACTGGACCACGTAGGCCCGATCACCCGCACCGTTGAGGACGCGGCCCTGGTCCTGACGGCGCTGGTCGGACACGACCCCCGCGATCCCGCCTCCCTGCCCGCACCCGGCACGGACTACCGGCCGGTCGCGGACGCGGACCTGACGGGCCTGCGCGTGGGCGTGCCGCGTACCTACTTCTTCGACCACGTCGATGCGGAGGTGGAAGCCGCCGTACGGCGCGCGATCAACCAGCTCCGGACCCTTGGCGCACGCCTCGTCGACGTCGAGATCCCCATGACCCGCTACATCCAAGCCACTCAGTGGGGCCTGATGGTGCCCGAGGCAACCGCTTACCACGAGCGCACCCTGCGCACGGTCCCCGAGCTGTACCAGGCCGACGTCCGCATCCTCCTCGAGGCCGGCGAACTGATGCCCGCCGGGGACTACCTTCGCGCCCAGCGCGCCCGCACCCTCATGCGGCAGGAATGGGCGCGCATGCTGCAGGACGTCGACCTGGTCGCCGCCCCCACCGTCCCGGCAACCGCGGTCAAGGCCGGCCAGGAGACGATCACCTGGGCCGACGGCACGGTCGAGGGTGTCTCCGACGCCTACGTACGCCTTTCATCCCCTGCCAACATCACCGGGTTGCCGTCCCTGTCGGTACCGGTCGGCCACGATGCGGCGGGTCTGCCGATCGGCATGCAGCTGCTCGGGCGACCGCTTGGAGAGAGCGTGCTCATGCGAGTCGGCCACGCCTACGAGCAGACCCAGCCCGCCCGCGAGCTCGCGCGCGCAGCCTGAACGAGTGCTGCCGGCCCGGCCGAACCATTCCATCCGGGCCGAAGGCGCCGCTCCTCGCAGGCATGCACGAGGTGGCGGTGCGTACACGGCTCGTGGCGAGAAGGTCGTCGAACGAGTGGCCGGTTCGTCGCCCGGAGGTTGGGTTCGCTAGACGCAATGATTTTGCTTTAAGGTGGGTTCTATGAGCAGGCAGATGGTGCGCCCTGGTGGGCGCAGCGCCCGGGTCCAGGCGTCGGTCCACGCCGCCGTACACGAACTCGCGTCGGAGGTGGGCCGGGACGCCCTGACGGTGCCGCTGGTCGCCCAGCGTGCGGGTGTGACGCCGTCGACGGTCTACCGCCGCTGGGGGGACCTGCAGGAGCTGTTGTCGGACGTAGCGGTCAAGCGTCTGCGGCCCGATACCGCGCCGGGGGACCACGGTGCCCTGGCATCCGACCTGACGGCCTGGGCCGAGCAGTTCCTCGACGAGATGGCCCATCCCGCCGGTCGCTCCTACATCCGCGATGCCCTGCTCGGCGACCCGGACGGCAGCAACGCCGGCCAGTGCTCGGCCTACGCCGCCGACCAGATCGACTTCATCCTCACCCGAGCAGCTGAACGTGGGGAGAAGACGCCCGACGTCGAGACGGTCATCGACCGCGTCGTCGGGCCCATGATGTACCGCATCCTCTTCCGTCCGGACGGACTCGACGCCGCGTACGCGCGCCGACTCGTGGCGGAGATCCTCGGCTCGACCGGCCCGTGACCAGGGGGTCGCACCGGCGTGCCCCTCTGGCAGTGCCTCCGATGACCCTGACACGGTGTGAGGGTCAAGCGCCGGCGACACTACGCGAAACGGCCTGACCCCGGCAGGTCGGCCGCGCCGCGCCGGGCCTACGCTCCGAGGATGACCGAGATCACCGAGATCACCGAACCGCTGCGCACCGTCCGCACCGAGCGGCTCGAACTGCGGGCCGTCGGCCTCGACGACCTGGAGCCGCTCTTCGCGATCAACTCCGACCCCGAGGTCTGGCGGCACCGGCCGCAGGGACGGCACACCGAGATCGGGCAGACCCGGGAGTGGATCGAGCGGGCGGTGGAGGGCTGGGCCGACGGGCTCAGCTACTGGACGGTGCGGCTGCGCGGCCCGGGCGGCGCCGGCGGTGAGAGCGCCGGCGGCTCGGGTCCGGTGGTCGGCATCGGCGGCGTGCAGACCCAGGTGGCGCGCGCCCACTGGAACCTCTACTACCGGCTGGCGCCCGCCCACCAGGGCAAGGGCTACGCGACCGAGCTGAGCCGGGCGGCGCTCGCCGCCGCCCGGCAGCACACCCCGCAGCTGCCGGTCTTCGCCTGGATCCACCCCGACAACCCCGGATCCCGCTCGGTGGCCGGGCGGCTCGGGCTGATCGACCACGGGCTGCGGCTGGACCCGATCTACCACGACCTGCTCCACCTCTACGCGGACCGCCCGCAGTCCGAGTGGCCGGCCAGAGCCGTCTTCGCGAACAGCTGAGAATCAGTCAGCCGCCGGCGACCCTTCGCCAGTTCACTACGACTTCACCATCGGACAGCTCCTGCCTCCTGTTGCGTTCAGGGCCGCTGTGGCAGCCTGTGGCACGCACGACGGGGGGCACCGCTGTGCTCCCCGGACGGCGATCTACGCGCGTTCCGTCGCGGGCGCGCGATCGCGCCCAGAGAGGGAGCAGGATGCGCAAGAGCAAGGTGCTGGCCCTGTCGCTCGCGGCCGGGCTGGGGCTCGGGATGATGTCCGCGGGAGCGGCGTCCGCCGCGCCCGACCACCATCGCCCCGGCCAGAGCAGCTGCCAGATCTCGTCCGACGGACGCGATGTGCAGCACGTGATCTACCTGCAGTTCGACAACGTGCACTTCAGCCGGGACAACCCCAACGTGCCCTCCGACCTCGAGCAGATGCCCCACCTGCTCGACTTCCTGGAGAGCAACGGCACGGTGGACGACAACCACCACACGCCGCTGATCGCCCACACCGGGGACGACATCCTGACCTCGATCACCGGTCTGTACGGCGACCGGCAGGGCCAGGCGGTCTCCAACTCGTACCGCTACTACAACCCGAACGGCACCACCAACTCGGCCAGCAGCTTCGCCTACTGGACCGACGGCGTGGCCGACTCCTCGGTGCCGACGCCGTCCGACTCCGCGCCCACCATGGTCGGCCAGGACGGCAAGATGGCGCCGGCGCCATGGGCCGCGTACACCAAGGCCGGCTGCGACTTCGGCTCGGTCTCGATGGCCAACACCGTCCTGGAGAACACCAACGTCGACATCAACAAGGTGTTCGGCGCGAACTCCCCGCAGGCCGCCGAGGCGAAGGACGACCCGGCCAAGGCGCAGGCGGACTACGTCGGCATCGGCATCCACTGCGCGCAGCAGTCGGCGCTCTGCGCCAAGGGCGGCGCCAGCGCCGACCCGCTGCCGGACGAGCCGGGCGGCTACCAGAACTACCAGGCGCTGTTCGGCGCCAAGAGCGTGGACCCGGCGATCAGCGCGAACGGCGTGGTGAAGAGCACCGCGGGCAAGCCGATCACCGACCCGAACGGCAACCCGGGCTTCCCCGGTTTCGACGCGATGACGGCCGACAACTCGCTCGGCTACGTGGCCCAGATGCAGGAGTCCGGCGTCCCGGTCACCTACGGCTACATCTCCGACGCGCACGACCAGCACGGCGCCGGCGCCGGCGCGTTCGGCCCGGGGGACCCCGGCTACACGGCGCAGTTGAAGTCCTATGACACCGCCTTCGCCAACTTCTTCCAGCGGATCCACCAGGACGGCCTCAACGCGGACAACACCCTCTTCGTGGTGACCGCGGACGAGAACGACCACTTCGTGGGCGGCCGGCCCACCCCGGCGAACTGCGACGGGGTCGAGATCCCGTGCAGCTACAGCCAGATCGGCGAGGTCAACGCCAACGCCCGTGGCCTGCTGGCCACCCAGCAGGGCGTCACCACCCCGTTCCAGGTGCACGCGGACTCCGCGCCGAACTTCTACCTGAACGGCAATCCGAGCCCGAACGCCCCGGTCACCCGGCAGTTCGAGCAGGCCTGGTCCAAGGTGACGGCGGTCAACCCGATCACCGGCAAGACCGACACCGTCTCCAACTACCTGGCCGACCAGGCGGAGCAGAAGATCCTGCACATGCAGACCGGTGACCCGCTGCGGACACCGACCTTCACCTCTTTCGCCAACCCGGACTACTACGTCTACGCGGGCGGCAGCAGCTGCGCCACCGCCGCCTCCTGCGTCGCGCTCGGCCCGGCGTACGCCTGGAACCACGGTGACTTCTCGCCGGACATCAACACCACCTGGCTGGGCCTGGTCGGTCCCGGCGTGCGCAACCTCGGAGTGACCGACGCGGTCTGGTCCGACCACACCGACATCCGGCCCACCATGCTGGCGCTGCTCGGACTCTCCGACCCGTACACCCACGACGGGCGGGTGCTGACCGAGTTCCTCAACCGCTGGGCGCTGCCGCACAACCTGGTCAAGGCCGGTCAGGACTACCAGCGGCTGGCCGCGGCCTACAAGCAACTGGACGCGGGTGTCGGCCGGTTCGCCACCGCCACGCTGCAGGCTTCGACCAAGGGCATCGAGTCCACCAGCCCGGGTGACAGCCGGTACCAGGCGAGCAGCGCGAAGCTGACCGCGCTGGGCGACCAGCGGGACAAGCTGGCCGGGCAGATCGCCCAGTTGCTGGACCAGGTGGCCTTCGGTCACCAGCGGCTCGGCCACGACCAGGCGCGTGACCTGACGGCGCAGGCCGACCGGCTGGTGAAGCAGGCGCAGGCGCTGGCCTCCTGATCAAGCGTCAGATTCCGATCTTCCGCCCCGGGTTCGCCAGGACCCGGGGCGGAAGGTTCGGGGGAGACTGGTGGTGGGCATGACACATGAGCGTCGCCCAGCGGCCGCCCGGGAGTCATCTCGGCGCGAGACCGTCAGGGTCTGCCCGCGCATCCTGGAGGGGGATTGGGCATGCCGAGACCGCCGTCAACCACCGCGCCCGCCGCACGGCTGGGGGAACGTGCCCTGGCCTGGGCCTTCCTGTTGCCCTCGCTCGCCGTCTTCGCCGTCTTCCTCGGCTACCCGCTCTACCGCACGTTCTACCTGAGTGCCCACGCCAACGACCTCTTCGGCGCCCCCTCGCGCTATGTCGGACTGCGGCACTACACCGATCTCCTCGGCTCCGCCGAGTTCGGCCGCACGCTGGCCACCACCGCCCTGTTCGTCCTGCTCACCGTGGTCCCCGGGGTGATCGGCGCGCTGCTGCTGGTGCTGCTGCTGGAGAGCCGGATCCGGGGGGTGCGGGTGCTCCGCTCGGCCTTCGCGCTGCCCTTCGCCTTCTCGGTGGCGAGCGCCGCGGTGGTCTTCGGCGTCTTCTACAACCCGGCCACCGGCGTGCTCAACGGCCTGCTGTCGCACCTGGGTTCGGGCCCGGTGCCGTGGCTGACCGACCGGCACCACGCGCTGCTCTCGGTGGCCCTGGCCACCATCTGGCTGAACCTCGGCTACAACGTGCTGGTGCTCTCGGCCGGGATCGGCTCGATCGCTCCCGAGATCACCGAGGCGGCCCGGCTGGACGGCGCGAGCGGCTGGCGGCTGGCCCGCTCGGTGACGGTGCCGCTGCTCGGGCCGCACCTCTTCTTCCTGGTGGTGGTCTCCACCATCAACGCGCTGCAGAGCTTCGGCCAGATCAACATCCTGACCCAGGGCGGCCCGGACGGCGCCACCCGCACCCTCGTCTACTCGGTCTACGAGAAGGCCTTCGCCTACGGCTCCAGCGACTTCGGCGCGGCCAGCGCGCAGGCCGTGGTGCTGCTGGTGGTCGTGCTTGCCTGCACCGCCGTGCAGTTCGGGCTGGTCGAACGGAGGGTGCACTACTCGTGAGGCGAACCCTCGGCCGGCTGGCCGTCCACCTGGTGCTCGCCCTGGCCGCCGGCACCGTGCTCTTCCCGGTCTACTACGCGGTGGTGGGTGCCTTCATGACACCCGCCGACCTGGCCACGTATCCGCCGGCGCTGATCCCGCACCACCTGACGACGGCGAACTTCGGCGCCGCGGCCCGCTCGGTGCCGCTGCTGCGGCAGTACCTCAACTCGGCGGTGGTGGCGGGCGTGATCACCGCCGCCCAACTGCTCACCTCGATCCTGGCGGCCTACGCGCTGGTCTTCCTGCCGCTGCGCCGGCCGGCGGCCGTGTTCGGGATCTTCCTGGCCACCCTGATGGTGCCGTGGGAGGCCGTGATCATCCCCAACTACCTGACCATCTCGGGGTGGGGGCTCGGCAACACCTACTTCGGGCTGGTCCTGCCCTTCCTGGCCTCCGGCTTCGGCACCTTCATGCTGCGGCAGTCCTTCCGCCAGTTCCCGGCCGAGCTGCGCGACGCCGCCCGGATCGACGGGGCCGGGCACTGGCGGTTCCTGTGGCGGATCCTGGTGCCGCTCAACAAGCCCTCGCTCGCGGCGATCGCCGTCTACGTCTTCCTGTCGGCCTGGAACCAGTACTTCTGGCCGCTGATCATCACCCGCACCGCGCAGATGCAGACCCTGCAGATCGGGCTGAGCAGCCTGCGCGTCGCGGACTCGGCCGCCCCCGGGCTGATCCTGGCCGGCGTGCTGCTCTCGCTGCTGCCGACGCTGGCCCTGGTGGTCTTCGGGCAGCGCTTCATCGTCCGTGGGCTGACCGCGGGCGCGGTCCGCTGAACGATCGTCAGAACGTCCGTCAGAAGGAGAAGCGACGTGCGCAAGCTGCTGGTAGCGACCGTGGTGGCGGGCCTGGCCCTGACCGCGTGCAGTTCCTCGGGTTCGGCCGGCTCCGCTGGCTCCGGGGGCGGCGGCTCGGCCGCGGCGCCGGGGGCGCAGGCCCTCCAGGACGCCAAAGGCGTCACCACGGTGACCTTCTGGCACTCGATGACCGGCCAGAACGCCGCCGTGCTGAACAGCCTGATCGCGGCCTTCAACCAGGCGCACCAGGGCAAGATCGAGGTCACGGCGCTGTTCCAGGGCACCTATGACGACGCGATCGCCAAGTACAAGGCCGCGGTGCAGCAGAAGGCCACCCCCTCGCTGATGCAGGTCTACGACATCGGCACCCGGTTCATGATCGACTCTCAGCAGACCATCCCGACCCAGGCCTTCGCCGACAAGGACGGCTACTCGCTCGCCGACCTCGAACCGGGGATCCGCAACTACTACACGGCCGGCGGCAAACTCGTCTCGATGCCGTTCAACTCCTCGATGCCCCTGCTCTACCTCAACGCGGACGCCTTCAAGGCGGCCGGGCTCGACCCGAGCCGGCCGCCCCGGACGCTGGCCGAACTCGCGGACGACGCGCGGAAACTGACCGTCAAGAACGCGAGTGGCCAGACCACCCAGTACGGTTTCGGCGCCGCGATCTACGGCTGGTTCGTCGAGGAGCTGCTCGCCGAGTCCGGCACCCTCTACTGCGACCAGGGCAACGGGCGGGACGGCAAGGCCGGCAAGGTGGTCTACGACGACGCGCAGGGCGCGCAGGTGTTGCAGTGGTGGGCGGACCTGGTCAAGGGTGGCTACGCGGTGGACCTCGGACCGGTCACGGCGGACGCGCAGGCCGCGTTCAAGTCGGGCCGGATCGCGATGAACCTGGAGTCGACCGGCGTGCTGGGCGCCTACACCCAGGCGGCCAAGTTCAGCGTGGCAGCCGCGCCCTACCCGAAGATCGACGCGAGTGACCCGGGCGGTCCGGCGATCGGCGGTGCCTCGCTCTGGATCGACGGTCCCGGGCACTCGGCCGCCGAGCAGCGTGCGGCCTGGGAGTTCGTCAAGTTCCTCAGCGACCCGGCGCAGCAGGCCACTTGGCACGCGGGTACCGGCTACTTCCCGGTCAACAGCAAGGCCCTGGCCGAGCCGGCCGACCAGGCCTGGGTGGCGAAGAACCCGCAGTTCCGGACCGCGATCGACGAGTTGAACGCGACCAGGCCGAGCGCGGCCAACGCGGGCTGCCTGCTGGGTGTGATGCCGCAGGCCCGCAAGGGCGTGGAGACGGCGCTGGAGCAGACGATCAGCGGCTCGAAGTCGGCGCAGCAGGCGCTGGCCGACGCGGCGAAGGCGATCCAGCCGGCCATCGACAGCTACAACAGCTCGGTGGGGTGAGGGTGGAGTCGAGCGGGCAGCCGGCTGAACGTTCGGGGTGAATGCGGGGCGCAGCTCGGGAATTCTGCACTGGGAGCCGAACCCTGGGCCCACGCTTGCGAGTTCGTCCGGTATTCTCCGTCGGACTTCCCCGCGGGCCCAGGGATCTCCATGGGCGCGGCTCTTGATGATGAGGTGCGTACGCCCATGCATCGTTCTCTCGCCCTGGCCGCGATCGGCGCGCTGGCCTGCTCGGCCGTGCTGGCCGGAGCCCCCGCCGTGTTCGCGGCGCCCGGCACGCCGGTGACCAGCCCGGTGCCCGCGGTCTCGGCCGGCGCGTCCGGGGCGCGGCAGGTACAGCTCGACCAGGCGGTGCCGGACGCGGTCCGGCCCGGGCTGCGGGTCGAGGGGCTGCCGAACGAGATCACCGCCGGCGGGCAGCCGACCACCTTCAGCGTCGAGCTGACCAACCGCTCGGCCGGTGACCTGGTCTTCTACCCGGCGGTCAAGGTGAACGACCAGGCAGGCAAGCTCGACAACACCACGCTGCTGCTGGACTACCAGAAGAGTCGCCAGGACTGGGCCGAGAGCACCATCCCGACCTTCATGAACGACGTCCGGCTGCTCGGTCCGGTGGACGGGACCGGGGTGCCGGCGCCGAGCGCGCTGATCTTCGTCAAGGCGGGCAAGTCGGTCTCGATCAAGGTGCGGCTCGGGCTGCCGGACGGCAGCCCGACCGGGCCGGCCTTCGCGCAGTTCATCGCGTACTGGTTGCCGGTGGACGCCGCACCCGACCAGCCCGGTGTGCTGTCCGCGAGCACGCCGTCCTACTTCTGCGTGCTGCCGCCCGGGGACGGCCACCCGACCGGCAGCCCGTCGGCGAGCTCCTCGGCCGCCACGGGCTCGCCGAGCCCGAGCGGCAGCCCGTCGGGCAGCTCGACCGGCAGCCCGTCCAGCTCGGCGTCCGCCGGGGGCGGCACCCCGTCCGCCTCGCACTCGTCGCCCTCCTCCTCGTCGGCCGCGTCCTCCGCGTCCTCCTCGTCGGCCTCGGGCAACACGGTCACCCCGTTCCCGGTGCAGTCGCCGCAGGCCGCCGCCGTGCCGATCGCGGCCGCCGGGGTGCAGCAGGCCAAGGCCGTCGAGGCGGCGGACGAGAAGAGCCTGGCCTTCACCGGCGGTGGCGGCGATGCCACGCCGATCGCCGTCGCGGGTGCTTCGGTGCTCGCCGCCGGGGTCGGCACCCTGGTTCTGCTGCGTCGCCGCAGGGGTGGCGCACGGCACGCCTGACCTGCTGAGTCCGTTGAACGGACCGGCCGTGAGCGCCCCCGGACCCGGTCGAGCGGCCGCTCCGGCCGGTTCGGGGCTCGCTGTGGGTGATGTCACAGCCAACGGGCTGTTCCATCTGATCGCATAGGATGTCCGGCCGAGGGGGCCGGTGCGGGGAAGAGGAACAGAGGTGCGCGGAGCGAGCGCGGACAACAGTGCGAGCGACTACGGGTCGGATACCGGCCGAATCGCAAGCCTGCCTGTCCGCAGACACCACGTGCTCCTGGTCGCTTGGACGGTCATCTGGTTCCTGATGGTCGAGCCCAGTGGCGGGTTCTCCTGGCATTACCTGCGCCAGGGCGAGCAACTGCTCTTCAGCGGCGGCGAGGGCGGCGGTCTCGCCCTGTACGCGCACCACCCGGAGCTCCAGATCGGCCCGGTGAGCCTGGCAGCCGCCCGGCTCTTCGCGCCGTTCCCGGCCCACATCGGCCAGGTGCTGGCCGAGGGGACGATGTCCGTCCTCGGCCTGATCATGCTGGTCCTGGTCGGCCGCACCGCCGCCTGGTACTACCGGGGCACCGGCACCAACCACCGTCGGCTCCAGCAGCGGATCCTGATCGCGGGCCTGGCCTTCATCCCGATGTGGGTGGAGGTCTCGGTCCGCTTCGCGCACATGGACGACGTGCTGGCGCTCTTCTTCACCATGCTCGCCGTGCACGCGCTGGTCCGGAACAAACCCGCCGCCGTGGGCATCTACCTGGCGCTGGCGGTGGACTCCAAGCCGTGGGCGATCTCCTTCCTCCCGCTGATCCTGGCGCTGCCCCGGCCGGACTGGAAGCGCTCCTTCCTCTGGTGCGTCGGGCTGATCGCGATCGCCTGGCTGCCGTTCTACCTGAGCAACCTGGGCTCGCTGTCGGCCGCCAAGTTCACCATCCCCAACCAGCCGGCCTCCTCGCTGCGCTGGCTGGGCGTCTCCGACCCGTCCACTCCCTGGTGGGACCGCCCCGCGCAGTTCGCCGTCGGGATGGGCCTGGGCACCCTGGCGGTGCGGCGCGGGCGCTGGCCGGCCGTGGTGCTGGTCGGCGCGAACGCCCGGATCCTGCTGGACCCGAGCGTGTACACGTACTACACGGCCTCGATCCTGCTCGGCACCCTGCTCTGGGACGCGGTCGGCCAGCGCCGCCTGGTGCCCTGGTGGAGCTGGATCGCGCTGGCTTCGCTGTACGGCGGCACGCTGCTGATCCCCTCGGACTCGACCAAGGGCATGATCCGGCTGGCCTTCGTGGTGATCTCCACCGCCTACGTGCTGCTCTGGCCGACCAAGAAGCCGCGCCGGGGCCGTGGCAGTGCCCGCGGCGGCGGGAGCCGGGGCAGCGGTGGGCGCCGGGCCAAGAGCCGGGGCACCATCCCGCGGCAGACCGGCGGCGAGGTCCGTACCCCCGCCACCATGGGTGGCTGAACCGAGCCGTACCCGCGCGGGGTACTGAGGCGACCGACGGCACTGGCGGGATCTTGGCGGTCGTAGTCGTCCGCGCCACTGTCGGTGGCCGGGGCCCGGGGCGGAGGATCTTCCCACAGCCCGGTAATCCCCCACCGCCAAGGAGTCGACGATGACCGCCGCCGCCACGACCACGGCCGCCACCTCGCCCGCCACCTCGCCCGTCACCGAGATCCCGGCCCTCGCGCCGGAGCGCGCCTTCGCCTTCTTCGCCGAGCGCCTCGGCTGCCAGGCCGACCCGGCCGACGTCTGGTACGCGCTGCGCGACGGCAGGCAGGACTTCACCATCGTCGACGTCCGGATCGAGGGCGCCCACCGCAGGACCCACCTGCCCGGCGCGATCAGCCTCCCGCTGGCCGAGATCACCCCCGAGCGGGTCGCCGAGCTGCCCCCGGGCCTGCTGGTGGTCTACTGCTGGGGCCCGGCCTGCAACGGCTCCACCAAAGGCGCGATGAAGCTCGCCGCGCTCGGTCGCGAGGTCAAGGAGATGATCGGCGGCCTGGAGTACTGGATCCGCGAGGGCTGGCCGACCGAGGGCCGCCGCCCCGTCGACCCGAAGACCGCCACCCCCGCCGACCTCGGCCTGGTCTGCTGAGGCCCGGATCCCGAGCCGCGCCCTAGGCCGCCCCGGTGCCGAAGGAGCGCCGGTAGGCGGTCGGCGAGGTGCGCATGGTGCGGCTGAAGTGGTGCCGGTAGGTCGCCGCGCTCTCGAAGCCGACCGCCGCGGCGATCTCCTCCACCCTCCCGTCCAGCGACTCCAGCAGCGGCAGGCTGGCCGCGATGCGCTGGGTGATCACCCAGCGCATCGGGCTGCTCCCGTTGCGCGCGGTGAAGTGCCGCAGGTACGAACGGTCGGACATCCGGGCCGCCCGGGCCAGCAGCGAGACGGTCAGCGGTGAGCCGAGGTGGTCCAGCGCCCACCGCATGCTGCGCGCGATCCCGTCCTCCTGCTCGGCCACCGGCTGGACCGCGGCCTCGATGAACTGCGCCTGCCCGCCGTCCCGGTGCGGCGACACCACGAACCGCCGGGCCACCGTGTTGGCCACCTTGGCGCCGTGGTCGGTGCGCACCAGGTGCAGGCAGAGGTCGATGCCGGCCGCGCTGCCGGCGCTGGTCAGCAGGTCGCCGTGGTCCACGTAGAGCACGTCCGGCTTGACCCGCACCGCCGGGTACCGCTGCTGCAGCAGCTCGGCGTACCGCCAGTGGGTGGTGGCCTCCCGGCCGTCCAACAGCCCGGCGGCGGCCAGCGCGAAGGCACCCGAGCAGATCGAGACGATCCGGGCCCCGCGCTCGTGCGCCGTGCGCACCGCGGCGACCAGCTCCGGTGAGACCTCCCCGCTGAACGCGTTGGCCACCCCGATCACGATCACCGTGTCGGCCGCCGCCAGCTCCGCCAGCCCGTGCCGCGCCGTCAGCGAGAACCCGCCGACCGCCTCGAGCGGCGTCCCGGGCCGGTCCGCGCACACCTTGAGCCCGTACCAGGGCGCGGCCAGCAGCCCCGCCAGCTCGGGCCGGGCCAGCCCGAAGACCTCCACCACCACCCCGAGCTCGAACGGCGCCATCCCGTCGAAGACGTACACCCCCACGGTGTGCACCGGCTCGGGGCGCCGCCCGATCGCCACGTCCACCGGCCGCGATGTCCCTCGCTCGGTCATGGACCCCCCTGTGCACGTGGCGAAACCGCTTGCGAGTGTAGTGCGCGGCCGGCTGACGGAGGATCATCTCCGGGCCCGGCCGAGCGCCGCCGACCGATCGGTGACCGACGCTGCAAGAAGCGGCTCGACCCTGGCGCGCGGCTGACCCGGAGCTGCCGTTTCACCCCGGACCCGGTCGACCCCGGCGAGATACGCGTGGGGCCCGCACCGGTCGGCCGGTGCGGGCCCCACGCAGGTCGTTCCCGGCCGGATCAGCCGCTCAGCGAAGCCATCCAGGCCTCCACCGCGTCCGCCGTGCGCGGCAGCGCGGCGGAGAGGTTCTCGTTGCCGTCGGCGGTCACCAGGATGTCGTCCTCGATCCGCACCCCGATGCCCCGGTACTCCTGCGGCACCGTCAGGTCGTCCTGCTGGAAGTACAGGCCGGGCTCCACGGTCAGGCAGACGCCCGGCTCCAGCAGCGCCTCCACGTAGGACTCGCGGCGTGCGTGGGCGCAGTCGTGCACGTCCAGGCCGAGCATGTGGCCGGTGCCGTGCAGGGTCCAGCGGCGCTGCAGGCCCAGTTCCAGGACCTTCTCGACGTCGTAGAGCGAGGCGTCCAGCAGGCCCCAGGCGAGCAGGTGCTCGGCCAGCACGCGCTGGGCGGCGTCGTGGAAGTCACGGAACCGGGCGCCCGGCTTGACGGCCGCGATGCCGGCCTCCTGGGCCTCGTACACGGCGTCGTAGATCTTGCGCTGCAGCGGCGAGAAGGTCCCGCTGATCGGCAGCGTGCGGGTGACGTCGGCGGTGTAGAGGGTGGTGGTCTCCACGCCGGCGTCCAGCAGCAGCAGTTCGCCGGGGCGGACCTCGCCGTCGTTGCGGACCCAGTGCAGGGTGGTGGCGTGCGGGCCGGCGGCGGCGATCGAGCCGTAGCCGACGTCGTTGCCCTCGACCCGGGCGCGGCGCCAGAAGGTGCCCTCGATCCAGCGCTCGGAGGTGGCCACGGCCTGGCTCAACTCCCGCACCACGTCGGTGAATCCGTTGACCGTGGCGGTGCAGGCGGCGCGCAGCTGTCCGATCTCCCAGTCGTCCTTGACCACCCGCAGGCCGCTGAGGAAGACCCTCAGCTCCTCGTCGCCCTCCTCGGTGCTGGTGACCGCGGCCTCCAGGGTCGCGTCGTAGCCGCGCACGATCCGGGTGGGGACCGAGGCGTCGGCCGCAGCGAGCTCCTCGGCGACCTTGCGCACGTCCCGGGTGGGCAGGCCGAGCAGCTGCGCGGCCTCGGTCAGGCTGTTGCGGCGGCCGACCCAGAGCTCGCCCTGGCCGTCCAGCCAGAACTCGCCGTTCTCCCGGTTGGAGCGCGGCAGCAGGTAGAGGGCCTGGTCGTGGCCGCCCTCGGCACGCGGCTCGAGGACCAGCACGGCGTCCTCGCTCTGGTCGCCGGTCAGGTGCACGTACTCGCTGGCGGCGCGGAAGGAGTACTCGGTGTCGTTGGCGCGGGTCCGCAGGTTGCCGGCCGGGATCACCAGGCGCTGACCGGGGAAGGCGGCCGAGAGCGCGGCGCGCCGGGCGGCGGTCCGGGAGGCCTGCTCGATCGGGGCGAGCCCGCGCAGCTCGGTGTCGGCCCAGCCGGACTTCATCGACTCGGCCAGCTCGTCGGAGACCTCGCCGTACAGGCCGTTCTTCCGACCCTTGATCGGCTGCTCCACCGACTCCTCCTCGGTGCCGGCCCCCTCGGGGTTGTCCGCCGTTGCCGGGGTGCGGTCCTCGGTCACGCTCGTCGCCTCCTCGCAAGTCACTCCGCCCCGGCGTGTCGGATCGCGACACGTGCCGGGCGGCTGTGGCTCCCATGGTACGGATGACCTGCCGCGCCACCCCCCCCGGTGGCTCCGCCCGCCCCGCTACTCGAAGCGCGCCGCGAGCAGCACCAGGTCGTCGGTGGCCTCGCCGGGGCCGTCGGCGCAGCAGTCCAGCAGGTGCGCGCAGAGCCGCTCCGGGTCGTGCCGCACCTCGCGCGGGGCGTCGGCGGCGGCCTTGCGCAGCCGCGCCTGGCCGGCGTGCAGGGTGGCGCCGCAGCGGCGGGCCAGGCCCTCGGTGTAGAGCAGCAGCAGGTCGCCGCGCTCGGCGTTCAGCTCCACGCCGGGGGCCTCCCAGCAGCTGAGCATGCCGAGCGGGGCGGAGAGCGAGGTCTCGACGAAGTTGGCGCCGTAGCGGGTGACCAGCAGCGGCGGGCAGTGGCCCGCGCCGGCCAGGGTGATCCGGCGTTCCACGGGGTCGAGGCAGGCGTAGACGGCGGTGGCGGTGCGAGCCGGCTCGCAGGCCTTGAGCAGCAGCTCCAGGTCGCCGAGCACGGCCACCGGGTCCTCGCCCTCCAGCACGGCGTAGGCGCGCAGCGCGGCCCGCAGCCGGCCCATCGCGCTGGCCGCGCCGGTGGCGGAGGCGGGACCGGCGCCCGGCCCGTCACCGGAGACCGAGCCGACGGTCAGTCCGATCGAGCCGTCCGGCAGCGCGATCGCGTCGTACCAGTCGCTGCCGGACGCGTGCTCCAGGCCGGCCGGCAGCCAGCGGGCGGCCAGTCGCAGCCCGGGCAGGTAGGGCAGGTGGTCGGGCAGCAGGCCGCGGCGCAGTGCCTCGGTGGCCCGTCGGCCGCGCTCGGCGGCCAGCCGGCCGGCCAGCAGCGGGGCCGCGAAGGCGAGGTAGCTGCGGGCCAACTCCTGTTGCAGCTCGGTGGGTTGGCCGGCGGTCGGGTAGAACCAGACGGCGGCGGCGAGCGGGCCGTCCTGTTCGGTGGCGACCGGCAGCGCGAAGCAGGCGCCGAGGCCGAGGTCGGCGGCCACCTCGCGGAACCGGGGGGCCACCTCGGGGACCGTGGCGGTCAGGTCGCGGTGCAGCAGCTGGCGCGGGCGGCCGGTGGTGCGCAGCAGGCCGGCGAACGGGCCGTGGTCGACCGGGACGGTCTCCAACGCGCCGATCGCGCAGTGGTCCAGCGCCAGGCCCACCATCGGGCCGTGGCCCGCGTGGTCCTGCCAGGCGGCTCCGGCCGGGCCGCGAACAGCGGCTGGGCTCAGCGAGTCGGCGGCTGGGGTCGGCCGGTCGGCGGGCGGCCGGCTCTCGCCGCCCTCCCTGGCCACCGGGACGAGCAGCGCGCGGCGGGCGCCGAGCAGGTCGCCGCCGGAGTCGAGCAGGGTGGCCAGCGTGGCGGCCAGTCCGCGGGCCCTGGCCAGCCGCTCGGTGTGCCGGTGCAGCTGCTCCAGCGCCGCGAGCCGTTCCGGGGGCGGCAGTTGGTCCAGCAGGCTGCCCGGCTCGCCGGGCACCTCACCGGCCGGCACGCCGAGCGCGCGGCCGGCCGGTGGGTCGGGCAGCTCGCCGGATGCGTCGCCGGACGATCCGCCCGGCGCCTCGGCGGCCCGGCTGGACTGGGCTCCGGGGACGGCGGGTTGCGGCAGGTCGAGCAGCGTGGCGAGGCTGCCGAGCGAGGGTGGCGGCCCGTCTCCGCCCCCCGGGCTCTCGGCCGGGTCCGACGATCCACCGCTCGTGCCGCCACTCGTGCCGGCCGCGCCGGACGGACGCTTGTCACTCATGTCGCGACTCCCAGCGCTGTGGCCATACCGCACAAAGGCCTGCCAAACCACTCCAATGCCCCACTTCTACACAGGACGTTCTACACAGGACGATCGGGCGTGTCCAGGATCGGGGCCCGTCGGATGGCTGGTTCTACGCCGTGCGTGGACGGCACCGTCAGCGGGCAGAAGCTGTCCAGAGGTTGCCGGACCCTGCCCGGAGCGTAGGGATCCCCCCGCCCGGTAACCGGTCTGACCAGATGTCACTCACTCGTACGGTGGAACCAGAGGCCGCCGAAGGGCGTCCATCTGGTCGCATGAGGGATTCTCGTTCCAGGGACGCACCCGAGGCCTGCCCGGGTCGGCGTCCCGTCGCGCATGACGCCGAGCACATCCTGCGGCTCCCCGGCCGCGCCAGCTGTTCAGCCGGTTCGGTGGCTGCCGAGCAAGTAGCCGTCGAACCAGTCGGTCGTGAGCCGGTCCGCCGGCGGTCCACCCGGTCTTGATCCACCCGGTCGCGGAGAGGAACGAGTGCCCATGCGTGACTCGCGGGAGTTGTCCAGCAGGCACCGCAGGACCCGGCAGGCGCTGCTCCAGGCGGCGCTGACCTGCGCGGAGCGGTGGCGCTGGCCGGTGGTGCCCGGCGCGGTGCTGGTCGAACGGGTCGGCGGCCTGGGGGACCTGGGCGTTCCCGGTGAGCCGGGCCCGGGCGAACCGGTGGCGGGTGAGCCGATGGTGATCTGCTCCTGCGGTGACGCGCGCTGCGCGGTGCCCGCCGCGCACCCGCACGACCAGTCCCTGCTGGCGGCCACCACCGATGCCCGGATGGTGCGTTGGTGGTGGGAGCGGCACAGCCCGCAGGCGCCGGTGATCGTGGCGACCGGCGGGGCGGTGGCGGCGGTCAGCCTGCCGGCGGTGGCGGGCGGGCGGCTGCTGGAGTACCTGGCGGCGCTGCGGCTGCCCACCGGCCCGGTGCTGGCCGGCCCGACCCGTTGGGCGCTGCTCGTCGCGCCGTACTCCTACCCGGAGTTGGCGGAGCTGTTGGTGGACCAGGAGCGGACCCTGTGCTCGGGCGGGGCGCCCGGCGAGGTGCCGAGCTCGGTGCGCTACCACGGGCCCGGCGGCTTCCTGGTGCTGCCGCCCTCGCGGGTCGGCGACGGGGGCACCCCCGGCCGAAGGCTGCGGGAGGGCGCCGGGGTGCGCTGGGTGCGGCGACCGGTACCGGGGCCGGGCGGCGGGGTGTGGCTGCCGCCGGTGGCGAGCCTGCTGGAGGCGCTGGTGGCGGCGGGATCCGCGGCACCGGACGGGAGTCGACTGGCCTACTGACGGCCCACTCGAAGACCTGCTGAGACCCTGTTGAGACCCTGTTGAGATCCACTGACAGGCCGTCGGGAACGACACGACGGCCGATATGGAAGATCCGGCCGCTGGCGACGGGGGATGCACCAGCGGCCGGACTGTTTTAGACAGTAACAAGGATTCGCGCCGCCGCCAATTTCCTGACGCGACCCGACCCCGATAATCGGCACTTCCGAGGGTGAATGTGACTGGAGTCACATTCATGTGATCAGAAGCGATCACAATACGCCATGTCCGGTCAGTTCAGGGTGACCTGACGACTCACCAGATTGGCGCGGGCCCGGCGCTCGTCCGCCGTCAGGGGCGCGGTGACGCTCAGCGCGCCGGTCAGCCGCTCGGCGAAGGCCGCGGCCGGCTTCTCGCAGTCGGCCGCCGACATCGCCACCGGCAGGTCCCAGACCGGCACGGTCAGCCCGTGCGCGCGGAACGAGCCGACCAGCCGGGTGCCCTCACCGATCGAGGCCTCGCCGGTGGCGGAGAGCCGGGCCAGCGCGTCCAGCAGCTGCTCCTCGGGCACGGTCATCACCCAGCGCAGGTGGTTCTTGTCCGGCGTGCCGCACCAGTAGGCGCTGTCCACGCTGCCCAGCTTCTCGGTCGGGATCGCCGAGGCGTTGGCCCGCTCCAGCGAGGCGGCGACCTCGCCGGTGGCGGCCTCGGCGTCCTCCAGCCAGAACTCGAAGCCGGTGTGCACGGCCGGGACGAACGGCGCGGTGGGGTCGAGCAGGTCCTGCAGCCGCGGGCCCTCGGCGGCGGCCCGGCGGGTCGGCACCGGGTTGCCCGGCTCGGTGACCAGAGCCTCGGTCAGCGCGTCCGCCAGGTCGCGGCTCAGGTCGCCGGAGGAGGACTGGGTCTGCAGCCCGAGCAGGATCGAGCCGTCCGGACGGCGCAGGGCCGGCCAGGCCAGCGGCAGCACGGTGGCCAGGGTGACCGACGGGACCTCGCCCGACGCGCCGTCGGTCACGCCGGCGGCCAGCGTCAGCGGCACCGTGGCGGCGGGCACCAGCTCGCGCAGCGCCACCCAGTCGGCCTCACCCGGCAGTCCCTCGAACGGGCGGTGCACCAGCTCCTGGACGGCGTGCGCGGCCTGCCGGCCGTGGCAGGCCTTGTAGCGGCGGCCCGAGCCGCACGGGCAGTCCTCGCGGGCGCCGACGGCGGGGACGGTGCCGCCCGGCACGGCGGTGCGGCTCGGCTGGGACGACTTCTTGGCGGCCTTCTTGGCCATGGTGCGGCTCTCCCGGGAGTGATGGGCACTGTTCTCCGGGGCAGCCTACTGAGATTTCCGGCCCGGCCCGCCGCGGCGCCGGGCCGGTGACGGCAGACGCGCGTGCGCTCGCGCGCGGAGCACGGAGCACGGACAGGCAGCGCGTGACGAGCCTGCCCGGCGGGTTCCGCCCCGGGTGTCAGGCCGAACGGCGGGCCGGCTCGTCGTCCCAGGCCGCCAGCGCGGCCCAGACCGTCACCTCGCCCGGCGCGTCCCGCACGCCCCACTCCACGGCCAGCTGCCCGACGATGCTCAGGCCGCGCCCGCCCTTGGCGGTGAGCGAGGGGCTGGCCGGCAGCGGCCTGGTGCTGGCGCCGCCGTCCGTGACCTCCAGGGTCAGCAGGCCGTCGCCGTGCACGTGCCAGCGCACCAGCACCCCGCCGGGCTGCTCGGCCGGTCCGGCCGCCTCGCGCACCTCGTGCGCCGGGGCCTGGCGCCGGTGGGCACCGGCGCCGACCAGCAGCGCGTCGAGCGCGGCGGCTTCCTCGACCGCGATGTCGACCTCGATCTCCACCTCGACGTCGGCCGTCCCGGCGGTGGAGTCCGTCCGGTCCGCCGGCTTCGCCGAATCGGTGGGATGCAGCGGGAATTCCTCGGTCGCCCCCCCGGCGAGTTCCAGCAAAGGCGCGAGCGGCCGCGCATAGCGGCAGGAATTGCTGAGCAGTTCGGAAAGGATCAGAACCGCGTCATCGATGACCGTATCGGGCACCTCGCGCGCACCCAGATCACGCCGCAGCCGGCGCCGTGCGGCCCCCACACTGGCTGGGCCGTGCGGCACCGCCATGGTCGATGAAGTCGGCACTTCACGCGCCACCATCAACGCCACCCCCGGACCTCCTTCAGCGTTTGCCGAGGGATGGATGCCCCGAGGTAATGCGCCGGAAACGGGTTGACTCGCTCGTGGTCCGTCAATTGTGAAGTCGCCGATGGTGCCGCAACGCGCTGTGCGCAAAAGGTGATTAACTGCTTACGCTGCGTCAATCGAGGGAGTGGATTCCGTCCGCCGGGGCCCACCACGTCACCCGGTTTCGCGCCCGCGTACGCCAACTCGGCCACCCCGCGCGGGCGGTCAGCGGCCCAGCTGGCTCAGCACGTCCCGGGGCCGGTTGGTGATGATCGCCGACACTCCGAGCTCCAGGCAGAGCGCGACGTCCTCGGGGCGGTCCACCGTCCAGACGTGCACCCGGTGCCCGGCGGCGCGCAGCCTGGTGACCAGTTCCGGCCTGCGGCGGACCAGTTCGATGCCGGGGCCGGCGATCACCGCGCCGGCCGGCAGGCCCGCGCCCGGCCACGCCCGCAGCAGCGCCGGGTGCTCGAAGAGGTACACCCGGGGGAACTCCGGCGCAGCCGTCCGCAGCCGCCCGAGCGCCAGTCCGGAGAAGCTCATCAGCCGCGCGTGCGGCCGGTCGGGGTCGCCCTCGCCGCCCATCGCCCCGCTGATCCCGAACCGGCGCAGCATCCGCACCAGCTCGGCCTCCACCGCGCCCCGGTAGCGCACCGGGTGCTTGGTCTCGATCGCCAGGTCCACCCGCCGGCCGCAGTCGGCGACCAGCTCGAGCAGGCTCTCCAGGGTCAGCACCGACCGCCGCTCGGGGTCCGCCGCCGCGCCGCTCGCGCTCCCGTCCGCCGTCGCGTCGGCGTCCGGCTTCCAGGAGCCGAAGTCGTACGCCTGGAGCTGCGCCAGAGTGCGGGTGGAGACCACCTTGCTGCCGCCGTCCGAGACCCGCGCGATGGTCCGGTCGTGCACGCAGACCAGCTGCCGGTCCCGGGTCAGCCGCACGTCGCACTCGACCGCGTCGGCCCCCTCGGCCAGCGCCCGCCGGTACGCCGCCAGGGTGTGCTCGGGCAGTGCGGCGGAGGAGCCGCGGTGGGCGACCACCTGGACCGCCGGCGCGGTGTGGGCGGGGTCGGCGGTCCAGAGATCGGGAGTCGTCACAGGCTCACCCTAGAACGAGCCGGTGACGCGGACGCGACGACCGCCCGAACACCGGGTTCCGCAGGTCAGCCGGGTCGGGCGGCACGGCTCGACCCGGTCAGGCGGCACGGCTCAGCCGGGTCAGGCCCAGCGTCGCCAGCCCGGCCACCAGGAAGGAGAAGAGCGAGGCCGAGGTCCACTCCTGCGGGGTGAAGTGCAGCCAGCCCTGCAGGTCCGTCCAGAAGTGCGTCCACTTCCCCGCGTTCTGGGTCGGGGCCAGGAACTGGTAGGTGCAGAAGCCCAGCGCCCAGGGCAGCAGCATCAGCGGCCGGGCCGGCGCCTGCTGGGAGAGGTCCCAGCCGTGCCGTCCGCGCCCGAGGAAGTAGTCGGCGGCCAGCACCGCCAGCAGCGGCACGAAGACCGAGCCGATCAGCCCGAGGAAGGCGTAGTACGCGTTGGTGTACGAGGTGATCTGCAGCGCCAGCACCGTCACCAGCACGCCGAGCCCGCCGGTCAGCAGCCGCCGGTCGACCCGCGGGAACAGGTTGTGCACCGACATCGCGGTCGAGTAGACGTTGGCGAACGACTGGTCCGCCTCGCGCAGCACCAGGACCAGCAGGAAGGCCCAGCCGGCCGTCACCCCGGTGAAGGAGTTCAGCAGGTTGTCGGCGTTGCCGTGCGACTGGAGCAGCGCGATCAGGCCGAGCGCGTAGCACCAGACCTGGGCGATGGTGTAGCCCGAGAAGGTCCCCAGGAAGGCGGCGCGCCCGGTGCGCGAGTGCCGGGTGTAGTCGGCGGCCAGCGGCACGAACGAGATCGAGACCGCGATGATCGCGTCGGTCGCACTGAGGAAGCCGGTCCAGTTGCCGGCCCCCGGGTTCGGCCAGCCCTGCCGGCCCAACTGCACGGTGAAGTAGACCATCGCGACGCCCACCGCGATCGCCACGTACTTGCGCAGCGCGGTGATCGAGCCGAGCGGCCAGATGGTCAGCACGGTGGTCAGCGCCCCGGCCAGCACCACGAAGAGCCAGCGCCAGCCCTGGGTGCCGGCCACCGTCTGGGCGCCGCTGGAGATCACGATCAGCTCGTAGACGCCCCAGCCCACGCACTGCAGGATGTTCAGCACGGTCGGCAGGTACGACAGCCGGGTGCCGAAGAGCCCGCGCAGCACGGCCATGGCCGGTGCGCCGGTCCGAGCGCCGATCAGCGAGGCCACGCTCAGCATCGCGGTGCCGATCACGGTGCCGGCCACGATCGCGGTCATCGCCGCGGTGAACGAGAGCTCGCTGCCGGGCTGCCCGAGCACCGTGGCGGCGCTGGTGAACCCGATCAGGCTGATCCCCAGGTTCGCCCAGAGCGCGAACTGGTCCTTGAAGCCGAGGGTGCGCGGCGGCGCGGTGTCCAGCACCAGCGGCGCCTCGGCGCGGCCGCCGTCCGCGGGCCGATCGAGCAGAGCGGTCGAAGCAGGGGAAGGCGAATCAGCCGTCATGGCACAGACTCCCTACGCCGGCATTACCCGGACAGGTTCCGGCGGTCTGCGCTCCCTCGGCCGCACCGGCGTCATCGCCATGGCGTACGGTCGACCAGCGCACTCTCAGCCTGGTGGGTCCAAGCTCCCGCGTGTCGATGTTAAGAAGCGACAGGGTAGCCCGGGGCTCGGCTCACGCCAAGGCGGGACAGCGCACCGTCCGGATCGCGGGACGCCGTCGGGGAGGCCGTCCGGGTGTCGCGAGTAGGGCGAACGGGGGCTGTTCGGTCTGTCTAAGGATTCTTACCAGTTCTTCAGGCGGCCCCTTACGGCAACCAGATCGGGCATAGGAAAAACTAGGGGCCAACGTCCCTGTCAGCTATGGAGGTCGTCCGTGAGCACCGAGCACGAGAGTGGTTCCACCGGTCCGCAGGGGGAGCAGCTCTCCACCGGGCACGGCGAGCCGGGGGGGACTTCGACGGTCGGTGACACTCCGACAGCGAGCGAGCCGACGGCGCAGCTTCCCGTGGTGAGCGACAGCGCGAGCGAGCCCGCGGGCCGCCAGCCGGTGGCGCCGGCCCAGCCGACCCTGGCGCTGCACAAGGTGCCCGCGCCGGAGGAGGCCCCCGCGGCCGCACCCGCCGCCGAGCCCACCGTCATCGACGCGCCGCCGGCCCCGTCCTACCTGGACGCGCCGCCGCCGGTGCTCTCGACCCCCGCGGTCGAGCCGCCCCGCAACCCGTACGCGGCCCCGGCCGCCCCGCCCGTCGCCCCCCTCACCGCTCCCGTGGCGGGCGCAGCGCCGATCACCCCCGGCGGGCCGGCCGCCGCCCCGCAGGGCGAGCCGCACCCGTTCGGTACCGGCACCCCGCACGGCGACAGCTGGTCGGCCCCCCAGCAGGGCTACCCCGCAGGTCCGGACTACACCGCAGGTCAGGACTACTCGGGCGGTGCCGGCTACCCGGGTGGCCCCGGCTACCCCGGCGAGTACCCCGGCGGCTTCGCGCCGGCGCCCGCGCCGCGCAAGAAGGGCAAGGGCAGCCTGGTCGCGCTGATCGCCGCCGTCGCCCTGGTGGCGGGCATCGCGGGCGGCGTGACCGGTGCCGCGCTCAAGGGCGGCAACTCGGGTTCGGCCGTCACCAGCGGCAACAGCCGCAACAGCACCACGACCACCACCGCCGACAACACCGCCGCGATCAACCGGGCCCCCGACTCGGTGGCCGGCATCGCGAACGCGGCGCTGCCGAGCACCGTCACCATCAAGGCCGAGGGCAGCACCGAGTCCGGTACCGGCACCGGGTTCATCTTCGACACCCAGGGCCACATCCTGACCAACAACCACGTGGTCGCCCCGGCGGCCAACGGTGGCAAGCTGACCGTCAAGTTCTCGGACGGCAACAGCTACCCGGCCTCGGTGGTCGGCAAGGCCTCGGGCTACGACCTCGCGGTGATCAAGCTGGACGCCCAGCCGAGCGAGAAGCTGACCCCGCTCCCGCTGGGCGACTCCGACAAGGTCGCGGTCGGCGACGCGGCGATCGCCATCGGCGCGCCGTACGACCTGGAGAGCACCGTCACCTCCGGCATCATCAGCGCCAAGAACCGCCCGGTCGCCTCCGGCGACCAGGCCAGCACCCAGACCTCCTACATGAACGCGCTGCAGACCGACGCCTCGATCAACCCGGGCAACTCCGGCGGCCCGCTGCTCAACGCGAGCGGCCAGGTGGTCGGGATCGACTCGGCGATCCAGTCCAACTCCAGCGGCAGCGGTCAGGCCGGCAGCATCGGACTGGGCTTCGCGATCCCGATCAACCAGGCCAAGCGGGTGGCCCAGATGCTGATCACCACCGGCACCCCGGTCTACGCGACCCTCGGCGTGCTGCGCAACGACGACTACAGCGGCGACGGCGCGCAGATCATGACCTCCCCGGTCCAGGGCACCGCACCGGTCACCGCGGGCGGCCCGGCCGACCAGGCCGGCCTCAAGCCCGGCGACGTGATCACCAAGCTCGGCGGCGAGATCATCGACAACGGCCCGGCCCTGGTCAGCGCCATCTGGACGCACGCCCCCGGCGACAAGGTCGACGTCGACTACACCCGCAACGGCACTCCCGGCCACACCACCGTCACCCTGGGCAGCCGCTCCGGCGACCAGAACTCCTGACCCACCCGCACCACGAACCGGTGCACCGAACCCTCGTGGACCCGTTAGGCTGACCTCCGCTTGGAGAACTGCCCGAGCGGCCTAAGGGAACAGTCTTGAAAACTGTCGTGCGGTGACCCCGCACCGTGGGTTCGAATCCCACGTTCTCCGCCACGGACCGGCCCCTGACCAGCGAAAGCGGTCGGGGGCCGAGGTCTTTCCAGATCTTCAGCTGGTCTTCAGCTTGGCCTGGCAGGGTAGGGCGCATGACGACTGCTCAACTGCGGCCGAGCGAGCCGGTCGCCACCGCCGGGCGCCTGCTGAGCAAGGTGCCCGAGGTCACGGCGCTGTTCTGGGTCACCAAGGTGCTCACCACCGGCATGGGCGAGGACGCTTCGGACTACCTGGTCCGCACGCTGAATCCGATCCCGGCCGTCGGGCTGGGCGGGGTGCTGCTGCTGGCGGCGCTGGCCGTGCAGTTCCGGGCGAAGCGGTACGTCCCGTGGGTGTACTGGCTGGCGGTCACCATGGTGAGCGTCTTCGGGACGATGGCGGCCGATGTGCTGCACGTCGGGTTCGGGGTGCCGTACCTCGTCTCGGCGCCGGGCTTCCTGGTCGCACTGCTGGTGATCTTCGCCTGGTGGCGCAAGAGCGAGGGGACGCTGTCGATCCACAGCGTGTGCACGCCCAAGCGCGAGTTCTTCTACTGGGCGGCCGTGCTGGCCACCTTCGCGCTGGGCACGGCGGTGGGTGACCTGACGGCCTCCACCGGCGGCTTCGGCTACTTCTCCTCCGGCGTGGTCTTCGCCGTCGCGATCACGCTGCCCGCGCTGGCGCACTGGAAGCTGCGGCTCAACGCGGTGCTCGCCTTCTGGCTCGCCTACATCCTGACCCGGCCGCTGGGCGCCTCGTTCGCCGACTGGATGGGCGCCGACCGCAGCCACCACGGTCTGGGCTGGGGCTTCGGACCGGTGAGCCTGGTGCTCACCGCGCTGATCGCGGTGCTGGTGGGTGTGCTGACGGTGCAGGGACGGCAGAGCGGGCGCCGGCGCCACGCCGGCTGACGGTACGTCACACTGGCCTCCTCCGAGGACGAGGAGAGGGCCAGTGATGAGCGAGCTGATGGACCGCCTGCGGGCGGGGCTGCCCGAGGCGGCGGTGGTCGTCGATCCGGCGGTGACCGCCGCCTACCGGCATGACATGGCCGGCTTCTGCGAGGCCGGCGAGCCGGCCGTGCTGGTCTTCCCGAGCACGGTCGAACAGGTCCAGCACGTCCTGCGCACCGCGACCGAGCTGCGCGTCCCGGTGGTCCCGCAGGGGGCCAGGACGGGGTTGTCCGGCGGGGCGAACGCGGTGGCGGGCTGCATCCTGCTGTCGCTGCTGAAGATGGACCGGATCCTGGAGCTGGACCCGGTCGACCGGATCGCGGTGGTCGAGCCCGGGGTGGTCAACGCCGCGCTCTCCCGGGCCGCCGAGGAGCTCGGCCTGGCCTACCCGCCGGACCCGTCCAGCTGGGAGTCCTGCACCATCGGCGGCAACATCGGCACCGGCGCGGGCGGCCTGTGCTGCGTCAAGTACGGGGTGACCAGCGAGTACGTGCTCGGTCTCGACGTGGTGCTGGCCGACGGCCGGCTGCTGCGCACCGGGCGGCGCACCGCCAAGGGCGTGGCCGGCTACGACCTGACCCGGCTCTTCGTCGGGTCGGAGGGCACCCTGGGCGTGGTGGTCGGCGCGGTGCTGGCGCTCAAGCCAGCGCCCGCGCCGCAGTTGGCGCTGGTGGCGGAGTTCGGCGGCGCGACGGCGGCCTGCGCGGCGGTCAACGCGATCACCCAGGCCGGCTTCACGCCCTCGCTGATGGAGCTGATGGACGCGGTGGTGGTCAGGGCGGTCAACAGTTACGGGCGGATGGGGCTGCCGGAGCACACCGAGGCGCTGCTGCTGGTGGCCTTCGACGGTCCGGAGCGGACCCGGGAGCTGACGGCGGTCGCCGAGCTGTGCCGGGCCGCGGGGGCCACCGAGGTGGTGCCGGCCGAGGACCAGGCCGAGTCGGAACTGCTGCTGCAGGCCCGGCGCCTGGCGCTGACCGCGATGGACACCCTGGGCACCACGATGGTCGACGACGTGGCGGTGCCGCGTTCCCGGATGGCCGAGATGCTGACCGGCGTGGCCGAGATCGGCGAGCGTTGCGGGCTGACCATCGGCGTCTGCTGCCACGCGGGCGACGGCAACACCCACCCGATCGTCGCCTTCGACGCGAAGGATCCGGACCAGGTGGCCCGGGCCATGGAGTCCTTCGAGGCGATCATGGCGCTCGGTCTGGAGCTGGGCGGCACTATCACCGGCGAGCACGGGGTCGGACTGCTCAAGCGGGAATGGCTGGCACGGGAGCTGGGGCCGGTCGGACTTGAGCTGCAAAAGCAGATGAAAGGATTGTTCGACCCGCTGGGAATCCTCAATCCGGGCAAGCTGTTCTGAGCCATTCCGGGGTGGCGCGGGTGGGGTGGCGCGGCCTGCCGTCGTGCTGGGACCAGGCTGGTCACGGGTGGCCTTGGCCGAAGAACGGCCTATGGATATCGGCATTTCGGGGCCGCGGGTTTAGCGTTCCGACTTCACGCGATCGAGCTAATTGTCGAGTGGGGGCTGGCGGATCGGCGGGTGGCCGCTGAATGCTGATCTCGGCGTCGCAGCCCGCAGGAGTTCGTCTGGCCGCGAACTCCCGCAGCAATCAGTCCACTTCCGGATTTCTGGAGGATTCCATGGCACGCAACCGCACCGCTCGGGTGATCGTCGCACTGGCCGCCGCTCCGCTCGCCGCAGGCCTGCTGCTGGCCGGCGCCGGAGCGGCCTTCGCCGACAACGTGGGCGGGGCCAACGACGGGTCCAACAGCAGCGTCGTGTCCAACGTGGGCAGCGGCAACATCTTCGGCTCCGTCGACGGCAACTACAACGCCACCCAGCAGACGGCGACCGGCAGCGGCGCCTCCAACCAGAACAACACCGTTGGGGTGAAGGACAACTCGGGCTGGGTCTACGCGGACCAGTCGAACAAGGACGTCAAGATCGACTTCGCGCCGATCATCAAGTGAGTCGGTGACGGGCGGCGGAAAGGGTCACCGCGCCCCGAGCCGGTGGGCGGTGTCGGCAACGGCACCGCCCACCGGCATGTCCGGCGTCGGCCCGGTCCGGCGCTGCGCCGCCCGGGTGATCCTGGAGCGCGTGGGCGGCGCGTCCGCCCCCGGATCGCCCGACGAGCCGTCAGACGCGGCCAGTATCGAGGGATGGTCCGCTACCTGCGTTCGGCGGCGCTGTCGGCCGCCGCCCTCGTTCTGCTGCTGGCCACCGACGGAAGTGCGGTGCGGGGCTTCCCGCTCGCGTACGCCGAGACGGCCAGCCGGACCCCGGCGTCGGGGCACCCGGGATCCCCAGGGCACCCGGGACACCCAGCACACCCGGGACACTCCGCGCATCCGGCGTCCAACGCCCCCGTGCCGCCGCCGGATTCAGCCCCGGACGCCCCGTCAGCTCCAGCCGCCCCGGCCGCGCCGCCGACCGTGCTGCCGGATCCAGGTGCGGCCGCGCTGGCCGCCGGCCCGCAGACCGTCTTCACCGGCAGCGCCTTCGACACCTGCACCGCCCCGTCGCTGGACGCCATGCGCGCCTGGCGCGGCGCCTCCCCGTACGGCGCGGTCGGCGTCTACACCAGCGGCCGGCAGCGCGGCTGCACCCAGCCCCGGCTGACCGCCGACTGGGTGCGCCAGGTCCGGACGCTGGGCTGGCGGCTGATCCCGACCCACGTCGGACGGCAGGCGCCGTGCAACGACACCCCGAACAAGCCCCAGCGGATCGACCCGGCGCAGGCCGTCGACCAGGGCCGGCAGGAGGCGGCCGAGGCGGTGCACGGCGCCCAGCGGATCGGCATCGGCCCCGGCAGCCCGGTCTACCTGGACATGGAGGACTACCGCGGCGGCGACCCGGGCTGCGCGAAGGCGGTGGTGGACTTCACCCTCGGCTGGACCCAGGCGCTGCACAACGCCGGCTACTTCGCGGGGTTCTACTCCAATCTCGACAGCGGCGTCGCCGACCTGGCCGCCGCCGCCCGGGCCGGGGCTGCCCCGCTGCCCGACGCCGTCTGGTACGCCCGCTGGGACAGCCGCACCAGCCTGGACGGCGGCGGCGTCCTGACGGACGACCAGTGGTCGGCGCACCGTCGGGCCCACCAGCTGCGCGGCGAGGTCACCGAGTCCTACGGTGGCCTCAAACTCACGCTCGACCGCGACCAGTTGGACGCCCTGGTCGCCCGCTAGGGCCTGTACGGCGGATCTTTCCGGGCCCGCGACGCCGGGCATCCCGGCTGGACGCACGCCCGAATCGCCCAAGTACGTCCAGTACGAGGACGACTCGGGCGCACGCCCAGCCGGGCGCCCAACGCCGCGGGCTCATCCGAAAAGATCCGCCGTACAGGCCCTAGGCCGCACGTCACTCACGCGTCTGGGAAGAGCACCTTGGCGACGTGCTGGGTGTCCGCGTACTCGCGCACCGTCGCGATCCGGCCCGCGCGGACGGTGAACACCCCCAGACACTGGTTGTCGTACCGCGCACCGGCCACCGTCACTCCCTCGGAGCGCCACTCGGCGACCACCTGGTCGCCGTCCGCCAGCACGTTCGTCAGGGTCACCGTCGGCGCCCCGTCCGGGGCGAAGAGCGCGCCCGCGCCGACCAGGAAGTCGTTGACGATCGCATCGCGGCCGGTCCACACCCGGGTCAGCGGGACGTCGCCGGGGTAGCACCAGGTGGCGTCCTCGGTGAAGCTGTCCACGATGGTCGCCAGGTCTCCCGCGGCGACGGCGTTGACGTAGCGGACCACCACGGCCTTCGGGGTGAGTTCCTCGCTCATGACTCTTCCTCTCCCAATGCTCGTGAATTGCATGTCAGTTGACGGTCAGTACGGCGTTGCCGCGGATCCGCCGCCCGCGCAGCTCGGCCAGCACCTCGCCGGTCCGCGTCCAGTCCCGGACCGTGCCGATTTCCGGGTGCAGCCGCCCGTCGGCGGTCAGGCGTACCAGGGTGGCCAGGTCGGGCCCGTCCGGCCCGTCCACGTCGGCGTAGCTGAACTGCCGGATGGTGGCGCTGACCGGCCCGTTCAGGATGGCGAAGAAGTCCAGCGTCACCGGCTGCCGGCTGGCCTGCCCGAACCAGAGCAGCAGCCCGCGCGGCGCCAGCCGGTCCAGTGCGAGCGGCAGGTCGGCGCCGCCGGTGGACTCCAGCACCAGGTCGAACGGCCCCTCGGCCTGCTCGACCTGCCGCACCACCTCGGCCGCGCCCAGCTCGCCCAGCCGCCCGCCGCGCTCGGCCGAGGCACTGACGGCGGTCACCCGCGCGCCGGCCGCGGCGGCGAGTTCGGTGACGTAGTGCCCGACCCCGCCGGAGGCGCCGGTGAGCAGGATCCGCCGGCCCGCCAGGTGTCCGGTGTGCCGGGCGGCGGTGCGCAGCAGGCGCAGCGCGGTCAGCCCGGCCAGCGGGAGCGCGGCGGCCTGGGCGGTGCTCAGCCGATCGGGGATCGGGGCCAGCGCGGTGGTCGGCACCGCGACGTACTCGGCCCAGCCGAGGGCCGGCGGGTGGGCCACCACGCGGCGCCCCACCGGCGGCCCGGAGCCGTCCGGCGCGGCCTGGACCACCAGCCCGGCCACGTCCTTGCCGGGCCGCCAGCCGGCCGGCGGGCGCTCCAGCACGAAGGTCTCGCCGCGGTTCACCGAGTACGCCTCGACCTTGACCAGCGCCTGGTCGGGCCGCTGCACCGGCTCCTCGACCTCGGCCAGGCGCACGGTGGGGCCGAGCTCGTGCGGTGTGCCGGTGGGCACGAACGCCTTCATCCGCCTGCTCCTTCTCGAGTTCTCGAGTTCTCCGACTGCTCCGAAGCTCCGTGCTGCCGTGCTGCCGTGCTGCCGTGCTCACAGCCAACCGCCGCCGCCCGGGGCCGGGCCAACAACCCGCCCGAGGCCCCGACAACCGACGGTTGTCGGTCAAGATGAGGGGCATGGACCTCGACCTCGCCCAGGTGCGCGCCTTCGTCGCGACCACCGAGCACCGCCACTTCCGGCACGCCGCCGAGGAGCTGTCGATCACTCAGCAGGCGCTCTCCAAGCGGATCGCGCGACTGGAGGAGGCGCTGGGGGAGCGGCTGCTGGAGCGGGACGGGCGGGGCGGACGCGGGGTGGAGCTGACGGCGGCGGGCGAGCGCTTCCTGGAGCCGGCCCGCGCACTGCTGTCGGCCGGGGAGGCGGCTGTGACGGCCGTGCGCGGGACGGTCCGGCCGCTGCGGCTGGACGTCTGGGGGCACCTGTTCGCACCGCTGCGGACGGTGCGTCAGGTGCTCGACGCGCAAACGCCGTCGGCCGTCGAGATCGGGCACGGACGCGACCTGCCCTCGGTGGCCGGTGCGTTGCTGCGCGGGGAGGTGGACGCCGGGTTCGGCCGCTACCACGCGCTGGGGGACCGGCGGGACCAGGAGCTGGCGCACCGCCTGGTCCGGCTCGAACCGGTGGACGTGATCCTCGGGCCCGGCCACCCGCTGGCCGGAGCCGACGCGCTGCGGCCGGCCGAACTGCGCGGCGGGCGGCTGCTGCTGCCGGCCGCGCTGGAGCGGTTGGACTTCCTGCAGCGGTTCGCCGAGCGCTTCGAGCTGGGCGCGGCGCTGGTGCCGGAGGCCAACCTCGGCGCCGAGCACTTCCTGGCCCAGCTGCGGGAGCACCCGGACGCTTTCGCCCTGCTCCCGGCCGACGTCCCGCTGCCCGAGGGGACGACCCCGGCGGGGCTGCGCGCCGTGCCGCTGGTCGACCCGACCCCGCTCTACGCCTGGTCGCTCAGCTGGCCGCGCCACGCCGCCCACCCGGCCGTCGCCGCCCTGCTGCGCGGCTTCGCCGAGGTCGGGCGCCGCAACCGCTGGCTGGAGTACCGCCCGGAGCGGGACTGGCTCCCGGAGGCGGAGCGGGCGGAGCTGACCGACCTGACCGACCTGCGCTGAGCCTGCCGGCCGCATGATCGACTGGCACCCGCCGACCTGCGCGGTGCCGCCGAGTCCGGGCCGGATCCGGCCCCGAGCCACCCCGCGACCAGCGGCTTTTGAGCCGATCGTCTCATTCGCCCCGGAGCTACTGACATCCGCTTCCGCCAGGGCCAGAATCGGCAGCGGGCCACCCCTGCTACCTGCCGGTAGCCGGCGCGGTGGCCGAAGGCAGGCAGCCCGGTCAAGGAGGACCCGCGTGTTCAGCACCATGCAGGACGTACCGCTCACCGTCGCCCGCATCCTGGGGCACGGCGCGACCATCCACGGGCGCTCCACCGTGACCACCTGGACCGAGAACGGCCCCGAGGTGCGCAGCTTCGCCGAGGTCGGCGCCCGCGCCGCGCAACTCGCCTACGCCCTGCGCGACGAGTTGGACGCCACGCCCGACACCGTCATCGGGACCTTGATGTGGAACAACGCCGACCACCTGGAGGCCTACCTCGCGGTGCCGGCCATGGGTTCGGTGCTGCACACCCTCAACCTGCGCCTGCCGGCTGCGCAGTTGGCATTCATCATCGACCACGCGGCCGACCACGCGATCATCGTCAACGGCAGCGTGCTCCCGCTGCTGGCCGCCGTGCTGCCGCGGTTGGCGCCGACCCTCAAGCACATCGTGGTCAGCGGCCCGGGCGACCGCTCGCTGCTGGCCGGCTTCGCCGGCACCGTGCACGACTACGAGGAACTGCTGGCCGGCCGCCCCACCGACTACCCGTGGCAGGAGGAGCTGGACGAGCGCCGCCCGGCGATGATCTGCTACACCTCCGGCACCACGGGCGACCCCAAGGGCGTGGTCTACAGCCACCGTTCGCTCTACCTGCACTGCCTGCAGGTCAACTCGGCCGCCACCTTCGCCCTCACCCAGCAGGACATCGCGCTGCCCGTGGTCCCGATGTTCCACGTCGGCGCCTGGGGCATCCCGCACGCCGCCTTCATGTCCGGCGCGAGCCTGCTGATGCCCGACCGCTTCCTGCAGCCGCAGCCGCTGGCCACCATGATCGAGCGGATCCGACCCACCGTCAGCGCGGCCGTGCCGACCATCTGGAACGGATTGCTGGACGAGCTCGATCACCCGACGGACCGTCAGCAGTCCTACGACACCTCCTCGTTGCGCCAGGTGGTGATCGGCGGCTCGGCCTGCCCGCCCGCGCTGATGCGCGGCTTCGAGGAGCGCCACGGTATCCGGGTGGTGCACGCCTGGGGCATGACCGAGACCTCCCCGCTGGGCACCTTCGGCCTGCCCCCGGCCGGCCTGACCGAGGACGAGGAGTGGGCCTACCGGATCACCCAGGGCGTCTTCCCGGCCTCGGTCCAGGCCCGGCTGACCGGCCCGGGCGGCGAGCGGGTGCCGCACGACGGCGTCTCGGCCGGTGAGCTGGAGGTGCGCGGCCCGTGGATCGCCGGCGCCTACTACGGCGGCCCGGACCGCGAACCCGAGCGCCCCGAGGACAAGTTCACCGAGGACGGCTGGCTGCGCACCGGCGACGTGGGCACCATCACCCCCGACGGCTTCCTCACCCTCACCGACCGGGCCAAGGACGTGATCAAGTCCGGCGGCGAGTGGATCTCCTCGGTCGAGCTGGAGAACCACCTGATGGCTCACCCGGAGATCGCCGAGGCCGCGGTGGTCGCCGTTCCCGACGAGAAGTGGGGCGAGCGGCCGCTGGCCACCGTGGTGCTGCGCCCCGGCGCCACCGTCGACCTGCGCGGCCTGCGGACCTTCCTGGCCGGGCGGATCGCCTCCTGGCAGCTGCCCGAGCGCTGGGCGCTGGTGCCCGCGGTGCCGAAGACCTCGGTCGGCAAGTTCGACAAGAAGGTGATCCGCGCCTCCTACGCCGCGAAGGAGCTGGACGTCACGGTGCTCGGCAAGGAGTGACGCCGCGTCGGCGCCGGACCCCGCGACGGGGCCCGGCGCCGACCCGTCAGCCGACCTGTCAGCCGGCCGCAGTCACCTCGCCGAGCGAGCCGATCCGTCCCAGCAGGTCCACGATCCGCGCCTGCACGTCGGCGCTGGTGGAACGCTCGGCCAGGAAGAGCACGGTCTCGCCGGTGCGCAGCCGCGGCAGCTCGGCGGGGTCGAGGTCGACCGAGGTGTAGACGACCAGCGGGGTGCGGTGCAGGCGGTCGTTGGCGCGCAGCCAGTCGAGCAGGCCCATCCGGCGGCGGCGGATCTGCAGCAGGTCCATCACCACCAGGTTGGGCTGCACGCTGCTCGCCTTGGAGACGGCGTCGTTCTCCGAGACGGCGTGCTCGACGTGCATGCCGCGCCGCTCCAGGCTGCTGGTCAGTGCGGCGGCGATGTCCGGGTCGCTCTCCACCAGCAGCACCCGGGCGGCGTGGTTCTCACTGTCCCTGGGCGCCAGCGCCCGCAGCAGCACGGCCGGGTCGGCCCCGTACGCGGCGTCCCTGGTGGCCTGGCCGAGACCGGCGGTGACCAGCACCGGCACCCGGCTGTTGAGCGCGGCGGTGCGCAGCGACTGCAGCGCGGTACGGGTGATCGGGCCGGTCAGCGGGTCGACGAAGAGGGCCGCCGGGTACGCGGCGACCTGGGCGTCCACCTCCTCGCGGGAGCGGACTATCACCGGGCGGTAGCCGCGGTCCTGGAGCGCCTGCTTGGTCGACGGGTCCGGCTCCGGCCAGACCAGCAGCCGGCGCGGGCGGCCGTCGGCGGCCGGGTTGACCATCGTCGGGTAGTCCGGGTACTCGGGCACCCGTGGCGTGGCGTCGGCGGTGGCGGCGACCGGATCGTCCTCGCCGGAGAGCCGGGGCAGCCCGCTGTCGCTGTCGCCGGGGCCTGACGGCGTGCCGGTCGCGGCCGGGGCCAGCTCGGCGATCGGGCGCGGCGGCGTGCGCGGCTCGCCGGGGCCGGGCACGTGCGGGGGGCTCGGGACGGCGATGGCCGGCGTCGGGAACGCGGCCGGGAAGGCGCTGGCGAACCCGGCCGGGCGCGGCGGCGCCAGCTCGCCCAGCCCGCTGCCCACCGGCACCTGCTGCGGCAGCGGCGGGGTGCTCTGCGGCGGCACGGCGGGCAGCGACGGCGCCGGCTCGGGCAGCGCGAGCGCGCTGGACGGGCCGGCGGACGGCGCGTCGGGCGCGGGCCGGGCCGCTTCCAGTGCGGGCTGGGCCTGCTCCAAGGCAGGCTGTGCCGCGCCAGGGATGCCGAGCCGGCGGCGCCGCCCGGTGGGCTGCTGCTGTTCGGGAGCCGCGGCGGCCTCGACGATCGCCGGCTCGCTCGGCACGGGCGGCAGCGCGTGCTCGAGACCCGGGTAGAGCGGGGTGCCGGGCCCCGGCACCCCGGGCAGCGCGAGCGCCGCGGCCGGCGGCTCGGGCTCGGTCGGCTGTGCGGGCAGCGCCCGCCGCCGCCGGGCCGACTGGGTCGGCTGCTGTTCGGTGGGGTTCGGGCCGGGGCCGAGCGCGATCGGACCGCGCCCCGCCGATTCGCTCGGGCCGCTGGAACCGTCCGGGCCGCTGGGACCGTCCGGGCCGCTGGGACCGGGGCCAAGGGCGAGCGGTCCACGCTCGGCACGGCTGCCGGCCGCGCCACCGACCGCTGCCGGGGCGCCCTCGGTCGAGCCGGTCTCGCCGTCCGACCTGTCCGCCCCGTTCGCCCCGTTCGTCGCCGGGCTCTCGGCCGGCGCGGTGGGTCCGCCCGCCAGGCCCGGCAGATCGGGCAGCACCGCCGTGTCGGTCTCCCGGGGCACCAGCCGCCCGCCGTTCGCCGCCGCCCGGGCGGCCGCGGCCTTGGCCGTCGCCGGGTCCAGCGGCAGCTCCACCACATAGGTGGTGCCCGCGTGATTGGGCAGCTCGTGCGGCTGGAGCACGCCGCCGTGGCGCTCCACCAGGCCGCGCGCGATCGGCACGTGCACCCGGCTGCCGCCCCGCCCGGGGCCGCGCACCTCGATCCGGGCCACCTCGCCGCGCTGCGCCGCCGCCAGCACCACCGTCGGCGGCTGGCCGCCGCCGGTGCCGGGGCCGCCGGTCAGCTCGGCGCCGCTCACATCGGCCACCAGGTGGGCGAGTGCCTGGGCGAGCTTCTCGTGGTCGGCGTTCACCTCGACGGGGGCGGCGTGCACCGAGAAGCGCAGCCGGCCCGGGCCGACCAGCTGCCCGGCGAACTCCACCGCCCGCGCGACCAGCTTGTCCAGCGAGGTCTGCGTGCGGTCGAGCGCGTCGCCGCCCTCGCGTCCCTCCGCGCCGGCGGCCGGTTCGTGCTCGTGGCGCTGGTGCGCCAGTACGCCGTCGATCAGCAGGCCGAACCGCCGGCAGTCGTCGGCGAGCGCGCGCAGCGTCCAGTTGGCCTCCGGCCACAACTGTCCGGCCGGGTCGCCGGCCAGCGTGTCGATCCGCTGCCGCAGCGCCTCCAGGGCGCCGCTGACCTCGGTCTCCAGCACGGCGGTCAGGTGCTCGGCGCGGGCGGTCAGGGCCAGCTCCCTGGTCCGGTCGGTGAAGGTCATCACCGCGCCGACCAGCTGGTCGCCGTCGCGCACCGGAGCCGTCGTCAGGTCGACGGTGACCGCTCTGCCGTCCTTGCGCCACAGCGTGGCCCCGCGCACCCGGTGCTTGCGGCCCGAGGTGAGGGTGTCGAGCAGCGCGGACTCCTCGGCGGCCAGCGGCGTGCCGTCCGCCCGGGAGTGCTGGACCAGCGGGTGCAGCTCGCGCCCGCCCAGCTCGCTGGCCCGGAAGTCCAGGATGTGCGCGGCCGCCGGATTGACCAGGACGACCCGGCCTTCCAGGTCGACGCCGAGCACGCCCTCGGCCGCCGCCCGCAGGATCATCTCGGTCTGCTTGTGCTGGCGGCGCAGCTCCGCCTCGACGCCGAGCCGGCTGGTGAGGTCGCGGACCAGGAGCAGCAGCAGGTCGCCCGCGTTCGAGCCGCGTGCGCCGCCGTCCCGGTAGGAGTCATAGGAGGTGTGGGAGGAGAACGCGTAGCCGCGGCCCTCGCTGCCGTGCTCGTCGGCGAAGTCGTTGCCGGAGACCTCGACCGGGAAGGTGCTGCCGTCGGTGCGCCGTGCGGTCATCCGGACCGGCTTGTCGACCTCGTCACGGTCACGGGGCGCGGGACGCATCGAGCCGGGAATCCGGCTCGGGTCGAACTCGGGCAGCAGGTCGAGCACGCCCATCCCCACCAGCGAGGTGCCGGGGGTCTGCATGCTGCGGACGGCGGCCTGGTTGGCGTCCACCACCGTGCCGTTGCTGTTGACCAACAGCAGTGCGTCGGGCAGTGCGTCGAGTATCGCGGCGAGGCGAGCAGCGCCTCGGATCGGCCTGCTGCTCACGTCGACAGGTCTCCTCACGACTTACGACTTGCGGTTCGCGCTCGCGGACCGGGCTGCCTCCGGGGGTTGGAGTATCCCATTGTTTTTGCCGAGAGGACGACCCGCCTAGTAACGTAAGCGGTGGTTGGTGCCGGAGCCCCGAGCTGTGGCATCATCGCATGCACGCGGTCCGCACCGGAGACGGTGATGGGCCGAGTGGATGGAGGCTTCGCCTAGTCCGGTCTATGGCGCCGCACTGCTAATGCGGTTTGGGTCTTAAAGCCCATCGAGGGTTCAAATCCCTCAGCCTCCGCCCGATGAGAGCCCCGCCGACCTCGGTCGGCGGGGCTCTCGCCATCGGTGGCACCGGTCGACCTGCCCGGAACTTATCGATTTCACCCCAGGTCGACGGTCATGTAATGTTGTCCCCGCACCGCCCCGGTGGCCAAGTCACCAGGGCGAGCGCTCATAGCTCAACGGATAGAGCACTTGACTACGGATCAAGAGGTTGCAGGTTCGAATCCTGCTGAGCGCACCAACCCACCGCTCGCGGTCGCCTTTTCGGGGCCGTCCGAGCGCTCATAGCTCAACGGATAGAGCACTTGACTACGGATCAAGAGGTTGCAGGTTCGAATCCTGCTGAGCGCACCACCTGTCGAAGGCCCCTCAGTCGAGGGGCCTTCGGCGTTTCCGGCTCCGGCCCGGCGGGCCCGTCCGGGTGATTCGCAGGCTGTTCGATCGGGTGGCGTGCGTGACGGACCGTTAGATCGTGATTCCTTCTTGTCACATCGTGTGCACAGGAGGGTCTCATGCCCGCGGGAACCACCCGTCGAACGGTCGTGGTCGCGGCGGCGCTGGCCGTCGGGCTCACGGTCGGCTGGCTTCCATCCGTCTCGCAGGCGCAGCAGTCGCCGGACGCGTGGTCGGACAATCAGCGAGCGGTGCTGCGCTCCGGGCTCGACGTCGACCTCGACTTCGCCGCCGTCCCCGGGATCACCGCCCGACCCGCGCCCGGCACGCTGGACGCCACCGGCGCGGCCGGCTACGTCGACGGGGTCCGCCCCGGGGCGCCCGCCGAGACCTTCCAGCTCGGCGAGGACCGCCCGCAGGTGGACGGCAGCTGGCGCACCCTGGGCACCCTGCGGCTCAGCTTCTCCCGGCCGGTCCGCAACCCCCGGCTGCACGTCAGCGGCCTGGCCGGAGCGGCGGACGGGCCCGGCGGCCGGGTCAGCTCGGCCGTCCGACTGAGCGTCACCGGCGGCAGCCCGGGCGGTCCGGCGCTCACCACCCGCTCGCCCTGGCGGGGCTGGACGGCGGACGGCGGCACGCTCACCCCGAGCAGCACCGACGGCTCGGGCGACGCGACCGCGGACCCGGCCGGCAGCCTCGAACTCGACGGCACCTTCGACACCGCGACCTTCCGGGTCGAGCGGCGGGACACCGCGGCGCCCGGCACCACCACCGCACCCCCGGCGCTGCGGCAGGCGTTCACCGTCACGCTGGACGAGACGCTGGGCAGCGCGCCGCTCGGGTACGGGAACGCCTCGCACGTGATCTCCGACCTCTTCCTCGGCAGCGACGCGGGCAGTGCGGTGCCGACCGCCGGACTCGGCCACCGGGGCAGCGGGCCGCAGCCCGCGCCGCCGGAACTCCAGCCGGGCCGGGTCGAGCACACCGCCAACGACCCGACCCTGGTGTTCCCGGCGACCGCCGCGATCGGCGGCTACTACGACGTCACCGTGCCGATCAACCCGGGCCAGAGTGCCGCGACGCTGGCGGGCTGGATCGATTTCGACCGCGACGGCCGCTTCGAGCCGACCGAGCGGGCCCAGGTCGACGTCCCGCCCGGGGCGAGCAGCGCGACGTTGGAGTGGATCGTGCCGCCGAGCGTCGCCGCCGGCGACACCTGGGCGCGGCTGCGGATCGCCCGCGACCCCGCCCAGGTGGTCGCGGCCGATGGTTTCGCGGACGCCGGTGAGGTGGAGGACCAGGCGATCCGGCTGGGCGTCGGCGCGGCCGAACCGGAGCTCGCCAGCCCCGTGTCGGGCACCGAGATCGGCGAAGCGCGGCCGCAGTTCGCCGGCGACAACGGCGTGCCGGGCGCGATCGTGGCGGTTCAGGAAGGCACGGTGACCCTCTGTCAGGCCACGGTGGCGCGGGACGGCAGCTGGACCTGCCGGCCGGAGGCGGCGCTCACTCAGGGCGAGCACACGGTACGGCCGGCCGAGACCACCAGCGGGGGCGTGGCGCAGGCCGGGGAACCGGTCCGGATCACGGTCAGCACGACGCCGCCGGTCGTGCCGGTCCTCACGCTGCCCGAGTACACCAACGACCCCGGGCTGCTGCTCACCGGCACGGGCGGACCCGGGAGCACGGTCTCGGTGACGGACGGGGGCGGCAGTGGCAGCGGCAACGAGCTGTGCCGGACGGCGGTGAAGGCGGACCGGTCCTGGTCCTGCCTGCCGGTCGAGGAACTGGCCGAGGGGCCGCACGTGCTGACCGCGACCGCCGTGGACGAGGCGGGCAACCACGCGGTCGGGCGCCCCACCACGCTGGTGGTGGACACCGTGCCGCCCGCGAAGCCGGTGCTCACGGTGCCCGGGCCCGGTGAGGAACTGCGCGTGCTGCGCCCGCGCCTGGCGGGCAAGGGCGAGCCTGGAACCACGGTGACGGTGGTGGCCGGCGGGGACGGGGCGCTGTGCGCGGCGGTCGCGGCGGTGGACGGCAGCTGGCGGTGCAACGCGATGCGGGACCTGGCGGCGGGGGAGCAGCTGCTGACCCCGACGGCGACCGACCGGGCCGGCAACACCACGGCGGGCGACCCGGTGCGGGTGCGCGTGGTGGCGGGGGGCGCCAGTGCGAGTGTGCCGCCGACGTCGACGCCGAGCCCGACTCCAAGCCCGAGCCCGAGCCCGAGCCCGACTCCGAGCCCGAGCCCGAGCCCGACTCCGAGCCCGACTCCGAGCCCGACTCCGAGCCCGACTCCGAGCCCGACCCCGACTCCGACTCCGACTCCGACTCCGAGCCCGACCCCGACTCCGACTCCGAGCCAGACTCCGACTTCGAGTCCGAGTTCGAGCGCACGCCCCAGCCCGAGCGGCAGCCCGAGTCCGAGTGTCGGCATGGGTCTGAGCCCGGGTGCCAGTGCGAGCGCCCGCCCGAGTGCCGGCGCGAGCGCCACCCCAAGGCCGAGCGCGACCCTCCGCCCGAGCGTCAGCAGCAGCCCGAGCGTGAGCCGCAGCCCGGGTGCTGGTGCCGGCGCGATCTCGAGCAGCAGCGTGCCCAGCGCCGCACCGACACCCTCCCCGTCCACCTCCACCTCCACCTCACCTTCCCCAGCGCTGGTGGCCCCGCCGGCTTCCCCCTCCGTCCTTCTGCTCGGGCCGCCGCCGGTGGCGGACAGCTTCCCGCTGCACCGGAGCACGCTCGGAGGCTGGCGGGCGGCGAGTTGTGGGGTGCTGCTGATCCTCACGGGGCTGACCTTGATCACCAGGCGGCTCCTCGCCCGTGGTCCGGGTGCTCGACGCCGCTGAGTCGGGTCGGGCCCGACGCCACCTCGGTGAACCGACACACCATCAGCCAAATGTCGCATTTGCTGACTTATGTCCTTAACCTGACTGCGCGTAACAAACCGACTCTGAGGATCCCGCATGGACGTCCCCCGCGATTTCCCCCGCGATCTCGCCCGCCGCTCCCTCGCCGGCGCGACCCCGCTCCCGAAGGGGTCGATCGGCACCGGTCCCGGTCCCGATCCCGTCGCGCTCCTGGCCCCGGCTGCTCATCCACAACGTGTGGACACCCGTGCCGAGGTCGCCGCCCGCCGCCCCCCGAAGGTGGACCCGGAACTGCGTGAGCGGGCGGCGTTCGCGCTCCCCGGATGGGTGGCCCTGCTCGCGCTGCTGCTCTCGTTCGGCTCGGTCGGCCTGGTGCTGGCCCGGGTCGGGCTGATCCCGCAGCTCGCCGACCCACTGCCCGACCTGCGCGGCAGCGCTGCCCGGCTGGCGGGTGGGCCGGTGGTGACCGGGTGGGCACTGGCGGCGGCGACCGTGGGCGCGCTGGTCGGCCTGGTCGTGCTGGCAGGGCTGCTGGCCAACGCGGGCGGTGAGACCCGGGTGCTCAGCCGCTGGGGGCGCTACCGGGGGACGGTGCGTCGGGCGGGGCTGCTCTGGGTGAACCCGCTGGTGCGCCGGCGCCGGGTGGACGTCCGGCTGCGGCACTGGCGCAGCGACCCGGTCCAGGTCACCGACCGGTCCGGGACGCCGATCGTGGTCCGGTTGCTGGTGGTCTGGCGGATCAAGGACAGCGCCCGCGCGGTCTTCTCGGTGGGCGACCACGAGGAGTACCTGCGCGAGCAGATCCACGCCGTGCTGACCCGCACCGCGAGCACCCTGCCCTGCGACAGCAACGCGGCCCCGGGCCCCGCGCTGCGCGACGGGCAGTGGTTCGCCGACGAGTTGACCCGCGCGTTGGCGGCCGAGGCGGCTCCGGCCGGGCTGGAGGTGTTCTCCGTGCAGCCGCTGGCGCTGGAGTACGCGCCGGAGGTGGCCGAGTCGATGCGCCGCCGCCGGCTGGCCGACCTGGACGCGGGGCTGCGCACGGTGCTGGTGGACGACGCGGTGGAGGCCGCCGCGCTCGCGGTGCGCCGGCTGGAGCGGGCCACCACCCACGAGCTGGACCAGGCCGCCCGCAGCGCACTGATGGAGCAGCTGCTGGTCGCCTTCGTCGCACCCGCCGGGGTGCCGAGCGCGCTGCCGGGCACCGTCCCGGCACCTGCCGCCGGGCATTCCGTTGGGCGCGCCGCGAAGAAGTAGGAAGGGAACCGCACATGAAGATAGCCACCGACCCCGCCCTGATCGGATTCGAGGAGTGGCACGGCGAGTCACCGGTGCCGCAGGCGTGCAGGTGCCCGCACTGTGTGGCCCGGGCCGGTTCGCGGGCCTGGCCGGCTACTCGGCCCGGCCGAATACCGCGGCTCAACCGCACGGTCCGGGGCGCCTGCCTGGCCACCACCGTCCTCGCGGGGGCCGGCGTGCTGGGCCTGGGCCTCGATGCCGGGACCGCCGCCGCCGAGTCGGCCCCGAGCGGCCCGGGCTGGGACGGTTCGCGCTACTGGTTCAAGAACGAGTCGGGGGAGTGGCGCTACACCAGCCACTACGACGTCTATCTGAGCCGGACCACTGCCACCACCAGCAGCACCAGCACCACCAGCGAGAACGGCATCCAGCAGGGCTGGGACGGCTCGCGCTACTGGTTCAAGAACGCGGCGGGCGAGTGGCGTTACACCAGCCACTACGACGTCTACCTCAGCCGCATCGGCGCCACCAGCGGCGCCCCGTCCCCCGCCGCCCCCACCAACAGCAGCACCGAGCCGGCCATCGCCTTCGCGCTCGCGCAGCTCGGCAAGCCCTACGTCTGGGGCGGCAACGGGCCCAGCGGCTACGACTGCTCAGGCCTGGTGCAGCAGGCGTACCGCCGGGCCGGGATCGACCTGCCCCGGGTGGCGGACGACCAGTACGCGGCCACCACGCCGATCAGCGCCGACCAGTTGCGCCGCGGCGACCTGCTCTTCTGGTCGGACAGCGGCCGCGCCTCCGGCATCCACCACGTGGCCATCTACCTGGGCGACGACCAGTACGTCGAGGCCCCGCGCCCGGGTCGCGGCGTCCGCATCTCGACGCTCAACGCCGGCTACTTCCCGACTCAGCTGGGGCGGCCCTAGGTCCTGTCAGCTCCTCGCAGGCCCCGCGTCGATCCCTGTCCACAGGCTGTGGACAGGGATCGACGTGTTCCGCCGTCACGCCGAGGCGGCGTCCAGCAGTGCCAGCTCCTCGCCGGTGAGCCGCAGCGTGGTGGCGGCCAGCAGCGGGGCGAGTTGCTCGACGGTGCGGGCGCTGGCGATGGGGGCGGTGACCGTGGGCTGGGCGATCAGCCAGGCGAGCGCCACGGCGGCGGGTTCGACCTGTTGGGCGGCGGCGACGGTGTCCAGCGCGGCGAGCACCCGCGGGCCGCGCGGGTCGGCCAGGTGGCGGAGCGCGCCTTCCGCGCGGCGGCTGTCCACCTGCGGGCCGTCCACCCGGTACTTGCCGGTGAGGAAGCCGGCGGCGAGCGCGTAGTAGGGGACGGCGGCCAGCCCGTGCTCGGCCACCACGGCGGCCAGCTCGCCCTCGTAGGTGGCGCGCGAGACCAGGTTGTAGTGAGGCTGCAGGGCGACGTACTTGGCCAGGCCCTCGCGGTCGGAGAAGTCGAGCGACTCGGTCAGCCGTTCGGCGCTGATGTTGGAGGCGGCGATCTCGCGGACCTTGCCCTCCTTCACCAGCTCGTCCAGCGCGCCGATGATCTCGGCCACCGGGACCTCGGGGTCGTCGAAGTGGGTGTAGAGCAGATCGATCGTCTCGATGCCGAGCCGGCGCAGCGAGGCCTCGGTGGCGGTGCGGATGTTCGCTGCGCGCAGGCCCATGGCCTGCGGGTGCCGGCTGATCTTGGTGGCCACCACGATCTGGTCGCGGTTGCCGCGCGAGCGCAGCCAGTTGCCCAGGACGGTCTCCGACTCGCCGCCCTGGTGGCCCGGGACCCAGGCGGAGTAGCTGTCGGCGGTGTCGACGAAGTTGCCACCGGCGGCGGCGTAGGCGTCCAGGACCGCGAACGACTGGGCCTCGTCGGCGGTCCAGCCGAAGACGTTGCCGCCGAGCGCGAACGGGTGGACGGAGAGCTGGGAGGGGCCGAGGGGGACGCGGGCGACGTCGGTGGTGGTCATGGTGTGAACAACCAGCGCCGTCCGATGGCCATTCCGGGGCGAGGGGTGAGCGGTCGGGCCATCTCTCGCTCTTTTGGATCAGCCGCTCACCCCGGGCTGTCCCGGGCAGGCCCGGATTGGTTAGAGTCCCATGCCATGGCTGAGAACAACTATGAAGACCCCGCCGGCAGCACCCAGATGTTCCGGGCCTTTGTGGAGACGCCGGCGGCCCAGGCCCCGAGCAACGTCTCCGTTCACCGCAGCAACGGCGGCGGCCGCGGCGGCCTGATCGCGGTCGTGGCGATCGTCGCGGTCGTCGTGGTGGTCGCGGTGGTCTGGCTCGCCGCGAGCTGACCGCTGGTCAGGACAGGCCGACCCGGGCGCGGGTCGTGATCAGCACGGCTCGCGCCAGGCGTCCAGGTTGAGGTGCTTCTCCATCGAGCTGAGCTGGAGCTGCTTGGACTGCGCGCAGTACTGGCTGTTCGGCACGTTGTACTCGACGTGCAGCACCGCCTTGCCCTCCTTGATGAAGGGCGTCAACCCGTTGCACTCCTGGAACTCGGCGCACTGCTCGTCGACCGAGAAGTCGAAGTAGTCGACCAGCTGCGGGACCTGGTTCACGTCGTTCTTCAGGGCCACGCCGAGGCCGCGTTGGTGGGCCAATCCGGCGATCATCTTGTTGAAGGCGAGTTGGTCGTCGGCGGTGACCGGGAAGCCGGAGTTGTTGGAGTAGGCCTCCAGCAGGTCGGGCTCGACCGCGTCGAAGCCCTTCTCCTTGCACATGTCGAAGCGCTTGGCCAGCAGCGGCTCCAGCACGTTGAGCTGCCGGATGTCGAACCACTTCTCGCCCTTCCAGCCGTCGGCCGAGCCGAGCGCCGAGCCAGGGAAGGCCGAGGCGTCGGGGCGGAAGCTCTCCCAGGCGCCGACGTTGAGGTAGCAGATCACCTTGCGGCCCTTGGCATGCAGCGCGGCGACCACCGAGGCGTCGTTCTCGAAGCCGTCGATGTCGTAGACCGGGACGTCGACGGACTGGTCGACGGTGCCGCTGAGTTGCCACTGCCAGGCGGTGCCCGGCGCGGGGTGCCAGTAGGCCGGGGCCGCACCGCTCGGCGACCCGGACGCCGCCCCCGACCCGGACGCGGATGGGCTCGCAGGCCGGCTCGGCGGCGCGGAACTCGGTTGTCCGGTCGCCGAGTTCGCCGCGCTGCCGGTCGGGATCGGCTCGGGCGAGTCCGAGTCGTCGCCGCCCCCGTCGCTGGAGCAGGCGCTCGCCAGCAGCGCGGTGGTCAGGCTCAGGGCGGCCAGCAGGGCAGCGGTACGACGGCTCACTGCGGACACTCCAGATGCCTCGGATCCGGCGGTGGCGGGGCAGGGCTTCCCATGCTGTCCGACGGTACGTCAGTTGTGCCCAGCCCGTGCGGCGACGTGGCCCAGGGGTTGTCGCCGCTCCCGGGTACCGCGCAGCCGAAGCCGGCCCGGCGGGAGGTGATCAGCGCGGCCGCCGCCTCGGCCCGCTCGGCCGGGACCTGGTAGACCAGGTGGCAGAACCGCTCGGCCGGATGATGAGCCGTCCAGAGTGGCAGCACCAAGGCGCCGTACTCGGTCCAGCTGCCCTCGAAGGTGACCAGCAGATCACCGAACTCCGGCTCCGCGTACGATGGTTCAGGATGCAGACCGTGGCCGAGCACGACCAGGTCGCAGCCGGCCGCGCGGGCCGCGGTGGCCAGCCGGCGGTAGTGCGCGAGGGCCGCCGGGTGGGCCGCGACCTGGTCGAAGTAGACCCCGGTGGTGCCGTACCACTGACGGTGGTTCAGCAGCTCGGCGATCACGCAGGCGTGCGGGCGCCGGCCGTAGCCGGTGTCCACGTAGCCGAGCAACGGGATGCCGGCCTTGGTCAGTTCGGCCGCGGCCTGCATGAAGACCGGTTCCGGCTCCGCGCCGGGGCCGTCGGCGATGTTGAGCACGACCGCCCGCACCCGCTCGGGGCCGGCGGCCGCGACCGCCTGCCAGGCCGCCGGGTCCACCGCGGGGTGGACGTACAGCGGCACCAGCAGGCGGATCGGGGAGGTGCTGGTCATCGGGTGCCGGCCGCCTGTGGGCCGGCGCTCGACGCGGTGTTCGGTGGGCCGCTCGCCGCGGTGCTCACGCTGCTCCAGAGGTCGCGCAGGCTCTGGTCCAGCGCGATCCGGGGCCGCCAGCCGAGCGAGAGCTCGGCCGCCGAGATGTCCCCCTGGTGCCAGGAGACGTCGGCCGAGCGGTCCGAGCCGGTCCCGGTCTCCTCGATCCGGCCGGTGAAACCGGCCGCCGCCGCCAGTCCCTCGGCGATCGCCCGGACGGGCTGGGCGCGCCCCCCGGCGACGTTGAGGATCCGCGGCAGCGGTGCGGCGGCCAGCGCGGCGGCGACCACCGCCGCGCCGACGTCGCGGGCGTCCACGAAGTCGCGGTAGGCGGACAGGTCGCCGACCGTCACCACCCCGCCGGGGCGGGCGGCCAGTTCGGCGGCCAGCCGCCCCGGCAGTGAGGCGGCCGAGGCGCCGGGGCCGATCGGGTTGAAGACCCGCAGTGAGACCGCGTCCAGTGCGGACTCGGCCACCGCCAGGGTCCCGGCCAGCTTGGTCGCCCCGTAGATGCCGGTCGGGCGCGGCAGGTCCCGTTCGCTCAGCGAGCTGCCGGGATCGGCCGGGCCGTACTCGCCGGCCGACCCGAGGTGGATCAACCGTGCCTTGGGGCAGGCGAGTTCGAGCGCCTCGACGAGTACGGCCGGGCCCCGGGCGTTGACCTCGCTCTGGTGTCGGGCGCTGCCGGCCACCGCTCCGGCGCAGTTGACCACCAGCTCCGGTGCCAGCCGCCCCAGGCCGACGGCCAGCAACTCGACCTGACAGTTCGTCAGATCAACCCGCAGGTCGTGGGCCGCACGCCGACCAGCGGTCGCCAGTTCGGCTCCCGGCAGTTCCCGCAGGGCGGTGGCGACGTGCCGGCCCAGGAAGCCGTCCGCGCCGAGCAGCAGGATCCTCACGCGGCCCGCCCGTCTGCCGCGCCGACCGGGGTGGGTTCGTCCAGTTCCAGCTCGACGGCCTCCTCGACCTGGGCGCCGGTCCGGCTGAGCTCGTTCAGCGCGCGCTCGGTGCGGTCGTCCCGCAGCAGCATCGAACGGCGGCCGGCGAACTCGGCGTTGGCCCGGTCGTAGTCGTCGGGACGGCCGATGTCCAGCCAGTAGCCGTCGAACTCGTAGGCGGCCGGCGGGGTGTCGGCGCCCAGCAGGTCCAGGACCAACTCGTCGAACCCGAGCGGAAGTCCGGGGGTGTAGCCGGCCAGGGCCGCCCGCGAGACGCCGTAGACGCCCATCGAGACGCGGTAGTCCATGCTCGGCTTCTCGCGGAAGGCGGTGATGCTGCCCGCCACGGCGGTCAGCACCCCGAAGTCGATCTTGACCTCACGGGCATAGGTCGCGATGGTCAGCGGCGCCCCGGAACCCTCGTGGTGCTTCAGCACCCCGGCGAAATCCAGGTCGGTGAGGATGTCGCCGTTCATCACCAGGAAGTTCTCGGGCAGCCGGTCGAGCATGGTCAGCAGCGGGCCCATGGTGCCCAGTGGCGTGTCCTCGACGGCGTAGCCGACCCGCAGCCCCCACTGCGAACCGTTGCCGACGTAGGCGCGGATGATGTGGCCGAGGTGCCCGATGGCGAGCGTGACGGTCTTGAAGCCGGCGGCGGACAGCTGGCGCATCACGATCTCCAGGATCGCGTGCTGGTCGCCGATCGGAACCAGCGGCTTGGGCAGGGCGGTGGTGTAGGGCCGGAGCCGAACGCCTTTGCCCCCGGCCAGGATCACTGCGTGCATGGTGGTCTCCCCCACGATGAGGTGGACGTGCTCAGACGAAGTTGACGTGGACGGGCTCAGACGTTGTACAGGTCGGTCTTGTAGCGGGCCAGGTTGGCCGGGTCGCGGAAGAAGGCGATGGTCTTCTCCAGGCCCGCCTCCAGCGAGTACGCGGGCGCCCAGCCGGTGGCCGCGCGCAGCCGGCCGGCGTCGCAGACCAGCCGCATCACCTCGGAGCCGGCCGGGCGCAGCCGCTGGCTGTCCTCCTTCACCGTCAGCTCGACCTCCATCAGCTTGCCGACCAGGGTGACCAGGTCGCCGACCGAGATCTCGCCGCCGGTACCGGCGTTGAAGGTGCGGCCGACCACGGTCGCGGCCGGCGCGGTGCCCACCGTGTGGAAGGCCGCGGCGGTGTCCTTGACGAACATGAAGTCCCGGGTGGGTCGCAGGTCGCCCAGGGTGATCTCGCGGGCCCCGGCGGCGATCTGCGCGATCACGGTCGGGATCACCGCGCGCATCGACTGGCGCGGGCCGAAGGTGTTGAACGGCCGCAGGGTGACCACCTGGGTGTCGAAGCTGGCGTGGTAGGAGTCCGCCAGCCGGTCCCCGCCCGCCTTGGAGGCCGAGTACGGGGACTGGGTGTTGATCGGGTGGTCCTCGGTGATCGGGACGGTCTGCGCGGTGCCGTAGGTCTCGCTGGTGGAGGTGTGCACCAGCCGCGGGATGTCCTGGTGGCGCACCGCCTCCAGCACGTTGAGGGTGCCGCTGACATTGGTGTCGATGTAGGAGTGCGGTGCCTGGTAGGAGTACGGGATGGCGATCAGCGCCGCCAGGTGGTACACCGCCTCCGCGCCCTTGACCAGGCCGTTCACCGAACCGGGGTCGCGGACGTCGCCGAGCACGATCTCCACCGAGTCGAGCGTGTGCGCGTCCAGCGTCTCCAGCCAGCCGAACGAGGAGAAGGAGTTGTACTGGACCATGGCTCGTACCCGGTGCCCGTGGGCGACCAGATGCTCGGTCAGGTGGGAGCCGATGAAACCTTCGGCTCCGGTGACTGCGACAGTGCTCATGTCAGTGAACTGCCTTCGCTGTGTGGTGTGGTGACAGACCATCAGTGTGGAGGTCCGGAGTGCGTCGCGGCGCCATACTGGAGATTTCCCAGCGCTTGTTCAGCGGTTGTTCAGCAATGGTGAAAGTTGTACGCCGGTCTTTCAGCGGTGCCGGGTGGTGCGCCCGAGGACGACCACGGCCAGCGGTACCAGCAGTGCGGCGGCTGCTCCGCAGCCGTACAACTGGACGCTGCTCGGGTCGCCGCCGGTCAGGGCGGCGGTGATCTCGAACCCGGCCGCCGCGAGACAGAGGCCCGAGGTTCGCCAGGCGACCGACAGGGCCTGCAGCAGCAGCGCCGTCCACAAGGTGGCGGCGAGCAGCAGCAGCGCGGTCAGCCGGGTCGGACCGATCAACGGGGCCCGTGCCCACACGGCGGTGGCCGCGTAGTCCAGTGCGGTGACCGCGAGCAGGTAGCCGAGCAGGCAGCCGGCCAGCGCCAGGGCGGTGCGGCGGCGGAAGTCGGCCGAGCTGGTGCTGCTGCGCAGCGCCCGGGTGGCCAGGCTCCGGTAGCGGTAGAGCAGCCATTCGGCCAGGCCCAGACTCAGCGTGAGCGCGACCAGGGCGGGCCCGGTGGCGCCCGCGCCGGGTACGGCGGGCGCGGTGGGGCGCACCGCGTGGTGCAGGGCCGGACCGAGCCCGGCGATCATGGTCAGGGTGCCGACGGCCAGGCCGAAGAGCCCGGACGCGGTGGTCGCGGACCAACTCGGCCCGCTGGCCCGGGCTCCGCCGCCGCTGAGGCGACGGCCCAGCTGCCAGGCCGCGAGGCCCACCGCGGCGACCAGGGTGGCCAGCAGGATCGCCGCCTTGGCCCAGGCGGGCAGCCGCACCGCCAGCACCAGCGCGGCACCGGTGGCGGACGGTGCCAGCGCCGCGAGCAGCAGCTTCTCCTGGCCGAGCACCAGCAGCGCGGTGGCCGCACCCAGGTAGAGCGACTGCCCGATGATGAAGAGCAGCGCGGCCAGCGGACCGCCCAGGAGCCAGCCGGTGCCCGCGGCCAGCAGCGCGCCGAGCGGTGCGCCCAGCGCCAGCGTGCGGGCCGCCGAGCGGCGGTCGGCCAGGCTCAGCCAGCCGTACGCGCGGTGCGCGAGCGCCTGGTTGAAGGCCCAGCTGAGCAGGGTCGCGGCGGCCAGCGCGGCCATCCCCGAGGGCAGGCCGAAGCGCAGCCGGTGGGCGCTGAACAGGTCGGCGCCGAGCAGGTAGGCGAGCCCGGGCAGCGCGAAGACCAGCCCGCGCAGCAGGCAGCGCCACGGGTCGGCCCGCCAGGGATCGGCGTCGGCCGGGGCCGGCCCCGGGTAGCGGCGGGCGACCTTGGCGAACAGGTCCTCGGCCAGCGTGAAGGCGTCCGCCCGGCCGTAGACCAGCGCGGCCTGCTCGTCGGTCAGGCCGTCCGACTCCAGGAACGCCGCGATCTCGTAGGGGTGGACCGCGTCCGCGCACAACTCGGCGAGCCGGTCGGCGAGTTCGTCCAGCGGGTCGGGCGAGAGCTCGGGGTGGGCGGCAGCCGGCACCGGCCGCTGGCGGCGGCGCGGCAGGGTGCGCAGCCGCATCGTCTCCTCGGCCCACCCCGGCGTGCCCTCGTCCGGGACGAGCCTGAGCGGCCCGCTCATGCGGCGCCCTCGGCGGCGAGCAGTCTGGTCGACTCCGGCCGCTGTCCGAGCAATTCGGCGTAGATGCCGCGGAAGGCGTCGATCGTCTGGCGCAGGGTGAACTGTTCGACCACCCGGATCCGGGCGCCCGCGCCCATCACGGCCCGGCGCTCGGGGTCGCGCAGCAGCTCCAGGGCGGCCCGCGCCATCGGCTCCGGCTCGCGCGGCGGCACCACCAGACCGGTGTCGCCCACCGCCTCGCGCACCCCGCCGACATCGGTGGACACGGTCGCCCGCCCGGAACTCATCGCCTCGATCAGGGTGAACGGGAAGCCCTCGCTGATGCTGCTGAGCATCACGATGCTGCCGGCCGCGTACGCGTCCTTGATGTCCTCGACCCGGCCCTCGAAGGCCACCGAGTCGGCCAGCCCCAGCTCGGCGGCGAGCGCGATGCAGCCGTCCCGGTAGCCCTCGGCGCCCCGCGCGGTACCGCCGAACAGGCGCAGCCTGGCGTCGGGCAACTCGGCCTTGACGATCGCGAAGGCCCGGATCAGCGTCTCCAGGTCCTTGATCGGGTCGACCCGGCCCGCCCAACTCATGGTCGGCAGCTCGGGCTCGGGCCCGGCGGCCGGGAAGAGCTCGGGGTCCACCCCGTTGTAGACGGTGCGGATGTTGGCCGAGGGCGTGCCCCCGCGCTCCTCCCAGCGCCGGTTGTACCGGTTGCCGGGGGTGACCAGCGCCGCCCGCGCGTAGCTCTCCTCGGCGAGCATCCGGTAGAAGCCGAGCAGCAGCGCCTTGACCGGCCAGCGGTACGGTCCGGTCCGGTAGCCGAGGTAACGTTCCCTCAGGTAGATGCCGTGCTCGGTGAGCAGGAACGGCACGTTGTGCTGCTGGGCCGCGATCAGCCCGGGCAGTGCGGCCAGGCCTCCGCTGACCGCGTGGGTCACTCCGTCGCTGGGCGCCTCGACGACCAGCGGGCGCAGCGCGTGCTCCAGCAGGTCGGTGGCGTGCAGCGCGTCGTGCAGGGTGGGTTCGGCGGCGGCGGTGGGCAGGTAGGGGCGGGTCCAGACCTCCTGGAGGGTGCGCAGCGCCGCTTCGCCGCGCAGTGCCGGACCGAGCAGGCCGCGCCGGGCGAAGTCGGCGAAGCCGTACAGCTCGGTGCCGAAGTGCGTGGCGTAGACCGGGTCCAGGACGGAGTGCAGGAAGCGCTCGTAGGCGTCCAGGAAGCGGCGCAGCTCCCGGCCGCGCGGCGGCTTGCCGGGTGCGGCCGGGCCCCAGAGCGGGGCGGTGGTGACCTTGCGGACCCAGCCGGGCAGTTGCCAGGCGAGCTCCTCGTTGCCGGTGCCGGTCACCGCGATGACGTCGAACTCGACGTCGGGCATGCCCTGGACGAGCTGGTCGCACCAGACGCTGACGCCGCCGTGCGCGTGCGGGTACGTCCCCTCGGTGAGCAAGGTGACACGCATCTTGCTTCCCTTCCCCCCAAATCGGTTGCGCCCGCTGGCGATCGGGCGCGCTGCGGCAGCTCCGGGCCGCGCGGGGTCGCCGCGCGGCCCGGACCGGTCGCGTCCTGGTGCTCGTTGGTGCTGGCGGTGCTGTGCTGTCGTGCGGCTGGTGCCCGAGTTGCCTCTGGCCGGCGCTACTTCTGGTCGCCGGTCGGCACCAGCGAGCCGGCCCTGGTCCGCTGGGTGTCACCGGGGCCGACGGCGACCGGCTTGGCGGCGCCGGCCGGGACGGTGGTCCTCGGTGCCTTGACGACCTTCTTCGCGGCGCCCGCGGCCGCGTTGACCGTGCTCGACGAGGCCTTGGCCGCGCTCGGCGTGGCCGCCGACGCGAGCCGCAGGTTCACCGTGCCCTGGAACGGACCGGGAGCCACCCAGCCGGACAGCTCACCGGCGTAGGCGGTGCCGAACTGCGAGCCGCCCAGCAGGAACTGCTGGATGGTGCCGGTCGGCATGGTGGCCTCGACCCGTACGCCCGACGGCGCCTGCACGGTGACCGTGCCGCCGATCCGGTAGCCGGTCACCTGACCGGCCGCGACCGCCGCGTTCCAGGCGGAGCGCTGCTGCAGCTCGGTGCCGATCTGGCTCTCCCGCAGGTTCACGATCGGGGTGTTGGCCGCGTACAGGTTCTTGTAGGTGCCGAGGATCGAGTCGAGCACCGGGTAGGCGATCTGGTCCTCGGCGAAGTTGGACTGGTGGATGAAGTTCGGCCGCGGGTCGTTGTCCAGCACGTAGCCGAGGTCGATCCTGGTCTGCGTCGGCACGATGTACGAGGCGTAGCCGGTGCTGGTGTTCAGCGGCGCGGGCAGGCAGGTGGAGTTGGCCGAGCTCTCGCAGATCCCGCTGCCGCCCTGGGCCTTGCTGGTGTAGATCCAGTTGTACTCGTCCACCTCCTCGTTGGTGTGACCCGCGTTGTAGAAGACGTTCATCGGGTAGCGCGGGACGGTCAGCGTGCTGCTGCCCACCGCGCGCTGGTTCGGCTCCCGGGAGGCGTCCGAGCCGGTCCACTTGATCCCCTCGGCGGCCAGCGCGGGCGCCAGGTTCGGGTTGTCGACCGGCTGCTGGGGCAGCGTCAGCAGGCCCGAGTGCTCACCGGTGATCAGCTCGGTCGGGTCGATCGGCAGGCCCTGCTGCCCGGCCCAGGTGAGGTTCTGCTGGATCTCGCTCTGGATGGTGGCCTGGTCGACCCACGCGGTGTTGCCACCGGCGTCCGTCGTGCACTGCCACGGCACCACGGTGACGTTCTGCACGCAGCCGAGGAACGGGTGGTCCCAGGTGTGGTTGATGAACCGGAACGAGCCGGCGTCGGCCTTGAAGGCGGTCAGCAGCGGGTCGGTGGTGGTGTTGTTGTCGGACTCCCAGTCGCCGCTGCCGCCGCCGTTGAAGGCGAAGTCGAGGGTGAAGCCGTTGGCCTTCTCCCACTGCGCCAGCGTGTTGACGTCGGCCGGCGTCATCCGGATCGGGTTGTTGTCGGTGTTGCCGCTGCCCGGCGGGCAGGTGACGTCACCTGGGGTGCACTTGAGCGTGGTGTCCCAGCGGTCGTCGGAGAGGAACAGGTCGTCCACGTGGACCGCGAAGTAGTTGCGGTCGTAGCCGAGGTGGATGCCCTGGGTCAGCCAGTCCACGAAGCCGCGGGCGAGCAGGCGGTACTGCTGCTGGTACTGGTTGTAGACGAAGGTGACCACCAACTCCTTGCGGCTGTCGTGGTCGTACTCGCCGACCAGCGAACCGCGCGAGCCGCTGCCCGGGATCGGGGCGTCCACCAGCGGCGTGAAGGAGGCGCCGGCCGGCAGCGTGGTCAGCGGGGTGGCCAGGTAGCCGTAGCTGGTGCTGACACCCGGTTCGGGCTGCTCGAACGGGACGCTGCCGTTGAGGTAGTCGAACGGCCCGGCCAGGCCGGCGGTGGTGACCGCGCCCTGGGTGCCGTCCAGCGAGCCGATGTAGCCGGGGTTCTGCGCCCAGTTCAGGCCGACGCCGGGACTGGCGTAGGTGTACGCGTCGATCTGCCGGATCCCGAACGTCGCCTCGTAGGCGGCGAGCGCGGTCATCTCGGCGGAGCCGGTGCCGAAGGGGTTCTCGTTGGGCAGCACGACGCCCTGGAACTTGGCCCGGGGGGCGCCGTTCAGGGTGTCGCTGAGGAAGGCGGAGGTGATCGTCGGCCGGTTCGGGTCCGACAGCTTCACCACGGTGTACGGAGTTCCCTCACTGGCCAGTTCGGCGGTGATCGCGGCGGTGGCGGGGCCGCCGTCGTCCACCACGAGCACGGTGAGGTCGATACGGTTCTGGACCGCCGCGAAGGCGGTCGAGGTCTGCAGTCCGGCAGCCAGCAGTCCGGCAGCCGCGCAGGCGGCAGCACGACGGGTCGCTCGACCCATGGTCGGTGTTCCTCCCCTGAAAAAGGACGGACTGCCCCCGCGTCCGCCCTTTGATGTTCCTGCTCATCCCCCGCGTCGCACGGTCCGCCGTGCGAGGCACTGCGGACCATCGTGGGGCAGAACTGCCTGCTTTTTGGGCCGAATGAGTGAGAGTGCAGCGAATCTGTCATAGACGTTCACTCGTGAGTCATGTTCGGCACCTAGTAGTCGTTAAGGCGCCCTTAAGGGAACAGAAATCGGTCGGATCATGACAACTTTCGCTTTATGAACGTGTCTCGCATGTCGAAACATGTCGTACACGGTCGCTGGACCGGGTGCGGCCGAGCCGCCGCCGCTTCGTACCCTGGTCGGACCGAACGATCGTGAGCTGACCTGGAGGCCCCAGTGACCGAGCAGTCCGAGGCACCCACCGTGGCGACCACCGCGGCCGCCGCCGAGGAGCTGGCCGCCCGCAGCCTGGGCCTGGCGGGCGCGGTCAACGCCCGCGACCTCGGCGGCTACCGGACCGCCGACGGGCGGGTGCTGCGCACCGGCGTGGCGCTGCGCAGCGACGGCCTGCACCGGCTGACCGAGCCCGACCTGGCGGTCTTCGCCACCCTCGGGGTGCGCCACGTGGTCGACCTGCGCAGCCTGGACGAGGTGCGCGAGGCCGGCCCCGACCGGGTGCCCGGGCTGCCGGTGGCCGACATCTCGGCCGTGGAGCTGTCCGACCGGCCGTTGCGGGTCAGCGCCGCAGGACCGGACGGGATCACCCTGCACCACCTGCCGGTCTTCGCCGCCGACTACGACATCTACGTGGCGCTGCGCGACGCGCTGGCCGAACGCGACCCGGCCAGGCAGCACGCGCTGCTCGGTGAGGGCCGGGCCGGGCAGATCATGATGGGCCTCTACCGCTGGTTCGTCACCGACCCGCTCGCCCGCGACCGGTTCGCCACCGTGCTGCGCCTGCTGGCGAGCTCCGACGGGCCGCCGGTGCTCTTCCACTGCACCGCGGGCAAGGACCGCACCGGCTGGACCGCCGCGCTGCTGCTCACCGCGCTCGGGGTGGACCGGACCACGGTCTACGAGGACTACCTGCTCACCAACGTGCGCTCCGCCGCGATCATCGAGCACATCGTGGACAGCTTCGGCACCCGCGGCCTGATGGAGGACCCGTCGCTGCTGCTGCCGCTGTTCCGTGCCGACCGCGACTACCTGGCCGCCGCCTTCGCCGAGGTCGAGGCCGGCTGGGGCAGCTTCGCGGCGTTCTGGCAGGACGGCCTCGGCCTGGACGACGCGGTGCTGACCGGCCTGCGCAAGAACCTGCTGGGTGACGCCGGACGCTGATGGGGGCCGGGCGGGTCACCCCTCGCTGGTCAGGCCCTCCCGCAGCTGGGTGAGGGTCCTGGTCAGCAGCCGCGAGACGTGCATCTGCGAGATGCCGATCTCCTCGCCGATCTGCGACTGGGTCAGGTTGCCGAAGAACCGCAGCATGATGATCCGCCGCTCCCGGGGCGGCAGCTTGGCCAGCAGCGGCTTGAGCGACTCGCGGTACTCCACGCCCTCCAGCGCCAGGTCCTCGTAGCCCAGCCGCTCGGCCAGCGGCCCGTCGCCGTCCTCCTCGCCGGGAGTCGAGTCCAGCGAAGTGGCGGTGTAGGCGTTGCCGACGGCCAGGCCCTCGACCACGTCCTCCTCGCTGACCCCGAGGCAGGTGGCCAGCTCCGCCACGGTGGGGGAGCGGTCGAGGCGCTGGGCGAGCTCGTCGCCCGCCTTGGTCAGCGCCAGACGCAGCTCCTGCAGTCGTCTGGGCACCCGGACCGACCAACTGGTGTCCCGGAAGAAGCGTTTGATCTCGCCGACCACGGTGGGCATCGCGAAGGTGGGGAACTCCACCCCGCGATCCGGGTCGAATCGGTCGATCGCCTTGATCAGGCCGATGGTGCCGACCTGGACGATGTCCTCCATCGGCTCGTTGCGGCTGCGGAACCGGGCCGAGGCGTAGCGCACCAGCGGCAGGTTCAGCTCGATCAGGGTGTCCCTGACGTAGGTGTGCTCGGCGCTGCCGGCCTCCAGCGTGGCCAGCCGGCGGAAGAGCGAGCGGGAGAGGGTGCGGGTGTCCAGGCCGGGAGCCGACGTCGGCTGCGGGACGGGCTGCTCGGCGACGGGCTGCCCCGGGACGGCCGGCTGGGCGACGCTCGGCTGCGGGCCGACCGGCGCCGCCGCGGCCTGGACGGCCACCGACTGCTGCGGAGCGTGCTCGGCCACCGCCGTACCACCGTGGATCTCTGCGCTGCCCAGCTCTGCGGACATGCACCCACCCCCTCGTGACTGGTCCAACGGGAGCCCCCGCTCGACGGTTCCCCGGTGCGCGCCGAGTGATCGGCGTCCCCCAACCGGTTGCTTACCGGAACCGCGAGCGCGGCAAACCCGAACATCGCGAGTTGTCACGCGGCGGTAACGCGCAGCGATGTCCTCTCGCGGTTCACTCGTCCCAGCTGTTGCCGGTGCGAAGCCTGGTGAGGATGCGCGTCAGGAGACGGGAGACGTGCATCTGTGACATGCCCAGCTCGTTGGAGATCTGGGACTGCGTCAGGTTGGCGAAGAAGCGGAGCATGACGATCCGGCGCTCCCGCTCGGGCAGTTGCACCAGCAGATGGCGCACCATGTCGCGGTGCTCCACGTCGGTCAGCGCCGAGTCCTCGTAGCCCAGCCGGTCGAGCAGGGCCAGGCCGCCCTCGTGCTCCTGGGCGGCCTCCAGCGAGGCGGCGTTGTAGGCGCGTCCGGCGTCCAGGCAGGCCCGCACGTCCTCCTCGGGGATCCGCAGGTTGGCGGCGATCTCCGGGACCTTGGGGGTGCGGCCGTGAGTGACCGTCAACTCCTCCATCGCGCCGCTCACCTGGACCCACAGCTCCTGCAGCCGGCGCGGGACGTGCATGGTGCGCACGTTGTCGCGGAAGTAGCGCTTGATCTCGCCCAGGATGGTGGGCAGCGCGTAGGTCGGGAACTGCACGCCACGGCTGGGGTCGAACCGGTCGATCGCGTTGATCAAGCCGATGGTGCCGACCTGGACCACGTCCTCCATCGGCTCGTTGCGGCTGCGGAAGCGGGTGGCGGCGTAGCGGACCAGCGGGATGTTGACCTCGATCAGGGCGGCCCTGACCTGCTCGCGCTCGGGTGCCTCGGCGGGCAGCTCGGCGAGGCGCTCGAAGAGCACCCGGGTGAGGGTGCGCACGTCGATCGGGCCGGGGGCGCCGAAGTCCACGGCGGCCTCGGGCCGCGGGGCGGGGTTCGGGGTGGCACTGGGGCTGGTGCTCGGCGCGGCGTCCGGTTCGGCGTCCGGGTCCGGGTCCGGCTCGGAGTCGGGCCCCGCGCCGGGGCCGCCCGTGCCGGTATCCGGCGTGTCGTCCTGGATCCGCACGGACGCGTCACCCTCCCTCGGTTCACCACCTTGTCCTGCCCGGCAAAATCGGTCATAGCATCACAAGCTGGACGCCATCCGTTCAAGTACCGGTCAGAGGCGTGTTGCTGACCTGACGTCAACAAGACGACGACCCCCCGCCTGCGATCAGGGCTCGTCTCGAGCCGTCGCGGTGCGGGGGGCCGTTGGATCGTGCGAATACGATCGAATTGCTCGGGAGCGGATCAGACCACGAAGTCGGCGACCACCAGGGTGGCGATCTCGCGCCACAGCTGTGCGGCCGCAACATGCGCCGGATGGGTGGCGTAGGCCTGCAGCGCGTCCTGGTCGGCGACCAGGCTGTTGATCGCGAAGTCGTAGGCGACCTCGCGCGGGCTGATGTTGAAGCCGTGCTGCCACTCCAGCAGCTCGGGGACCTGCTGGTCGAGCCCCTCGAACGCCTTGGCGGCGGCGAGCGCGCGCTCGTCGTCCTTCGCGATGCCTTCGTTGAGCTTGAACAGGACCAGGTGGCGGATCACGGGTGCTCCTTGCGGGGCCGAGGGTGGACCCCGACAAAGTAACCCGGGTGGCCCCGCCGCCGAGCCCCGGTCCTATTTGATGAGACCGGTCATGAACGCTCCGACCGACTTGGCCGCGTCCGAGATCCCGACGAAGCCCGACTGGACCAGCTCCGCAGCGCGCGCCGGCGAGTGGATGATCGTGTACGCCACGAAGATCAGCAGTAGGTACATGCCGATCCGTCTTGCCTGTGCCATCGGAACCGCCCGCCTCCGCCTGTCCGCTCCCAGCCCCGTGCCCGCGCCCGAGATGCTCGCGAGGCCCAGCGTGCAGCTTATCCACCAGATGGCCGAATCAGGTGTGCGACGCGTTCACTCCGCAGGACGAAGGTCCCCGGGAGTCGGGCCCTTGTACGGATGTTCCGGGCCGCTCGCGACGGCAGGATGGTTGTCGTACCGAGGATCTGGCAGGAATCGACGGTACGTGGATCCGGAGTTCCCCGCTGTGGGACCGGTCGTCGTGCTTCCCCCTGATGCGGCGCCGGTTGTGGGACCTCCGCCGGGGGAGCGGTCCCCTTCCCCCGGGATCGCTCCCCCCACCTCTTCGCTGACGCTCGATCAGCTAGGGCCGCGCTTCAGGTCTGCCGGGCATCAGGTCTGCTGGGCGAACTCGCCCGGCCGGAACACGTGAGTGGCGGTGTCGCGGTCCAGCCGGTAGGCCGCGGCGACCAGGTCGAGGGCGGCCAGGCCACCGTCGCGGCGGCTGCCGGGAGCGTCGATCGCGGCGCCGAAAGCGGTCAGCACCTTCTGGTACTCGGGCCGGGGCGCGGTGTCCGAGCCCGGGTGCCCGGCCGGCAGGTCGGCCCGCAGGACCCGTCCGTCGGCCAACGTGACCTCGACGTCCCGCACCTCTCCCGGGTGGCGCCGGTCCAGCTCGACCTTGGCCCGGCGCGGTGTCGGCCCGGCCGTGACCAGGTCGATCACCGCCCGCCGGTCCACCCCCGTCGGATCGCGCTCGATCGCGGCCCGCACCACGCTCAGCTCCGCCTCGCCGAAGAGCAGCCGGACCAGGTCGAAGGCGGCCGGCCCGCGATCGGCCAGACAGCCGTCGCTGCCGTCACGGTGCTCCTCGAAGTGGCGCACCTTGACCCTGGCGATCGGCGCTCCCGCGCAGGCCGCGACCAGCTCCAGCAGCGCGGCGTCGTGGCGACGGGGGAAGGCGGCGAAGAGCACCAGCGAACGCTCGGCGGCGATCGCGGCCAGCGCCCGGGCATCGGAGACCTCGGTGGCCGGCGGGTGCTCCACGCAGACCGGCAGCCCGGCGGCCAGCAGGTCCCGGCAGAGCCCCGCCCGCCCGCCGCCGGGGCCGGTGACGATCGCGCCGCCCAGGTCGTGGTGGGCGGCCAGCAGCGCGCGGTGGTCGCGGTACACGGGGACGCCGACGGCGCGCGGATCGATCGGCGTGGCCTCGCCGAGGTCGCAGGCAGCGGCGAGGGCGAACGCCGGGTCGGCCTCGGCCGCGGCCAGGTAGCGCACGCCGATCAGGCCGAGGCCGATGACAGCCAGCTTGCGAGGGGCCGCCGCGGGGGCGAACGGGGACGTCGGCGGCATACGGGGTGGGCCTCCTCGCTCGCGGTCCAACAGTCGGCGGGTGTCGTCCAGGGATCCGTGCCAGCCTGCCGATCGGGCTGAGGGCAAGTCAATTCGCTCTGGCGTGTTCTTTCACGAAAGGGTGGCCGGCTCCCGATCGCCACCCGTTGGACGCCATGACCCCCTTGCACCGTTGACGTCGGACGGCGAGTGGGACCAGAACCGGGACCACGACGACGAAGGGCCCCGACCGCTACGGTCGGGGCCCTTCGTCGTTCCTGCTCTGGCGGTAGCGGTGGGATTCGAACCCACGGTGAAGTTGCCCCCACACACGCTTTCGAGGCGTGCTCCTTTGGCCGCTCGGACACGCTACCGAGAGAGACTCTACCGGACGCCTCGGGCGGGGACGAAATCCTTTGGCGGCGCTGGGCGGGGCCGGGTCAGCGGTGGGTGTCGAAGAAGGCGCGGAGCTGGGCGGCGCAGTCGGGGGCGAGCACGTCGGGGACGACCTCGGGGCGGTGGTTGAGGCGGCGGTCGCGCATCACGTCGAAGAGGGAGCCGGCGGCGCCCGCCTTCTCGTCGCGGGCGCCGTAGACGACGCGGTCGATCCGGGACAGGACGATGGCGCCCGCGCACATGGTGCAGGGCTCCAGGGTGACGATCATGGTGCAGCCGGTCAGGCGCCACTCGCCGACGGCCCGGGCGGCCTCGCGGATGGCCTGGACCTCGGCGTGTGCGGTGGGGTCGCCGATCGCCTCGCGCTCGTTGTGGCCGCGGCCCAGGACGGTGCCGTCGGGGCCGAGGACGAGCGCGCCGACCGGGACGTCGCCGGTGGCGGTGGCGAGCGCGGCCTCGGCGATCGCCAGGCGCATCGGAGCGGCCCACCGGTCGCGGACCGGGTCGGGGCGCACCGGGGCCGGCAGGGGTGCGAGGTCGAGGTGGGGCTGCATCCCACCAGTGTCCGGCACCCGCGGCCGCACCCCGACCCTCACCCCGGCCCGCCGCCGGTCAGCGCACCGCCTCCAGCACTTCGGCGCAGCCGAGCGCGTCGGCGATCTCGGAGAGCGCCTCGCCGGGCTCGGAGCCCTCGGCGCTGAGGGCGAGCAGGTCCTTCTCGCTGACGCCCAGGTCGCTCAGCAGCGTGGCGTCGCCGAGCGGGCCGACCGGGACACCGCCGGGGCCGGTGAGCGGGAGCTCCTCGTCCTCGTCCCCGTCGGAGTCGGACAGCTCGGCGTCCTCGCTGTCCTCCAGCTCGGTCACCAGGCTGTCGATGTCGTCGAACTCGTTGTCGCCGGCGCGGCCGACCAGTTCGTCGGTGAGGACCACGTCCCCGTAGGAGCTGCGCTTGGCCGCCGCGGCGTCGGAGACGAAGATCCGCGGATCCTCCTCGCCGTCCACCCGGACGACGGCGAACCACGCGTCCTCCTGTTCGATGAACACCAGCACGGTGTCGTCGTCCTCTGCCGCTTCGCGTGCCAGGTCGGCAAGATCGGCAAGTGTTTCGACGTTGTCCAACTCGGTCTCGCTCACATCCCACCCGTCCTCGGTGCGAGCAAGCACTGCAGCGAAGTACGCCACCAGGGACACTCCCAAATGGTCTCGGCCGTAGGCGATCTCGGGCGAACGCGGTCTGGCCGCCCCCGCACCAGAGGCGGTCCGCTGTTCGGACCGTCCCACGGCATCGTGACAGAAAGCCGGGCCTCTCGGGGAGTGTTCGGCAGCGCGTCTTCGCAGGTCGTGTCGGAAACCGGAGATCGCCGGGCCAATGGCCGGGGAACGGCTGGGGAACGGTCGGGTGGCAGGTGTCCGGTGGGCGGCGCCCGGGCGTCGGCGCGTCGCCGGATCCGGGCCTACGGGGTGTCAGATCCGGAAGGTGCGCATGCGGAGCGCTTCGCGCATCCGGCGCTCCTTGGTCTTGCGGGGCTGTACCCGGGCGCGCAGCTCGCGGGCCTCGGCCAGCTCGCGCAGGAAGACCGCGCGCCGCCGCCGGCGGGCGGCCTCGGTCTCTCCTGGGGCCTGCTCGCCGCCTGCGTCGGAGACCGCGCGGGCAGCGGTGTTCGGATCCGCTGCGGGCTCCTCTGGGGGCCCGGCGACCGGACCCGGCTTCCTTCTCATACGGTCTGACCTTCCCAGAAGTCCTGAATTGATACCACAGCAGTCTCAAACCGTCCCATGCATCCGCCGGTGCCACGGCGGGCACGGCGGCCGTCGTCCACGGCGGTCGTCCGCGGCCACGGGTCGCCGTTAAGGTCGGAATATGCGGATCCACGTCGTCGACCACCCTCTGGTGGCCCACAAGCTCTCCACGCTGCGCGATGAGCGCACCGACTCCCCGACCTTCCGTCGCCTGACCGACGAGTTGGTCACGCTGCTGGCCTACGAGGCCACCCGGGACGTGCGGACCGACGAGGTCGAGATCACCACCCCCGTCGCGGTCACCACCGGCACCCGGCTCAGCTACCCGCGCCCGCTGGTGGTGCCGATCCTGCGGGCCGGGCTGGGCATGCTGGACGGGATGACCCGGCTGCTGCCGACCGCCGAGGTGGGATTCCTCGGCATGGTCCGCAACGAGGAGACACTGGAGGCCTCGACCTACGCGACCCGGATGCCCGACGACCTGTCGGGCCGCCAGGTCTACGTGCTCGACCCGATGCTGGCCACCGGCGGCACCCTGGTCGCGGCGATCCGGCTGCTGATCGAGCGGGGCGCCACTGATGTGACGGCCGTGGTGCTGCTGGCCGCGCCGGAGGGTGTCGCGGTGCTGGAGAAGGAGCTGGCCGGGCTGCCGGTCACCGTGGTCACCGCCGCGCTGGACGAGCGGCTCAACGAGCACGGCTACATCGTCCCGGGCCTCGGCGACGCGGGGGACCGGCTGTACGGCACCGCCGGCTGACGGACGGCGGAAACGCGAAGGGCGGTGCTCCGGGCTCGGAGCACCGCCCTTCCGGTCTGACCCGTCAGCAGCTGCCGGGCAGCGGCGAGGCGCTCGGCGACGGCTTCAGGGCCGCGGCGAGCGCGGTCGCGGCGGCGTTCGGGTCGAGCAGTGCGGAGTAGCCGTCGCCGATCACGAAGTCGACGCTGCCGTCGGTGCGGGCGTCGGCCATCGTGGTCGCGCCGGTGACCTGGGCGCCGAGCAGGGCGGCCGCGCCGGCGCCGGTCTGGCCGGCCACCAGCTCGGCGGCACCGGGCACGTGGCCCTCCAGCGCGGACGGGGCGTTGCCCACCTTGCCCACGGTGAAGCCGCGCTGCTTGAGCTCGTCGGCCGTCTTGGCGGCCAGCCCGGCCTTGCCGGTGGCGTTCAGCACGTTGACCGTGACGGTCTGCGGCTGCGGTGCGGTGGTGACGGCCGGCAGCGGTGTGCTGGAGACGGCCGCCGGGGCCCCGGACGCGGCGGGTGAGCCGGGCGAGCCGGGCGCGGCCGAGCCGGCGGCGGGCGAGCCGCTCGGGGAGGCCGCCGCCGAGGTCGCGGCGACGGGGGCCGCCAGCGGTTTGCCGGAGGCCCGCGCGCTGGCACAGGCCTGGGCGGCGCTGTGCTTGGCCCTGCCGGTGAAGATGTCGACCAGCTGCACGCCGCCCAGCGCGATCAGTGAGAGGGCGAGCAGGGAGCCGATCAACATCAGCCAGCGACGGCCGCGCCGGGGTGGCGGTCCCAGCCGTGGATAGCTGGTGCCGGTGATCCGGAACTGCTTCCCCTTCAATCCCTGGGGAGTCAACATGCTCACAGTCTGTCTCCCCTGGGAGGAAGGGCAGCCTTGCCGACGGGCGACGGGTCTGACCGGTGGGGCGGCGGGACGCGGGGTCCGCGACGCGCTGCGGCCGTGCTCAGCAGCCTAGTCCCGTTCCTGAGATGGAGGTAATAAATGATCATCATTTGCCACCCCCGAGCACTCGAAAGGGTGTACTGACGATCATTCGGCCCCTCAGCACGGTGGTCCGCCGCCTGCTGAACCGTCGTCAGCCGGGCGCCGGCCTCAGTCCATTTCCAGCACCCGCGCGTGCAGCACCTGGCGCTGCTGCAGGGCCGCGCGCACGGCGCGGTGCAGGCCGTCCTCCAGGTAGAGGTCGCCGTGCCACTTGACCACGTGGGCGAAGAGGTCGCCGTAGAAGGTGGAGTCCTCGGCCAGCAGGGTTTCCAGGTCCAACTGGCCCTTGGTGGTGACCAGCTGGTCCAGTCGCACCGGGCGGGGGGCGACGTCCGCCCACTGCCGGGTGCTGGTCCGGCCGTGATCCGGGTACGGCCGGGTGCTGCCGATGCGCTTGAAGATCACACGGAAAGCCTACCGTTTGGGCGGCGCGTGGCGCAGCAAGCACGCTACTGAGGAACGCGGTGCTGACGATATGTCTACGGATGAACCGGGAATACGGCGGAATCGGGCTCAGCTCCGCAGGGCCGCGCCGATCCGGTCCATCGAGGAGAGCCGCATCAGCCCGTAGTTGTAGAACTCGACCTCCGGGACGCCGAGCCCGCGCAGTACCGCGATCTTCTCGGCCAGGTTCGCCGGCCCGTCGCAGTCCTCGGCCATCGGCCGCAGGATCACGGCCAGCGTCTGCGGCCGGACGCCGTGCAGCGCGAACGCGGCGACCTTCTCGCGCACCGCCGAGGCCGTCCTGGCGTAGCCCAGGGTCTGAACGCCCACCCCGGCGGCGGCCAGTGCGGGCAGGTCGATGCCCGCGAGCCAGCCGGTGCCGGGGCCGCCGCCGTCCATGAAGCTCAGCCGCATCCCGTGCTGCCGCGCCCGCTCGGCCAGTTCGGCGGCCAGCGAGGTCACGGTGGCCGCGCTCGCGTCCAGGTAGCCGGCCAGCGCGCCGCCGGCCAGCTCGTCCAGCGCACCCGGCTCCTCGGCGGCCCGCTCGTCGGCCAGCCGGCGGCGGATCTCGGCGGCCACCACCTGGCGCACCCGCTCGGCCGGTACGCCCCGCTCGTTCGCGGCGGCCAGGCAGTGCGGGCAGAAGCAGAGGCCGAGCAGGGCCTCGGCCAGCGGGCCGATCCGCTCGAAATAGCGTTCGTGGTGGTAGCCGTGCCGCAGGCCGTGGAAGTGCAGCGACTCGGCGCGGATCGCGTCCACGCCGTACCGGGCCAGCTCGTCCACCAGGGTGTGGGCGTACTCGCGGACCTCGGGGTGGGCGGGGCAGAGCTCGGTGAGGTGCCGGTCGCCGAAGGCGTTGGCGGGGGCGCACTCGGGGTGCTGGAAGCCGAGCCGGTCGTTGTGGCAGAAGACGGTCCAGGCGTGCAGCTTCAGTCCGCGTCGGCGGGTCTGCTCGGCCGCCTCCGCGAACGGGTCGCGCTCGCCGATCGCACCGGACGCCGTCGGGGCCAGCCGCCGCCCGGCCCAGCGTGCCGGGTCGGGGCGGAAGTACGCCGCGCCCGGCTCCAGGTAGCGCAGCACCCGGGTCGGGTGGTGCGGGAAGACGTCGCGGGCTTCGTGGTAGACCGAGGCGAGGGTGACCCCGCCGACCCCGCAGCGGTCGGTGAGGTTGCCGAAGAAGGCGTCCGCACCCTCGTCGATCAGGTCGGTGGCGAAGGCGAGGACGGACGACTGCACGGCGCGGCTCCGGGACGGGAGGTACGGGGGAGGCCCACGCTAGCCGCTCGGCGGAGAGATGGTCTAGACCTGAGAGAGGCGGGGTCGGCTGCGGCTCAGAAGCCGAGGTCGTCCAACTCCTTGAGCAGGTCGGAGCGCGTGCTCGGGCTCGCACTCGTGCTCGTGCTCGGCGCGGCGGCGCCCGCGCCCGCGTCGCTCGCCGCCCGGACGGGCCTGGCTCCCCGGTCGCGCAGCAGCCAGGCGCCCGCGATCCCGCCGACCAGCCCGCCGAGGTGCGCCTGCCAGCTGATCCCGCTCGGCGCCCCCGGGATGGCCACGGAGAGCTCGTAGGAGAAGGAGGCGGCCATCACCAGCCCGATCAGGCTGTCGATCAGGTGGCGGTCGAAGAGCCCGCGCAGCACCACGTAGCCGAGGTAGCCGAAGACCAGCCCGCTGGCGCCGACCGTGACCGCGTCGCCCGGCCCGAAGATCCAGACCGCCAGGCCGCTGGTGACGGTGATCAGCAGGGTCAGCAGCAGGAACTTCCGTACCCCGCGGTAGGCCGCCAGGAAGCCGAAGATGAACAGCGGGCCCGAGTTGCTCTGCAGGTGCTCCCAGCTGACGTGCAGCAGCGGTGCGGTGAAGAAGTCCGGCAGCCGGGTCAGGTCGTGCGGGCGGATCCCGTAGTCGCGGACCAGCGCCTCGCCGTCCGCCCAGTTCCCGAGCTGGATCAACCAGAGTGCGCAGAGGAAGCCGAAGATGACGAAGAAGGCCCTGCGGGCCTCCGCGATCAGCAGGCTCTCGGTGCCAGGTCGATCGTGCTCCGTCATGTCCCGCTCCCCCGGCCGAAGGTCTGCTGGCTTCCGATGGTAAGCCGTTGGGGGGACACCGGGTCTGTCGCGACCGTCGTGGCTCGGAGTGAGCCCCACGATGATCAGATGAGCGTCCGTCAGATGATCACCGCGGCGCTGGCCCTGACCCTGCTGACCGGCGTGAGCAGCGCCCCAGCAGTCGCCACGGCCGCGACCGCCAAGCACCGCGTCACGGTCAGCGATCCCGCGCAGTACGTCAACCCGTTCGTCGGCACCAAGCAGGCCGCACCCGACTTCGGCAACGGCGGCGGCGCGGGCAACACCTTCCCCGGCGCCACGGTGCCGTTCGGGATGGTGCAGTGGAGCCCCGACACCGTCACCTATCAGCACGGCGGTTACTTCTACGACGACCAGCGGATCCGCGGCTTCAGCCTGACCCACATCTCGGGTGCGGGCTGCGGCGACTACGGGAACATCCCGTTCCTGCCGATGCTCGGCGACACCCCGGTGGGCCACGAGTCCTTCTCGCACGCCCAGGAGTCGGCGGTCCCCGGCGGGTACGCGGTCACCTTCGACAACGGCCTGCGCACCGAACTCTCCAGCACCCAGCGCACCGGCATCGCCCGGTTCAGCTACCCGGCGGGGGAGACCGCCTCACTCACCGTGGACGCGGGCCGGGCCTTCAACAACGCCAGCGGCACGCTGACGATCGGCAGCGACAGCATCTCCGGCTACACCGACGGCGGCGGGTTCTGCGGGACGCAGAACCACTACCGGATCTACTTCACCGCCGTCTTCGACCACCCGTTCACCCAGGCCGGCATCGTGCAGGACGGCCACCTCGACCCCACCCGCCGCAGCGCCAGCGGCGACAGTCGGGGCATCGCCCCGCAGCCACCGCGCACCGCCGCCGCGCAGGCGGCGCTGGCCGGCCACCGGGCGCCGCAGCTGCCGACCCACCCCGACGCGCCGGACACCGGCTCGGACGCGCAGGCACTGGTCTCCTTCGACACCAGCTCCGGCGCCCCGGTCACGGCCCGGGTCGGCATCTCCTTCACCAGCGCCGAGGGCGCCCGGGCCAACCTCGACGCGGAACAGCCGGGCGGACCCGACCTCGACCGGGTCCGGGACAGCGCTCGGGCCACCTGGAACGACCTGCTGGGCCGGATCGCGGTGGCCGGCGGCACCGGCACCCAACTGCGCACCTTCTACACCGCGCTCTACCACTCGCTGCTGCACCCGAGCGTGCTCAGCGATGTGGACGGCCAGTACCCGGGCTTCGACGAGAGGGTGCACCGCACCGAGCCCGGAAAAGTCCAGTACGCCGACTTCTCCGGCTGGGACATCTACCGGTCCGAGATCCAGCTGATCAGCCTGCTGGCTCCCCGGGAGGCGGCGGACATCGCCCAGTCGGTGCTGAACCAGGGCGTCCAGGGCGGCTACTTCGACCGCTGGACGCTGGCCAACGGTGGCACCGGGGTGATGATCGGCGACCCGATGCCGATGATCGCCGCCACCGTGCACGCGTTCGGCGGCACCGACTTCGATGCGGCCGGGCTGCTCAGGCAGGCACTGGCCGGCCGCCAGGACGGCCGGGAACGCCCGGGACACGCGGCCGAAGAGACCCAGGGCTACCTGCCAGTGGGCACCTCGGGCGAGTGGGGCACCGTCTCCGGCACCCTGGAGTACGCCGCCGCCGACTTCGCGCTCTCGCAACTCGCCGCCCGCCTCGGCGACCAGGGCACCCACGACACCCTGCTGCGCGCCACGGCGAACTGGCGCAACCTGTTCAACATCGACAGCGGCTACCTGCAGCCGCGCAACGCCGACCACAGCTGGCCCGACTTCAAGCCCACCCAGCAGGACGGCTACGCCGAGGGCGACGGCGCGCAGTACGCCTGGATGGTCCCGTTCAACCACCGCGGGCTCTTCGACGCGATGGGCGGCGACCAGGCCGTGGTGGGGCGGCTGGACGACTTCACCCAGCAGCTCAACGCCGGCCCCGGCGCGCCCTACGCCTACCTGGGCAACGAGCCCTCGCTCAACACCCCGTGGGCGTACGACTACGCGGGCCGCCCCGACCGCGCCGCCGACGTGGTGCGCCGCGCGGTGACCACGTTGTTCGGCGACGGGCCCGACGGGGAGTCGGGCAACGACGACCTGGGCGAGATGTCCTCCTGGGCGGTCTGGGCCTCGCTCGGCCTCTACCCGCAGGTCCCCGGCCGGGCCGAACTGGTGCTGGCCAGCCCGCTCTTCCCGCAGGCCACGATCACCCGGGGCAACGGCGCCGTGATCGACATCAGCGCACCTGGCGCCTCCGCCGACGTGCGCTACGTGCACGGGCTGCACGTCGACGGGCGCGCCTCCACCCGGCCCTGGGTGGGCGCCGACCTGGTCGCTCAGGGCGGCAGCCTGGAGTACCAACTGGCCGCCGACCCCGACCCCGGCTGGGGCCGTGACCCGCGCGACGCGCCGCCCTCCTTCGACGTCGGCCCGGCACAGCCGGTGACCGGCGCGGTGACCGGCGTGGCGGGCAAGTGCCTGGACGTCGACCAAGGCGCCGGCACGGACGGCACGCCGGTCCAGCTCGGGGACTGCAACGGGACCGACGCGCAGCGCTGGACGGTGGCGGGCGACGGCACGGTGCGGGCCCTCGGCCACTGCCTGGACGTCGACCACAGCGGCACCGCCAACGGCACCACGGTCCAGCTGTGGACCTGCAACGGCACCGGGGCGCAGCAGTGGTGGCCGCGCCCGGACGGCTCGCTCTACAACCCGCCGGCCGGTCGCTGCCTGGACGTCCCGGCCGGCCGGACCGACAACGGGACGGGGCTGCGGATCTGGGACTGCCAGGGCGGCGCCGGACAGCGCTGGACGCTGCCGAGCTGATGTCCGATCAGGCCGCCGGGCCGGTGGAACACTTCACCGGCCCGGCGGCCTACTTCGTCTTCTTCGCCTTGGCCTCCTGCTTGGCCTGCTGCTTGTAGGCGCGGACCTGGCCCAGCGACTCGGGGCCGGTGATGTCCGCCACCGAGCGGTGGCTGCCGTCCTCCCCGTACGGTCCGGCGGCCTCGCGCCAGCCGGGCGGGCGGACGCCGAACTGCTTGCCCAGCAGCGCGAGGAAGATCTGCGACTTCTGGGCGCCGAAACCGGGCAACGCCTTCAGCCGGGCCAGCAGGTCCATGCCGTCGGCCGCGTCCTGCCAGACGGCCGCCGCGGCGCCGTCGTAGTGCTCGACCAGGTACTGGCAGAGCTGCTGGATCCGCTTGGCCATCGAGCCGGGGTAGCGGTGCACGGCGGGTTTCTCGGAGAGCAGGGCGGCGAACGCGTCGGGGTCGTACCCGGCGATCCGCCGGGCGTCCAGGTCGTCGGTGCCGAGCCGTTGGGCGATCGTCAGCGGGCCGGTGAACGCCCACTCCATCGGCACTTGTTGATCCAGGAGCATGCCCACCAGGGCGGCCAGGGGGCTGCGGCCGAGCAGTTCGTCGGCGTCGGGTTGCTGGGCGAGATGCAGGGAGACGGGCATGGACCCATGGTCGAGGGTGCGGCCGGGCCAGTCGCGCAACACGCCGCCGGGCTCTCGCTCCGGGCACCAGCCGGTAATCCGGAATTCTGATGACCGGTCAGTAGGTTCGATAATCCTCAGATCATCCTCAAATAATAGGTAAGAAAGGCTGCAGAGGGTTACCAGAATTTCCGTCGCGGGTTACCTTTCCTGGCATTGCGCGGATTCTCCCCACCGCGCAGGAGAGGTAGCGAAACCACCCATGAGTACGGAAACGACCAAGCCCTCGACCCCGCAACGGGAAGCCGGCGGTCAGCTCCAGGCCGGCCTGAAGAACCGTCACCTGTCCATGATCGCGATCGGCGGCGTGATCGGGGCCGGCCTGTTCGTCGGCTCCGGAGCGGGTATCGCGGCCACCGGCCCGGGCATCCTGCTGTCCTACGCGCTGGCCGGCGTGCTGGTGGTGATGGTGATGCGGATGCTGGGCGAGATGGCCGCCGCCGACCCGCAGAGCGGCTCGTTCTCGGCCTACGCGGACAAGGCGCTCGGGCGCTGGGCGGGCTTCACGATCGGGTGGCTGTACTGGTTCTTCTGGGTCGTCGTGCTGGCCGTGGAGGCCACCGCGGGTGCGAAGATCCTCAACGGGTGGCTGCCGTCGGTGCCGCAGTGGGCGTTCGCCCTGCTGGTGATGGCGGTGCTGACCGCGACCAACCTCTTCTCGGTGGCCTCCTACGGCGAGTTCGAATTCTGGTTCGCCGGGATCAAGGTGGTCGCGATCGTCGCGTTCATCGTGATCGGACTGCTCGCCGTCTTCGGCCTGCTGCCGAGCACCCACGCGGTCGGCACCAGCAATCTGTTCGGGCACGGCGGTTTCCTGCCGCACGGCGTCGGCGCGGTCTTCACCGGCATGCTGACGGTGGTCTTCGCCTTCATGGGCAGCGAGATCGTCACCTTGGCGGCGGGCGAGTCGGCCGACCCGCAGCGGGCGGTCAGCAAGGCGACCAACAGCGTGATCTGGCGGATCGGCGTCTTCTACCTCGGCTCGATCGCCATCGTGGTCACCCTGCTGCCGTGGAACTCGGCCAAGGTCCTGGGCAGCCCGTACGTCGCGGTGCTGGAGCACGTCGGGATCCCCGGGGCGGGCCAGGTGATGAACGTGATCGTGCTCACCGCCGTGCTCTCCTGCCTCAACTCCGGGATGTACACCGCCTCCCGGATGGCCTTCTCGCTCGGGCAGCGCGGTGACGCGCCGGCCGCCTTCGCCAAGGTGACCGAGCGCGGGGTGCCGCGCACCGCGATCCTCGCCTCGGTGGTCTTCGGCTTCGTCGCGGTCTTCTTCAACTACACCTCGCCGAACACCGTCTTCCAGTTCCTGCTGAACTCCTCGGGCGCGGTGGCGCTCTTCGTCTGGCTGGTGATCTGCTGCACCCAGCTGCGGATGCGCGGGATCATCGAGCGCGAGGCGCCGGAGCGGCTGACCGTGCGGATGTGGCTCTTCCCGTACCTGACCTGGGCGACGATCGGGCTGATCGTCTTCGTGGTCGGCTACATGTTCACCACGCACGACGGGCGGATCCAGATGGTCCTCTCGTTGGTGGCCGCCGCCGTGGTGCTGGTGGCGGCCCGGGTGGTGGAGGTCCGGCGGCGCGCGGTGGGCCGGCGCGCCTGACGCCCGGTCAGGCCGGCTGGACGTCCTGGATCCGGGCCAGGGCGTACTCCTCCCGTCCGTCGGCGGCGTAGAGGAACGGCGGGTCGAACTCCAGGCCGCTGAGCGTGCGCACGGTCCGGTCACCGTCCACGGTCAGGTAGGTGATGGTGACCGACCGGTCGGCCTGCAGTGCGCGGGCCAGCCGGCGGATCGCCGAGGGCGTCAGCAGCAGGGCGCGGTCGGCCAGCGCCTGCTCGGTCCGCGAGTCCACCGCGGGCTCGTCCGGGTCCGGAGCGTCGGTCGCCGCCAGCAGCCGGCCGGCGAGCGCGCGCAGGTCGGCCGCGGACGGCGGGGTCCGGGCGGGTCGGGCCGGTGGCCGGCGCTGGGCCGGGACGCGCTCGGCGCGGTCGGCGCCGGTGCGCTCGACCCGGACCGTGCCGTCGACCGCCTCCGCCACCGGGGCGTAGCCCTCGGCGCGCAGCGCGTCCAGCGTCTGCTCCGGATCCGCCGCGCTGACCAGCACGGTCGGAGCCAGCAGCCGCAGCCGCAGGGCGGCCAGTCTGCGGTGCGCGGCCAGCTCGGTGAGCAGGGCGGGATCGGCGCCGTGCAGCACGCAGCCGGGCGCGGTGACCCGGATCCGACCGTGCCGGCGGGCGGTGTCGTTGATCAGGTAGACCAGCGGCTGCGGGAGTCGGCGCGCCGCGCCGGTGTCCACGCGGACGGCGGTCAGCTCGGCGATCAGCCGCTGCGGGCTCTGCCCCGAGTCCAGCGCGCGGCGAACGCTGGCGGGGGTGAACCGCCAGACCGACGCGGTGCCGCGGGTCTCCCGGTCGGCGACCGCGTCCAGCAGGGCGGCCAGCCGGCCGGTCGGCGGGCCGGTCACCACGGCCGTCAGGTCGGTGCCCAGCCTGGCCTGCGCGGTCGCGGCCGGCAGCAGGCCGACGGCGCGGTCCAGCAGCGCCGTCGGCTGCTCCGCGGACTGCGCGGCGAGCGCGGCGCCCAGCGGGGACAGCGTCCCGCGCGCCACCAGGCCGAGCGCCTCGGCCTCCTGGAGCACGGTGGCGAACGGCGTGCCGTCCTGGGCCGGTTGCTCGGCCAGCGGGCGGTGCCAGGCGGCCAGCCGACCCAGCCCCGCGGCACTCGCCGCGCCCCGCCCGGCCGGCAGCCGACCGGCCGCGGTGAGCACCCCGCGCCGGGCGTGCCGGCAACTCGGGTTCGGCGAACGGCTGATCAGCGCCGGCCAGGCCTTGCCGTCGCGGTCCTGGGTCGCGGTCGGCGTGAACGGCAGCGCCCACCAGGCCAGTACCAGTTCGACCAGTTGCCGGGCCGGATCCAGCTCGGCCCACGCGTCGTACGCCGGGGTGACCCGCAGCTGCCCGCCGCCCGCCTCCGGATCCGGCGACGGCCGCTTGCTCGGGGCGACCACCCGGCGGGTGATGCCCTTGCCGGTCGGCCGGCTCGTCTCCGGGTCGGCGGCACCGGTCAGCAGCCCGGCCGCGGAGGCACTCTCCAGGACCAGCCGCACCAGCGGCTCGGCGCACTGGGTCTGCCGCCCGAGCCGGCCCAGCTCGCGCGGTCCGACCCCGCCGGTCTTCAACAGCGCCGGTGGGCGGGCCGCGCACTCGGCGAGCACCGAGGCGGCCTGGGAACCGAAGGCGGTCGCGGCCGAGACCGCCTCCCGCTCCACCTCCGCCACGCCGACCTCGACCAGGTCCGGCTCGGGCGGGCACGGGTCGAACGGGGCGTGCCAGGCCGGGCCGCGCAGCGCCAGCGTCACCTCGGCGGGCATCCGGGTCGGCCCGTACCCGTGGTGGGCCCGGACCAGCAGCCCGCGCTCGCGCGCCCAGCGCGCGGCCCGACCCGCCTCGCCGGAGGCGGAGGCCACCAGCGCCTGCCGGGTCACGGTGGACCGCGCGCTCTCCTCCAGCAGCCCGGCGATCCCCGGCGGGGCACCGGCCACCACGGTGGCCAGCCAGGCGGGGTCGGCGAAGTGCTCGGCGAGGGTGTCCAGGCGTTGCTGCTTGGTCACCGGCACCCGCAGCCGCAGCAGGGCCAGCACGGCGCGCAGTTCCTCGGAGGTGGTGTCGGCCAGCAGCTCGCTCAGCGGGGCGTCCAGGCCGAGCGCGTGGGGCCAGACCTGGCGCAGCGCCGGCACGCAGGTCAGCCGGCCGCGCGGGTCCGGCCAGACCAGGGCCTGGCCGGCCAGTGCCTGCAGCGCGGTGTCCAGTCCGGCGGCCCGCTCGCCGTCCAGGGCGTCGAGCAGCCGGGCCAGCTCGGCCCGGTCGGCCGGCGGGCCGAGGGCGACCAGCGCCTCGGCGGTCTGCAGGCAGGGCAGCGGCAGGCGGCGCAGCACCGCGGTGACCGCGCCGGGGCGGGCCAGCCGCTCGGCCAGCTCGGCCGGCAGCGCGGGCTCGGGCACGCCCGCGGCGTCCGGCCTGGCCCGGAGCAGGCGGTAGAGCCGGTCCTCGTCGAGGCCGCGCAACCAGGCGGTCAGTTCGGCGTGGGGTGACTCGGTGATGACGGCTCACCTCGCTCGGTGCAGGTGGCCCGCGCCCCGTGGCGCTCCGGCGCTACTCGCGGGCTGCGACGACAGTGTGACTGTGCGTCAGTCTAGTGCGTGGTGCGCCTGCTGGGGCCGGTTCGCCGAGATCCGCCGGGGGTGTTCGCGGGCTCGGGGTGGGCCCGAGGGCGGTCGCCGGCGCCGCGCTCCGGCTTGCGCGCCTCGATCGGGAAGCGCGCGGTGTGCCACGAACGGGCCCTGACGGCAGATCAGTTCGGCCGGCTCGCGCCGGGGAGGTCGGCCGTGGCCGGGTCATCCCGGTCGGCGGTTCAGGTAGCCGAGCACCGCCCGCACCCGGTGGTTCGACGCTGGTCTCCAACCAGGCCATCACGCCGGACGGCCATCGGTTCACCGCCTCCGTGTGGTCCGGCTGGTCCGCCCGTGGGCGTACGCCTGTAAGGGGACGACCGGTCGGGGTGGCGGTGGCTACGATCGGCCCGTGGATCACGTCATGCCGTGGCCGCCGCTGCTCGGGCGGGTGCCACCTCGCCTCTGGTCGGCGCTCAGTTGGAGCGCGGCGGCCTTCTTCGGGCTGCTGCTCTTGGTGGCGCAGCTGCTCCCCGTCGGGGGGCGAGGCATGGTGGATCGGGAGGTCGTCGAGTGCGCCGGGCTGGCCCTGGTCTCGGCGCTGCCGATCGGGCTCGGCCGGCGGTGGCCGTTGCCGATGCTCGGGGTGCTGGTGGTCGCCTCGTCGCTGTCGTTGGTGTGCCGGCAGCCGGTCTGGGTGCTCTACCTGCCGGTGTTCGATCTGCTGGTCTGCCTGCTGGCGGCCGAGCCGGGGCTGGGATCGGCCACCGAGCGTGCCCGGTACCGGGTCTCCGGGGCGGCAGGGCTCGTGGTGCTGGCCGTCGAGCTCGGCGAGTGGCGGATCGCGAACGGGCAGTGGGGCGCCGGCTTCCGCGATGTCGCGGTGCCGATCACCGCGGCCACCGTCCTGGCCTGGCTGATCGGCGCCTCGATCCGCCAGCGGCGAAGACACGCCGAGCGGCTGCGCGCCGAGGTCGCCGAGCAGGCGGTGGCGGCCGAACGGCTCCGGATCGCCCGCGAGTTGCACGACATGGTGGCGCACAGCATCGGCGTGATCGCGATCCAGGCCGGCGCGGCCGGCCGGATCATCGAGAGCCGGCCGGCCAGGGCCCGCGAGGCGTTGGGCGCCGTCGAGGCCACCAGCCGGGAGACCCTGGCCGGGCTGCGCCGGATGCTGGTCGCGCTGCGCCAGGCCGACGGGCAGGCACCGGAGTTCGCCCCGGTGTCGGGTCTGGCCGACCTGGAGCGGCTGGCCGCCGACACGGCGCGGGCCGGGGTCGGGGTCGAGGTACGGCGACAGGGGCGGCCGCGCCCGCTGCCGCCGGAGATCGAGCTGGCCGCTTTCCGGATCGTGCAGGAGTCGGTGGCCAATGTGGTGCGGCATGCGGACAGCCCGCACTGCCAGGTCTCGTTGGCGTACGAGGACGAGGAGCTGGCCATCGAGGTGGTCGACCACGGGCGTGGTGACGCGGCGCGGCGGCCGGTGCCCGAGGGCGCCGGCTGGGGGATCGCCGGGATGCGCGAGCGGGTGGCCTTGCTGAACGGCCGGTTCAGCGCCGGGCCCGGGTCCACGGGCGGTTTCCGGGTGATGGCGAGGTTGCCGCTGTGACGATCCGTCTGCTGCTCGTCGACGACCAGCCGCTGGTGCGGGCCGGGCTCGGCATGGTGATCACCGACTGCCCGGATCTGGAGATCGTGGGGGAGGCCGGCGACGGGGCCGAAGCCGTCGAGCTGGCCGCGGAGTTGCGGCCCGACGTGGTGGTGATGGACATCCGGATGCCCGGCATGGACGGCATCGAAGCCACCCGGCGGATCACCGCCGCCTCCGCCGCGGCCCGGGTCATCATGCTCACCACCTTCGACGACGATGACCACGTCTACGCCGCGCTACGGGCCGGGGCCAGCGGCTTCCTGGTCAAGGACATGGCGCTGGACGACATCCTGGCCGCGGTGCGGGTGGTCGCCGCCGGGGACGCGTTGATCGCGCCGAGCGTGACCCGGCGGCTGATCGCGGAGTTCGCCCACCGGCCCGAGCCGGCGCGGGCTGCTGTTCCGGCGGGGGTGTCGGGGCGCTCGCTCTCGCTGGAGGGGGTCACCGAGCGGGAGCGGGAGGTGCTCACCCTGGTCGGGCGCGGCCTGTCCAACAGCGAGATCGCGGCTGAGCTCTTCATCGGCCCCGCCACCGCGAAGACCCATGTGGCGCGCCTGCTCACCAAGCTGGGCGCGCGCGACCGCGTGCAACTGGTGATCATCGCCTACCGGGCGGGGCTGGTCTCCGCGACGGCGTAACGGCTCGGCCCAGCCCGAGCCCATTCCCGAGCCCGATGGCCGGGACGGGCGGGCTCGGCCAGGCTGGAGGGGTGGAACGCGTCCCGGTGGAGTCCAGCTGCCTGGCGGCGGTCGGGTACGACCCTGCCGACGGGGCGCTGGAGCTGGAGTTCACCAGCGGGTCGGTCTACCGGTACCTGGCGGTGCCCGAGGACGTCCACCGGGGGTTGCTGGCTGCCGAGAGCCTCGGCCGGTACTTCCACGCGTGGATCAGGGACCGCTACGAGTACCGCCGGATCGGGTAGCCAGCCCGGCTGCTCGATCCGGCGGCCCCGCCTCAGTGCTGCCGCGCCGTGGCCCCCCGCTGTTCTACGGCGCTGCGGTCGAGCAGGAGCAGCGCGAGGTCGTCGGCCTGGCAGCGGATTTCGGGGATCGCGGTGGACTCCAGGAGGTTGCCGCGGCGCAGGGTCCCGAGGGTCCACAGCGGAGCGGGGGCGTGGTCGGCCGCCGGACGGAGCCGACCGGCCGAGGTGGTGTCGAAGCCGCCGCCGACGGGTGCCGGATAGCCGAGGCCGCCCGCGAGCAGGTCGGCGACCAGCGGGTCCTCGACGCGGGTCAGGTCGGTCTGCGAGCCGGTGCAGTTCAGCACCGCGGCCACCCGCAACCGGCGGCCGTTGTCCAGCCGGACCTGGAGCCGGTCCGCGGTGGTCTCCGCGCTCTTGCCGCTCTCGGTGGCCTCGGCGGTTTCGGCGCCGACCACGGTTCCCCGGCCGATGCTGACCAGCCCGGCGTCCACGGCGCCGCGCAGTGCCGCGGCGCTGGTTGGTGGGATCCGGTGGCGGTGGGTCTCCCAGAGCCGCAGGTCCTGGTCGAGGAGCCGGGCCTGGTCGGCCGGCGAAAGCCGCTGCCAGAGTGCGGAGGTGAGCGGGCGCAGGCTGTCGACGCCCGCCCGCCAGTCGCCGTGGCTGCGGCGGCAGCGGGAGATCTGCCGCAGTACCGCGCGACGCAGCTCGGCCAGCCCCGACACCCCGTCAAGGTCGGGCGTCGGCGCGACGACCACCGGTGTGCCGGCGTGCGGTTGGGGTACCAGCCCGTGCCGGGAGAGCGCGTGCACGACGCGGCCGGGGCGCTGCAGGGTGAGCGCCATGTCCACCATGGTCAGGCCGGTGCCGACGAGCAGGACGTCGCGGTCGTCGGCGACGCGCTCCAGCGCGCCGGGCGCCCACGGGTCGGGCAGGTAGCCGGGCGCCGAGCGCAGCGCGGGCGGGGCCCAGCCCTGGCCCGGTGCGAAGTTGCCCAGTGCCAGCACCGCGGCGTCGAAGTCGAGCCACTGCCCGCTGGCCAGCCGCAGGCGCAGCGGTGAGGCGGCCGGATCCGGCTGGTGGGTGATGCCGACGACGCGGTCGTGCAGGCGGACCAGGTCCGGGGCGCCGTCGAGCCGGCTCGCGGCGTCGAGGCTGTCGGCCAGGTAGCGGCCGTACCGGCCCCGGGCGATGAAGTCGTGCTCCCGGCCCGGCTCCCCGTGCTCGGCGAGCCAGCGGACGAAGTGGTCCGGGTCGTCCCGGTGCGCGCTCATCCGCCCGGCCGGGACGTTCAGCAGGTGGTGCGGCGCCTCGGTGCCGAAGGCCAGGCCCCGGCCGGCCGGTTCGGGGTCGATCAGCCAGATCCGCAACGCGGCCCGGCGGTCCGCGGCGGCGTGCTGGAGCAGTCGCATCGCCGTCAGGGTGCCCGCGGCTCCGGCGCCCACCACGGCGATGTGCCGGACGCCACCGCTTTCGCTCACCAGGTGGCCGTCCTGTTCCGGGTGGCGGCCCGCCGCCGAGGTGGCGCTCACTGCTCGCCCTCGGGGTCGCGGTAGGTCCGACGGATGCTGGTCCCCAGCCGCGAGATGTCCGCGCCGTAGACGTGGATCGAGATCGCCTTGGTCGCGCAGGCGTTGCGCACCCGGTGGATGTCGCCGGGCGGGGCGAAGGCGGCGATCGCGCCGGTGGGGTTGGTCACGTCCTCGGTCGGGATCAGCCGGGAGGTCCGCCCGTCGGTCATCAACCGGTAGCGGCGTTCGCTCTCCTGCCCCTGGTGGACACCGGTGACGCACCAGGAGACGTGGTCATGGATGGTGGTCCGCTGGCCTGGCAGCCAGACCAGCGCGACGATCGAGAAGCTGCCGTCGGTCTCGGCGTGCAGCACGTGCTGGCGGTAGCGGTCGGGGTGGCCCTCGCACTGCTCGGCGGTGAGCAGGTCGGGGGTGCCGAGCAGCGGGACGATCAGCTCGCCGACCAGATGGGCCGTCAGCTCCGGTGGCAGGCCGCGCTGGATGACCTCGCGGGCTGTGACGACGAGGTCGTCGATCGCCGGAGTGACCCGCGCGACGACCGCGCCGGACACAAGGGAAGACGTCATGCTGCCAACTTCGACCCGGTCGTACCCTCGCGTCCAACGACAGTAATCGGCTCTTGGCAAAGCGGAGCTTATGGATCCCGGCGGCGATGCCGGACCGGCCGTCGCCGACCGAGGTCGTCGGCTGACGCAGCGTCAGCAGGCCTGAAACATAAGCAGAAATTGGGGGCGCGCATGGCGGCGCGCGGCCGGCAGGATTCGTTCGGGAGGTGCTGGGGCCCTACAGGCCCTAGCCTCCGGCCCGGTTCTCGCCCGCGCTGACCAGCCCGGTCTCGTAGGCGATCACCACCGCCTGGGCCCGGTCGCGGAGCCCGAGCTTGCCGAGGATCCGGGCCACGTGGGTCTTCACGGTCGCCTCGGACAGCTGGAGCCTGGCGGCGAGTTCGGCGTTGCTCAGCCCCCGCGCCAGCAGGCCCATCACCTCCAGCTCCCGCGGCGTCAGCGCGGCCAGGTCGCGGTGGATCGCGGTGGCGGCGGCGTCGCGGCGGGCGAAGCGCTCGACCAGCCGGCGGGTGATCGCCGGGGCCAGCAGCGCGTCGCCGCCGCGCACCATCCGGACGGCGCCGGCCAGATGCTCGGGGCTGACGTCCTTGAGCAGGAAGCCGCTGGCCCCGGCCGACAGCGCGGCGTAGACGTACTGGTCGAGGTCGAAGGTGGTCAGGATGATCACCCGCGGGCCGTTCGGGTCGTCGCCGACGATCCGCCGGGTCGCCTCCAGGCCGTCCAGCTCCGGCATCCGGATGTCCATCAGGACCACGTCGGGCCGGGTGCGGCGGACCGCGTCGACGGCCTCGGCGCCGTTGCCGGCCTCGGCGACCACCTCGATGCCCTCGGATTCCAGGATCATCCGGAACCCGGTGCGCACCAGCGCCTGATCATCGGCGACCACGACATGCAGCGGCTCGGTCACGACGTCTCCAGCGGTATCAGGGCTCTGACCCGGTACCCTCCGCGCGGGCGGGGTCCGGTCTCGACGGTGCCGCCGTAGACGGCCAGGCGTTCGCGCAGGCCGATCAAGCCGCGGCCGTTGCCGGTGGCCGCGGAGGGGCTCGGCCGGCCGCCGGTGTCGGCGACCTCCACTCGCAGCCGGTCGACAGCGTATTCGACGATCACCTCGGCGCTCGCGCCGCTCGCGTGCTTCACCGTGTTGGTCAGCGCCTCCTGTACCACCCGGTAGGCGGCGAGTTCGACGCCGGGCGGCACCGCGCGCCGCCGGCCCAGCACGGTCAGCTCGATCGGCATCCCGGCCTGCCGCACCCCGGTGACCAGGGCCTCCAGCCGGTTCAGGCCCGGTTGCGGGGCGAGTTGCGCCGTCCCGGCCGGATCGTCGCCGTCGGTGTCGCTGTCCATCGTCAGCAGCCCCATGACCTGGCGCAGTTCGGCCATCGCCGCCCGGCCGCCGGTCTCCACCGCGAGGAGCGCCTCGCGGGCCCGCTCCGGGGAGCTGTCCATGATCTTGCGGGCGGCACCGGTCTGAATCACCATCACGCTGACGTTGTGGGTCACCACGTCGTGCAACTCGCGGGCGATGCGTGCCCGTTCGTGCTCGACCGCGCGCTCCAGCGCCTCGACCTGCTCGCGCGCCAGGTCGGACATCCGCTGGTGGCCCTCCTCGACCCGGCGCCGCCACATCCTGATCTCGTAGGCCACCGCGAGCACCGGGATCAGCACCAGCAGCGCGACCACCCCGTTGGGGAAGCTGGGCAGTTGCGCGCTGCTGAACAGCAGGACCAGCACCACGGCGGCCGCCGGGAGGCTGAGCAGCGTGGCACGCCGCCGCGGTCCGTGGACGGCGGCCGTGTAGACGGCGATGACGCACGGGACCGAGGACCAGTAGGCGATGTCCGGGGAGTCGCCCCTGACCGGCAGCGCCAGCGCTGACACGGCCCAGAGCACCGCCAGCGGGAGCCGGCGGCGCAGCGCCAGCGGCAGCGGGACGAGCGGCACCAGGAGCAGCCGGCCGGTCCAGTCCACGCCGCCGGTCAGCGGGACCAGCCTCGCGTAGTGGACGGCGCCCGCCGCGAGGCCCAGCGCCAGCGCGAGGTCGAACACCCGGCCGCGCGCGGCCACGGCCGGTACGCGTCGGGTCTCCGGGCCTGGCCGGAGCCCGAGTTGACGGGCCGTCCGATCGGCCAGTTCGCGCAGTCGATCCACTGCGGGCGGGTTCGTCACGTGATCATTGTGGCCGACACCCCCGGCTCGGTACATCCGTCCGGGACGGTAGTCCTGCTGCATCCCTCGCCTACCTCGCAAGGATGACGCCGGCCGGCATGCGCCTCTCGCGGTAGCGCAGATGCCTCGCCCGAGCGACGCGCCAGGTCAACCCCTGCTCCTACCTTCGGATCAGCCGGTCGGGCAGCCCGCCGGAAGCAGGCTCGGCAGATCGAGGGAGACGATGATGAGCACGCCGGTGATCGAGTTGAGCGGCGTCAGCCGCCGCTACCAGGAGGGCCCCGCGGCGCTGGACCAGGTGTCGCTGACGGTGCGGGCCGGCGAGTCGGTGGCGATCGTCGGACCGTCGGGCAGCGGCAAGTCCACGATGCTCAACCTGATCGCCGGCCTGGACCGGCCGAGCGCTGGCACCGTCACGGTGGACGGCACGCGGGTGGACGCGCTGAGCGAGGCCGGATCGGCGCGCTTCCGGCGGGCGAAGATCGGCATGGTCTTCCAGTTCTTCAACCTGCTCGACGACCTGACGGTGGCCGACAACGTGATGCTCCCGGCGGAGATGGCCGGCACCGGACGCGGCGCGGCGCGCCGGCGGGCCGGCGAGCTGCTGGCGGCGCTGGGCATCGAGCGGCACGCCCGGGCCTACCCGGGGCGGCTGTCCGGCGGCGAGCGTCAGCGGGTCGCGGTGGCCAGGTCTCTGATGAACCGTCCGCCACTGCTGCTCGCCGACGAGCCGACCGGTGCGCTGGACTCCGCCTCCGGCGAGGACGTCAAGGCGCTGCTCAACGAGCTGCACGCGGACGGCCAGACGATCGTCACGGTCACCCACGACCTGACCCTGGCACAGGCCTGCGCGACCCGGACCGTCACCATCGCCGACGGCCGGATCGCCGCCGACGTCCGCACCGAGGCCGTCCGATGAGCGGCCTGGGCAGGGTGGTGCGATCGGGCGTGCGCCGCCGCCGGGTGCAGACCCTGGTGACCGGGCTGGCCACGATGCTGGCGGTGACCGTGTCCGTCCTCGGCGGGTCGTTGCTGGTGGCCTCCGACGGGCCGTTCGACCGGGCCTTCGCCGGTCAGCACGGCGCGCACCTGACCGCGCGGTTCGATGCGAGCCGGACCACGGCCGAGCAGCTGACGTCCTCCGCGCACGCCGCCGCAGTCACCGCCGCCGCCGGGCCGTTCGGCACCGCGACCCTCGACCCGCACACCGGCGCCGACCTGGGCCTGCCCGCGAACGCGAGCCTGCCGCCGATGACCGTGGTCGGCCGCACCGACCCCGGCGGGCCCGTCGACGACGTCACGCTGCTGCGCGGCGGCTGGGCGAGCGGCCCCGGCCAGATCGTGCTCGCCGACAGCTATGGGAGCCCGGTCCAGGACCTCGGCACGGTGCTGGACTACCCCGAGCTGCCCGGTGATCCGAAGCTGACCGTGGTCGGCTTCGCCCGTTCGGTCAGCCGGACGGCGGACGCCTGGGTGTCCCCGGCCGAGCTCGCCTCGCTCGGCGCGCCCGGCACCGCCGGCGGCTACCAGATGCTCTACCGCTTCGCCTCGGCCGGCAGCACCGCGCAGGTCGCGGCCGACCGCGCCGCCGTGGCCTCCGCGACCCCGCCCGGCGCCCTGGTCGGCGCGCAGTCCTGGCTCGTCACGGCGCAGGGCACCAACCGGAACACCGCGCTCTTCGTGCCCTTCCTGGTCGCCTTCGGCCTGCTCGGCGTGCTGATGTCGGTGCTCATCGTCGGCATCGTGGTCTCCGGCGCGGTCGGCACCGGGACCCGGCGGATCGGCATCCTCAAGTCGCTCGGGTTCACCCCTGCCCAGGTGGTGCGCTCGTACATGGGGCAGGCCCTGGTGCCGGCGGCGGTCGGCACCGCGGTCGGTGCGCTGGCCGGCAACGCGCTGGCGATCCCGGTGCTGTCCGCCACCGCCGACGTCTACGGCACCACCACCTCGGGCGTCGCGCCCTGGGTCGACGTGGTGGTGATCGGCGGCGCGCTCGGTCTGGTGACCGCCACCGCCTGGGTGGCCGCGCTGCGGGCCGGGCGGCTGCGCACCGTCGACGCGCTCGCCGTCGGCCGCACCCCGCGGGCCGGCAGTGGCCGGCGCGCCGCCCGGCTGGCGGCCCGGCTGCCGCTGCCCCGGCCGGTCAGCCTGGGCCTGGCCCAGCCCTTCGCCCGCCCCGCCCGGATGGCCGGGATGGTCGCGGCGATCGTCTTCGGCACCGCCGCCGCCACCTTCGCGGTGGGCATGGGCTCCTCGCTGAACTGGGTGCAGGCCGCCAAGAACCACGACACCGCCGATGTGGTGGTCAACGCCTTCGGCCCGCCGACCGGGTCGGCCGTGGCAGGACCTGGCGCGCCGTCGAACGTCACGCCGCACCGGACGCGGGCCACGGCCGATCCCGCCGCGATCACCGCGGCCGTCAACGCCCAGGCCGGCACCGAGAAGTACTTCGGCACCGCCGGCACGGAGGTGACCGTGCCGGGGGTGGCCGGGACCACCAGCGTCTTCGCCTTCAGCGGCGACTCCTCCTGGGCCGGCTTCACGATGGTCTCCGGACGCTGGTTCACCGCCCCCGGCGAGGCCGTGGTGCCGTCCACCTTCCTGACCGCCAGCGGCACCCGGCTCGGTGACACCGTCACCCTGCAGGACCACGGCAAGGCGATCGGGGTCCGGCTCGTCGGCGAGGTCTTCGACCCGCACACCCAGACCGACGAGGTCCTCACCGAGGCCGCCACCCTGGCTCCGGCCGAGCCCGACCTGCACCCCGAGACCTACTCGATCAAGCTGAAGCCCGGCACGGACGCGGCCGGCTACGCCACCGCCTTGAACGGCACGCTGGCGCCGCTGGGCGTCACCGCCGGCAGCGGCCGGAGCCACGGCGAGAGCGGCACCATCGTCGCCCTCGACGCGCTGACCGCGCTGCTCACGCTGATCCTGGTCGCCACCGCCGGCCTGGGCGTGCTCAACACCGTGGTGCTGGAGACCCGCGAGCGGGTCCGCGAGATCGGCGTGGCCAAGGCGCTGGGCATGACTCCCCGGCAGACCGTCACCATGGTGCTCGCCTCGGTCACCGTGGTCGGCCTGATCGGCGGCGCCGTCGGCCTGCCGCTCGGCCTGGCCCTGCACGCGGTGACCGTGCCCGCGATGGGCCACAGCGCCGGCCTCGACTTCCCCGCCGTGGCCATCGACGTCTACCCCGACTCGGAACTCGCGCTACTGGGCCTGGGCGGGGTGCTGATCGCCGTCCTCGGCGCCCTGCTGCCCGCCGGCTGGGCCGCGCGGACCCGCACCGTCACGGCGCTGCGCACCGAGTAGGGCCACGCCGCGGAGCGTCGGCCTGGTCGCGTCAGGCCCTCAGGCCGTGTCAGGCCCCGTGTCAGGTCGTGTCAGCGAGCTGTCAGCGATGCCTCCAGGGGCTATCAGCGGGTCCGGCCATGGTGAGCACGTCAGCAGGAAGCGACCAGGAAACAGGCGGACAAGATGACCACCTCAGACCAGCCGGCGATCGTGGCCACCGGGCTACGCAAGTCGTACGGCGCGAAGACCGTCCTCGACGGTGTCGATCTGCACGTCCCGGCGGGCACGATCTTCTCGCTGCTCGGGCCGAACGGGGCCGGCAAGACCACCACGGTGCAGATCCTCTCCACCCTGGTCCGGCCGGACGGCGGCCAGGTGCGGATCGCCGGGCACGACCTGGCGGGTGAGCCGGACGCGGTGCGGGCGGCGATCGGGGTCACCGGGCAGTTCTCGGCGGTGGACAAGCTGCTGACCGCCGAGGAGAACCTGCGCCTGATGGCCGACCTGCGCCATCTGGGCAAGGCCGAGGGCCGCCGGCGGGCGGCCGAACTCCTGGCGGGATTCGACCTGGTGGACGTGGCCAGGAAGCCGGCGGCCACCTTCTCCGGCGGGATGCTGCGGCGGCTGGACCTGGCGATGACCCTGGTCGGCGGCCCGCGGGTGATCTTCCTGGACGAGCCGACCACCGGCCTCGACCCGCGCAGCCGGCGCGCGATGTGGCAGATCATCAGGGACCTGGTGGCCGGCGGCACGACCATCTTCCTGACCACCCAGTACCTCGAGGAGGCCGACCAACTCGCCGACCGGATCGCGGTGTTGGACGGCGGGCGGCTGGTCGCCGAGGGCACCGCGCACGAGCTCAAGCGGCTGGTCCCGGGCGGGCACGTCAGCCTGCGGTTCACCGACCCCGACGGCTTCGAACGGGCGGCCCGCGCGTTCGGCGAGGTGACCTGCGATCAGGACGCGCTCACCCTCCAAGTGCCCAGCGACGGCGGCGTGGAGTCGCTGCGCTCGCTGCTCGACCGGCTCGACGCCGAGGCGATCGAGGTCGGCGGCCTGACCGTGCACACCCCCGACCTCGACGACGTGTTCCTCGCCCTCACCGGCCGGTCGACCGCGACCAACCGGCCCGCCACCACCGAACTGGAGACCACCCGATGAGCACCAGCACCGCCGCCTACGCCCTGCGCGACTCGTCGACCATGCTGCGGCGCAAGATGACGCACGCGCTGCGCTACCCCGGACTCTCGCTGGGCGCCGTCATGGTCCCGGTCGTCTTCCTGCTGCTCTTCGTCTACGTGCTCGGCGGCGCCCTGGCCACCGGCGTCGGCCACGGCAGCGCCTACATCAACTACCTGGCCCCCGGCATCATCCTGATGACCGTGACCGCCGCCGCCACGTCCACGGCGGTCTCCGTCTGCACCGACCTGACCGAGGGCATCATCGCCCGGTTCCGGACCATGGCCATCTCCCGGGCCTCGATCCTGGTCGGCCACGTGCTGGGCAGCGTGATCCAGACCATGGTCAGCGTCGGGATCGTCATCGGACTCGCGCTGGCGATGGGCTTCCGGCCGTCCGCCGACCCGGTGCACTGGCTCGCGGCGATCGGACTCATCACCCTGCTGACCTTCGCGGTGACCTGGCTGGCCGTCGCGCTCGGCACGCTCAGCAAGACCCCGGAGGGAGCCAGCAACATCGTCCTGCCGCTGGCGCTCCTGCCGTTCATCGGCAGCGCGTTCGTCCCCACCGGCTCCATGTCGGGCTGGCTGCGCTGGTTCGCCCAGCACCAGCCCTTCACCCCGATCATCGAGACCATCCGGGGCCTGCTGATGGGTGGCCCGATCGGCGACAACGGCATCATCGCCGTCGCCTGGTGCCTCGTCATCGCCGTGGCGGCCTCGCTCTGGGCCACCAGGCTGTTCAACCGCCAAGCGTGACGGCGGCCAGCTCCCGCACCGCCCCCACCGTCCCCAGCGACAACCCGGCACCGCTCCGCGCCGCCTCGGTGAACTCCTCGCCGAGCGCGGCGCGCGCCGCGTTCTCCACCCGTGCGGGGTCGGGACGGGACAGGTCGGGGCCGCCCCGCACCGCCCGGCTCGCGGCCAGTAGGCAGGCCGCCTGGCGCGGGCTGCCCTGGCGCAGCGCCTGGTCCGCGACACCGACCAGGATCTGGCCGAGGGTGGGCGCGTGCATGGACTCCAGCGCCAGCGCGAGCGCCTCGCTCCGGTGTGCCCGGGCCGAGGCCAAGTCGCCTTCGGCGGCGTCGAGATGACCCAGCGAGTCGAGCAGCATGGCGCGGAACACCGGGTGCACGGCGATGCCCTGGACGAGCTCCGCCGCCTGCGCCAGTTCGGCCCGGGCGGCGCTCGGCCGGTCGGCCCAGCGGGCGAGTTCGGCCCGCGAGTGGGCCAGCCCGGCCAGCGCGTCGGACCACGGGACCTGCCGGGCCTCCCGCTCGGCCCGCGCCATGACCGAGGCACTGCCCACCCGGTCGCCGAGCAGCCAGCGCCACTCGGCCTGCTTGCCCCGCGCGTACAGCCGGTCCTCCAGCACTCCGAGCTCGATGACCACGGCATCGGCCTGTTCGAGCAGGTCCAGCGCGCCGGTGTAGTCGCCGCGCCGGGCGACCAGGTCGGCCAGCACGCTGAGCGCGAAGGAAGTGCCCCAGCGCTCCCCGATCGCGCGGAACCCGGCCAGCGCCTGCCGGATCCGGGTCTCCGCCTCGGCCGGCGGGCCGCCGACGTTGACCAGCGCGCGGGCGCCTTCGAGCCGGGCGGAGGCCCGCACCCACGGATCCGGGTCGTCGAGCAGCTCCGCCCAGGCCCGGGCCGGTCCTTCGAGGTCGTCGGCGCCCGCCCGCACCCGGTCCATCGGCGCCAGGAAGCGCACCAGCGGGTGGCTGTCGCCGGTCCGCCGGCCGAGATCCCTGGCCGTCGCCAGCAGGTCCCCGATCCGGCGCTCGTCGCCCAGCCCGGCGGTGGCCAGCAGGACGGATATCGCGCAGGCCACGGCCCGCGCCCCGTCGTCGGCCGGGCCCGGCAGGGCCATCGCCCGCGCGGTCAGTTCGGCGCCCTCGGCCTGGTGACCGCCGAGCCACCAGTACCAGCCGGACGCCGCCGCGAGCCGGACCGCGGTCGCGGCGTCGCCCGCCGCGAGCGCGCCGCGCAGCGCGGCGGTCAGGTTGTCGTGCTCGGCGGCGAGCCGGCCCAGCCAGGTCAACTGCTCGGCCCGGCGCAGGTACGGCTCGGCCCGCTCGGCCAGCTCGGTGAAGTAGCCGGCGTGGGCCCGGCGGATCGACTCCAGCTCGTCGGCCTCGGCCAGCCGCTCCAGCCCGTACGCCTTGATGGTCTCCAGCATCCGGTAGCGGCCGTCCTCGGTCGACACCAGCAGCGACTTGTCGACCAGTGAGGCGAGCAGGTCGAGCACCTGGTCCCGGTCGACGGGGCCGGCGCCGGGCTCGTCGGCGCACACCTGCTCGGCCGCGTCCAGGGTGGCGCCGCCGGGGAACGCGGCGAGCCGGCGCAGCAGGGCCCGCTCCGGTTCGTCGAGCAGCTCCCAGCTCCAGTCGACCACCGCCCGCAGCGTCCGGTGCTGGCGCGGTGCGGTCCGCGAACCGCCGGTGAGCAGCCGGAACCGGTCATCGAGGCGGGCGGCCAGCTGCTCGACGGTCATCGTGCGCAGCCGGGCTGCGGCCAGCTCGATCGCCAGCGGCATGCCGTCCACCGCGTGGCAGATCCGGCTCACGGCCGGCAGGGTCCGCTCGCTCACCGTGAAGCCTGATCTGGCCGTGGCCGCCCGGTCGCCGAGCAGCCGGACGGCGGGGGAGGTGAGTGCCTCGGCCACCGCCGCGTCGTGCGACGGCAGGCCGAGCGGCAGCACCGGCCACAGCGCCTCGCCGGTGAGACCGAGCGGTTCCCGGCTGGTGGCCAGCACCTTGACCTCGGGGCAGTCGCCGAGCACCCGGTCGACCAGCGCCGCGGCCGCCTCGATCAGGTGCTCGCAGTTGTCCAGCAGCAGCAGGAGCCGGCGGGTGCGCAGCCCCGCGACCAGCCGGTCCAGCGGCTCGGCGGCGGCTTGGGGCTGCTCCCGCAGACCCGACGCGGCCAGCACGGCCTGCGGCAGGTCGGCGCCGTCGGTGACCGGGGCGAGCTCCACCAGCCAGACACCGTCCGGGAACCGGTCGAGCAGCGGGCGGGCGGCCTCGATCGACAGGCGGGTCTTCCCGGCGCCGCCAGGACCGGTCAGCATGGTCAGCCGGTGCTCGTCGACCAGCCGCCCCACCTGGCCGACGTCCTCGTCGCGGCCGACGAAACTGGCCAGCCCCGCCCGCAGGTTGGTCGGCGGCCGGTGCTCGACGGCGGGCGGGGCCGGGTGTTCGGCGGGCGGTTCGGCCAGTGGCTCGGCCGGGTCTTCCGCCAGGTGTGCGGGGTGGGCGCGGGTCGCCGCGGCCGGCTCGGGGATCGCCGCCAACTCGCCGCGCAGCACGGCGGTGTGCAGCGCGGACAGCTCCGGCGACGGGTCGGTGCCCAGCTCCTCGGCGAGCACCTCGCGCGCCTGCTCGTAGACCGTCAGCGCCTCCGCCGGCCGGCCGGCCGCGACCAGCGCCCGCATCAACGACCCGACCAGCCGCTCCCGCAGCGGATACTCGGCCACCAGCGAGGTCAACTCGCCGGTCAGCTCCCGGCCGTGACCGATCCGCAGATCCGCCTCGATCCGGTCCTCCAGCGCGGCCATCCGCAGCTCCGCCAGCCGCACCACCGGCCCGCGGAAGAAGTCCACGCTCGCCACGTCCAGCAGGGCCGGCCCGCGCCACAGCTCCAGGGCCGCACGCAGCAGCCCGGCCGCCGTCGCGGCGTCCCCGGGCAGCGCGGACCGCCCGGCCGCGGTCAGCCGCTCGAACCGCACCACATCGACCGCGTCCGGCTCGATCACCAGCCGGTACCCGGCCGGGTGGGACTCCACCGTCACCCCCGGCAGCCCCCGCCGCAGCCGCGACACCAGCGCCTGCAGGGCGTTCGGCGCCCCCATCGGCGGGTCCTGCTCCCAGATCCCGTCGATCAGCAGGTCCGCGGAGACCACCCGGCCCGGTTCCAGGGCCAGCAGGATCAGCAGCGTCCGCAGCCGCGCACCCCCCACCGTGACCCGGGCACCGTCTGCGGCTCTGACCTCCAGCGGCCCCAACAACGCGATCTGCATGAGCGCATTGTGCTACCAGGGCGACGGCGGCGGGGACCGGATTCCGTGCCCGTCCTGCCATGGCCGTCCCGGCTGCGGACGCCGGAGCGTACGCGGCAGCCGGGCGAACGGCCGTTGACGATCCGCACGCTGGGCGGTCCCGGCGCCGCCCGCCCGGTCAGCGGACCGGCTCCCGGAGCCGCGCGGCGAGCCAGTCCGCGGTGGCCGGGAGCCACTGCGCGCGGGCGTTGCCGAGCAGGTGGTCGCCGTGCGCGACGAGCAGGTACTCGCCGCGCGGGGCGGCCGCGGCCAGTGGCGCGCCGTTGGTCACGCCCGGGATCCGGTCCAGGCCCCCGTCGACGACCAGCAGCGGCTCGGAAATGCTGCCCGCGACCGGCGTCAGGTCCAGGAGGCGTGCGAACTCCCTTGCGGCGTCCTCGGATCCGCAGCGCTGGGTGAGCGTCTCGGTGACGAACGGGGGCAGCTCCGCCCAGTCCAGCGCGGTCGGACCGCTCACCGTCGCGGTGGCCCGCACCCGCGGCTCGCGCGCGGCGGTCAGCGCGGCGTAGTAGCCGCCCATGCTCAGCCCGATCACGCCGATCCGCTCGTGGTCCAGGTCGGAGTGGGCGTCGAGGACGTCCAGGACCGCGCCCACCACCTTGTCGTAGTCCGGTTCGGGGGCCGAACTCGCGGCGAGCAGGCCCTGCCCCGGCCCGTCGACGGCGGCGACGGCCAGGCCCCGGTCGAGCAAGGCGTCGGCCACGTCGTGGAACTCCTCCTTGCTCGAGTCCATCCCGGGCACGAGCACCACCAGCGGCGGGCGCGCGACGCCGGCCGGGCGCCGGAGCCGCCCGATGAACCCCGGCCCCTCGATCCGCACGGCCGCCGGCTCCAGCAGGGCCAGCGAGCGGTGCATCGCCTGGTCGGCGGCAGCCTCGGCCCCCGCGAGCGCCGCCCGGTCGGGGTGCGGCAGCACCGTCGCGCAGTGCAGCCACCCCGCGGCGGTCCGGTAGGCGGCGGCCGCCGACACGGTGTTCCCGGCCGCCTCGGCACGCTCCCCGGCGCCGAGATGGGCCCGACCGGCCTGCACCAGGGCGGCGGGCCAGTCGTACAGCGAGGTCAGCGCGGCGGTCACCCGGTCGTACTCGAACGGGTCCGCCCCGCCGCCGACCACCCGCGAGCGGTTGGCGGCGACGAAGGCGGGCAGCAGGTCGGGGCTGTCGAAGAACGAGGTCATGGGAACCACTCGACCCGACCCGGTGGGTGACGGTCCAACAGCCGATCCGCCACTTCGACAGCTGCCGGTTGTCAGCCGAGGTCGGGGCCTCGCCGGCATCCTCGACGATGTCCAGCTGGGGTGCCTTCGGGGGCTGCCGGCTCCTCCTGGTCTGAGCCGACGTCCGGCAGGTCCGCGAAGAGGTCGCCGGATGCTTGATCGGGCTGTCTGACCGTCATGCCCGCCCCGCCAGCGTAGGGTTGGCGGGTGGCTGAGGAGACGTACAACAGCGTTGACGGGCAAGCCCACGTGGGGGCGGTGTTTCAGGCCCGGCACATCGGCGAGCTGCATCATCATGTGCACGCCCCAGTCCCTCCCGAGCAGCCGGCTCCGTTCCAACTCCCGCCTGAGTTGCCGTACTTCGAGGACCGCAAGGCCGAGCAGGAACGCATCCTGCGGGCTGCGCGGAGCCATCCTGGCCATGGCGGGCCGCTGGTTGTCGCGCTGACCGGGATCGGCGGGATCGGCAAGACCGCCATGGGGTTCAACGTCGCACGCCGGCTCAGTGATCGGTTTCCCGACGGGGTGCTGTACCTCGACCTCGACGACCTGCGCCGCGATGGAGTGGTGGAGCCCGCGGACGCGGTCGGGGAGCTGCTGACCGGTCTGGGCGTCGCTCCCGACTGGCTGGAGAGGTCCTTCGCGGGCCGCTCGAAGCAGTACTGGACCCGGACCCACAGCAAGCGCCTGCTCGTGGTCGTCGACAACGCCCGCTACGGCAGCGAGGCTCTGCCGCTGCTGCCGTCGTCCGCGGGGAGCCTGGCGATCGTGACCAGTCAAGGCCAGCTCCACGACCTCGACGGGGTGGCCACCGTGGAGGTGCTGATGACCCCGCTGGAGCTGGACGACGCGGCGCGGCTGCTGCGGCACATCGTGAACGACCCGCGTCTGACGGCGGAGCCTGACGCCGTGACGGAGTTGGCCCTGGGCTGTGCTGGGCTGCCCGCGGCACTCCAGGTCGCGGGCCAGTGGATTCGCAAGTACCGCCGGCGCAGCCTGACCCGGCTGGTTGCCGACCTCACCGCGGAGCTGCACGAGAGGGGCATCCCCATGGTGGAGGCGGTGTGGGACGCGGCGTACTCCGGACTGGGACCGGAGGCCGCACGGACGTACTGCCTGCTGTCGCAGTTCCCTGCTCCAGTCGTCACGGCCCTGCCCGTCGCCGCGCTTCTGGGTGGCGGGCTGGTGCAAGCCGAGGACGCCCTCGAGGAGTTGGAGGCGGCCGGCTTGTTGGAAGGCAGGCCCGATGGCTTCCGCATGCATGACCTGCTGCGCGGACACGCCGACCGCCGCTCCCGCCTGGCCGACGCTGACGCAGTGCAGTCGGCGCAGGCGCGTCTAAGGGTGATTCGCTGGTACCGCAGGCAGGCTGCCAGAGCCGACCTGTTGGCGGCCGGCCCGCGGATGACCTTCGCCGCGGTCGAACCGCCGGTCGGTGACACCCCCGATGTCGAGTTCGCCGGCAAGGTGGAAGCCCTGCGGTGGATGGAGTCGCACAGGCTCGCCCTGTACGGCTCTGTCCGGATGGCCTTCGAGTTCGGCCTGTACGAGCACGCGTGGGCGCTCTGCGAACCACTGTGGACGCACTTCCTCGACCATCCGCACTACGCGGATGTCATGGATGCGTTCCAGGCCGGCGTTGCCGCCGCCGACCGGTCGGAGCACCTGCAAGCGATGGTCCGGATGCGGTGCCAGCTGGCCCGACCGTTGTGGGAGCAGGAGCGGTACGAGGAGGCGGCGGAGCAGCTCCAGCAGGCGTTGAGCGCGGCCGAGGCCATGGGCGACTCGTCGCAGGAGCGCAAGCTCAAGGCCTCGGCGGTGGAGTTCCGCGGAAAGCTGAAGTCCGTCCAGGGCGAATGGCACGCTGCGGCCGTGGACTTCGAGCTTGCCAGGCAGGAGCATGCGGCGATCGGGAACGCCTACGGAGTGCTGCTCCAGACCTATCTGCTCGGCCAGGCCGCCCTGGGCACGGCCGAGCCCGAACGGGCGGTCGAACTGCTGAGGGAAGCACATCGAATGGCCCGCGAGCAGGAGCGAGCCCGGATGACCGCACGGACCGGCTTCGAACTGGGCCGTGCGATGCGGCGCTTGGGACGTGCAGCAGAGGCGGCCGCGCTGTCCCAGCAGGCATTGGCACACGCCCGCGAGCGGGGCGCGACCACCGATGAGGTTCGCGTCCTGAAAGAACTCGCCGGTCTCGCGGAGGAGACCGGGGCGAGCGCTGAGGCGGCGGAGTACCGGGAGGCGGCACGGATGCTCGTCGAACGCCTGGGTGGCGCTCTCGACACGGATCAGAGTTCGTAGTCGAGATCGGCCTCGTCGGGTTGCGTCACCCTGACTTCGACGGTGATCGGGCCGACCGTGCAGGTCAGCGTGGCTTGAGCCGTCGGACCGGTGGCGTCGGCCAGCCACGCGTGAACTGCCGAGAGCGCAGCGGCCGGGTCCACCCGGAGAACCCGGCCGTCCGCGTTGCGGACCCCGATGTGGACGCTGAGCAGCCCGGCCGAGCGGTGCCTGACCAGGCACCGCTCGGGCGTGAGGATCGCGGCGGCGGTCCGGCACCCGGGAAGTTCGGCCAGAGTTCGGGCTGTCCAGCCGGCCGCCGTCCACCTGTTGGTCGAGACGGCGTCAGGTGCGTCGTGCGGAGCCGGCCCGCTGCGGCGCCAGAGCAGCGACGCGCTCTGCAGATGCCGGGGGCCCGCCACAGGGTGTTCGGCTGCCAGGTGGTGCGCTGCCACGGAGGTGAACGCGGGAAAGCGCTGGACGTTGACCCGGAGGTCGGACACTTCGGCCCGTACCGCGTAGGCCGGGGGCCGACCCGCAGCCGGATTCGGATGGGGAAGTGGGGGCGCCTCGATCGGAACGCTCCGCGGTCGCAGCCGCAGCAGCCGGTACAGCTCACGGCGAAGCCGAACCAGCGACCTGCCCTGCAGTGAGAAGGCGGTGTCCGCGAATCTGCGGGTGCCGGCAGCGGCAGCGGCCTGCAGCGCGTCCGGCAGGGCTGCGGCCTCGGGCAGCGACGGCACCGTGGCCAGCAGGTCCGACATGGGGCTGCCGGGTATCAGCTCGCTCCCGCCGTCGTAGGCGCCTACGACGGTTCGGTCGAGCGCGGCGGCGTAGAGCGCGGTGGAACCGTGGTCGGTGATCACCGCGTCGGCAGCGACCAGGAGCGCGGCCCACTCCTCGTGGGGCCTGGCCAGGACGAGGCCTGCCCCCAGAACGGGCGCGAGCTGCCGGGAGAGGTCGAAGGTTCCGGTTCTGCTGTACTCGTTGGGGTGCAGGACCAGCGCGAACTGGTAGCTGTCATGGGGGAGTCCGCCGACGAGGGCGGCCGGCAGCTGTGGTCTCCTGGCCAGCAGCGACTCCGGGCCCCAGGTGGACGTGAGTACGACGAGGCGACGCTCGCCGGTGCCCAGCGAGGATCGGTACTCCTCCCGAAGGCTGACCGAGCGCAGAATCCGGTCCAGCGTCGGATCCCCCACCACGGTTGCCTTGGCGGCGGCCGGCGCACAGCGCTCGGCGAGACGGTCCAACTGGCTGGCGTGGGCCAGCGCGTGGAGGGCGGCCCGGGGATTGCCGCCGTCGAGCAGGAAGCGAGGGTCGAGGCCCGACGGGAGGTCCCAGGAACCCTCATGGCTGATGGTCTTGTTGAAGCCCGCGCCGTGCGGGAACAGCACGAGCGGCCCGGACAGAACCCGGAGCGGTCCCTTCGGACTTGCGGTCAGGATCAGGTCATGCGGACGGCGGCGGGCGTCCTCCCACGCGACGCTGCGGGCACCGGAGCGCTCCAAGGCCGCGAGGGCGTCCACATCGAAGTCAGAGCCCGGCACCAGCGTGAAACGGGTGCTGATGCGCTCGTCCCCGGCGAAGACCGGCAGGACGTCCAGGAGCCGGTGCAATGCGCCCGCCGAACGAACGGCGAGAAGTACTGCCCGCTGCCCGCTGCCCGCTGCCCGCTGCCCGCTGCCCGCTGCCCGCTGCCCGCTGCCCGCTGCCCGCTGCCCGCTGCCCGCTGCCCGCTGCCCGCTGAATCTTTCAACCCTAGCAGGAGGATTCGGGTGATCGGAAACGCGCTCGCTCTGGGGCGAGTCGTATGGGGCCTCCTGGGGCATGACGGCGATCGTACCGGCAAGAGCCGTCCGGCCCGGACCGCCGAGCGGTCCGGGCCAGCCGGCGCCCGAGGGCCCGCGCCGCGCGTGAACGCCACGCGGACCCCTCGGCGTCGGATCAGCCCGTGCCGGTGGCCGCCTTGACGAGGGTGGCTGCCGGGTCGTCGGACTCGAGGGAGTACATCATGACGCCCGCAAGCCCCTTGTCGCCGATGTACTGACGCTTGAAGGCCAGCGACTGCGGGCTCTCTATGCTCCAGAAGTTCGTTCCGTCATAGATCCACGCACTGTCCGTGGTCTGGTCGAAGAACGTGTGGGCGGTCGTGATCTTGCCTGCCGCCTTCAGCTCCTTGTAGTCCGCCACGCCCGGCTGCGCGGAGTCGGCGAACGCTGCCGTCGGCCCGGTCACGCTCTGGTACAGGCCGTGGGTCGTGCCGGCGGGTACCCCGGTCCAGCCCCGGCCGTACAGCGGGACGCCGAGGATCATCTTGCCGGCGGGGAAGCCTCGCTGCAGAAGGGTGTTGACGGAGGCGTCCACCGTGAACCCCGTTCCGGCCGCCGGGCTGGACGGCGAGTCGTACAGGGGTGCCTGGGCGTTGGTCGGCCCGTGCGTGTCGAAGGCGCCGTGGTAGTCGTAGGCCTCGACGGTGCCGAAGTCGAGGTACTGGCTCATGGCCGCGGGCTGCAGTTGGGCGATGTTGGCCGGACCGGCGGGCAGGACGGCGGTCGTCAGGTAGTGCTTGCCGCCGCCCAGGGCGTTCAGCTGGGTACGGAACTCCTGCAGCAAGGCGACGTAGTTCGCACCGTCCTGCGGGGAGTGGAAGTTGCCGACGTGGCCCAGGTCGGTTCCCGGGAACTCCCAGTCCAGGTCGAAGCCGTCGAAGATGCCCGCGGCCGCACCCGGGCCGCCGGCCGGGTCAGGGGCGAGCTTGGGCAGGTTGCCCTTGATGTACAGGTTGATGCACGAGCTGACGAACTTCTGCCGGGACGCAGCCGTCGCCGCGACCTTGGAGAAGTACTTCGAGTAGGTGTACCCGCCGAGCGACACCAGCATCTTCACGTTCGGGTACTTGGCCTTCAGCTCCTTGAGCTGCTGGAAGTTGCCGCGCAAGGGCTGGCTGTAGGTGTCGGCCTTGCCGTTGACGCTGGTGCCGGCGGTGTACTCCTTCTGGTAGTCGGCGTACGCGTCGGAGGACCCGTCGTTGCCGGAGACGCTGTTCGGGTCGCTCACCGACGGCTTGTTGGCCGCGAAGCAGGTCAGGTTGACCGGGTCGATGTTCTCGAACGCGTAGTTCAGCACCGTCAGCCTGCCGGCGATACCCTCGGTGTCCAGATTCTTCGGGTAGAAGGCGTTGGCGTAGGTCGACCAGCTCGTGTAGTAGGCGATCCGCTGGGCGGGCTTGCCAGGGTTCGGCGGCTGCACCGTCAGGTTCTCGAAGGTGTCACCACCACCGCCGGAGTCGTCGGGCCCGTCGTGATCGGCGGTCGGCGCACCGGCGGGGTCGAAGGGCGTGTAGAACCAGTCCTGGTTGGGCTGGAAGTTGCAGGTGTAGACGTCCAGGTAACCCCGGCTCGGATCCTGGGGGTTGCCCGCGACGTCCAGGCAGAGGCTGTGGTTGAGAACGCTGACGAACAGGGTCGTGCCGTTGTTCTGCGGTTCGGGTTGCCATCGCTGGCTCTGCTGACCCGAGCAGTTGTAGATCACCAGCTCCCGTCCGCTCACGGCCGACGTGCTGTTGTGGATGTCCAGGCACCTGCCGCTGCCCACACCCCGAAAGGACACCGACGCGTCAGGATAGGGCACCACGTTCCAGCCCTGGTTGACCATGAGGTCGCGGTGGTAGGAGATGACCCTCGAGTCGTTCGTCGTCCCGCCTCCCGACACGTCCATGATCCCGCCGTCCCCGATGGACTCCAGGGCGATCGGGTCCGAAGGCGGTTTCTGCACCGGGACGTTCGCGTTCGCCGGGGTGTAGGTCGGCGTGAAGATGAACCGCTCGTTGGGCGTGTTGTCGCAGGAGTAGAGGATCGTGTTCGTCTTGTTGTTCGGGTCGCTCTGGCCGCCACTGAGGTTCATGCACAGACCGGGCAGGAACGCGCTCAGGAACTCGTACTGACTGTTGCCCAGGTAGAGCGGTACCCAGCGCTGGCTCGGCTGGCCGGTGCAGTCGTACAGCGAGAGCGGGGTGCCGGCCCCGGGGTTCCGGTCGCTGTGGGTGATGTCGATGCAGCGACCGCTCCCCGTCCCCTGGAAGGTGACCTCCTCCTTGGGTGTGTCGGTGTAGAAGTTCACTTTCCAGCTCTGGTTGGCACCGCCGTTGCGGTGGTAGCCGACGATCGGGGTCAGGTTCGCGGTGCCCTGCCGGTCGACGTCCAGCACTCCCCCGGCCTGCATGTTCTCGATCGCCTGGGGTATCGGGGCGCCGGACGGCGAGGTGAACAGCTGCGTCGGCTCGGCCGCCGCGCGCAGCGGCCCGAACCCGACCGCGTAGTGGTCGGCCGAGGCGCCGGTCAGCCGCTCGGTCACGGCCGGCGCGGCACCGGTGGTGTAGACGGCGTAGTCGAGTTCGCCTCCCGACTGCTGGGTCGCCTGCCCCGTGGTGGCACGGGCCGAGCCGACGGGAATCTGGAGACTGCTGGGCTCCCGGTTGAAGTCGCCGATGGCCGCCCAGGCCTCGACCCTGTTCCGCCCGGTCACGAAGGTCCTGATCGCGTTGACCAGGGCAGGGGCATCGCCGCCGCCGGTGTCCGACCGTGCATGGACATCGAAGTACCAGGTGGTGCCGTACAGCAGACCCAGGGGCGCCCGGCCATGACCGGTCGGGTTCGGAATCGCGGCGACCGCGTCGGCCGCCCGGTGCGCGACGATCGCGAGATTGTTCCGGCCGCCCAGGTATCGCGGCTGTCCGATGGCGGTGTTGCTGTTGGGATCGGTCTGGAGGAAGTAGACGTCCAGGTTGGTCATGCCGCTCGTCCACTGCGAGTGCGTCACCTGGTTCGCCGCCCCGATGTTCGGCAGGTTCACGGCGTTCGCGTTGGCCAACTGCGCGGCAGGTATGACCACCGGCGCCGTTCCCTGAGCCGGGGTCGGCGGCGCGGCGCCGACTTCCTGGAGCACGACGATCTGGGCCCGAGCGGCATAGCCGCCGACCGTCGTGGTCCATTTGCTGTCGCCACCAGCGGTGGCCCCCTGCATGTTGTACGTGATGACCGGAAGATCACCCAACGTCGCGGCGGCCGGCCCGGCGGTCAGCACGCTCACCGCGCCTGCCAGGCACATGGCCAGCAGCACGGCAACGGACCGCCGCCTCCTGCCGGTTGTCGATCTGAACATCGGCTTCCCCTCCCTGCGAGGCAAGCGAGGTCACCGCCGAGCGGTGACCTCGGGACCGTCGCCACATCGCGGTCCGCAGGAGTAGTCCCGCTTCCCGGCCCAGCGTTACAGCGTCGACCCGGGAGCCGCTCAGGCAGGACGCCGGGCGCCGGGGCGGCCGTGACGCGGTATCGGCACAGCTCGGGTGTGCCGACACCGCCAGAACTGGGAAGCCACGGGCGGCGTTTGACTGCCTACCAAAGCCTTCCGCCGGCGCGGAGGGCCAGACGGGATGGGTATCGTGCGGTGAGCGCCCCTGTATCCCGACCGCGAGGAGCCTTCGTGGCACGCGATGTCCCACTGCCGCCCGACGACGAGATGGTGGAGCGTCTTCGCGGCGGGGACGAGGCGGCCTTCGCGCTCGTCCTGGACCGCTGGTCACCGTCGATGCTGCGCCTGGCCAGGTCGTTCGTGTCCACGAACGCGACGGCCGAGGAAGTGGTGCAGGAAGCCTGGCTCGCCGTCATCCAGGGCCTCGCCCGCTTCGAGGGGCGCGCCTCGCTCAAGACCTGGGTGTTCCGCATCCTGGTGAACACCGCCAAGACCCGGGGCGCCAAGGAGAGCCGCACCCTGCCGTTCAGCAGCCTGCTCCCCGAGGACGAGGGGCCCACCGTCGACCCGTCACGGTTCCGGTCCTCCGATCCCCACCCCGGCCACTGGAACCCGGGGCAGCGACCGCAGCCCTGGATGCTGCCGGAGGACGCCGCGCTGAACACCGAGGTCCGCGCCGTCCTCGCCGAAGCCCTGTCCGCGCTGCCCGACCGTCACCGGATCGTGGTGACGCTGCGTGACATCGAGGGCCACGGCTCCGACGAGGTCTGCGACATGCTGAACATCTCCCCCGGCAACCAGCGCGTGATCCTGCACCGGGCCCGAGCCGCGGTGCGCACGAGGCTCGAAAGCTACTTCAGCGCCGCCGCCGCGCAGCACCAGGACGCGCCATGACCTGCTCCGAGCTCGTCGAGCTCGTCACCGGGTACCTCGACGGCGCGTTGGACGAGAGGTCCGAGACGCTCCTCGTCGTCCACCTGGATGGGTGCCCGTCCTGCCGGGCCCTGCTGGAACAGCATCGGCAGATCATCCGGCTCCTCGAGCCGACGGCCCTGCCCACCCCCCTGCCGACAGCCCTGCCGCCGGCGCGCAGGACGATCCTGCTGGCCGCGTTCCGCGACTCGTCTCGCTGAGGCGGAGCCGCTACCCGCGCCGGAATCCACGGAAGGCGGTCAGCAGTTGGTCCTTCGCCTGCTCCGACAGGCTGTCGGCGGGGAGCACGCCGAGGGTGTGGATGGTCTGCCGGAACTGCTCCAGATACGCCTCGCATCCGTCACAGGCGGCGAGGTGCTCGACGAAGCGCGCTTCGTCGGCCTCGGGCAGGGCGCCGTCGAGGAAGTCCGTGACCAACTCGACGAACTCGTCGCAGTCCACGCGTTCCCATCCCTTCACGCCGCACGCCCGTGCCACGAGGGTACCGGTGTCCGCCAGCGGCAGCGCTCGCCCAGCGTGGGCACCGCGACATGACGAAGGCCCGGACGCAGAGGCGTCCGGGCCTTCGTCTGCCCTGGCGGGCGGGTGCGGAGAATACGGGATTCGAACGCGTGAGGGGTTGCCCCCAGCACGCTTCCAGAACTGGGACCATGATCCGGTAGTGGCAACCTGTACGCCCTGGTCGCGTCGACGACGTCGCTCGGCAGCCTCCCCGCTCCTGCTCCTATCGTTGAACCACATGACTGCGGCGCACGGTGAGGCGGGCGGAGCATGACAGGCGCGGACATCGACTATGCGGCCGTGTTTCAGGCACTGCCTGGCATGGTGGCGCTGCTGACCCCTGAGCTGATGTACGCGGACGCGAACGAGGAGTTCGTGCGTATGTCCGGCCGTACACGTGAGCAGCTGGTGGGCAAGTACCTCTTCGACGTCTTCCCCGACAACCCGAACGACTCGACGGCGACAGGTGCGCGGAATCTGCGCGCGTCGCTCCTGCGGGTGCTGGAAACCGGGGAGCGTGACGCCATGGCGCTGCAGCGTTACGACGTCGAGTCCCTGGAGCGGCCGGGTACGTGGACGGAGCGGTACTGGAGCCCGGTGAACGCTGCCGTGCTCGGGCCCGACGGCCGTGCGGCCCTGCTCGTGCACCGGGTGGAGGAGGTGACCGAGCTCATCAAAGCCCGCGGTGGCACGGACGGCGGCCGGGCACGGGTGCTGGAGGCCGAGCTCTACACGCGGGCCCGCGAGCTGCAGGAGATCAACGAACGGCTGCGGCAGGCCCACGCCCGGGAACGCGAAGTGGCTCTCGCCCTGCAGGAGGCCATGCTGCCTGCCCCGAGACCGGTGGGCCACCACCGGGCTGCCGTGCGCTACCGGCCCGCCGTAGGCGCGCTGAACGTGTGCGGTGACTGGTACGACCTGGTCGACCTGCCCGGCGACTGCATCGGGGTCGCCGTCGGCGACGTCGTCGGTCACGGCCTCAGCGCTGCCTGTGTCATGGGTCTGCTCCGCAGTGCGTTGAGCGCGGCCTCACTCGTCGCCAGCGGCCCCGCCCAGGCGCTGGAGGTTCTCGGCCTGTACGCCCGCTCGGTCGATGGCGCCGAGAGCGCCACGGCTGTGGAGACCCACATCGACTGGGACACGCACACGATCAAGTACAGCAGCGCAGGCCATCCCCCGCCGGGCCTGCTGCACACCGACGGCACCGTCGAGTTGCTGGACCAGGCCACCGACCCGCCACTCGGTGCCCGCCCGGAACCCGTCCCCCGTCCGGAGGCAGCCATCGCATTCAGCGAAGGCGACACGCTCGTGCTCTATACCGACGGGCTGGTCGAACGCCGCCGTGAGGACATCGATACCAGCCTCGCCCGCCTCGCCAACTCCCTCAGGTGCCACCGCGGGCTCGCCCCAGAACCCCTCGCCGACGCACTCCTGCACGACCTCCTGCCGGTAGGCGGCGCCACCGACGACACCGCCCTGGTCATCGTTCGGCTCTGATCACGCCGAGCCGGCAGCTGTCCGGGGAGATGGAGGCTCTCGGGCGATGCCCGGCGCCGGGCACCCAGTGCTGTGTGAATGCGATGGTGGCGGTGTCGCTCAGGCGGTCGGGCGGGTCTCGAAGCCCACGAGCCCTTCGGGTTCCTCCTCGTGGACGCGGACCCGGTCCACCACGGGCACTGCGTGCGCGAAACCGGCAGGCAACAGCCGGCTCCGCTGCGGGCCGACACGTTGGTCGAAGCGGAGCTCCGGCATGAGGGAACGACGAAGGCCCGGACTGGTGAACAGTCCGGGCCTTCGTCTGCCCTGGCGGGCGGGTGCGGAGGATACGAGATTCGAACTCGTGAGGGGTTGCCCCCAACACGCTTTCCAATTCTGCACGGGGCTGTTCGTGAGAGTCCGCAGGAGTCCTGACCAGCGCGGCAAGGGGCACCGAAGCAGCTTCTGAATCTTGCTGGACGGTGGTGAATGAGACCAAAACTGAGACCATGCCAGCCGCCCAGCATCGAACGATTCGTCTATCAGAGGCAAGTAACCACGTGCTCTGCTTGGCGGTGACGAGCGGACGATCTGCGGATCACCGACGCGGGGCGACGGTGCGACGCAGGGGCCATCGTCAACCTTGTCTGTTCAGCGATACCCAGACCTGCACAGCATCGAAAGACTCGAGCGCCGTTTGCATATCGTCCGGCCCTGCAGCCTCTGGACCCCAACCGGAGGTGAGGATCAGCAGCAAGCCGTCCCGTTCTCGGATGAGCTCGGCGACCGTGGCCGTGACGTGGGCAGCCCAAGTCTCCACTGTGTACTGCAGGTACACCTCGTCCTCAAGCAGCTGTAGCGCTACGAACCGTGGATCGGCGCTGGGAATTCGCGACTTCCACAGTGGCTCAGCGCCTAGTGAGAAAGGCGAGTCCTTACGGGCCTCCGCGTGCCCAACTACTTTCCAGACGCTCCCTTCAAGAACGAGATGTGTTTGCTCAAGGCTCGGGTTGACCACTATCGCAGGGTAGAGCGTTCCCGCACCGTCGGGAATGGCCACGGCAATCGAGAGCCAACTCACGGCCGCCGATGGTGTGTACTCACGCAGAGCAGTGTCGTTCCAGCGAGGAAACCGGCACAGCCCTAGGTGGTAAATCGTGGCCTGTCCGTGGTTGTAGTCGTCGGTTATTTCAAGCGCAGGCGCCCCCTCTCCCAGGTGGTAGCCACAGTCCAAACAGTCACCCGCCCATAGAGTGCTCATGAGGAGACGAATCTCATCTTGGCCGAGCCGTTCGAGCGTGTCCTGGCTGACTGCGAGCGCCTTCAGGCCAGGCACTCCGTCGTCGGCTTCAATGATCTGCCAGGTTCCCGCGTATCCATCTGCTCGCGCCACGTCCCACCAATGCTTCGCTCTGTCGGTATTGCCCAGGGCATTGGCGATGATGCCCGCCATATGTGCCTGGTCGGCATCCCCGAGGCGGGCTTCTTCGATGGAAGTGCGGTAGGCACGCGTCAAGTAGTCAGAGGCTGCTTCCACCTGGTGTCCAGCGATGAGGGCTCCTGCGTAGAACAGCATCGCTATGGGTAGGTCCGCGTCGGCTGCTGCGCGCAATGCCTCGAGGGCTTCTTTGGACTCCCATCGTCCACGGAGCCACTGCGCGTAGCTGAAGGCGCTGAACGCGTCGCCGCACTCGGTGCCGCGCTTCCACTGGTCCACGGCTCCTTCTTTGTCCCCCATGCGCTCGAGGACGGTGCCGAGTGGGCCGTGGGACTGCTCAAGCCCTGTCGCGACTGCTCGGCTGTACCAGTCACGTGCTGACTGGAGGTCTCCCAGTTGCTGCATCAGGCTGCCCATATTGTGGGCCCCTGCAGGGTCTCCCAACTCCGCTGCTCTGAAGAACCATTGGGCTGCCTCCGCCTCTCTCCCGCCTCGCGCGAGCATGGCGCCAACGGTGCTCATGGCGTCGGTGTCCCCCTGCTCGGCAGGGGTTGCCCACAGGGAGGCGGCGACATCGAATCTCCGTGCGGCACGCGCCGTCATGGTCACCAGGGTTCGACGCTTGTCATCTACGAGGGCGAGGGCCTCGTTCCAGACGTGGTCAGGGATGCTCGCGGGATCGTGGCGTCGGGCCATATCGGACACCAGGTAGTCGAACGGCCGCCAGCGATCTGCCGAAACCGGGATCAACGGGCTTGTCACGCCCAGCAAGATGGTGGCAGCCCACCGCCAAGCATCTCCCAGAGGTTCGGGGCGAAGAGCGGCGCCGCCAGAGGCTTCAAGGTAGTACTCATGGAGCCGCTCGATCGATTCCGCGGGCGAGGCCGCGTCGAGGCCCGTGCGCGCCAAGTCGATGGAAGCCGCGACCAGTGCCGCTCCCCGCGGATGCCCGCCGACGCGCAACGCCCGCTTCCATTGCTCCAGCACCTGAGGCCCAGCTGCGAGATACTCAGCTACGCCATGCGCTTGGTCGGCCCGAAGCGCCTCATCTACGCGCGGATCCGACATGGCTGCGGCTGACGCCCGCTCTGTCTTTGTCCACCGGCGCTCCAGTTCCACGAGGCTCGCGCGCCGGAGTATGAGCGAAGCCGCGCGAGAGATGCCAGGCACCTGCTCATTCCAGTCTTGCAATCCGGGTGGTCGGCTGAGCAGGTCGCAGTATTCGGACCTTAGCGTTCCCAAGATCACTACTCGTGCTCGGCGGAGACCTTCCAGCACGGCGAGTGTGAGGCCGTCGGGACGCAGGTATAGATGCAACTCGTCCAACCACAGCACGCCAGGCATCGCCGACTCTTCGACCATCGCCGGGACCAGGTGCCGCAGATCCGCATCGGGCTCGGGGAAGTAGACGCTCCGCGACGGGAAGTTGCGCTTCATGGCTTCGAACATGGATCGGCTCTTGCCTGCTGCGGAGTCTCCGATGGCGAGGAGCACACCGCCAGCCGCGCCGATGGCGTCCATTTTCCGGTCGAGTTCGGCATCACTCTCGCGTGGGATGTACGGGACCTGCGGCGGATGGCCTTCGATCTCAGCGATCCTGTGCGCGCCGAAGTCGCTGGCACTGGTCTCCGAGATGGGTTTGCAGATGTACGCGTAGCCCGCGTCACGCGCCATATCGCCGTGCTGGGCGTGAAGCGAGACAATGGTGGGCGGCGTGCCAACGTGATGGGTGAGGGTCTGCATGAAGGATGCGTCGGCCAGGAGTGTTGCAACGGGGATCGCGTCGACACGGGTGTGGGCCCAATGGCTCGGGTCGCCGGCCACCACCCCCGCCAGCACGGCACCAGCGAATACGGCAGCCCCGGACAGTCCTGCCCAGGGCGAAGCTCCGCCGACAGCTGGCGGCGCCGCATGAACGCTGTCAAGTACGTGCCGGCCGCGCATCAGGGAGGATCCCGGCTTAAGAGTTCCAACAATCTGTTCGGTGTCGGGGCGGCCGTCTCCGTAGCGCGAGACTGCGGGATAACCCACAGCCTCACAACCCGGCACGGCACTGAGGTCGTCGCTCGTCCCCCAGAGGACATCGGTGAGGTGGCGGTCGGGCTCGACCAGATCGCTCTCAGCCAGCAGCAGAGCGGCATCGCAGGCGCTGTCGTGGCGAATCCACACCACCGAGCAAGCGTGCACGCCGGTCCCGCCCGGGACCGCTGCTGTCGCGGCTCCTCTGCTTACGACGTGCGCGCTAGTGAGCACCAGGCGCGGGCTGATTAGGTATCCGCTGCCCTGCTGTACTGCCTGGACCAGGACGATGCGGTATCTGGAAAGAGAGCCCACTCACTTGCTCCTCTTCGTCACAGCTCTCGCTCCGGGGCGAAGGCCGACAGGTCGGCTGCTCGTTCATTGGCGATATCTAGTGACGCACCAGTACTGCGGTCCCGGGGTGTGAGAGTGAGGGACACCGTGTGGGTCCGGCGCCGTCCCCGGGAGGCCGAGGCGTCACCAGTAACAACCCAAGTTTTGAAGCCCGCCTTCGCGTTGGCATCGGTATGGATCTCCACAGTGAATTCCAGATGGATCTCTCCGACCTCGAAGCCAACGCGTTCGCTCGCGCCGTTCAATGCGGCCGTCTGCAGCTCGTCACGCAAGCCCTGCACGACCGCAGAGAGTTCCACCCCGCCCAATGGCTGAGTCACTCGTTCCCCTACCTTCCAGACCCGAGGTCGGCGGCCTGTTGGTGACCGCCCAGCCTCTAACGGCTAACACGTTTCGTGCTTGCCTGATCGAAGGTTCGGGAAATCTGGCCGAAATACGCGGTCCCAGAGCCAGGAGAGCACGGAACCCTCGGCCTAGCGTCGAGGGCGCAGCTGGCTCTACTGCATCGGCTACTCCTCGTAGGACCAGGCACGGCCGGTCTGCCGGTACTGCTCGACGGGGATGGGCTCGACACCGGTCCTCATCCGCGCGCTGTACAGCAGGCCGTCGAGGTGGTCGATCTCGTGGTGGATCAGGCGGGCGAGCCCGCGCTCGTAGGTGGTGACCATCGCCTGGCCGTCCAGGTTGGTGGTCTCCACGGTGATCCGCAGTGGACGGGGAACCAGGCCGCGTACGTCGAAGAAGGACAGGCAGCCTTCGAACTGTTCGTCTGCCTCGTTGGAGCGGTCAGTGATGCGCGGGTTCAGCAGGACGATCGGCGGGGTGTCCGGGTCGGCGGGCTGGACGATGGCGGCGGCCCGGCCGATCCCGATCTGCGGTGCCGCGATGCCCATGCCTTTGGCGAAGGGGTGGACCTGGCCGATGCGCTCCATCGCGGCGAACAGCTTCTCGACGGCCTCCTCGGCGCTCTGGCGCTCGGTGGGCAGGTCGAAGGGGTGGGCGGGCTCGGCGAGGATGGGGGCGCCCTCCTGGACGACGCCGAGGTCGCGCATCTGGTCGCTGGGCCGCACCTGGATCACCTGAACTCCCCTTGGGTCGTGTCGCGTTCGGGTCGGGCCCGGAAACGCCATTCCAGACGGTACCGGGCATGGAGGGCGGGCGTGGACGTGCTCCAGGCGAAGAGACGCAAACCATCCTCCTCGCGCCGGATCGGGGCGGTCCGCAGCGGCACCGCTTCGGCGGTCATCGACGTCTCGGTACCCCACACCGCCGGGTCGAGCTCGGCGGGGAAGGCGAGTTCGACTTCCAGGTGCTCGGTGGGCAGGCGGACCGCGCGCTGGAACCAGCGGCCCCACTTCTCCTCACCGACCGAGTAGGCGTACTCGATCCACACCGACTCACCCGGGTACAGCGGGAAGCGGCCATGCTCGTTCTCGAAGACCAGCCAGATCTCCTTGAACGCGTCGCGGTCGTGCTTGGCTTGCCAGCGCATCGCCTCCCCGTGGCAGGTCGCGGTCAGCGCGAGCTCCTCCCAGGTCAGCGGGTGCTCGCGGTAGTGCGCGTTGGAACGCTCCGGCTCACCGGGGTAGCGGTCGACGCTGATGCGGATCAGGTAGCGGGTGATCGGCTCGCTGCCTGTGTTCCGCAGCAGCCGGCGCATCGTCAGCCGGTAGCTGGAGCCGTCGAAGTCCAGGCGGGCGGCGTCGTGCTCGACGATGATCGCTGAGCCGGTCGCGTACGGCTGCTCTGCCCGGCGGGGCGCCGGCGGGGCGGCACCCGGTGCCGTCCGGTTCCTGGCCGCCTCGTAGTCCAGCCAGCGCTTCCACAGGGCCTTGCCCGCGTTCAGGGTCTCCTCGGCCCGGCGGGCGAAGTCCTCGGTGGGCTTGTGCCGTCCGGACTCCACGTGGCTCACGTACGACGGGTCGAAGCCCATCTTGATGGCCAACTTCCGCTTGGACAGGCCCCGCACCTCGCGCCAGTGGGCGACCTCCGCAGCGAACGCCTCCGCGGCCTGCTCAACCGTCAAGACCTCGTCCCGCGCGCCCATCAACGCCCCCGCCCTGGCTGCCGGATGAGATGAATGAACCGTGAGTGATCCCGATTCATCATTCTGTCACGGTGCCGCTCGCCAGTTTCCTTCTTTTACCGACCCGGGTCGAGCCCCGGGCTCCGAGAAGGAAGGTCGCACCCCATGCGTCTGCTCTACCTGCTCAACGTCTCCAACTCCAGCCGGCTGACCGCCGACTCCGGCTTCACCTTCGCCGACCTGCTCGCCCCGGCCCTGGTCAATGCCGGGGTGGAGGTGACCATGGCCTCGCCGGTCCCGGCCGGCGACGAGCGCGTGCACTTCACGCGGACCGCCTCGCCGTCCACCAAGTACCGAGCCCGCTTCAACCCGGGCATGGGCGCCCTGGTGCGGCTGTTCCGGCGCCACCGGCCCGAGGTGGTGGTGGCTAACCAGATCGAGGCCGCACCAGCGATCCGCGCCGCCCTGCTGGAGGCAGGGGTGGACGCGCGGATCGCTGGCTACTGCCACTACCTGCCGTTCTCCTTCACCGACACCGGCACGCTGGAGCTGGACCCGGCGATGGACGACGGCGGGCTGGGCCGCAGCGTGCTGCTGGCCTTCGCCGCCGGCCTGGCGGCCTGCGACCGCGTCCTGGTCCACTCCTCCACCGCCGCCTCCTGGACCGCCGCGGTCGCCGCCCGCACCAGCGTGGAGCTCGACGAGAAGCTGCACGTGGTCCCCGCACCCAGGGACGTGCGCCTGGTGCGCGACCCGGCCGACGTCACCCCGCCGGAAGGGCGGGCCACCGGCATCTACAACCACCGCCTGTATGCCCACTACGGCACCCACCGCTTCACCCAGCTCGCCCGCCACCTCGTCGCCGAGGCCCCGGTGCGGCTCACCGTGATGGACCTGTTCGGCACCCGCAGCCCCGAGCGCATCCGCCTGGACCCCAGCCCCGAGCGGCACTTGGAGGAGCTCGCCGCCGTGGACGGCGTCGCGGTCGCCTCCGACCGTGGCGACCGCGTGCGCTACCGCAACCTGCTCGCCGAATCCCACTTCGGCATCGCGCCGTTTCGGCCCGGCTGCCCTTGGTCCATGTCGGTGATCGACTGCCAGGCCATGGGCCTGCCCGTGATCGGCCCGCGCACTGGCTGGCTGGCCGAGCACATCGACCCCGAGCTGCTGTTCGACACCGACGACCAGGCCGCCCGGATCGCCGGGCGCCTGGCCACCGACCCGGAGTTCTACCAGCTGCACGCCAAGCGCGCATACGCCTCCACCGCCGATCTGACACCCGAGGCGGTCGCCGCCCGCTACCTGGAGGCGATCAAGTGACCGGCTTCGACGCAGTCCAGCTCTCCTACGACGAACCGCTGGCCGACTCCCTGCACACCCGCCTGGCCCGCGTGCTGGGCGGCACCGTCAAGCGCCTGCACGGAGTCCGCGGGATGCGACGCGCCTACCGGCTCACCACCGAACTGGTCGACACCGACCAGTTCTTCCTCGCCGATGGCGACTTCGCCATCGACTCCGATTTCCCCGCGGCCACAGTGCAGCCGCTGGCCGAGGGGGTGTCGATGCGGGTCTGGCGGGCCGTCAACCCGGTCAACGGCCTGACCTACGGCTACGGCGGCCTCAAGCTGATCCGCACCAGCGCGCTGCGGGAGATGGGCCAGGCCGTCGACGTGCTCGCCGCACTGCCCGGACGCGTTGAGTTCAGCGAGCACACCGCAGGCACCACGCTGTTCAACCAGGGTCCGTTCCACGCCTGGAAGGCGGGCTTCCGCGAGTGCGCGATGCTCGCACGCGGCAGCGAGTACGGCATGACCGACACCTCCGCCCAGGAACGCATCATGGCCTGGACGACCAGCAAGGACGGCGACTTCGCCCGCTACGCGGCAGCCGGCGCCCGCGACGGGTGCGACTTCGCCCACCAGGCGGCCCGCGACCCCAAGCGGTTCGAGGCGCTCAACGACCCGACCTGGCTGCACCGGCACTTCACCGCACTGCACGGCGAACAGGCGATCGCCGGATGAGCACCAGGACCGAGCCGCTGGTCCTGATCGAGCCGTACGCGCACCTCGGTGGCGGGCACCACCAGCGCACGCTGACCGCGCTCGCCGCCGCTCGCCCGGGTGCCCTGGTCATCACCCCGCAGGGGATCGCCGACGGGCCCGGCCCGCTGTTGCGGGCCGGCTCCTGCATCGCCGCCGGACCGGTGGGTCCGGCGGCGAAGGTCCTGCTGGCCGGTGCGCGAGCGGCGGCACGCGTCTCGACCGCCGGTAAGCGGCTCTTCCGCTCTCGCCGCTGGCCGGTGAGGCTGCGTCGGCTGCCGCACCAGGTCACCCTGGTCGCCCGCTGCCTGACCGAGGCGGCATGCCTTCGCACCGCCCGCCACCTCGCCCCGCAGCCGGCGGCGGTGGTGATCCTCAGCGCGAGCGAGGCCCTGCACGGCGCCGCAGCCTTGCTCGGGGGCGGCCAGCACCTGAGGTTCGTCCACGAGCTGGTCGCCAGCGAGGACCGGCCGCTCCGCTGGTTGGGTCGGCTCGCCCGCCGGAGCGAGAAGCACGTGGTCGCGCTGTACCCGACCAGCGCGGTCCGCGACCAGCTCCAGCGGGGTTTTCCCCGGCTGCCCGGCCGGGTGCGGGCGTTCGCGGTCGACGACGGCCGGTGCCTGACCGAAGCCGAGCGCGAGGGTGCCCGCTCCGCCTTCACCATCCCCACCGGTGCGAGGGCGGTCTGCCTGGTCGGCGGCTGGTGGCCGTACAAGGACATCGCCACCGTCGACGCCGCCCTGGCCCGCCTCACCAAGCCGCTGCACCTGCTGGTCTGCGGCACCCCGCTGGACGACGCGGTACTCGAACGCTGGCACCGCCTGCCCCTCGTCCGGGTCCACACCGTGCCCGGCCCGGTCGGCGAAGACGTCCTTCGGCTCGTCTACGCGGCCGCCGACGCCGCCTTGGTGGCCCGGCGTCCCGGGATCGGCAAGGAGTCCGGGCTGGTCATGGACGCCGCCCGGCTCGGGGTGCCGCTGGTCGTCTCCGACCACGATCCGGACCTGACCGAGCGCCTCGCCGGGCAGCCCTGGGCCCGGCTCTTCCCGGCCGGCGACCCGGACAGCCTCGCCGCCGCACTGGACCGGCTGGCTGCCGGACTGCCAGAGCGGCCGGGGCCGCAGGCCCCCGCGGTGCTGGACATGCTCCCGGCCACCGAGCAGGCCGCCTACCTCACCGACACCTACACCGACCTGGCCAAGGAGTGCCGATGACGCCCGCCTTCCCTGCCCTGGTCGCCGTGGTCGGCCCGGTCGAACCGGCCCTGCTGACCGCGTGGACCGCCCATTACCGCCAGCTCGGCGTCGAGCGTTTCCACCTCGCCTTCCACTTCCCCGAGCACGTCCCCGGCGCCTGGCGCCACCAGATGCTGGACACCGCCCGCGCACTCGACCTGCCCACCGGCCAGGTCAGCACCGGTCCGTGGCACGAGCACACCAACACCGAACTGCGCGACGCGCTGCGCGAACAGGCGGGCCCGGGTTGGCACCTGCTCGCCGACTCCGACGAGTTCCACACCTACCCGGCCCCGCTCACCGAGGTCACTACGGCGGCGGAGGAGAACGGCCGGGCGGTGGTGGGCGCCCTGATGCTCGACCGCGTCAGTGCCGACGGCCGCCTCGCCCTGTGGCGCCCCGAGAGCGGGCTCGACCGCGCCTTCCCGCTCGGCGGCCACCTCACCCACCGCCTCCTGCACGGAGACCCCCGCAAGATCGTCCTCGCGCTCTCCGACGTCGCCGTCGCCTCCGGCAACCACCGCGCCCCCGGCCGCCAGCCCGACCCGCACGCGCTGGCATGCGTCCACCACTTCAAGTGGCGCTCCGGCGTCCTGGATGACCTGCGTCGCCGCGTCGACCACTTCACGACCGGCGCCTGGACCGAGCACACCCCGGCCGTCCGGACCGAGGCCACGCGCCTGCTGCAGCACATCGACCGCCACCAGGGCCGCATCGACGTCTCCGACCCCCGCCTGGGCTTCCGCCACGTCACCCTCGACGGCCTGCCCGACGGCTGGGCCGCCGAAGCCGCCCAGATCCACGCCGCCTGGCGCCCTCCTCGTCAGAGCCGGCCCGGCTCCACGATCTCCTCGCCCTCGCCCTGAGGCACCTCGAACCGGGCGAAGAAGTCGTCCAGAGCCTCAGGGGTCACGATCAGCGCGTTCGCGTCGCCCCGCCGGTTGCGCTCGGTCAGCCTGCGCAGCAGCTCGTCCCGCTCGACGGGGAAGTACAGCAGCCGCCACCGGCCGCCGGCTGACTCGACCAGCTTCTTCATCGCGTCGCGGTCCTTGCGCGGCCACAGCCCGTGGTCCCAGACCACGTCCCGGCCCTCTCCGATCAGCTCGGCCAGCCGATCGTGCAGCTCGTCGACGACCGGAGCCTCCTTCTCGAAGTAGCTGTGCTCCGGGTAGTCGACGCTGTACCGGCCGTGCCGCTCGTGGACGACCTCGTCCACCGACAGCCGCACAGCACCCTGCGGCTCAAGCTCCCGCTGAGCGTAGGTCGTCTTCCCCGAACCGGTGAGCCCCACCAGCAGGAACACCACCGAGTCACTATCGGTCACCGACAACTCCCCTCACCGCCACCAGCGTTCACCGGCAAGTCTGCCACCACTGCGGACCCCGGGAACCGCGTTCCGCACCCGCCGCCACTCGAAGGAGCACACGCGTGCCCGCATCCGCCTTCGCCCGCCTCCTGCGGGCCTACGTCCGCCACGCGCCCGGAACCGTCGGCAAGGCCCAGCTCGTCGACCGCTTCCTCGACGACCACCTGCGGATCCACCCTGTCCACACCACCGCCAGGTTGCGCTCGGGCGACACGGTCACCGTCACCACCAGCGACGTCATCCAGCGCTACCAGTACCTCTTCGGCGATTGGGAGCCGAACCTGAGCGCCTTCCTGCGCGACTGCCTGCGGCCCGGGGACACCTTCATCGACGTCGGAGCCCACCGCGGCGCGTTCAGCCTCCTGGCCTCCCACGCCGTCGGCTCCCACGGCCGAGTCGTCGCCATCGAGCCCACCCCGCAGTTCCACGACGACCTGACCGTCGCGGCCACCACCAACCACCAAGCCAACATCCGCGCGGTCCGCGCAGCCGCCTCCGACATCACCGGCACGCTCACCCTCTACCTGGAGGACCCGGCCAACCTCGGCCACACCACCGCCATCCGGCCCCGCCACGTCCACACGGCCTTTCATGTGCCAGCCGCGCCGCTCGCGGAGCTGGTCAGCCAGGCCGAACTCTCCACCGCCCGGGTCATCAAGATCGACGTCGAGGGCGCCGAGGCGGCAGCGGTCAGGGGACTGCTGCCCGCGATCCCACACCTGCGTGAGGACGTGGAGCTGGTCGTGGAAGTCACCCCCAGGCTCCTGGCCAAGCAGGGCGAGAGCGCCGCCGGCATCATCGACACCTTGCGCGAGCACGGCTTCCACGTCTACACGCTCACCAACGACTACGACCCGGCCACCTACCCCCGGGCCATGCGTCGGCCGCAGCCGCCCGTCCGGTGCACCGAGACCCCGGAGCAGATGACCGACCTGGTCTTCTCCCGCACCGACGCCGACCGCCTCACGCTCGGGCGCTGAGCACCCAAGCGATCCGAGAAGCGGAGCCAGCCCGGCCACCCGCCTGGCTCGCCGACATCCTCCGGCACTTCGACAAGGAGTGGGTACCGTGACCACCACCAGCGTGATGAACAGCCGCAACGCGGTCTGCGTGATCGTCCACGACAAGGACACCGACACGATCCCCGCCGTGCTCTACGCCGCTCGCAACTGGTCCCCGCTGCCGGCCTGGACCGTCCCGGGCGGCAAGGCCGAGCCCGGCGAAGCCCTCGACGAGGCCGCCGCCCGCGAACTCAAGGAGGAGACCGGCCTGCTCGTCGACCCGGCAGATCTCGTTCTCGTCCACGTCGTCCACGTCGAACAGGGCTGGGACCTGGCCGGACCGTTCGTCCTCTTCGTCTTCGCTACCGACACCTGGACCGGCGAGCTGACCAACACCGAGCCGGACAAGCACCTGGCCGCCCAGTGGGTTGCCGTAGACCGCTTCCCCGAGCCCGCGTTCCCGACCTCCGCGCAGGCCCTGGCCGCGTACCGGGAGGGAGGTCCCTCCTTCTCCCGCTACGGATGGTCGGTCACTGCGGCGTGATGGCGTCAGCAGGCTGGGGCTGGGAGTTTGGTGCACCTTTCCCAGCACGGCAAGTGGGTGGGGCCAACGCTGAACAGCGTTGGCCCCACCCGGCCTTGAGCGCACTAGTTCCAAATCACTCCCGCGAACAGCCCGTCGAACGCGAGTGCCCGCATGGCGGTGTCGTAGTCGTCCCACTCGTGTTCGGGTTCGGTGTAGTGCTGGTCGAAGTAGGCGCGGGTGAGGTCGGGCTCGGGCCACTCGGCCGCGCAGCGGCAGCGGACGAAGACCTGGGGGCCGACATTCAGGAGGAGCCAGTCGCGGCGGGCGTGGCAGTTGAGGCAGGTGATGGGGATGCCGCGGGCGTCGAGTTCGCCGGGGTGGGGGACGGCGCGGATGACGGGCTGGTAGGGCTCAAGGCGGGGGTTGTAGAAGTCGTGGTCGTAGTCGGTCATGCGGTCCTTCCGCGTTGGTGGCGAGTTGCAAGGACCACAAGACGTACGGCGGCCGGGATGGTTCCTGGCCGCCGCAGAAGACATCAAACCGACATCTCAGCAGTGCTGTTGGCCTGCTGACGGGGTGGATCGGATGGCCTTGTGGCTGGTCGGCGTCGTGATGAGGCGTGGATCTCGTCGCGCGGCGGGTGTGCGGGTGCTGGCGGTCAGCGGCGTCGGGGCTGATTCCCGGTTGGCTGGAGGGCGGTTATGGGGGCTGGCGTGGTGGTCAGCGGGCCGGTGGGCTGGCGGGGGAGTGCCCTTGCGGCGCGGGAGCGCATGAGAGCTGCCTCGGCGGTGCGGTTGGGTGCGGGGTTGCGGCTGGTGTGTTGGATGCGGCCGATGAGGACCTTGGCGGGTAGGCGGGCGGTGGTGAGTTCGCGGCGGGCGGCGGCGTCGGTGAGGAGTTGGCGGGGTTGGTGGCCGCTGGCTTCGGCGTCGGCGAGGACGGTGGCCAGGGCGGGCCAGTTGGGGTCGGCGAGGATCCGTGTGGCGTGCTCGGGCACGGCGGAGCGGACGTCGCTGGCGAGGGTGTTGCAGACTTCTTCCTTGGGCTGGCGGTTGGCGAGGGCGGCGAGTTGCGGTGCGGCGGCCTGGTCGTAGGCGGTCTGCAGGTGCTGGACGGCCTGGCTGGCGGCTTCGGCCTGCTGGTGGTGGCCTCGGCTCTGGTGCCAGCGTCCGGCGAGGATCGCGGCCCAGACGAGGGTGGCGAGAAGGACCGTGAGGGTGCTGCCGTCCTTGCCGTCGGCGGCGTGGATGACGTCACGGGCGGCGTGGCGCAGGTCGGCTGCGGCGCGGTGTTCGGCGCGGATCTGGGAGCGCTGGGCTCGGGCGAACGTCCTTGTGGCGGCTCGTAGTTCGGCGCGTAGTTCGGCGGGTGCGGTCTGGGAGGTGGCCTCGATCAGTTCGCCCAGTGCGGTGATCTGGGCCTGCGCGAGGCTGCCGTCACCGTCGCCGCTGCCGGCCGGGTCGCTGTCGGCGAGGTCGGTGTGGAGGGTGTCGAGGGCGTCGAGGGCGTCGGTGGCGCGTGTCCAGGGGGTGCCGGGCCGATTGCGGCGGGCGGTGGGGTGCTCCTCGGGCTGGCCGTCTTCGAGGAGGGCCTGGAGCTGGGGCAGGGACAGGTCGGGGGCGATCTTGCTGCCGGGGATGTAGTTCGGCTGGCCGTTCTTCTTCAGGTCGTCGGGGTGGGCGGCGGAGTAGCTGGCCAGGTCGCCGGAGGGCAGGCGGCGGAGCTTGACCTCGATGCCCTCGGCCTGGAGGTAGGCGAGGAGTTCCTCGATGTTGGCGGCGTGGGGGATGGCGGCGCGGATTCGCTCGTCGAGCCATGCGCGGGCGGGCTGTTCCCAGCCGAGGCGTTTGGCCTTGTGCATCTCGCCCTGGGTCGGCCGCTTGGCGGCGGTGCCGTCGCCGGTGCCGAGCTGACGCAGGCCGTAGTTCCTCTCGATCTCGCGGCACTCGGCTCCGGCGCGCTCGCCGCTCTTGTGGAGCTTGGGACGGCGGCCGTCCTCGCGGACGCTGGTGGCGAGGATGTGGATGTGGTCATCCGCGTGGCGCACCGCGATCCACCGGCAGGCGAGGTCGTCACCTTCGGGGGCGATGCCGGCGGCGCGGACGATGCGCTCGGCGATCTCGCCCCACTCGGCGTCGGAGAGATAACGGTCCTCAGGGGCGGCGCGGACGGGGCAGTGCCAGACGTGGTCGGTGACCGGCTTGCCGGGCTCGCTGTTGCGGAGCTTGACCGGCTCATCGAGGTAGCGGGCGAGTTCGGTGAGCGTGGCGCGCTCGTCGCGGCCGGGGTCGGGCATGCCGAGCATGGCGAAGCCGGCGACGATGTGCGGGTCGTGGTGCTCGTCGTGGCGGCCGGGCCCGTAGAGGTAGGCGAGCAGACCGCGGGTATTCGAGCCGGGGTCCTTGATGGGCGCGATCATGGCGGGTCAGGCTTCCTGGTCGGCGGGCTGACGGACGGCTTCGGCGATCTCCGCGAGGAGGCGGTGCAGCTCGTCGAGGGTCTGGCGGGCGTCGACGGGGGGTTCGTAGCCGCCGTTGAGGGCGTGGGCGATCTGGTTGACGTTGTTGCCGATGCGGTTGAGCGCGCGGATGACCTGGGTGCGGAAGTGGTGGAGCTTGCGGCGTTCTTCCGCGAGCGGCAGGTCGACGAAGAACCGGCCGTCGATGAAGGCCAGGGTGACGTCGGCGGCGAACCCGCCGGGGCTGCGGTAACCGTTGGCGGCGGCGGAGATATCTAGGTGCGCGCGTTCCTCGGGCCGGAACTGCAGAGGGCCGACGCGCTTCTCGCGGTTGACGCCGTTGAAGCGGCGGTTCGAGCGGTGGGCGCTCTGCTCGACGTGCTCGGCGGCGGAGCTGTCGTCGTCGGCGCTGTCGCTTTGGCGCACGGGGGCGAGGACTTCTTGCTGGACGGTGAGGAGCTTGTCCGGGTCGTGGCCGCCCACGGCCGCGACCTCCAGGCCCGGCGCGCCCTCGCGCTGGGCCGTCTCCGCCACCCCTGGGGCGGAGACTCCCCCACTCCGGCTGTAAGTCGGAGTTGGGGGACTACTGGCTCCACCAGGTGCTTCTTTTCCGAAGGCTCGCCGCCAAAGAGCCTTCAGTGTATGGGACTTCGGACGCTCGTCGGGGCCTTCCGCGGTGTGGTCGGCGTGGTGCTGGTCGTGTGTCACGGCTGGGCTCCCGGTAGAGCGGTCGGTGGGCCGAGCAGGTCGTGGCCCGCTCGTGTGGTGTGCGGGTGATGATCTCGGCGGCTGGCGGTTTGGCAGTGCCGGGTGCGCGGTGTAGTGCGGCGGCGGACCTGTGTTCGCGGATGTCGGCTGACGGCTCGTTGGACATCCGCGAACGGACCGGCAGGCGACGAGGGAGCCCCCTGCCCGGTCCGGACGGATCGCGGGCAGGCGGCATGGCTGGACTGGATAGGCGGTCAGTCGACGGCCGGATGCGCGAGGGCCAGTTCGTACTGAGGACCGGTCTGCTCGGCGCGCAGGAGCTTCATCAGCTTCGTGAAGCGCTCGCTGCTGATCGGGAGGCCGGATTCGCGGAGGGCCTCCTTGACCACGGCCACACTGACGCCGTCCTCGGCGACGGCCGGACGCGCGACCGCCAGAAGCTCGTCCATGCTCGCGCGCGGCGGACGGCCGGTGCGCTTACGCGGTTCGGTGGGCTCGCGGTCCGCGCTCGGGGAGTCGACGGCAGCCGACGGCTCAGCCTGGTCGTCATCGCTGGCTTGCCCGAGTTCCGGCTGCGGCTTGGGGCCACATTCGACTGGCGGAGCGCCGCCGCCGACGGGCGGCTGAGCCTGCGTGGGCTCCGGAGCCGACTGCGGCTCGGCGTCGCACTCGGCCGGGGGAGGCTCGGTGGCGGGCGTTTTGGCCGAAGGGGTGTGCTCCGTCGGGTCCGTGGTGGTAGCGGTTGGGGCGTGGAGGTGGCGTAGGAGGGTGGGGCCGACGGTTCCCCACCCGAGGAGGAGGGCGGGGGCGACGGTGTCGAGGGCGGCTCGGCCGTAGTGTCCGGCGAGGAGCGGTTCGGCGAAGTTGAGGACGAGGGCCAGCAGGCCGCACAGGTGCATCAGCCTGTTGGCCGAGCGGAGCTGGTCGGGGTGGGTGCCGGTGGCGGCGAGGTGGTGCAGGGCGACCATGAGGCCGACCACGGAGAGGTCGACCATGGGCGCGATCAGCGGCGCGACAGGGTGTGGGACGCCGAGTCGCAGGGCCAGGGTCCAGACGTTGCCGAAGGAGAAGACGAAGGCGAGGGCGGTGATGACCGCCATCACGATGGTGATCGTGGTGCGGGCGAAGGTGCCGGGGGCGGCCGGGCGGGCGGCCGGCGGGGCGGTGGGCATGCGGGAGGGGTCCTTGCGGTGGAGGTGGTGTCGTGGGATCCGTCTTTGCCGTCTTGGCCGTTGCATCCGCAGGTCAGGGCGGGTACGGCAGGGGCGGGCTCGGGTGGCCGGTCGCGTATTGGACGCGGGCGGGTGCCGTCTCGGTACGCGGAGCGTTTCCGTCTTGGGACGGTGATCCGTCTTGGCGGCAGGCCATCTGAGCTGCGGTTTTACGGCAGGGACGGCTGGGACGGCACAAGACGGATGTGCTTGCCGTCCCGGCCCGGCCCGCCGTCGGCGCGGTGGTGCGCCCGGCGGCAGGCCGGTGGCGGTGTCGGCTCACGTGCCGTCTTGGACGTGGTTGCCGTCTTGCCCGCAGCGGCTGTGACCTGCGCTGTTACGGCTGGGACGGCAGGGACGGCAACCGTGGGGGTGGGTCAGCTCTCGCCGGCCACTTTCGGCGCGAGGGGGTGGACGGTGGGGCAGTACCGTCGCCAGGCGTCGGCGAACTTGTTGCGCATGTAGCCCTTGCGCTGGGAGCCGTCGCCGATGCGCACGTTGCCCGGGGAGATGCCGTAGGCGCGGAGCATCGTGCCGAGCCCGCGCGCCGTGAGACCGCCTCGGCCCCATTCGGCCCACGGGGCCTCGGGGTCGCTGTTCAGGGCGAACAGGAGCTGGTCGGTGGTGACGCTGTCCTGGTCTCCGCTGCCGACGAAGATCCGCCGGATGTCGGCGAGGATCCGCGCGCCGCTGGGGGCCTCCTCCTCGGCCTGGGCCTCGGAGGCGACCATGCGGGAGCACGCCTGCCGGGCCAGGCGGGGCCAGGGGCCGCCCGCGAGGTCGGCGATGATCACCAGGGGCTCCCAGGTGTCGGCGGCGCGGTCCTCGACCGGCATGGCCGGTTCCAGCTGCAGGGCCTGGTCGGCGAGGGGCTTGGTCCAGAGGGCGATCTTGGTGCGGATCTCGTGCAGGGAGGGGCTGTCGCGCTTGGTGCGGTACGGCGAGACACGCTCGCCGTCGGCTCGGCGGCGCATGCGGATGACGATCGAGCGGTCCATGATCGTGTCGGGGAGGTCGCCGATCCCGGCGATGGCCGCCATGGCGAAGGTGTGGAACCGGTGGGGCGTGTGGTCGTTGCCGACCACCCGGAGCACGTAGCGGTCGCGCTGGTGCCCGGCGTTGAGCAGGCCGCGCATCTCCTCGTTCTTCTCGGCCATCTTCGGGCTGCCGAAGATCGTGTCGGCCTCGTCCACCAGGAGCGTGGGCGGCTCCTCGGTGATGGAGCGGAAGACCGCCGCCGGGGTCGAGTTCACCGTCAGCACCGGCTGGTGCACGGTCTCGGCCAGTACGTCGAGCAGGCGGGACTTGCCGCAGCGCTTCGCGGGGCCGACCACCGCCAGACGCGGGGCGTGCTGCCACGAGGGCTGCAGGTGGGTCGCCGCGACCCAGAGCGTGGCGGCGTCCAGCGCCTCCTCGCAGGGCAGGATCACGTACTTGGAGATCAGGGCCTTCAGCTCCGCGAGCACCTCGGCGCCCCCGTTCACCGGGGCGTCCGGCATGTCGTCGAAGCCGGTCGGCCCGGCGGGCTCGTCCGGTGCGGCGTCCTGCGGCTGTCCACAGGATGTGGACACGGCGTCCTGCTGGGTGGGCAGGTAGGTGCCGGGCTCGCCGGCCTTCGCGACGGGCGGCCAGCCCGTGGCCGACAGTGCGGTGCTGGGGGCTGCGGGCGTGGGGCTGGAGGCAGTAGTCTCGGTCATGGCGATTCCTCACTCGGCGGCTCCGGGGGGCAACCCGGTCCGCCGTAGCTCGACTGTCCTGGGATGGGCGGTGGCGAGGTTTCCGATCAGCCCCCGGTGTTCGTAGCGCCGGGGGCTTCGCGTTTTCTCTGGGACACCGGGCCGCTGCTCGACCCGACGTAACCTCCTCTCGGTTGGGATCTTCATGCTGACGTGGACAGTGTAAGCATGCGTGGCGCGCCGATGTCAAGCTATTAGAGCATGAAGTTTTCATGCCAATCCAGCATTTTCCCTGTTCGGCCGCTATGCGAAGGTCTTGTGAAGGATGGCTTTAACCGCTTGGCGCATAGCAGGTTCATACTGCTAGATTCTTCCTATCCGCCCCGTCGCGTCTACGAGCAATCGGAAGGAGGTTGGTATGGTCAACCCCATGGTGCATCGCTACAAGCCCCTTGAGGGCGAGGCCCTGGTGGCCCACAACCTGAAGGTCCTCCGGCAGGCCGCCCGGCTCTCCCAGGAGGACGTGGCGGAGCGCATGACCAGGCTCGGCTTCAAGCTCCACCAGACCCAGATCGCCAAGATCGAGAACGGCACCCGCCCGGTGCGCTTCGACGAGGTGATCGGCCTGGCCAAGGCGCTCAGCGTCCCGGCCGCCAACTTCATGACGGAGGCCGTCGCCGGCCCCGATGAGCCGGACTACGAGCTACAGGAAGCGGGCTTCCGCCTCCAGGCAGTCGAGCTGGAGTGGAGAACCGCCCACGACATCGAGCAGGGCGCCAAGGCCCGGCTCGAAGCGGCGGAGCGCGAGTACGACGAGATCGCCGAGCGTCTCGCCGCCCAAGGCATCGCCGTCGACACCGGCGACACCACGCCCGCGTTCTACCCAGCTCCCAACTCCCCCTGGGATCCGCTCCGCAAGGACCCCGGAGCCGACCGGTAAGCCCGCACGCTCCACCTGACTCGGGGCGCGACGACTTCGTGCGCACATCGTCGCCCAGCGCCTGGCCGTTTTCCTAAATGGCTGGCCTGGACGGCCTCCCCGGCCCGTTTTTAGGAAAACGGCCGGACCTGCTCCTACGGTGCTGCTTCGTTGCCTTGAGCACGCCGCAGTCCCGCTGCCAGACCCCCGGCGCTACGAACGCCGGGGGCCGCCGAGCGGGCCTGTCCATCCACCGCCCATCCCAAGTCGCCACGGCGGCGCGTTGCCCACGCGCCGCCGGGAGGAATGCCCATGTCTGAAATACCCCTGTCCCTCGCGCGCCTGGCTGGTGCGCTCGGCCTCACCGAGCACCAGCTCCTCGGTCTTGTCGCCAGCTGCGGCGCCGCTATGCCGGACCCGACGCTGGTCGCGCTCACCGTCGAGGAGGCTGCCCGCCGACTCGGCGTCGGCCGCACGACGATGTACGCCCTCGTCGCCGCTGGTGAGGTCCCGTCCGTAACGATCGGCCGCCTTCGCCGGGTGCCCGCCCAGGCGCTGGCCGACTACATGGCCGCCCGAGTCCAGACCGCCGGCACTGCCGTCGCGCTCGCGGCCTGAGGGGGGGATCACATGACGAAGTCTCGACAGCCCAACGGCGCCTCCTCCATCTACCAGGGCGGCGACGGGCGCTGGCACGGCCGCGTCACCGTCGGGGTCAAGGACGACGGCGCCCCGGACCGCCGCCACGTCACTGCCAAGACCCGGGCCGAGGTCACCAAGAAGGTCCGGCAGCTGGAGAAGGACCGGGACGCCGGAACCGTCCGCAAGCCCGGCCAGCAGTGGACGGTCAAAACCTGGCTCACCCACTGGATCACGGACATCGTGCCCGACTCCGTCGGGGAGAACACCCTGTCCGGCTACGAGGTCGCGGTCCGCGTACACCTCATCCCCGGCCTGGGCGCGCACAAGCTCCTCAAGCTGGAGCCCGAGCATCTGGAGCGCCTCTACAAGAAGATGCGGGCCAACGGGAAGCGGGGCGGAACCGCTCACCAGGCGCACCGCACCGTCCGTGTCGCGCTCGGCGAGGCCGTCCGCCGTGGCCACCTCACCGTCAACGTGGCCACGATCGCCAAGGCGCCGAAGCTGGACGACGACGAGGTCGAGCCCTACGAGCACGAGGAGGTCCAGGCCCTCCTGGAGACGGCGCACAAGCGGCGCAACTCCGCCCGATGGATCTTCGCCCTCGCGCTCGGCCTGCGGCAGGGCGAGGTCCTCGGGCTCCGATGGACGGACATCGACTTCGACAAGGGGGTGGCCTGGGTCCGGCGAGGCCGACTGCGGCCCAAGTACGCGCACGGGTGCCACGAGGACTGCGGTCGCAAGCCCGGCTTCTGCCCCCAGAAGATCCTGACTCGCTCCGAGACCGCGGACCCGAAGTCCAGGGCGGGGAGGCGGCCCGTCCCGCTTCCCGAGCAGCTGGCCAAGATCCTCCGCCAGCACAAGGAGGAGCAGGCCCGCGAGCGCGCCCTCGCCCATGACCTCTGGGTGGACAAGGGCTACGTGTTCGCCTCCGAGGTCGGCGAGCCGCTCAACCCCAGCACCGACTACCACCACTGGAAGCGGCTCCTGCGCGAGGCCGGCGTACGCGACGGCCGTCTGCACGACGCGCGCCACACCGCGTCGACCGTGCTGCTGTTGCTCGGTGTGCCGGAGCGGATCGTGATGGCGATCATGGGCTGGTCCTCGGCCTCGATGGCCAAGCGCTACCAGCACGTCACCGATCCGATGCTGCACGACGTCGGCAAGAAGATCGGTGCCGCGCTGTGGGGCGGATCTGCGCTGGAAACCGCAGACTGACGCTCAAGGGCCTAACGGCTCATCAGTGAGTGAGCCGACGGGCCCTCTGCGTCCATGTCTCGCTGATCGCGCAGTCGCCCTTCACAAAAGACCTGCGGCCCCGTCCGGGGGAACGGGGCCGCAGCTGAGATAGGGGTTAGGAGGCAGCCTGCAGCTTTTTGAACACCGCTTCGAACTGGTTGAGGGTCTGGTCGTCCACCTGCTCGAAGAACTCGTCTCGTTCGCGGGTGAGTTCGTGGGCGGGTCCGACGTGGTCGAAGGTACCCGGCTTGCTCTGCTTCTCGCGTGCGATCTTGAGGCGCATCAGGATCGGGGTGGGCTTCTCCGTGGTGATCAGGTCCGTCTCGGCGAGGTTGCTGCCCGTGGCCTTGTTGTAGAGCCAGAGGTAGTCCTCGGTGGTGAACAGGTCCTCGATGTCGGCGGTGTCGGGCAGACCACCAAGCTGGCCGATGACGATGATGGCGGACGGGTCAACGCCGGCGGCCTCGGCCGCGCTGATGACCTTCGAGGTGACCTTGGTGGTCTCCGCGCCGTCGATGATGGCGCGGACAGTCAGGCGGCGGCCCATGACCGCGATGAAGGCCGGCATGTTGCCCACGCCGCCCACCGGGATGATGGCCGCGCGCGGATCGAGACCGGTACGGCCCTTGCTGATCAGGTAGTCCGAGACGCGCAGCAGGAAGACGAAGTCGCTGCTGCCCTCGACCGCCAGGAGCGGGCCGGAGCCGAGGAAGAGGTGCTGGGCGACGGAGTACCCGAGGGCGGCTTCGACGGGGAGGATCGTCTTGGGGTCGGCGGACAGGCTCACCGGGGTAATCACGACGCCCAGGGTCGGGTCCTGCCGGGTCGCCTGGTCGTGGATGGCGCGCATGGTCTCGTACCGCGTCGGGTCGATCATGTGCTGGGAGTGGGTGGTGTAGAGGACCTGCTGCTTGGTGCCGATTTCGCCGTAGATGTAGCGCAGGAAGTCGCCCTGGGCCTCGCCGTGCAAGCTGGTGCCGGGTTCGTCCAGCAGGACCACGACCCGCTCCTTGCGGTCGCGGTAGACGCTGAACGCCGCGAGGAAGGAGAAGAACCACTGGAAGCCGGTCGAGCGGGTGGAGAAGTTGGTCTCCACGCCGTGGCGCTCGTCGCGCAACTCGATCTTGAGGATGCGGTGGTGCGGCTGCGCCTCCCCCGTACTGGGGTCCGGCGGCGTGGGGACCAGGTCGGTGTCGAAGACGACCGTGAGCGCGTCGTTCTGCTTCCAGTACTCGAAGACCTGCTCGCTGAGCTCCAGGCTGGCCGCCTGGAGCTCAGCCTTGCGGCTGTCGTAGTCCTCGTCCAGGAAGTCCGCCGGGCCCTCGCCGGCGAGGCGCAGCAGGGCAAGCATGGTCGCGTCGCCCCGGCGCCGGGTCCCGCTCTTGTCGCGAGCGGCGAGCTCGTGGAGATCGCATTCGCCGGGCAGGAGCTCATAGGTGGAGAAGTAGAAGAACTTCGGGAGAAGGTCGACCAGTGCCTGGTGCTGCTCGTCGTCGAGCTCGCCGTCAAGGAGCAACTCGTACTTCTGAAGCTCGGTGGGGACCTTGTCGATGACCTTGGCGCGGGCGGTCTTCTTCTCCTCCTTCAGCTCCTTGGAGCGTGCCTTGGCCGCGGCCACGACGTCCGCGGTGCTCGCGCGGCCTTCCGTCAGGTGGGCGCGGTCGTCCTGCTCGTCGATGCCGACCTCATCGAAAACCAGCTCCAGGATGCGGTGCAGGTCGCAGACGATCCTGACCTCGAGCTCGTCGTCGTAGGTCCGGGCGGCCTCGATACGGGCGTCGGCCGGGGGCCGCACGCCCCACTGATCCTCCAGGACGTCGAGATCGCCTTCTTCAAGAACGAACGTCGCCGTCACGGGAGCGAGTTCGAGGAGGTCGTGCGCCCGCTTGTCCCGGGCCAGGTGCCGGCGCGGATAGTCCCTGGTGAGGTTGAACGTGTCCGGGTTGTTCGCGGGGTTCAGCCGGTGGAGGGCCTTGAGCACGGTGGTCTTCCCGGACTCGTTCTTCCCGATCAGGCAGGTGACAGCCGGGTCGACGGTCATGGTCTGCTTGTTCGTGAAGTTCCGGAACTTGTCGATCTGTACGGACAGCACCAGCATGGGCGCTCCCTCCCTGGGCGACGTTGCCCTGGTCGTTCAGCAGGCGGCCTGACAGCCTGATCCGTCAGTATGACTGGACGCGCCGACAGCCGCAGAACGCTTTTGTCGTGCCTTGTTTCCGCAGTTCGCGCTGTTGCCGTCCCGTAGTCATGGAAAGGGCGACCTACGATCGCGGGAAACTCCGAGAGCAGCTCCTGGGCCCTGTCACAAGCCGCGCTGCCATCCTTGGGGTGGTGCCGAGCGCCTTCTGTGCGACCCAAGGTTCGAAGTGAGACCAAAACTGAGACCACGAGACGACGAAGGCCCCGACCGCTGGGCGGTCGGGGCCTTCGTTATGGCTGGTCAGCCATGGCGGAGGATACGAGATTCGAACTCGTGAGGGGTTGCCCCCAACACGCTTTCCAAGCGTGCGCCCTAGGCCTCTAGGCGAATCCTCCGTGGGAGAGCTTAGCCCATGTTCAGGGGTGCTCGCGAACCGCTATGTCGCAGGTAGGGGGTGCGGGTGGCCTGCGGATCGGAGAGTGGGGGAGTGGGACGGAGTGGGGGTCGGGATCCGGTACTCTGGTGCCAGCCCCTCGTGTGGCGTTATCTCTCTGAACCCCCCCAGGGCCGGAAGGCAGCAAGGGTAGGAGGGCTCTGGCGGGTGCACGAGGGGTCCTTGCGTTCCCGGGGGAAGCCTGGGGATGAGGGACGACGCGTTTGTCCGTGCGTCCCGATATCGTCGGTGGCGTGTCCCTAGCCCTGTACCGCCGCTATCGCCCCGAGACTTTCGCCGAGGTCATCGGGCAGGAGCACGTGACCGCTCCGCTCCAGCAGGCCCTGCGCAACAACAGGGTCAACCACGCGTACCTGTTCAGCGGCCCGCGCGGCTGCGGGAAGACGACGAGCGCGCGGATCCTGGCGCGCTGCCTCAACTGCGCGCAGGGGCCGACGCCGACGCCGTGCGGGGAGTGCCAGTCCTGCCGGGACCTGGCGACGGGCGGACCCGGGTCGATCGACGTGATCGAGATCGACGCCGCCTCGCACGGTGGTGTGGACGACGCGCGTGAGCTGCGGGAGCGGGCGTTCTTCGCGCCGGTGCACAGCCGGTACAAGATCTTCATCCTGGACGAGGCGCACATGGTGACCTCGGCCGGCTTCAACGCGCTGCTGAAGGTGGTGGAGGAGCCGCCGGAGCACCTCAAGTTCATCTTCGCCACCACCGAGCCGGAGAAGGTGATCGGGACGATCCGGTCCCGGACGCACCACTATCCGTTCCGGCTGGTGCCGCCCGGGACGCTGCGGGACTACCTGACCGAGGTGTGCGGCCGGGAGGGGATCCAGGTCGAGGACTCGGTCTTCCCGCTGGTGGTGCGGGCCGGTGCCGGGTCGGTGCGTGACTCGATGTCGGTGATGGACCAGCTGCTCGCCGGGGCGGCCGAAGGCGGTGTCACCTACAAGATGGCCACCGCGCTGCTCGGTTACACCGACTCCGCGCTGCTGGACGAGGTGGTCGACGCGTTCGCCGCGCAGGACGGGGCGACGGTCTTCCAGCTGATCGACCGGGTGGTCGAGGGCGGGCACGATCCGCGGCGGTTCGTGACGGACCTGCTGGAGCGGCTGCGGGATCTGGTGATCCTGGCCACCGTGCCGGAGGCCGGGGAGAAGGGGCTGATCGACGCCCCGGCCGACCGGGTCGCGGTGATGCAGGCGCAGGCCGACCGGTTCGGGGCGGGGGAGCTGAGCCGGGCCGCCGACATCGTCAACACCGGGCTGACCGAGATGCGGGGCAACGCCGCGCCCCGGCTGCAGTTGGAGCTGATCTGCGCCCGGGTGATGCTGCCCGGCGCGTACTCGGACGAGCTTTCGCTGATGGCGCGGCTGGACAAGCTGGAGCGCCGGGGGGTGCTGCCGGGCGGCGGGGCGGTCCCGGGCCCGACGGCCCCGGCGGTACCCATGGCCCCGACGCCTCCGGTCGCACCGGCGGCGATGCCCGCTCAGCCGCAGGCTGCTCCGGTGGTCCAGCCGGCCCCGGCTCCGGTAGCGCAGCCCGCCCCCCCGACCCCTGCCCCCGCCGGCCCGGCCCCCGGGGCCTGGCCGATCCCGCGCAGCTTCGCCGCCCCCGGCGAGGCCGCGCCGGCGCCCGTGCAGCCGCCGGCTCCGGTGCAGGCGGCGCCGGCCCCCGCGCCCGTCGCGCCGCAACCGACGCCCACGCACCAGGCGGGCCCGTCCGCGCAGCAGCAGCAAGGGGCGGCCCAGGTCCGGCAGATGTGGCCACAGGTGCTGGAGGCGGTGAAGAACCGGCGCCGGTTCACCTGGATCCTGCTCAGCCAGAACGGCCAGGTGGCCGGATTCGACGGCAGCACGCTGCAGGTCTCGTTCATCAACGCCGGCGCCCGGGACAGCTTCGTCAGCAGCAACAGTGACGATGTGCTGCGCCAGGCCCTGGCCGACGCGCTCGGGGTCGACTGGCGGGTGGAGTGCATCGTCGATCCGTCCGGCGGCACCCAGACTCCGCAGCCCGGCGGCGGTGGCGGTGCCGGCGGTTGGGGCGCGGCCCCGCAGCCGCAGGCCCCGCGTCCGGCGGCCCCGGTGGCGACGGCCACGGCGGTCGGCGGCTTCGGTGGGCCGCCGCCCGGGCAGGCCGGGGCCGCTGCGCCGAGTCCGGTCCCGCCGGGCCCGGCTCAGCCGACGCAGGCCGCACCGCCGGCCCCCACGCCGCAGGCTCAGCAATCGCGACAGCCGCAGGCCCACGGCCAGGCCCAAGTCCACGGCCAGGTCCAGGCGCAGGCCCGGCCGCAGGCGGTGGATCCGGAGGACGAGGAGGTCTCGGCCGACGACGTCGCCGTGGCCGGGGTGCCCGAGGAGAGCGTCTCGGGGCAGGAGTTGATCATCCGTGAGCTGGGCGCGACCGTGTTGGAGGAGATCCAGCACGGCGGCTGATCGCTACCAGGGCCGCCGGGGCCGGCGGGTGCTGCCGAGCGCGTAGGCTCGACTCGAGCTACCTACTCACTTGTACCCAGGCAGGAGTGACCCGTGTTCCCTGGCGGCCAGCCCAACATGCAGCAGCTGCTCAAGCAGGCGCAGAAGATGCAGCAGGACCTCGCCACCGCCCAGCAGGAGCTGGCCGAGACGAAGCTGACCGGTTCGGCGGGCGGCGGCCTGGTCGAGGCGACGGTGACCGGCAGCGGTGAGCTGGTGGCGCTGACCATCGCCCCGGCGGCGGTCGACCCGGACGACACCGAGACGCTGGCCGACCTGGTGCTCGCGGCGGTCCGTGACGCCAACGCCGCCGCGCAGAAGCTGCAGGCGGACCGGATGGGCCCGCTGACCCAGGGCCTGGGCGGCATGGGCGGCGGCATCCCCGGCCTGCCGTTCTGACGTCGGACGTCCATCCAGGGCCGGACACCTGGCGTCCGACCGCGGCGCGGTTGCGACCCGTCGGGCCCGTCGCCGGCCGTGACTTCTCGGAGTCGCGCAGGGGAACTGTTCGATCAGAGTCGACTTTCGGGCGTCGGACGCTGTGTCCGGCGCCCGGTTCGTTGGATGATGGCACCGGCGGTACAGCGATACAGCGGTACGGCCGGGTCGTCTGACCAGTGGAAAGGCAGAGCGGTGTACGAGGGCGTGGTTCAGGACCTGATCGACGAACTGGGCAGGCTGCCAGGCGTCGGGCCCAAGAGCGCGCAGCGGATCGCCTTCCACGTCTTGCAGTCGGACCCGGTGGACGTGCGCCGGCTGGCCCACGCGCTGCTCGAGGTCAAGGAGAAGGTGCGGTTCTGCGCGGTCTGCGGCAATGTCGCCGAGGCCGAGCGGTGTCGCGTCTGCCTGGACCCGCGCCGCGACCTCACGGTGATCTGCGTGGTCGAGGAGTCCAAGGACGTGGTGGCGATCGAGCGCACCCGCGAGTTCCGTGGGCGCTACCACGTGCTGGGCGGCGCGATCAGCCCGATCGAGGGTGTCGGCCCGGACGATCTGCGGATCCGGGAGCTGCTGGCCCGGCTGGCCGACGGCAGCGTCGGCGAGCTGATCCTGGCCACAGACCCCAACCTGGAGGGGGAGGCGACCGCCACCTACCTGGCCCGGCTCTGCAAGCCGATGGGCCTGAAGGTGACTCGGCTGGCGAGCGGGCTGCCCGTCGGCGGGGACTTGGAGTATGCCGACGAGGTCACCCTCGGCCGGGCCTTCGAAGGGAGACGACTGCTCGATGTCTGACAACAGCACGCACCAGGCGGTGCACACGGTCCACATGGCCGAACCCGACGACTTCTCGGTCCAGATCTCGGACTCGATCAAGAGTTTCGTGCTCGCGGTGACCGAGATCGCCAAGGGCGACGAGCCGGGCAGCGCCGTGTCGCTGCTGCTCCTGGAGGTCTCGCAGCTGCTGCTGGCCGGTGGCCGGCTCGGCGCCATCGAGGACGTGCTGCCGGAGGACCGCTTCGAGCCGGACGCCGGTCCGGAGCCGGACGGGGTCGAGCTGCGCGAGCACCTCGCCGAGCTGCTCGCACCGATCGACGTCTACCACGAGGTCTTCGACCCGTACGGGCCGCCGATGATGCCGAACACCTTCCGGATCTCGGACGACCTGGCGGGCGTGGTCAGCGACCTGCGGCACGGGCTGACCCACTACGACGAGGGACGGGTCAGCGAGGCGCTCTGGTGGTGGCAGTTCTCCTACCTGTCGACCTGGGGCTCCACCTGCACCGCCGTGCTGCGGGCGCTGCAGTCGCTGATCGCGCACGTGCGCCTGGACAGCCCGATCGGCGCGGTGCCGGACGGCGCCGACACCGATGACGACGGGCTGACGGACGAGCAACTGGAGCAGCAGGCGGGCGACTTGATGGCAGCCGAGTTGGGGACCTGACGGTCCGACCGACGCGCTCGCCGCGCAGCCGGCACCCCGGTAGCGCGGCGAGCCGGCTACTCGTCGGCCGCCGAACCGCACGAACTCCCCGAAAAGCACCCGGCCCCGCCCTTGCGACCCCCTCCGCGTCCCGCTTCGGAGAATTCGCCGAAAAAATCTTCGCGGCAAATTCCGAGCCCGCGCCGCCCCCTTCCGCGAATTCTTTCGAAACCGTCGCCCCTCGCCCGCAGAGTCGCCGGTCGAGCCGCCTAACCGGCGTTCACCAGGTGAAACGTGAGTATCAACATATGGAATATGGCTGACGGCCGCCCCCTGCTCGGTAGACTGACGGGCGACCGCAGTACCCCCGCAGAGGGGGTCTGGGGGGACCGGACGGCGCCACCCCGCGTCGGGTACCACCCCCCGAAGACGACTTAGTCGAGGAGCGCACGTGGGCCTTGTCGTGCAGAAGTACGGCGGCTCATCCGTTGCGGATGCCGAGGGCATCAAGCGCGTGGCCCGTCGAATCGTCGACACCAAGAAGGCCGGCCATGAGGTCGTCGTCGTGGTGTCCGCGATGGGCGACACGACGGACGAGCTGATCGAACTCGCCGAGCAGGTATCCCCCATTCCGGCCGGTCGCGAGTTCGACATGCTGCTGACCGCCGGCGAGCGGATCTCCATGGCCCTGCTGGCGATGGCGATCAGGGCGCTGGGACATGAGGCCCAGTCCTTCACCGGCAGCCAGGCCGGCGTGATCACCGACCAGGTCCACAACAAGGCGCGCATCATCGACGTCACGCCGGGCCGGATCCGCTCCGCCCTGGACGAGGGCAACATCGCGATCGTGGCCGGTTTCCAGGGCGTCTCCCAGGTGAGCAAGGACATCACTACCCTGGGTCGAGGTGGGTCCGACACGACCGCGGTCGCGCTGGCCGCCGCGCTCAAGGCCCAGATCTGCGAGATCTACACCGATGTGGACGGCGTCTTCACCGCCGACCCGCGGGTGGTGAAGAAGGCCCGCAAGATCGACTGGATCGCCTACGAGGACATGCTGGAGCTGGCGTCCTCCGGGTCCAAGGTGCTGTTGGACCGCTGTGTGGAGTACGCGCGGCGCTACAACATCCCGATCCACGTACGATCGTCCTTCTCCGGTTTGCCGGGGACCATCGTCAGCAACACCAACCCGAACAAGCCCGAAGGGGGCGAGATGGAGCAGGCCATCATCTCCGGAGTCGCCCACGACACGTCCGAGGCCAAGGTCACGGTCGTCGGTGTGCCGGACAAGCCGGGTGAGGCGGCCCGGATCTTCCGCGCCATCGCGGACGCCGAGGTCAACATCGACATGGTCGTGCAGAACGTCTCCGCCGCCTCCACCGGGCTGACCGACATCTCCTTCACCCTGCCGAAGACCGAGGGCCAGAAGGCCATCGACGCGCTCGGCCGGGTCAAGGAGGGCATCGGCTACGAGTCGCTCCGCTACGACGACGCGATCGGCAAGATCTCCCTGGTCGGCGCCGGCATGCGGTCCAACCCGGGGGTCACCGCGACCTTCTTCGAGGCGCTCTCCGAGGCCGGCGTCAACATCGAGCTGATCTCCACCTCGGAGATCCGGATCTCGGTGGTCACCCGGGCCGACGACGTCAACGAGGCGGTCCGCGCCGTGCACAGCGCCTTCGGCCTGGACAGCGAGACCGACGAGGCGGTCGTCTACGGCGGGACCGGACGATGACCGGCGGCGGGGAGGAACGCAGCGGTCGGCCCAGCCTCGCGGTGGTCGGTGCCACCGGTGCGGTCGGGACCGTGCTGCTCGGCATCCTCTCCGCCCGAGCGGACATCTGGGGCGAGATCCGGCTGATCGCCTCCGCGCGCTCGGCCGGCCGCCGGCTGACCGTGCGCGGTGAGCAGGTGCCGGTGGTCGCGCTCAGCGAGGAGGCCTTCGAGGGCATCGACGTCGCGATGTTCGACGTGCCCGACGAGGTCTCCGCGCAGTGGGCGCCGATCGCGGCGGCCAAGGGCGCCGTGGTGGTCGACAACTCCGGTGCGTTCCGGATGGCCGAGGACGTGCCGCTGGTGGTCCCCGAGGTCAACGCGGCCGCCGCCCGGATCCGCCCGCGCGGGATCATCGCCAACCCCAACTGCACGACGCTCTCGATGATCGTGGCGCTCGGCGCGCTGCACTCGGAGTTCGGCCTGAGCGAGCTGGTGGTCGCCTCCTACCAGGCGGCCTCCGGGGCCGGCCAGGCCGGGATCGACGCGCTGCGCGAGCAGACCGTGAAGGTGGCGGGGACGGCGGCCGGCGAGCAGCCGGGCGACCTGCGGGCGCTGATCGGCGACAGCGGTCCTTTCCAGGTGCCGCTGGTGCTCAACGCGGTGCCGTGGGCGGGTTCGCTGCAGGAGGACGGCTGGTCCTCCGAGGAGCTGAAGGTTCGCAACGAGAGCCGCAAGATCCTCGGGCTGCCGCACCTGCGGGTGGCGGCGACCTGCGTGCGGATCCCGGTGATCACCACGCACTCGCTGGCGGTGCACGCGGTCTTCGAGCGCGAGGTGACGCAGGCGCGGGCGCAGGAGATCCTGGCCAGGGCCCCCGGGGTGGTGCTCTACGACAACCCGGCGGCCGGCGAGTTCCCGACCCCGAACGACGTGGTCGGCACCGACCCCACCTGGGTCGGCCGGGTGCGCCGCTCGATCGACGACCCGACGGCGCTGGACCTGTTCCTCTGCGGCGACAACCTGCGCAAGGGCGCGGCGCTGAACACGGCCCAGATCGGCGAACTGGTGGCCGGCGAGCTGATCGGCTGAGGCCGACTCGACCTTTCGATCGGACCTGAGCTCCCTCCTCGGTGGAGGGAGCTCATCTCTTTGCGGAAGAATGTCCGCCGAACGGGGCAACCCTGAGGGGGGATCGAGTGTCCAACGGTCGTGACAGACCTGGCAGTGATAGTGGCGGCACCGACCGTACGGATGCCGCGGGGCGCCGTGCGGCAGCCGGTTGAGTCAGCGATGACCACCGCCGCCACCGACACGGTCGGCGCCAGCGTCGACCTGCTCACGACCACCTATCAGGCCCACTACCGCGCGCTGCTGCGGCTCGCCGCGCTGCTGCTGGACGACCGGTCCAGCTGCGAGGACGTGGTGCAGGAGGCCTTCATCCGGGTGCACTCGGCCCGGAAGCGGGTGCGCGAGCCGGAGAAGATCCTCGCCTACCTGCGGCAGACCGTGGTCAACCTGTCGCGCAGCACGCTGCGTCGGCGGTTGCTCGGCATGCGACTGCTGCCCAAGCCCATGCCTGACATGGCCAGTGCAGAAGAGGGAGCCTACGATGCTCTCGAACGTGACCAGCTGAAAGCGGCCTTGCAAGGTTTGCAAAGGCGTCAGCGCGAGGTCCTGGTGCTTCGCTACTACGCCGACATGACGGAGGCCCAGGTGGCCGAGCTGCTCGGAATCTCGGTGGGTGCGGTGAAGGCGTACGGCTCACGCGGATTGGCGGCGCTGCGGGTGCTGATGGGGAGCAGTCATGACTGAGGATCAGTTCGGCCGCCGGAGCCCGGTCGGGCCGACCGGCGGTGCGTCGGCTGCGAACGCGTCGGCTGCGAACGCGTCGGCCGGGAGTGGGTCGGCGGATCGGGAGCCGACCTCGGGCGAGGAGCAGGCGCTGCGCGCGCTGCTGCACCGCGCGGTGGACGGCCTGCAGCCCGATGCCGAAGCGCTGCCTCGGATCCGGCGGGCGATTCCGGCCCGACGGGTCCGGCACCGGCAGGCGTGGACCGGAGCGATGCTGATCGCGATGGTCTCGGCGGCCGCCGTGCCGACCCTGCGCGGCCTGGGCGCCCTGCAGCTCTCGGACGGCTCGGCGGTCACCCCGGGTGCCACCCCCGGTGCCACCTCCGGAGGTTGGCTCAGCGCCACGGCGCGCCCCGGGGGCGCGCGCTCGGTCGTTCCGCTTCCGGTGCCCGACGCGAGCGCCGGCGCGGCGAGCGGCAGCCCCAGCGGCACCGCGAGCGCGCCGGTCGGCGGCAGCCCCAGCGCGTCCGCCCAGGGCGCCACGGCGGGCGCGGCGGCGAGCGGCGTGACCGCGACGGCGGTCGTGCACCCCGCCTGCGGGCGTGGGGACCTCGGCGGCGGCCAGGCGACGGTGAGCGCGCCCGACACCGCAGGGTGGGTGTACGGCGCGTTCACGGTGGCCAACGTCTCCGGGTACCCCTGCGCGCTGACCGATCCCGGGACGATCAGCGCGGTGATCGGCGGCAGTGGCGGCGGGACGGTGCGGGTGCTCGCGCACACGACCGGTGACCCGGCCACCAACCTGCCGGACCCGGCGAGCGCGACCGGCGAGCTGCTGCTGGGGCCGGGGGCCGGCTACCGGGTGCGGTTCGCCTTCCTGCCGGACGCGCCCTGCCCGGCGAACGGTCCCGCGGCCGGCGGCGGGCAGAGCCCGCCCGCCAGCCCCAGCGCGAGTGCCGCCACGCCGGCGGCGAGCGGGGGCGCGAGCCCGTCGAGCGGCGGCGCCGGCCCGGCCGGTGCCCCGGCCGGGGGCGGTTCGGCGGCGGGCGCCGCACCGGCGGGTGCGGCCGCGGACCGGGTCGCGGCCGGCGGCGACCAGAGCCCGCTGGCCGATGGCGGTCCGGCCTCGGTGGCGGCGACGCTCAGCCCGACACCGACCGCGACCGGCAGTCCCACGACGACCCCCACCCCGGCCGCCGTGCAGCTCGGCTACCGCCCGCTCGGCACCGCCCCGGACGCCGCCGGCACCAGCATCACCGGCGTCTGCGGCGGTGGCACGCTCTACCGCGGCGCCCCGGAGGCCGCCGGGTAGGTCCTGTCCGGTCGATCTTGCCGGGCGCCAAGATCGACCGGACAGGACCTGGGCCGCCCGCGAGCGCCCCTGACACCCCCGAGCGGGGGGCCGTGGTCGGCGGTCCGCAATCGCTGGTTACCGTGATGGATGTGTACCGATTCCTCCTGACCGCGCGCTGGCTCGGCGGCACCGTGCTCGCGATCCTCGCCATCGCGGTCTGCCTCTGGCTGGGCTCGTGGCAGCTGAGCCGTTTCGAGGGCCGGGTCGCCAGCCACCCCGCCGCCGCCCCGACCAGCCCCGGCGGGGCCCCGCAGCCGGCCGGAGCGCTGGACACGGTGCTGGGCGGGCCGACCGCGCAGGTCGGCACCAACAGCCTGGGCCGCGAGGTGGCCGCCGCCGGGCAGTACGACGCCGCCCACCAGCTGCTGGTCCCCGACCGCACCGTGGACGGACGTCAGGGCTACTACGTGCTCACCCCGCTGCGCACCGGCTCGGGCCGGGCGGTGGCGGTGGTGCGCGGCTGGCTCCCCGGCTCGCCGGGTGCCGCGCTGCCCGCCCCGCCGACCGGTGAGGTCACCGTCGTGGGCCGGCTGCAGGCCTCGGAGACCACGGACACCGGCGGCGCGGTCAACGGCGGCCTGCCGGTCGGGCAGCTGGGCATGATCAGCCCGGCCACCCTGGTCAACCTGCTGCCGTACCCGGTGTACGACGGCTGGGTGGCCGCCGACGGCGTGCCGGCCGGCCTGACCGCCGTGCCGACCACCCAGCCCGACGGCGGCAACGGCCTGGACGCGCGCGCCTTCCAGAACCTCGGGTACACGCTGGAGTGGTTCGTCTTCGCCGGGTTCGTCGTCTTCATGTGGTTCCGACTGGCCCGCCGCGAGGCGGAGGCGGTCCAGGACCGGGAGCTCGGGCTGGTCCCGGCCCTGGACTGACCTGCCGTCAGCGGCTCACGGCTTGAGGTGCCGCCGGGCGAAGTCCAGCTCCAGCCGCAGCTGCTTGATCCGCTCCTCCACCACCAGCGAGCCGTGCCCGGCGTCGTAGCGGTACACCTCGTGCGGGACGCCGAGCTGCGCGAGCCGGGCCACGTAGTTCTCGATCTGCTGGATCGGGCAGCGCGGGTCGTTCAGCCCGGCGCTGAGGTAGACCGGCACCCGCACCCGCTCCACGTGACTGAGCGGCGAGGAGGCCCGGTAGCGTTCGGGCACCTCCTCGGGAGTGCCGCCGAAGAGCGTGCGGTCCAGCGACTTGAGCGCCTCCATCTCGTCCGCGTACGCGGTGAAGTAGTCCGCGACCGGGACGGCCGCCAGGCCCAGCGACCAGTCGTCGGGCTGGGTGCCGAGACCGAGCAGGGTCAGGTAGCCGCCCCAGGAGCCGCCGGAGAGCACCAGCCGCTCCGGATCGGCCAGTCCCGAGGCCACCGCCCAGGCCCGCACCGCACCGATGTCCTCCAGCTCGATCAGGCCGACCCGCTCGCGCAGCGCGTCCGTCCAGGCCTGGCCGTAGCCGGTGGAGCCGCGGTAGTTGACCCGGACCACCGCGAAGCCGTGGTCCAGCCAGGCGGCGGGTCCGGCGGCGAACGAGTCGCTGTCGTGGTGGGTCGGGCCGCCGTGCACCTCGAAGAGGGTCGGGTACGGGCCGGGGCCGGCCGGGCGTTGGACCAGCGCGTGCACCCGTCCGCCGGGCCCGTCCACCCAGACGTCCTCCACCGGCACCGAACGCGGCGGTGTGCCGCCGGCCGCCCGCAGCACCACCGAGCCGGCCGTGGAGCGGACCACCGAGGGCTCGGCCGCCGAGGACCAGAGGAACTCGACGGTGCCGTCGGGGCGGGCGGTGGCGCCGGCCACCGTGCCGCGCGGGGTCTGAAGCCGGGTCAGCACGCCGGTCGCCAGGTCGTGGCCGAACAGCTCGCTGCGGGCCTCGAACTCGTGCTCCACCAGCAGCGCCCGCGCGCCCGGGCGCCACTGCGCCGAGACGTCGCCGGGCAGCGGCTGCCCGTCCTCGGTGTGCAGCGCCGGCTCGCTCTCGGCGCCGGTCAGCGGGTCCCAGATCATCGGCTCCCAGCGGCCGCGGCGCTGGTGGGCGACCAGCAGCCGGTTGTCCCCGGCCACCGGGGCGAAGCCCAGGCAGGCCAGCCCGCGCGGCTCCTGGCGACCGGTCACCTCGTCGAGCTCGGCGACCGTCGCGCCGTCGGAGGTCCGCACCACCCGGATCGCGCTGTGCATGGCGTCGCCGTGCTCGGTGTGCTCGATGGCCAGCAGCGCGCAGTCGTGGGAGAGGTCGCCGACCCCGCCGTACTCGGCGTGCCGGTAGATCTCCACCGGCTCGCCCGCGCCGGGGCGCAGCAGGTGCAGGGTGGTGCCGTCCTCGTCGGTGGAGCGGCCGACCACCACGGTGCCGTCCCGTCCCAGCGCCAGGCCCGCGTCGTAGGCCGGGGCCAGGCCGGGCACGGCCTCCTCGTCCGGGCCGCCCGCGAAGGGCTGGCGGCGCCAGACGCCGAACTCGTCGCCGTCGGTGTCGTCGAACCACCAGATCCAGGCGCCGTCGGGGGAGAGTGCCGCGTCGGTGGTGCCGCTGGGACGATCGGTGACCTGCCGGTGGGTGTCGGCCGCCCGGTCCCAGGCGTAGACCTCATAGCTGCCGGCCGCGTTCGAGACGTACAGCGAACGCTCCGGGGCGTCATCCGCCCAGTCGGGAAGTGAGACCCGTGCCGCCCGGAAGCGCTGCTCCCAGGCGGGCACGTCGTTCTTCTCGCTACTCATCCGAGTCACTCTGGCACGGCAGGGCGGGGACCCGGCAGTGGGGTGTCAGTTCCGCGGCAGCAGCCGGGAGAGCGCGGCCACCGCGAGTTCCAGTCCGGCCAGGACCAGCATGCTCAGGCCGAAGGCGTGGGTGTAGCCGTGCTGGAGCGCGCCGTAGAAGAGGTTGCCGAGCAGTGCGACACCCAGCGCGTTGCCGATCTGCGGGGTGGTGGCCACCACCCCGGCCGCCGAGCCGACCAGCTGCGGCCGGACTGCCCCGAGCACCCCGCCGGTCAGCGGGCCGATCACCAGGCCCATGCCGAGCCCGTCCAGGAACATGCCGGGCGCCAGGCACCAGGCGCTGCCGCTGGTGCCGACCAGCTGCGCGGTCAGCGCGAGCACGCCCAGGCCCGCGGCCATGCCCACGGTGCCCAGCGCGACGGCGTGCCGGCCGAGCCGGGCGGCCACGCGGTGCGCGCTGAGCGAGGTGAGCAGGTAGCCGCCGCCGATCGAGACGAAGAGCAGCCCGGAGCCGAGTGCGTCCAACCCCCTGCCCTGCTGCAGGTAGATCGCGAGCACCAGGAAGAAGGAGGCCTGGCCCAGGTTGAAGGCGAGTTGGGCGAGCACGCCGACGGTGAAGCCGGGCTCGCGCAGCAGCCGGGGGTCGAGCACCGGGTGGGCGGCGATCCGGGACTGGTGCAGGGCGAACAGCGTGAAGAGGACGGCCGAGCCGGCCAGGCAGAGCCAGGTCCACAGTGGCCAGCCCTGCGACGGGCCCTGGATCAGCGGCAGCACCAGGGCGGTCAGCGCGCTGGTGACCAGGGCGCTGCCGGGCAGGTCCAGGCCGGTCCTCCCGGGCGCCCGGGACTCCGGCACGCAGCGCTTGACCAGGGCCAGGGTGACCAGGCCGACCGGCACGTTGATCAGGAAGCAGCTGCGCCAGCCGAGGCCGAGGAGGTCGGCTCTGATCAGCAGGCCGCCGATCAGCTGGCCGAGCACCGCGCCGACGCCCATCGAGAGCGCGTACCGGCCGAAGGCCCTGGCCTGCGCGGGGCCGGTGTAGCTGTCCCGCAGGATGGCCAGCACCTGCGGGCCCATCAGCGCGGCGGCCAGACCCTGCACCACCCGGCCCGCGACCAGGGTCCCGGTGCTCGGGGCCAGGCCGCAGGCGGCCGAGGCGAGGGTGAAGAGCAGCAGCCCGAGCGCGAAGACCCGGCGGCGCCCGAACCGGTCCCCGAGCCGGCCGGCTGGCACCAGTGCGGCCGCCAGCGCCAGGCCGAAGCCCGCCACCACCCACTGCACACCGGCCGGGCCGGCGTGCAACTGGCTCTGCAGCGAGGGGATGGCGACGTTGACGACGAAGAAGTCGAGCGAGGTCACGAAGGTCGCGATGAGCACGACGGGCAGCAGGCCGCGCGGCGGGCGGTGCTGCTCGGTGGCGATCGGGGCGGGGGCAAGGGTGGTGGCCATGGCGGACTGCTCCTTCGGGAAAATCGGGAAAGGGGCGCCGGCGGGGTCCGGCCGCCGGCGCCCCGGGGGTTCAGAGGGAGGGGACCTTGTCGAGGAAGCCGTGCACCGCGCCGATCAGGCCGTCCTCGGTGGCCACCAGCACGTCGAAGCCGACGACCAGCGGCTCGGCGCCCGCCGGGCCGAGGTCCCAGGTGAACCGGGCCAGGTCGTGGTGGGCGTCGACCGCCCCGAGGGTGAAGACCAGGCCGGGGAACTGGGCCTGGACGGCGCCGATCACGGCGTCCACCCCGTCCCGCCCCGCGACCTCGGCCAGCGGGTCGGTGTAGCTCGCGTCGGCGGCCCAGCAGGTGTCGATCAGCTTGCGTCGGGCAGCCGCGTCGGTCTCGTTCCAGGTGGCGATGTACTGCTCGGCCAGCTGCTGAAGGTTCGTCATCTTCCGTTCCCATCCTGTGTTCTGCGGTTTGTTCCGGCAGGTCAAGACGGTAGGCGGGATACGCACGGGCCGAATCGGTCACGCATAGGTAGGGTCGACCCATGCTGTACGGACGGGCGGGGGAGCAGGCCGCGGTCGGCGAGTTGCTGGCAGCGGCGGGCGAGGGACGCAGCGGGGCGCTGGTGCTGCGCGGGGAGCCGGGAATCGGCAAGAGCGCGCTGCTGGAGTACGCGGCCGAGCGGGCGGGCACCGACTTCGAGGTGCTGCGGGCGACCGGTGTCGAGTACGAGGCCGACCTGCCGTTCGCCGGACTGCACCTGCTGCTCGGCCCCGCCCTGCCGCTGCTCGCGGCCCTGCCGGCGCCGCAACGCCGGGCCCTGGAGGCGGCGTTCGGGCTGGCCGAGGTGAGCGGCCCGGCCGACCGGCTGCTGACCGGCCTGGCCGCCCTGGGGCTGCTGGCCGAGTTGGCCACTGAGCGGCCGCTGCTCTGCCTGGTGGACGACGCGCAGTGGCTGGACCACTCCTCGGCCGGGGCGCTGCTGCTGGCCGCCCGGCGACTGGGGCGCGAGGGCGTGCTGCTGCTCTTCGCGGCTCGGGACGGGGAGGGGGCCTTCGTCGCGCCCGGGCTGCCCGAGCTGCGGTTGGCGCCGCTGGAGCCTTCGGCCGCCGCCGAGTTGCTCGCGGCCCGCGCCGGCGAGGACGGTCGCGGCCGGGTCGGCCTGCGCTACCGGGTGCTGGCCGAGGCCCGCGGCAATCCACTCGCGCTGACCGAGCTGCCCGCCGCGCTGGCCGCAGACCAGCCCTACCAGGGCGGCGAGTTGGCGCTGACCGAGCGGCTCAGGCAGGCCTTCCACGGCCAGGTCGCCCGGCTGCCCGCGCCGACCGGGACGCTGCTCCTGGTGGCCGCCGCCGAGGAGAGCGGCGAACTGGCCACCGTGCTGCGGGCCGCCGAGACGCTCGGCGCGGGGGCCGAGCACCTGGCCGCCGCCGAGCGGGCCGACCTGCTGCGGCGCACCCCGGACGGGCGGTGCGTGCTGCGCCACCCGCTGCTGCGCGCCGCGATCCTGGAGAGCGCGCCGCTGGACCGCAAGCTGGCGGCCCATCGGGCACTGGGCGCCGCGCTGCTGGCGAACGGCGAGGTGGATCGCGGCAGTTGGCACCTGGCGCTGGCCGCCACCGGGCCGGACGCCGAGCTGGCCGAGGCACTGGAGAACACCGCCCGCCGGGCGGTGGCCCGGGGCGGGCACGCGGGTGCGGCCGCCGCCTACGAGCGGGCCGCCCAGCTCGCGCCCGATCGCGAGCGGGTCACCCGCTGCCTGGTGCTGGCCGCCGAATCGGCGCTGGACGCGGCGGAAGCGGAACGGGCCGTCGCCCTCGCCCGGCGCGGTGCCGAGCTGACCGAAGAGCCTTTCACGCTGGCCGTGTTGGACTGGGTGCGGGCCACCGCCGAGTTCTGGCGGGGCGGTTACCCCGAGGCGCACCGGCTGCTGCTGGGCGCGGCGGCGCGGGAGATCGAACCGGCACTGGCCGCCCGGCTGCTGCTGCAGGCCTTCCACACCGCCTGGTACCTGGGGGAGGAGCAGGTGGGCGACCTGCTCGACCGGCTGGCGGCGCTCGAGCTGTCGCCGGCGGACTCGACCACCCCGCTGGTCGAGTACCTGATTTCGGCCGCCGGTCCGACGCTCGGCCGGTCGGCGCCGCCGGCTCGCCCGCTGCCAGAGGTCGCCGCGCTGGCCCGGGCGGCCGGCGCGGACAGTCCGCGCGAGCTGGTGCAGCTCTGCGGTGCCTCGCTGATCCCCGGTCGGGACGCGGAAACCCACCTGCTGGCCGAGGAGTTGGTTGCTGAGGCGCGGGCGGCCGGTGCGCTCGGCCTGCTGCCCACGCTGCTCTTCTTCTTCGCCGAGGCCGAGCTCTTCCACGGCCGCCACCGGCAGGCCGAACTCGCGGTGGCCGAGGGGCTGGACCTCGCCCGGGACACCGCGCAGCCGCAGTGGATCAGCCAACTCTCGGCGATAGACGCCTACTTGGCGGCGCTGCGCGGTGACGGCGAGCTGCTGGCCCGGCGGGTCGGCGAGGCACTGGCCGACCAGGCCACCGCCTGGGGCGCCCCGGCGGCGGGCACTTCCTGGAGCCGGTGGGCGCTGGCCCTGCACGATCTCGGCGCGGGCCGGGCCGCCGAGGTGGTGGACCGCCTGGAGCCGCACACCGCCGGCCGGTACCGCAGCCACGTCTCGGCCATCCGCACCGCGCCCGACCTGGTGGAGGCGGCCGTCCGGCTGGGCCGCCCCGAGCGGGCCGAGGCGGCCTTCCAGCGGTTCGCGAGCTGGTCGCGGCGGATCGGCGAACCGGACTGGACCCGGGCGCTGGTGCTGCGCTGCCAGGCGCTGCTCGGGCCGGCCGAACTCGCCGAGTCGGGCTACCTGGCAGCCCTGGAGCTGCACGCGGCCACCGACCGGCCGTTCGAACTCGCCCGCACCAGCCTGCTGTTCGGCGAGTGGCTGCGCCGGGACCGGCGCAAGAGCGAGGCCCGGACCCGCCTGCGCGCCGCCCTGGAGATCTTCGAGCGGCTGGGCGCCGCGCCGTGGGCCGAGCGGGCCCGCGCCGAGTTGAGTGCGGCCGGGGCGGCCACCCCGGTCGCCGCCCCGGCCGGACCGCTGGCGGGGCTGACCCCGCAGGAGGAGCAGATCGCCCGGCTCGCGGCGAAGGGGCTGTCGAACCGGGAGATCGCCGCCCAGCTCTTCCTCAGCCCCCGCACCGTGGGCCACCACCTCTACAAGGCCTACCCGAAGCTCGGCATCGCCTCCCGGGCGGAGCTGGCCGAGCTGGTCTGATCAAGCGTCAGATCACCTGTGGGCGCGTTACTTCCGGAGCACGTGGCGCTCGAAGGCGGCGAAGCCGGCCTCCTCCTGCCACTGCGCGGCCGCCTTCGGGCTGCCCGCCAGCAGCGCCGCGCAGTCGGCCCGGGGGTGCCGGTTGCCCGGCCGCTCCCCGGCACACTCGGGAGCGAGCCGGAACACGTCCCCGTCCCGCCAGATGCTGGCGCCGGGCAGGAAGCCGTACTCGATCGAGGTGCGGGACAGCCGCTTGAGCGTGCGGTAGTCCAGGCCGTAGGTCTCGGCGGCCCGCCGGTACTCGTGGCTGATGTCGATCCGCTCCACACCCTGGTCGTCGGTGGCGAGGGCGACCGGCACCCCGGCGGCCAGGTAGCGCGGGAACGGGTGGTCGGCGCCCATCACGTTGAGGATCTGGGCGTTGCTGGTCAGCGGTACCTCGACCAGTACGTGGCGCTCCACCATGGTGCGCAGCAGGCCGTCCGGGTCGTCCTCGTGGCCGAGGTCCACGCCGTGCCCGATCCGCTCCGCCTGGCCCTTCTCCACGGCCTGGCGGATGTGGAAGCGCAGGTCCTCGGGCTTGACCAGGCCGGGGGCCAACTCGCCCGCGTGCAGCGTGATGTGTGCCTCGGGGTACTGGCCGTGCAGGTAGTCCAGCATGCCCATCTGCAGCTCGTAGTCGCGCAGCGCGACCGGCCCGTCCTCCGGCTGCACCAGGTTGACGGCGACGAACCGGTTGTCGTGGCGGGCGAGTTCCATGCCGAGCAGCAACTGGGTGAAGACCCGCTCGGGCGCCGTGCCGCGGCTCGCCTGGGAGATGATCCGGATCGGCAGCGCGCAGCCCGGGGTGGCCTGGGGTGTGCCGCAGTGCGAGACATCCCGCTGCTCGGCGAACATCCGGTCCAGGTCGCCGCTCGCCTGGGTGACCAGGTCGGCGATCTGGTGGTCGGCCAGCAGCTTGTCGCGCAGCGCGGCCAGGTCCGGGTCCCAGCCGACCTTGGCCGCGAGCGCGGCCGCGCCGCTCGAGGCCGGCGTGATCATGGTCTCCAGGTAGTACTGGTGCTGCTCCGCCGCCCGGTTGGCGACCTCGGCCAGCAGCCGCCCGGTGTGCGGGTAAGTGGCGGCACCGAACTTGCCGAAGGTGGCGAAGAAGTGGTCGTGACCGGATTCGGCGCCAGGCACGAAGTCCTGCATCGACCAGGCCCGGATCACCTCCTGCCGGAAGGCCGGGTCGGTGCTGGTGTCGGCGGCCGGCCGGGTGCCGGCAGCACAGGGCGGCTGCTGGGCGGTGTCGGTCGAGTCGATGCACAGTCCCTGCTCGACGGCCAGCTGCAGCAGCAACTCGGTGCTCGCCGCGCCGGACAGGTGGTTGTGCAGGTCGCCGCCCTTGGGAAGGTCGCGGAAGAAGGCGTCCAGCGCCTCGGGCCGGTCCTGGATCGAGGCCAGGTAGCGGGAGACCGCCGCGTCGACGGGTGGGTCGGTCGGTCGACCGAAGGCGGCGGTCGGCGCCAGCGGCGAAAGCGCCAGCGCGGCACCGAGGAGCAGCGGGATCCAGGCGCGGCGGCGGTTCGGGTACGTCGTCATGGGCGCATCCTGGACAAGATCACCCGGGTCGGCCGCATGTCGCGTGCCGGCGCACAGGGGCGCGTCGGGGGCGCTCGAACAGTACGAGTGCCCGCTGACGCGCCGTCAGTCGCCTTCGACGTTCACCGTCGGCAGCATCCGGTCCAGCCGGCGCGGCATCCACCAGGCGCGCTCACCCAGCAGCGTCAGCACCGCGGGGACCAGCAGCAGCCGGACCACGGTGGCGTCGACCAGCACGCTGACGGCCAGGCCCAGGCCCAGCATCTTGACCACGATGTTGTCGCTCAGGATGAAGGCCGCGAAGACGCTGACCATGATCAGCGCGGCACAGGTGATCACCCGGGCGGTGATCTCCAGGCCGTGCGCCACGGCGTCGCGGCTGTTCCGGGTCCGGGTCCAGTCCTCGTGCACCCGGGAGAGCAGGAAGACCTCGTAGTCCATGCTCAGGCCGAAGACGATGGCGAACATCATCATCGGCACGTAACTCTCGATCGGCACCTTGCCGTTCACCCCGAGCGCCGGGCCGCCCCAGCCCCACTGGAAGACCGCCACCACCACGCCGTACGAGGCCCCGATCGAGAGCAGGTTGAGCACGGCCGCCTTGACCGCCACCAGCAGGCCGCGGAAGACCACCAGGATGATGATGAACGCCAGGCCCACCACCACCGCGATGATGCCCGGCAGCCGCGCCGCGACCAGCTCCAGGAAGTCCAGCTGGGCCGCGGTGGTGCCGGTCAGGTAGCTCTTGGCGGTCGTTCCGGTGGTGCCCTGCGGCAGCGCGGTGTTCTTGAGGTGGTTGAAGAGGTTGGTGGTCGCGGCCTCCTGCGGCGCGCTGGTGGAGATCGCGGTGGCGATCAGCACCTGCCCGTCCGAGGTCGGCTGCAGCGGGCTGATGCTGGCCGCGTTCGGCACGCCGGTGAGGGAGTGCTGAAGGTTGGTCAGCAGCGTGGCGCGGTCCGCGGCGGGGACCGCGCTCTGGTCGACCACGATGGTCAGCGGCCCGTTGGCGCCGGGACCGAAGCCTTCGGAGATCAGGTCGAAGGCGCGCCGGTCGGTGAAGGTGATCGGATCGGCGCCGTCGTCGATGTGGCCGAGCCGGATCGAGAAGAGCGGGATCGCCAGCACCCCGATCACCACCAGGCCGCCGGCCAGGAACCACCACGGGCGGCGCTCGACCCGGCGGGCGTAGCGGTGCCAGAAGCCGGCGCCCTGCTCGGCGGGGACCGCGCTGACCTCCGCCACCGGGGTGCGCAGGCAGAACCGGTCGATCCGCCGTCCGATCAGCCCGAGCAGCGCGGGGACCAGGGTGATCGCGCCGAGCACCGCGGTGATCACGGTGACCATCGCGGCCACGCCCAGCTTGCCGATGAAGCTCACCCGGGAGACCGAGAGCCCGGCCAGCGCGATCACCACGGTGCAGCCGGAGACCACCACCGCCCGCCCGCTGGTGGCCACCGCCCGTCCGGCGGCACTTGTCGGGTCGACCCCGTCCATCAGCAGTTGGCGGTGTCTGGTGATCAGGAAGAGCGCGTAGTCGATGCCCACGCCCAGCCCGATCATGGTGGCCAGGGTCGGCGAGACGCTCGCGAAGGTGAAGGCGATCGCCAGCAGGCTCAGGCAGCTCAGCCCGACGATCACCGCGAGCAGCGCGCTGAGCAGCGGCAGCCCGGCGGCGATCAGGCTGCCGAAGCCGATCACCAGCACCACCACGGCCACCGCGAAGCCGATCGCCTCGCTGGTCAGGTCCTTGGCATGAGGCCGGGCCAGCTCGCCGAGCGGCCCGCCGTACTCGACCTGGAGGCCGGCCGCCCGCATCGGTGCCACCGCCGCGTCCACGCCGGTCAGGTAGCCGGTGCCGTAGACCGTGGGGTTGGCCTCGAACCGGACGGTGACGTAGCCGATGGTCTGGTCGGCGGAGAGTGCGCCGGTGGGCGGGGCGCCGGGGGCGGGCAGCGGGTTCACCACGGAGAGCACGTGCGGCAGTTGTTGCAGCGCGGTGACGCTCTGGCCGATCGGTCCGGCCGCGGCGGTGAGCGGGCCGCTCGCGTCGCGCAGCACGATCTGCGAGCCGAAACCGCCGGAGGCCGGGGCGTGCGCGGCGAGCACCTGCTGGCCGGTGTGCGACTGCACTCCGGGCAGCGAGAAGTCGTCCGAGTAGCTGCCGCCGACGGCGTTCTGCAGCCCGTGCAGCCCGCCCAGCGCGACCAGCCAGCCGATGAGCACCACGGCCCAGTGGCGCGCGCACCACTGACCGAGCCGGTGGAGGCCGCCGGGCCTCTGGGTGAGCGTGGACATGGGCCCGACGGTAGGCCCTCCCGGCGCGGGGCCATCCGTGCGACATACGCCCAATCAGGTAGGCGGCCCGCGGCGGGGCCGCCCACCTGGTGGACGGTCAGCGGACCGGCAGCACCTTGGTGTTCTCCTCGCGCACGGCCTGCAGCGCCTGCGGGTTCAGGCCCAGCAGCTTGAGGATGGTCGGGGCGATCTGCTTGGTCTGCACCGGGGCCGCGTCACGCACGTGGTCCGGGGTGCCGGCGCCGGAGACCACCAGCGGCACGTCCAGGTCGTCGGCGTGCGCGCCGCCGTGCTCGGCCACCTTGCCGTGGCCGCCGGTGTAGACCACGCCGTACTGGCCGATCCCGAAGATGTCCGGCACCCGGGCGTCGCCCGGCTCGACGCCGAAGTACCGGGCTGCCGCGGCGCCCGCGTAGACCTTGCTCAGACCGCTCGCGGTGAAGGCCTTCGACGTGCCGTTGATGTCGTTGCCGGTGCCGTTCTGGGCGAGCAGGTAGTTCTTGGCGAACTCGGTGGCCGCGGCCGAGCGGTCGTTCAGCCAGAGCAGCATGCCGTCGTCGTCCACGGCGTGGGCCACCAGGTCGCCGGCGGTCGGGTGCAGCTTCTTCCAGGCGGCGTTCAGCCCGTCCAGCAGCGGGCCGTCGTCGATCCGGGTCAGTGCGCTCGGGTCGGTGGGCGACTGGCCGTGCTTGGCGGAGAGCACGATGGTGGTGGAGTCGGCCAGGTGCTGCTTGCGCAGCTCGGCGGTGAGCGCGCCGATCTGGGCGTCGACGTAGGCCAGGTTCTTCGCCAGCAGCGGGCTGGGCACGTTCTTGGCGGTGTAGCCACCCGTCAGACCCTCGGACGTGGGCAGCTTCTGGGCGGTGGAGACCGACTGGAAGTTCAGGCCGAAGATCGCCGGGGTGCCGGTCCTGGTGGTGCGGCTGTGGTCGTAGCCGTCGATCTCGTTGAGCACGGCCTGAACCTTGTAGCCGTCGTACTGCTCGGTGGCCTGGTTGTCGGTGGTCCAGTCGCCGCCGGCCGGGTAGCCGGGGGCGTCGCTGTTGATCTCGGGCGTGAACAGGTCCTGGATCCCGGTGCCGGACGGGCCGTTGAGGATGTCGTAGGCCGCGTGCTTGTCCGACCAGGCGGTGCGCAGGCCGGCCTGGCTCGCCACCTCGAAGATGGTGTTCACCTGGAGGTAGGAGTGCGGGTAGACCGGCTTGCAGGTGGCCGGGTCGACCGGCAGCTTGCTCGGGTCGATCAGGGTCTGCGGCTGCCCGGTCATCGACAGGATGGAGCCCGGCAGGCCGGCCAGGCCCTGGCCGGCGTCGATCGAGGCCTTGTTCCTGTCCAGGTCCTCGGTCAGGTCCACCTCGACACCGGGCTTGACGCCCTTGCAGTCGGTGGTGCCGGCCGGCAGCAGCTTGGCGTTGTAGGTGTCGTCGTAGTAGACGCCGGTGGTGCCGGGGCCGCCGCCGGTGGCCTGGGCGACCATGCCGGGGAAGGAGTCGGAGGGGGTCGTCGTCTGCGCGTTCGTGTACTCCACGCCGCCGCCGACCAGGCGGGCCAGCGCCGACTGCGGGTGCTGCGCGACGTACCAGCTCAGGTCGGACTGGTGCAGCCCGTCGACGGAGATCAGCAGGACGTGCTTGGCGGCACCGTGCTGCCGTGCGGCGGCCGGGGCGGCGGCCAGCGCCGGGGCGACGGTGCCCAGGGCGAGTGCGCCGGTGGTGCTGAGGACTGCGGCGAGGCGGATGGAGCGTCGGTTCACGGCTTCTCCTGGTACTCACAGTGCGGGCGGCAAGGGCTCGCGCTATGACTATGGGTCGGCCGTGTACCAGGGGCGGCCGGCGACTGAACGCCTGGCGAAGCCTGCCTGGGCCTTCGGCGGAGGCCTGGGCGTGTTTCGTAATTCGCGTCGGATCAGCGCGCGGCGGGCAGCGCGATGCCGTCCAGCAGCAGCCGCAGGATGCCCTGCAGCTCCCCGGTCAGCGCCTCGGGCCCGGTGGGGTCGGGCCCGTCCGCCCAGCGGTGGAGCGCGCCGAGGTAGAGGTCGTGCAGCAGGTCGCCGACCTGTTCGGGCGCCGGCCCCGGGCGTAACTCGCCCTGTGCGATACCCGCTCCGACGATCCGCGCGAAGGTCTGAGCGACGTACGGCTGCCGCAGGATCGGGCGCCCCGCCTTGCCCGAGGCCCGCAGCATGGCCACGGTGAGCTCCCGCTGCGCCGAGTCGAGCCCGCCGAGCACGGCTATGCAGCGGGTCAGCTGCGCGAGCGGGCTGCTGCTGTCGCGCCGGCCCTCGGCCAGCAGCAGCATCAGGTGGTGGCCCCGCTGCTCGCTCCAGGCGGTGATCAGATCCTCTTTGCGCTGGAAGTAGTTGAAGAAAGTGCCGCGGGCGACATCGGCGCGCTCGACGATGTCCTCGATCGAGGTGTGCTCGTAGCCCTTGGCCACGAAGAGGTCGACGGCGGCGGTGTACAGGCGTTCGCGGACCCGCTGCTTGTTGCGTTCGCGGCGGCCCAGGCTGGGGGCGGCGGGCGGGCGCGGGTCCATGGTGTCTCCGTTCGGCTCGACCCGGTCGGCTGGGGCGGTGGCCTGCACCGACGCGGTTTTCATACCACGGTCTGAATATCAGACCCGGTTCCCCGCGACGCCGAGCCACCGAGCAGTCGAATGAATTAACAGACATAACGTCAAGTCACCTGTCTGACCTGCGTGGTAGACGTGTTTGACCAGAAAAGCTTTGACTGCGGACCAAGTTAGGACTTGCGTTCATCGATTGGCTGCCATCTATGATTGACGTGCGGTCAGATCGCCTTGCAGACAAGGAAGCTGGGCGCCCGAGTGAGGAGAGTCGAGGTGTGCGCCGTGGTGCCAGTGATGGAGCCGGCCGAGCCGCCGCCGCTGAGACCGTGGTCCTATCCCGAGGTGACGCGGCTGCTGCTCACCTTCGACGGCTCGGCCAACCGGCTGCTGGCGAGCCTGGTCGGCAGCCCCGTGCGCGCGGTGGTGGACGGCCAGCAGCCCCTCGTGCCGGCGGTCATCCCGTCGGCGGTGCGCGAGGCGCTCGCGGGTGAGGGCGGGGCTGTCCCGCTGCTGCTGCGTCGTTGCCGGCTGGTCACGCCCCAGGGAGTCACGGTCAGCAGCAGTCGGATCTACCTGCCCGCCCGGCAGGCGGAGTCGCTGCTCCCGTCGCCCGGGGTGCCGCTGCTTCACCATCTCGCCCAGCAGCAGCTCGCGTTGAGCTGTCGCCCGGTCTCCTTCGCGCCCCGGCGCTGGTCCTACGGCGCCGGGCGGCAGTGGAGCGTGGGGCGGGACTACCTGGTCGACTGCCGCGGTGGCACGCGGATCTGGGTCAGCGAGCAGTTCAGCCCCGACTGCATCCCGCCCGCCGCCGCGCCGGGCCTCGGCACGGCGCCCGACCTGACGGCGCCCGACCGGACACCGCCCGACCTGACGGCACCCGACCGGACACCGCCTGCGGGCGAACGCCCTGATCAACCCGCCCCCTGATCAGCCCGCCTCGACGCCTTCGACGGTGGCCCGGCCCAGCTCCCGCACCGCCGCCCACGGCCGGCCGTGGTTGCGCTCCAGCGCCGCCCTGGCCCGCTCCGGGGTGCTGCCGCCGACCAGCGCCACCAGCGCCGTCGGCGTCTGCCCGCCGCAGGCGTCGAGCGCCTCCTCGGCCTGGTGTCGCGATACCTGACAGGCCGTCATCAGGTTCCGGACGGCTCGCTCGCGCAGCTTGGTGTTGGCGGCCGAGGCGGTGATCATCAGGTTGGACCAGGTGCGCCCGCTGCGTACCATCAGCGCGGTCGAGAAGGCGTTGAGGGCGAGTTTCTGGGCGGTTCCCGCCTTCATCCGGGTGGAGCCGGTGACCACCTCGGGTCCGGTGTCCAGCAGGACGTGCAGGTCCGCGAAGGCGGCCGCCGGAGCGTGCGGATTGCCGGACAGCAGCGCGGTCGTCGCCCCCACCGCGCGCGCCGCCCGTAGCGCGGCGGTCACGTACGGGGTGCCGCCGCCGGCGGTGATGCCGATCGCCAGGTCGCGCTCGTCCGCGGGCTGCCGCTCCGCCGGGTCGGGCGGCTCGTCCTCGGCGCCCTCCCGGGCGACGGCGGCCGTTCGGTGGCCGCCCGCCAGGTGCGCGACGAAGTGCTCCTCGCCCACCCCGTAGGTCGGCCCCAGCTCCACGGCGTCGCCGAGCGCGAGCCGTCCGCCCGTCCCGGCGCCGAAGTAGTGCACCCGGCCGCCCGCGCGCAGCGTCCGCAGCCCCGCCTCGACCAGCTCGGCCAGCTGCGGCAGCGCGGCCCGCACCGCGCCCGGCACGGTGGCGTCCTGATCGTTGATCAGCTCCAGGATCGCGGTGGTGTCCATCCGATCCAGCTCCAGGCTGGCCGGATTGCGGTGCTCGGTGGGCGGGAGCAGGGCTGACGGGTCGTCGAAGTCCAGGGACACGAGGGCTCCCTCGGGTGAGCGGCAGCGGCCGTCAGCAGTCTGCCACCCGGGGCGCTCCCAGGGCGCCGGACGGGGCGCGGCAGGTCGGGAGTCACTCGCCGGTGAGCAGGCTGACCGTCCCAATGGCCGTGGGCACCCCGCTGCTCTGCTGCACCAGCGGGTGGTCGACGCCGTCGCCCGGAGCGTCGCAGCGCAGCGACGTCCGGTTGTCGCCGGGCAGCGTGATCCTGGTCCGCCAGATGCCCGGGCGGCTCTGCGTCCAGAGGACTTCGGCGATGCCCGGGGTGTGGTCGAGACTGAGGACCCGGGCACCGCCGCCGCAGGGCGGCGCCAGCAGGATCAGGGCGACGTTGTCGGTGGGGACGCCCACGGCGAGCGCGATGGGTGCGGTGGGCGTGCTCGGCGCGGGCCAGTCGGCCAGCAGCAGCAGTGACTGATCGGTCAGGCCCTGCTCGGCGTTCCGATCGCTGTGCAGCAGCAGGATCCGGCGCCGCCCGTCCGGCTCCCGGCCGGCCACCAGCAGCAGGAACCCGCTGGGTGTCGGCTCCTGGTCGAGCAGCCGCACCTCGTCGTGCGGGCCGCTGTCCTTGCTGTCCCAGAACGCCTGCAGTGCCGCCGAGCTGTCCGGGGCGGTCGCTGTGCCGCTCGCCGCGTTGCCCGCCGGGCCGCTGGCCTGGTCGGAACTCGTGCCGGCTGCCGTGCCGCCGGTCGGGCGGGCTGTCGAGTCGGCCGCCCACCAGGGCGTGTCGGACGCTGCCGTCGCGGTCGGCCGCGCGCCGGGCGGACCGGTCACCGACGGTCCGTCGGCGGCGGGGACGATCACCCGGCTGTCGCGGCTCGGCAGCGAGAGGCCGAGCGAGGCGGCCAGCACCACGGCCGCGCCGGCCGCGACCGCCGCTGCCACGGTGGCCCGGCGCCGGCGCCGGTGCAGCGCGATCCGCTGCCGCACCCGGTACTGGAAGTCCGGCGGCGGCAGTTCGATGGAATCCGCGATGGCGGCCAGTTCCGTCTGCAGCCGTGCCTCGAAGCGCTCGGTCGAGGAGTTCATCGGGCCGCTGCCTGGATCGCGCGCCGCGGGGCCTCGGTGGCCTGCGGGGCGGGTGGTTGCCGGTCCATCGCGGCCCGCAGTTGGGCGAGCCCGCGGGAGCTCAGCCGCTTGATGTTGCCCACCGAGCAGCCGAGGGTCTGCGCCGTCTCCTGCTCGGTCAGTCCCACGTAGTGCCGCAGCACCACGGCGGACCGGGTGCGCGGGGCGAGTTCGGCCAGCGCACGGCGCAGCAGGTCGCGGTCGTCCACGGCGCCGGCCGGCTCGCGCTGGCCGGTCTCCGGCAGGTGCAGGGTGAGGATCTCCTGGAGTCGGCGCCGGCGCACCGTGCTGATGTGCGTGTTGACGATCGCGGCTCGCACGTAGGCCTCCTCTCTGCCCTGGGAGGTGGCCTGGTCCCAGCGCCGGTAGCAGTTGGCGAGCGTGGTCTGCAGCAGGTCCTCCGCCAGGCCCCGGTCGTTCGTCAGCAGGTGGCACAGGCGCAGCAGGGAGGGCGAGCGGGCCAGCACGAACTCCTCGAATCTGGTCTCCCGCTCGCTGCGCCGCACGAAGGTCCCCCGCTTGTCCCGCGCGGAGCCGTTCGCCACCGCACCATCCAACAACGCGTTGTGCGGCGAGCCGGTTGTATCCGGGGGCTGTGGCGGTGGTCACACCGATCGAGGTCAACCGGGCGGACCGGGGCCGCGTTCTCTAGGACGCAATCAGCCGGTACAGGGGGAGAGTTCATGACCAAGAGCGCCACGGCGACGCTGCGTCCGATGACCGGGGAGCAGCGCGCGCGGTTCGAGCGGGACGGCTACCTGGTGATCCGGGGCGCCCTCGACGAGCACGAAGTCGCCCGGTACGCGGACGCGTTGGACCGGCTGCACGCCGAGGAGCGCGCGGCCGGCCGGGTCGGCCCCGGCGGCTCGATGCACCGGCTCTGCGCGGTGGCCGGACTGCCGCAGGCGGTGCACCTGATCGACCATCCGCGGACCTTCCCGCTGGTCTGGTCGGTGCTCGGCTGGAACGTGCACGTCTACCACTCGCACCTGGACGTGCACCCGCCGATCCGGGTCCCCAAGCCCTACCGCTTCGAGTGGCACCAGGACGGCGGCCGGCAGAACCGCGAGCTGGAGACGGAACCGCGCCCGCGCCTGTCGGTCAAGGTCGCCTTCTGGCTCTCCGACGTCTCCGAGCCGGGCCGCGGCAACTTCAAGGTGGTCCCCGGCAGCCACCTGGCCAATCGGATCGACGGGCCGCCGCGCCGTGACGTCCCGTGGCCCGAGCCGGTCGGCGCCGTCGAGGTCACCGTCGCCGCCGGTGACGCCGTCTTCTTCGACCGTCGGCTCTGGCACACCAGGACCGACAACCACTCGGAGCTGACCCGCAAGGGCATCTTCTTCGCCTACGCGCACCGCTGGCAGCACAGCCGCGACGAGAACACCGAGCTGCTCGCCACCCGGGCGGCCGCCGGTTTCACCCCGGTGCAGCGCCAGCTGCTCGCCGCCCCGCTGGCCGGCCCGGGCCAGTCTCCGGGCGACCACCAGTGGGGCCACCACCCGGACACCACCCCGCTGCACGGCTACCTGGCCTCGCGCGGCCTGCTCGACCCGCACTACCCGCCGCTGCAGCCCTGACCGGCGCCGATGCGGGCCCCGGCCTTCCGGCGGCGGCCCGCCGCTCCCGCGCCGAGAATGGAGGTCCGGACGGGGCGAGGTGAACACGATGCCGGTATGGCACCTGCGGGACTATCGCGAAGCCGACCTCGACCAGGCGATCCAGATCTGGGACCAGAGCCGCCAGGCCGACGGCGAGGTCCCGATCTTCCCGGTCTCCGAGGTGATGGCCGCCGCCGCAGCCGACCAGGCGAGCGTGGTCGCCGCGGTCGGCGACGAGGTGATCGGCATGGTGGTCGCCCAGCCGCGCGGCGACCGCGCCTGGGTGCTGCTGGTGGCCCTCGCCTCGCAGTGGCGCAACCGTGGAGTCGGCAGCGCGCTGCTCGCCGAGGTCGAGCGGCGCCTGCGAGCGGTCGGCGTGCGCCGGATCAGCGTGCTGCTGCCCGAAGGCGCCACCGGGACGAAGGCCCTGGAGAACTCCGGCTACCTGGTCCGCAACGGCCTGGCCTACTACGAGCGGATCGAGCCCCCGGGCGCGGCCGACGCCGACGCGCTCGCGGTGCTGGGCGGCCGGATGCTGCCGGGCGGGCTCTGGGAGGCCATGGCCGGCATGGAGAGTGAGAAGCAGGTCGTCGAACGCCGGGTGGTGCTCCCGCTGGTGGAGCCGGCGGTGGCCGAGCGCTACGGGGTCGCCCCGCCCAAGGCGGTGATCCTCTTCGGCCCGCCCGGCACCGGCAAGACCAGCTTCGCCAAGGCGGTGGCCTCCCGGCTCAGTTGGCCATTCGTGGAGCTCTTCCCGTCCCGCCTGGCGGCGGCCACCGACGGCGGACTGGCCGTCGCCCTGCGGGACGCGTTCGCCGACCTCGCCGGGCTGGACGCGGTGTTGCTCTTCATCGACGAGGTGGAGGAGATCGCCGGGATCCGCTCCGGCAAGGCGGTCGACCCCGGACACGGGGTCACCAACGAGCTGCTCAAGATCATCCCGGGCTTCCGCGAGCACGAGGCCCGTCTACTGGTCTGCGCCACCAACTCGATCCGCTCGCTGGACCCGGCCTTCCTGCGACCGGGCCGCTTCGACTACGTGATCCCGATCGGCCCACCCAACCCGGCCGCCCGCGCGGCCATCTGGGCCCGCTACCTGGGCCCCGCCGCCTCGGTGGACGTGGACCACCTGGTGCGGGCCAGCGAGCTCTTCACCCCCGCCGACATCGAGTTCGCCGCCCGAAAAGGCGCCCAGGCAGCCTTCGAACGCGAACTCACCCACCACCAGGGAACCCCCGCCACCACCGACGACTACCTCACCGCCATCGCCGACACCCGGCCCACCCTCACCCCGCAGGCCATCGCGGAGTTCAACGACGACATCGAGGCGTACAGCCGCTTCTGAGGCGGGGGGCGGGGGGCGAACTCCGGTGCTGGCCGAGCCCTGGCCGGGGGCGCCGGCCAGGTCGCCCCGGTCACCCGTGGTCGGTCTCGCTGCGGTGCTGATGGGGCGTCAGTAGCAGGCGCTCGGGAGTGGGATTCCGTGATCCACTCCCCAACTCACTCCCGAGTGACCCTCAGAGGAGTCGGGAAACCAGTCAGGGCCGGTACTCCTTGCGGAGTACCGGCCCTGACTGGTGTTACTGGGTCGGGGTGGCGGGATTTGAACCCACGGCCTCTTCGTCCCGAATTACGGGCAGGGCGGTCGCCGAGGTCATTTGGGCTGTTCAGAAGTGGTGTCAGGTGCACTGAAGGCCACTACCGGACGGCCCGGTTGCTGTACTTTGCTGCTGTACTTCCGGAGCGCGAACCAGGAGTGGGGCGCGATGGACGAACGCATTCTCGCGATGATGGCAGCCGTGAGGTCGGGCGAGGCCGACAGGCTGGTGCATGCCGTGCACGGCATGGTGGATGCCAACCCCGAGGTCTCGGGACGTGAGGTTCTCCTCCAGCTCGAAGCGCTGGCCCAGAAGTCTCAGGAGTGGGCGAACAAGACAGTCGTGGCGAGCGAACCCGATCGGGATACGTGCGCCAAGTGTGGGCAGCCCATCGAGACCGACTCCCGGGACCGGGAGCGCTGGGACCACAGTTCCGATCGGAGCCGAGGCTGTCGAGCGGCAGATTTCACCGCCGAGGACGGCTGGAACGACGAGATCCCGCGCTCATGGGTGGCCAGTCCGCGGAAGCGTCGTTCCTGACCTTTGTTCCTCTGCCTGACGGCACGGCGAGATGGCGAGTCCTCAGAACGGCTGCGACTCCAGGTCCCGGTTGATCCGATTCCAACCGCGCGCGGAGACGGTGTTGGGGTGCTCCTCGCCCAGCTGTCGGATGAACTCGGTGAGCGCCCGAGCCCGCAGTTCGGCGGCCTGGGCGGTGCGGCCAAGCGCCCGTAGGGTGACCGCCAGGTTGGACTGGCAGCTGACCGCGTCCGGGTGGTGGCCATTGAAGCGCTCCGTGAGGCCGCGGTGGGCAGCCAGCTCCAGTTGCTCGGCCCTCGTGTACTCGCCGAGGTCGGCGTACGCGTTGGCTAGGTTGATCTTGGCGTTCAGGTCGTACGGGTGGTCGGGGCCCAGCACGCGCTGCAACGTACCCACCGTCCGCCGGCCGAGCTCGACCGCCTCCTCCACCTCGCCGCTGCCGCGCAGGTAGATCACCAGGTTGTTGGCGCAGGCCAGGGTGAACGGGTGCTCGAAGCCGAACAGCTGCTGGTGGCCGACGTGGACCTGGCGGGCCAGGTCGCGGGCGGCGTTCTTGTCGCCGCCCGCGCTGTAGTCGGCGGCCAGGTCGAGCGCGCAGGCCAGGGTGTCGGGGGCGTTTTCGCCGTAGCGCTCCCGGTAGCGCTCGTAGGTCTCCGTGATGATCCGGCGGGCCTCGGTCTGCCGGCCGGCCTTGCGCAGCGAGACGGCCAGTGACGTGGCGTTGCGCAGGATCTCCGGCGCGTTGATGTCGAGCACCTCGGCGAGGGCCTCCACCACCTCCTGGTGGATCGTCACCGAGGCCTCGTAGTCGCCCGCCGCGCGCAGGTCGCGGGCCAGGTTGGACTTGCTGGAGAGGGTGTACGGGTGCTTCGGGCCGAGCACCAGGGCGCGCCGGTCCAGGGTGTCCTGGTCCAGCTCCTGGGCGGCCAGGGCGTCGCCCGTCAGCCGGTAGTCGATGGCCAGGTTGTTGGCGCAGGACAGGGTCCGCGGGTTGTCCTCGCCGAGTTGCTCGCGGAGCCGCTGCAGCGTTTCCCGGTCCAGCGCCAGCGCTTGGTGGAAGTCGCCGACCGTGCGCAGGTCGGCGGCCAGCGAGCTGGCCGTCCTCAGGGTGTACGGGTGATGCTCGCCGAGCACCCGCTTCTGTCGCTCGAGGGTGTCCTGGTCCAGCTGTTGCGCTAGGGCGTACTGGCCCTGCGTGCGCATCACGTTGGCGAGCTGGAAGCGCAGTAGCAGGATCTGGGGGTCGTCATCGCCGAGCTTGGCGGTCCAGGCCTCCTCCAGTAGGTCGCCGGTGTGGCGGGCCTGCTGGAACTCCCCGCGCCTCCACAGGTAGCGGACCCGGTCGATCATCAGCTCGCGGGTGTCCGGCTCGTCGCAGTTGTGTGCCCGGGAAGGTGACAGGTGCGGCCAGATCTCCTCGAAGGCGGGCCAGTTGGCCGGGTCGTCGGCGTCGCCGGTGACCGGTCGGGCGCCGATCAGGATCCGGTGCACTTCGTGCGCCGCGGTGCTCTTCTCGTCCTCGCTCATGCCGCTGCGGACCACGGCCTGCACCAGGCGGTGCACCTGGACACTGTCGTTTGCCGTGTCGACCCTGGCGAGCCCGTATCGGCTGACCGCACGCAGGACCTTGCCGAGCATGAAGCCCTCGGCCAGTTCCCGGTCGTACGGCTCCAGGGCCAGCCGCATCGACTCGGAGTAGAAGAAGTGCCTGAGCGAGATCGGCTCGGGCCCGAAGAAGGCTAGCAGTTCCAACAGCCGGACGGCAGCTGGTGACTGCTCGCGCAGCCTGGCGATCGAGACGTTCCAGGTCTGACCGACCGGGGCCGGGTAGTCCAGCGGGGGCTCGCCGGCGGCGAGGGCCCTGGGGGCAGCGGCCTTCAGTTGGGTGAGATAGGTGTCCACAGGGATCCCGGTGGTCGCCAGCCAGGCGGCGGCGACCTCGACGGCCAGCGGCAGGTCGCCGACCTCGCGGGCAACCCGGGCCGCGTCCTCCTCGGACAGGCCGGGGACCCGGTTGCATAAATGCTCGATGCTCTCCGATCGGTCGAACACGTCTACCGGCAGCACCTGAGCCAGCCCGGACCAGTTCGGGTTTCGGGAAGTAATCAGGGTGTGTCCGGGGCCGTCGATGAAGAAGCGGCGAACATCGGCGGGGGCATCGGCATTGTCGAAGATCAGCAGCCATCGGGTGGTTGGCACGCCCCGGCGCAGTGCATCCTGGGCTGCTTCCGCCGCCTTCTCGACGTCACCGCCGACGGGGAGGAGTATCCGCTCAGCCAGTTGGGCGAGGGCAGACGTGATCAGCTCGGTCTGTTCGGCATCGATCCACCAGATCAGGTCGTAATACGCCCTGTAGCGGTTCGCATACTCTGCGGCCAGTTGTGTTTTGCCGACCCCGCCAAGCCCCTGCAGGGTCTGGGGCGCCGCGGCCACCAGGGCCGTGGTGCCCTCGGCCAGCGTCGTGTGCAGTTCGGTCAGGACATCGTCGCGGCCGGTGAACGACGGATTCTTCTGGGGTGCGTTTGAGTACTTCGGGCCGATGCCGGCGGATGGTCCTCGCAGCTCGGGGCCGCTGTCGGCGGGCGTCGGTGTGCCTCCGGTAACGGTCTCGGCCGGCGTCAGGACCAAGTCGCCGTTCACGACCATGTCGATGTGCTGCGCAGCCAGTCCGCGGTGGCCCTTGGAATTGATCCAATACTTGGCGGACGGCTCGTCGGGCAGCGTCACCGCTGAATCGTGGTGTTGTCACCGTTGATGACGGTGCCGATGTGCTGGGCGGCGATACCCCGTTCACCCGAGGCGGTGATCACGACCTGCGGGGTGGGCGGCAACATCGCGGCCACGTCCTCGCGGAGCCGGTCATCCTCACGCAGGGCGCGCTCGATCTGCCGCCGCAGGTCTGCGGCGGCCTCGGGGTTCTCCGGCTCGGCAGCGGCCTCCGCCACGGAAACGGTCAGGGCTGCCTGGTCCGAGCGTTGCCTCCGCTGCCACACGGTCTGAAGGATGCGCTGCCCGAGATTCGCCGTCGCGTCCACGGCAGCATCCTGCGCCCGTGTGAGCACAGCGGCCCCGTACGCGGTGACCGCAGCACTGACATAGGGCCCAGCCTGTTCAACCAACTGCACCAACTCGGCTGACATTCAGTCCCCTCCGGGGTCATGACTCTGCCTCTCAGCGAAATCTAACCCAACGCCGCCAAGGCGGCCAGAGTGCAAGGTCGTTGGGCTACGCTCGGGGCCCCAACGGGCGGCTTGGGAGGCCGTCCGGGGCGCGGACCGAGGAACTGCGTGCGCTGACCTGGAACCATCCGTTCCTCAATGCCTGCCGGACGCCGACCCGCCGGCGCCCCTCGCGCTGTCGCCCCGGTGCGTGGAGGCGCTGTGGGAGCACTGGGTGGACCAGGGCCGGGACCAGCTGGCAGTGGGGGACAAGTGGGAGGAGAACGACCTGGTCTGCCATTCGGACATCGGCAAGGAGCTGGACCCCTCCCACGTCCGCTGGGCCCTCCGGACGGCGATCGGCAGGGCCGAAGGCTGTACAGCAGCGCCTGCTCGGTCATGAGGTCAGGCTCTTGCGGCGGGCGCGCAAGGAGTACGTGGTTCGGCCTTGCCCGGAGCTGCGGCCCCAGCCTCCGGATGTGGCGATGTCCCAGCCACGCTGCTCACGCATCTGGCTGGCGAAGGTCCTGCGAGGACCCCGAAGGTGCTGGCCGATGAGCGGATCGGTCATCTCGACGGGTCGGTTCAGGCGCGGTACTCGCATGTGACGCAGGAGATGCGCGAGGAACTGATGGACGGCCTGACGCGGATCTGGGGGGCCGCTCTCGAAGCTCGCCGGCGGATGTCTCCCCGCTCACCCGTGGCCGTCCTCGACGCCCTACTGACGGGCCGCCAGTAGTAGGCCGCCGGGAGCGGGATTTGCATGATCCACTCCCGAGGCCACTCCCCGGGAGGCTTGAAAACCAGTCAGGGCCGGTGTCCCGCAAGGGACACCGGCCCTGACTGGTGTTACTGGGTCGGGGTGGCGGGATTTGAACCCACGGCCTCTTCGTCCCGAAGCAACTCGGACACTCACCCGACGTGAGGAAGGGGCGCCGATGACCTGCACAGACGGTGCGTGAGTGTCCGTGGTTGTGCGCGGGGGTACGGGGCCGTTGTAGCGCAGTTAGACACTCAACCCCGCATGGCTGCGAGACGCCCTGGCTGCTACTCGTCTGCTGGTGGGGTCCAGTCCATCCCGATCTTCTCCAACGACGTTAGGATCCACTCTCGGCCAGCTGGCCCGGCAACCTTCCAGGTCCAATCCATGGGTCGCCGGTTCTGCCGGTCTCGCCAGTGCCACCACCGACGTGCTCGGAAAGGATCAACCGGCATGTTGTGGCACAGGTCAGCCAACCACGCGATGCACGCAACGAAGTCGTCGTCGGGCCACGTGCTCAACGGCTTGCGCCGTCGCGCCATGGTTCGGATCTCGACCATCGCCCAACCATGCAGGTACGTGCCCGCTGTCCAGCCATCGACCCTGCGCTTGCGGTCCATGCTGTTCTGCCCCTGACTCTGTGATCGCTGCGGAACGGTACCGCCCCCTGTCGGGTTCGAACCGACGACCCCTGCTTTACAAGGATTGGCGCGGGGCACCCAGGCTGACCTTGGCCCTTCCGCCGATGGGCCTTCGCCTGGCTCTGGCCTCTTGATGGCTCTGACTGTCAGTCACATACCGTCCGATCCGGCACGGCTGTGGCACGCACCCCCCTGCCGCCCGCGCCTTCCTGGCCGCGAAGTCTGCCGGCAGCCAGGCCGCCATGGTGCCGTACCTCGCAGCTGTGTAGTCACACGCGTTGGTGGCTCGAACGCTGCTTATAAGCATGACTTTGCAGCACTCAAGATATTGCGCTTGCTGTCAATATGGCCTCCGATGCGAACAGCCGGCGCCACAAATCGGATAAATGATGCAAACCCATCAAATCCTCCAGGTATCGACATGAACCCACGAGATTGGCTCGGGCCGCTAGCCAGCAGCTGACTCATGCATGTAATCTCTGTTGGCTAAATGAAGATTTGCAGGTCTGCGCACCCAGCTTGGGTTCGCCTGACTAGCAAGAGGCCGAGCGATGAACGTTCCACGGGTCCTGGACTCTACATGGCGGCACCATTATCGGGGCCGCTATAACGAGGAGCTTCCGGACGTAATAGGCCTTGATGATCTGCGCCTATTCTGGCCTACGCTGTACAACTCACTCCTTTCTGACCTCCGGGCCGGAAATACTAGGATCGACAACATTGAAATAGTCGATCTCCCCAAGGATAAGATTTCCGTTCGCCCTCTAGTGCGCTTTTCCACGAGGGATCGGATTCTGTACGAGGTGCTCGTTTTTAGGCTGGCCAGGGCCGTGGACTCGCAAATCTTCGATTCCGTCTACAGCTACCGGTGGAGCCGAGGAAGCTTTTCATTCAAGAGTCCGATCGACATGTGGCTCCGGATGCAGCGATCAGCAGCGCGCCATCTCTCAAGAAATCCTGGTCACTATGTGGCCCGCACCGACGTTACATCCTTCTACGACAGCATCCACCTAGAAACATTGATGGATGATCTCGAGGCAGCTTCGGGGGAAAATGGCTGGGTCCGCATGCTCAGCAACTATCTAGACTCATTTCAATCTTTCCATAGCGCATGGGGAATTCCCCAGGGATCGGACGCTTCGGGCATACTTGCGAATCTCTACCTGCTGCCAGTCGACGAGCTACTTCGAAGGCGGGGCATTAAAAGTTTCCGATACTCTGACGACATGTATCTGTTTGGGCCGGACTTCTGGGTTCTCCGCGACGCCATCCTTCAGATAAACGATGTCCTTCGGTCGCGCCGACTGACCATGGCCTCACAAAAGACCATAATTATGGAGCCGGCCGAGGCTAAGGACTTCTTTGAAGATGCAGAGAAAGATGCCATCCAGTATGGAATCCGGGTCGGGAGCCCCGGCACGCCAGCCACGGTCCGAAGCTACTTCGACAAGGTCGTCGGCCAAGAAGAGATATCCGCGCGGGATCTTCGGTTCGCAATAAACAGGCTGAAGCGATTAGGAGATGACTACGCCCTCTCCTGGACCCTGGAGAACTCTCCCTCATTCCCTCATCTCGCGAGGGATTTCTTTCCCTACATAGCGAAGTTCACCGATACGAGAGGAAATGAAGTAAGGCGGAGTCTTGCATCGATGGCGCGAAGCGGGGCCATACGGCCATATCCTTATCTGCAATTCCAGGTAATCCGGATGGCCCTCAAGCATGGCATACGCGACCCCAGCATCCTTGACGCCGCATGGGAGATTCTAGAGGACAAAAATAGGGGAAGCCTGCCGAGAGAGTTTGCCGTGCGCTACATCGCTAGATCGGGAAGCCTTTCTAGTGGAATGCTCATGAAGCACAGGTTCGAAAACGAGCCGACAGAGTCCATGCGAAGAGCTCTAATGGTCGGCATGTACGAGTCTGGATACTTCCCGAAGAGGATATTCAGGCACCTATCCAGCGAAAGCGGTGCTCTCGGAGTTACTGCCGCCTACCTACAAAGCGAACCTGATATACCGATCGTGTGAGGCGAAAATGTCAAGCTCTGGTCAAATAAGCGCTCCCATCGACGCACTTAAAAGACTTGAAATCGATGCCCTATATAGCGCCCAGGCATATTTTGAGGCAGCAAAATCGGCAGACTTCTGGGGAAGGTTCATCGTCTTCTTTCCGGCGATCATTTCGGCCGCATCAGGGATCGCTACTGCAATTTTTTCCATCAAGTTCGGAGGTGCCCTCTCTGCGACCTCCGGAGCAGTTGCTGCAACAGCGTCGTTTATCGGTTCAGGTAAGCTTGCTGCTTCCTACCGAGAGTCGGCTCGGCAGTATACGGCGCTGAGGCATAATGCGCGGCTAGAGGCTTCAATCGGACTCTCCAGAGCAGCAGAAGAGCTGGAACAAGTAGTTCGATCGTTGAATAAAGTGCGAGAATCCATCGTCGCCAAGGACGAACCGGTGCCCAACAGGCTCTTCCGGCGCGCCTCGCGGCGAATTGGTGCCGGTATCACCTCCTATGAGCAGGCAGTCGCTGAGACTCCTCCTGTGCAGTAGCGGGCGCAGTGGGTGGCGGAGTCTCACTGAAAACGCGCAGCGCTGTGCGCGGCGCCTGAAGCTGCAGTAAAGGTCTTTATGCAATCACCCGCGGGCGCCGGCGCAGTCTGCAAGGTAGCGCAGTACCGGTGCAGTTGATTGGCCTGCAACCAGCAGAAATGGCGTGCAATGAGATTGGCTGACGGGGTGTCTCCTCCGCGAATCGGCATAAGGAATGCGCGCTGACCTGGTCTGGCGTCGTCGCTTCGCCGTCTCCGGTGTCGTGTTCTGACCTGGAGGGTTCGCCAGATTAGTGTGCAGGGGCCAGCGAGTCATCTCCCTTCCGTGAGCCGGAGGCGTCATGCGCAGGATCGTCACCGCACCGTGGCTCGCGCGAATGGCGGTGGCCTTGAGCACTCTGTCCGGTTCGCTGCCGGCTGCCTATGTCGTGGCTCCACCCGCTGCGGCGGTCTCGACCGCCTGCCCGTGGGTGGGATCGAGCGCGCCGATCCCTCAGCGCGTCAACGAGGTGATCTCGCGGATGACGCTGAATCAGAAGGTCCAGCTGATGACCGGGGCCGGCGGCTCCAGCTACGTCGGCTTTACGCCGGGGATCGGTTCGTTGTGCATCCCGGCGTTGAGCCTGGAGGACGGTCCGGCCGGCGTGAGCGACTGGATGACGGGGGTCACCCAGTTCCCGGCGCCCGTCAGCGTCGCCGCGACCTGGGACACCACAGCGGAGCAGACCTACGGCCAGGCCATCGGTGAGGAGCAGGCCGCCAAGGGCACGACTGTGGACCTCGGACCGACGATCAACATCGTGCGGGACCCGCGCTGGGGCCGCGCGTTCGAGTCGGTCGGTGAGGACCCGTACCTCAACGGGCAGATGAGCGCAGCTGACATCCGCGGTGTGCAGTCCACCGGGGTGATGGCACAGGTCAAGCACTTCGCTGTGTACAACCAGGAGACGAACCGCAACACGCCCGCCGACGACGCGATCGTCGGCGACCAGGCGCTGCGGGAGATTTACCTACCCGCCTTCCAGACCGCCGTGCAGCAGGGCGCCCCCTCCTCGGTGATGTGCTCCTACAGCCAGATCAATGGGACCTTCGCCTGCGAGAACCCGCTGATCCTGAACTCAGTCCTGCGCCGGCAGTTCGGCTTCACCGGCTTCGTCACCTCCGACTGGCGCGCCACACACTCCACCGTGCCGTCAGTGAACGCGGGCTTGGACCAGGACATGCCGGGTGACAACACCTACTTCGGCAGCGCGCTGCGGCAGGCCGTCACCTCCGGTCAGGTGAGTCAGTCCATGATCGACACGTCCGTCTCACGCATCCTCACCGAGATGTTCGCCTTCGGGCTGTTCGACAAGCCGGCGACAGGATCCGCGACCCAGGTCGCGACCAGTGCCTCGCACCAGGCGACGGCAGAGCGCCTGGCCGAAGAGGGCACGGTACTGCTGAAGAACTCGGACAACGTCCTGCCGCTCGGCGCCTCGGACACGTCCATCGCCGTCATCGGCTCGGATGCCTCGACCAGCGCACAGACCGGCGGTGGCGGGACCGCGGGCGTGAACTCCAGCGGCACAGTCACGCCGCTGCAGGGGATCACCAGTGCCGCGCCCAGCGGTGCGACCGTGAGTTACGACGACGGCTCCTCGCCGAGCTCGGCCGCTGCGCTCGCCGCCAGGTCCAGCGTCGCGGTGGTGTTCGCCAGCACCTGGGAGAGCGAAGGAAGCGACCTGACGAGCATCGATCTGCCCAGCGAGGACAACGCGCTGATCTCTTCGGTGGCCGCGGCGAACCCGGACACGATCGTGGTGCTCAACACCGGCTCCGCGGTCACCCTGCCCTGGCTCTCCTCGGTCAAGGGCGTGCTTGAGGCCTGGTACCCAGGGCAGCAGGACGGCACCGCCATCGCGAACGTTCTGTTCGGCGCCACCAACCCCTCCGGCCACCTGCCGGTGACCTTCCCGACCTCGCTCTCCCAGCTCCCGGCGAGCACGAACGCGCGATGGCCCGGCGTTGACGGGCAGGCTCAGTACTCGGAGGGCGTCGATGTCGGCTACCGCTGGTACGACAGCAAGGGCCTGACGCCCCAGTACCCATTCGGCTACGGCCTTTCCTACACCACGTTCTCCTTCAGCAACCTGCAGATCAGCCGCTTGCCGCGGGGTGGCGAGGCCACGGTGAGCGCGACCGTGACCAATACGGGCACCCGGGCCGGAGCGGAGGTCGCCCAGCTGTATGTCATCGACCCGGCTGCTTCCGGGCAGCCGCCGCGGCAGCTTGAGGGCTTCGTCCGGGTGAACCTGCAGCCTGGCCAGAGCGAGACTGTCACCTTCCCGCTCACCGAGCGAAGCCTTCGTTACTGGGACGTGGACACGAACAACTGGGCTACCAGTACTGGCGATTACGGCATTGCTGTCGGCGACGCCGACTCTTCCGCAGGGCTCAAGCTCACTGGCACGCTCAGCATCTGCGCTGACCAACTCGGGCAGCTCATGACGATCACCGCCCCTGGCCCGCAGGAGGGTTCGGCCGGCACTCCGGTCTCATTGCAGGTCGCCGCAAGCGACTCGACGACCGGACAGAGAGTGGCGTACAGCGCCACCGATCTGCCTGCCGGTCTGTCTCTCTCGTTCTCGGGCCTGATCACCGGCATTCCGACCACGGCCGGGACCAACACGGTGACTGTAACCGCGAAGGACCCGAACGGCGCCCAGGCCGAGACGTCGTTCACCTGGACTGTCGAACCGTCCACTGACGGCCTCGCCGCGACGGCGCTCGTTGGCGGTTCTGATCAACATTTCGGGATGGCTGAGCGTGACCATTGGTCAGTTCGATCTCTGAACAAGCGCGTTGAGTGATCACATACTTGAGGTGCTGCTGCCGCATCTGCTGGCTGTTGCTGTCGAAGACATCCAGGGCCAGTCTCAGGCCCGTTGACCAGCGGGAATAGAGAAGTCCGGCTGGAATATTAGTCCGCCACGCCTGGCAAGGGCGGCCACTTCCAGAGGAAGAAACCGAATACATCTGACATATTTCATACAACATGTCATTTCTGGCAAAGTTTGGTCATTTCGAGTTTATTTGCACGGTATCCATGCGCAAGTCTTGACCGCCTCGATTCCCCCTGAAAGAATTGACGAGGTCGCGGCTGTCAAGTATTCACTCTCAGTGGCGGTCGCGGGTGGAGCTAGCCGGGAGGTCATTTTGGGCACTGCTCGCAAGTTTCGACGGTCGATGGCGAGTGCGCTGACGTTCGGAGTGGCGGCGACTGCGCTGCTGGTCGGGACGACCCCAGCTTCTGCTGCCGGTAATACGGGCACTTGGTGCAACCAGAGCAAGGTTACGAACGACGTCTACCTGTCGACGTGCGTTCATGTGCTTGCGTCGTATTGGGCTTCACCTGACGTAAACATCGTGAACTATGGGCATCATCGGATCGCGGTTACGCTCTGGTATAACAGCGGTGGCTACATGTTTAATATTGCCACCTGTCAGGGCTATCCGACAAACAGCACTTTCAATACGCCTTGTCATGGCGATGCAGGATATGGGAGCAGTGCCTTCCCGAATGGCTATGCGCAAGGTCAGAGCTTCATCGTGATCGACGGGCAGAAGTACGGGACGTTCTACTCGCCTAGCCGGCCGGTCTGGTAGTCAAAGCGCGAGTGCAACGGACAGCGCCCTGGCCTCGATCTTTCGTGACGGTCCGTTGGTCATCCGGCGGGCCGTTTCGGCCGGCTTCCTAATAGGTTTTCCATGTGCCCCACCCACGCCGCAGCCTCGATACACTCACCGTCCCCAGGCCACTGACCAGGGCACATGGAGAACTCTCACTGGAGCACTAGGCTGCTGATCTCTTTTCAGTTTCCCATGCAGGTGGCTACAGTGGCGCCGGGGGGCGTGATCGAGTTGGCCCATCCGTATGTTGACGTACAACCTTGGACCCACGGAGGGACTCAGAGCTATGCAGAACCGATCGAAAGTCCGCGTCGCCGTAGTCGCGGCGGCCGCGCTGGCCGCGCCGCTGGCGCTTGCCTCGGCAGCGCACGCGTCCACCGGTGGCGGGTGCCGCGCCTGGTACTCGTACAGCGGCTTGAATGTGTCCACCAGGCCGTGCATCAGTTCCAGCGGCGCCACGGTCAACGGCAGCGGCTACCTCAGCGGTAGCGGACTGGTGCGTTCGGTCGACTTGCAGCTCGTCCACAACGGGCAGATCGTTGCGGAGATCTCCTCCTTTTGCGACCCGTCCCAGACGCAGTGGGCGATACCCGCAGGGCAGTGCACCGCTTTGGACAACATCTCGTTCGGACAGCAGGCAACCGGAAACACCTACTACGTCGACATGTCCTTCACCCCTGACGGCCTCAACTGGTATGGGCCGACGGAGTCGCCGGCGCTGAACCTGTCCTGACCCGCCCGGCCCGCATGACGAGGCTGCTGAAGTAGCCGTGTGCAGGCCCCGGTTCGGTCACGTCGCCGGGCCGGAGCCTGCGCAGCAGGTTCTGCCGGTCAGCTGGCCGCCCAGCGGCCGGTCGGGTTGAACCAGCCCTCGACCGGGCTCCATACCAGACAGCGCTCACCCATCATCGCGGGCGTTTTACCCTCGGCCTTTAGCTCGCCGAGCAGCTGCGGTAGTCAGAGACCTGACGGTTCTTCAGCCGGAAGTCGCCGTTGACGCGAGCTGTCCAGACCCGGCTGCAGCCCGGGTCGGCCATCGAAGACCGCTCTCTGGCGAGACCGCCGGAGACCTCGGCATGGGGTGTTGGTCCAGGTCCATCCAGCACTCGCCGAAGCCGACCCGGCCGTCCGCGTACTCGATCCGGATGTCTGGCATGCTGTGCGAGCTCCCGTCGTCCTGGAGGATGACGTGCTCACCGGTCAGCTGGGCCATCACCCGGCCGGCCGTGTACTCGAAGTCCCAGCCCATGTGGTCGGCTGCCTTCTTGGCGCGCTGCTCGGCTGTGCGCCGGTCGTCAGGGTAGCCCCGCTGCCACTCGCCGATGAGGGAGACTCTGCCGCCCGCAGCAGGGAGTTCCCACTGGGTTTCCCTGGGCGGTGCTGAGGTGTCTCGCTCGACGTGGTGGGCGGCGAATCAGCCATTCTTGCCCGTCGCGCCACCTCTCTGGGGAGGCAGTAGAAGGTCTCGCTCCGGGTGGCTCTCACCGCTGACGTTGCCCTGGACGCCGAGGTCCTGGCGCGCGGCGTCGTGGAACTCGTTGATGCTGCGGAAGACGGCGCGGTTACGTGAGCGCCACTCGTCCAGGGTGCCGTGGACCTTGCCGCCGGCCTGCCAGTCGACTTCGAGGGCTGCCGCGTTGAGCTGGTGCGCTGCCTCAACGACCTCATCGCCACCGAGCAGCATGATGCGCTCGAATGCGCGCCCGCGCTGCCAGCTGGCCTCCGCCAGCTCCACGCTCAGCTCGTGTTCGCCCTTGGGGCTCGCATGGATGCCCTCCTTGTGCTCGTAGAGCTGCACGGCAAGGAAGATGCACGATCTGATCTTGTCGATGTAGCCCTCGTAGGCGTCGAGCTTCTTCTCGTCCCATCGCGTCAGTAGCTCGTGCTGCTTCCGAGTCCGCTCCATCGCGTGGTTGGTGAGGTGCGTGGTCATCGCACCGACCAGGACAGCTGCGATCGTCACTAACTGTTCGGCGGCCGCCAACTCATCCCCCAGGACATGAAGTTCTCTTGATGTCTTGAGATTCTAGGGGGCAGAGAGGTTCATGGCCCTGTCAACGAGTGTTTTGGCAGGCTGAGTTAGGCCGCACGTCCGGCAGCCGGCGGGTGGCAGGCTGAAACACGGGGGTGGTCCCGATCCCTGGCCTGCTGGCACGCTGACGTTCTGTGACGCTGTGACAGTTGTGACTCCCGCGCCCCGTGTTCCAGCCGCTTGAAGCGGTGGACCGGGTGACTCGTCTGGTCCACAGCCGCATCCGGGAGCTTCTCAGCGCCCGACCGGTACCTCGTAGACCAACTCGCACAGGCCTGCGGGAATGATCAGGTCCGCAGTCTCGACCGCGAGGTCGTCGCTGAAGTAGGTGCGTCGGATGTGCGTGACGAGAGCGCCGCGTTGCACCCCGAGGAGTGTGGCTTCCTCGTCGGTCGCGTGCCGGGGCTCCGGCTGCTCAGTGAGGTGGCTGACCGTGATGCCGATCTCGGCCATGCGGTTGACCACACCGCGGCCGGCGTGCGGGCCGCCCTCGGGGAGTACGACCAGCGTGCCCCCGGTGATGCGGTAGGGCTCCCAACTGGTCGACAGCTGGACCGGTTTGCCGTCGGCGAAGAACTCGTAGGCCGTGCGCACGCACAGGTCGCCTACTGCGATGCCGAGGCGGGCCGCGATGTCGGCAGGCGCTGGCACCTTGGCGTCGGTGCGGCTCTCCCACGTTCCCCGCCGGCCGAGGCTCGTCATGTCGGCTTGGAAGGGGGAGCCGTCGCGGTCTTCGCGCGCCCGAGAGCGGACGAGTCGCAGTCGCTCTCGCGGTTCGGCGACGAAGGTGCCCGAGCCCGCTCGGCCTTCGAGAGCACCCTGAAGGATCAGGAGTTCCTGAGCGCGCCGGATGACGTTGTCACCGACACCGAACTCCTGAGCGAGCAGCGCGCGCGACGGCAGGCGATCGCCCGGCGACCACTCCCCGCTGGCGATGCGCTCCTGCAGGGCATCCACGATCCGCAGGTACGGAGGTTGCTCACGCATATGGAAAATCTAGTCCACTAGGTCTAGTCTAGTTAACTAGCTTCGCTCTTAGTAGTCGAGGGGCTGCGGAGGGGTGTCCTGTGTCCTCGTGCCATCAAGCACGTGTCGATGACATCGCTGCTGGTCTTTCGGCCCTTGGCCTCGACGCGCACGTGCATGACCACGGCAGTCACGTCTGCTTAGAAACGGAGGTGCCGGACTCGACAACGGCCGAGTCGTGGGGAGCCCTGCTGGCTCTGCTGGAGACAGCCGACCAGTTCGGGCTCGTCAAAAGCGCCAGCCGCGGCCTGATCGTGTGGGCCGCCGTCCGTATGGATGCACCCGCGACGGACGACGCATTCGCCGTCGCGGGGCAGTGCCGTCAGCTGTATGGGAGCTGATCAGCGTGTTCGACATTATCTGTCCTGCCTCAACCTTGACCAGGTATCAGCTCGTAGCGTGTTCGAGCTACCTCCACCCGGCTCTGCCGTGTCACGGCTCCGCCGACGACGAGCGGAAGCGGTGACTGCGTCATGGCCGTCCGCTACACGCACGTAGTTGATGAACTCCGAAGCCGTATCAAGAGCGGCGCTCTACCGGCCGGCGACAGGCTGCCCTCGGAGGGGGAGCTTGCCGCGACCTATCGGGTTGGCTTGCCTACCCTGCGCCGGGCACTGGACGTGCTGCAGGCCGAGGGCCTGATCGAGAAGTTCCATGGGCGGGGGAACTTCGTTCGTCCGCCGATCCGGCCGGTCACGTATGTCAGCGGGTGCGATGCGCAGACCGTGCAGCCAGCTGGCTCAAGCCTTCTGAAGGTCGACGTCAGGGTGACCGAGCTGGAGGCACAAGGCGGGTTGCTTCCCTGGCTGCAGGTGCCCGCCGGCACTCCGCTGGTGGAGCGCGTCTACCTGAGCAAGCAGGCAGGTGTCCCCTGCAGCTTGGCTCGCGTCTACGTGCCGCGTGTCCTAGATGGGGGCGCGACGGAAGTGCCGCAATCACCGTGGGGCGACGACGTTCTGGCGCAGCTATTCGCGCGCGGCGTTCGGCTTGCGGCCACCCGAGAGCGGACCGTCGCGCGGTTTCCGACCGCGGAGGAGGCAGAAGAGCTTCACGTCGTCACCCGGGCCCCGGTGTTGGTGATCGAGCGCACCTCGACCGATAGCGATGGGCGGGTGTTGGTGGGATCGCTCCTGCTCCTTCCCGGTGGCCGCGCGGAGGCGCTGTTCGCGACCGTTGACTGCAGGAACCTGGAGGAAGCCCGGTGACGACGATTCCGAGTGCGACCTTTGCCTGGCTGCCGCGCCGGCCGACGTCCGGGGGCGCCGCCCGCAGCCTGTTGCGGGAGTTTTTGGCGGGCGTGGATGGTGGCGAGCTGTTCGCGGAGGTCGGAATGACGGTGCTGACCGAGTTGGTCAACAACGCCGTGCAGCACGTTCGCGCGCCACGGGACTGCCGAATCTTCGTCCGGTTCGAGATGTCGGCAGGTCTGCTGCGCATTGAGGTCCACGACCCCAGCCGCAAACTCCCGGCTATGCGCAAGGCGAGTCGGGACGACGAGTCCGGTCGTGGACTGTTGCTGGTCGAGCAGCTTTCGCAGGAGTGGGGCGCGAATTTCCGCGAAGGGCCCGTGGGTAAAGTGGTGTGGGCTGCGCTCGCTTCGGCCGCCGGAGGTGCTGGGTGAGCGTCACGCCGGAGACCTTCGGCCCTGTCACGGCCTCTATCGAGGGCATCATGCCCGCGGTCGAGTTCGACCAGCTCCTGGACGCGCTCACGGCGCTGCTCAAGGAGGTTGGGCAGTTGAGGGTCTGGCCACTGCACCGGGACTTCATCGAGCTGGGCCTCGGCCGGCCGGAGGCGGCGGAGTGCATCGCAGGTCATTTGCAGCGCACCGGCTGGTGGGGGCAGGACCTTTACGTCGGTGACATCGGGGAGGCGGAGCGGCATCGGATTGAAATCGTTCCGACGCGTCCGGCAGCACCAGGGTGATCTGGCCCCGCCTGGACCGGCCCAACGCCCGCGTCTGAGGGATTCCGGTCAGGGTGGGGAAGTGCAGTTGATCCGGGCAGGACCCAGCCAGGAGACCAGCCGAGCCACCCCACGCTGAGAGTGCCGTGCACCGTTCGACTGATCGAGCCTGGACACCTCCTTGACGGAGGTGTCCAGGCTCTCTCGCTTCTTACGGCGGGACGTCAGGCCGCTCAAGCTCCGGCCGGGTAGCGCCACGCCAAGCCGGCAAGCGCCTCAGCTCGGCTCTCGATCACGGCCATCCGGGCCTCGCGCTCGATCGCGTCGGTGTGGGCGGCCTGATTGGTCATCTGACCGGGCCACTTCCGGTAGAGCAGGCCCACGTCCGGAGTGAACCACCCGCGACTGACTGCGCTGAGCGCGAGCAGAAGACCGGTGTCTTCCGAGGCCGGCAGCGCCATCCAGGCACCAAGGGCAAGCAGCAGGTCGCGCCGGATGCAGAGTGTTGCAGGGTGCACCTGGGCTCGGTAGCCGTGGGCCTTCCAATGCTCCAGCACGGCGCCGCGCTCGATCGGCCCGGCCGGCGGGTCCTGGTCGAAGCCGACGGTCGAGCCGTCGGGCAACAGGTCCAGGACCCGGGACGTCGTCCATCCGATGGTGGGGTCAGAGCTGAGCGCGGCCAGGTCGCGGGCGAGCGCGCCGGGGGCAAACATGTCGTCAGCGTCCAGCACCTTGACGTATTCGCCCTCTGCACGCGCGAGCGCGATGGTCCGGGCCATTCCCGCGCCCCCCGGTCGGCCCTGGCTGAAGCTCACCCGGGCGTCGTCAGGGACGTATGGCGCGACCTCGTCGCTCTTGCCGTCTTCCTGGATCAGCCAGAGCCAGTCCCAGCCTTCGGGAAGCACCTGCTCGCGCAGCGACTTGTACGCGTCCGGCAGGAACGGGGCGGCCGCCGGGTGGACCGGGGTGACGATGATGATGCGCCGCTGCACGGCCTTCACCACCTTTCCAGTTGAGTGGTGAAGGTCATTTCCGTGCGGTCGCCGGGCAGCGTGACGTCGGCGATGTCCACGACGCGCCCGGCGATGTCGTAAGACGTCTTTCGCAGGACCAGGACGGAGGTGCCGGGGGGCAGTTCCAGCTCTTCGGTCTCCTCGGCCGTTGGCGGCCGTGCCGTTATGCGCTCTACGACACGGTCGATCTCGATGCCGACGGTGTAGAGCTGATTCTGAGTGCCCCCGGGCCAGGGCTCGCGCGTGGCGTCGAGAAGGTCGGGGTTCCCCGCGATCATGTCGCGGACCAGGTACGAATGGGTGAGGTTGAAGGGGGCGGTCTCCGCGCGGTAGCGCGTCCGGAAGATGCGCTCCAGCAGGACTGTTCCTGCCGCGACTCTGAAGGCTTCGGCCCACTCTCCGAACGCCACGACTTCCCGGTACTCGGCCGTGAAGACCAGGTCATCCAGGACCAGGCCGGTGTCGTGCTCGGTCGCGCCGGTCTTCTGACGATCCTGCAGCGGACTCCGTGCGCGGTCCTTCTCCCACTGGTGCCGCTGGTTGGTGCGCTGGACAAGCTTGCGCGCCTGGCGCACGAAGTTGCCGAGGCCGTGCTTCTTCTCGATCAGCCCTTCCGCCTGCAAGAGCGCCAGCGCCTGGCGGGTGGTCGGAAGGCTCCTGCCGTACTGCTCCGCGAGGGCCGTCTCCGCCGGCAGCCGGTCGCCCGGCGCGAGTTCACCTGCACGGATGCGCTGGCGGAGGTCGTCCGCGATGCGCTCATACAGCTTCGCCATGGTCACCACCGTCCTGGTCGGTTAGCGACACCAGCATACGAGTCCTTAAGAGGACTTGACGAGTTGAGGTGACGCGCGCCATAGTTCTAGCAACTCCTTAAGAGGACCTGAGGACAGGATCTCTTTAGGAGTTGTGGCGGCCGGGCGGAACCGGACCCGCCTCCGAATCCCGAGGAGGGGGAGACTCATGCAGATCGCAATCGGTGACGTCGTTCGCGACCGGAGCGACATGGCGCTGGGAACGGTGACCGGTGTCGCCCGCCAGGCCGGCGGCAGTGTCGTGGTCATCCAGGTCTCCGGCGGGGAGCTGCGCCAGGTCAGGCACTACGACCTCGAAGTCGTCGCCCGTGGCCCCGAGCCCAAGACCGTCGCCCGGGGCGTGGTGGCATGCATCGTGCTGGCCGTGTCCTTCGTGGCGGGTGCCCTGGCTGGCGACGCGGAAATGGCTTCGGGCGGCAGCCTTCTGCTGGCCATCCTGGCGGCTTTCGGCTCCTCGACCGCCGTCATGACGGCGGTTCAGATCATTCAGCGGGTGGCCGACCCGCGCCGCATCAGCGTCTGAGTAGCACTCTCACAGCCGGTGGCGGCGGTCGACGGGTCAAGGAAGCTCGCCGCTCCGGCTCTCCATCCCATCCAGGACCAGGAGAGCAGTATGCGCACCTATGTCGGTGACCAAGAAGCTTTAACCGTGGCGGAGTTCGAGGAGCTGACCTCCGGATTCGCGGAAGACGAGCAACTCCCTGATTTCCTGCGGGAGATGCTGTTCGGCCGGTCCGGCGAATCGGGCCTGGAGCGTGCCGTCCGAGTGGACGCCGCTCGCGGAATTCTGGCCGACCTGAGCGCGGACGACCCCGAACTGGTGCTGTACGCCGCGACGTTGCTGGGTGTCATCCCGCTGACCACGCGCTGCGGTGCCCACCGGCCGCTGCGGACGGAGCCGGCCGCATGACCGATCAGACGGTTTACAGCCTGCGGGCTGCCAGGCAGTTGGACGCGGTCACGGTGGAACTCGCCAGGGCGAAGGCCGGGAGAGATCGGGCTGAGGCCGATGCCGCTGCTCAAGCAGTGCTCAGGCGATCCGAGCGGGAGCATCAGGAAGCACTGGCCGAGTTGCGCGCCGTTGCTGAGGCGGAACGTGAGCGGCGCGCAGCCCGGCGGCAGGCCGCACGAGCGCAGCAGTGGGCCCGCCGCCGGCGGGCTCTGGCCGGCCGTGCAGCGCTACTGGCCACGCTTGCCGTGATCATGCTGTTCGTGGTCGTCGCGCTGCCGGCGCAGGTCAGCTTCCTTGCCGAGCGCTGGCCGTTGCCAATGGCGTTGGCGGGCGGGACCGCGCTGGAGTCGCTCACTTGGGTGTTCGCCCTGCAGGGGCGGGCGCGGGACGCGCGAGGCCTGTCCGCCGCGGTCCACCACGCGGGAATCTGGACAGCCGCGATCGTCGCGGCGGCCGTCAACCTCACCCATGGCGCTCAGCTCTGGGGCCCGGCCTTCGCGGTCGTCGCTGCGTGCGGTTCGCTGGCGGCGCCGATCACCTGGCACATGTACCTGCTCTCGCAGCGGGAGGACGCGGCGGACCCGCGCCAGGCACGCCGAGACCGCCGCCGGCAGCGTCGCCACCGCAAGGTGGCCCGCACCGCCCGGTGGCTGGCCACTGCGCTCCCGTCGGAGCTGACGCCGGACGAGTTGTGGACGCTGGCCTGGCGGGCGGTGCACGGTGCCGAGCCGGGGATCACCGCCGACCTGCTCGACAGCTACGCCAAGGTCTCCACGCTGGTGGCGAAGCACTTGCGACCGGGTGACCGAGCCGGCCTGGAACTGCTCACTCGGCCCACGGCCGCAGCGGCCGTGCCGCAGAGGCTCGATGCGCGGGCCAGGGTGGAGGCCGGCTTCGCCGCCGCCCGCCCGGTTGCCGAACTGCTGCAGGCAGAAGTCCGCACGCGGATGTCGCCGCTGGCGGTCCGTACAGGGGCGTACACCCAGGTCACAGGCCGTACGGCTGCACGCTCGGCGCCACTTCGTTCGGACCGTACAACCCCTGTACAGGCCGCAGCAACGGGCGCCGCTGTGGAGGCCAAGCGTCGGGCCGCGCGCGCCGCGATCCGCCGCACTCTCGCCGCCGGCGGCTCTCCCTCCCCGACCGAGATCGGGCGGGTGCACGGCATGTCCCCGGAGTGGGGCGCCAAGCAGATCCGCGCCGTCCGGACGGAACGTCAGTCCAGCCCAGTCGCGCCAGCCGGCGCCTGACTGAGTCGACCTCAGCACTGGAGGTATAGCGCTATGAGCAGTACGACCTTCCTGCACGTGACCGCGCAGACCACGGTCATCAGCGCGCGGCAGAGCGACGGCGAGCCCTTTCTCCGGTTGGAGAGCAAGGGGCACCTCCTCACCCTCTTCGGCCCGAGCGTGACGTTCCAAGGCCCGGCCACCCTCGTTGCCTTTGCCGAGGCGCTGGCCGATGCGGCCAGCGAGTTCCTGGTGCTGGCCCGCGAGTGCGCTGCCGCGTCCTGCTCTCGTGAGGTGCCCACCGCCGCCACGGACAGCACGTCGTCCGCCGACGCCGGTGCAGTGCAGCTCCGCTGAGCCACCGCCAGACCACCCGGGACGCGACCGGCCTGCCAGCACAGAGCGCGTCCCGGGCTCCTTCACCCATCGATGTGAGGAAGGACCTCAGTGAACCACGACGAGGATGACGACTCGCGCGAGCTGTTCGCGCGCCTGGAAGCCGAGTTGAACGCTGACCGTGACGACAACGTGGTCGACATCGACCAGGCGCGGGCTCAACGAGCCCAGCAGAACGCCAGCTCCGTCGCTGGCGGCCAGTACAGCAACCCGGCCGGGGACTCGGTGTACGAGCCGGCGCCCGCCGCACCGGTCGACAAGCCGGCGCCCGCTGGACTGGGCTGGCTCCAGCGCCTCCAGACGGAGAAGCGTCGCCCGGTGATTCCGGCCTGGCTGCAGAGCAAGGCCGAGTTCCAGGAGGCGGCCCGCTGGACGGCCGGCCACTACGCCCACTCGGTGGCGTTCCACGCGGTCCGCCTGCCGGCGTATGCGGGCAAGCTCGTGGCGCGCTCACCCCGTGGTGCGTCCCGCGCCATGCGGGAGTTCCGCCGCTGGACGCGTGACCTCGAAGCGGAGCCGATCCGCGCGTACGCCGTCGCCACGGAGGATGCCGAGCTCTACCTGAAGCTCTCCCGCCAGCGCGACCGGCGAGTTGCCTCGCGAGGCTGGCTCACTGCCCTGTTCGTTCTGTCCGTCGCCGCGTTCGGCCCGTTGCTGGTGCTGACCGCCCCCGGCTGGGCGCTGCTGGTGCTCGTCGTGGCTGCGATGCTCGGCCTGGGTACGGCCGGCGCACCGGCAGATCAGCCGTTGATCTCCCGCGCAGTTGTCGCGGCGAAGGTGCAGCGGCTCACCTCTGAGATGGTCGAGCGGGCGCTGTCCGTGCTGGCCGTCAGCGGCATCACCCAGTACCTCTCCAAAGGCGGCCGGGTGGAGTTCACCGCCCCTATCACCCGCGACGGGCCTGGATGGCGGGCCGACGTCCAGTTGCCGCCTGGGGTCACGGTCGGCGAGGTGATGGACAAGCGGGACAAGCTCGCGTCGGGCCTGCGCCGCCCGCTGGGCTGCGTCTGGCCGGAGCCGATGGCCGGCGAGCACCCCGGCATGATGGCGCTCTGGGTCGGCGACCAGGACATGAACAAGACGAGGCAGCCAGTCTGGCCGCTGCTCAACGGTGGCAGCGTGGACCTGTTCAAGCCCGCGAGCTTCGCCACCGACCAGCGCGGGCGGTGGGTCGAGCTGACCCTGATGTACATCGCGGGCATCATCGGCGCGATCCCCAGGATGGGCAAGACCTTCCTCCTCCGGCTGCTCCTGCTGATCGCAGCCCTGGACCCGCGGGCCGAGCTGCACACCTACGACCTCAAGGGGACCGGTGACCTCGACCCGGTCGGCGAGACGGTCTCGCACCGCCACCGGGCCGGCGAGGACGACGAGGACATCAAGTACGCACTGGACGACATGCGCGAGATCCGTGCCGAGCTGCGCCGCCGAGCGAAGGTGATCCGCTCACTGCCGCGCGACATCTGCCCGGAGTCCAAGGTCACCAGCGAACTGGCCGATAAGAAGTCGCTGGGGCTGCACCCGATCGTCATCGGCGTGGACGAGTGCCAGAAGTGGTTCGAACACCCGAAGTACGGCGGTGAGTTGGAAGAGATCTGCACCGACCTGGTCAAGCGCGGCCCCGCGACCGGAATTGTCCTGCTGCTCGCCACCCAGCGCCCCGACGCCAAGTCGCTGCCTACCGGCATCAGCGCCAACGCCTCCGTCCGCCTCTGCCTCAAGGTCATGGGCCAGTTGGAGAACGACATGGTGCTGGGTACCAGCTCCTACCGGAACGGGATCCGGGCCACCACCTTCGCCTGGGCCGACAAGGGCATCGCGTACTTCGTCGGCGAGGGCGCGGACGCCCGGATCGTGCGGGCCGTGAACGTCGATGCGCCCACGGCCGAGGCCATTGGGACCCGTGCCCGAGCCGTGCGGGAGCGGGCCGGCCTGCTCACTGGCTACGCCGCGGGTAACGACAGCGCGCCGGTGGACGGACCGTCCTACAACCTGCTCGCCGACATCCTCGCCGTGGTACCGGCCTCCGAAGCGAAGGCGTGGTCGGAGACCGTTGTCGCGCGCCTCGCGGAGCTGCGGCCGGAGGTCTACGGCGGTTGGGCGCCCGACCAGTTGGCCGCCGCGCTGAAGCCGCACGGGATCAGCACGGGCCAGGTCTGGGGGACCGCCGAGGACGGCAAGGGCGCCAACCGGCGCGGCATCACCCGCGCACACATCTCCGCCGCAGCTGCGGAGCGTGATCAGAAGCGGGACGCGAGCTGAACTCCGCCGCTGCTAGGTCTAGCACCCGAGCCCGCTAGACCTAGCACCCCCGCTAGCACGCCAGATAAGCCCTGAACAGGGATCTATCGCCTAGCGCCTCCCGCTGGGGAGCGCCCAGAAGCACTCAGGAGGACCCGTGTTGAGCACCCTGCTTGCCGCTAGCCCCGTCCTGATCCTCATGACCGTGTGTTACGCGGCGCTCTGCGCCGCCAGCCCGTTCGGCGACTGCCGCAGGTGCCGAGGCTTCGGCTTCCAGCTCAAGTACGACCGCCGAGGACGTCCGTGCCGAGGCAAGCACTGCCGGCGCTGCGACGGCATCGGCAAGCGCATCCGCCTTGGCCGCCACCTCTACAACGTCGCCGTCCGTCTCCGGACCGGTGCCCGCTAACTCGTCCGTAAGAAGGGAATTCCAGCCGTGGCCGTCACCGTCTCCACCGCTCTGATCTTCTTCGCCAGCACCGTGGTCCTGGTCTGGGCCAAGCAAGTCAGCCTGTTCGGCGCCGTCGTGGTCTGGCTCTCGGGCTTCACCGCCGCCGCGACCGTGGTGGCCAGCCCCATCCACGCTCTGCTCACCACGCTCACCACGGCCGGCCACTGAGTCGCAGGCCAGCTCGGCGACAGCGAGCGTCTGACTCACCGGCTATGACGGCCGGTTGATGCAGCGCCAGCTCAACCCGGGGCAGCGGACGACGGGTCAGGAAGCCCGCTGCCCCGGCCTCCATCCCATCCAGGAATCAGGAGGTGCTCCAAGCATGCACCAAATCATCCCCTGCCCGCTGCTGCAGGCGGTAGTTGAGGCCATTGCACATCTGAAGAGCTGATCGCTTGAGGCCGGACCCGGCCCGATCTGCTCCCGCAGCCACACCTCATCCCGCCTAACCACCCACGGCGCGACGTCTGGGCGTACCATGGCCCGGCTCCGCGCTCCTCCCGAAGCGAGACGCACGGTGAGCACCAGCGAGCCCCAACAGGCCGACGTCATCCCCTCCGCACCCGAGTCTGTCGAGGTGCTGGCTGCCGAGCAGGCCGTCATCGGCGCGGCCCTGCTCGCGCCGACCACCATTCCCGCGCTGACGGAGGCGCTGGGCGGTGACCCGGCCGTGTTCTACCGTCCGGCACACGAAACCATCTGGCGCGCCATCACCTCGATGGCCGCCTCCGACCGACCCGTTGACCCGATCCTGCTGACGGACGCGCTCCGAGCGAGCGGCGACCTCAACCGCGTCGGCGGCCCCGGCTACCTTCACGCCTGCCTCACCGCCACGCCGACCGCCGCTTCAGGCGGGTACTACGCCGAATTGGTCCAGGCGGCCGCCCGCCGGCGCCGGATCGCAGCGGGCGCCGGACGGATCGCGCACCTCGCCAGCGAGGCAGCCGACATGGACAGCATCCGCACAGCCGCTCTGGATACGCTCCAGGCGCTCGCAGAGGCCGAGGAATGGCCGCCTCCGGTGCCGCTCGGCGCGCACGCCCCCTTGCCCACCTTCCCGGTCCATGCCCTGCCCACCTGGGTACGCAAGCAGGTCTCGGCGGTCGCGGAGTTCACTCAGACACCGCCCGACATGGCCGCGACCATGGCGCTTGCCGCCCTGGCCACGGCCGCAGGCGGGCGGGTGCACGTGCAGATCCGCCCCGGATGGAGCGAGCAGACGAACCTCTACCTTGTGTGCGCAATGCCGCCTGCCAGCCGCAAGTCCGACGTCTTTGCCGCGATGACCGCCCCGATCTACCGGGTCGAGGACGAGTTCCGCACGGAGTCCCGTGCTCGGATCATCGAGGCACAGGCCGCCAAGGACGCTGCCGAGGCCGAGGTTGAGGCGCTGATAGGGAAGGCCCGTAAGGCACCGGACAAGGTCAACCGGACCCAGCTGATCGCCGAAGTAGCCGGCGCCCGGATGCTCGCCGAGCAGATCCAGGTTCCGCCCACTCCGCGGCTGACCGTCTCCGGCGACATCACGCCGGAACCGCTCGCGCACCAACTCGCTATCCACCGCTGCCTGGCGGCCCTGTCACCCGAAGGGGACCTGTTCGACATCATCGCCGGCAGGTACACCGCCAAGCCGAACCTGGGCGTCTTCCTGCAGGCACACAAGGGCGAGCGCCTGCAGACCGACCGCATCAGCCGCGAACAGCCCACCGTCGACAAGCCGGCGCTGACTATCGGCGTCACGCCGCAGCCCGCCGTCCTGCAGGAGCTCGGTGCGACTCCCGGCGCCCGCGATCGGGGTCTGCTCGCCCGCTTCCTCTACTCCTTGCCGCCCTCGAACCTTGGCTACCGCAAGATCCGCACCGACCCCGTCCCCGATCCGGTCACCCGCACCTACGAGACGCGACTGACGAGCCTGATCCGCACGCTGGTCGACCTGCCGCAGCCCGTCACTGTCCCGCTCGACGCGGCTGCCGATCTCGCGGTGGAGAAGCTCCAGGGCCAGCTTGAGATCCAACTTCGCCCGGAGCAGCCTCTCTCCCACCTGCGTGACTGGGCTGGCAAGCTTGTCGGCCACACAGTGCGCATCGCCGGCCTGCTTCACCTCGCCGAGCACCTCACCAACGGCTGGGGAAAGCCCGTGGCTGCCTGTGTGGTCGAGCGCGCTGCCGAGATCGCCGCGTACTACACGGCGCACACTCTCGCGGTCTTCGACCTGATCGACGCGGATCCCGCCAGCGATGCGGCTCAGCTCATCCTTGATTGGCTCGGCCGCCCGAAGCTGGACGGCAGCCACCGGCACCACATCAAGGCGTACGACGCCGTCGCGTCCTCCCGCCGCTTCAAGAAGGTCGCCGACGTCGAAACAGCCCTGAACCTGCTCGAACAGCACGGCTACCTCCGCGCCGTCCGGGCCCCTGCCACCGGCCAGCGCGGCCGCCAAGCTGCCGTCACCTACCGTGTCCACCCGTCCCTCCACCGATCCGCGGACGGGCCCACCGGCCAGTAGTCAGGACTGTCAGGGCAAAACCCCGACCTGTGAGAACGATCCCTGTCCGATCGTCAGGAGACGTCAGGCCTGTCGGGAGAATCCCGCGAAATCCTGACACCCCTGACTGGCCCTGACAGCCCGCCAGGAGCGAATCGAACTGGTCAGTGCTTTCGCCTGACACCCCTGACGCTCTCGGGCACCCAGCGCCGTCAGCCCCCCACCGGCGAGCTGCTCCACCACCTACCGGAGGAACGATTTGAGCCGTCACAGTGTCACCGCCGTCACGGCCAACCCCAAGGTCGGCGACCGGGGCACGTTGCCCACTCTCTTCCTGCCGTCCGACGTTGCCGAGGCGCTCGGCATGTCGGAGTGGTGGGTGAAGGAGCAGGCCAGGAAAGGGCGAATCCCGTACACGAAGCCGGGCCGCGCCTACCGCTTCACCGCCGAGCAGGTCGCCGAGATCTTCCGCCTCTTCCAGAGCCGCCCGACCGGCGTAAGCGAAGAGGCCGCCCCGGCGCCGACGGCGCCGCGTCGCCAGGGGCCGTTGATCGCGGCGCCGGTCACCACCCTCAAGGCGCGGGTGCCGCGTAGGGCACAGCGCAACCAGCTCGGGGCCAGTGCGGCCTGATCTACGTGCCGCCCGGTCGTCCGGCCGGGGGCACGCCTGCTGAAAAGGAGAGCACGTTGGGTTATGCAGAGAATCTCGGCAGCTACTGGCGTGGCCGTTACAAGATCGCGCCCGGCAAGTACGCCACGGTCCGCGACGCTGACGGCGAGGCCATCCGCTTCCGCACCAAGCCCGCTGCGAAGAAGGCAGCGGACGCCGAAGAAGCGAAGCTGCTGGCCGGAAGCAAGAAGCCGCCAGCCGACCGGATCACCTTCGGGGAGTTCGCCAACAAGTGGTACGCGGACCAGGACCTCGCTGCCTCGACCATGCAGAACTACAAGCGCCACATCGAAGAGCACCTGCTCCCCGACTTCGAGTCGCTCCCCGTCGTGGAGATCACCCGGGCTCTGATCGAGGCATGGGCCAAGGCAGAGCGCGAGCGCGGCTATGCGGTGAGCAGCATCAAGACCTGGCGCAGCACCCTGCACCTGATCCTTGGCGACGCGGTCGACGACGGCCTGCGCGATTCGAATCCCGCCGCCCGGCGCAGGGGGCGGGGTCGACGCGCCGGCCGCGCGCGCAACCGCGGCCCCGAGAAGGTGGTGACCACCGCACTGGGACTGCTGCTCATCGCCGAGCGGGCTGCGCTGCTGTCCGGCCGGGATGACGAGTTCGTCGGCGTGACGGCCAAGGGCTACCAAGGGGTGCGGTGGGGCGAACTGGTCGGACTGGAGACGCGGTATGTCCGCCCCACGAACATCAGGGTGGAATGGCAGCTCTACGAGCTGGACACTGGGGAACTGCACCGCTGCCCACCCAAGGACGACTCCTACCGGACCATCGACTCTCCGCCGTTCATCACCAGCCTGGTCACCGGCCACATCGCCCGGACCCAGCCGCAGCCCTGCTCCTGCCACGGGCTGACCTACGTGTTCACCGGGCACGGCGCCGCCAACGGGGCGGCACAGCGGCCCGGGGCCAAGCTGGTCGACGTCGCGCGCCGGGCCGGTGTCTCGACCGGCACGGTGTCGAACGTGCTGAACCGGCCGGGCGCGGTGGCCGAGGACACCCGTGCCCGGGTCGAGAAGGCGATCGCTGACCTCGGGTACGTGCGCAATGCGGCGTCGGGGGAGCGGGCGGCGCACTGGCGGCGCTCCGGATTCGGCACCTGGCTGTTCCAGCCGGCGGTCACTGGGATGTACCCGAAGCGTGGTGCCAACGAGGCACACCCAGTGCCGCTGTTGGCCGAGCCGTTTCCGGGGGTGCCGGCCCGTGGGCGCGGTGCGGCGGCGCGGGCCGAGACGTGCTGGCTGCCGATCGCCAAGGGCATGACGGTGCACGGCGAGCGCCACTTTCAGAAGGTGCTGCTGGACGAGCTGAAGACGCCGAAGGTGCTCGCCGACGAGCGGATGGGCCACCTCGACGGGTCCGTCCAGGCGCGCTACTCCCACGTCACGCAAGAGATGCGCGAGGAGTTGTTGGACGGTCTGACGCGGGTCTGGGAGGCGGCGCTTGAAGCGCGTCGGCGGATGTCTCCCCGCTCGCCCGTGGCCGTCCTGGACGCTCTCTTGAAGGCGAGTCAGTAGGAGTCGCTCTGGAGAGCTTTTCCAAGATCTTCTCCAGGATTTCTCCAGAGCGTCCCTGAAAAGCAGTCAGGGCCGGTGTCCTGTGAAGGACACCGGCCCTGAGCTGGTGTTACTGGGTCGGGGTGGCGGGATTTGAACCCACGGCCTCTTCGTCCCGAACGAAGCGCGCTACCAAGCTGCGCCACACCCCGGTCCTGCTCTTGTTGCTTCCGTCTCCGGCGCAACGAGTAGAACTCTATCCCATGCAGGTCAGGAGACGAAATCCGGTTATCGGGAGCGCGGGGTCAGGGTCAGCAGGGTGGCTTCGGGGGGGCAGGCGAAGCGGACGGGGGTGTAGCGGTTGGTGCCGCAGCCGGCGGAGACGTGGAGGTGGGCCAGCTTGCCGCCGGCGCGGTGGGTGGAGAGGCCCTTGACCCGCTTGGCGTCGAGGTCGCAGTTGGTGACCAGGGCGCCGTAGAAGGGGACGCAGAGTTGGCCGCCGTGGGTGTGGCCGGCCAGGATCAGCGGGTAGCCGTCGGCGGTGAAGGCGTCCAGGCTGCGCAGGTACGGCGCGTGGACCACGCCGATCGAGAGGTCGGCGTCGGCGGACGGGCCGCCGGCCACCGCGGCGTAGCGGTCGCGGCGGATGTGCGGGTCGTCGATGCCGGTGAACTCGATGTCGAGCCCGGCCAGGCTGAGCCGGCCGCGCGCGTTGGTCAGGTCCAGCCAGCCGGCCGCGTCGAAGCCGTCGCGCAGCTTCTCCCAGGGGTTGTGGACCGCCCCGGTGATGCCGGCCCGGCCGGTGCCGTCGGCGTTGTTGAGGCCGTGGTTCCCGTTGGCCAGTGCCTTGAGGTAGCGGGTCGGGCTCTTGCGGGCCGGGCCGTAGTAGTCGTTCGAGCCGAAGACGTACGCCCCGGAGAACTCCATCAGCGGTCCGAGCGCGTCCAGCGTGGCGGGCACGCCGAGCGGGTCGGAGAGGTTGTCGCCGGTGTTCACCACCAGGTCGGGCCGCAGGCCGGCCAGGCTCCGCAGCCAGCGCTGCTTCTTCCGCTGCCCGGTCACCATGTGGATGTCCGACACGTGCAGTACCCGCAGCGGCTTGGCCCCCGCTGGCAGCACGGGGACCTCGACCCGGCGCAGCCGGAACGAGCGGACCTCGTAGCCGGCCGAGTAGGCGAGCCCGGCGGCTCCGGTGGCGAGGGCGGCGAGTGGGACGGAGTACAGCTTTCGCATCGTTCCATCGTCGCAGACCCGGCCTGCCGGGGAGAACCGGGCCTTCCTCGGTTGCTGACATTCCGTCGGCCGCACGGGTACTGCGTTCGCTCCCGCCGGCCGACGGTCCCGCGGTTATTCACGCGCACGGCGGCGGCTCAGGTGTGAGGATTGGCCCATGACAACGCTCAAGGAGCGGCTGCGGGAGGACCTGACGGCCGCGATCAAGGCTCGGGACGAGCTGCGCTCGTCCACGATTCGGCTGACGCTGACGGCCGTGAACCGCGCCGAGGTGGCCGGCAAGGAGAAGCGCGAGCTCTCCGACGCCGAGGTGGTCCAAGTGGTGCAGGGCGAGGCGAAGAAGCGCCGGGACGCGGCGACCGCCTTCGCGGACGCGGGGCGGCCCGAGGCGGCCGAGCGTGAGCGGGCCGAGGGCGCGCTGCTGGCCGAGTACCTTCCCCAGCAGCTCAGCGATGAGCAACTGGCCGCGGTCGTCGCCGAGGCGGTGGCCGAGAGCGGGGCGAGCGGGCCGCAGGCGATGGGCGCGGTGATGAAGATCGTTCGGCCGAAGGTGGCGGGCCTGGCCGAGGGCGGCCGGGTGGTCGAAGCGGTGAAGGCGGCGCTGGCGAACCGGTAGCCGGCCCGCCCGACCCGGAACGCCGCACAGCGGAGGGCCCGGGGCCCCTGGATCAGTCCAGGGGCCCCGGGCCCTTCACTGTGCTCGTGGTGCGGCTCGGGCGTCAGCGTCAGTGGTGCCCCGGCCGGCCCGGCTTTCCGGTGCCGCCACCGCCGATCATCCCCGGCGGCAGCGAGAAGCCGCCGCCGATGGTGCCGCCCTGGGGCGGCCCCGCGGTGATCGGCGGGACCGGGTTGGTGGTGTCCAGGCCGGCGGTGGTCGGCGGGTTGGCGGGCGGGTTGCCCGGGTTCGGCGGCTGGGCCGGGTTCTGCGCCGGGGTGTCGGTGGATGCCGTCGCGGAGGGCGCGTTCGGGATCAGGTTGAACTGGCTTACCGGAGTACCGGCCACCGCCTGGCTCATCGCCTGCTGCCACATCGGGCCGGGGCCGGTGGCGCCGTAGACGCCGTCGGGGAAGCGGTGGCCGCCGATGACGATGTTGCCGTCCATCGGGACGCTGCCCTCCGGGCCGCCGAGCCAGACCACGCCGACCAGGTCCGGGGTGTAGCCGTCGAACCAGGCCGCCTTCCGCTGGTCCGTGGTACCGGTCTTGCCGGCGATCGGGCGGTTGTCGTCCAGGTTCAGCTGGCCACCGGTGCCCGACTTCTCGGTCACGCCCTTGAGCAGGGTGTTGATGCTGTCGGCGGTGTTCTGCTGTATCACCTGCTGGCAGTTGGCCTGCGGGACCGCCAGTTGCTTGCCGTCGATGCCGGTGACCGACTTGATCGCGATCGGGTCGCAGTGGACGCCGCGCGAGGCGAAGGTGGCGTAGACGCCGGCCATGTCGAGCGGGCTCACCAGCTGGGTGCCCAGGGTCATGGACGGGACCTGCTGCAGCGCGGCGCCGCTGGCCTGGGCCTTTATCCCCAGCTTGTTGGCCATCTGGGTGACCGCGCAGAGGCCGATGCTCTGTTCCAGCGAGACGAAGTAGGTGTTGATGGAGCGGGCCATCGCCTCCGGCATCATGAACGGCCCGGCCTCGCTGGGGCTGTCGTTGCTGACGGTCGCGGGCTTGTTGGTGCTGTTCTTCCAGGTCTGGCCGCAGGTGGACATGTCCGGGTAGGGCATCTGCGGCGGTGACGGGAAGGCGGTGTTCAGCTGTGCGGAGCCGCTGTCGAGCGCCGCGGCCGCCACGATCGCCTTGAAGGTCGAGCCGGGCTGGAAGCCGCTGCCACCGCCCATCGCCGCGTCGACGTTGAGGTTGACCACGGTCTGGTGCTGGCTGGCGTCCAGGCCGAAGGGCCGGGTCTGGGCCATCGCGAGGATCTCACCGGTGCCCGGTTTGACCATGGTCATCGCTGCCGCGACCGAGTCGGTCACCTTGACCTGCGAGGTGACGGCGTTGTTCGCCGCGGCCTGCTTGCCCGCGTCGATGGTGGTGGTGATCTTCAGGCCGCCCTGGGTCCAGAGCTTCTGTCGCGCCGCCGAGGAGGCACCGAAGGCGGGATCGTTCTCCACCACGCGCTGGACGTAGTCGCAGAAGAAGGCCATGCCGTTGCTGGCCGTGATGCAGCCGTTCTGCGGCGCCTGGTAGTTCAGTTCGAGCCCGCTGGCCTTCGCGGCCTGGGCCTGCTGCGCCGTGATGTGCTTGTACTGCAGCATCTTGTCGATCACGGTGTCGCGCCGGGTCTGCGCGGCCTTCGGGTGGGCCAGCGGGTCGTACGCCGACGGGTTCTGCACCATCCCGGCCAGCAGCGCGGCCTGGGCGACGTCGAGGTCCTTGTCCGACTTGCCGAAGTAGCGCTGGGCGGCCGCCTCGATGCCGTACGCCTGGTGGTTGAAGAAGGTGATGTTGAGGTAGTTGGTGAGGATCTGGTCCTTGCTCAGGTCCTTCTCCAACTGGATGGCGTACTTCAGTTCCTTGATCTTGCGGCCCAGGCTCTTCTGGGTCGCCGCCTTGAAGGCGGCCTGGTCGTCGCCGGCCTCCTCGACGAAGACGTTCTTCACGTACTGCTGGGTCAGCGTCGAGGCGCCTTCGGCGGAGTCCCCGGAGGAGGCGTTCTTGCCGATGGCGCGCAGCACGCCCTTGGGGTCGATCGCGCCGTGCTGGAAGAACCGCGCGTCCTCGATGTCGACCTGCGCCTCGCGACTCAGCGGTGACATCTGATCCTGGGTCAGTATCGTCCGGTCCCGGGCGTAGACCTTGGCGATCTGGTTGCCCTGGGAGTCGTAGATGTACGAGGCCTGGGACAAGGTCGGCGTCTTGAAGTCGTCCGGGATGTTGTCGAAGCTCTGGACGCCGTCCTTGGCGCCGAGGCCGATCGCGCCTACGGCGGGCAGCGCAAGGCCCGCCAGCAGGACGCCGGAGAGGATGCTGACGCCCAGGAACTTGATCCCGTGTCCGGCCAACTCCAGGGGAGAGGTGCGCCGTCGGCGGGGGCGCTGGGCTGCTGAGGAGCGCTTCGGTGCCATAGGGAGGACTCTACGTTGCCAAAATTAGGGCACGAGGGCAGGTGTTCGCCTAGGCTTGTCACAAGCTTGCGACAGCTTCGCTCCGTAGGCTTCAAACACTCCTGTGAGTGTTGAGAGTTGCCCGATTTGACGGGTTATGAGGCGGATCGTTCGGCCGTTGGTCGGCCCTCGTGGCGCGACCCCCTGGGGGCGCCGTGGCGCTCCGTGACGAAAGTGGCGGCAAAGCGGACGTTCGGGGCGGGGGCAAGCCCCACGACCTGCGATCACTCCAACGAGTGATCTGACCGGCACCCATAGTCCGATCGGGTCATTCGAGATTGGACCCGAAGGGGCTGTTGCGCTCCGCCAATCTTCCGTAACGTCCTCAACTGGCAGCGGTGAATATGCCGTTACCGCCGTGGGGGAGCCTCGATTCGGGAGAGGACGGCGCCGGGATGGGCTGGGTAGATGACTGGAGCGCGCAGGCTGCCTGCCGCACGAGCGATCCGGACGAACTGTTCGTCCAAGGGGCGGCGCAGAATCGGGCCAAAGCGGTGTGCAGCGGGTGTCCGGTGCGCACCGAGTGCCTGGCGGACGCGCTGGACAACCGGGTGGAGTTCGGCGTCTGGGGCGGGATGACCGAGCGGGAGCGCAGGGCACTGCTGCGTCGCCGCCCGACGGTGATCTCCTGGCGCCGGCTGCTGGAGACCGCCCGCACGGAGTACGAGGAGTCGCTCGCCACCGGCGTGATCCTCTCGGACTACGCGCAGGCCGGCTGATCGGGCGACCCCTGTGGTACGGGGTCGCCCGCAGCGCTCACCGGTCCGACCCGCCGGCGAGTTGACGTCCGATCAGGCGTAGACCGTCCAGGTCGTGGACATCCCCGGCCAGCGCCGGTACCTCGACCAGGGGCACATCGGGATAGACCGAGACGAATCGGTCCCTGGTCCGCTGCTCCCGGCCCATCACCTCGACCCGCTCGGCGTGCAGTCGCAGCAGTCCGGCTGCCAGCGCCTCGGCCGCGCCCTGCCGGGCCTCCCGCTCCGCACCGCTACCGGCGCCCTCGGCGGTGCCGTGCTGTTCGCCGTTCCCCGCTCCGTTCCCCGCTCCGTGGTCCCCGCCGTTCTCCGCGCTGCTCTCCTCCAGCGCCTGAGCCGCCGCCTGCGCCCGCTCCGCCGTGAGCTGCGGCGCGCCGGTCCCGTGCACCCGGTTGAGCACCAGCCCGGCCAGCGGCATCTGATCGGCCGCCAGTCGGTCCACGAAGTACGCGGCCTCGCGCAGCGCGTCCCGCTCCGGCGCGGCGACCACCAGGAAGGCCGTGCCCTGGGCCTTGAGCAGCTGGTAGGTCCCCTCGGCGCGCTCCCGGAACCCGCCGAACATCGAGTCCATCGCGGCCACGAAGGTCTGCAGGTCGGTCAGCAGTTGGGCGCCGAAGATCTTCCCGAGAGTGCCGGTGAGCAGCCCCATTCCGACGTTGAGGAACTTCATCGCGCTGCGCCCACCGACCTTGGCAGGGGTCATCAGCACCCGGATGATCTTCCCGTCCAGGAAGGAGCCGAGCCGGCCGGGCGCGTCCAGGAAGTCCAGCGCCGAGCGCGAGGGCGGGGTGTCGACCACGATCAGGTCCCACTCCCCGGTGGCCTGCAGCTGGCCGAGCTTCTCCATCGCCATGTACTCCTGGGTGCCCGCGAACCCGGCCGAGAGCGACTGGTAGAAGGGGTTCTCCAGGATCGCCCGGGCCCGCTCGGGGTCGGCGTGCGCCAGCACGACCTCGTCGAAGGTCCGCTTCATGTCGAGCATCATGGCGTGCAACTCGCCGGGGCCGTCCGGACCGGCCGCGCCCTTCACCGGGCGGGGAGTGTTGTCCAGCTCGGTCAGGCCCATCGACTGGGCCAGCCGGCGTGCCGGGTCGATGGTCAGCACCACGGTCCGTCGGCCGCGTTCGGCGGCCCGCAGGCCGATCGCGGCGGCGGTGGTGGTCTTGCCGACGCCGCCGGAGCCGCAGCAGACGATGATCCGGGTGGCCGGGTCGTCGATCAGCCCGTCGATGTCGAGCCCGTTGCCGCCGTTCACGCCGCCGCTCCCGCCGCCCTCGCCGTTACTGCTGCCACGGTCCCTGTTGCCGCCCGCGCCGCCGCCGTTGCTCACGCCGCCCCCTGCCGCTTCAGCTCGCCGGCCAGCCGGTACAGCCCGCCGAGATCCACGCCCCCGCTGAGCAGCGGCAGCTCGTAGGTCGGCAGCAGCAGGGTGCCCAGGTCGGCCCGCTGCTCGTGCTCCAGTGTCACCCGCTCGGAGTGCTCACGGGCCTGCGCCAGCAGCGGGTCGAGCAGCGGCTCCACCGCCGCCCGCCGGGTGGCCGCGCTGCGCGAGCGTCCGCCGAGCCCGGCCTCCACCAGGGCCAGCGCCACCTCCTCGCGGTGGTCGCCGTGCGCTGCCGCCACGGCCGCCGCGTCCAGCACCGGCGGACGCACCATGTTCACCAGCACCCCGCCGACCGGCAGTCCGGCCTCGCGCAGCTCGGTGAAGCCGTCCACGGTCTCCTGCACCGGCATCTCCTCCAGCAGGGTGACCAGGTGCACGGCCGTCTGCGGTGACTTCAGCACCCGCATCACCGCCTGGGCCTGGCTGTGTATCGGACCGAATCTGGCCAGCCCCGCGACCTCGGAGTTGACGTTCAGGAACCGGATCAGCCGGCCCGTGGGCGGCGCGTCCATCACCACCGCGTCGTACACCAGACGCCCGTCCGGCGCCTTGCGCCGGGCCGCCTCGCAGGCCTTTCCGGTCAGCAGCACGTCGCGCACGCCGGGGGCGATGGTGGTGGCGAAGTCGACGAAGCCGACCTTCTGCAGCGCCTTCCCGGCCCGGCCCAGCTTGTAGAACATGTCCAGGTACTCGAGCAGCGCCTGCTCGGGATCGATCGCCAGCGCGAACACCTCGCCGGTGCCGCGCCCCGGCAGGCCGAGCTTGGTGGGGGAGACGGTGGCGATCTTCCGCTCCTCGTAGGGCAGCGCCGTGCTGCCGAACAGCTCGGCGATCCCCTGCCGGCCCTCGACCTCGATGAGCAGCGTGCGCCGCCCCTCGGCGGCCAGCGCCAGCGCGAGCGCCGCCGCCAGGGTGGTCTTGCCGGTGCCGCCCTTCCCGCTGACCACGTGCAGGCGCACGCCCTCCCAGTCGGAACCGCCGGATGCCGCGCCGGGTTCCGCGGCGCCCGTCGGCGCCGCGGCCGCGCCGGGCTGCTGGGTCCTTGGCACGCTCGGTCTCCCTCCACTGGGCCCTCCTCGCGAGCGTAACCAGCGCTCGCGCCCGATGCCGGGAGCATTCGGCTGCCGGGTGCCCTCACGGCCCGCATTGTGTCCCACCTCACATCGGACTCCGGCGCGCGCGGACGGTCTAGAGTCAGGCCCATGACCAAGTGGGAATACGTAACGGTGCCGCTGCTCGTGCACGCGACCAAGCAGATCCTGGACACCTGGGGCGAGGACGGCTGGGAGCTCGTCCAGGTGGTGCCCGGGCCGAACAACCCCGAGCAGCTGGTGGCCTACCTCAAGCGGGAGAAGAACTGATGGGCAAGGTCGAGAGCCGCCTGGCCGAGCTGGGCCTGACCCTCCCCGAGGTGGCGGCCCCGGTCGCCGCGTACGTCCCGGCGGTCCGTTCCGGTGATCACGTGCTGACCTCCGGCCAACTGCCGATGGTGCAGGGCAAGCTGCGGGACACCGGCAAGGTCGGCGCCGAGGTCACCGCCGAGCAGGCCAAGGAGCTCGCGCAGATCTGCGCGCTCAACGCGCTGGCCGCCGTGAAGTCGGTGATCGGCGACCTGGATCTGATCGAGCAGGTGGTCAAGGTGGTCGGTTTCGTCGCCTCGGCGCCCGACTTCACCGGTCAGCCCGGCGTGGTGAACGGTGCCAGCGAGCTGCTCGGCAAGGTGCTCGGCGAGGCGGGCGTGCACGCGCGCAGCGCGGTGGGCGTCGCGGTGCTTCCGCTGGACGCGCCGGTCGAGGTGGAGATCCAGGTCCGGGTCCGCGCCTGACCCACGGTCCGCTGATCAGCGCTCGACCGACCCACGGGCCGCCGATCGGTGGACCACTGATCAGTAGCCCCTTCTCAGCGCCATGTCCGGGTGCATAGCATCCGGACATGGCAGCGAACCTCCCCGGCCCGCCCCCGGCCGCTCTCCCCATGCCGCCCGGCTGGCCCGCCCGGATCCGGGCGCTGGCGACCGGCCGGCTGACCCCGGTGGCGCCCAAGCGGGCGGCGACCGTGGTGCTGCTGCGCGACGGCGCGGACGCCGCCGCCGGCCCGCAGGCCTACCTGCTGCGCCGCCGCGGCTCGATGTCCTTCGCGGCCGGCATGTACGCCTATCCGGGTGGCGGGGTCGACCCGCGCGACGCCGAGCAGGAGCTCGGCTGGGCCGGTCCCGGCCCCGAGGAGTGGGCCGCCCGGCTCGGGGTGGACCGGGCGACGGCGCAGGCGGTGGTCTGCGCAGCGGTCCGGGAGACCTTCGAGGAGGCCGGGGTTCTGCTGGCCGGCCCGGATGCGCACACGATGGCCCCCGAGCGTGACTGGAGCGCCGAGCGGGCCGAGCTGGAGGCGCATCAGCTCTCCTTCGCCGACTTCTGCCGTGAGCACGGGCTGGTGCTGCGCAGCGACCTGCTGGCCGGCTGGGCCCGGTGGATCACCCCGGCGTTCGAGGAGCGGCGCTACGACACCTGGTTCTTCGTCGCCGCGCTGCCGCCCGGTCAGCGGGCCGCGCGCGAGGTCGGCGAGGCGGACCGGGTGGCCTGGCTGACCCCGGCCGAGGCGGTCCGGGGGCATGCCGAGGGCCGGTACGGGATGCTGCCGCCGACCGTCTCGGTGCTCCGTGAGCTGCTGCCGGCCCGCACCGCGCACGAGGCGCTGGAGCTGGCCCGGCGGCGCACCCTGACGCCGGTGCTCGGTCAGGCCGAGCTGGCGGGCGATCGAATGACCGTTCGCTGGCCTGGGTATGAAGAGCTGACCATCGACGGTCACTATCCCGAGGAAGGACCCCCAGCCGATGACCCACAATGACGTGGCTCGCGTGCTCGCCCCCCGTGCCCTGGCGGCTCGTCCGCTGACCCGCCCGTTGGCCTGCGAGTGCCCGGACCGGTCAGCCGACCTGGCTGTCCGCCCGCTGGTCCGGGCCCCGCAGGCGCGCGAACTGACCCGGCCCTTCCGCTCCTGAGGATTCCCCTGTGACAGGTCTGCTGCCCGGCGACCCCGCCGCCACCGTCGGCGGGGTCGCCACCGAGCGCGCGTTCTGCGTGCTCGCCCCCAACCCGTCCCCGATGACCCTGGACGGCACCAACACCTGGCTGCTCGCCGAACCGGACTCCGAGCTCGCCGTGGTGGTGGACCCCGGGCCGTTGGACGAGGGGCACCTGCGCGCGGTGCTGGCCGCCGCCGAGCAGCGGGGCAAGCGGATCGCCCTCACCCTGCTCACCCACGGCCACCACGACCACGCCGAGGGGGCCGCCCGGTTCGCCGAGCTGACCGGCACTCAGGTCCGGGCCCTGGACCCGGCGCTGCGCCTGGGCGAGGAGGGCCTGCACGGCGGGCAGGTGATCGAGGTGGGCGGTCTGGAGCTGCGGGTGGTGGCCACCCCGGGTCACACGGCGGACTCGCTCACCTTCCACCTCCCGGCGGACGGCGCGATCCTCACCGGCGACACCGTGCTGGGGCGGGGCACCACGATGGTCGCCCACCCGGACGGGGTGCTCGGCGACTACCTGGACTCGCTGCGCCGGCTGCGCGCGCTGGCGGCGCAGCACGGCGTGGGCACCGTGCTGCCGGGGCACGGTCCGGTGCTGACCGATGCGCTCGGCACGGTCGAGTACTACCTGGCACACCGGGCGGCCCGGCTGGCCCAGGTGGAGACGGCGGTCGAGGCCGGCTACCGGACGGCCCAGCAGGTGGTGGCCCGGGTCTACGCCGACGTGGACCGGGCGCTCTGGCCGGCCGCCGAGCTCTCGGTCCTGGCCCAGCTGCGATACCTGGAGGACCACGGGCTCATCTGACGAGCCCGTGGTCCCAGGTCCTGATCTGTGCGATCGCCCGCTCAGCGGGAGCGGCGGGAGAGCCGCTCGACGTCCAGCAGCACCACCGCGCGGGCCTCCAGCTTGAGCCAGCCGCGCCCGGCGAAGTCGGCCAGCGCCTTGTTCACGGTCTCCCGGGAGGCGCCGACCAGCTGGGCCAGCTCCTCCTGGGTCAGGTCGTGGGCGACGTGGATGCCCTCGTCGGACTGCACGCCGAAGCGTCGCGAGAGGTCGAGCAGCGCCTTGGCGACCCGGCCGGGCACGTCCGAGAAGACCAGGTCGCTCATCACGTCGTTGGTCCGCCGCAGCCGGCGGGCGATCGCGCGCAGCAGGGCGATCGAGACCTCGGGGCGGGCGTGCAGCCAGGGCTGCAGGTCGCCGTGGCCCAGGCCGAGCAGCTTGACCTCGGTCAGCGCGCTGGCGGTGGCGGTACGCGGGCCCGGGTCGAAGAGCGAGAGTTCGCCGATCATCTCGCTGGGGCCGAGCACCGCGAGCATGTTCTCGCGGCCGTCCGGCGAGGCGCGGTGCAGCTTGACCTTGCCCTCGGCGACCACGTAGAGCCGGTCGCCCGGGTCGCCCTCGTGGAACAGCGACTCGCCACGGGCGAGGGTCACCTCGGTCATGGAAGCGCGCAGCTCGCCGGCCTGTTCGTCGTCGAGCGCCGCGAAGAGCGCGGCGCGCCGCAGAACGTCGTCCACGTGCTTCCTCCTGTTCGCCGCCCGAGGTGGTGCCCTGGGACGGCTCGCGTGCTGGTGTTTCCGCCATTCTTTCGGTGGTCTTCGGCGATCCTTCGATCGATCTCCGACGATCCCCAGTGATGGAGGAACAGTGCTCTTCATCACCAAGCATGGCGCATGTCGCTCCGATCATATGAGGAGGGGGTGCGCTCTGGAGCCCGGTACACGGCCATCCGTACGCATCGGTTACTGATCGGTCATCTGCTGGTGACACCTCAGCGGGCCGCGGGCCGAGCTCGGTGACGACCCGGCCGAGGGGGCTGCCGGCCGGCAGATGACGGTGTGCGCCGGTGGCCTGCCAAAGCGCCACGGGAGTTCAGCCGACCGGCGTAGCCTGCGTGCATGGCAGAGAGCAAGGTCCGGCAGGCGGCGCCCTCGGTGCGGGCGGTCGCGAAGCCGAAGAAGCCCGAGTCCCAGCTGGCGATGGTGCGCCGAGCCCGGAAGATCAACCGCGCGCTGGCGGAGCTGTACCCGTACGCGCATCCGGAGCTGGACTTCGAGTCGCCGTTCCAGCTGCTGGTGGCGACGGTGCTGTCGGCCCAGACGACCGACCTGCGGGTGAACCAGACGACGCCGGCGCTGTTCGCGAAGTACCCGACCCCGGCCGACCTGGCGGCGGCGGTGCCGGACGAGCTGGAGGAGATCATCCGGCCGACCGGCTTCTTCCGGAACAAGGCGAAGGCGCTGATCGGGCTGTCGATCGCGTTGCGGGACGACTTCGGCGGTGAGGTGCCCAGGACCCTGGCCGAGATGGTCACGCTGCCCGGCGTGGGCCGCAAGACCGGCAACGTGGTGCTGGGCAATGCCTACGGCGTGCCGGGGATCACCGTGGACACCCATTTCGGGCGGCTCGCCCGGCGCTTCGGGTGGACCACCGAGGAGGACCCGGTGGCGGTCGAGGCGGCCGTCGCGGCGATCTTCCCGAAGTCGGAGTGGACGATGCTCTCGCATCGGGTGGTCTTCCACGGCCGGCGGATCTGCCATGCGCGCAAGCCCGCCTGCGGCGCCTGCCCGATCGCGTCGCTCTGCCCCTCCTACGGGGTCGGCGAGGTGGACCCGGAGAAGGCGGCCGCGCTGCTGAAGTACGAGCTGGGAGGCCAGCCGGGCCAGCGCCTGCGCCCGCCGGCCGACTACCCGGGCGCGCCCGCGCGGCCCGCCGCGGGCGACGGCGGCCAGGACGTGGACGGAGCGGCCGAGTGACGAGCAGCAGCACGCCGACCGCGATCGTCCGCGACGGCCTGCCGGACTGGCTGCTGCCGGTCCGGGCGGCGGCCGAGACGGTCCGCCCCGAGCAGCTCAGCCGGTTCCTGCCGCCGGCCGAGGGCGGTCGGCACTCCGCGGTGCTGCTGCTCTTCGGCGAGGGACCGGGCGGCCCGGACCTGCTGCTGACCGAGCGCTCCAAGGCGCTGCGCTCGCACGCCGGCCAGATCTCCTTCCCCGGCGGGTCGCTGGACGAGGCGGACGGCGATCCGCAGGGCTCGGGCCCGGTGGCCGCCGCGCTGCGCGAGGCGGCGGAGGAGACCGGTGTCGACCCCGGCGGGGTGCAGGTCTTCGCCACCCTGCCCGCGCTCTACATCCCGGTCAGTGACTTCGTGGTGACCCCGGTGCTGGGGTGGTGGCGCGAGGAGAGCCCGGTGGCGCCGGTGGACCTGGGGGAGACCGGCGCGGTCTTCCGGGTCCCGCTCGCGGAACTCGTCGACCCGGCGAACCGCGGCCGCTATCGGCACCCCTCGGGGTTCACCGGACCGGCCTTCGCGGTCGCCGGGCACGTGGTGTGGGGCTTCACGGCCGGCGTGATCGACCGGGTGCTGCACCACAGCGGGCTCGAGCTGCCCTGGGACAGCTCCCGCCTGATCACCCTGCCGTGAGGCGGGCCACCGCGGAGCGTCGCGCCGAGAGCCCGGTGGCCGGGTCCGCTGCCATGCGGTCCGGCATCCATGGGAGGGTGGCCCGGTGAACGTGCTCGATCTGCTGCTGCTCGCCGCCGCGATCGGCTTTGCTGTGTCCGGGTACCGGCAGGGCTTCGTGGTGGGCATCCTTTCCGTACTGGGCTTCCTCGGGGGCGGCCTGATCGCGGTGCAACTGCTGCCGTTGCTGCTCAGCCACCTCAGCCCGGGGACCACCGCCTCGGTGGTGGCGGTGGTCGTGGTGATCGTCTTCGCGGCGGTCGGCCAGGCGGCCACCACCCAGCTGGGTTGGAAGCTCCGGGGGCGGATCGGCGAGCGCGGTCCCGCCAAGGTGCTGGACGCGCTCGGCGGCTCGGTGGTGAACGTGCTGTCGATGCTGCTGGTCGCCTGGCTGATCGGCTCGGCACTGGCCGGGACCTCGATGCCCACCGTCTCCAAGCAGGTCAGGACCTCCAGGGTGCTCGGCGGGGTCCAGCAGGCGCTGCCCGCCGACGCGCCGAACTGGTTCTCCGACTTCAGCAAGGTGCTCTCGCAGAACGGTTTCCCGCAGGTCTTCAATCCGTTCGAGCACGAGCCGATCACCGACGTCCAGCCACCGGACCCGGCGCTGGCGGGCAGTCCCGCGTTGGCCAAGGCCCGGCAGAGCCTGGTCAAGGTGGTGGGCACCGCCCCCTCCTGCGGCAAGACCTTGGAGGGCAGCGGCTTCGTCTTCGCCCCGCACCGGGTGATGACCAACGCCCACGTGGTCGGGGGTGTCGACGAGCCGACCGTGCAGATCGGCGGGACAGGACCGCTCTACGACGCCACGGTCGTCCGCTACGACTGGCAGCGGGACATCGCGATCCTCGAGGTGCCCAAGCTCAACGCCCCGCCGCTCGCCTTCGCGGGCGAGGCCAAGACCAACGACAGCGCGATCGTGGCCGGGTTCCCGGAGAACGGGCCGTTCGACGTGCAGCCTGCCCGGATCCGCGGCGACATCCAGGCCAACGGCCCGGACATCTACCACCGCAGCCAGGTGGTCCGGGACGTCTACTCGATCCGTTCACTGGTCCGCCAGGGCAACAGCGGCGGTCCGTTGCTCACCCCGGACGGCGAGGTGTACGGGGTGGTGTTCGCCAAGTCGCTGGACAGCGCCGACACGGGCTATGCGCTGACCGCCGCCGAGGTGAAACCCGACGCGGTCGCGGGCGCGACCGACAGCACCCAGGCGGACACCCAGGGCTGCGCGCTCTGACAGCTCCCGGGCCCCTGCTCCCCACCCTCTGCTCCTGACGCGGCGTCGGCTCCGGCTGACGCCGCGTCTGCTTGGCGCCGCTCACCGGGCGGTGGATCCGTCGACCCGTCAGTTCCTCCTGATAGCGTCGGCGGCGCTCACCCGTTCGGCGCAATCTGGCTGGTGCGGGCCCGGCCGGCAGGACAGCCGGCGCCAAGCAAGAAGGAGTATCGGCCATGATGGGTCACTCGCACGCGGTCAGCGGCGCGATGCTGTACGCGGGCTCCGCGCCCTTTCTGCCGCCACTGTTGCTGCACACCCACCTGAAGCCGGCCGACATCCTGCTCGGCACGGTGCTCTGCGCCGGTGCCGCACTGCTGCCCGACCTGGACCACCACGACGGGACGATCGCCAACTTCCTCGGCCCGGTCTCCAAGGTGCTCTGCCGCTTCGTGGCCTGGATCTCGGGCGGTCACCGGCACGCCACCCACTCGCTGCTCTTCGTCGCCCTGGTGGGTGGCGGCAGTTGGGCCGGTGTCACCTATCTGGGTCGGCCGTTCACCCTCGGCATGACCTTCTTCCTGCTCGCCCTCGCGGTGAAGGCGCTGCGGATCCATCTGCCGGGCGAGGGACACACCACCTGGCTGAGCGTGCTCGGGATCTCGGCGCTGGGCACCTTCGTCCTGGACCGGTGGATGCCCGCCGCGCCGGGCTGGCTGCCGTACGCGGTCGCCCTCGGCGCCCTGGCCCACCTGCTGGGCGACAGCCTCACCAAGATGGGCGCGCCGTGGCTCTGGCCGTTCAAGCAGCGCTACGAGATCGTGCTGATCAAGCACAGCGGCAACAACGTCGAGACCAAGGTCCTGGTCCCGATCATGACGGTTGCCACCTTCGCGCTGCTCTGGTTCACCGCGGTCGAGCCGGCGGTCATCACCTGACGGACCGCCTGTTGTCGGGGCTTCGCCCCTTGTCAGGCCCGCGTGGCGCCCATGGCCGCGCGGGCCTCGCCGTCTTCGCTGCCGGGTGTTCGCCGCCGCGCCGGGCGGAGCTCAGGCCTCGCGCCGCAGCCGGGCGCCGACCCAGCGGGCGCGGCGGCCGAGGATGCGTGGGATGCCCAGTGGATGCGGCTCGGTGCCCGGGTGCTCGGACTCGGTGGTCCAGTCGCTCTGGTGCGGTGCGGGGTTCGAGTACGAGGTGCTCTGCGAGCTGCGGCTGACACGTCGTCCGCGAGGTGCGGCGGTTCGATCGGGCATCCAGGTCATGCAGGATGGATGCCCCTGCGCCCGGGGAGGTAACCACCTTCCTTCGGGCGAACCGGACTATGCCCACGGCATGCGACATCTCGTCATATCAACAGAGTCGGCAGGTTGGTCACCTGAAGCCTCGCCGGCCTCGTTGAGCCTCACCGGCCCCGCCGACCAGTGCGCGCGAGCGCCCTACCGCTGGTGCTCGCGAACCCAGGCGACCAATTCGGCGCTGAATTCCTCCGGTACCTCCTCGTGCGGGAAGTGGCCCACTCCGGGGAGCAGCCGCCAGCGGTACGGCGCCGCCACGTACTCGCCGGCGCCGAGCGCGGTGTGGGCGAGCAGCACCGGGTCGGCCGCGCCCTGGATGTGCAGCGTCGGCGCGGTCACCGGCTTCTTCATCCGTCGCGCGAACTGGATGCCGTCCGGACGGCCCATCGAGCGCACCAGCCAGCGGTACGGCTCGATCGAGCAGTGCGCGGTGCTCGGGATCTGCATCGCCTTGCGGTAGTTCGTCACCGCCTCGGCGCCCAGCCGGCTCGGGCCGGTCCACGCGGCGAGGTAGTCCGCGACCTGCGCGGCATCCTCCGCGACCAGCCGTCGCTCCGGTATCCAGGGCCGCTGGAAGCCGAGCACATGGTCGTACGCGGCCATCTGCCGACGGTCGCGCAGCAGGGCCCGGCGCAGGTGGCGCGGATGGGCGGCCGAGACCACGGTCAGGCTCCGGATCACCGAGGGCCGCATCACCGCCGCCACCCAGGAGAGCGAACCGCCGCTGTCGTGCCCCACCAGGTGGGCGCTGTGCTCGCCGAGCGAGCGGATCACCCCGGTGATGTCGAGGGCCAGGTTGGTCGGGTCGTAGCCGCGCGGGGTGCGGTCGCTGCCGCCCATGCCGCGCAGGTCCAGGGCGACCGCACGGAATCCCGCCTCGGCCAGCGCGGTCATCTGGTGCCGCCAGGCCCACCAGTACTGCGGCCAGCCGTGCACCAGCAGGACCAGTGGCCCCTCCCCCTGCTCCGCGATGTGGAACCGGGCACCGTTGGCGGCCAGGTCCCGGTGCGTCCACGGGCCTGGCACCCGGACGTTCCAGCCGGCCGGCCGCCCGCCCATCGGCGAAGCGCCCGCGACCGCCGACGCGCTGCCGCCTGACCCGCCCTCACGCCGAGCGGTCGCCGGCCCGACGGGGCCGCCGGGCGCGCTGGGCCCCTCGGAGCTGCCCGGCTGTCGGGGCGCTCCGGTCTCCCCGGACTTCGAACTCGCGTGCGGTCCTGCGGTGGCGGGCGGAACAGGCGTCTGGTCGAGCGGCATACCGAGAGCGTTTCACATCCGGGCGCGGAACACGGCCCCGGCACTCGTACGGGCTACCGCCGACTACGACGGATACCGTACGTCGCGCCACCCGCGGGCCGTGCCCGGACGGCGCGTGCTCAGTGCTCCAGGGCCGCGCGCTCCTCGGGCGTGGCCGGCCGGGGGCGGGCGTTCTTCAGCACCTCCGCGGTCGCGTGGGCACCCTCGATGGTGCGGCGCGGCGGCTCGATCTTCTTGAAGGACCGCCAGGCCAGCAGGCCCAGGACCGCGGCCAGCAGGACGAACGCCCCGCCGACGACCGCGAACGAGGCGCTCAGCGGCAGGCCCCAGTACTTCAGCAGGTAGGCCGCCGCGAAGCTGAACATCGGGATCGACGCCAGCGCGATGACGCCGGCCACCACCAACGAGACGCTGCCCGCCACGCCGCGCTTGACGTCCTGTCGGATCTCGGCCTTCGCCAGCGCGATCTCGTCGTGCACCAGGGCCGACAGGTCAGCCGTGGCCGCGGCGAACAGCTGCCCGACCGAGCGCTCGCCCTCGTAGGGCGCCCGGGAGCTGCCGGACGGACCTGCGGTTCCTGCGGACATCTGGTCTTCTCCTCTGCTGAGATTCCGGACAGCTCAGAATCATGCCCCTACCGGCCAGTCAGGCACCACTTCGGGCCACTCGCGGCGGACGGTGTGTCACCCGCCCGCAGCCGCCCGGACCGAGACCCATCCCATCATGCATGCCGCTCGATCGGACCGTGCCCGGGCCGGGGGAGGGCGTCGCCCTGGTACACGTCCGGGATCCCGTCCCCGTCGCTGTCCAGTTCCTCCTCCTCCCACAACTGCCGGTAGTGCCGGTTGCGAAGCTTGAGCAGGACGGTCGCCACCACCGCGCAGAGCACCGAACCGATCAGCACCGCCGCCTTGGCCCGGTCGGCCAACTCGGGGTGGTCGGTGAACGCCAAGTCGCTGATCAGCAGGGAGACCGTGAAGCCGATGCCCGCCAGCGTGGAGAGGGCGAACAGGTCGGCCCACTTGAGCTGCGGATTCAGCTCGGCCCTGGTGAACCTGGCCGCCAGCCAGGTCCCGCCGAAGATGCCCACGGTCTTGCCCACCAGCAGGCCGAGCACGATGCCCAGCGGCATCGCCTGGGTGAAGACGTCCTTGATCGCCGAGGGCGAGATCGTCACGCCCGCCGCGAAGAGCGCGAACACCGGCACCGCCACCCCGGCCGAGAGCGGCCGGACCAGATGCTCGATGTGCTCACCGGGGGACTCCTTCTCGTCGCCCTCGCGGTGACAGCGCAACATCAGGCCCATCGCCACACCCGCCACCGTCGGGTGCACCCCGCTCTCGTGCATCAGCGCCCAGATGACCACGGCGAGGGGAACGAACAGGTACCAGCCGTGCACTCCCCGCCGGTGCAGGAACCAGAACAGCACCAGGCCCGCCAGCGACAGCCCGAGCGCCCAGAACTTGATGCCGGAGCTGTAGAAGACCGCGATGATCAGGATCGCGATCAGGTCGTCCACCACGGCCAGCGTCAGCAGGAACGCCCGCAGCGCGGACGGCAGATGACTGCTCACCACGGCGAGCACCCCGAGGGCGAAGGCGATGTCCGTGGCGGTCGGGATCGCCCAGCCGCCGGGATGTCCACCGGAGCCGCTGTTGGCCACGGCGTAGACGATCGCGGGCAGTGCCACCCCGCAGACGGCGGCGACCACCGGCAGCACCGCGGCACTGGGGGAGCGCAGCTCGCCGGCGACGAACTCGCGCTTGAGCTCGATGCCCGCGACGAAGAAGAAGATGGTGAGCAGCCCGTCGTTGGCCCAGGCCTCGAGCGTGAGGTTCAGGTGCAGCGGCACCGAGGGGCCGATGGTGTGGTGCAGGACGCTCTCGTAGGCGTGCGGCCAGACGTTGGCCCAGATGAGTGCCGCGATCGCGGCGAGCAGCAGCAGGATGCCGCCGACGGTCTCGGTGCGCAGGGCGGCTGCCAGGAAGCGGCGCTCGGGCAGCGGGAGCATGCCGAGGAACTGACGCCGCTGCGGGGCCGGGGAGGTCGGCGGCCGGTGCTGAGCCGAGGGGTCGGGCGAGTGGTCGGCGGAGTGGTCGGCGGAGTGGTCATGGGGCGGCGGGCTGGCCACGCGGGAGACCTCCAGGGCGCGGGAAGGGCATGCGGATGCACCGGTGGTGCGGTGCCGACCAGACTTCCCGGCGCGCCTCGAAGAGCTGTCGCCGATCTTGTTGCGACTTTGACAGTCTACGGGGTGTCGAGGGTCGATATCCGTTTTGTCGTACTTTATGTGCGCTTCTCGCTGTGCGTCGGCTGACCTGCCGATGCGCTCGTCCCGCCCCGCCGACCCGCGTGCTCAGCCCGGCTGAGCCACCGTCAGGCCCCCAGGTGACGCAGGACGGCCAGCACGCGCCGATGGTCGGCCGCCGAGACCGGGAGGTCGAGCTTCAGGAAGATGTTGGCGACGTGCTTCTCGACGGCGCGCTCCGTGACCACCAGTCCCGCCGCGATGGCCGCGTTCGACCGCCCCTGCGCCATCAGCGCGAGGACCTCCCGCTCCCGGGGGCTGAGCTCGCTGACCGTGCTGCGCGTCGGGCCGGCGCCCATCAGCTGGGTGACCACCTCGGGGTCGAGCGCGGTGCCGCCGGCCGCCACCCGCTCCAGCGCGTCGACGAAGTCCTGCGTGTCGAGCACCCGTTCCTTGAGCAGATAGCCGACGCCCGCCGAACCGCCCGCCAGCAGTCGGCCCGCGTACTGGGTTTCCACGTACTGGGAGAAGATCAGGACCGCCAGCGCGGGATTGGCCGCCCGCAGCTCGATCACGGCGCGCAGACCCTCGTCGGTATGGGTCGGCGGCATCCGGATGTCGGAGACCACCAGGTCCGGACCGTGTTCGAGCACCGCCGTCCGCAGCTGTTCGGCGTCCGGAACCGCCGCCACGACCTGGTACCCCTCCTCCTCCAGCAGTTGGACCAGTCCGGCCCGCAGGATCGCGGTGTCCTCGGCCACTACCACCCGCATCGTCGAGCGCTCCTCACGTTGTAGCTTCCTGAGCTTCCTGAGCTGAGATGTCGATCTTTCGGGGTGGTCAGGTCAGGTCAGGCCGGCGCCGGCAGCTCGATCGCGATCGTGGTCGGCCCGCCGATCGGGCTGGTCGCGGTCAGCACCCCGTCGGCCACCCGGACCCGTTCGGCCAGCCCGCGCAGCCCGCTGCCTGATCCGTCCAGCTGGACCCCGCCCTTCCCGTCGTCGCTCACCAGCAGGCTCAGCCGTCCCCGCGCCGCACGGACCGACACCGTCACGGACTCTGCCTCACTGTGCTTGCCGGCATTGGCCAGCAGCTCCGCCGCGGCGAAGTACAGCATGGTCTCGACGGCGGCCGACGGTCGCTCCGGCAGGTCCAGCTCGACCCGGGTCGCAATGGCCGAGCGGGCGGCGAGCGTGGTCAGCGCGGGGCCCAGTCCGGCGTCCAGCGCGGGTGGATGGATCCCGCTCACCAGCTCGCGCAGCTCGCCGATGATCTCCTTCGTCTCCTGCCGCGATTGGTGCAGCAAGGATCGGCACTGCTCGAGGTCTCCCTGGGTCAGCCGCCGCTCCGCCCGACCCAACCGCATGCCCAGGGCCACCAGCCGGGCCTGGGCGCCGTCGTGCAGATCGCGCTCGATCCGGCGCAGGGTGGCCGCCGCCTCGTTGATCGCGTGCGCCCTGGTCTCGGTGAGCTGGGCCAGCCGGAGCGAAGCGGCGCTCGGGCCGAGCAGGCGGGGCATCAGATAGTGGTCGGCGAGCAGCGGCAGGCGACCGGGCCAGGGCGAGGCCACCAGGACCAGGACGCCGACCGCCGCCACCAGCAGCGCGCGCGGCCAGGTGTCGAAGTAGAAGCCCGCGATCTCCAGCCCGAAGCTGTGGGCGACGCCGGCCTTGTCGATCTCGTGCGCCGGCTCCACCTTCCAGAGCACCGGGTAGCAGAGGAAGAGGAGGCCGTAGGCCCACCAGAGGAAGCCGAGGGTGAACTGGAGGACCCCCAGCGGGATGCGGATGAGGAGGTAGAGGCAGGCCCGCCAGGCGGCGGGATCGCCCAGGTGCTGGCCCATCAGGCCGGAGAGGCCGGGAGCGCGCGGTGGACGGGGTGGTGCCGCGATCTCCAGCCGCAGCAGACCGCGGGCCAGCGCCCGGTACAGGGAAGCCAGCGCCCGGTCGGCCCGAAGGCTCAGCGCCAGCATCGGGAGGAAGAGGAGGCCGGCGGAGAGCAGGCCGAGGATGGTCGTGACCAGCACCGCGGCCAGCCCCAGCGCTGCCAGCGGCAGGCTGAGCAGCGAGTAGAGCCGCTCACGCCAGGAACGTCCCGTCAGGTGTTCGCGCATGACGGTCCCCGGTGCCATGCGGTCAGTCTGGCTCATCGTGATCTCACGCGTCACACGTTTCGGCATCCGAGCTCTGACGAGAGGTCAGACTGCCCGGGAGACGCTGCGCGGCCTCACCACGGGCCAGTTGGGGCGCTGACCCCGCGTCGGCGCACGGCTGAGGGCCTCCTCCGCAGCACGCGGGGGAGGCCCTCGACCAGGTCGCTCCGGGACTCCGGGGCTCGGTGAATCAGTCCTCGCTGGGGGTGGCCGGCAGCTGGGACTGGATCAGGTTCATCACCGAGGAGTCGGCGAGCGTGGTGGTGTCACCGACCTCGCGGCCCTCGGCGATGTCGCGCAGCAGGCGGCGCATGATCTTGCCGGAACGGGTCTTCGGCAGCTCGCTGACCACCTTGATCTGCTTCGGCTTGGCGATCGGGCCCAGCGTCTTGCTCACGTGGTTGCGCAGCTCGACGATCAGCTCCTCGCTGTCGGTGGCGGTGCCGCGCAGGATGACGAACGCGACGATCGCCTGACCCGTGGTCGGGTCGCTGGCGCCGACCACCGCCGACTCGGCCACGGCCGGGTGGCCGACCAGCGCCGACTCCACCTCGGTGGTCGAGATGTTGTGGCCCGAGACGAGCATGACGTCATCCACGCGGCCGAGCAGCCAGATGTCGCCGTCGTCGTCCTTCTTGGCCCCGTCGCCGGCGAAGTAACGGCCCGGGAAGCGCGACCAGTAGGTGTCGATGTAGCGCTGGTCGTCGCCCCAGATGGTGCGCAGCATGGACGGCCACGGCTCGGTGAGCACCAGGTAGCCGCCGGAGCCGTTGGGGACCTCGTGGGCCTCGTCGTCGACCACGGTGGCCGAGATGCCCGGAAGGGCGCGCTGGGCGGAACCCGGCTTGGTCTCGGTGACGCCCGGCAGCGGGCTGATCATCATGGCGCCGGTCTCGGTCTGCCACCAGGTGTCGACGATCGGGGTCCGCCCGCCGCCGATGTGCTCGCGGTACCAGATCCAGGCCTCGGGGTTGATCGGCTCGCCGACGCTGCCCAGGATCCGCAGCGAGGACAGGTCGAACTTCGCCGGGATGTCGTCGCCCCACTTCATGAAGGTGCGGATCGCGGTGGGGGCGGTGTACAGGATGGTGACGTGGTACTTCTGGACGATCTCCCAGAAGCGGCCCTGGTGCGGGGTGTCCGGCGTGCCCTCGTAGATCACCTGGGTGGCGCCGTTGGAGAGCGGACCGTAGACGATGTACGAGTGGCCGGTGACCCAGCCGATGTCGGCCGTGCACCAGTAGACGTCGGTCTCCGGCTTCAGGTCGAAGACCGCGTGGTGGGTGTAGCTGGCCTGGGTGAGGTAGCCGCCGGAGGTGTGCAGGATGCCCTTGGGCTTCCCGGTGGTGCCGGAGGTGTAGAGGATGAAGAGCGGCTGCTCCGCATCGTGTGCCTCGGGGGCGTGCTCGGTGGACTGACGCTCCGTCACCTCGTGCCACCAGACGTCCCGGCCCTCGGCCCAGGAGACCTCCTGGCCGGTCCGACGGACCACCAGAACGTGCTCCACCTGCGGACACTTGGTCAGCGCCTCGTCGATGGCGGGCTTGAGCGCGGACGGCTTGCCGCGGCGGTAGCCGCCGTCGGCGGTGATCACCAGCTTGGCGTCGGCGTCCTGGATCCGGGAGGCGACGGCGTCGGCGGAGAAGCCGCCGAAGACGACGGAGTGCGCGGCGCCGACCCGGGCGCAGGCGAGCATCGCGACGACCGCCTCGGGGATCATCGGCAGGTAGATCGCCACCCGGTCGCCCTTGACGACGCCCAACTCCAGCAGCGCGTTGGCGGCCTGCGAGACCTCGTCCTTGAGCTGGGCGTAGCTGATCGAGCGGCTGTCGCCGGGCTCACCCTCGAAGTGGATGGCGATCCGGTCGCCGTGGCCGGCCTCGACGTGGCGGTCGACGCAGTTGTACGCCACGTTGAGCTTGCCGTCCGCGAACCACTTGGCGAACGGCGGGTTCGACCAGTCCAGGGTCTCGGTCGGTTCGACCGCCCAGCTCAGGCGGCGGGCCTGCTCGGCCCAGAAGCCGAGGCGGTCTTCGGAAGCCTGCGCGTACGCGGACGCGGTGACGTTGGCGGCCGCGGCGAGCTCGGCGGGCGGGGCGAAGCGCCGCTCCTCCTTGAGCAGGTTGGCCAGGCTCTCGTTGCTCAACGCACACTCCTCATCGAGTCTGTTTCATGGTGCTTACCCTCCACGGGCCTTATCCTCCACGGGCCCCGCGGGGGAGAAGAACCAGGGTCGCGGGATGTCCCTTGCTCAGGGATTGTCCCGTGTGTCCCAGTGGACAGCTCACCAGGCGAACAGGCCGGTTGACAAGGGGACCCGAGAAATTGGTGTAGACCTTTGATCAATCTGTCGTCGTCAGCGCTGGGATAGCACGCGTTTTCGGTCGGACGCGGAGGAATTTCCCAGCTTCTCGACCACGTCACGGGCGTGGCGTGTCGCACCACCGGGGCGGCGAATCCGTCTTCCTCTGCGGCAGACCTTGACGCTTCTGCGCACCGGTACTCCACTGGAGTCACCAGCTCACGAGCGACCGCACCGCCCGAGGTCACGACGGCCGCGCCGGCGGGTGGCGCCGGCTGGCGCGGCACTCTCGGGGAGTTGAGCCATGTCGGAATCTCCTGCCACTGCGTCCCCCGCCACTGCCACTCCGCTGCCGAGGCCCGGTGATTTCGCCGTGGTGCGCATGGGTGGTGATATCGGTCGGCTGATTCGCCTGGGCCAGTGGCTCAACGGCGACGGCTTCGCCGACTACGAACACGCCTTCGTCCTGGTCGGTGATGACGAGGTGATAGAAGCCGAACCCGGCGGAGCCCGCCAGGCGCCGCTCGCCGAGTACGACACGCATCTGATGCGCTGGTCGAGCGGGCACCTCCAGCTGACGAACGATCAGCGAGTGGAGATCGTCGCCGCGGCCCGGCGATACCTGCGAGTGCCGTACAGCTTCCTCGACTACGGCGCACTGGCCGCCCACCGGTTCCGGTTGCCCGGCAGCTCGCTGCTCAAGGGTTATGTCGCCGACACCCGACACCTGATCTGCTCTCAACTGGTCGACCAGTGCTATCAGGATGCCGGGATCCACCTCTTCGCGGACGGACGTTGGCCCGGCTACGTCACGCCTGCCGACCTGCACCGGCTGATCAGCTGACCTTGGTGAGTTGATCCGCGGCCCCGGTGCGCCGGTGGCGCGTCCTCCTGCTGGGGTCGCTCTCGTCTCAGCGTTGATCAATTCCCAGCTCGGGAGCCCAGCTTGGGAGCCTCAGGTCGGGGGCGGAACTGCGCTGCCCCTTGACAGGTCACCGGGGCGGCGCCACCATCCTGGTCAAGGTTAGGAATCTTTACTAACCGGCCAGGCCTTCCCCCACGTCCCGGCCCGCCGCGTCCTGTCCGACATGCCCCCAGCAAGCCTTGTCGCGAAGAGGGCAAGCGTGCGCCTGAGAGGTTGTCATGGACAAGAAGTTCCGGCTCGCCGCGCTCGTCGCCTCGGTCCTGCCGATCACGCTCGCCCTTGCCACCGCACCCGCCCAAGCGGCGACGGCACGAGCGGCGGCCGCCTTCCCGGCCCACTACGCCGCCCCCTACCTGCAGATCGCCGGCTCCGACGCGGGTGACCTCGCGGCCGATCACAAGGCCAGTGGCGGGCAGTTCTACACCCTGGCCTTCCTCACGCCGAAGTCCGGCTGCACCCCCATGTGGGAGGACGGCAACGACTCGCTCGGAGCCTTCACTTCGCAGGTCAACGCGCTCAAGTCGGCCGGCGGCAACGTGATCATCTCCTTCGGCGGCGAGGCCGGCGGTGAGCTCGCCCAGACCTGCACCTCGGTCTCCGCGCTGACCGCCGCCTACGCCAACGTCGTCAAGACCTACGGTGTCACCAGGCTCGACTTCGACATCGAGGGGAGCGTGCTGGACGACACGGCTGCCAACTCCCGCCGGGACCAGGCCCTGGCAGCGCTCCAGAAGGCCAACCCCTCGGTGCAGATCGACCTCACCGTCCCGGTGGACCCCACCGGTCTGGAGTCGAACGCCCTCGACCTGCTCAAGGACGCCAAGGGCAAGGGCGTCAAGGTCAACCTGGTCAACATCATGACCATGGACTTCGGTGACGGTCAGAACGCCTTGAAGGACGCCGAGTCGGCGGCCGACGCGACCCACGGGCAGCTGGCCGGGCTCTACGGCGGCTCGTCGGCGCAGGCCTGGGGGCGGATCGGGCTGACCCCGATCGCCGGCCGGAACGACGACAACGAGAACTTCACCCAGTCCAACGCCGCCACGCTGGAGAGCTTCGCCGCCGCCAAGGGCGTGCAGGAGCTGTCCTTCTGGGAGGTCGACGGCTACGACAAGGGCACGGGCTACGCCTACTCCAAGATCTTCCAGAAGATCACCGGCTGACGTCGCGGAAGTCGGGGTGGTGGCCCCGGTCGGCCACCACCCGCAGCCGTGCCGTCGAGCGGTACAGGCCGCTGATCAGGCGCCGCTGCCGTCGGGTACCGCTGCCGTCAGGCACTGCTGCCGTCAGGTTCGGGTATCGCTGCCGTCAGGCCGCGCTCGCGATCTCACGCGTCCCGACGACGGCGGTGAAGCTGCCCGTCGCCTGGTCGAGCACGTAGGTCTGCGCGCTGGCGAAGTCGAAGTACATGCCGATCAGGCGCAGGCTGCCGTCCAGCACCCGCCGTTCGACCGCCGGGTTGGCCAGCAACTGGTCGAGTTGCTGAACCACATTGGTGATGCACAACTGCTCCACCTGGTCGGCGACCGGACGATCCGTGAACTCTGCCGGGGCCCGAGCCAGCCGAGCCAGCGAGCCTCGCCCGTTGCGCAGCCAGCGGGCCAGTGCCGTCGGTCGCCCGGGCTGTTCGTGCACGCCGTCCAGCAGTGCCTTCATCGCGCCGCACTCGGAGTGTCCGCAGATCGCGATGCTGCCGACCTCCAGCACCTCGACCGCGTACTGCACGGCGGCGGCCACCGAATCGTCGGCCGCACCGGGCTCGTGCGGGGCCGGAGCCAGATTGCCGACATTGCGGACGGTGAAGAGGTCGCCCGGCCCGCTGCTGGTGATCATGCTGGTGACCAGCCGGGAGTCGGCGCAGGTCAGGAAGAGTTGCGAGGGCGTCTGGCCCTCCCGGGCGAGCCGGGCCAGTTCCGGTCTGACCAGCGCGGCGGTATGCGCCTGGAAGCCGCGCACGCCGTTGAGCAGCCGATCGTGCGGGTCGTCCTCCTGGTCGATGCAGTGGTGGCCCACCCAGGGGGTCCAAGCCCGGCAGCGGTGCGGTCCGGCGCCCTCGGCGGCACGCAGCGTGCCGTCCGGGTCCAGTACCTCTTCGTCATGACGGTCGGTCAGCATGACGACCTGATCGCCTCGTGCGACCCGCTCGCCCCGCCAGCTCCGCAAGGCCTCGTAGGCGGAGTGGTCCAGGAAAGCCCCGTCGTGGCGGATCGTGACCCGGGCGCCGAGCGGGATCGATGCGAGCGCCCCGCTCAGCCTGGGCACGGCCAGGAAGGTCAGCGGACCGTGCGTCCGCAGTTCGTAGGAGCCGTCCTGATGCTGGGTCATCTCGATATGGGCCCGGGTGAGCCGGTAGAGGGCGAGCAGTGCGGTCGCCGCCGCGCCGGTCGCGACCCCGAGGGGGACGCCGAGCAGTACCACGCCGATGACGGTGGTGAGGTAGACCGCGAACTCCCGGTGCCGGTGCACCTTGCGGATGTGCGCGGCGCTCACCATCTGGATGCCGACCACCATGACCAGCGCGGCCAGTGCGGCGAGTGGGATCCGGCGCAGCCCGCCGGTCAGTGCGAACGCTGCCAGCAGCACCCAGCAGCCCTGCAGGGCGGCGGCCCGGCGACTGCGCGCACCCGCCTGGACGTTGGCGGAGCTGCGGATCGCGCCGCCGGCCACCGGCAGGCCGCCGAACATCCCGCTGAGCAGATTCGCGATGCCCTGGCCCCGCAACTCGCGGTTGAGGTCGCCCGGATGGCCGCTCTGCCGGTCTACCGTGACGGCGCAGAGCAGCGACTCCACGCTGGCCACGGCCGTGACGGTCAGTACCGCACCGAGGATCGCGAGCGGCGAGCCGTGCGGGAGGGCGGCTAGGTCGTGCTTGCCCCAGTCGGCGAGCTCGACTCGGGCGAGCCGAAAGTCGAAGGCCATGGCCAGCGCCGTGCCCGCGGCCACCGCGACCAGGGCTGCCGGTACCCGCTCGAGCCGGCCGCCGATCCGCCCAGCTGCTCCGGGGAGCCGGTGCAGCCTCGGCCACCCGCAGAGGAGCGCGATCGCCAGCAGGCCCACGGCCAGCGCCGGTGGATGCGGCCCGGACAGCTGGGCCGGCAGTGCGGTGAGATTGGCCAGGGTGGAACCTTGTGGCGAGCCGCCCAGGACCACGTGGAACTGGGCGATCGCGATGGTGATGCCGACACCGGCCAGCATGCCGTGCACCACGGCAGGGGATACCGCCAGCGCCGACCTGGCCATCCGCGCTGTCCCCAGCAGAAGCTGCAGCAGGCCGGCCGCGAGCGTGATCGCGCAGGTGGCCTGCCAGCCGAATCGAGTGATCAGCCCTGCGGTGATGACGGTCAAGGCAGCTGACGGACCGCTCACCTGCAGCGGCGTGCCGCCGAGCAGCCCGGCCGTGATGCCGCCCACGGCGGCCGCGACCAGACCCGCCGTCAGCGGGGCACCGCTGGCCAGCGCGATGCCGAGCGAGAACGGAAGCGCGAAGACGAACACCACCAGGGAGGCCGTCAGATCCTGGGCGCCCGGCGTGCGGAAGCGGGGCCTGCCGCTCGCCGGGACCAGGGGCGGAGCATGGCTCTCGATGGTGACATCGGTGCGAGGCGGCGGTGGGGGAGAGTCGAGGGCCATGGCTTCCTGTCCTTCCAGGAGAACGGACACCGTCGAGTCCGTTGCTACGGCCAAGTCCGCGGCTGGTGCGGGTGATCGGAACGGCTGGCCGCGAGGCGCGGCAGCGGGCTGGGACGGCCACGAGCACGGCGCCGGCAGGCAGGGCGCTCACTGGCCATCGATCTCGCACACCAAGACTTGGTAAACTGTGAGTAATGAAAGCTTTGCATGGCGTAAGTGTGTGCGGGAGCCCTGGCGCCGAGATTCACTCCTGTGGGTGGCACGCGGATTCGTCGTAGCGCCCCACTGCTCGTCCTGCCGCTCGCCCCCACCGCCGCTGGCGAGCGCTCTGCGGCTGGGTGAACGCCGAGGGGCCGGGTCCGCACCCCCGTGGGTGCGGACCCGGCCCCTCGGTCGACTCGGCGTCAGACGCGCGCGCCGGCCGTGTCGGTGTGGGCGGTCGCCAGGTCCAGCGCCGTCTGGTCGAGCACGAAGGACGGGTCGACCTGTGTGGCGAGGTCGACGCCGGCCTTGGCATTGCCCCAACTCTCGGCGTTGCGCAGGTGGAAGTCCACGGCCTGCGCGGTGTACCGCTGTGGGTCCCGGAGTTGGAAGGCGAGGTCCAACTCCTCACGCAGGAGCTCCAGAACGGCACGGTTCTCCGGCTCCAGCGAGTCGAGTGCCGGTCCGGCGCCCTGCTCCAGTCTGCGCACCCAGTCCGACTGGCCGAAGGCGGCCAGCAGGTCGTCGCCCACTTCCCGCCGCAGGTAGGCGAGGTCGTCCTCGCTCTGCACCTTGTTGCCGACCACGCGCAGGGCGACGCCGAAATCCCGGGCGTACTCCTTGTACTGGCGGTAGACCGAGACGCCCTTGCGCGTCGGCTCGGCCACCAGGAAGGTGAGGTCGAACCGGGTGAACAGGCCCGAGGCGAAGGAGTCGGAGCCTGCGGTCATGTCCGTCACCACGTACTCGTCCTGGCCGTCGACCAGGTGGTTGAGCAGCAACTCCACCGCGCCGACCTTGGAGTGGTAGCAGGCGACGCCGAGGTCCTCGTCGGTGAACGCGCCGGTGACCAGCAGGCGCACCGAACCCTCGTCCAGCGCCACCGGGCGGGCGCAGGCGGCGTACACCGGGTTCTCCTCGACGATCCGCAGCAGGCGTGAACCGCGGCCGGGTGGTGTGGTCTTGATCATCTCCGCCGCGGACGCGATGCGCGGATTGCCGCCCCGCAGGTACTCCTTGATCTCGGGCAGGTGGGCCCCGAGCGAGGGCAGCTCGGCAGCCTGATCATCCGTCAGGCCGAGGGCCGGGCCGAGGTGCTGATTGATATCGGCGTCCACCGCGATCACCGGTCGCCCGGCGGCGGCCAGATGGCGGATGAACAGTGCCGACAGCGTGGTCTTGCCGCTGCCGCCCTTGCCGACGAAGGCGATCTTCATCTGGACTCCCGGCTCTCGCTCCGTCGATCGCCGCGCGGGCTTCGGCGGACCTTTTGACAATCGTTATCGTGTCCGATAATGAACATCGTAGTGGGGGTTTGGGTCACTGCGCCGAAGGGAAGCGCGGATTGCCTCGAACGGGTGAAGCCGGGGTTGCTGTGCGGTCCTGGACAGAGGGGTCGTTACTCTCGGGTAGGTGAGCACTGGAACTGATCCGCTTGCCCCGCTGGCCGCGCTTGCCGGGGTGCCCGAGTCCGTCACCGAGGTCCGCAAGGCCGTCGACCGACTCTACGGCCACCGCGTGATGCGGCGCCGGGCGGCCGAGGTCACCTCGGAGTCCGCGTTGCGCGGGGCCAGGGCCTCGGCCGCGCTGGCCGGTGCCGACTGGCCGCTCGAAGAGGTGCGTCGGCGCAGTGACTTCAGCACCGGCGCCGACGAACGCATCGTCGGCGGTGCGCTGCGGATCTCGGCGGAGGCGGGCCAGTTGCTGAGCGTCTGGCGGACCTCGCCGCTGCAGGTGCTGGCGCGACTGCATCTGCTGGCCGCCGGCGACGCGAGCCCTGCGGCCGGCCGGCCGCGGCAGGACGGCGAATCGGCCGAGGAGCTCTTCCCGCTGGAACTGGTACCCGCGGACGGCGTGGCGGCGCCCGTCGACTCGCCGGCGCCCGCGTCGCCGGCGGGTGGGCCGACGGCGTCCGTGCTGCCACCAGCGCCCCCCGCAGCCGAGGTGGCGGCCCGTCTGGACCAGCTCGCGCAACTGCTGGCGGCCCGGACCGCGGGTGCCCAGGGCGGCGCGCCCGCACTGGTGACCGCTGCCGTGGTGCACGGCGAACTGCTCGCACTGCGCCCGTTCGACAGCCACAACGGCCTGGTGGCCCGGGCCGCGCAGCGCATCGTGCTGATCGCGGAGGGTCTTGATCCGCAGGCGATCTGCCCGGCCGAGGTGGGCCTGGTCGAGCTCGGCACGGTGGCCTACCGGGAAGCGCTGGCGGCCTACCTCACCGGCACGCCCGAGGGGTTGGGGCGCTGGATCGCGCACTGCGGCCTGGCGTTGCGGCTCGGCGTTCGGGAGAGTACGGCGGTGTGCGAGGCGATGCAGCGCGGGATGGCCTGATCGGCGAGCCGGCCTGATCGGCGTGACGCGGGGCCGCGCGCGGTGTGGACTGCGGCGTGGCCCACGGCTCAACGGGGCCGGGAGGTGGTGGGCCTGGCCGTGGCGGAGCTCTCGGCGGGCCTGCGAACAGAGTTGCGGCGACACCCTGACCGCTGATGTCGCCGCTGGTACAACGGTCCGGGTGACCATGCGTGCACCGGAAGTGCCCATCAGGCGGGGATCCAGCCCGTTCGCCTGGTGCGGCGGCCCGAATCGCGGGTCGGCTGCACGTGGGTGCTCGGAGGTTGTACGCGGTCCGTGGGCCTGAACTGCGGTGTCGGTCTGACCTCTTCGGGTCCTTCCGGGTCTCGCGGGCCGTGGTTCCTTTGTATCTCGGATCCAGGGCAAACGGAACTCGGATGGCGAATTCTTTACTTTTGCCTGTTTTGGCATGGACTGACTGCTCGGGCGTCGGTCGACTGCTCGGCAGGACTGCCAGGCGGTGATCGCCGCGGCAGGCCGACCGGTCAGCCTGCCTGCCGCCGTCGCTTGGCCAACTGCCAGACCAGTGCGGCGCTCAGGCAGGCGGCGCCGACCGCCGCAGTCGCCAGCACGGTGCGGCTCGGCGTCCTGAACTCGGGTAGCCGACGGTTGAGTTCGATCGGACGGTCGAAGACCAGGACCGGCCAGTCACGCGCGACGGCTTCCTTGCGCAGGCTCCGGTCCGGATTGACGGCGGACGGGTGCCCGACCGCCGAGAGCAGCGGCAGGTCGGTGATCGAGTCGCTGTACGCGTAACTGTCGGCCAGGTTGTAGCCCTCGCGCTCGGCCAACTCGCGGATCGCGGCGGCCTTGTTCTCGGCGTACGCGTAGTACTCGATCTCGCCGGTGTAGCAGCCGTCCTCGATCGCCAGCCTGGTGGCGATCACGTGGTCGGCGCCGAGCAGGGCGCCGATGGGCTCGACGACCTCCGCGCCGGAACTGCTGACGATCACCACATCGCGCCCGGCGGCGTGGTGTTGCTCGATCAGCGCGGCGGCCTCCGCGTAGATGATCGGGTCGATCAGCCCGTGCAGCGTCTCGGCGACGATCTCGCGGACCTGCTGAACGTTCCAGCCCCGGGTCAGTGCGGAGAGGTACTGCCGCATCTTCTCCATCTGGTCGTGGTCCGCCCCGCCGACCAGGAAGACGAACTGGGCGTAAGCGCTCTTCAGGACGGCCCGACGGTTGATCAGGCCGCCCTGGTAGAAGGGGCGGCTGAAGGCGAGGGCGCTCGACTTCGCGATGATCGTCTTGTCGAGGTCGAAGAAGGCCGCCGTGCTGGTGAGGTCGGCGGCTGCCCCCTCGACGGATGGGTGAGGTGCGGCGACCGGCGTGCCGTCCGCCGCAGTCGGGGCGGACCGTTCGGTCGTGTGCGGGACAATCGTGCTGCCGCGCGGCGCGGCATTCGGTGCGGTCTCCGGTCGGGAGTTCTCGGCACCGCCTACGATGTCGGCGTTCTCGGTGGTGTCCACAGGAACCGAGGATAGATGGCGCTCTCGCGGGCGCCGCCATTCGGTGGACCTGGGGGCGTGCGGGTTTGTGTTTCCGGCCTCTCGGGTACACCATGGAAGTCACGGATCGTTCGCGACCGTGCTAACCCGGTCCGGCTCCTCCCCCCCGAGTCGGGCTGTGGATAGACGACCCCCGCTCTCCCCCCCGGCGGGGGTCGTCGCATGTCCGGGCCCGTTTTCGGGCTGCTGCGACGTGTCAGGGGAGGTGCTGGAGGGGCGTGGGGGAGGCGTTCGAACCGGGGGTGCCAGGGCAGTCGCCTGCTTCTTTTCGTCACTGTGGGTAGTCAATCGGGCTATGCTCGGAGACCGTCCGGAACTGCGTCAATTTCACCGACCGGAACTCCTCTGACGGGTGAAGAGAGACCAGTCGGGTGAGTTCTGATTTCCACATCCCCGGGGTTATCCACAGCGAATCGACGCGTGGCCGACGCATTAGCGGCTGGACGGCACGCTGGGGTCCAAGCCGAAGCCATGGCTCGGACCGGCGGGGCACAGGCCACCGACCGGGACGGCACCTCATGACCGCGGCCGCCACCGTCATCGCCCGCTCAGCCGGGCCGGTCTCCCCGCGGCACCCGCCTCGTCCGGCGGCGCGCCGTGCTCGACCGGCGCAGGCGGCAGCGAGCATCCCGCTCCGGGGAGGCAGCCATGCCCGCACCCACCATCGACCAGTACGGACCGATCTCCCACGATCCCGACTCCACCGGGCCCTTGATCCTCACCGAGGACGAGGGGTTGGCGGAGCACCTGCTCAAGCTCTGCGCGGCGGCCGGCGCCGAACCCCGGCTGCTGGCCGGCGCGCCGCCCCGCCGGCTCTGGGAGACCGCGCCGATCGTGCTGCTCGGCGATGACCAGTACGAGTGTTGCGCGGAGCTCTCCCGCAGGCCCGGTGTGTACCTGCTGGGCCTCGATCTCGACGACTGCGAGGTGTGGGTCCGCGGTGTCCAACTCGGAGCTGAGCAGGTGCTGTTCCTCCCTGAGGCGCAGGCCTGGCTGCTGGACCGCATCGCCGATGCGGTGGAGGGTGTCGGCAACCCTGCGCTGACCGTCGCGGTGCTCGGTGGTCGCGGCGGCGCCGGGGCCTCCACGCTCGCCTGTGCGCTCGCCGTGACAGCCGCCAGAGCCGGCCACCGCACCATGCTGATCGACGGCGACCCGCTGGGTGGCGGATTGGACGTCCTGCTCGGCGGCGAAGGCGTCGACGGGCTGCGCTGGCCCGAGCTGGCCGGTGCGCGAGGCCGGGTCAGCAGCTCCGAACTCGTTCAGGCGCTCCCCCGGCTGCACCGAATCAGCGCGCTCTCCTGGGACCGGGGCAACGCACTGCTGATCCCGCCGACCGCGATGCGCAGCGTGCTCGCGGCAGCCCGGCGTCGCGGCGGGCTGGTCGTCCTCGATCTGCCGCGACATCTGGACCCGGCGGCGGCCCAGGCCCTGGAGCAGGCCGACACCGGCCTGCTGGTGGTCCCCGCCGAGCTGCGCGCGCTGGCGGCGGCCGGGCGGGTGGCGGCCGCCGCCGGGATGCGGCTGGCGGACCTGCGGGCGGTGATCCGGCTGCCCGGGCCAGTGGGCTTGCGCAGCGCGGAGATTGCCCGCGGCCTCGGTCTGCCGCTCGCCGGTGAGATCACGCACGAGGCCGGTCTGACGCTCGATGCGGAGCGTGGCAAGCCTCCCGGCCTGCGCGGTGCCGGACCGCTCGCCAGGTTCTGCGCCGCCTATCTCGACGAAGTCATGCCCAGTACCGAAGGAGAGCCGTCATCATGAACACGCGTACGCCGTCCACCGGCCACCTTGCCGAGCGGCTGTTGCCGTGGAGCCCGCCGGCGGCCCGGGCGAAGCCTCGCCCCGCCCTCGCCGCGCTCAGGCGTCGTTCCGGAGCCGCGGAGCCGGCCCCGGTCGTCCCCGAGCGCGCCACCGCCTTGCTCGACGCCGTCCGGCTGCGGCTGGCCGAGGCCGGTGCGGTGCCGACGACCGCCGAGGTCGCGGCGGCCCTGCGCGCCGCGCGGCCCCCGTTGGGCGGTGACGACCTGCTGGACACCGTCAGCACCCTGCGGGCCGAACTCGTCGGTGCCGGACCACTGGAGGCCCTGCTCGGCGCGCCAGATGTGACCGACGTGCTGGTCAATGCCCCGGACGAGGTCTGGGTCGACCGGGGCAGCGGGCTGTGTCGCGAGCCGTCCGTCCGGTTCCCCGACGCCGAGGCGGTGCGCCACCTCGCGCACCGGCTGGCGACCGCGGCCGGACGCCGGCTCGACGATGCCCGGCCGTGGGTCGATGCCCGGCTCCCGGACGGCACCAGGCTGCACGCGGTGCTGCCGCCGATCGCGGCCGGCTGCACGCACATCTCGCTTCGGATCAGCCGTCAGAAACCGTTCGAGATGGCCGAGCTGGAGGCGGCCGGAGCCCTCGGTCCGACTGCCGCCGAGTTGCTGGGCGCCGTCGTGCGGGCCCGGCTCTCGCTGTTGATCAGCGGCGGGACAGGCAGTGGCAAGACCACCTTGTTGGCCGCGTTGCTGGGGCTGGTCGGCCGAGCCGAACGGATCGTCATCGCCGAGGACTCGGCGGAGCTGCGGCCGTCGCACCCTCACGTGGTCCGCCTGCAGAGCCGACCGCCCAACCAGGAGGGGCTCGGTGAGCTGACCCTGCGGGACCTGGTCCGGCAGGCACTGCGGATGCGGCCCGACCGGCTTGTGGTGGGGGAGGTGCGCGGCAGCGAGGTGCTCGACCTGCTGGCCGCCCTCAACACCGGCCATGAAGGCGGCTGCGGCACGGTACACGCGAATACCGCGGCCGATGTGCCGGTCCGGCTCGAAGCACTCGGCTCGATGGCCGGGTTGGAGCGACGGGCGGTGCACAGCCAACTGCGCGCCGCGCTGGACGTGGTGATCCACCTGGTGCGTGACCAGCGGACCGGTCGGCGGCGAGTGGCAGAGCTGCACACGCTGGCCGGTGATGCCACCGGCCTCGCCGTCACGGTTCCGGCCGTGCTCTTCGGCGCGGACGGTTCGGTGGCCCGAGGGCCCGGTTGGGAGCGGTTGGCGCAGCTGTGCACGGCGCGCGGCGTCGTGCTGGATGGGAGGCAGTGATGACTGGACTTCAGCTTCGACTCGCGCTGGCTGTGCTGCTCTGCGCGATGGCGGCCATGGCGTGGGCGCGGTTGGACCGGCGGACGTTCCTGAGGCGGCGGTCCAGGGCCGTGCTGGAGCACTCGGGCGGCTCGGGGGTGCTGGTTCGGATCGGTGTGCGGCGATTGCGCCGGCTCCTCGCTCCGGGTGCGCCTCGACCGCGCTGGCTGGTCCCGGAACTCCTGCTGCTGCCCTGCGGATCGGTTGCCGGGTACGGCCTGCACTCGCCGGTGCCGCCCGTGGTCGCGGTGTTGCTGGTCTTCCCCAGCTGTCGCTGGCGTGAGCGGCGCCGAGCGGTCCGGCTGGAGCGCGGCCGGGCTACCGCCGTCATCGAACTGTGCGCCGCGCTGGTGGGGGAGCTGCGCAGCGGCGCGACGCCCGAACAGGCGCTGGACAGCGTCACCGGTCCGGGGCGCGCGACGGCCGGTCTGCTGGAGCGGTTGGGCGAGGAGGCGGTGGCCCGGTTGGTGGCCGGCCGCTACGGGGCCGATGTCCCCGCCGCCCTGCGCTGGTTGGCAACGTTGCCCGGCGGTGGTGGTGGCTCCGCCATCGCGGCCTGTTGGCAGGTCACGGCGGACAGCGGTACCGGTCTGGCGCTGGCGCTCGAGCAGGTGGCCGAGGCCCTGCGGGCTGATCGTGCTCTGCGGGAGGAGGTCCGGAGCGAGCTGGCCGGGCCGCGGACCACCGCCGTCCTGTTGGCGGCCCTCCCGGTCTTCGGGCTGCTGCTCGGTGCCGCTCTTGGGGCGCAGCCGTTGGGGATCCTGCTGCACACTCCGTTGGGTTGGGGTTGCCTGGCGGTCGGTGCGGCTCTGGAGGTCGCGGGGCTGTGCTGGAGCGGACGGATCGTGCGTGGCGCGCTGGCCGACCTGGGCGTCGACGCTGGAGCGGTGGTGCGACCGGGTGGGCGCAGGCTGGGTCCGGACGGGGCGCGGGGCGCTCGGCGGCAACCGGCCGGGGCCGGCCGCCTGGGCGGGCCGAGCTCGACGGGTGGCAGGGCGGCTGGTCGGCGGGTGAGTTGCCGGTCCGGTGCCGGTGGTCGTGGTGGCAGAACGTCCCTGGCGGGCCGAAGGCGGCGGTCGTACCGGCGGACGCCGTTGGCCGGGAGCAGCTCCGGGTCCGCGTGGTGGCGCCGCGAGTGTCTGCGGCAGCTGGGGTGCGCCTCCGGTCAGCCGGGACACAGCGGTCGGCACGGGGTGCTCGGCAGCGCGCTGGGGACGTCGTGATGGGCGCGGGCCCGGGCACGTACGTGCCGTCGACCCCTCCGGGTCTGTTGCCGCTGATGGTCCTGGTCGGGGCCTTCACGCCGCTGGTGCTGCTGGCCACGCTCGGCGGACGCTGGCTGCGTCGGCGGGCTCGACGGCGGCGGGCGGTTCGGCTGGAGACAGCCGGTCGGCGCTGGAGCGGACAACTCCTCGGCGGTGCGGGTGAGCGCGGGTGGTCCGATGAAGCGTCGACCCGGGTGGGCCGACGGACGGCGGGAGCGCTCGCGACGACTCGGTCGGACCTGATGGCTCGGGCGGGCCGGGCGGGCGGCATGCACCGCGCGGCCGGGGACGGCAGACGGCCATGGCTGAGCGTCGAGTCCGCGGCGCCGGTGCTGGCGGGGCTGGGGGCGGCGGCGTTGCTGCCGAGCGCTTTCGGGGTCATGGCGGGAGTGGCGGCGGCGTTGTTGCTCCGGCGTCTGCTTCCGGTGATCCGCTCGGCTGACCGGCGGGCGGCGCGTGAGCAGGACCTGCTGCTGGCCCAGTTGCCGCTGACCGCGGAGCTGCTGGCTGCCTGCCTGGGATCGTCCGCCGCCCCGGCCCAGGCCGCGGAAGCTGTCGCGCGGACGATCGGCGACCCGATGCGGACACGCCTCAACGCGGTCTCGGCGGAACTGGCGCTGGGAGCGCCGCCGGCTGCCTGCTGGGAGCGGTTGGGGGACGAGTGTCCGGCCCTGGAGCCGCTCGCCCGTTGTTTGGTGCGGACCACGGTGAGCGGCGCGCCGCCTGCCGCCCCGCTCACGGGGCTGGCCCTCGCGCAGCGAGCGGCGGCCGGCCGTGCCGCCCACGCCCGGGTGCGTCGTGCCGGGGTGCTGGCGACCGCGCCGCTCGGGCTCTGCTTCCTGCCTGCGTTCGTCCTGATCGGCGTCGTTCCAGTGGTGGTGGGTCTGGCAGCGGCGTTCAGCCAGCGGTTGTGAGGTCGGGACGGGCTGCGGTGCAGGTGAATTGACGGGCTGTCGGATCTGTCGGATATGTCGGATCTGTCGGGGCTGCGGGATCAGCGAGATCAGAAAACTCAGACGAGGTCGACCAGGTTGGCGATCTCCGAAGCGGAAGGAAATGCGAGCGATGAACGAGATGAACGGCGTCAACGCTGTCACCGACCGGAACGTGCCGGTCGTGACCTTCGTCGCCCTTCCCGGGCACGCGCGAGCGGCGCAGCTGCGGGCGCTGGTCGGCGGGCGGTGCGGGCCGCCGGCGGGCAGGCGCCCGTGGTTGCTCGGCAGTGCCGCTCCGCCGGTGCACCGCCGGCCGCGGCGGCGGTTGTGGGAAGGCGTGCGGAGTGTGTTTGGCCGGCTCGTTGCCTGGCACCGCCGGAGGTTTGCGGGAGCCTCGGACGTCGGCATGTCGACGGCCGAGTACGCGGTTGGCACGGTGGCGGCGTGCGGGTTCGCAGCGCTTCTCTACAAAGTGGTGACGAGCGGTGCGGTGAGTGGCGCGCTGGCGGACCTGCTGGATCGGGCGCTCCATGCGGTCTGACGTCGGCACGTTCGCGGGTGGGCCTGGTCCCCGGCGCAGGGTTCGCTTCAGGTGTCGCGGGTGGCTTCGCCGGGCTCGGGAAAGGCGGGAGGCCGGGTATGTGACGGCCGAGACGGCCGTGCTGCTGCCGACTCTCGTCGTGCTGACCAGCGTGCTCGTCTGGGGTGTGTTGACCGCGGCGGCGCAGCTGCGCTGCATCGATGCCGCTCAGGTTGGGGCGCGGACGGCGGCCCGAGGTGGGCGGGACGCCGTCGCCCGGGCGCAAGCCGCGGCACCGCGTGGGGCCACGGTCGAGGTCGCCGAGATCGGCGACACGGTTCAGGTGCTGGTGGAGGCGCAGTGCTTGGGGCCCGGGCGGTTGGCGTCCGCACTGTCGATGACGGTTTCGGCACGGGCCGAGGCCGTTCGGGAGGACCGGATCGGAAGGGAGCCGGGGTGATGGCGGTGATGGCGGTGAAGGCGGTGACGACGATCGTGGGGAAGGTGCTGCGGCTGGAGGGGAGAGCGGACGCCTCCACCTCGCCACCGCACTGGTGGAGGCCCACCGGAGGACAGACAGCGGCTGGGGAGACAGTGCTTGGGGAGGCCGACGCGGCCTCGGTGGATCGCGAGCAGGGATCGGCGACGGTCTGGTTGACGGCGCTCGCGTTCCTCGGGTGCGCGGTCTTCGGGGTGTCGCTGGCGCTTGGTGCGGTCCTGGTGGCTCGGCACCGCGCCGAGTCCGCGGCCGACCTCTCGGCCCTGGCGGCGGCCGACCATCTGCTGCTCGACGCCGACGGCGGCTGCGCCCGGGCGGCGGCGCTGGCGGTCGCGCAACGGGCCACGCTGGTCTCCTGCACGGTCGACCTCGGGACGGACAGCGTCCAGGTCCAGGTCGAGGTGCCGGTGCGCGGCGTGCGGTTGCCGATCGGCCCGGCGACCGCACGAGCGCGGGCCGGACCGATATGGGCCTTTGGTGGTCCGGAGGAGTCTGACGCCCCGTCCGCGTCCGGCGCCGGCCCGGTGGTGATGCGGCCCGCGGCAGTGCCTGCCGGTGCCGGGCGCGAACGCAGCAGCGCCGGCCGGCTCCAACCCGGCCGGGTTGGAGCCGGTGGGGCCGGGGTTGCCGCGGGTGGCCGCGCTCCGTTGCACGCCCTAGGACTCCTTCGGTGCGCCGGCCAGCAGGGCGCTCAGCAGCCGGACCGCGCCGGCCTTGTCCAGCGGGTCGTTGCCGTTGCCGCACTTGGGCGACTGCACGCAGGACGGGCAGCCGCGCTCGCATTCACAGGCGGCGATGGCGTCCCGGGTGGCGGTGAGCCACTGCACCGCCCGGCGGAAGCCGTGTTCGGCGAAGCCGGCCCCGCCCGGGTGGCCGTCGTAGACGAAGACGGTCGGCAACTGGGTGTCGGGGTGCAGCGGGACCGAGACGCCGCCGATGTCCCAGCGGTCGCAGGTCGCGAAGAGCGGCAGCAGGCCGATCGAGGCGTGCTCGGCGGCGTGCGCGGCGCCGGGCAGCTGGTCGAAGGGGATCAGCGCGTCCAGCAGTTGCTGCTCGGTGACGGTCCACCAGACCGCTCTGGTCCGCAGCGTCCTGGGCGGCAGGTCGAGCTTGGACTCGCCGAGGATCTCGCCGGTGGAGATCCGTTTGCGCAGGAAGCCGACCACCTGGTTGACGACCTCGACCGAGCCGAAGTTGAGCCGGCCCTCGCCCCAGGCCGCGGTGCGGTCGGTGGTCAGGACGGAGATGGTCGTGGTGTCGCGAGCTGCGGTGGTGTAGCTGGGGTTGGCCGGTTCGACCAGGGCGACCGAGGTCTCCAGGTCGAGCTCCCGGACCAGATAGGTCCGGCCTTGGTGGAGATGGACGGCTCCGGTGTGCACGGTGGTGTGCGCCGCGGCGGCGTCGACGGTGCCCAGCAGTCGACCGGTGGAGGCCTCGACGATCTGGACGGGGTTCCCGCCGCTGCCGCGCAGGTCGACGGCATCGACGGCGCGTTCACGGCGGGTCCAGTACCAGGAGCCGTCGGTGCGGCGGCGCAACAGCCCGCGCTGTTCCAGGACCGGCAGCAGCTGAGCGGTCGAGGGGCCGAACAGCTCCAGGTCGTCAGGTCCGAGCGGGAGCTCGGCGGCAGCGGCGCACAGGTGCGGGGCCAGCACATGCGGGTTGTCGGGGTCGAGCACCGTGGCCTCGACGGGGCGGGCGAACAGGGCCTCGGGGTGGTGCACCAGGTAGGTGTCCAGCGGGTCGTCGCGGGCGATCAGTACGGCAAGGGCTCCCTGGGACTCCCGTCCGGCCCGTCCGGCCTGCTGCCAGAGGGAGGCTCGGGTGCCGGGATAACCGGCCAGCAGTACCGCGTCCAGGCCGGAGACGTCGACCCCCAGTTCCAGGGCGGAGGTCGAGGCGAGACCGAGCAGTCGCCCGGAGTGCAGGTCGCGTTCCAGCGCGCGGCGCTCCTCGGGCAGGTAGCCACCGCGGTAGGCGGCGATCCGGTTGGCGAGCGGGGCGTCGAGGTTGTCCTGGGCCTGCAGCGCGACCAGTTCGGCGGCGCGTCGGGAGCGTACGAAGGCCACGGTGCGGGTGCCGGCCGCCACCAGGTCGGTCAGCAGGTAGGCGGCCTCGGTGGTGGCGGTCCGCCGCACGGGGGCGCCGTGCTCCCCGACGTGTTCGGTGAGTGGCGGCTCCCACAGGGCGAAGACCAGTGGGCCGTGCGGGGAGGCGTCGTCGGTCACCGCGACGGCGGGCAGGCCGGTGAGTCGCTCGGCGGCCGCGGCCGGGTCGGCCACGGTCGCGGAGGCGAGCAGAAAGGCGGGATCGGATCCGTAGCGGCGGCAGAGTCGGCGCAGTCGGCGCAGGACCTGGGCGACATGGGAGCCGAAGACGCCGCGGTAGCTGTGGCACTCGTCCACCACCACGTAGCGCAACGCCTTCAGGAAGGAGGACCAGCGGGCGTGGGCCGGCAGGATGCTCCGGTGCAGCATGTCCGGGTTGGTGAGCACGTAACTCGCGTACTGACGGACCCACTCGCGTTCCTGCGGTGGGGTGTCGCCGTCGTAGAGCGCGGCGCGCACCCGGTCCGGGGCGAGTTCGGCGGCCCGGCGGCGCTGGTCGGCGGCCAGTGCCTTGGTCGGTGCCAGGTAGAGGGCGGTGGCGCCGCGCCCGTTCGGGGCTTCGGTGCCGTCCAGCAGGTCGCTCAGCACGGGCGCCAGGTAGCCGAGCGACTTGCCCGAGGCGGTTCCTGTGGCGATCACCACAGTTTGGCCCGCTTTGGCCAGTTTCATTGCCTCGGCCTGGTGGGCCCAGGGCCGGTCCACGCCGGTTTCCGCGGCTGCGGCGCGGATCTCGGGGCGGATCGAGTCGGGCCAAGGGGCATGGCGCGCCTGGCGCGCGGGGAGATGCTCCGTATGGGTGAGTCGGTCCGAGCGGCCCCGGCTGGCGACCAGGGTGTCGAGCAGGGTCTCGGGCGGGCGATGGCTGGGCGGCATGAAGACCCAGTGTGTCACTGGAGTGACGGACAATCGCGGCAAGCCATCGTGCGGGCATGCTGCCAGGTGGTTGAATGAGGCGGTGGCGGCCAGTTGGCCGGACCGGCGGCACTTGGGCCGGTCACTCGGCCATGCGGTGGAGCCGGGCAGGCGTCCCAAACGCCTGCGCGGTGGCGGCCGTCTGGTCGGGATCGGCAACCGAGAACGGCCGATGCCGCCCGACTCGCCGTAGAACGCAATTGACGTAGCAAGGCAAGGTGCTGGAGGTTCCGTGGACCTGTCCCTGTCGACCGAAACAGTCGGCGATCGCACAGTCGTCAAGGTTGGCGGCGAGATCGATGTGTACACCGCTCCTAAGCTTCGCGAGCAGCTGGTCGAGCTCGTCAACGACGGCAGCTACCACCTGGTCGTCGACATGGAGGGCGTCGACTTCCTGGACTCGACCGGTCTGGGCGTCCTCGTGGGCGGCCTGAAGCGGGTGCGTGCGCACGAGGGCTCGCTGCGCCTGGTCTGCACCCAGGAGCGCATTCTCAAGATCTTCCGCATCACCGGGCTGACCAAGGTGTTCCCGATCCACTCCTCGGTGGCGGACGCCGTCAGCGCGACCGACTGACTCGGCGGACCCTGAGCAGCCCCGCCGGGGCGGCTCAGGGTCACCGTCGTGGTCCGCCGTGCCCGTACGGTCGGGTGCCTGCCGACAGACCGTCAGCAGGCGGCTTCCCCATGTTCGGTGGTGTCTTGCCGGGCATAGCTCAGGACGCCTGGTTCAAGCGTGGCCCCTGGGTGGCGGCACCGAAGAGGTGGCACCACAACAGCCGAGGCGGTAGCACCGGAGACAACTCCGAGAGGGAGAGATGGCAACCGTCGAACTGCGATTCAGTCCCCTTCCCGAGCACGTGCGCACGGCACGGCTGGTGGCGGCAGCGGTGGCCAGACGCGCGGGTGTGGACGAGTCGGTGCTCGACGAGCTCCGGCTCGCGGTCGGCGAGGCATGCTCCCGCGCGGTCGGCCTGCACCAGCACGGTGGCCTGGGCGGCGCGGTCCGGGTGGCGTTGACCGACCAGGAGAAGCGTTTCGTCATCGAGGTCGGTGACGGAGCCGGGACGCTCAGCGAGTTGGCCGCGTCGAGCGAGGACGAATCCGCCGACGGTTCCGACGACACCCTGGGCCTCGCGGTGATCACCGGGCTGGTCGAGGACGTCGAGGTCGGCCGGGACGAGGCCGGTGGCCTGATCCGGATGAGTTGGCCGGTGCAGCCGGCCTGACGGTGTCTGATCGGCCAGGCCCGCGCTTGGCCGGACGCCTGCCGGACGCACACCCGTGCAGCCTGGCGGTTGCCGCTCGTGCGGCCCGGTGGCCGGGGTCGGTGAGGCCGCCGGGGCCGGCGTAAAGGGCGGGGTTCCTGGCGCGTGAAGTGACGCGAATAAACGAACGGGCCATCAGAAGAATCATGGGCGGTGGCGCAAAACCCCCGGGTTTTGGGGCCCCCCCAGATTAATTTGGTTGTATTTCGCACCCGGGCGATATAAAAACCGAGAAGATTAATAAAAAAACATAGTGATTTAACGTGGG
>NZ_JARZAG010000011.1 GCF_029892155.1 Kitasatospora sp. GAS204B | reverse complement strand
CGGCCAGACCCTGGCCAGCGCCGGCAACGACGGCACCGTCCGCACCTGGGACACCCACGACCACACCCTCACCGCCACCCTGACCGGCCACACCGGCTCGGTGCGCGCCGTGGCCTTCGCCCCCGACGGCCAGACCCTGGCCAGCGCCGGCAACGACGGCACCGTCCGCACCTGGGACACCCACGACCACACCCTCACCGCCACCCTGACCGGCCACACCGACGCCGTCTGGTCAGTGGCCTTCAGCCCGGACGGCCAGACCCTGGCCAGCGGCGGCAGCGACGGCACGGTCCGCCTCTGGAACTCCAGCACCCAGCAGCGCAGCCGCGAGATCTGCCGCCTGGTGGGCACGGTCAGCGCCGAGCAGTGGGCTCGGCTGCTCCCCGATCAGCCGTACCGACCCGGCTGCTGAGCCCACCGGGAACCGCAGGTCAGCAGGGGTTTCCCAAGGTGTTTCCCGTTTCCCGCCGATTGGGCGACGGCTACCCGCTGGACACCGCCGGGCGCCGACCAGCACTCTCGAATCACCAGCCGCCGCCGCTGCACTGACCAACCATCAGCGGTCGTCGATCTGCTGGACCTCCGTCACCTGTGTCCGCAATGGGTGCTGTCCTCAGCGGCCCCTGTCGTCAGCGACCGCTGCCCTCCGTGCCCCTGGCCTCACTGCCCCTGCCCTCAGTGCCCTGGCCTCAGTGCCCTGCCCTCAGTGCCCTGGCCTCATCGACCACTGTCCTCGGCCCAGCCCTGTCCTCAGTCACCCCTGACCCGGGAGCCTCGCCATGTCCGCCACGATCAACGCCAAGCTCCGCTCCGCCTTCACCACTCTCGCCTGCCTGCTCCTGCTGCTGGCCGGCCCGCCCCTCGCCGCCTGGGCCGGAGCCGCCGACGGCCGGGCCGGGCCCCGCGACACCGGCGACTGCGCACCGCTCACGACGGGTGCCTCGGCCACGGCCGAGAGCGCCGTCCGGGCGGCCTGCGGGCAGCTCGGCGTCTGGTACACCTGGGGCGGCGGCCACGGTCCGGACCCCGGGGCGACCTACGGCCACCCCGACGGGGTGGACCCGGCCAGCGACCACGACAACGAACGCCTGGGCTTCGACTGCTCCGGCCTGGTCCGGTACGCCTACGCCCAGGCCACCGGCACGGACCTGCTGAACGGCGACGCCGGCCAGCAGTTCTACACCCTGCACGCAGCCGAGCGCTTCACTCCCGGCCAGGGCAGCGCCCCGCTACTGCCCGGCGACCTGCTCGCCTACGGCAGCTCCGACAACCTCCACCACATCGCCATCTACCTGGGCGCGGGCAAGATGGTCGAGGCCCGCCAGTCCGGCACGCACATCATGGTCAGCGACGCCCGGCTCGACGGCGACTACTTCGGCGCCGTCCGGATCAACCCGGGCCCGGTGACCGGGATCACCGAACAGACCTGGAGCACCGGGGTCTGGACCCACGTCCAGCCGTCCGCCGACAGCCCTCGCGTCTACGCCTTCCCGGACGCCACCACCGTGCGCGTCTCCTGCCAGGAGCACGCGCAGAGCATCACGGCCGAGGGCATCACCAACGACGCCTGGTCCTTCCTGCCCGACTACCAGGCCTGGATCTCCAACATCTACCTCCAGGGCCCGGCCTGGCTCGACTCCGTCCCCACCTGCTGACCGTCCCTCACCCTTTCGAAGCCCTTCGAACCCCTTCGAGGAGAAGCCATGTCCTACCTGCCCAAGCTCCGCACCGCGGCGGTCACCGCCGCCCTCGCCCTCGGCGCCGGTCTGCTGATCGCCGCCCCCGCCGGCCCGGCCGCCGCCTCTGCCTCCGACTGCGCCGGCGGTGCCAACGGCTTCGTCGACGTCTCCGACACCGCCTCCGGCACCGTCCAGCGCTCCGCGTCCCACGACGGCGACACCATCAGCCTCCAGTCCGCGGGCGGCCGAGGGTTCGCCAAGATCGAGGGCGCCACCCGCTCCGGCGAGAGCGTCTGGATGGACTGGACCCGCGACGGCGGCCACACCTGGCTCCAGTGCGGGCCGTTCACCGTCGATCACGGCGACAACAGCTCCAAGACGTCCCCGTCCAAGGGCACCAGCTCCGACCCCAACTACCGTTTCCGCGCCTGCGGTCTGACCCTTGACCAGGCCATCACCTGCACCGACTGGTGGTAGCCCAAGGCCGGCCGACCCACCCGGTGCTGCCGTGCCTCACTCGACCCCTGCGGTCCGGGCGAGGCGCGGCAGCGCCGGCATCCGCCACGGCGGCAACGGTCCGGCAGACGCGGATCAGACCAGGGTGCTCGGCAGCGCACCCTCGTGAGCCAGCAGGTACTCCTTGCGCTCCAGCCCGGCGGCATACCCGGTGAGCGAGCCGTTGGCACCGATGATCCGGTGGCACGGGCGGATGATGAGCAGCGGGTTGGCGCCGATCGCCGTGCCAACCGCGCGGACCGCCGAACGCGGCGCGCCGATCTGCTCGGCCAGCCGACCGTAGGTGGTGGTGGTGCCGTACGGGATGGTGTCGATCGCCTGCCAGACCCGGCGCTGGAACTCGGTGCCCTCGGCGTGCAGCTCGACCGCGAACTCCTTGAGATCCCCCGCGAAGTACGCGCGCAGCTGGGCCACGATCTCCGTGAAGGCGGCCGGATCGGCCCGCCAGCCGGGCTCGACGGTGACGGCACGGCGCTGCCCGCTGACCGACAACGAGCGCAGCGTGATCCCGCCGGGCGCGCTCGCGGACTCCTCGCCGACCAGCAGCAGCTCGCCGAGCGGGCTGTCGATCGTGGCGTGGACAGTGCTGCTCACAGTGCTGGTCGCATCGCTGGTCACGGCGGCTGACCTTTCTCGCTGAGGGTGGTGTACCCCTCCACTCTGCCGTGTCCCGGGAGGCCCGACCGGCGGATTTCGGACCTCGCTGTCGCACACTTTTTGTTCACATTCCTCTGCGAGGTACCGTCGATCTGAGTTCAAATTCGAAACATCACGCTGAATGACCACCGAGGAACAGGACGCCGCCGATGGCCGAGCAGCCGCACCGCACCCCCGCTGCCAAGCCCACCCGCACGCCCCGCAAGGCCACCCGCAAGCCGGCCGGCACGCCCGACGACCGCCGGACCAAGGCGGCCGCCGCCCGTGAGGCGGAGCGGCGGGCCGAGCGCAAGCTGCGCCTGCTGGTCCGCTCGGCGGCCGGACTGCTCGGCCTGGCCGTGCTGGGCGGCGTGACCGCGGTCGCCGTGACCGCGGGGGGCAGCAGCTCGTCGGCCGCCGCCGCGTCCTCGACGACGCCCGCGATACCCACCCAGCCGCGCACCACGGCCGACGGGCGCACCAGCGCGCCGCCGTGGTCCGCTCCGGCCGACCCGGCCGCCGCCGTGGCGGCCGCGGGCCTGCCGATGCTCGGTGCCGAGGGCACCGCCGAGCACATCCACGCCCACCTCGACGTCTACCTGGACGGCCAGGCGGTGACCGTCCCCGCGCTGGTCGGCATCGACGAGGCCGCGCAGCAGATCAGTCCGCTGCACACGCATGACACCAGCGGCGTGATCCACATCGAGTCGCCGGTCCAGGCGCGCTTCACGCTCGGCCAGTTCATGACCGAGTGGCAGGTCTCACTGGCCGCCGACCACCTCGGCGGCGCGGGGACGGACGCGACCCACACGCTGACCGCGTACGTCAACGGCAAGCCGGTCACCGGCGACCCGGCGGCGATCACCCTCGGCGCGCACGACGAGATCGCCCTGGTCTACGGGACGGCCGCCGAGAACGCCCGAGTCACCGTGCCGCACGACTACGCCTGGCCGAGCGGCCTGTGAGCCGGGAGAGCGCGACGGGGGCGCGCCGCGCGGGTCGGCGCGGTCAGTAGCCGGTCATGCCGTCCAACCGTTCGCGCAGCAGGTCGGCGTGACCGGTGTGCCGGGCGTACTCGGCGATGTGGCCCACCAGAATCCGGCGCAGCGAGATCGGCTCGCCGGTCATCGGCGCGGCCGCGAGCTGGTCCAGTGAGGGGACGGCGGCCACGATCTCCCGGGACCGCCGGCACTCCGCCCGCCAGACGGCGAGATCGTGCGACAGGTCGCCGCCGGTGAACTCGAAATCCTGGTCAGGGTCGTCGTCGGAGTAGTACAGCTGCGGCAGGTCCAGGCCGGCGAACTGCAGAGCGAACCACCAGCGCTCGACCCCGGCCAGGTGCCGGACGATCCCGTGCAGGCTCAGCCCGGACGGCGCCACGCTCTTCTCCGCCAACTGGTCCGCCGACAGCCCGGCGCATTTGAGCTCGAACGTGGCGCGGTGCCAGTCCAGGAAGGCGGTCAACGTCTCACGTTCGTCGCCGACCCTGGGCAGCGGGCTGCGGGTGTCGAGCGCCTTCGGCCAGGCGGGCGAGAGGTTCTGCGGGGGAAGTTCCTTCATGCGCGCGAGTGTGGCAGGCCCGACTGACAGTCAGTTCGGACTGCGGCGGCGCACTCGGATCCGCTCGGGTCCGCTCGGGCCGGCCTCCAGCGCGAGTCGAGCGATTGTCAGGGACGGCGCCTAACGTGGGCTCCGTGTTCACCGCGCCGACCGGGGCTCTCGCCATGCCCGTCGATCTGATCGCCCTTCAGCACGCCGTGCTCGCCGCCGACCGGGCGGTCGGCGACTACGCGCTCGCCGTGCGAGACCGCCGGCGGGCGGCCTTTCCCGATCCCGCGCAGGCGGTGCAGCGCTGCACCTGGGCGGCCGGTGAGCAGGTCGAGTTCGACCGTCGCTGGGAGACGTACGTCCGGGCCGGCGCGGCGCTGCGGGCGCACCCGGTGCTGGTCCGGGCCCGGGTGCTGGGCATCGAGCCCGAGGCGCTGCGGGCGCTGCGGCAGGCGGCCACCGGCCCGGCCCGCTGAGCTGCCGGCGGCGGGTGCGCGGCCGTCAGGGTGCGCGGAAGGCGGTCCCGACGGTCAGGACGCTGCCGGGCGCGGGCTGGTCCCGCGCCCCAGGGTCCGGGTGACCGTGATCTCGATGACCACCCGCTCCGGGTTCGGGCGCGGGGTGCGGTAGCGCAGCGCGTACCGGGCCTCGGCGTCGGCCACCGCATCCGGGTCGCGGCGCAGCACGGCGACCCCCTCCAGGGTCGCCCACCGCCCGCCGTCCACCTGGCACAGCGCCACCCGGGCGCCCCGCTCCCCGGCCGCCGCGACGTTGCGCGCCTTGCGGCTGCCGGCGCTGGAGATCACCCGGGCGATGCCGGTGGCGGGGTCATAGGTGGCGCCGACCGGAACGACGTGCGGTGTGCCGTCGGGCCGCAGGGTGGTGAGGGTGCAGAGGTGCCGCTCAGCCCAGAAGGCGAGGAACTCCTCGCCGAGCACGGGCACGGGCACGGGCACCGGCACCGGCACCGGAACAATCGGGGCGGGAGCAGCGGCGGCTTCAGCGCCAGGGGCAGCGTCGGGGGCGGTCATCCCATCAGCCTACGATCCGCCCGTTGCCACCCCGCGCCGAGCCCCGCAGCCGGTGCTCACTGGGTGCTGAGCACCGTGAAGTGAGCGACCTCCGGCGGGTGTTCAAGGTAGGTCAGCTCGTTCTCCGACCAGACCGGGCGCTTCGTCCACATCGGTCCGGCATACGCCCGCAGCGCCTCCTCGTCGCGCCATCTGGTCACCACCAGGACGCGGTGCGTGCTGCCGGGCAGCGAGCGCAGCAGTTCGCCGCCGAGGTAGCCGTCGAGGCCGACCAGCTCCGGCAGCATCTCCGACTGGATCACCGCGCAGAACTCCGTCATCAGCTTGGGCGCGACCCGCGCCTCCCACATCCGGATGATCATCGCTGCCTCCTCCCCCGTTCCCGTCCGCCAACTCCTTGGGTCATGGAGTCATGGGTCCAGCACTTCCATTATCGGCCCCCGCCCCGGGCCCACCGCCGGCCGCCGCGCCGACACGCGGGTGCCGCCGCACGGTCGGCGGCGTACCGCGAGGGCGGAGGTACGCTGGCGGCGAATCGAACACCGTGCCAGGCTGCCCCCGCTCGGGCGCCCGAGCGGCGCGGTCGGACCACACGACGGCCGGGTGATCCTGCGTGGCGGTCTTCTTCCTGGCGATCGGCGCCGCCTGCTGCCTGGGCCTCGGGTTCGTGCTCCAGCAGCACGCCGCCCAGCGTGCGCCACGCTCCGACCTGCTGCACTGGCGGCTGCTGCTGGACCTGCTCAAGGTGCCCGAGTGGCTCGCGGGGCTCACGGCCATGGTGATCGGCTTGGTGCTCAGCGCCTGGGCGCTGGGCCTGGGCGAGGTCTCCCTGGTGGAGCCGCTGCTCACCACCAATCTCGTCTTCGCGATGGCGCTGGCCAGCGTGCTGAGCCGCCAGCGGCTGGGGCGGTCGGGCTGGGGCGGGGTGGTGCTGCTGGGCCTCGGGGTGACGGCCTTCATCCTGGCGGGCGATCCGCACAGCGGCGGCGCGGCGGCGGGCGAACTGCGGCACTGGCTGGTCTTCGGCGTGGTGGCCGGACTCGCGCTGCTCCTGGTGTCCTTCGGGCGGCGGCTGCCGCTCTTCGAGGAGGCCACCGTCCTCGCGCTGGCCGCCGGACTGCTCTACGGGCTGCAGGACTCGCTTACCCGTGCCACCGCGAACCGGATCGACGCCGCCGGCGTGGCGGCGGTGCTGCACCGCTGGGAGCCGTACGCGGTGGTCGCCCTCGGCGCCGTCGGGCTGCTGCTGGTGCAGAGCGCCTTCGAGGTGGCGCCGCTGCGGATGTCGCTCCCGGCGCTGACCGCCGCCCAGCCGCTGGCCGGGATCGTCTGCGCGGTGGGGTTCCTCGGTGACCAGTTGCGGGTCACGCCCGGCGCGCTGGCCTGGGAGGCGGCCGGGCTGCTGGCCATGGTGCTGGGCGTGGTGCTGATCGGGCGCCACCCGTCACTGCCGAACGCCTGCGGGAACGGGGCGGACGAGACGGCGGCGCCGCCCCCGTGACCGGGGACACCGCACGCGCCGCTCGGACAGCCGGTCCTCACCCGGATGGCGCCGGCCCGGCCGCATGCTTGGTCCACCCGGGTGAACTCCGGCTCCGCGCCCGGCCGACCGGACGGGGGCGACCCTTCGGCCCGCCTACTGGCGGTGTGTCACCGGCCCGGGCCGAAGCGCCGCCGAGAGCTGACAGGTTGTCGGGGTTCGGCCGGCACCGCGCTGGGGAGTCTGCAAGGACACCCGTCGCAGGCCGTTACCTCCTCCGACCCGCGCTCGCCACCCGTCGCCTGTCACCCGATCGCCGGAGTGACGCGGGGGCGTCCGGATCGTTGGCAGGTCATCGCACATTCGCACGTCAGCGCTCATTCGCACGTCATCGCACGTCGGCACGTCATCGCCCCGGCTCGACAGCTCCAGGTCCCGTCAGCCTCAACTGATTCAGGAGCGGTTCCCATGTCGCAGTCCCAGATCGTCCGCGCCGCCCTCGTCCAGACCCGCTGGACCGGCGAGCAGTCCTCGATGGTGGAGCTCCACGAGCGGTACGCCCGCGAGGCGGCCGCGCAGGGAGCGCGGGTCATCGGATTCCAGGAGGTCTTCAACGCCCCGTACTTCTGCCAGGTGCAGGATCCGGAGCACTACCGCTGGGCCGAACCGGTGCCGGACGGTCCCACCGTCACCCGCATGCGCGAGCTGGCCGCCGAGCTGAACCTGGTCATGGTCGTGCCGGTGTACGAGGTGGAGCAGAGCGGCGTGTACTACAACACCGCCGCCGTGATCGACGCCGACGGCAGCTACCTCGGCAAGTACCGCAAGCACCACATTCCGCAGGTCAAGGGGTTCTGGGAGAAGTACTACTTCAAGCCCGGCAACCTCGGCTGGCCGGTCTTCGACACCGCCGTGGGCAAGGTGGGCGTCTACATCTGCTACGACCGGCACTTCCCCGAGGGCTGGCGGGCGCTCGGGCTGGCCGGGGCCCAGATCGTCTACAACCCCTCGGCCACCAGCCGAGGACTCTCCGCCTACCTCTGGCAGTTGGAGCAGCCGGCCGCAGCGGTCGCCAACGAGTACTTCGTGGCAGCGATCAACCGGGTCGGGGTGGAGGAGTACGGCGACAACGACTTCTACGGGAGCTCGTACTTCGTCGACCCGCGCGGGCAGTTCGTCGGCGAGGTCGCCTCCGACAAGGAGGAGGAGCTGGTGATCCGGGACCTCGATCTGGGGCTGATCGACGAGGTGCGCCAGCAGTGGGCGTTCTACCGCGACCGCCGACCGGAGGCGTACGGGCCACTGACCGAGGCCTGAGTCCGCCGAGGCCCGGCCACCGCGCCCCGCCACACCCCTAGCCGAGGAGGGCACCACCCGATGACCACCACCGACGTCACCACCGACACGCTGCGGGCCCGCCACCGTGCGGTGCTGCCCGCCTGGCTGGCCACCTACTACCGGGAGCCGATCGAGCTGACCCATGGCGAGGGCCGGCACGTCTGGGACTCCGAGGGCAACCGCTACCTGGACTTCTTCGGCGGCATCCTCACCACCATGACCGCCCACGCCCTGCCCGAGGTGACCAAGGCGGTGGCCGAGCAGGCCGGCCGGATCCTGCACACCTCCACGCTCTACCTCTCCTCGGCGATGGTGGAACTGGCCGAGCAGATCGCCGAGCTGTCCGGCATCCCGGACGCCAAGGTCTTCTTCACCACCTCGGGCACCGAGGCCAACGACGCCGCGCTGCTGCTGGCCACCACCTACCGCCGGTCCAACCAGATCCTGGCGCTGCGCAACAGCTACCACGGGCGGTCCTTCTCCACCGTCGGCATCACGGGCAACACCGCCTGGTCCCCCACCAGCCTCTCCCCGTTGCAGACCCTCTACGTGCACGGCGGGGTGCGCGACAGCGGTCCGTACGCGCGGCTGACCGACGCCGAGTTCATCGCGGCCTGCGTGACGGACCTCCAGGAGATGCTCGGTCAGGCCGAGGGCACCGTGGCGGCGCTGATCGCCGAGCCGATCCAGGGCGTCGGCGGTTTCACCCATGGCCCGGACGGGCTGCTGGCCGCCTTCAAACAGGTGCTGGACCAGCGCGGGATCCTCTGGATCAGCGATGAGGTGCAGACCGGTTGGGGCCGTACCGGTGACCACTTCTGGGGCTGGCAGGCGCACGGTCAGGCGGGGCCGCCGGACATCCTGACGTTCGCCAAGGGCATCGCCAACGGGATGTCGATGGGCGGGGTGGTGGCCCGCGCCGAGGTGATGGACAGCCTGGGCGCCAACTCGATCTCCACCTTCGGCGGCAGCCCGATCACCTGCGCCGCCGCGCTCGCCAACCTGCGCTACCTGCTGGACCACGACCTGCCGGCCAACGCCCAGCACACGGGTGCCCTGCTGCGCGCCCGGCTGGAGGCCGCTCGGCTGGAGCTGCCGATCGTGCGCGAGGTGCGCGGCCGCGGCCTGATGCTGGGCGTCGCGCTGCCGGACGCCGCCACGGCCACCGCGACCCTGGAACACGCCAGGGCCCTGGGCCTGTTGATCGGCAAGGGCGGTCGGGCCGGTGATGTGCTGCGGATCGCCCCGCCGCTGTCGTTGACCGAGACCGAGGCGCGCGAGGGCGCCGACCTGCTCGTCGAGGCACTGCGGCGAGCGGCAGCCGAACGGGAGCAGGACCCGACCGGACAGGAGCAGCCGGCATGACACGCATCCTGATCACGGGCGGCCTGGTGATCACCGCCGCCGAGGAACTCCTGGCCGACGTGCTGATCGAGGACCAGCAGATCGTCGCACTCGCCAGCACCGGCAGCGAGGTGGCAGCCGGCTGGACCGCGGACCGGGTGATCGACGCGACCGGACGGTACGTCATCCCCGGCGGGGTGGACGCCCACACCCACATGGAACTGCCGTTCGGCGGCACCAGCGCCTCCGACACCTTCGAGACCGGCACCCGGGCGGCCGCCTGGGGCGGCACCACCACGATCGTGGACTTCGCCGTCCAGCCGGTGGGCGGCTCGCTGCGCGCGGGCCTGGACAGCTGGCACGCCAAGGCGGAGGGCAACTGCGCGATCGACTACGCCTTCCACACCATCGTCTCGGACGTCACCGAGGAGGTGCTGAAGGAACTGGACCTGCTCACCGAGAGCGGCGAGTCGACCTCCTTCAAGCTCTTCATGGCCTACCCCGGCGTCTTCTACAGCGACGACGGCAAGATCCTGCGGGCGATGCAGCGCTGTGCCGGCAACGGCGGGCTGATCATGATGCACGCGGAGAACGGGATCGCCATCGACGTGCTGGTCGAGCAGGCGCTGGCCGCCGGACACACCGACCCGCGCTACCACGGTGAGGTGCGCCGTGAGCTGCTGGAGGCCGAGGCCACCCACCGGGCGATCAAGCTCGCCCAGGTGGCCGGTTCGCCGCTCTACGTGGTGCACGTCTCGGCCGCCTCGGCGCTGGCCGAGCTGGCCACCGCCCGGGACCAGGGCCTGCCGGTCTTCGGCGAGACCTGCCCGCAGTACCTCTTCCTCTCCACCGACGACCTGGCCCGGCCAGGATTCGAGGGCGCCAAGTACGTCTGCTCCACCCCGCTGCGCCCGCGCGAGCACCAGGCCGAACTGTGGAAGGGCCTGCGCACCGACGACCTCCAGGTGGTCTCCACCGACCACTGCCCGTTCTGCTTCGTGGGCCAGAAGGAGCTCGGGCGCGGCGACTTCTCGAAGATCCCCAACGGGCTGCCGGGCGTGGAGAACCGGATGGACCTGCTGCATCAGGCGGTGGTGGAGGGACGGATCTCGCGGCGCCGCTGGATCGAGATCGCCTGTGCCGCGCCGGCCCGGATGTTCGGCCTCTATCCGCGCAAGGGCACCATCGCGCCGGGCGCCGACGCCGACGTGGTCGTCTACGACCCCGGCGCGACCCAGACCATCTCGGCCACCACCCACCACATGAACGTCGACTACTCGGCCTACGAGGGGCGCCGGCTGACCGGCCGGGTTGAGCTGGTGCTGTCGCGCGGCAACGTGCTGCTGGAGGAGGGGCGTTGGCTCGGCCGCGCCGGGCACGGCGGGTTCCTGCGGCGAGGGACCTGCCAGTACCTCAGCTGACCACCCCCGTGACGTTCCGATATGACGTTCCGACGAACGGAGACCTGTATGGACATCGGGCTCGTCCTCCAGACCGACCCGCCGGCTCGACTGCTGGTCGAGCGGATGCAGCGCGCCGAGGCGGCCGGGTTCACCCATGGCTGGACCTTCGACTCCTGCGTGCTCTGGCAGGAACCCTTCGTGATCTACAGTCAGATCCTGGGCCACACCGAGCGGCTGACCGTGGGATCGATGGTCACCAACCCCTCCACCCGGACCTGGGAGGTGACCGCCTCGCTCTTCGCCACGCTGAACGACATGTTCGGCAACCGGACCGTCTGTGGCATCGGGCGCGGCGACTCGGCGATGCGGGTGGCCGGTCGGCGCCCGGCCACCCTGGCCCGGCTCAGCGAGGCGATGCACGCGATCAAGGAGCTCGCCGAGGGGCGTTCGGCCGTGGTGGACGGCACCGAGATGCGGCTGCCGTGGGTCAAGGACGGCGCGCTGCCGGTCTGGATGGGTGCCTACGGGCCCAAGGCCCTTGAGCTGACCGGTCGTCAGGCCGACGGCTTCATCCTACAGTTGGCGGATCCCTACCTGACCGAGTACATGATCAAGGCGGTGCGCTCGGCCGCCACGGCGGCCGGCCGCGACCCGGACTCGGTGCGGATCTGCGTCGCGGCTCCCGCCTACGTGACGGCGGACGACTCGCCCGCCGCGCTCGCGCACGCCCGCGAGCAGTGCCGCTGGTTCGGCGGCATGGTCGGCAACCACGTGGCCGACCTGGTGACCCACTACGGCGAGCACTCGGACCTGGTGCCGGAGGCCCTGACCGCCTACATCAAGGACCGGCACGGCTACGACTACAGCCACCACGGCCGGGCGGACAACCCGGACACCACCTTCGTGCCGGACGAGATCGTCGACCGCTTCTGCCTGATCGGCCCGCCGGCGGTCCAGCTCGAACGCCTGGCCCAGCTGCGCTCGCTCGGCGTCGACCAGTTCGCGGTGTACGCGATGCACGACGCGATCGACAGCACCATCGACAGCTACGGCGCCGAGGTGATCCCACGGCTGTGAGCCGTGCGCCCGGCAAGATCCGTACGAGCGGCCCGGGGGCGGCGGCGCCGAGGTGGTCGGCGCGGCCGCCCGCGGTCACTCGCCGTCCGGCTTGACCTCCGTGTCGACGAAGGCGCCGATGGCCTCGAAGACCGCCCCGGGCTGCTCGACGTGCGGGAAGTGCCCGGCCTCGGAGACAGCGCGGAAGGTGGCGCGGGGGAAGGAGTCCGCCAGCGCGCGCCCGTACGCCAGCGGGACGATCCCGTCCTGCTCACCGGCGAGCACCAGCACCGGGACGGTGACCCGGTGCAGGCGGCCGCGCAGCTTCGGGTCGTGGCAGAACGGGTCGCCCGCGTAGACGGCCAGGGTGCGCTGGTTCGCGCCCATCACGGCCTTCTGCTCGTCGCTGAGCGCGGCCGGGTTCAGCCGCAGCTCGGGCTTGTGGAAGGCCAGTTCGCCGGTCCTGACCGGGCCGAGCTGCGCGGGGTTCGCGATCTCCAGCCCGGGCTCGGGGGCGATGCCGGTCGCGCCGAGCAGGACCAGCGCGCTGATCGCCGCCCGGTTGTCGCGCAGCCCCATCTCCGCGGCGATCCAGCCGCCGACCGAACTGCCGGCCACCATCACGCCGGTCAGGCCGAGCTCGTCGAGCAGGTCCAGGTACGCGCTGGCCAGGTCAGCGACGCTGTCCGCCCACTCCGGGCGGGGCGTGCCGTCGAAACCGGGGTGGGTCGGCACGACCACGTAGGCGTGCTGGGACATGCCGGCGGCGAACCCGGCCATCGAGCGCGGCCCGGCGCCACCGTGCAGCATCAGCACGCCGGTGCCTTCCGTGTTCTCGCCGAACTCCTGGATCGTGAGGGCCAAGCCGTTGCGCAGGGTGATGGTGCGGGAGGTGCTGGCGGGGGCGGTGACAGTCATGGTGACGCTTCCTTGTCGTCGAGCCGATCACGGTCGACTCTCTTTGTGAGAGCTGACTTTCATTACAGTAGGGCAGGCGCAGAACTCATGCAAGCGCACTCTCATCATCGGAGTCGACTTGCTATGGTGGTCGCATGCAGAAGATCGAACCCACGGCGCCGCAGGGCATGGACAGTCGCGCCAATCAGAAGCTGCGCACCCGGACGGCGATCCTGCAGGCCGCCGCCGAGCTGATGCGCACCGGCCGCGAGGTGACCATGCCGGAGGTCGCCAAGGCCGCCCTGGTCTCCGAGGCCACCGCCTACCGCTACTTCCCCGACCTGGCCACCCTGCTGCAGGAGGCGATGACCGGGCAGTGGCCCACCCCGGCCGAGGCGCTGGCCTCGGTCGCGGAGTCCAGCGACCCGGTCGAACGCATCGCCGCCGCGACCGAGCACCTGCTGCGCACCGTCCTGACCTACCAGGGCGCCACTCGCGCCATGATCGCGGCCACCATCACCCAGCCCGTGACCACCGTCGCCCGCCCCGCCCTGCGGGTCGGCCTGATCGACCACGCGCTCGCCCCACTGGCCGACACCCTCGGCGCCACCGACCCCGCCGCGCTCGCGCAGCTCAGGAACGACCTCATGGTCGTGATCAGCGCCGAGGCCCTCTTCACCCTCACCGACCTGTGCCGGCTGGCCCCCGAGGACGCCATCGCCAGCGCCGTCCACACCGCGACCACCCTCACCCGGGCCGCCCTGCGCGAACACCTCGGGCCCGAACAGGCCTGACACCAGGCACAAATGGTGCCCGGCCCACCCACTACGACACCGACCCGGCGGGCACGGTGACCGCGCACTTCGCGGACGGCTCCAGCGTCACCGGTGACCTCCTGATCGGCGCCGACTCGGCCGACCGCGGGCACCGGCCGGTGGGCCAGGACCCGCTGCCCGCCTGCGCAGGCGCAGGCGGGCGTCGACCGGCTCGCCGGGGCGAGGCGACCTGACGGCGCGTCCGCCGGATCAGCGGGCGCTGCCGATGTTCCGGTCGGCATCGGCGCCCTGGAGCATCAGGGTGGTCTCCTCGATGCGGCGGAACCGGCCGTCCGCGGCGAACTCGCCGAAGAGGTAGACCTCCGTGCGGACGACGGAGCCGTCGGTCTTCTGCACGTCGATGATGTGGCGGTCCGCGTAACGGTCGCCCTGCACGAGCTCCTCCAGGACCTGGATCGAACCGCCGGCGACGATCGTGCGCAGGTGGGCGATGTGGGCGGTGAACTCGGCACGGTCGGCCCAGCGGCCGTCGGTGCGCTGGCGGTAGTCGGGGGCGAAGTGCCGGTCGACGGCCTCGGCCAGCTCCAGGCCGGGGGTGAGGAGCAGGTCGGTGAGGGCGGAGGTGACGTCGGTGCGAGAGGTGGCAGTGGCGATGGTCATGGCGGTCCCCTGGGGATTCGTCGTTCGGTGAATCTCTGCGTGCGTCGAGCACGCATCTGTACCGTACTACGAACTGCGTGCGCTGCGCACGCTAAGCGCCGAAGTCAGCTGTGGTTGACGATGACCGAGATGCCCCAGCCGATCGCGGCGAGCACCACCGCGAAGCAGAGACCGGCCAGCGCGTAGGCGATCGGCCCGACCGTGGGCCGTTGAGCCGCGGCCTGGCCGGCCGGCGTGGGCGGGGCTGGCGGGGTGAGCAGGCGCAGCCCGATCGCGAAGAGCGCGGGCAGGCCGGCGCCGGTGAGCAGGCCGACCACGACGATCTTCCACAACGCGTTCAGGTTGATCCACGAGTTCACGAGGCCACCTCCTGGGAGTCCGGCGCCGGGTGGACCGATCCGGTCCAGGCGGCGTTGACGTTCTCCGGCGTCACGGCCGGGTGGCGGGAGGCGAGGAAGAAGGCGACCGAGGCCAGCACCAGCACGACGAAGATCACCACCACGCCGCCGGTCCCGCCGATCCCGTGGGCGGCCCAGTAGGCCAGCGCACCGACCAGGGCGGCGGCCGGCAGGGTGAGCAGCCAGGCCACCACCATCCGGCGGGCGATGTGCCAGCGCACCTCGCCGTCCTTCTTGCCGACGCCCGCACCCAGGATCGACCCGGTGGCCACGTGGGTGGTGGAGAGCGAGTAGCCGAAGTCGGTGGAGGAGAGGATCACCGCGGCCGAGGCCGACTCGCTGGCCATCCCCTGCGGCGGCTCGATCTCCACCAGCCCCTTGCCCAGCGCCCGGATGACCCGCCAGCCGCCGATGTAGGTGCCCAGGGCGATCGCCACCGCGCAGGAGGCGATCACCCAGGTCGGCGACTTCGCGCCGGTGTGCAGGGTCCCGTTGGCGATCAGGGCCAGCGTGATGACGCCCATGGTCTTCTGCGCGTCGTTGGTGCCGTGGGCGAGCGAGACCATGGAGGCCGAGCCGACCTGCCCGATCCGGAAGCCGTGCCCACGGGTGCGTTCCGACACGTCGCGGGTGAGCCGGTAGACCAGGTAGGTGCCGACCGTGGCGATCGCGCCGGCGATGAACGGCGACAGCGCGGCGGGCACGATCACCTTGGAGACCAGGCCCTGCCACTTGACGGCGGAGGAGCCGGCCGCCGCCATCGTCGCGCCCACCACGCCGCCGATCAGCGCGTGCGAGGAACTGGACGGGATCCCGAGGAACCAGGTCGCCAGGTTCCACAGGATGCTGCCGGTCAGCCCGGCGAAGACCACGGTCAGGGTCACGTCGTGGCTGTTGACCAGGCCGCTGGCGATGGTCGCCGCGACGGCGGTCGACAGGAACGCCCCGGCCAGGTTCAGCACCGCCGAGACGCCGACCGCGACGCGCGGCGGCAGCGCGCCGGTGACGATCGAGGTCGCCATGGCGTTGCCGGTGTCATGGAAGCCGTTGGTGAAGTCGAAGCCCAGCGCGGTGACGACCACCAGCGCCAGGACCGCATCGTTGCCGGTCACGCGGCCGAACCTAGCCGGTCGGGCCGGTGGCGCGCGGCCGCCACGACCCGGCGCGCCGGGTGGCCCACGAGCGCCATCCGGTTGGACCAGTAGGGCGACGGCGGCGCTCCGGAGCCCTCGTCGCAGGGTGAGCGGGCGACCGGTCGGTCAGGAAGTGGCGGCGCCGAACCGGGCGACGTAGTGCCAGACCCGCTTCAGCGCCTGCTCGTCGTACCGGCCGGTGCGGGACGCGTCGCCGATGATCGCCGGATCGAGGTGCCCGTCGCGAGCCAGTTCGACGCCCAGTGCCACGAACTCCGGCCCGCGGAAGTCCGGGTGGCGGCGTAGCTCGTCGACCGGGAGTCGATAGCCCGGATGCCATTCGAGCGCGCAGGGCAACAGCCGGGCGGCCGCCTCGACCTCGGTACCCCGGTAGCACGGGTCCAGCACCAGCGCCTCCACGTGCCGGTCGAACCGGACCTGGCCGTGCACCTGTGCCTCGATGTAGTCGTCCAGCGGGCCCCTGGTGTCGGCGGTGGCCGGCTCCACCAGCGACATCGCCGTGGCGACGCCGAAGTCCGAGGGCTCGGCGAAGCTGTCCGGATAGCAGAACGTGGACCGGGCGACCGGCTCCGCGCCGAGCCGGAAGTGTGCCGAGCCGAACCGCGGTGCCGCGCCCACCGCGTGGCGCCGGAAGTTCAGTGCCCCGTAGACCGGGCGCTCGTGCGCAGGCGCGTCGTCGTAGACGCCGCCGAAAATCCGCTGCTCCCATCGCCAGCGGTCACCGCCTTGGTGGGCGGTCAGTCCACCGTTGCTGGTCCCGGTCACGAACTGCGAGCGGTACACCCCGTCGGCCGCCATCGCCCGTAGGATCGGCCGACCGTTCACCAGGCGGTCGGGGTGGAAGTTCAGCGTGACCCGCAGCTCCGGGTCGACCGGCGCTCCGCAGGAGAGGGCCGCGACATGTCGGATGGCACGTATCCGGCGCGGCTCGTCCGTGTCGATACTCACGCGCGAGAGTCTGCCGCACCTTGATCACCAAGGGAAGCCGTACGCCGAGATCCGCTGCGCAGATCCGTTGCCGAGATCCGTTACGGAGATCCGCTGCGGAATCGGGACGGCGGAGGCGAGGAGGAATGACGCCGGGAGACCGGAGTTGACAGCGTGTCCCCTTCCGCTCGCGCGGCTCGTTGACCTCGTGTGAACCAGATCCCGCCCCCCGCCACACCGTCCCGAGCGCGGCCGCCCGTCCTGCTGCGAGCCGTCCTCACCGGGCTCGGCTGCGCCGTCGTGCTGACCTTGTCGGGCTGTCAGGGGCAGTCGGCCCAGCGGCTCAGCGGTCCGCCGGCCCCGACGGCGGGTGCCTCCGGACCCTCCGGCTCCTCGGCGGCGACGGCGAGTGCCGGGTCGCTGACGCCGCTTCAGCCGCCCACCGCGGCGACCGGCCTGCGCGGCCTGACGGAGCACACCGTGGTGACCACACCCGGGCCGAGCTCCGCCGGGTCGGGCGACTCGGCCGGCGCCTCGGATCCGTCGGCCACCCCTGGGAGCGGGAGGGCGACCCCGGAGTCGACACGGGACGGCGGCTCAGGCCGAGTGGCCACCGGCTCCGGCCGGAACGGCGGACCGGCGCGACACGCCGGCCCGACCGCCCCTGCCAGGCCCGCCCCGTCGCCCGAACCCCCGCCGGACCCCGCCGGCACCGCATCGCGGGGCTCTGGCGGCACCACGGACGCCGGGCCGGCACCCGGCGCGTCGCCGGGCGGTTCCGGGGTCTGCGCACTCGCGGAGACCTACGGGAGGTGGCCCGCCGACTCCGACCAGGCCCGGATCTGCCGTGGCGTCTACGGCGGCTGACGGAGCCCCAGGGAGAGGGCAGGCGGGGCCCGCACGGTATGGCACCATGCTGATGATCATCTGAACGCGCTCAGCCCATCCGCTCAGCCCATCCGCTCCGCCCACCCACCCCGCTCACCGTGGAGGAATCATGATCGCCGCTTTCAGCGTCACCCCGCTCGGCATCGGCGAGGACGTCGCCGAGGCGGTCGCCGCCGCCGTCCGGGTGGTGCGCGCCAGCGGTCTGCCCAACCGGACCGACGCCATGTTCACCTCGATCGAGGGCGACTGGGACGAGGTGATGGCGGTGATCAAGGAGGCGGTGGCGGCGGTGAAGCCGTTCGCCAACCGGGTCAGCACGGTCATCAAGATCGACGACCGGGCCGGCGTCACGGACGGGCTGACCCGGAAGATGGCGTCGCTGGAGCGGCACCTGGCGGAGTGAGACCGCCTGACCCTAGCGAGCCAGGCCGAAGAGCCGGGCGGCGTTGTGGTGGCAGACCGCGCGCAACCACTCGTCGCCGAGGTCGAGGCCGGCCAGCGAATCGAGGGCGTGGCGGTACGGGTACGGGATGTTCGGGTAGTCGGTGCCGAGCAGGATCCGGTCCTGCAACTCCAGCAGCCGCGGGCGCAGTTCGACCGGGAACGGGGACTGCGCCTCGGTGAAGTCCGTGAACGCCATCGTGGTGTCCAGGTGCACCGCCGGGTACCTGCTCGCGAGGTCGAGGAACTCCGCGTAGTCGGGCAGGCCGAGGTGGGCCACGATCAGCGGCAGCCGCGGGTGACGGGCCATCACCTCGCCGATCGGTCCCGGGCCGGTGTGCTTGCCGGGCGCCGGCCCCGAGCCGCAGTGGGTGACCACCGGGATCCCCCGCTCGGCGAGCAGTCCCCAGACGCCGTCCAGCAACGGATCGGTCGGATCGTAACCGCCGACCTGCAGATGCGCCTTGAAGACCCGGGCGCCGGCCTCGATCGCCTCGGCCACGTAGCGCTGGGCCTCCGGCTCGGGGAAGAAGGTCGCCGTGTGCAGGCAGTCAGGGGTCCGGGCGGCGAACCCGGCCGCCCAGCCGTTGAGCCACTCGGCCATGCCCGCCTTGTGCGGGTAGAGCATCGCGGTGAACGCGCGGACGCCGAAGCCGCGCAGGACGGCCAACCGCTCGGCCTCGCCCTCGCGGTAGGTGATGCCCCACTCCCGCCCGATCAGCGGTCCGACCGCGTCGAAGTACGCCCAGACCTTGGCGAGCACGTTCTCCGGCATGAAGTGGGTGTGCACGTCGATCAGCCCGGGTAGGCCCAGGCGCTGCCAGAACGCGACGACGTGCTCGGTCTCGTGGGTGATCACCGCCCCAACCTACCCGCTGGTACAGGTCTACGGGCGGTCTCGCCGAGCCTTCTGCCAGAGTTGTATGGAACAGACAAAAGACCGGTGCCAAAGTCGAGCCCGGAGGATATCGGCACCAGCTCAACCTCCTAGTCAGAGTGGGTTTTGGCGATGGAGATCGCCCCAGGCGAGGGCGACTCGGTACGCGGCACGCTAGTAGAGGAGACACAAGTGATGAATCCGATGACGGCCGGTCAGACGCCCGCGCTGGTGACCGGCCTGGGCGCGACCACCCCACTGGGCGGCGACGTCGACTCGACCTGGGCGGCACTGCTGGCCGGGGAGTCCGGGGTAACGGCACTCGACGACGAGTGGGCGGCCGGGCTGCCGGTGCGGATCGCGGCGCGCCTGCGGGTCGAGCCCTCCCAGGTGCTGGACCGGGTGCAGCTCCGCCGGCTGGATCGCGCACAGCAGGTCGCCCTGGTCGCCGCCCGCGAGGCGTGGGCGCACGCCGGCCGGCCCGAGGTCGACCCCGACCGGCTGGCGGTGGTCATCGGCACCGGCAACGCCGGCCTGCTGACCGCCCTCGGGCAGGACCACATCCTGCAGGCCTCCGGGATCCGTCGGGTCTCGCCGCACACCATCCCGATGATGATGCCCAACGGGCCCGCGGCCTGCGTCAGCATCGAACTCGGCGCCCGCGGCGGGGCCCACACGCCGGTCAGCGCCTGCGCGTCCGGCGCCGAGGCGATCGCGATGGGCCTGGACCTGATCCGGCTGGGCCGAGCGGACGTGGTGATCGCCGGCGGCACCGACGCCTGCGTCCACCCGCTGCCGATCGCCGGGTTCGCCCAGGCCAAGGCCCATTCGACCCGCAACGGGGCACCGCAGGAGGCCTCCTGCCCGTTCGACACCAAGCGCGACGGGTTCGTCTTCGGCGAGGGGGCGGCACTGGTCGTGCTGGAGCGCGCCGACTTCGCCACGGCCCGCGGCGCGCGGGTGCACGCGGCGCTCGCGGGGACGGGCGTCAACTCGGACGCGTACCACATCACCGCGGGCAGCTCGGACGGCCAGATCCGGGCGATCCGGCTGGCCCTGACCTCGGCTGGGCTGACCCCGCTGCAGATCGACCTGGTGCACGCGCACGCGACCTCGACCGAGCTGGGCGACCTGACGGAGGCGCAGTCGATCACGGAGGCGATCGGCACGCATCCCGTCGTCACCGCGAGCAAGTCGATGACGGGCCATCTGTTCGGCGCGGCCGGGGCGGTCGGGGCACTGGTGGCCATCCTCGCGCTACGGGACTCGGTGGCGCCCGCGACCCGGAACCTGACGGTGCTGGACCCGCGCGTCAAACTCGACGTGGTCGCCGGCGCGGCACGGCGCGGGGAGTACCGGGCGGCGCTGACCAACGCCTTCGGCTTCGGCGGGCACAACGTCTCGCTGGTGTTCACCAGGACGGGCTGAGACCGCCGGGGCGCGCCCACCCGGGCGGCCGGCGAGGACGCATCGGCGAGGGGGCGGTGCTGAAGGGGCGGTGCCGAAGGGGGCCGCGGGGGCGGCAATTTGCGTGGGTGCGGTGGACAAGACGTTCTACGCGCGTCATCAACAATTCACCGCACACCTCCTTCCGGGGACACCGGTCAATCGCTGTCATGGACGCATCCACTCGGCCCCACGCCGAGTCAACTCCCTTGGAGCTCCCATGCGTTCGATGCACCGCCGGTTCGCGAGAAGCACCACCGCAGTCGCGCTCAGCCTCTCCGCCGGCACCCTCGCGCTGGTCGGCGCCCCCACCGCCCAGGCGGGCGACATCCGTACGGTCGGCGTGGCGGCGGCAGTCGGGGTATCCGCAACGGCCGTCCCGCACACGGCAGACAGCGCCGGCAGCTGCTCGCAGAGCTACCTGCCGCTGCCCGACCCCAGCTGCACGCCGGGTGCGCTGAACCCGGATGTCACCCAGGACACCATCGACTCGACGATCTGCGTCTCCGGCTGGACGGCGACCGTCCGGCCGCCGACCTCGTACACCAACCGCCTGAAGGCGCAGGGGATCGTGGACTACGGCTACGCGGACACCAACATGTCCGACTACGAGGAGGACCACTTCATACCGCTGGAGCTGGGCGGCTCCCCCACCTCCCCGCTCAACCTCTGGCCCGAGCCGCACTCCAGCGCCAGCGGCGGCAGCTCGTACGGGAAGGACGGGGTGGAGAACAAGCTGAAGGCCGCCGTCTGCTCGGGCCGGGCGCAGCTGGCGGACGCGCAGAACGCGATCGCGACGGACTGGACCACGGCGCTCAGCACGCTCGGGCTGGGCTGAGCCTAGCGGGCTGGACCGGCCGGGCCGTTGGACTGATCCGGTGTCAGCCTCCGTGCCACGCGGCGGGGATGCCCGCGGACCGGGGCGGGCCGTGCCCATAGTGGGCCATGGAGCCTGGCACGGAACCCGGATCGACGGCGCCGGTCAGTCGTCGCACGGCGCTGCGGACCGGGGTCGGTCTCGTCGCCCTCGCCGGGTGCACCGGCGGGGGCAAGTCGAGCAGCGGCGCCACGAGCCCGGGCCGGAGTGCGGGTCAGGCCGGCACCGCGGAGGCCACGCCGGCGGCGACCCGGTCAGCGTCGGCGTCGGCATCCGCCGCGTCCACCGGCCCGGGGAGCCTGCCGGCCACCACGGCCTGGGTGCCCGGGCCCGGCGAGATCCAACCGGACGTCAAGCTGCGGGCCGTGCAGCTGATCGAGGCGCTCGGCAGCTGGCCGCCCGGCGGCTCGGGGGCCGCGGCGGCCGGTGCACGGGTCGCCGCCCTCGGTGGCGTGGACACCGCGCTGGTGAGCCAGGCCGGCCCGCTGCTCCCGACCGCCGATCAGGCGGCGCTGCAGGTGATCGACGCGCAGTACGGCGGCATCCTGGCCGACTCGGCGAGCGTGCTGGTGGTCTGCGATCAGTGGACCGCCGCGAGCCCCACGGGCCCGGTCACGGCGGGCGGCACCACGGTCGATGTCCGGCTCAGCGCGGCCGCACCGCGCTGGACCGTCACCGCGCTCCACCCGGCAGCGCCCGGCGCGGCGGCCGGCAGTCTGTCGGCCGCCGCGAGCTCGGTCCTCGCGGACAGCCGGATCGAGCTCCCGCCCGCCGCGCTCGCCGACGTGCGCAGCGGCTCGGTGCACGACAGCGTGCTGCAGGCGATGCTGACGCTTGCTCGGACGTACTCGATGTCGGTCAGCGTGGTCCGCTCGGGGCACCCGTTGGACGTGTTCGGCACCACCCGGCCGAGCGACCATCCGCTGGGGCGGGCGTTCGACGTCTGGCGGATCAACGGGCGCACCGTGGTGGATCCGACCACACCGCAGGACCTGGTGGACGGGTTCATGCGCGCCGCGGCCGCGGCCGGGTCGTACAACGTCGGCGGTCCGCGCCAGCTCTCCGGCGGGACGACACCGAACCAGTTCTTCACCGACGACACGCATCACGACCACGTGCACGTCGGGTTCAACAGCTGACGAACGTTTCGGCGCCGAAATACCATCGCCGCCGTGACGCATCCCCTGCGCATCCGCGCCTTCCGGCTGCTCTTCATCGGCCGCACGCTGTCCTCCGTCGGCGACGCCGTCGTCCCCACCGCGCTCGCGATCGCGGTCACCCGGGCAACCGGTTCGGCCGCCGCGCTGGCCACCGTGCTGGGCTGCGCGATGGTTCCGCGCCTGCTGCTACTGCCGATCGGCGGGGTGGCCGCCGATCGGTGGGACGCGCGGCGGGTCGCCCTCGCCACCGATCTGGTGCGCTGCCTGTGCCAGCTGACCGTCGGCCTCGAACTGCTCGGCGGCCGGCCGAGCCTGCCGCACCTGGCGATCGTCTCGGCGATCGGCGGGGCCGCTTCGGCGTTCGCCATTCCCACCCGGATGCCACTGGTCGCCGGGACGGTGGACGGGCCGGCCCGGCTCACGGCCAACTCGCTCACCGCTTCGGCCACTTCGCTGGTGCAGCTGTGCGGGCCCGCACTGGCCGGCCTGCTGATCTTCGGCGTCGGCGCGAGCTCGGCGTTCCTGCTGGATTCGGCCTCGTTCCTGGTCAGCGCGAGCATGCTGACGCTGATCCGGGTCCGCCGCACTCCCATCGCCCGCCGCACGCTGCTGGCCGACCTCGCCGAAGGCTGGTCGGAGGTGCGCTCGCGCGACTGGTACTGGAGCAGCCTGCTGGCCCACGCGGTCTGGAACGGGGCGGCCGCGGTGCTGGCCACCCTCGGCCCGCTGCTCGCCGCCCGCCGGCTCGGCGGCGACGGGACGTGGATCGCCGTGCTGGAGGCCGGCGCCGTCGGACTGACCGTCGGCTCGCTGCTGGCCGGCCGCCTGACGCCGCGTCGGCCGGTGCTGGTCGGCAACCTGGGCCTGGCGACCTACGCGATCCCGCTGGTGCTGCTCGCCCTGACCGCGCCGGCACCGCTGCTGATCGGCGGCTACGCGGTGGCGATGGGCGCGCTCGGGTACCTGAACCCGGTCTGGCAGACCGCCGTGCAACAGCACATCCCGGCCCACGTGCTGGCCCGGGTCAGCTCGTACGACTGGGTGCTCTCGCTGGCCGCGACCCCCGTCGGCTACCTCCTCACGCCGCTGGCGGCGGGCGCTTGGGGTGCCTCCGCCCCGCTGCTGATCGCCGCCGTGCTGGTCGCGGGCAGTTGCCTGGGCACCGCCGCCTTCCCCGGCGTGCGCCGCCTGACCACGGCGGTCCCGGCGGCGACGGCAGCAGAAGCGGCAGCAGGAGAGCGGCTCAGCGCCAACGACGGGTCCGCGGCGGCGGAGCGTCCATGATCTCCGGGTTCGCCATGAAGAAGAGCAGGTGCCCGCAGCCACGGCAGGCCAGCGCTTCCACCGTGCTCTTGCGCGAGAACACCTTGCCCGGCACGAAGACCTTGACCAGCAACCGACCGGCCCGGTCGGTGTGCGGGTCGACCTCCACCGCGCGCAGCTCGCCCGCGCAGAGCGGGCAGGCTGCCGGCGCGTGGTAGGTCGATCCGTCCGACGGCCAGTCGTCGGCTCCCCCGTCCGGGCTCCTGTCCGGGTTCCGCACTCTTCCACCCCCATGGTTGATCGCTGCCAATCCGGTACCCCGGTTGGCCTTGGTGGTGCAGAGTAGCCCCCGCACGCTCGGCAGGCGCCGGGTGGGTCGGGCCGAATCCTCCGTCCCGCCGGCCGCCGATCAACCGCTCGCGGTCAGCTCCTCGGCGAGCAGATCCATCAGCAGCCCGTCGTGCCAACTGCCGTCCGCACCAAGCTCGTAGCGGCGCATCACGCCCACCGGCCGGAACCCGACCTTGGCGTAGCAGCGGATCGCGGCCGCGTTGTCGGCGGCCGGGTCGATCACCAGCCGGTGGTGCCCCAGCGCGGTGACCAGGTGGCGGGCCAGCGTCCGCACGGCGTCGGTACCCAGACCCTGGCCGTGCAGCAGCGGGTCGAGGTAGATGTCGATGCTCGCGTGCCGGTACTCCGGCTCGGACTCCTGCGACCACTGGATCGCCCCGACCACCGTGCCCTGGTGGACGATGGCCAGCGAGTGGTTGCCGGGCTCCGCGAAGTCCTCGGCGACCGCCGCCGCCAGGTCCGCACCACCGCGCCAGCGCTGGTACACCTCGGGGGTACGGCGGATCTCGGCCAGCGCCGGGATGTCGGCGGCGGTGGCCGGGCGCAGCACCACCCGGGCGCCGTGCAGCGTCGGATCGACGGCCGGGTGGGCGCGTTCAGGCGCCTCGGACGGTTCGGGCGGTTCGGACGGTTCAGGTGATTCGGGTGAGTGCGACGGTTCAGGCATGTTCTGACGCTCCCTCAGCCGGACCGGCGCCCGCCGGTCAGACCAGTATCTGCGGGGTCCATCCAACTCCAGCCCGGCCCGCTCGGCGCGTCGGCGGCGCTGGCCCAGGGCCTCTCTTACGGATCTTGGCGCCCGGCAAGATCCGTAAGAGAGGCCCTAGGTGGTGTGGAGCCTCACTGACAGTGCGGAGCGGGGGGAGGCTCCCTTCGTACTGTTTGCCGTCAGCTCGCGCGCACGTGACGAGGCGGACGGCTGCTCCCCGTGGTCCTGCCTCTTTGGAGTCAGCAGTCCGAGGTGCCGCCGTCGTACTCGCTGGTCCCCTCGTCCAGCAGCGGGGACTGCTGCTGTCTCATATGGGCCGGGGCCATCAGGCGCAGCACGTGGTAGCCGATCAGGACGACCAAGGTGCCCAGGGCGATGCCGCTGAGTGAGAAGGTGTCGGAGAACTTCAGGGACACGTTGCCGATGCCGATGATGACACCGGACGCCACTGGGACGAGATGGAGCGGGTTGGTCAGGTCCACCCGGTTGTGCACCCAGATCTGGGCGCCGAGCAGGCCGATCATGCCGTACAGGACGACGGTGATGCCGCCGAGCACACCGCCAGGGATCGCGGCGATCACCGCGCCGAACTTCGGGCAGAGGCCGAAGAGGATCGCGAAGCCGGCGGCGCACCAGTACGCGGCGGTGGAGTAGACCCGGGTCGCGGCCATCACACCGATGTTCTCGGCGTAGGTGGTGGTGGCCGGGCCGCCGACGCTGGTGGAGATCATGGTGGCGGCGCCGTCCGCCATGATCGCCGCGCCCATCCGGTCGTCCAGTGGGTCACCCGTCATCTCGCCCACGGCCTTGACGTGTCCGGCGTTCTCGGCGATCAGTGCGACCACGACGGGCAGGGCCACCAGCACGGCGGAGGCGGAGAAGCTCGGGGCGTGCAGAGTGGGCAGGCCGAGCCACTGGGCCTTGTCCACGCCGGAGAGGTCGAGCCGCCAGTGATCCGTCACCGCTCCGGCCCCGTTGGCGGCGTGGATCCTCCCGAAGATCCGGTCGAAGACCCAGGAGATCGTGTACCCGAAGACCAGGCCCAGGAAGATCGCGATCCGCGACCAGAAGCCGCGCAGCACCACCAGGGCGAGGCCGGTGAACAGCATGGTGAGCAGTGCGGTCCACTGGTCCTGCGGCCAGTACGTCCCGGCGGTGACCGGTGCCAGGTTGAAGCCGATCAGCATCACCACGGCGCCGGTCACGACCGGCGGCAGCACAACGTGGATCACCCGGGCGCCCGCCGCCTTGACCGCCGCGCCGCAGGCCGCGAGCACCGCCCCGACCACCAGCATGGCGCCCGTCAGCGTCGCGGCGTCACCCCCCTGGGCCTTGATCACTGCGGCCACGCCGACGAAGGAGAGGCTGCTGCCGAGGTAGCTGGGGATGCGCCCGCCGGTGACCAGCAGGAAGAAGATGGTCGCGACGCCGGAGACCATCACGGCCAGGTTGGGATCGAGTCCCATCAGGACCGGTGCCACGAAGGTCGCACCGAACATCGCCACCACGTGCTGAGCGCCGAGCCCGACCGTGCGCCCCCAGCTCAGCCGCTCGTCCGGCTTGACCACTGCGCCAGGCGCGGGGCTCTTTCCGTCACCGTGCAGCTTCCAGCCGAAGCCCGCCATGGGCCACTCCCCTCGTCGGAATCGCCCACGCGGGCAGCTCGGAGCATCAGCGGATCACACGACGCCTGCCGATGCAAAGCCCCGCCGCTGCACAAGTGGACGCGCGATCACCCCGCGCCGGGAAGCCGGTAGACCCGGCTGCACGCCGCCGCCAGAGCCTCGTGCTGCGATGCGGCCCCCTGGGGAATTGTTTCGTGGGAGCCGATGCTCCGCGGGCGGTGGTGACTACGTCAGGGCGGCGTGCTCGTGGTCGTGGTCGTCCTGGATCGCGTATTCGTCCCAGGCCGGGAACGGGTCCTCGAACGCCGTCCAGGCGCGCGGCCCGGCCGCGTGCTCGGCGCCGTCCAGCAGGCACTCGGTGAGCGCGACGGTCAGCTCGTCCTTGCGCAGGCCGGTGCCGATGAAGACCAGTTCCTGGCCGTTCTGGACCGGCTCGTCGCCGAGACCGCTCAATGCCGTGCCGTCGGTCAGGCCGCCCAGGCCGGTCCGTTCGGTCAGGGTGGAGCGCATGCCGGAGGGTTCGAAGCGGGCGACCGAACCGGCCTGGGACCAGAGTCCGGTGACGGCTGGCCTCGAGGCCAGCCAGAAGAAGCCCTTGGAGCGCAGCACGGTGCCGAACTCCCCCGCGTCGAGCCGGCGGCTCACCAACTCCCAGAGGCGGCCGGGGTGAAAGGGGCGTTCGGCGCGGAAGACCAGGCTGCTGATGCCGTACTCCTCCGTCTCCGGGACGTGGTCGCCGTTGAGTTCGGCCACCCAGCCCGGGGCTTCCTGGGCCTTCGTCAGGTCGAAGCGTCCGGTGCCGAGCAGTTCGGCGGGCGGGACCCGGCCGGCGGTCGCGCGGATGATCCGGGCGGTGGGGTTGAGGCGGCTGAGCGCGGCGGCCAGGCGGTCGGCCTCCTCGACGGTGACGAGGTCGGTCTTGTTCAGCACCAGGACGTCGGCGAACTCGACCTGGTCCATCAACAGGTCGCTGACGGTGCGTTCGTCGTCCTCGTACTGGTCGAGCCCGCGGGCCGTCAGCTCGTCGCCGCCGCGCAGCTCGGGCAGGAAGTTGGCCGCGTCCACCACGGTGACCATGGTGTCCAGGCGGGCGAGGTCGCCGAGCGTGGCGCCGTCATCGCGGGCGAAGACGAAGGTGGCCGCCACGGGCATCGGCTCGGAGATGCCGCTGGACTCGATCAGCAGGTAGTCGAAGCGGCCGGCCCGGGCGAGGCGGTCGACCTCCTCCAGCAGGTCGTCGCGCAGCGTGCAGCAGATGCAGCCGTTGGTCATCTCGACCAGGCGCTCCTCGGTCCGGGAGAGCGCTCCCCCGCCGTCGCGGACCAGCGCCGCGTCGATGTTGATCTCGCTCATGTCGTTGACGATCACCGCGACCCGCAGGCCGTCGCGGTTGTTCAGCAGGTGGTTGAGCAGGGTGGTCTTGCCCGCGCCGAGGAACCCGGACAGCACGGTGACCGGCAGCCGCCCGCTCACCGTCCGGCCCTCGCGGCAGCCGGAGCGCCGGAGACGTACGGCAGCAGGGCCATCTCTCGGGCGTTCTTGATGGCGCGGGCCATCTGGCGCTGCTGCTGTGCGGTGAGGCGGGTGACGCGGCGGCTGCGGATCTTGCCTCGGTCGGAGACGAACTTCCGCAGCAGGTTGGTGTCCTTGTAGTCGATGTAGGTGATGCGGGCTTCGTGCAGCGGGTTGGGGCGCGGCTTGCGGTCCCGGCGGGCGGGGGCGATCTTGGTCACGGTTTCCTTGCCGGGCTGGCGACCGGTGAACTGGCAGTGGGCGGACATGACGACTCCGAATCACAGGAGCAGGGCGGCGGCAGGCGGGCCAGCACACGGGAATGCGCGCCGCCGCCGCGAACGTTGGAGCGACAGTACACCAGATGAAAACGAAAACCATTACGCTAGAGTCTGGTGCACGCCGCCACGACGCGCCTGGAAGGACCCCCATGGCCCGCAACGAACTGCGCCCGATCATCAAGCTGGGCTCCGCCGAAGGGACCGGCTACACCTACGTCACCCGCAAGAACCGCCGCACCGACCCCGACCGGCTGGTCCTGCGCAAGTACGACCCCGTCGCCCGCAAGCACGTCCTCTTCCGCGAAGAGCGCTGACCCCGAACCCCGCCGCAGACCCCGAACCCCCTCCAGGAGGAACCCCATGAAGCCCGGTATCCACCCCGAGTACCGCCCCGTCGTCTTCCGCGACAAGGTCGGCGGCCTCAGCTTCCTCTCACGCTCCACCGCCACCAGCGACAAGACCGTCGAATGGGAGGACGGCAACACCTACCCCGTCATCGACGTCGAGATCTCCTCCGCCAGCCACCCCTTCTACACCGGCAACGCCCGCGTCCTGGACACCGCCGGCCGCGTCGAACTCTTCCAGCGCCGCTACGGCCTCACCGGCTCGAAGCCCGGCACCCCGAGCTGACCCCGCCGAGAGCCGAGCGGAACTGCTTCCGTATGCGTGGGCCGCTCTGCCGGGAACTGATCCGCGCGGGTGGCGCGCACCCGGTCTGCGGCGACGACGCCAGGTCACCGCCCGATCTCCTGATAGCTTCGCCAACCTCTGCGAGGCCCCGGGGGCCCGGCCGACCACCGGCCGGGCCCTCCTGTCGATCGAGACCATCAGGGAGCAGGGCGAGGGGACGTCGGCCTCGCCCGATGCGCCGTTCACCCAGGACGCGCCGGCGCACTACTACGCGTTCGGCGAGATCTACCACGAACGCCGGCTGCGGCAGGTCGACGGGACCTGGGAGTTCAGCGGCGAGGCCGTCCCGTTCCCGGACGCCCGCCCGATGGGTGTCGTCCCCGCAGGCGGCTGGCCCGCCTCGGCCGACGAGGTCCGGCGGCTGCTCCAGCAGTTCGACGAGACCTACACGAGCGTTCTCCGCGACCTCCAGGGTGCGTGGGCGACCGGAGACGCATCCGCGGCGGACGCCGCGGTGGCCGCGATGCTCGAACTGGAGGAGCCGGCCGTCAAGCTGATGGACATCCCGCTGCCCGACGGTACCGGCAACTACGGCCCGCAGTTCCGACCGGCGCCCGGCGCCGGGGCGGAAGCCGGTGCGCGGTCGTAGCGCCAGAATGTCGGGCGGTCGGAACTCGGCGTGCACCCAGCCGGATTGTCGGGTCAGGTCGCCCACGCACCCTGGGAGGTACGGACGCTGCGCTGCGATCGCACAGCTGCCGGGGTTGTTCTCGGACCGGCGAGGGGACGGGGCCGGCTGCGCCACGCGGTCCGGGCATGGTCTCCAGGGTGCGCCGGTGAACGTCCGGTAGGTTCAGATACGTCTCTTCCGGGCTGCGGATGGCGAGGTCAGATGCCCGACTCCAGTGCCTCGGTGGTCCGGGCCGATGATCTGCTCGCGCTCGACTTCGAGTTCTACAACCTCACACTCAGTACGTCACACGGCTCCCCGCCGCAGCTGACCAGGATCACCAGCGGGCAGCCCGCGTACATCGTGGTGAAGTTGCCCCCGCAGCACCTCGCCGAGCCGGCCTTCACCGAGGATCCGGTCACCGGCCTGCCGCAGTCCGTGCCGGAGCTGCCGCTCAACTCGGTGTTTGCGGGAGAGAGCCGACTGGCCTTCCAACTCCCCGACGCCGTCCAGTCCGTGCCGTTCACGCTGGCGGCCCTGCTGGACTGGAGCAGCCTCGTGCCGAGCCTGCCGGCCAACGCGCTGCCCGCAGCACCAGACCTGACGGCCGGTCAGCCGGCTCCGGCGCCACCGGCGGACTGGCAGACGGCGATCGAACTCCCGTACCGCCTGCTGCTCTCACCGGATGCCAGTGGCCGCTGGACGCACGCGCTCTCGCCGGTCACCCGGGCCGGCGTCACCGAGCTGTGGCACACCCGGCTCGGCGCCCTGGGCCCGGACGGGAGCGTCACCGAAACCGCGCTTCCGGCGCTGCGGCCGGTCTGGGCGGTCGACCTGCCGGCGGGCAGCGTCGCGGACGGTTCCGGCGGGCCACTGGACACGCCGACCCGGCAGGCGATCGTCCTCGGCTCGGGTGACTTCAGCCCGCGCACCCCGGGCGGGCCCGCCCACCTGGCCCCGCCGCTGAGCGCCACCGGGCTGACGCTGTCCGCGCTGGGCGCCTGGACCGACCTGCGGGGTGCCTGGAGCCCGTCGGACTTTCCGGTCGGCGCGATCCAGCTCGTCTGGTGGCACCAGATCGTCGCCCAAGGCCGCGACCAGTACGCGCAGGCCACCCGGCTCGGCACGCTCTACCCGCTCGGGCTGCGCGCGGTCTCCGTGGCGGTCACCGAGCGCAAGCCGAGCACGGCGCGGGACGGCGTCAGCGGGGACATGCTGCTCACGCGGCCGAACCTGGTCGTGGTGCTGGAGCCGAGCATCGACTACGGGTCGCTGCCGACCCCCAGCCCGACCATGCCGCTGCGCAGCGTCCGCCTGCTCACCCGCTCGGTCTGGGCCGATCCACTGCCGGCGACACCGGAGGTGATCCAGGTCAAGGGCCTGCCGTACCAGTTCCACGTGGTCGGCCGGGACTGGCTCGGCTCGCCGGTCGACTTCAGCCTGCCGCTGCTGTTCGTCCCGGACGGCAGCACGTATCAGGCGACACACGACGCCTACGTCCCGGTCAACAAGCCGGTGTCCCTGCGGCGGCAGCGAGTGGCCCTCGCGCAGGAGGACCCGGCCAGCAGCGGCGGCACCACGTTGCCGGTCGACAGCATCACCTTCGACACGGTCGAGGCCCGCTCCGGTACCCCCCAGCCCGCCGCGGCCGGCCCGCCGCCGTACCTGCCGCTGCTCACGCAGGCGGTCGCCCAGGTGCCCGCCGTCGACCACCTGCTCGGCTCGACCTCTCCGCTCGGCCTGGTGACGCTTGGCCTGACGGATCCGAGCAGCACGCCCGGGAAGGTCTTCGCCACCCTCGCGGCTCAGGCGGGGCTCCCCTTCCCGCCGACCATCGCCGGTGGCCTGGCGGCGTCCCAGGCCGGTCTGACCGCGCTGTCCGCGGCGCTCGGTCCGCAGCTGTCCACGGCCGGCCTCCAGAGCCTGGGCCAGCTGCTCGGCAGCGGCATCGACCTGACGCAGATCATCGACACCTCGATGGCGCCGACGATGCAGCAGACCGTGAGCTCCGACCAGATCACCGTCACCTTCACCTGGCAGCCCACGCTCAGGACCTCCCCAGATCCTCTGGTGCTCAATCAGGGGGGCACGTCCGTCCTGGCGCTCAAGGCCGTTGCCGTCAGCCGGCTTTCGCCCCTCGCACCGCCGCCGCTGCCCGGTGGGCCGCCGCTGCCGCCGGTGGTGCCGGGACCGCCGAGTCTGACGGTCGACGGAAGCCTCAGCTGCTTCGCGCTCAGGTTCCCGATGATCGAGATCTCCTTCGCCTCGCTGGCGTTCCACTCCGAGACCGGCAGCAAGACCAGCCTCACCCCGCAGGGCGTCCGGGTGACTCTGCAGGACGAGTTGCAGTTTCTCAACGCGCTGGCCGATCTGGTGCCACTCGACGGGTTCGACGGCCTGCCCGACATCCAGGTCACTCCGCAGCGCGTGGTCGTCTCGTACGTGCTGGGCCTGCCGGGGTTCGGGATCGGCATCTTCAGCGTGGCGAACGTCCAGCTCTCCGTCCGGCTCACGCTGCCGCTCGTCGCGGGGGTGCCGACCGCCGTTCGGGTGGCGTTCTCCGAGCGGGACCATCCCTTCCAGATCGCCGTGGCCATGCTCGGCGGCACCGGCTTCTTCGCGGTGGAGGCCGACACCGCGGGCATCCGGTCGCTCGAGGGCCAGGTCGAGGCCGGCGCGAACATCACCGTCAGCCTGCTGCAGGTGGTCAACGCCAACGTCCATGCCCTGGTCGGGTTCTACTTCGGCCTGGACGACACCACCAAGCAGTTGACGTTCAGCGGCTACCTGCGGGTCGGCGGCGCGGTGGACGTGCCGGGGATCGCCGGGATCTCGATCGACTGCTACCTGGGGCTCACCTACCCTGTGGGCGGCACCTCCATCGTCGCGCAGGGAAGTCTCACGGTCGGCGTCCACCTGCTGACCTTCACCAAGTCCGTGACCCTCAACGTGGCGCACGAATTCCCGTTCCCCGGCGGTTCGAGCCAGTCGGCGGCCGCCGTTTCCGGCGCCGCAGGCCGACCATCGCCGGCCGGCCCGGGCGACCCGGCTTTCGACGAACTGCTGTCGGCCGCCGACTGGGAGACGTACTGCCGGGCCTTCGCCTGAGGCCCTGGCCCTGCCGCTGCCGCTGCCGCCAAGACAGGAAGCAAAGTTGACACTGAGTCAGACGGTTGTCTGGACCGCGCTGCCGAACGGCATCACCGGAGACCCCACCGCCCGCAGTCTGCTCCTGTCGGTGCTCGTCTCGCCGCGCCTGGCGAGCGACCAACCACAGGCCCCGCTCAGCGGGGACTTCGCCGACTGGCCGGCCCGCCTGGCCGACGCCACCTTCACCGTCCACGTGCCGGGCGTCGCGCCGGTGACCGCGACGCGGGTCGGCCAGGCGCCCGACTCGGCGCTCTGGAAGGCCCTGTTCGGGCCGTCCACCACGGTGGAGTCGTACGCCTTCGACGCCCTCGGCGACCAGCAGGTCTACAACTCCTACTCGGCCTCGGACCTGCACGGACAGATCCGGCAGCGCTACCAACAGTTGGGCGTCAACTCGATGGTGGGCGTGGATCGGGCCGGCCTTCGCACCGCCTTCGCCCCGCTGCTGTCGGCTTTCACCGGATCCGGATCCGGATCCGGACCCGGATCGGCCTCGCCGATCGCCGCCACGGACCCGGCCGTCACCCCGTTCGCCCGGCTCGCCGCGTTCCACGGCGGCGCGACGTTCCCCGTCTCGACTCCGCCGCCGGCGCCGCCGACGCTGGACTTCCACCAGGCGCTCACCTTCCTCGCCGACCACCCCGAACTCATGCGGCGACTGGGTCTGCTGATCGATCTGGAACTGCCCGCAGGCGCTCTCCCGCCGTCGCCGCAACTGCTCCAGGTGGTACCGGTGTTCACCTCGCCGCTGGTGGGCAGCTCGCTCAGTCCGAGCACGGCCTACCTGCTGACCGGCGACCAGTTCTTCGAGGCCGCTCCCACCCCGGCCCCGGTCACGCCCACCCCGGCCCCCGCCCCGACCGGTACCGCCGTGCCGGACCGAGTACACGAACCGGGACCGACCAGGTTTCCGACCGTCCCGGCACCGAACGAACTGGTGCACGGGCTGCTCAACCTGCCCTTCCAGAACGCCTTCGAGATCATCCAACTCGACCTGGACAGCAGCGGGTTGAAGGTCATCAACATGCTGTGCTCGCTGGCTTCGACGCCCACCGGACCGGACGACGGCAGCGGCCTGCCCGCGCTGCGCACCAGCGGAGTGAGCATCGCCCGGGCCGGCCAGGCGGTGAACCTGTTGAACCGGATGTCGGCGGCCGCCGCCACCAACGCCGCGCTCACCAACCCGGCGCTCCCCGGCGGCGGTTCGGCGACCCTGTACGCGGAGGACCTGGTGCGCGGCTACCGGATGGACGTCCAGGACGTCGCCACCGGCACCTGGCTGTCACTGCACCAGCGGGTCGGCACCTACACCTTCACCGAGTACCCCGGCGGTCCGTTCACCGTGACCATCACCGACGAGGGCGCCGTGCAACCGGTGGCGAGCAGACGGCTCGGCCCGGACGGCGTCCTGCCGGACCCCGCCTCGCCCTGGTTCATCCACGAGTCACTGCTGCGCTGGCAGGGCTGGAGCCTGGCGGCGCCGCACCCTGGACTGACCATCACCGACAGCGGGCCCGGCACGGTGACCAGCCAGCCGCCGATCGGCGGACTCCCGCTCCAGGCCGGCTTCCAGGTGGTACCGGGGACGCTACCGAGGCTGCGCTTCGGCCGGGCTTACCTGTTCCGGGTCAGGGCCGTGGACCTGGCCGGCAACGGCCCCGATCTGGCCGGGGCCCAGGCCGTGCAGGACGCGCTGACCGCCGCGAACACGACCGTGCCGGTGCTGCCGCCCGCCGACGGCCCGCCGTACGTCCACCGCCGGTTCGAACCGGTGCTGTCGCCGGTGCTGGTACCGGCCGAGCGGTTCAGCGAGGGCGAGTGCACGCAGCGGCTGGTCATCCGCAGTCGCACCGGGACCAGCACGGCGCAGTACGCCGGGCTGCTCAACTCCGAGGTCCCGACCGTCGGTCCACCCGGCGTCGAAGGCTACTTCGCCACCTGCGCGCGACACGCCGCGCCGCCCAGTTGCTCGCAGGCGATGGCGGAGGCGCACGGTGTCCTCGACGCCTCGTTCGGGACGGGCGCCGGCTTCACGCAGACGTACAACATCTCCCGCAAGGAGAAGGGCAGCCTCTCCGACAACTCGGTGATCGACATCGGCACCGGGCTGGCCGTGCCGATCCCGGGTATCACGCACGTCGCCCCGGGCACCGGCATCGTGACCACCCGGCCGAGCGTCGAGCAGGTGTCCGGGCCGGACGGCGGCTACGTCGTGCACCATGAGGACCAGCTGCAACTGCCCTACCTGCCGGACCCGCTCGCGCGTGGGGCAGCCCTGTTCGGGGTGCCGGGCGTACCCGACGGCCAGGCCGGGATGCTGGACGCGAGCGGTGCGCTGACCTTCGCCCCGTCAGCGCTCAGCGCCCCGACCCTGGCAGCACTCGGCGGCCCGTCGGTGCACCTCGACTTCGGCGCGAACTGGCCCGAGCAGCAGCCGTTCCGGATCCAGCTCGCCGAGCCGGACCCCACCCGGCCGCCCGGCACCCGGCTGCCGAGCTGGGATCCGCGGGCCCGGGTGCTGACCGTCTACCTGGCGCAGGCCGAGCAGGCCCAACTGCGGCTCAGCAGCTACCTGTCGACCACCGCCACCCAGCCCGCCGACCCGGCGCTGCTGGACAGCCTCGGAGTGTGGCGTTGGGTGGCCGACTACCAGCCGCCCGGACCGGACGACGTTCCTGCCGCGCTGCTGGGCGGCCACCGGATGCTCACCCCGTCGCGCACCGTGCAGTTGGTGCACGCCGTCGAGGCCCCGCTGGCGGCTCCGGCCCCCAGCGGGTTCCCGAAGACCGCGCCGCGCGATCTGGAGGCCACCTTCGCCTACGTCGGCGGTTCGCTGACCGTGCACGGCCCGAGCACCGCCAAGGTCGACCTGCTGGCCACCTGGACCGACCAACTCGACCTCGACACCGAAACCGGGCCGATGTCCAGGGCGCGTACCGCGCACGTCCTGACGGTGCCGGTCACCCTGCCCGGCGAGGACGACGGCACTCCGGTCACCCCCGCCGACACGGTGTCACCCGCCGGCTACGACCCGGTGGCCGGCGTGATCACCTTCCAGCCCCCGTCTCCCGGCGACGAGTCGGGGCGCACGTACCTCGCGCGGCACGAGTTCGGCGACACCAAGGCCCGCACGGTCAGCTACCAGGGCGTGGCCACCTCGCGATTCCGCGAGTACTTTCCCCCGGCGGTGACGGGTGACCCGCAGCGGATCACCGTCACCGGCCCGGCCGTCGCGGTCCAGGTGCCGAGCACGGCCCGGCCGGCCGGACCGACCGTGGTCTCCGTGCTGCCCACCTTCACCTGGCAGCGGGACACCAACCCGGACGGCTCCCGGGTGAGCGGCCGCAGCAGCGGTATCCGGGTGTACCTGGACCGCCCGTGGTTCTCCTCCGGGGACGGCGAGTTGCTGGGCGTGGTGTTCAACGACATCACGCACTACCCGCCCACCGAGCAGGTGGCGCCGTATGTCACCCAGTGGGGGCAGGACCTCGTCTTCACGTCACACCCGATCATCAGCAGCGGGCCCCAGTCCGGAGCGTTCGTCGGGGCGGCCGCCACCCAGAGCGGGCTGCAGCTCAGCGAGTTCTCCGTCCAGCCGAACGGCGTGCTCACCAGTCCCGTGAACATCCCCGACGTGTTCTCGGTGGCCGGGTACCCCGTCCAGTTCGATGCCGATCGCGGGCTCTGGTACTGCGACATCCAGCTGGCCGGGCCGGAGTTGGAGACGTACACGCCGTTCGTCCGACTGGCGCTGGCCCGCTACCAGCCGAACTCGCTGCCGGGTCTTGAGCTCTCCCGGGTGGTCCGCGCCGACGCCGTCCAGGTCCCACCACCGCGGACCGTCACGCTCACACCGACGGCGAACCCGGACGTGTTCCAGCTGCTCGTGCAGGGCCAGACGTACTACCTCGCGTCCTGGCACGACGGCGACGACGACTACTGGTATGTGGACTGGCCGGACGGCCCGATCAACCCCCGCCCGGCACTGGTCGAGGTCACGGTGGAGGAACGCGTCCAGGGGGCGTCGGACGATCTCGGCTGGAACGCCTACGGCGGCAAGGACAGCTCGGTGCTAGCCGATCCGAACGTGCAGCTGGCGGGCCAGGGGCCGCCCACGATCCCGAAGCAGCTGTGGACCGGGACGGTCACCCTGCCGCCGGGCCGGACGGACGGTCAGTTCCGCATCGTGGTTCGGGAGTGCGAGCACCTCGGCTCGGACAGGATGAAGCTCGATGAGGAACCGGCGGACTCGGTGCCGACGTCGTCGACCGGTCCGGGCACCGGCCCGCATCCGGAGACGCCCGTGACAGGGGTGCCCGTGACCAAGGTCGAGATCCGGATCCACCCCGGATACGGACGCCTGGTGTTCGCCGAAACCCTGGAGGTCGGAGCCAGGACCGCCCCCTGACGCTCAGGAGCCGGCCGGCACGCCGGTGCCGAGGGCCGCCCAGGTGGTCGGACCCACGATGCCGTCCGCGGTCAGCTGCTGGGCAGTCTGGAAGGCGCGCACCGCCGCGTCGGTGTCCGAGGCGAAGTTGCCGTCCACCGAACCGCTGAAGTACTGGAGCGTGGTCAGCCGGGACTGCAGGAAGTTGACGTCGTCCCCGGTCGACCCGATCTTGATCGTCGTGCGCTCGCCGGAGGGGATGTACACCAGGGTGGTGAGGTCGCCGCCCTGACTGACGATCCGAGCGGCGGTGAGGAACAGGGCGCGGTTCGCGGCGTTGCGCGGATCCAGGTTCACGCCCGAGAGATGGCACTGGGCCGCGGCGGTGGTCCAGTCGTGGCTCGCCGCGGCGGCCCGGAAGGCCGGCCACCCGGCGAAGTTGCTCCCCTGTGCCCAGGCCATGCTGAGCAGCCCGAGCTGGGCGTCGGCCGGCCAGCTGTCGTAGTCGGTGAACTGCTGCCTCAAGCTCGTCTCGTTGCTCGCGGCCTTGTTGCTCACCAGGGTGTCGATGGCCGGGTCCGGCAGCATCAGCTTGGTGAGCGGATCGCACGCGGTGTGCCCCTTCTGGGCGAACGTCGGGTCGGCCAGGGCGGCGTTCTTCACCGCGTTCCAGTCCTGGTCGATGTCGGAGCTGCCCGCTGCGGCCCCCGGGGTGGGCTGGTTGGACTTGAAGACGAAACCGCTCACAGCGAGCGCGGCACTCTCGGGGTCGATCAGGTTGCCGATGCCGATCGTGACGAGATTCTTCAGGTCGACGTACATGTAGGGCACCCGGCCCTCGAGCTGGGTGGAGAAGGCGAAGAAGTTCTGCTGGACGCTCTCGTACATGCCGATATCCCTTCGCACGGCTGCCGGCCACCGATCCACCGCGGCACTGCGCACCAGTGCTTTCCACCGTAGGTCGGGCCCTGGCGGACCGCCTCTGGGCGCACTTCCCCGCGCTCGCTGACAACTTGGGGCTTGCCACGCAGACAGGCGCCGGGCAGGCTCGGGTGAGTTCGGTCGCCGATCGCAAGCGCGCGGGCCGCGGCGAGGAACCTCGAGTGCGGGACCGGGGAGGCCTACGCTGGACAGCGGAGTCACCCGCCCCAGCAAGGGAGCCCGCCGTGCCCGATCATCGGGACTACCCCCAGGTCAACGTCCAGGTCAACCACGTCGAGCCGGTGCCGCGCCGGATCCGCGCCGTGCTGGCGGGAGAGACCGTCCTCGACACCACCCAGGCCCGCTACGTCTGGGAGGTGCCCTACTACCCGCAGTACTACATCCCGCTCACCGACGTCCGCGCCGAGCTGCTGGTGCCGGGCGACGGCACCGAGCCGAGCCCCCGCGGCACCGTCGAGCGCTACGGGCTGCGCGTGGGTGACACCGACCGGCCCGGCGCGCTCGGCCTGCTGCGGGAGTCACCGATCGATGGGCTCGGCGGCACCGCGCGTTTCGAGTGGGACGCCCTCGACGCCTGGTACGAGGAGGACGAGCAGGTCTTCGTCCACCCCCGCAGCCCGTACGTCCGGGTCGACGCGCTGCGCTCGACCCGGACGGTGCGCGTCGAGCGCGACGGCACGGTGCTCGCCGAGTCCTCCTCCCCGGTGATGGTCTTCGAGACCGGGCTGCCGACCCGGTACTACCTCAACCGCACCGACGTCGACTTCAGCCGCCTGGTCCCCAGCGACACCGTCACCGCCTGCCCCTACAAGGGCACCACCAGTGGCTACTGGTCGGCCCGGGTCGGCGAGCGGCTCCACCCGGACCTCGCCTGGTGCTACGACTTCCCCAGCTACCCGCTCACGCCCGTCGCCGGGCTGATCGCGTTCTACAACGAGCGGGTCGACCTCTTCCTCGACGGCCAGCGGCTCGGCCGCCCGCAGCGCCCCGGCACCCGCTCCGGCAGCTGATCCGCCGTGCGCCTGCTGATCACCTCGGACACCCACGTTCCCACCCGGGCCCGGCAGTTGCCCCGCGTCCTGCTGGCGGAAGTCGACCGGGCCGACCTCGTGGTGCACGCCGGCGACTGGGTGGACGAGGCGACCCTGGACCTGCTGGCCGCCCGGGCGAACCGGCTGGTCGCGGTCCACGGCAACAACGACGGCCCGCCGCTGCGCGCCCGGCTGCCCGAGGTGGCCGAGGCCGAGGTCGACGGCCTTCGGCTGGCGGTGGTCCACGAGACCGGGCCGGCCCAAGGGCGCGAACACCGCTGCGAGCAGCGGTTCCCCGAGGCGGACGTGCTGGTGTTCGGGCACAGCCACATCCCGTGGGACACCGTCACGCCTCGTGGTCTGCGCCTGCTCAACCCCGGCTCGCCCACCGACCGGCGGCGCCAGCCCTGGTGCACGTACCTGACCGCCGGGATCGACGGCGGGCTGCTCCAGCACGTGGAGCTGCACCGGCTGGCGCCCGGCGGCTGAGGATCGCGAGCGGCGGGTCAGTCGGGCCCGCGGCGGGACTGGCGTCGCCGATAGCCGAACGCCCCCACCACGACCCCGGCCAGCAGCATGAAGAGCAGCACCACCCACATCGCGGCGTTGATGGTGGCGAAGCCCCACAGGTGGATCCTGACCGTCCCCCGGTTCATCAGGATGAACCACACCGCCAGGACCGTCACGACTACCACAACGACCCTGGCGGGCGTGACGCGCACCCCACCGATCCGACGCTCGGCAGCGTCTCTGTTCGTAGTCATATGTCCAGTGTGCGACCCGCGCCCCGACGGTGCTTGGTGCGAAGCCGCGGCTGACCGCGCCGGGCCCGGTGCCGTCCGGTGTCGGCTGGGTCTCGTCCGGGTCTCGTCCGGGTCTCGCCCGGATCTCGCCCGGGTCTCGCGCGAGGCGCGGAGCGTGTGGCTTTCTGCGAATCGGCGGCCCGCGCCCGGGCATTCGGGCAGTCGATCACCGGCCGCAAGGCCGTGGCCGGCCGCTGACCTGCGCTCATCTCCGTTGGCAGCGGGCATGATTCGGGCATGTTCCAGCCCGCTTTGGAGCTGTCCAGCGCCCCGGCCCGGGGGTATAAATCTCACACGGGCAGATTCGGGCTTCCGATGTCCGATCGGGCGGAGGGGAGGAACGCGGGATGCGAGCATCGGAGCGCCAGCACCGGATCCTCGTCCTGGCCCGGCAGGAGGGCCGGATCGAGGTCACCGCCGCGGCGGCCGACTTCGGGGTCGCGTTGGAGACCATCCGACGGGACCTGAGCGAGTTGGAGCGCAGGGGGCTGGTCCGCCGTACCCATGGCGGTGCCTACCCCGTGGAGAGCACGGGCTTCGAGACCGACCTGGCCCAGCGGGTCACCCGCCACGTCGAGGCCAAACGCCGGATAGCGGCCGAGGCGGTCAAGCTGGTCGGCGAGGCGGAGAGCATCTTCGTCGACGAGGGGTACACCCCGCAGATCCTCGCCGCGCTGCTGCCGACCGAACGTCCACTGACCGTGGTGACGGCGTCGCTCTCCGCAGCCGCCGCCGTGGCCGACGCGGCGAACGTGACCGTCCTGCTGCTGGGCGGCCGGGTTCGCGGCCGGACCATGGCCACCGTGGGCTCCTGGGCCTGCGAGATGCTCGCGGGATTCGTCATCGACCTGGCGTTCCTGGGGTCGAACGGGATCTCCCGCGAGCTCGGCCTGACCACCCCGGATCCGGTGGTGGCCGACGTCAAGGCCAAGGCCCTCGAGGTGTCCCGCCGGCGGGTCTTCATGGGCCACCACAGCAAGTTCGGGGCCAGCAGCTTCTGCCGCTTCGCGGACGTGAGCGACTTCGAGGCGATCGTCACCGACACCGAACTGTCCAGCGCCGAAGCCCACCGCTACGCGCTGCTGGGACCGCACGTCATCCGGGCCTGAGGCGGCAGTCCGAGGCACCGGCCTGCCGCCCCAACCTGACGCACCACAGCTGACGCACCACACCTGAGGCACCACACCGAACGGCAGTCCCCCCGCTGCCGTGGCCATCGCGCGACGCCCGAGCCACGACCACGGCCGATCCCCACGCGGCCGCGGCATCGATCCCACGCGTCGCGAACCGGTCCCACCCGACCGGGCTCGCCGAGAGAAGGAACAGCACCATGACGATCAGACAGTCCGTTCTGCGCAGGACCGTGCCGCTGGGCGCGATGGTCCTCTGCGGCGCCATGCTCGCGGCCTGCAGCGGTGCCGGCGGCGCCGGCGGCAGCTCGCAGGCGCACTCCATCAACGTGCTGATGGTGAACAACCCGCAGATGGAGGACCTGCAGAAGCTGACCGCGGACAACTTCACCAAGACCACCGGCATCAAGGTCAACTTCACCGTACTGCCGGAGAACGACGCCCGGGACAAGTTCACCCAGGACTTCTCCAGCCAGTCCGGCCAGTACGACATCGCGACCATCAGCAACTACGAGGTCCCGTTCTACGCGAAGAACGGCTGGCTGGCCTCGCTCAGCGGGAACTCCGCCAGTGACACCTCGTTCCAGCAGAGCGACATCCTGCCCACCATCCAGCAGTCCCTGACGTACAACGGCCAGCTCTACGCCGAGCCGTTCTACGGCGAGTCGTCGTTCCTGATGTACCGCAAGGACGTCTTCGCGGCCAAGGGACTGACCATGCCGGCCAACCCGACCTGGGAGCAGGTCGCCGACCTCGCGGCCAAGGCCGACGGGGCGCAGCCGAGCATGAAGGGCATCTGCCTGCGCGGGCAGCCGGGTTGGGGCGAGCTGATGGCGCCACTGACCACCGTGGCCAACACCATGGGCGGCACCTGGTTCGACCAGAACTGGCAGGCCCAGCTGACCGGTCCGGGCTTCACCAGCGCGACGAACTTCTACGTCAACCTGCTGCGGGCGCACGGTGAGGCGGGCGCGCCGCAGGCCGGGTTCACCGAGTGCCTCAACGACCTCGAGCAGGGCAAGGTCGCCATGTGGTACGACGCGACCTCGGCGGCCGGCTCGCTGGAGGCCTCGGACTCGCCGGTCGCCGGGAAGATCGGGTACGCGCCCGCGCCGGCCGACCAGACCAAGGCCTCGGGCTGGCTCTACACCTGGGCCTGGGGCGTGCAGAAGGCCAGCACGCACAAGGACGACGCCTGGAAGTTCATCTCCTGGGCCTCCAGCCAGGGGTACGAGCAGCTGGTCGGCAAGAGCCTCGGCTGGTCCCGGGTCCCGGCCGGCAAGCGCGCCTCGACCTACAGCAACCCCGACTACGTGGCCGCCGCCTCGGCGTTCGCGCAGGCCACCAAGACCGCGTTGACCAGCGTCGACCCGCAGAACCCGGGCGTCCAGCCCAGGCCCGCGCCGGGCATCCAGTTCGTCGGCATCCCGGAGTTCACCGATCTGGGCACCCAGGTCTCGCAGCAGATCAGCGACGCGATAGCGGGCCAGATCAGCGTGGACCAGGCGCTGAAGAACAGTCAGGCGCTCGCTGCCAAGGTCGGCGCCAAGTACGCGGGGCACTGACACCCCCCGCGAACCCACCCGACAGCATCCCGGCCCCGCCCCGCCCACCCGCGGCAAGGGGCCCGTGCGAAGCGGAGAAACGCAAGTGAGCACTACCTCGATCACCGGACGCCGCAGCAGGGTGTCGCCGTCCGCCGGACAGAGCGCGCGGCCGGCGGCGGGCCGGCCGCGCGGCGCCTGGTCGCTCCGGGCGCCGCTGCTGCCGGCGCTGATATTCATGATCGTGGTCACCCAACTTCCCTTCGTGGGGACCCTGGTGATCTCGTTCATGCGCTGGAACGCGCTGGACCCGGGCAACCGCGGGTTCGGCGGCCTGTCCAACTACGCCGCGGCGTTCGACGATCCGGCGCTGCGCTCGTCCATCGTCACCACGGTGCTGCTGACCGTCGCCGTGGTGCTGGTGAGCCTGCTGCTGGGGCTGGTGCTGGCGCTGCTGCTCGACCGCCGTTTCCTGGGCCGCGGCGTCGTGCGCACGATGCTGATCACGCCCTTCCTGGTGGTGCCGGCGGCCTCCGCGCTGCTCTGGAAGCACGCCATCTACAACGCCTCCTACGGTCTGCTGAACGGCTCGCTGACCTGGCTCTGGAGCCTGTTCGGCAGCTCGCACGCGCCGCAGCCGGACTGGCTCTCCAACACTCCGCTGATCGCCGTCGAGATCTCGCTGATCTGGCAGTGGACGCCGTTCATGATGCTGATCCTGCTCGCCGGGCTGCAGAGCCGGCCGCTGGACGTCGTCGAGGCGGCCCGGGTGGACGGGGCGAGCACCTGGCAGGTGTTCCGCTACCTCACCTTCCCGCACCTGCGCCGCTACCTGGAGCTCGCCGCCCTGCTCGGCAGCATCTACGTGGTGCAGAACTTCGACGCCGTCTTCACGCTGACCTCCGGCGGGCTCGGCACCGCCAACCTGCCCTACACCGTCTACCAGACGTTCTATCAGGGCCACGACTACGGCCAGGCGTCCGCCGAGGGCGTCCTGGTGGTCATCTGCACCATCCTCCTCGCGACCTTCGCGCTGAGGACCGTCTCGTCGCTGTTCCGGGAGGAGTCACTGTGACGACCGCCGCCACCACCCTGCCCGCCGCGCGTCGCCGCGAGGCCTCCGCCCGCCGCAACGGCGCCCTGCTCGGCCTGCTGGCCTGGCTGTGCGGTGTGCTCTTCTTCCTGCCGTTCGCCTGGATGGTGCTCACCTCGCTGCACAGCGAGTCGGCCGCCGCCACCAACCCGCCGAGCGTCGGGGCCGGCCTCACGCTGCAGGGCTACCGGGAGTTCTTCGGCGCCGGCAGCGGGGTCAGCCCCTGGCCGCCGCTGATCAACTCCCTGACGGCCAGTGTCGCCTCGACCCTGCTGGTGCTGCTGCTGTCGATCCCCGCCGCCTACGCGCTGTCGATCAGGCCGGTGCGCAAGTGGACCGACGTGATGTTCTTCTTCCTCTCCACCAAGATGCTGCCCGCCGTGGCCGGCCTGCTGCCGATCTACCTGATCGCGCAGAACACCGGGATGCTGGACAACATCTGGCTGCTGGTCATCCTCTACACCTCGATGAACCTGCCGATCGCGGTGTGGATGATGCGGTCCTTCCTCGCCGAGGTCCCCAAGGAGATCCTGGAAGCCGCCTCGATCGACGGCGCGGGGCTGCTCACCACCCTGGGGCGGATCGTGGCGCCCGTCGCCGCGCCCGGGATCGCCGCCACCGCGCTGATCTCCTTCATCTTCAGCTGGAACGAGCTGCTGTTCGCCCGGGTGCTGACCGGCGTCGTGGCCGGCACCGCACCCGTCTTCCTCACCGGCTTCGTCACCAGCCAGGGCCTCTTCCTGGCCAAGGTGTGCGCCGCCGCCGTCTGCATCTCCGTTCCGGTGCTCGTCGCCGGATTCGCCGCCCAGGACAAGCTCGTCCAGGGCCTCTCGCTTGGGGCAGTCAAATGACCAGTCAGATCCTGTGGGGAGCGGTCCGGTGAAGGCCGCCGTCATCAGCTCGCCCGGTGTGGTGGCCGTCGAGACCGTCGACGATCCGACACCCGGCCCCCGGGAGGTGGTGGTCAAGGTGGCGGCCTGCGGGCTGTGCGGCACCGACCTGCACATCCTCCAGGGCGAGTTCGCGCCCACGCTGCCGATCATCCCCGGTCACGAGTTCGCCGGGGAGGTGGTCGCGGTCGGCACCGGGGTGCGCGAACTCTCGGTCGGTGACCAGGTCGCCGTGGACCCCTCGCTGCCCTGCCGCGAGTGCCACTACTGCCGGATCGGGCGCGGCAACCTCTGCGAGAACTTCTCCGCGATCGGGGTCACCGTGCCCGGCGCAGCCGCCGAGTTCGCCCTCGCCCCGGTCGCCAACTGCGTGCGGCTGCCCGAGCACGTCCGCACCCAGGACGCCGCCCTCATCGAACCGCTCTCCTGCGCGGTGCGCGGCTACGACGTGCTGCGCAGCCGGTTGGCCAGCAGCGTGCTGATCTACGGCTCCGGCACGATGGGCCTGATGATGCTGGAGCTCGCCAAGCGCACCGGCGCGGCCGGCGTGGACGTCGTCGACATCAACAGCGAACGGCTCACCGCCGCACGCCTGCTGGGCTGCACCAACGCCGTCACCTCCGCCGACGAGCTGGACCGGCCGCGTGGTTGGGACGTGGTGATCGACGCGACCGGCAACGAGCTGGCCATCCAGGACGCGCTCGGCCGGGTCGGCAAGGGCGGTACCTACCTGCAGTTCGGCGTCGCGGACTACGCCGCGCGTGCGACGATCGAGCCGTACCGGATCTACAACCAGGAGATCACCATCACCGGCTCGATGGCGGTGCTGCACAGCTACGAGCGCGCGGCCGAGCTCTTCGCCACCGGTGTCCTGGACCCCCAGGTCTTCATCAGCGACCGGCTCCCGCTCGCCGACTACGCCACCGCGCTCCAGCAGTTCCAGGCGGGCAAGGGCCGAAAGATCGTCATCACCCCATGACCCGGGGCACCCGAACCACAGCAAGCCCGAACCACAGCAAGGAGGACGCATGACGGCCGCAGGGTCTTCGGCCCTCGTCATCGGTGAGGCACTGACCGACATCCTGGCGACCCCGGACGGCCGGCAACGCGCCGTACCCGGGGGCAGCCCCGCGAACGTGGCCCTCGGGCTGGCCAGGCTCGGCCGGCCGGTCTGCCTGGCCACCCGGATCGGCAGCGACCGGTACGGCCTGGACCTGCGGCGACGGCTCGGCCAGAGCGGTGTGCGGCTCACCGTCGGGTCGGTGGTCGACGCCGCGACGTCCACCGCCACCGCCACCCTGGGCTCGGACGGAGCGGCGACCTACCGCTTCGACATCGACTGGAGCCTGGCACCGGAGGCCGTCGACCCGGCCCGCACCGGTCCGATCGCCCACCTGCACACCGGTTCGATCGCGGCGACCCTGGCGCCCGGCGCGGCTCGGGTGCTCGCCGCCGTCCGGGCCGCCCGCCCGGGGGCCACCGTCTCCTACGACCCCAACCTGCGGCCCGCGCTGCTGGGGACGGCGGACGAGGAGCGGCCGCGAGTCGAGCAACTCGTCGCGCTCAGCGATGTGGTGAAGGCCAGTGCGGAGGATCTCGACTGGCTCTACCCGGGCTGCGACGCCGCGGCGGTGGCCGCCGCGTGGGTGCGGACCGGGCCCGCGCTGGTGGTGGTCACGCTGGGCGCCGCGGGTGCGCTGGCCTTCTGGCGGCACGGGAGTTGCGAGCTGGCGCCCACACCGGTCGAGGTGGTGGACACCGTGGGCGCGGGGGACGCCTTCATGGCCGGGCTGGTGGGTGGGCTGCTCGGGGCGGGGTTGCTGGGGTCCGAACCGTTGGGTGCCGAACCGCTGGGGTCCGAACCGCTGGGGTCCGAACGGCTGGGGTCCGGCTTCCAGTTGCCGCCGACCGCGCGCGAGGCGCTGCGGGCCGCGACGAGTACCGACCGCCTCGCCCCCGAGGTGGCCGAGGCGCTGGCCCTGGCGGCCCGGGCCGCCGCCGTCACCTGCACCCGCCCCGGTGCGGACCCGCCGACCCGGGCCGAGCTCGGCTGCTGAGCGCTGCCCCGGTCAGTCGGCTCCACCTTCTTGAGCCAGGGCGGCCGTCCCGCCGAGGGCGAACAGCACCGCCGTCCCACCCGCGACCGGGGAGAGCAGCAGGAAGGCACCCGCGCCGTACGCCCCGGCGAGGGTGGCACCCGCCGAGGCGCCGGCCGCGAAGCCGACGGTCGTCATGCTGTTGGCCCAGCCCTGGGTCTCGCTGTCGCAGCCGGGCGGGGTCAGCGCGCCGATGGCGGTGAAGAGGCGGGCGAAGGTCGAGCCGACCGCGAGGCCGGTGAGCGGGCAGACCAGCAGGACGGCGGCCGGCGCCACCTGCATCGCCAGGCCCAGCAGCACGCAGCCACCGACGAACACGGCGAGGAGTCCCGGCAGTTCGGTCCGGGCCAGGGCATCGTGGGCGCCCAGGCCCAGGGCGCCCACGATGCTGCCCACCGAGAGGCCGGCCAGATACCACCCGCTGTGCGAGGCGACGTGCTGCTGCTGCGCGTAGACGGGCAGCATCACCTCGGTGGCGGACAGCGCCGCGCAGAACAGGAACTGGGCGCCGAACACCGCGCGCAGCGGGCGGGAGCGCAACGGTGCCCGCCAGTGGCCGGTCGGGGGTCCGGGGCGTTCGGTCGGCTCGCGGTGCAGGGTGAGCAGCAGGACCACGGCGCCGGCCATCAGCACCCCGATCAGCGCGAACGGCAGCAGCGGGGAGAGCGAGGTGCTCAGCCAGGTGGCGAGCACCGGCCCGGTGATCAGCGTGACGTCCATCAGCGCCGACTCCAGCGCGTTCGCCGACGAGCGACCGCGCGCCCGGTCGACCGACGTCCAGTGCGTCCGCAGCAGGATGCTGACCGGCGGGAAGCAGAGACCGATCGTGACCACGGACAGGACCACCCACCCGAACGGCAGGCGGCCCGCGGCGGCCAGCACCAGCCCCGCCAGTCCGACCAGGTAGCCGGCGAGGCAGCGGCGCAGCACGCGACCCGACCCGGTCGCCGCCAGCCGGCCGCGCAGCGGACTGCTGACGGCGTTCGCGAGCAGCATCGCACCGACGGCCGTCCCGGCCTCGGCATAGGAGTACCGGGGCGACAGCAGGAGCACGCCGCTCACCGGGAACATGCTGATCGGGAACTTGGACACCAGGCTCGCCACGGCCAACCGCCGGGCCCCCGGGGCGGCCAGCACCTCCCGGTAGGTGGCGATCGAGCCGGTGGCGGCCGTCTCAGGCATCGGCGGGGACCGGGTCGGGCCGGATCTCCAGCCGGACCAGGGAGCGGACGGCGGCCAGGGTGGCGAGCACGGCCGCCTCGTCCTGGCCGTGCACGGAGGCGCTGAACGGGATGCTGACGTTGTCACGGGTCAGCGGAACATGGTCGCCGGGCTGGTAGCCGACCAGCACGCTGTCGATGCCCGGGAGGTCGTCCAGCCGGTCCAGGCCGTGCACGGCCACCAGCGTGCCGGGCGCCTGCTCGTTGTGGATCACCACCGAGCCGAACACGCCCGGGAACACGACCGGTTGGTCCAGCAGCCGCGGCCGCCGCCCCAGGTAGCACTCGATGGCGTCGTGGAACGGGCGCAGGCCGCCGTACCGGGCCCACATCTCCACGGCGGGACCGCCCGACAACCGGGCACCGACCTCGATCAGGAAGACGCCCTCCTCGTTGCACTTCACCTCGGTGTGGCTGGGGCCCCGCCGGATGCCGTAGGCATCGAGGGCCTCCCGGACGAACCGCTCCACCCGTTCCCGGTCCGGGTGACGCTCGTCGATCTGCACGATGTCCCAGAGCGGGAAGTCGTAGTCGCCGTCGTCGGGACGGCGGTACTCCCAGATGTCCACCAGCCGGTGCCGGCCGTCGGCGCTGAAGAAGTTGACCGCGAACTCGCGGCCCCGGATGTACCGTTCCACCAGCCACTCGGTGATCGGCTCGCGGTAGACGTCGTGGGTGACCAGCCGCTCGACGTCGTGCAGCGCGTCGGCGTCCGAGAACACCGTGACGCCCTGCGAGCCCGCGCCCATGGTCGGCTTCACGATGACGGGAAAGCCCACCTGGTGGGCGGCCGCGGCGATCTCCGCCGCCGCGTGGACCCGTCGGAACTCGGGGACGCGGACACCCGCCTCGCCCGCCCGGGCCCGCATCGCCGCCTTGTTGCGCCTGGCCCAGGCGAGCGCGTGGTCGTTGCCCGGCAGCCCGAGCCGCTGCGCGATCAGGTCGGCCAGGTACACGCCCGCCTCCAGGGCGGGCACCACCGCGCGGACGTCGAAGCCGGTGCCGGCCAGCTGCCGAGCGGCGTCCTCGGGCTCACCGGCGTACAGCGAGAGGTCGTCGCCCTCCTGGTGGCCGGGCAGCGCGGCCAGGTAGTCGTGCGTGTAGAGCGAGACGACGGCGAACCCCAGATCGCGGGCGGCGGCCTTGAACGGCACGCCTTGGCGGACGGGGTCGACCAGCAGGATCGCGGGTGTGGCTGCTCCCATGGCGGCCTCTCTTCTGATGCGGATGCGTGCGGACGACGTCCCAGCGGACGGACCGGCGGTCGCCGGCGGACCGTACTCCCGGCCCGGTGCTGCCCGTTCGGACCGGGCAGGCGTCCGGCCGGTGTGTTCCGGTCCGGGCCGAAGTCCGGGCGGCGGGACCTTCTGGCCGAACGGCCGGAGCGGCAGGATGGCTCACGATCGGAGCAACTGGCCTTCCGGAAAAGAGATCTGATGATGAATTCGGAGTTCTATTCGAAGGTGGCCGAGAAGTTCGGCGGCTATTCCAGCGGGGCCCAGCGCACGGTGGTCTACGCCGACGGCGATCCGGAGGAGGTCTTCGACCAGATCGTGCACGGCCTCGGCGATCCGGCCGGGCACCTGCTGGACGTCGGCTGCGCGGACGGACGCAACCTGCTGGCGATCGCCCCGGCCTTCGGCCGCGTCCACGCCATCGACCTGGCCCCGGAGATGCTCGAATCGGCCGGCCGCCACCTGGCCGAGTCCGGGCTGGGACAGGTCTCGTTCGAACTGCGGGACGCCTCGGCGACCGGCTTCGCCGACCGGACCTTCGACGTCGTGACCTCGCGTCGCGGCCCGCTCTTCGGACCGGAGTTCCAGCGGGTCCTCAAGCCCGGCGGCTCGCTGGTCTACCTCGGCATCGGCGAGCACGACGTGCGTGAGCTCAAGGAGGTCTTCGGCCGGGGACAGCTCTACGGCCGCTGGGCGGGCACGCCGGTCGCGCACGAGGAGCGGCGGCGGCTGGCCGAGGCGGGCTTCACGATCCTGCGGGAGCAGAGCTTCCACTACGACGAGTACTTCCACTCGCCGGCCGAGCTGAACCGGTTCCTGCAGCTGGTGCCCATCTTCGAGGACTACGACCCGGTGGGCGACCAGCAGCACTTCGATCGCTACGTCGCCCAGGCCTCCGCGCCGCAGGGCGTCCGGCTCGCCCGGCACTGGTTCCTGCTGCACGCGGCTAAGAGGGTCCGCCAGTAGGGGGCTGGAGGAAGGAGCGGCGTCCGGGCCGAGTCTGGGCGGTGCCGACGAGGGAGTCCATGCGGAGCATCGGCGACTGAGGAGAAGCCGTCCAGGCGACAGCCCGGGCGTCGCGACGCCGGCCCCCTGCTGGCGGACCCTCTAACCCGGCCGGCTGACCCGCGGGTCCGCCCCGGACCGCAGTGGTCCGGGGCGGACCCGGGGCCGGCGGTCAGGGACGGAGCAGGGCGAGCAGCTCGCCGCGCAGCACGCTGTCCTCGCCGAACGCGCCGCGGTAGGCCGTGGACGTCATCAGGGCGCTGGCCTTGATCCCGCGCATGGTCATGCACAGGTGCTCGCCCTTGGCGATGACGGCCACGTCCGCCGCGCCGGTGATCTCCGCGATGTCCCGCGCGATGTCCGCGACCAGCCGTTCCTGGACCTGGAGCCGGTGCGCGTGCCGGTGCGCCACCCGCGCGAACTTCGACAGGCCCAGCAGTCGTTCGGTGGGCCGGTAGGCGATCGTCACGGAGCAGTTGAAAGGCAGCAGGTGGTGCTCGCACAGGGACCACACCTTGATGTCCGAGACGATGACCAACTGGCTGGTGGTGGTCGTCTCGAAGAGGGTCGCGATCGCTCCCGGCTCGTAGTCGATGAACTCGCGCCACCACCGGGCGAACCGCTCCGGCGTCTCCCGGAGCCCGTCCCGGTCGGGGTCCTCGCCGATCTCCTTGAGCAGCCGCCGCGCCAGGTCGACCAGCGGATCCTGCTGCGGGGGCTCCCCGTACGCCAGGGCCTGCTTGCCCACTCGTGTCGTCACAGACAACTCAGACACCTCTCCTGTGGCCCCAGACCAGCGTGTGCAGCCTGGTGGTGATGTTCCAGCCGCGGTCGATCACCGAGGTGACGAGAGCCCGCGTGTGCTTGTCGATGGCGTCCCGGTCCTGCCCCTCGGGCATGATCCAGACCGAGTCGATCCCCATCTCCGCGACCAGCCCGGCGACCTCGTCGAGGTCGGCGGTGTCCCGGCAGACGAACTTGAAGGTGGTCCCCGGCGTTCGGGCGAATCGCCGCAGCGCACCGGGGACGATCCGCTGCCGCACCGGATCGCCCGAATGCGCGAGCTTGGGCGACACGTTGAAGCGGACCCCGGTCTCGATCAGGTGCGGATCCGGCGTCCGCGTCCCGTTCGTCTCGATCTCGACCTCGATCCCCCGCGCGGTCAGCAGGCGGACCAGCGGCAGCAGCCGCGCCTGCTGGTTGAGCGGCTCGCCCCCGGAGACGACCACCAGGTCGACTCCGAACGCCAGCAGCTCCTCGGCCACCGAGTCGACGGTGCGCCGGTGCAGTTCCACCTTCGGGTCGTACCTGACACCGGCGTCGCTCCTCCCCTGCCAGTCCCACGTGTAGGGGGTGTCGCACCACCGACAGGAGAGGTTGCAACCGCCGAGGCGCAGGAACGCGCATCTGCGGCCGAGTGACCGGCCTTCTCCCTGAACGGTCTCAAGTGGGGCCGAAGATCTCATTGACGACGAGTTCGGTTTCCACAGGGCACCACCTCCTTCTTCGCCATGTCGTCAGCTGAACCGATCACCTGCCGCACCCGCCCGCTCGGCGGCTCAGGGCCGGTACTCCGCCCAGGTCTTGGGCGTTTCGGAGATCCGCACAGAGCTGAGCTCCGGGAACTCCTTCGCCCACCGCCCGTACAGCCAGACGGCCAGGTTCTCGGCGGTGGGGTTGCCGTCCACGAGGTCGTTGAGGTGCCGGTGATCGAGCGTGCTGTCGATCCAGGACTTGAAGGTGGCGAGATCCCCGTAGTCGCGGACGAACCCGGTCGGCGTGAGTTCGGTCAGGTCGGCGCTCAACTCCAGCTCCACCACGTAGTTGTGACCGTGCAGGCGAGCACACTGGTGCCCGTCGGCAAGACCGGCCAGCTGGTGGCTGGCGGAGAACTCGAACCGTTTGGTGATCCGCAGCGTCATGTCGCTCACATGCCTTTCCGTTCGATCTGGTGATGGTGGGTCAGTTGGTGCCGGCGTGGGCGGTGGTGCCGGTGTCCGGCACCACGCCGAGCTTCTCCAGGACCGAGTGCCGGGCGCGGACCGGCTGCCGGCCCGCGCCGCCGCCGAACGGCGCCGCCAGCGGCTCGATCCAGGTCTCCGGATCCGTCTCGAAGAAGAAGACCAGGGAGAGCAGTTCCTCATCCGGTGCGCTGGCACTGGGCGCCAGCACCCGGTGCTTCAGCGCCCGCCACCGACCGTCGGTCCACAGCTCCATCAGCTCGCCCAGATTGACGATCAGTGAGTCCGGGCGGTACGGCGGTGCGAACCAGCCGTCCGCTTCGTTCCAGGCCTGCAGACCGCCCACCCCGAGCTGGCGGCTGAGCAGCGTGAAGGTGCCCAGATCGGTGTGCGGCCCGTTGCGCAACTGGCCGCTCTCCAACCGGCCCACCGAGCGCAGCGAGGGGTACCAGCTCACGTTCTGCGTCCAGGTCGACCTGGTGGCGACCGAGGCGAAGAACTCCTGCGGCAGACCGAGGACGGTGGCCAGCAGGGCGTTGACCTCCTGCGCGACCCGGACCATGTGAGCGGTGTAGGCGTCCGCGGCACGGCGCAGCTCTGGCAGTTCCCCCGGCCAGCGGTTGGCCGGGTAGTAGAGCCGGTCCAGCGCGGGATCGCCGGTGCGATGGGTCGGGCTGATGTAGAAGGACTCGTGGAGATCGGGCGCGCTCGGCCCGGCCGGCGATCCGTCGGCACGCGGCACGCCGACACCGCCGCCGGGATGCAGCTCCAGCCAGCCGCTGTCGTACGCGGCCTCGATGGCGTAGCGCGCCTTGACCTCGCGCGGCAGGGCGAAGTAGCGCCGTCCGCAGGCACGGAGCTCGTCCGTCAACCGCTGCGGCACGCCGTGGTCGACCAGTAGGAACATGCCGGTCTCCCGCAGGGCCCGGTCGAGTTCGGCGGCGGTACTCCGCCAGGCGTCGGCCGGGGCGGACCGCCAGTCGCCGAGGCGGACCGTGGGGATCACACTCTTCACGCAGCACTCCAGGAGTTGCGGGGCCCGGTCCGTTCGGGCGGGCCCGCGCGTGGGCGGCCCGTCGGACAGGTCCGTCGACAGAACAGCAGTGCCGTGGTCACGGCGCCGGCAGCGGCGGCCTCATGGCGCGAGCACCGCGCGCACGGACGAGCCGAGAATCTCCAGGCCCTCGGCGATCTCGTCCTCGCTGACGGTGAGCGGGGGCAGCAGCTTGACCACCTGCCCGCCCGCGCCGGAGGTCTCCATGAGCAGACCGTTCTCGAAGGCGGTGGCGCACACCTGGCCGGCCAGCTCCCCGCCGGCCGCGCCCAGAGCGCCGAAGTCGAGGCCCACGGCGAGCCCGCGCCCCTTGAGGCGCAGGCCCGCCGCCGGATGGGACCGGATGACCTCCGCCAGCGCGGACGCGATGCGCTCGCCCTTGGACCTGATCGCCTTCTCGAACTCCTCGTCACTCCAGTACGTGCGCAGCGCCGTCGCGCCGGTGACGAAGGCCACACTGACGCCGCGGAAGGTCCCGTTGTGCTCGCCGGGCTGCCAGACGTCCAGCTCCGGGCGGATCAGGGTGAGGGCCAACGGCAGCCCGTACCCGCCGATGGACTTCGACAGGCAGACCATGTCCGGCACGATCCCCGCGTCCTCGAAGCTGAAGAACCCTCCGGTGCGGCCGCAGCCCATCTGGACGTCGTCCACGATCAGCAGGACGCCGCACCGCCGGCACAACTCGGCCAGCTCGCACAGCCATTCGGCACGGGCGGCCGTCAGACCGCCCTCGCCCTGGACCGTCTCGACGATCACCGCGGCGGGCCGGTCCAGTCCGCTCCCGGGATCCTCGAGCATCCGCCGCAGGTACGTCAGTCCCGTCCCGGCCTCGTCCCCGGCCTCCTCGGCGTAGCGGTCGTACGGCATCGACACGGCCTGCCCGAGCGGGACCCCGGCGGCGGCCCGCTTCTTCGCGTTGCCGCTCACCGCCAGCGCCCCCAGCGTCATGCCGTGGAAGGAGTTGGTGAAGCTGACCACCGTCGGGCGTCCGGTCACCTTGCGGGCCAGCTTCAGCGCGGCCTCCACCGCGTTGGTGCCACCGGGGCCGGGGAAGACCACCCGGTAGTCGAGATCGCGCGGCCGCAGGACGACCTCGTGGAGCGCCGCCAGGAAGTCGCGCCTGGCCACGGTGAACATGTCCAGGGCGTGCGAGACGCCGTCGGCGGCGATGTAGTCGAGCAGCGCCCGCTTCAGCACCGGGTTGTTGTGGCCGTAGTTGAGGGCTCCGGCGCCCGCGAAGAAGTCCAGGTAGGGCCTGCCGTCCTCCGCGTGGATGCGGCTGCCCACGGCTCGGTCGAACACCACCGGCCAGGCCCTGCTGTAGCTTCGTACCTCGGATTCCAACATGTCGAAGATGGTCACGCCACGATCCGTTCTCGGGGGTTACTGCTGCACTCGGAGCCTGGGTGGATCGGTCGCGCCGCGCGCTACCGCGCGTACGCCGTGGGGTCCTTGACCCCGGCCGCCACGAAGGCCTCGCGCCGTTCGGCGCAGGCGGCGCACCTGCCGCAGTGGATCTCCTCGCCGCGGAAGCAGGTCCAGGTCTCCTCCCACGGCACGCCGAGGCCGTCCCCCAGCGCGATCACCTCGCTCTTGTGCAACTCCACCAGCGGGGCCAGCAGATCGAGGTCCGGGTGCGCCTGGCCACGGGTCGCGATCCGCTCCATCACCAGGAACGCGCGCAGGAACTCCGGTGAGGTGTCGGACGGACCGACGTCATCGGCCATCACGCCGAAGGCGACCGCCTGCGCCTGCTCCACCACCGCCAGCGCGAAGGCGGCGGCGAGCAGCAGCGCGTTGCGGTTCGGCACGATGGTCGAACTGCCCTGCGAGGGACCGGTGTCAGCCGGCACGTCAACGGCGGAGTCGGTGAGCGAGGAGCCCCGGAAGACGTTCCGCGCGGCACTGAGATCGGCCACCTCGTAGCGGGCTCCCAGCCGCCGCGCCGCCAGTCGGGCGAACTCCAGCTCCTTGCGGTGACGTTGTCCGTAGTCCACGGCCAGCAGATGCAGCCGGTGTCCCTCGGCCTTCAGTTTGTACGCCATCGTTACGGAGTCGACTCCACCGGAGACAACCGCTATGACTCTGCTCAATTTCCGTCCTCACAGGGTGAATGGCTCCTACGGGAGGCCGCTCCCCGTCCGTCCGGCCTCCTCGATTCCGCACTGGAATTCTCGTGCTCCGGCAGGGTTCGGAATAAGGTCCTGGCGCACCTCCCGCCAGCCGTGCCGACACCGTCCGTTCGGTCACCACGAGGCCTTTCGAACGGCACCGGCTGCCCGCGCGGACGTGGCCGGTGCCGCCGCCAGCCCGCCGGCGGCCCGCCCGGCGCCCGCCGGCGACGGGCGGGCCCGCGCCCACCGGCTGCGGTTCTGCCCGATCTGACGGTCCGACAGTTCACGGCACCGAACCAGCGGTCGGTACACGTAGACTTGGGATCCGTGAGGTTCACCGTGTTGGGGCCGCCCCGGGTGTGGAGCGGCGATGTGGAGCTGGAGCTGGGACCGCCCAAGCAGCGGGCGCTGTTGGCGCTGCTGCTGGTGCACGCGGGACAACCGGTCGAGTTCAGCGAGATCGTGGATGTCCTCTGGGGTGAGGAACCGCCGCACAGCGCGGCCAACGTGGTGCACCGCCACGTGGGCGCGCTGCGAAAACTGCTGGAACCGCGTCCGGCGTCCGGCGAGCACGGCAGTCCCGTGCTGCGCAGTTCGGGGACGTACCGACTTCCTGTCGATCCCGAATCGCTGGATCTGGCGCATTTCCGCGCCCTTGTCGAGCGCGCTCACCGGGCTCGGGCAGCCGGAACGCCGGCGGCGGCCGTCGAACTCCTGACCCAGGCGCTCGCGCTGCGCCACGGCGTGACCGCGGCCGGAATCCCCGCGCAGGTACGCGCACACCCGGCGTTCACCTCGATCGACCGGGAGTACCTCGGCGTCGTCAGGAACGCCGCACAGGTCGCCCTGGAGGCCGGCCGCGCGGGCCGGATCCTGCCCGCCCTACAGGACGCCGCCGAACGCAATCCGCTCGAAGAGGGGCTGCAGGCCCATCTGATGAAGGCGCTGGCGGTCACCGGGCAGCAGGCCGAAGCGCTGGAGGTCTACCGCAGGGTCAGGTCGCAGCTCGCCGAACAGCTCGGTGTCGACCCGGGGCCGGAGCTGCTCGACGCACACCGGCAGGTGCTCCACGGCGCTCCCCCGGCCCGGGCCACCGCACCCGGGCAGACCGCCCCCGGGCACACCTCCCCCGAGCACACCGCCGACGCGGCAGCCGGCCCGGCGGGCGGCCCGGCGCCGGTCGACGCACCAAGCCCTGCGGCGCCCGCTACTCGCCCCGCCCAACTCCCGGCCGCCTTGGCCGGGTTCACCGGGCGAAGTGCCGAACTGGCTTTGCTGCAAGCACTGTTGCCCGGCCAGGTGGAGAACGGCCGGCTGGAGAACGGCCAGGCGGCGAGCGGCCGGCCCGGCACCGTGGTGATCAGCGCGATCAACGGGATGGCCGGGGTCGGCAAGACCACGCTGGCCGTGCACCTGGCCCACCGGATCGCCGACCGCTTCCCCGACGGACAGCTCTACGCCAACCTGCGCGGCTTCGACCCGGCCGGTCTCGTGCCCAGCGTGAGTGAAGTCCTCCGCGGCTTCCTGCACGCGCTCGGCGAGCCGCCCCAGCGGGTGCCGGCCGGCGCGGACGAGCAGGCCGCCCTGTACCGAAGCCTGCTGGCGGGACGACGCATGCTGATCATGCTGGACAACGCGCGCAGCCCCCAGCAGGTACGGCCGCTGCTGCCGGGTGCGCCCGGCAGCCTGGTGATCGTCACCAGCCGGGACCAGTTGCACGGTCTGATCGCCAGCGAGGGCGCCCATCCGCTCAGCCTCGGTCCGTTCAGTCCCGAGGAGGCACGGGACGCCCTGGTGCAACGCCTGGGCGCCGCCCGGGTCGCCGCCGAGCCGCAGGCAGTCGAGCTGATCATCGAGCTGTGCGGGCGGCTCCCGCTCGCCTTGGCCGTGGTGGCCGCACGGGCCGCCACCCGTCCCGAGTTCCCGCTCGCCTCGATCGCGGCGGAACTCCGCAGCAGCCACGGCAGCCTCGACGCCTTCACCGGCACGGATCCCAGCACCGACGTCCGCACCGTCTTCTCCTGGTCCTGCGAGTTACTGACGCCCGAGGCCAGGCAGCTCTTCCGCCTGCTCGCCCTCCACCCCGGCCCCGACTTCACCGTGCCGGCCGCGGCGAACCTCGCCGGCCTCCCGGCGGGCCGGGCGGCCACGCTCCTCGACGAGCTGGGCCAAGCCCATCTGGTGACCGCGCCCACCCCGGGCCGCTACGCGCTCCACGACCTGCTGCACGCGCACGCCCGTGAGCTCTCCCTCGCGTACGACGACGAGCGGACCCGACAGGCGGCGCTGCGCCGGATGACCGACTACTACCTGCACTCCGCGCACGCCGCCGCGACCCTGCTGGCTCCGCACCGCCTGGACGGCATCGACCTGCCCGCGCACGGATCCGGAACCGCTGCCGAAACGCTCGACGGACGGCCCCGGGCCGCCGCCTGGTTGGACGCCGAGCTCCCCGTCCTGCTCCGCCTGATCGAGCAGGCGAGCGCCAACGGACTCCCCACCCATGCCTGGCAGTTGGCCCAGACGCTGGCCGGCTACCTGGACCGGCGCGGCCACTGGCAGGACCAACTGCGGATCCAGCGCACCGCGCTGCAGGCCGCCGACCGGGCAGCCGACGTCCTGGGACAGGCCCATGCGCACCGGGAGCTGGGGTTCGCCTGCGGCCGGCTGTCCCGCGAGAGCGACGCACAGCACCACCTGGAGCGCTCGCTCACACTCTTCACCGAGCTGGGCGACCGCGACGGCCAGGCGCGTACGCATCGCCACCTGGCCTTCCGGGCGAACAGCAGGCTGGACTACGACCAGGCCCTGCGTCACTATGAACAGGCCTGCGCCCATTACCAGGCGACCGGGCGGCTCAGCGGACAGGGCAGCGTGCTCAACGAGACCGGGTGGACGCACATCCTGCTCGGGCAGCACGAGCAGGCCCTGGCACTGTGCCGCAGGGCGATCGACCTGCACCGGCGGATCGACGACCTCAACGGCGAGGCCGCCGCCTGGGACAGCCTCGGCTACGCACAGCACCACCTCCGCCAGTACGCGCAGGCGCTGACCAGCTACGAGCGCGCCCTGAACGCCTACCAGGCCCTGAACGACAGCGCTTTGGAGGCCGACACCCTCAGCCACATCGGCGACACCCTGGACGCCCAGGGGAAGCACGAGTCCGCGGTCGTCGCCTGGGAGCAGGCGCTGGCCATCCTGGACGAGCTGGGCCACCCCGACGCCGAACAGCTCCGCCGCAGGATCCGGGAGCGGGCGACGGAGTAAGGCGTGGGACGGGGCAAGGCGACCGTCAGTTTTTCGGCACTGTTTCGGCACTGGCCCCGGCCTACGATGCTCAGGTGAGCCGACGACGCCACCCGACAGTCGAACCCCTGCTGCCCCAGCCCACCGATCGACCGAAAGCCCGGGCGACCAGGCCCTGCCACTCGCACCGCCGAGCGAGACCGCGCTGACAGCCCACCCCCTGTCAGCATGCTTTCGGTGTGAGGAAAAGGCGCTATGTCACTGCAGGAGATCACGGTAGCGATCCACGACGGCGACCCGCTCTCCCGAGCCGGCCTGATCGGCTACCTGGAGCAGCAACGGGACATCACCGTGGTGCAGCGGACCGACGCCACCGAGGACGCGCGAGCGGAGGACGTGGCCGTGCTGCTCGTCGACCAGATCGACGCGCCGACCGCGACCCGGCTGCGCAAGCTGGGCGTCGAGCGAGCCCAGCGAGTCGTCCTGGTGACCAGCGAACTCGACGAGGAGCAGCTGGAGTTGGTGCTGGAGGCGGGAGTGCACACGATCGTCTGGCGCCACCAGGCCACCGCCGAGCGGCTGGTGAAGGCGATTCACGCGGCCGGCCGGGGCGAGAGCGAGATCCCGGGCGACCTGCTGCGGCGGCTGCTGAGCCAGCTGGGCCGGATGCGCCGGGGCAGCGCCGTCCCGCCGGAATCCGGCACCCGGCCCACCCAGCGGGAGATCAACGTGCTGAAGCTGGTGGCGAAGGGCCTGGACACCCGCGAGATCGCCGGCCAGCTCTGCTACTCCGAACGCACCGTCAAAGGCGTGCTGCACGACATCATGGTGCGCATGCAGTTGCGCAACCGTGCCCACGCGGTCGCCTTCGCCATGCGCGAGGGGTACATCTGACGACGGCTCGCCGTGCCGGCCGGTGACGTGCGCAGGCCGGCCAGGCGTACGGGCCAGCCAGGCGTACGGATCGGTCAGGCGACGCCGCGGATGCGGTGGACCAGCAGGCCGGCGAGCAGCGTGACCAGGGCGGTGGCCAGGTAGAGCCCGAAGTAGCCGCCGAAGTCGGCGACGATCGGGGCGGCGATGGCCGGGGCGATCACCTGGGGGCCGGAGTTGGCGATGTTGATGACGCCCAGGTCCTTGGCCCGGTCGGCGGCGACGGGCAGGACCTGGGTGACCAGGGCCTGGTCGACGGCCAGGTAGACGCCGTAGCCCGCACCGAGCACCGCGGCGGCGACGACGGTGGCCGGCCAGGTGTGGACCAGGGCCAGCAGCAGGGCGGCGACGGCCATCACCGCGCAGGAGAGGACGACCAGCGCACGGCGCCGGCCGGTGCGGTCGGAGACCATCCCGGCGGGGATCGCCGTCAGCAGCGCGGCCAGGGTGTAGACGGCGGTGAGGATCAGCACCCCGGCGTCCGGCGAGCGGTAGTGCACGGCATCGGTGAGGTAGAAGAGCAGGTAGAGGGTGCCGATCGCATTGCCCAGGTTGATCAGGAACCGGGTCAGAAAGGCCCACCCGAAGTCGGGGTACCGGCGCGGACTGACCCAGTAACCGGCCAGCATGGTCCGGAGGTTGAACGAGCGGAACGCCCCCGGTGGCAGGACCGGGTCGGCGAAGAACAGGACGAACGGCAGCGCGAGGGCCACGGTCATGGCCGCCACCACCGCATACCCCGAAGCGATCCCGCCGACCAGCAGGGTGACCAGCAAGGCGCCGACCACCAGCCCGAGCGACTGGCTGATCCCGGTCCAGCCGGAGACCACCGCCCGCTGCCTGCTGGGAACCTGGTCGGCCACCGGCGCGGTGGCCCCGGCCAGCATGACGTTCAGACCCGCCTGTGCCACCACCCACCCGACCGTGATGCCGACCAGGCCATGCCCGCCGGCGGTCAGCAACAACCCGCCCGCGCCGAGCAGCGCGCCCGCCAGGATCCACGGGCGACGCCGCCCGAACCGCGAGGTGGTGCGATCCGACAGCGCGCCGGCCAGCGGGTTGACCAGCATCGCGACCACGGCGCCCACGCCCGTCACCCAGGAGAGCAGGCCGGCCTTGTGAGCGGCGTCGAGGCGTTCGAGCTGCATCGGCAGCAGGATCTGGATCGGCGTGAAGAAGCCCAGGAAGACCCCGAGGTTCACCAGGCTGAGCGAGGCCGTCCAACGCCACGAGACCCGGGTCACCGGCTCGGCCAGCGCGGCACCGGCGGCGTGGGCCGTGTCGGCGGCCACGTGGCCGGCCGGGTCGGCCGGGTCGGCCACCGCGTCGGCACCGCTCATGAGGGCTGCTCATCTCTGCCGCGCACGCGGCGGCTCAGCTGCGGTGGCGGTGCTACCGGCTGCCATCGTATCCGGCCGAGCTCAGCAGCCGACAGCACGTTGCCGGCTCTGGGCCGACACCCAGGCCCCGACATCGGCGAGGGGTCGCCGGTCAGGCCATCCGTCAAGTCGCTGTGCGGGTACCGGAGAAGAGGGAGCTGCCTGCGGCATGGGGCGTGCCCGTCACCGTCTCGGTCCTGCCACGGCGTACAGCACGGTGCCGGTCACCAGCAGGGCCCACGCGGTCCCGGTGGACGCAGCCGTGCCGGGGAGGAAGATCATCCAGCCGGCCACCTGTCCCACGGTGCCGGGTGGAATCGGGACGACGAGGGTGAGCGCGAGCCAACCGGTCGGCAGGGTCCAGGCGTACGCCGCCCCGCACAGCACCGCCCCGAGCGCGGCCAGGCCGACCAGGCCCGCGCTGTCCCGGACGACGACCTCGGCCGGGGCGAGCTTCGCTCCCGCCGCCTGGGCCGCCAGCAGCTCCGTCCCGGCAACCGCGCCGATCAGCAGCACGTGCGCTGCCCGGCGGGGCAACCACCGGATCGCGGCCGTTCTCTCCAGCGCGGCATCCCGCCCATCGAGCCCGACGGAAGCGGCCGCCACCATCGCGCTGAGAACCTGGGCCGCCATCACCAGGTCCGTCGAGCCCGCACCGCGGTCCCGCTTGGAGACCCACGCCGCCAGTGCGACGAGCGTGATCGCGGCGACCGAGGTGGGCACCTGCCGTGAACGCGCGTACAGGATCAGCCACCTCATTGCGACGCCTTCCCCGCCAGCACCGAAAGCTCGTCGGTCCGCGTGCAGGAGAGGGTGGCGGCGTGCACCTCGGCGATCCACGAGCTCTGCTCGGCCGGTGTCATCGCCACCAACCGCTGCCAGGCCGTGTCGGCCTCCGCCCAGGTCTGGCTCATGTACGGGGCGCCGGCCTCGTTTTCCATCGGTCGGCGCTGGGGATCATGCAGGGCCCAGCTCACGGCGACGCTCTGGACGGCGACATCGGCATGTCCGCCGCCCTCCCGGTCGTTGTTCGCGTGGCAGCTCGGTGCCAGGCCCTGGGCGATCAGCGCACGGGTCAGCTGCTCGCCCCTCGCATCGGCGAAGAGTCGATCGTCGAAGTCGACCAGCACCACGTCGCCGGACAGTTCGCGCTCGTCGCCGAGCGCGCGCAGCTCGGTGTCCTCCCGCACCAAGTGCGGCGCCTTGTCGCCCAGGACGTCGTGCAGCACGCGCAGCGCCTCCTTGCTGCGCAGCGCGAGCTCGGGCAGGCGTGAACGGTCGGCCTGCGTCACGCACACCGGTCCGTCGCAGACCAGGGCGGCGGCAGCCTTGTCGACGACGTAGGTGTCGCGCGCAGCGGCCGGGAGCACCAGCAGGGCCAGGGCCGCGCCGGCCAGGACGGGGGCCACCGCGAGCAGCCGGGCCCGGCGGGTCACGGCCGACAGCAGGGCGAATCCGGTGGCGAGCAGGCCGAGCAGCCAGAGCGTCTGGCCGAGGTGCACGGAGCCGGACAGGGTCAGCAGCATCTCCCGCGGGTCCGCGGTCGCCGGGGACAGCAGGGCGAGCCGGTTCGGCGCGATGCTCGACGGCAGCGCCCCTTCGCTGTTCGGTCGCAGGAGGCTCGTCAACAGGAGGAAGAGCACCGTCAGGGCCGGCGGGGTGAGCACGGATGGCACGGACCGCGCGACGCCCATGCCGAACACAGCCCCCGCGACCAGGGCCAGCGCTGCCACGAGCGAGATCGGCAGCCAGCCCAACGGCGCATAGGTGGTGGCGCCGAGGGCCACCTGGACTCCGCCCACGAGGACGAGGAGGCCGAAGCCCGACGCCAGCGCGAGCGCCGTCGCACCGGCCGGCAGCGCCGCTCGTCGCCAGGCCGGCAGCGGCGTGGTCGTCAGCAGTTCGGTCATCCGCGAGCGGGACTCGCGCAGCCCGTACACCGCCCCCATGCCCACCACGAGCGGCCACCAGAAGGACAGCAGGTACCGGGTCCACAGGGCCATCGAGGTCCACTGGGCGGTCCATCCCGCGGTGCCGTTCCACCAGATCCCGCCGACCAGGAAGAAGACCGCCAGGCTGCCGCCCAGGACGACGACGCCGGTCCACGGGGCGATGGAGCGCTTCAGCTCGATGCGCAGGACACGTCCGCTCACCAGGTGCCTCCCTGCTGCTCGGAGTTGTGGAGCAGCGCCGAGTAGCCGCGCTCCAGCGGGCTGTCGCCCGGGTACTCGGCGCCGCCCGCCGCGGCCAGGACCTCCGGCGTGCCCTGGAAGACGAGGCGGCCGTCGGCGAAGAGCACCACGTCGGAGCAGGCGGCCGCGACGTCCTCGACCAGGTGGGTGGAGACGACCACACAGGTGTCGCGGCCCAACTCCTGCAGCAGCTCGCGGAAGCGCAGCCGCTGCGCCGGGTCCAGGCCGGCCGTCGGTTCGTCCAGCAGCAGCACCGCGGGGTCGTTGACGATGGCCTGGGCGATGCCGGCGCGCCGGACCATGCCTCCGGACAGGGTCCTCATCCGATGGTCGGCGCGGTCCGCCAGGCCCACCCGTTCCACGGCCCGCTGGACGGCCGCGGGGATGTCCGCCTTCGGGACCTCCTTCAGCCAGGCCATGTACTCGACGAACTCGCGCACGGTGAAACGCTTGTAGTAGCCGAACTCCTGCGGCAGGTAGCCGATCCGGCGGCGCAGCGCCCGCAGGTCACCCACCCCGCTCACGGAGGTGCCGAACAGCTCCAGTTCGCCCGCGGCGGGGCGCAGCACGGTGGCCAGCGCCCGGATCAGGGTGGTCTTTCCCGCTCCGTTGGGCCCCAGCAGGCCGTGGGTGCCGGTGCTCAGGGAGAGGTCGAGGCCGTCGACGGCCATCTTCTTGCGTCCGACCCGAACTTTCAGGCCGGCGGCCCGGATCTCCCAGGCGTAGGTCTTCGGCGCGGTGTCGGCCGCGGTCATGGCGGGTGTCATGCAGTGGTCCCTTCCGAGGGTCGACGATGGTTTCACAGCGCTGGGTAGGCGCGTCTGCGGGCGATCACGGCGCCGATGCCGAGCACGAGGAGCGCTCCCCACACGGGCAGTTGGTCCGGCTGCAGGACGACGGGGACGCGGCCGGCGTGCCATGCGGGTGCGGCGATGACGACGCCCCACGCGACCACCAGGGCGGCGGCGGCGCGGGTCACGCCGACCACGCTGCCCAGCGCCAGGGCCGCAGAGGTGAAGGCCAGCGAGGGCAGCAACCACTGAGCGGCCGTCATGGCCCCGGTCAGCCATCCCTCCACCAGCAGCGCGGGCAGCACCACGGCGAGTACCGAGACGGTGCGCCGGAGCAGCAGGGGCAGACCGGCCCGAGGGGTGGCGGCTGTCAGTTCGTACGCCGGGTCCAGGGCGCGCGACCACGCCACTGCGACACCGCACATCGGCAGCACGGGCGCGATCAGCAACACGGGCGAGGCCGCGCCGAACAGCATCGGCGCCCCGGCCGCCGCCAGCAGCAGCGCCAGCAGGGTCACGGTGGCGGTCATGGCCAGCCACGGGACCAAGATCGGTGTCAGCCAGGCCGACACCCACCTCGGGCGGTACCGCCGCGAGGGCGCCTGGACGGCCGCGTCCAACTGCGGCGCCAGCCCGGCCCGGACGGTGTCGACGAGCGTGGCGATGCCGGGCGCCTCGGTGGCCACGGAGGCCGCCAGGCGGCTCCGGCACGGCGCGCAGGTCTCCAGATGGGCCTCCAGCGCCCACAGCGTGTCCGCGGCCATCGCCGCATCACCACGTGCGTAGTCGTCGATCAACCGCCTCGACGCGTGTTCCGTACTCATGCCAGCGCCTCCCGCATCGCGATCCTGGCCCGGCGGGCGCGGGTCTTGACCGTGCCTTCGGGCAGTCCGAGCAGGACGGCGGTCTCCCGGACGGAGAGCCCGTCGAGCACCGTGGCCTGCAGTACCTGTCTGAGTTCCGGAGCCAGTTGCCGAAGGGCGTCGCCGACGTCGCCGCCGACGGTCCCCGCGAGCGCCTCTTCCTCCGCCGCAGGCACCACCGCCCGCTCGGCGGCGGCGACCGGCGGTTCGGCGTGGTGGGCACGACGGCGGAACGCGTCCACGAGGCGGCGCGCCGCGATCGTCCACAGCCACCCGACCGCCGTCCCGCCGACCGCGCTCCCGGCGAACGCGCCGGCCGCGCGCCACACCGCCAGATAGGTCTCCTGCATGACCTCGGCGACGATCTGCTCGTCCGCGCAGCGGCGGCGCAACCGCACCGCCAGCCACGGTGACGTGCGCCGGTACAACTCGTCGAACGCCCCGCGCTCACCTCTGGCCACCAGCCGGACGAGGCGTTCCTCGTCCAGCTCGTCCAGTGCTCTCCTACGTGATCTCACACCTGCCAGACGCCCGAGGCCGCACACGGGTTCTACATCTGGCATGACCTGCATCACAGTTCCACGCGGAGGTTCGAGATCCCTCCGAAACCCGGCGACCGGCTTCGAGCCGCTTCGGCAACCGGTCGGACCGGGTCCCGCCGGTCACGTCCAGACCAGCCGAGCTACGGCCGAACAGCTCATCCAAGCGCGTCGTCCTCGGAGGTGTCGCGCTCTGCGGGGTTGATCGGGAGGCGGACCTGGAAGCGGGTGTCGCCCGGGACCGACTCGAGTCGCAGGTCGCCGCCGTGCCGGTTGACGATGATGCGCCAGGAGATGTCCAGACCCAGACCGGTACCTTCGCCGACGGGCTTGGTGCTGAAGAACGGGTCGAAGACCCGACTCTGTACGTCGGCGGGCACACCGGGGCCGGTGTCGCGGACTTCGACCAGCACCTGGTTCCCGTCCCGTGCGGTGCGAGCGGTGAGTGTGCCGCCGGCGCCGGTGCTGCGCATGGCCCAGACGGCGTTGTCGATCAGGTTCGTCCAGACCTGGTTCAGCTCGGCGGGGTAGCCCGGGATGCTGGGCAAGGTGCGGTCGTAGTCGCGCACGACGGTGATGTTCGGACCGATCTTCGCGGAGAGCAGCATCAGCGTGCTGTCCAGCAGCTCGTGCACATCGGCGTTCTGGTACGGGGCCCGGTCGAGTTGCGTGTACTGCTTCGCCGCACCGACGAGTGCGGAGACGCGGTGCACGGCGTCCTCGATCTCGTGGAGCAGGAGCTCGGCCTCGACCGTGCAGCTCAGCCAGTTCAGTGCTCTTCCGAGCAGGTCCTCGGGCAGGGCTCCGGCGATCCGGTCCAGCCAGTCGATGCCCAGACCCGCCTCGACGAGGACCGGCGCCATCTCCCAACCGTCGGCGACACTGTGCGCCTCCAGCCAGTCGCCGATCTCGTCCTCGCGGTCCGAGGCCTCCAGCGGGTCGAGCGCTGAGGCGTGCGCCAGCCGACCGATCGTCATGTCCTGCAGTTCCCTCAGGTGCGCCAGGTCCCCACCTGAGCGTGGCTCGGCCGCGAGCTCCGCGAATTCGCGGCGCACCCGGGCGATGCGCTCCCGCAGGGCCGAGGTGGCCCGCACGGCGGCAGCCGCAGGGTTGTTGAGCTCGTGGGTGAGCCCGGCCGTCACCGACCCGAGAGCGAGCAACCTCTCCCGCTGGCCGACCGCCTCCTGGGTGCTCTTGAATCCGAAGAACAGACCCTCCAGCAGATGGACGGCCATCGGGAACCAACTGCGCATGATCTCCGCGAAAGCCTCCGCGGGCAGCACGAAGAACCTGGACCGCTCGGTCACCCGGAGCGAGTTGTTGTACACCTGCGGCACCTGGTCGCCGAGGTAGGCCTGGAACGCCCCGGCGTACACGCCGGCCTCGGATGTGCGGCTGACGTCCACCTGCTGGCCGCCGACGCTGCGCGAGAGGACCACGGTTCCGTGGAACAGCACGAAGAAGCTCGCCGCGGGATCGCCCTCCCGGTACACCGGACCCGGGTCGAACCATTCGACGTGGCCGTACCGGCACAGCTGAGTGAGTTGGTCGGGAGTCAGCTTCTCGAACAGGAACAGCGTCCGCAGCTCCCGCTCGTCGCACTTCTCCTGGGCAGTGGTCATGACTGCTCCAGGTACCGGTGCGCGATCATGACGGCCATGGCGCCCTCGCCGACCGCGGAAGCGACCCGCTTGGCGGACTCCGCGCGCACGTCTCCGGCCGCGAAGACCCCTGGCACGTTGGTCTCGAGGTGGTACGGGGGCCGATCCAGCGGCCAGCCGGCAGGGGGACGCCCGTCGGTGGTCAGATCAGGGCCGGTCAGCACGAAGCCTCGCGGGTCCCTGAGCACCGTGCCGTCCAGCCAGTCGGTCAGCGGTGCCGCGCCGATGAAGACGTACATCCACTGCGCGTCAACCGTCTCGGACCTGCCGGTCACACGGTTGCGCAGGGTCAGCCCTTCCAGATGTTCCGTTCCGTGGGCGGCCTCGACAACCGTGTCCGTGAGCACCGTGATGTTGGAGGCGTCCTCGACCCGCTGGAGCAGGTAGTAGGACATCGAGGCGGCCAGCTCCGGTGCCCGCACCAGCAGGGTGACCTTCCGGGCGCTGCGGGAGAGGAACATCGCGGCCTGGCCGGCGGAGTTCGCGCCGCCGACGATGTACACCTCCTGCCCTTGGCAGGCGGCCGCCTCGGTCAGGGCCGAGCCGTAGTAGACCCCGCGCCCGGTCAGTGCGGCCGCCCCTGGCACGTCCAGTTGCCGGTAGGACACGCCGGTCGCGAGGATCACGGTGTGTGCCGAGATGGCGGAGCCGTCAGAGAAGCGCAGCGTGCGTGCCGCCCCCTTCACTTCCAAGCCGGTGACCTTGCACGCCGTGAGCAGCTCCGCGCCGAACTTCGTGGCTTGGCGGCGTGCCCGGTCGGTGAGTTGCGCGCCGGAGACGCCGTCGGGGAAGCCCAGGTAGTTCTCGATGCGGGAGCTCTGGCCGGCCTGTCCGCCGGTTGCTTCGCGCTCCACGAGGACGGTGCGCAGACCCTCCGAGGCTCCGTAGACGGCCGCGGCGAGGCCGGCGGGGCCGCCACCGACGATGACCAGGTCGTAGAAGTCGGCCGCGGGGGTCGTCGACAGCCCTACCTGGGCGGCCAGGTCCCGCTCGGCGGGCTCAATGAGGGCAGCGCCGTCCGGGGTGACCACCAGGGGCAGCCGCAGACCGTCCTGCCCTGCGGCGGCCAGCAGACGTCTGCCCTCCGGTTCCTCGCTGGAGTACCAGCGGTACGGCACCTGGTTGCGGGCGAGGAACTCCCGGATCTGGGAGGAGCGAGCCGACCAGCGGTGCCCGACGACTTTGGTGACGTCCACGGCGCGGCCGTCGCCGGCCCGCCACGTCTCCAGCAGGTCATCCACCACCGGGTACAGCTTCTCCTCGGGCGGCTCCCACGGCTTGAGCAGGTAGTGGTCGAGATCGACGACGTTGATGGCGTCGATCGCGGCGTTGGTGTCGGCGTAGGCGGTGAGCAGTACCCGTCGGGCTGCCGGGAACAGGTCGAGCGCCGCTTCGAGGAATTCGATGCCGTTCATCTGCGGCATCCGGAAATCGGCCAGGATCACCGCGACCGGCGCGCCCCGCAGCTTCAGCTCCCGCAGCGCCTCGAGCGCCGAAGCGCCGGACTCGGCGCGGACCACCCGGTAGTCCTCCCCGTAGCGGCGGCGCAGGTCACGGGCGACGGCCCGGGATACCGCAGGATCGTCGTCCACGGTCAGGATCACGGTCCGCACCTGATCGGTGGCCTCTGCCATGGTTCACCACCCAGGACTGTCGCAGGGCTGGAGGGGGGAGCACCCCTTCCAGTCTGATCGCTTGCCCGCGGTGCGGCCCGCCGTCGCGGCACTTACGGGCAGAGCGGGCCGCGTGGTGGCGTCGGCTGCCGACTACGGACAGTACGGGATGCAGTGGCCGGCGTTTCGTCGGAGTGTGTTCGTGGACCGGCATGTGCGGAGCGAGCTGGAGGGCCCGATGAGCAGCGACGTGATCATTGGATACGACGGGGAGCCGCGCTGCGAGTGGGCAGGCGCCGAGGACACCGCGCTGAGCCGCTACCACGACGAGGTGTGGGGGACCCGCACCCATGACGAGTCAGCGATGTTCGAAGCGCTCACCCTCGGCGTCTTCCAGGCCGGGCTCAGCTGGAAGGTCGTGTTCAACAAGCGGGACGCGTTCCGGCAAGCGTTCCGGGGCTTCGACGTCGCCGAGGTCGCAGCGATGACGGACGTCGATGTCGACCATCTGGTGAACGACGCCTCGATCATCCGAAACCGCAGCAAGATCGAGGCCACCATCAGCAATGCGCATGCCATGCTGTCCGCGTCGCCGAGCCTGCTGGTGCTCGCGCAGTCCTACGAGATGCCCCGCAAGCGGGCTCCCCGGACCTACGCCGAGCTGCCGACGTCGACGCCGCAGGCGGAGGACTTCGCCAAGCGGTTGAAGGCTCAGGGGTACCACTTCGTCGGTCCGACCAGCGTGTACGCGTTCATGCAGAACGTGGGTGTGATCAACGACCACCTCCACGGCTGCTTCCGCGCAGCTGACTACCGAACCGCGCACCAGGGCGAGTGAGGACCGCTCCCTCACCGAGCCCGACGCCTTCCGCCACGCCGACGCCGTCATCCCCGGCGTCGACGTCGTCGGCGCGGGCATGGCCCCCGGCACCGGGTCCCCCGGACCGGGCGGCGACCTGAGCACACGTCAACTCCTCAACGCGATTCGCCGCTCCACCATGGAGCTGCCCCTCGCCGGAGTCGACGTGATCGAAGCCTGGCCGCGCTCCGACCATGCCGGCATCACCGCGATCTGCGGCAACCGTGTCAGCCCAGCGCGGTCACGCCCACAGCCTCGAAAGACGACATCTGGGCCGCAACTGTGCGGGTGACACTGCCGTAAGGCCCGGGCTCTGAACTGGCCTCCGCCGGTGTGGTGGTCGAGCAGCAACGGCGCTGAGCCCTTTTTTGCCATCCCGTGACTGAGCGAACGCGACGGCTGGGCCTATCTTTCCATCCGGCGCCCGCTCGCCGCCTACGGAGACCCCGAGGACGGTTCGGCCGGGCTCCAGCCCGTCGGCGCGCCTCGAACCCCTGATCCGCGCCATCCGCATCCGGCCTCGGAAGGCCTCATGACATTTGACTTCGCACGGGTCGACTCCGGTTCGACCGCCTGGGTCCTGGTCAGCGCAGCACTCGTCCTCTTCATGACGCCGGGCGTCGCGTTCTTCTACGGCGGCATGGTCCGCGCGAAGCACGTCATGAGCATGTTGATGCAGAACTTCATGGCCATCGCGCTGGTGAGCGTGGCGTGGGTGCTGGTCGGCTACACCCTCGCCTTCGGAAAGGGCGACGGATTCATCGGCGATCTGCATTTCGCCGGTCTCGCCCATCTGGACCAGGTGGTTCCCGGTTTCACCGGGAGCAGCGCGATGGCCATTCCGCCGCTGGTCTTCGTCGTCTACCAGATGATGTTCGCCGTGATCACCCCGTCACTCATCACCGGGGCCACGGCGGACCGCTGGCGGTTCAGCACGTTCGTGCCGTTCGTCGTCCTGTGGTCACTGCTGGTCTACAGCCCGGTCGCCCACTGGATATTCTCACCGACCGGATGGGCCGCCCGACTCGGCGTGCTCGACTTCGCCGGAGGGATCGTCGTGCACACCACTGCGGGCGCCGCCGCGCTCGTCATGGCGGTCGTCCTGGGCAAGCGCAACGGCTGGCCGAGCCGGCAGATGCCGCAGAGCAGCCTGCCCCTGATGCTGGTCGGCGCGGGGATCCTGTGGTTCGGCTGGTTCGGCTTCAACGGCGGCTCCGCCCTCGGCGCCAACGAGTTGGCCGCCAGCGCGTTCCTCAACACGAACACCGCGGGCGCCGCGGCGCTGCTCGGCTGGCTGGCCGTGGAGAGGCTCCGGCACGGCAGGACCAGCACGGTCGGCGCGGCCGGGGGTGCCGTCGCCGGCCTGGCCGCGATCACGCCGTGCGCCGGGTTCGTCAGCCCGCTCGGCGCGCTCGCGATCGGGGCGGCTGCCGGCGTGCTCTGCGAGTTCGCCGTCGACTGGAAGCACCACCTCGGCTACGACGACGCCCTGGACGTGGTGGGCGTGCACCTGGTGGGCGGCGTCTTCGGCGCCCTCGCGGTCGGCCTGTTCGCCACCAGGTCGATCAACCCGGCCGGGGCGAACGGCCTGTTCTACGGCGGCGGCCTGACACAGCTGGGCAGGCAGGCGATCGGCGTCGGCGCGGCCTTCGGCTACACAGTGGCGGTGACGCTCGCCATCGCCCTGGTTCTCAAGAGGCTGATCGGCGACCGGGTCTCCGAGGAGGAGGAAGAGCGCGGGCTCGACCTCAGCCACCACGGTGAGACCGCGTACGTACTGACCGAGCCGTGACGCCTCGGCCCTAGGAGCGGTAGGCACTTCAGCCGACCCGCCGGTCAGTCTGGAGGGGCCCGGGGTACTACCCCGGGTCCACCACGGCGTCCAGCAGCACACAGACGGCGGCGCCGAGCACGACCGTACCGGGCAGCAGCAAGGTCGCCGCCCGGTCGCCGGCCGAGAGGGCCAGCACGGTCAGCACGCCGAACAGGACGAGGAAGCACCCGCCGATCGGCGCCAGCGAGAACAGCAAGTCGCCCCGGTGGCAAGCCCGTTCCAGATCACCACCACAGCTGCCGATGGTGTCGAGCCGCCGGCACGCGCGGGCGACGAACACCCGGAGCGTTCGGTCGGGGCCGACCTTCCGCTGGGTGCGAGCCAGGCCGTATCGAACACTCTTGCACCGTAGCCCAGCCGCAACGGACTGCACGGCTTCCTCCCAGTCAGCGCGGGTACGCACCCCCGCCGCGCTCGTCAGAAGACCACCACCGAGCGCAGCACCTCGCCCTGCCGCATGCGGGCGAAGGCGTCCTCGACGTCGGTCAACGCGATGGTCTCGGTGACGAAGGCGTCCAGGTCCAGGCGTCCCTGCAGGTACAGGTCGACCAGCAGCGGGAAGTCCCGCGAGGGCAGGCAGTCGCCGTACCAGGAGGACTTGAGGGCGCCGCCTCGGCCGAAGACATCCAGCAGCGGCAGTTCGAGGGTCATCTCCGGGGTCGGCACGCCGACCAGGACGACGGTGCCGGCGAGGTCGCGGGCGTAAAAGGCCTGCCGGTAGGTCTCCGGGCGGCCGACGGCCTCGATCACGACGTCCGCGCCGTTGCCGCCGGTGAGCTCGCGGATCGCTGCAACGGCGTCGCTCTCGCGGGAGTTGACGGTGTGGGTGGCGCCGAGGCGCCGCGCGGTGGCGAGCTTGGTCTCGTCGATGTCGACGGCGATGATCCGGGCGGCCCCGGCCAGTCGGGAGCCCATGACGGCGGCGTTGCCGACCCCGCCGCAGCCGATGACCGCGACGTTGTCACCCCGGCCGACCCCGCCGGTGTTGACGGCGGCGCCGAGGCCCGCCATGACGCCGCAGCCGAGCAGTCCGACGGCGAGGGGCGAGGCGGCGGGGTCGACCTTGGTGCACTGCCCCGCCGCGACCAGGGTCTTCTCCGCGAAGGCGCCGATGCCCAGTGCCGGGGAGAGTTCGGTGCCGTCCGCCAGGGTCATCTTCTGCTTGGCGTTGTGGGTGTCGAAGCAGTACCAGGGGCGCCCGCGCCGGCAGGACCGGCACTGTCCGCACACCGCACGCCAGTTGAGGATGACGAAGTCGCCGGGCGCGACCTCGGTCACTCCCTCGCCCACCGACTCCACGATCCCGGCGGCCTCGTGCCCCAGCAGGAAGGGGAACTCGTCGTTGATGCCGCCCTCCCGGTAGTGCAGGTCGGTGTGGCAGACACCGCAGGCCTGGACCTTGACCACCGCCTCGCCCGGGCCCGGATCCGACACGATCACCGTCTCGATCCTGACCGCTTCGCCCTTGCCCGCGGCGACGACACCTTTGACCTGCTGAGCCATGGAGCACAACCTTCCGCTGGGTGGAGGGAAACGGTGTGGACGCCGGTGGGGGCTGTCAGTCGCCGAGACGGCCGGTGACCCAGGCGTGGAACGCGCCGATGTGGTGCTCGCTCGGCACCAGTACCCCGCCGCTCCGGTAGGCGCGCGAGTCCATCGCGGGCTGGCAGCGCTCGCAGGCCTCGAAGTCCTGGACGTTGACCCGGTGGAACAGCTCCACCGAGCGGGATACGTCGCGGCCCGCCTCGACGACGTCCTTGAGGAAGAGCCAGTCGCACTCCACGACGGTGCGGTCGGCGGCGAGCGGGAACATCCGGTGCACGATGACATGGTCGGGCACCAGGTTGACGAACACCTGCGGCTTGACCGTGATCGCGTAGTACCTGCGGTCCTGGTCCTCGGAGACGGTCGGGATCCGGTCCACGCCCGCGCTGCCGTCGACGGTGAAGCCCTTGGCGTCGTCGGCGAACTCGGCGCCGTGGCCCACGTAGTACTGCGCAGCATAGCCACCGGCGAACTCGGGGAGCACGTCGGTCAGTTCGGGGTGGATGGTGGCGCAGTGGTAGCACTCCATGAAGTTCTCGACGATCAGCTTCCAGTTGGCCCTCACCTCGTAACGGATCCGGCGGCCGACCGCGAGCTCCTCGGTCCGGTAGCGCTCGATCGCCTCCGGATCGCCAAGGCGCTGCGTCGCGGCGCCGATCACGTCGGCCTCGAAGGACGGCGGCTCATCGGCCAGGCAGACCCAGACGTAGCCGAGCCACTCGCGCACGTGCACCGGGACCAGGCCGTAGGTGGTGCGGTCGACGTCCGGCATGCCGGCGAGGTTGGGTGCGGCGACGAGCTTGCCGTCCGGGCCGTAGGTCCAGGCGTGGTAGGGGCATTGGAAGTTCCGCCTGACCTCGCCCTGCTCCTCGGTGCAGAGCCGCGCGCCGCGGTGGCGGCAGATGTTGAGGAACGCCCTGACGCTGTCGTCCCGGGATCGGGTGATCAGCACGCTCTCCCGGCCGACCTGCGCGGTCCGGAAGCTGCCCGGCTTGTCCAGGTCACTCGCGCGCACGGCACAGAACCACAGCTGCTCGAATATCTTCTCCTGCTCCAGCGCGAAGATCTGCGGGTCGGTGTAGGAGGAGCCCGGGAGGGTGCGGATCAGGCTCGGCGGGAGCTCGCTCGCGGTCACGGCGGTGGGCCTTTCGTCGGAGGAACGCACGGCTGGAGAAGGATCCGGATACCGGCCTCGGTCTGCTCGGCACCTGTTCAGCGTCGGATGCGGGCCATCTTCGGGTCGAACAGCGGCTCCTGCGTGACGGTTGCGGGCAGCCGCTCGCCGAAGTACTCGACCCCCACCCTGCGGCCGGGCTCGGCGGCGGCGCGCGGCAGCCACGCGTAGGCGATGGAGGCGCCGATGCTGTACCCGTAGGCGGCGCTGGTGACGTACCCCGCGGGGGCGCCGTCGACGTACACCGGTTCCTTGCCCATGACGACGGCCCGCGGGTCGTCCAGCAGGAGGCAGGCGAGCCTGCGCCCCACCGTCTCCTCGGTCACACCGAGCAGCGCGTCGCGGCCGAGGAAGTCCCCCTTGTCCATGCGCACGGCGAACCCGAGCCCGGCTTCGTGGGGGTTGTGTTCGGCGGTCAGGTCGGTGCCCCAGGAGCGGTAGCCCTTCTCCAGGCGAAGGCTGTTGAAGGCGCTGCGTCCGGCGGCGACGATGCCGAGCGGTTGCCCGGCCTCCCACAGGGTGTCCCAGAGCTTCTGGCCGTTGTCGGCCGTGGTGTACAGCTCCCAGCCGAGTTCGCCGACGTAGGACAGCCGCATCGCGGTGACCGGGACGTTGCCCAGGTACGCCCGCTTCGCCCTGAAGTAGCCGAAGCCCTGGTGCGAGAAGTCCGCGTCGGTGAGCGGCTGGACCAGGGCACGGGCGAGCGGTCCCCACAGGCCGATGCAGCAGGTGCCGGCGGTGGTGTCGCGGATCTGGACCGAACCGTCTGACGGGAGGTGGCGGACGAGCCAGTCGAGGTCGAGGTTGCCGTTGGCACCGAGTTGCCAGCGTTCGCCGCAGCCGCGGCCCGGGCCGAGCCTGGCCACCGTCAGGTCGCTGCGCACCCCGCCGGTCTCGTCCAGCAGCAGGGTGTAGGTGACGGAGCCGACCGGCTTGTCGAGCTGATTCGTCGTCAGGTACTGCAGGAACGCCTGTGCACCGGGGCCGGTGACCTCCAGGCGCTTGAGCGCCGTCATGTCGTACATCGCGACGCGCTCGCGGGTGGCCAAGGCCTCCGCGCCGGCGATCGGGGACCAGTAGCGGGCGGCCCAGGCGCCGCGCCCGGGGATGCCGGCGACCTCGGGCAGCCCCTGGTTGGCCTCGTACCAGTGCGGGCGCTCCCAGCCGGAGGCCTCCAGGAAGAAGGCGCCCAGTTCCCGCTGGCGCGCGTGGAAGGGGCTGACCCGCAGCGGGCGCGGCTCCTCCATCGGCTGCAGCGGGTGGATGATGTCGTACACCTCGACGAAGTTCCGACAGCTGCGCTGGTGCACGTAGGCGGGGGCGAGCTGTCCCGGCTCGAAGCGGTTGAGATCGCACTCGTGCACATCGGTGCGCGGGGTGCCCTCGACCAGCCACCGCGCCATCGCCCGTGCCACACCCGCGGAGTGGGTCACCCACACCGCCTCGGCGACCCAGAAACCGCGCAGCTCGGGCGCCTCGCCCAGCAGGGGGAAGCCGTCGGTGGTGAAGGAGAAGATGCCGTTGAAACCCTCGTCCACCTTCGTCCGGGCGAGCGCGGGCAGCAGCGCCTGCGAGTCGGCCCAGGGCTGCTCGAAGTCCTTCTCGGTGAACGGCAGCATCGAGGGCATGACCGGACCACCGGGGGCGGACACCTCGTCGAGGTCGACGGGCATCGGGCGGTGCGCGTAGGAGCCGATGCCGATGCGGTCACCGTGCTCGCGGTAGTACAGGTCGCGGTCCTGGTGGCGCAGGATCGGCTTGGAGGCCTCCAGCTCCTCGGTGTTGCAGCCGGCCAGCGCCGGTACCGGGCCGGTCCTGGCGTACTGGTGGGCCAGCGGGACGAGCGGGACGGCGAGCCCGGCCATCCGGCCGATCCTCGGCCCCCAGAACCCCGCGCAGGAGACGACCACGTCCGCGGGGAAGCTGCCCTGGTCGGTGACGACGGCGGTGACCCTGCCGTTCGCGGACTCGATCCCGGTGACCGTGTGGTGCGCCATGAACCGCGCGCCGCGCCCGATCGCACGCCGGGCCTGCGCCTCGCCGGCGCGCACCGCCTTGGCGAGGCCGTCGGTGGGCACATGGAAGCCGCCCAGGATCCGGTCGCGGTCCAGCAGCGGGTGCAGGGCGACGCACTGCCCGGGGTCGAGCAGTGCGCCCGACACCCCCCAGGAGGCGGCCAGCCCGTGCTTGCGGGTCAGCTCGGCGAGCCGCTCGGGGGTGGTGGCCACCTCGAGTCCGCCGAGCTGCTGGAAGCACCACTGGCCGTCGAGGGTCAGGGCGGAGTACTTGCGGACGGTGTAGGAGGCGAACTCGGTCATGGTCTTGGAGGAGTTGGTCTGGAAGACCAGTCCCGGCGCGTGCGAGCTCGACCCTCCGGTGGCGAACAGGGGTCCCTGCTCCAGCACCGTGACGTCTGTCCAGCCGCGCTCGGTGAGTTCGTCGCTCAGCGCGCAGCCGACGATGCCGGCACCGATGATCACGACCCTCGGTTGAACTGTCAAAGCATCCGTCCCCTCGGGAGGTGGCTGCGGCGGGCTGAGCCAGACAGTACGAGTTGCACATTACGCATCTGCTTGCGCGATGAGAAACAGAGTCGGGCCCACATCACGAGCTGTCAAGACCCGCCGCCGGGCCGGTCCGGATGCCATCCGAGCGCCCTCCCTTGACAGGGATATGGGGCCCTTCCATACTCGCCGACAAGTTGCGCATGGAGACAAACGTCTCGTATCGCGCAACTCGCGAGAAAGGCGGCGCCTGTGCCCCCATCCCTCGACCCGGCCTGTCTGCTGATCGACGGCGCCTGGACGCCGGCCGAGGACGGCCGACAGCGAGCGGTCGTCAATCCCTTCGACGCCTCGACGCTGGCCATGGTCGCCGAGGCATCCGAAGCCGACACCGACCGCGCGGTACGCGCCGCCCGGTCCGCCTTCGACGAGGGCTCCTGGGCCCGCGCGCCGTCCGCACGCCGCGCGGGCGTGCTCACCGCCACCGCCGACGCGCTCCAGGCGCAGCGGGAGCAACTGGCGCGGCTGGAGACGCTCGACACGGGCAAGACCCTGGCCGAGAGCCGGATGGACGTCGACGACGCCACCGCCGTCCTGCGCTACTACGCGGCGCTGGCGACCTCGGACGCCGGCCGGACGATCGACACCGGGCGGCCCGACGCGATCAGCCGGGTGGTCCATGAGCCCGTGGGCGTCTGCGCACTGATCACACCGTGGAACTACCCGCTGCTGCAGATCGTCTGGAAGCTCGCTCCCGCCCTGGCGGCCGGCAACACCGTGGTGGCGAAGCCCAGTGAGGTCACACCGCTGACCACGATCCGTCTCTTCCGGCTGCTCCAGGAGCAGTTGGAGCTGGCCGGCGCGCCGAGCGGAACGGCGAACCTGGTGCTGGGCGGCGGCGCCGTCGGCGCCGTACTCGCCCGGCATCCCGCGGTCGACCTGGTCTCCTTCACCGGCGGCCTGGCCACCGGCCGCTCGGTGATGCGGGCGGCGGCCGACACGGTCAAGAAGGTCGCCCTGGAACTCGGGGGCAAGAACCCCAACATCGTCTTCGCCGACGCCGACCTCGACGCGGCCCTCGACTTCGCGCTCACCGCCGCCTTCCTGCACTCCGGCCAGGTCTGCTCCGCCGGCTCGCGGCTGCTGCTGCACCGCAGCCTGCACGCCGACTTCACCGCCGAACTCGCCCGCCGCGCCGACCTCATCCGGCTCGGCGACGGACTCGACAAGGGCACCGAGACCGGCCCGCTGGTCTCCGCCGAGCACCGCCGGAAGGTCGAGGACCACATCGCGGGCGCCCTCGCCGCAGGCGCCGTGCTGCGCGCCGGCGGCGCCCGGCCCACCGAGCCCGAGCTCCAGGCGGGGTTCTTCCTGCGGCCCACCGTCCTCGACCGCTGCCACCCGGGCATGGCGGTGGTCCGCGAGGAGGTGTTCGGCCCCGTCCTCACCGTCGAACTCTTCGACGACGAGGACGAGGTGGTGGCCCTGGCCAACGACACCCCGTACGGCCTGGCGGGCGCCGTGTGGACGCAGGACACCGGACGCGGCGAGCGCGTCGCATCCCGGCTCCGGCTCGGCACCGTCTGGATCAACGACTACCACCCGTACGTGCCGCAGGCCGAATGGGGCGGCTTCAAGCAGTCCGGCACCGGCCGCGAACTCGGCCCGTCCGGCCTGCGCGAGTACCAGGAGGCCAAGCACGTCTGGCGCACCGTCACCCCCGCCGCCCAGCACTGGTTCGCCGGCTGACGCGGCGTCACTTCCTTTCCCCGGCCCCCGTCCGCACCTCCCGACTCCACCCGGTCCGCGCCGCATGCACGTCCCCCAGCCCCCTGCCTGCCACTGGAGCGACCATGAGCAACCCGGGAACCACCAACACCACCGCGCCCCCACCCACCGACGACTCCACCGACCTCGCGCGCTTCGGCTACCAGCAGGAACTCCAGCGCTCCCTCGGTTCCTTCTCCAGCTTCGCCGCGGGCTTCAGCTACATCTCGATCATGACCGGCGTGTTCCAGCTCTTCGGCTTCGGCTTCGCCTCCGGCGGGCCGGCCTTCGTCTGGACCTGGCCGCTGGTCTTCATCGGCCAGGGGGCCGTGGCCCTCTGCTTCGCCGAGATGGCAGGCCAGTTCCCGCTGGCCGGCGGCGTGTACCAGTGGTCCAAGCAGATCGCGCGACCCGTCGCCTCGTGGATGGCCGGCTGGATCATGACCATCGGCGCGATCGTCACCGCGGCGGCCGTCGCCGTCGCGTACCAGGTCATCCTGCCGCAGGTCTCGCTGGCCTTCCAGGTCGTCGGCGGCGCCGCCGACGCCGGGCTGACGACCACGCCGAACGGCGCGAAGAACGCGATCGTCCTCGCCCTGAGCCTGGTCGTGTTCACCACGGTCGTCAACGTCGTGGGCGTCCGCCTGATGGCGAAGATCAACAACCTGGGCGTCGCCGTCGAGCTCATCGGCGTCACCCTGCTCATCGTCATGCTCGCCGTGCACATCAAGCGCGGCCCGCAGGTCGTCCTGCACACCGCGGGCACCGGCGCCGGTCACTCGTGGGGCTACCTGGGCGCCTTCCTGGTGGCGTCGATCATGAGCGCATACGTCTTCTACGGCTTCGACACGGCCGGCATGCTGGCCGAGGAGACCACCGAGCCGCGCCGCCACGCCCCCCGGGCGATCCTGCGGGCCATCACCGCCGCCTTCCTGGCCGGCGGGCTGCTCATGCTCGTCGGGATGATGGCGGTCGGCAACATCAACGCCTCGGAGCTCGGCACGCTCGGCATGCCCTACCTGGTCAAGTCCACCCTCGGCACCGGCCTGGGCGACGCCTTCCTGATCTGCTCGGCGATCGCCATCACGGTCTGCTGCCTCGCCGTGCAGACCGCCGCCATCCGGCTGCTCTTCTCCATGGCCCGCGACGGACGCCTCCCCTTCGGCGCCGCGCTGGCCAAGGTCTCCCCCAGGTCCAGCACCCCGGTCGCGCCGGCCGTCATCACCGGCGTGCTGACCATCGCCCTGCTGCTCGTCAACATCGGCAACCAGCGGGTCTTCTACATCCTCACCTCGGTCGCCATCATCCTCTTCTACCTCCCCTACCTGCTGGTCACCGCCCCGATGCTGCTGCGCCGCCTGCGGGGCCAGTGGCCGCGCGCGGACCACGGCCCGTACTTCTCGCTGGGCCGCTGGGGTCTGGTCGTGAACACCGTGGCCGTCGGCTACGGCCTGGCCATGGTCGTCAATCTGGCGTGGCCGCGAGCCGCCGTCTACGGCGACGACCGCTGGTACTACACCTGGGGCGCCATCGTCTTCACCGCGGTGATCTCGGCCGTCGGCGGCCTGCTGTACCTGCGCTACGGCAACCGCGGCGGCACACCGCAGCACACCGCCGCCGAGACGGTGACGAACGAGAGCCTGGTGACTGAGGCCTGACCATTCGTCAGAAGTCGTGCCGGCGGAACGGGACGCGCGGGCCGCCCGGTGCCCCGTTCCGCCGGCCACCAGGCGGCCGACTACTCCAGGCGCAGGTAGCCCAGCCGGGCCGAGACCTCCTCCGCCGCGGACCGGACCGCGGCAGCCACCTCGGGAATGCGCTGCTCGGTCAGCCGGAAGGACGGCCCGGAGGCGCTGATGGCCGCCACCACCTGACCGTTGTGCGCGCGCACGGGCGCCGCGACGGCGTTGAGTCCCGGCTCCAACTCCTCGACGCAGTAGGCGAAGCCGTCCGCGACGGCCTGCTCCAGCTGCGCGAGCAGGGTGCCGGGTTCGGTCACGGTGCGCGGGGTGTAGCGCTCCAGGGGGGCGGCGAGCCTTGCCTTCAGCGTGTCCTCGGGCAGGTACGCCAGGAGCACCTTCCCACTGGACGTCGCGTGCAGCGGCGTGCGCTGACCGACCCAGTTGTGCGTGGTCAGCGCCGATGGGCCGAACACCTGGTCGATGTTGACGGCCTCGTTGCCGTCGAGGATCGCCACGTTGATCGTCTCCGCGACCTGGACGGCCAGCCGCTCGCAGACCGGACGGCTCTGCTGGGAGAGGTCCATCCGGACGGTGGCGGCGCCGGCCAGCCGGACCAGGCCCAGACCCAGGCGGTACTTGCCGCGCTCCCCCGGCTGCTCGACCAGGCCGCGCATCTCCAGGGCGGCGGCGAGGCGGAAGGCCGTCGACTTGTGCACGCCGAGCTCCACCGCGAGTTCGGTGACACCCGTCTCACCGCGGCGGGCGAGGATCTCCAGGATGGTCACGGCCCGGTCGACGGACTGCACCGGGGACTCCGCCCGCTGCGAGGGGCCCGGCCCCCCGGGGGACCCACCGTTCAGACTGTTGCTCATAGCGCAACATTATGCACAGCTTCCCGCCGATGGCATTCGTCCTCTTGACAAGCCTTCGGCGGCTCGAAAGCATGTTGCGTAATCCGAATCGTGTTGTGCAATACGATACACCTGAGCGGATTCGAGGATCCGAAGCTGGAGGCTCCCATGATCACGGTGTGCCGGATCGACGAACTGCCGCCCGGCGAAGCGCTCCGAGTGACGGCAGGCGTACCGGCGCCGATCGCCGTCTTCAACGCCGACGGGACCCTGTACGCCGTCGACGACACCTGCACCCACCAGGACGCCTCGCTCGCCGACGGCTGGTTGGCGGGCTGCTTCGTCGAATGCCCCCTGCACGCGGCCTCCTTCGACCTCCGCACCGGCCGACCGACGTGCCCGCCGGCCAAGTCGGCACTGCGGACGCACCGGGTCACGGTGGAGGACGGACACGTCGTCCTGCACGTCACGGTCGGCGAGCCGGCATGAAGTCCATCGCCGTGGTCGGCGGCTCACTGGCCGGTCTGAGCACGGTCCGCGCGCTGCGCGCCGAAGGGTACGACGGCTCGATCACCGTCATCGGCGAGGAACGCCACCACCCGTACGACCGGCCGCCGTTGTCCAAGGGCTTCCTCAAGGGCGGCCTGGCGGCCGAGGCGCTCGCGCTCGGCAGCTCGCACGAGTACGCGGACCTGTCCGTGCACTGGCTGCTCGGTGAGCGGGCCGTCCGGCTGGATCCCGCCGCACGGACCGTCACCCTGACCGGCGGCCGGGAACTGCGCACCGACGCCGTCGTGATCGCCACCGGCGCGCGCCCCCGCACGATCGCCGGAGCCGAGAAGCTGGCAGGCGTCCACACGTTGCGCACCCTGGACGACGCGATGGCGTTGCGCACGGACCTGCACAAGGGCCTGCCCCGCGTCGTGGTCATCGGCGCGGGCTTCATCGGCGCCGAGGTCGCCGCCACGGCTCATGCGGTCGGCCTGGACGTCACCGTGGTCGAGGCCGCGGAGGTTCCGCTGGAGCGGGCCCTGGGACGCGAGATGGGCCTGGTCTGCGCCGCGCTGCACGCGGACCACGGGGTGCGCCTGCTGTGCGGCACCGGCGTCGCGGGCCTCACCGGCGAAGGCCGGGTCACCGGCGTGCGGCTGACCGACGGTCGGGTGCTGCCGGCCGACGTGGTCGTGGTCGGCATCGGGGTGCGGCCGGCGACCGGCTGGTTGGCCGGATCGGGGATCGCGGTGGACGACGGGGTCGTGTGCGACGCCGGTTGCGCGACGAACATCCCCGGCGTCGTCGCCGTGGGCGATGTCGCCCGCTGCCCCAACCCGTTCACCGGCCGCTCCGAGCGCATCGAGCACTGGACCAACGCGACGGAGCAACCGAAGACGGCCGCTCGCACCCTGCTGTCGGGCACCTCGGCACCCGCGCCGACGCGGCCGCCGTACTTCTGGTCGGACCAGTACCAGGCCCGGATCCAGCTGGCCGGTCAGGTCCGCCCCGATGCTCAACCCAGGGTCGTCGAGGGCGACTTGGACAGCCGTTCGTTCGTGGCCGTCTACCGGCGCCACGGGCACGACGTCGCCGTGCTCGCCGTCGACCGGCCCAAGCTCTTCAACCGGCTGCGCCGCACGCTCACGCCGATCCCCGTTGCCACGGCGCCGGTTGCTTCCTAGTGCGGATCCGCCGCGCCGCGGGGCCTGGTGCGGATCAGGCGGTCCCGCGGTGGCGGTAGAACTCGGTGTGGTCCGGTTCGAGGGGAGTGTTGCCGAGGATGAGGTCGGCGGCCTTCTCGGCGAGCATCATGACGGGGGCGTAGATGTTGCCGTTGGTCACGTACGGCATCGCGGACGCGTCGACCACGTGCAGCCCGTCCAGGCCGTGGACCCCCAGGGTGGCCGGGTCGAGGACCGACATCTCGTCCGTGCCCATCCTCGCGGTGCACGAGGGGTGCAGGGCGGTCTCCCCGTCCTTGGCGACCCACTGCAGGATCTCCTCGTCGGTCTCGACCTGCGGTCCGGGCGAGATCTCGCCGTCGCTGAACCCGGCGAAGGCGGGCTGGCCGAGGATCCGGCGGGTGACCCGGATCGCCTCGACCCATTCCCGGCGGTCCTGAGCGGTGGAGAGGTAGTTGAACCTGAGCGCCGGGTGCTCGCGCGGGTCCGTCGACCTGATCTTCACCGAACCCCGGGCGTCGGAGTACATCGGGCCGATGTGCACCTGGTACCCGTGCCCGCCGGCCGGTGCGGAGCCGTCGTAGCGCACCGCGATCGGCAGGAAGTGGAACATCAGGTTGGGGTAGTCGACGTCCTCGTTGCTGCGGACGAAGCCGCCGCCCTCGAAGTGGTTGGTCGCGCCCGGGCCCGAGCGCAGGAAGAGCCACTGCGCGCCGATGAACGGCCGCCGCCACAGCTTCATGGCGGGCTGCACGGACACCGGCTGCCTGCACGCGTGCTGGACGTACACCTCGAGGTGGTCCTGCAGGTTCTCGCCGACGCCGGGCAGGTGCTGGACGGCGTCGATGCCGAGCGCGCCCAGCTCCGCCGCGTTGCCGACGCCGGAGAGCTGCAGCAGCTGCGGGGAGTTGACGGCGCCGCCGGACAGGATCACCTTGCCGCCCCGCACGCGGTGCAGGGTGCCTCCTCGGTGGTACTCCACGCCGACCGCGCGCCGGCCGTCGAAGAGGACACGGCCGACGTGGGCGCGGGTCTGCAGGTCGAGGTTGCGGCGGCCGAGCACCGGGTGCAGGTAGGCGCGGGCGGCGCTGAGCCGGCGCCCGCGGCGCAGGTTGCGGTCGAAGGGGGCGAAGCCCTCCTGGCGGTAGCCGTTGACGTCGTCGGTGAGCGGGTAGCCGGCCTGCTGGACCGCCTCGAAGAACGCGGAGAACAAGGGGTTGGCGACCGGCCCGCGCTCCAGGACGAGGGGGCCGTCGTGGCCGCGGAAACCTCGACCACCGGCGACCGGGCCGCCGGCTTCCCGGTCGGCGAGGCAGTTCTCCATGCGCTTGAAGTAGGGGAGGCAGTGGGCGTAGTCCCAGTCCTTCATGCCGGCGTCGGCGCCCCAACGCTCGTAGTCGAGCGGGTTGCCGCGCTGGAAGATCATGCCGTTGATGCTGCTGGAGCCGCCGAGGACCTTGCCCCGGGCGTGGTAGATCTTCCGCCCGTTCATGAAGGGTTCCGGCTCGGACTCGTACTTCCAGTCGTAGAACCGGCTGCCGATCGGGAAGGTCAGGGCGGCCGGCATGTGGATGAAGACGTCCCAGGGGTAGTCCGGCCGGCCCGCCTCCAGCACCAGCACCCGGTTGGACGGGTCCGCGCTGAGCCGGGCCGCGAGCGCGCAGCCTGCCGACCCTCCGCCGACGATGATGAAGTCGTACTGCTTCAAGGCCATGGTGTCCTGCCATTGCTCTCGGGGCGGTGACGCCGTCTGCGCAAGTCTGGCGAGGTTGCTGCGGGTTGCGGGGGCACGGTGACGCGGGGCACCCGTCGCGGCCCATGAACAGCGAGTTTCTCTACGGGAAACTGCGTTCATAGTGCGCAACAGTTTCGGGACCTACCCAGGGCTCGTCAAGGCCCCCTGCCCCCCTTGCCGGCCTGTTGTGTTTGACGCAACAGTGTGCGTAGTCTGAAACACCGCTGAGCCGACGCCGTCTCTCCCCAGGAGTCCCGCGATGTCCCACCAGCTGCCCGAGCACCCCGACTGGCTGTGGCGCACCCCCGACCCCAAGCGCTCCTACGACGTGATCATCGTCGGGGCGGGCGGCCACGGGCTGGCCACCGCCTACTACCTCGCCCGCAACCACGGGATCACCAACGTCGCCGTGCTGGAACGCGGTTGGCTCGCCGGCGGCAACATGGCCCGGAACACCACGATCATCCGGTCCAACTACCTCTGCGAGGAGAGCGCGGCGCTGTACGAGCACGCGCTGAAGCTCTGGGAGGTGCTGCCGCAGGAGCTGGAGTACGACTTCCTGTTCAGCCAGCGCGGCGTGCTCAACCTCGCCCACACCCTGCAGGACGTCCGTGAGGGCACCCGCCGGGTCAACGCCAACCGGCTCGGCGGCGTCGACGCCGAGTGGCTGGACGCCGACCAGGTGCGCGCGTTCTGCCCGATCGTCAACACCTCCCCCGACGTGCGCTACCCGGTGCTCGGCGCGACGCTGCAGCCCCGGGCCGGCATCGCCAAGCACGACCACGTCGCCTGGGCGCTGGCGCGCAAGGCGGACCAGTACGGCGTCGACCTGATCCAGGGCTGCGAGGTGACCGGATTCCTGCGCGAGGGCGACCGCGTCGTCGGCGTGCGGACCAGCCGGGGACCGATCAGCGCGGGGCGGGTCGCACTGGCCGCCGCCGGACACAGCAGCGTCCTGGCCGACCTGGCCGGACTGCGGCTCCCGGTGCAGAGCCACCCCCTGCAGGCGCTCGTCTCCGAGCTGCTGGAACCCGTGCACCCCACCGTGGTGATGTCCAACCACGTGCACGTGTACGTGAGCCAGGCCCACAAGGGCGAGCTGGTCATGGGCGCGGGCGTGGACTCCTACAACGGCTACGGCCAGCGCGGCTCCTTCCACCAGATCGAGCATCAGATGGCCGCGGCGCTCGAACTGTTCCCGATCTTCGCCCGGGCGCACGTGCTGCGCACCTGGGGCGGCATCGTCGACGTCACCCCCGACGCCTCGCCGATCATCGGCCCGACGCCGATCGAGAACCTCTACCTCAACTGCGGCTGGGGCACCGGCGGTTTCAAGGCGACGCCCGCCTCCGGCTGGGTGTACGCGCACACCATCGCCACCGGCGAGCCGCACCCGCTGAACGCACCCTTCGCGCTGGAGCGGTTCACCACCGGCGCGCTGATCGACGAGCACGGCGCCGCCGCCGTGGCGCACTGACCGCACTGACCGCCTGAGTGCGCTGACCGCACTGACCGGAGGACCACGCATGCTGCTGATCGCCTGTCCCTGGTGCGGCGAACGGGACGAGCTCGAGTTCCACTACGGCGGCCAGGCTCATGTCGCCTACCCGGCGGACCCCGAGGGCCTGTCCGACGCCGAGTGGGGCGAGTACCTGTTCGTGCGCGACAACCCCAAGGGCCCCTTCGCCGAACGCTGGTCGCACGCCGCCGGCTGCCGGCGCTGGTTCAACGTCGTCCGACACACCGTCACCCACCAGATCCTGGCCTCGCAGAGCAATCACCCGGTGGCGGCCGGCCAGCCGAAGCCGGTGATCGCATGACGCAGTCCCACCGTCTCCCCGACGGCGGACGGGTCGACCGCTCCGCCCCCCTGCGCTTCACCTTCGACGGCGTGGCGTACACCGGCCTGCGCGGCGACACGCTCGCCTCCGCCCTGCTCGCCAACGGCGTGCTGCACGTCGCCCCCAGCCTCTACCGCAGGCGGCCGCGCGGCATCGCCACAGCAGGCGCGGAGGAGCCCAACGCCCTGGTCCAGGTCGACGGGCCCTGCTCGGAGCCGATGCTGCTCGCGACCACGATCGAGCTGTACGAGGGCCTCTCGGCGGCCGGCCTCGCGGGCCTCGGTCGCCTCGACCCGACCCCCGACCAGGCCGTCCACGACAAGATGCACATCCACACCGACGTCCTGGTCGTCGGCGCCGGCCCGGCCGGACTCGCCGCCGCCCTCGCCGCCGGGCGTTGCGGCGCCCGCGTCGTCCTGGTCGACGACCAGCCGGAACTCGGTGGATCCCTGCTCGCGGGGCGGGAGTCGATCGACGGCCGCCCGGCGCTCGACTGGGTGGCGGAAGCCCGCACGGAGCTCGCCGCGCAGGTCGACACGCGGATCCTCACCAGGTCCACGGCGATCGGCTACCACGACCACAACTACCTGCTCGTCGCCGAGCGCCGCACCGACCACCTCGGCCCGCAGCCCGTCCCCGGCATCTCCCGGCAGCGCCTGTGGCACATCCGGGCCCGCCGGGTGGTCCTGGCGACCGGCGCCCACGAGCGACCGATGGTCTTCGCCGGCAACGACCTGCCGGGCGTCATGTCCGCCGCCGCCGTGCGCGCCTACCTGAACCGGTACGCCGTGCTCCCCGGCCGCCGGCCCGTGGTCCTCACCACCAATGACCACGCCTACGCCACCGCGCTCGACCTGGTCGCGGCCGGGGCCCAGGTGGCGGCACTGGTCGACACCCGGCCGGAGCCGCCCGCCGATCTCGTCAACTCCGCGCGTGGCGCCGGGATCGAGGTCCACACCGGATCGGCCGTGGTCGGCACCCGGGGTCACGATCGTGTGTCGGCGGTCCGCATCGCCGAGCTCGATGCCGACGACGTGATCAGCGGCCCGGTCCGCGAGGTGGCCTGCGACCTGCTCGCCGTCTCGGGCGGCTGGAGCCCGGCCGTCCACCTGTGGAGCCAGTCGCAGGGCACGACCCGCTACGACGACGACCTGGCCGCGTTCGTCCCCGCGCAGGCCGCGCAGAACGTCGTCAGCGTCGGAGCCGCCCTGGGCGTCCTCGACCTCGCCGGGTGCCTCGGCGGCGGCTTCGCCGCCGGGGTCGAGGCGGCCGACCTGGCAGGCTTCCCCAGCACCGCGCCCTCGGTGCCGCCCACCTCCGTCGACCGCCCGCCGGCCCGGCCGCGGCCGGTGTGGCTCGTGCCCGGCGAGACGGGCGACCCCTCCGAGTGGAGCGACCACTTCGTCGACCTGCAGCGCGACGCCACGGTCGCGGACGTGCAGCGCGCGATCCGAGCCGGTATGCGCTCCGTCGAGCACATCAAGCGCTACACCACCATCGGCACCGCGCACGACCAGGGCAAGGCGTCCGGAGTGAGCGCCACCGGCGTCATCGCCCGGCTGCTCGGCGCCCGCTCGCCGGGCGAGGTGGGCACCACCACCTACCGCGGCCCGTACGTGCCCGTCTCCTTCGCGCTGCTCGCCGGGCGTGAACGCGGCGCCCTCTTCGACCCGGTGCGCACCACCGCGATCCATCCCTGGCACGTCGAGCACGGTGCGGTCTTCGAGAACGTCGGCCAGTGGAAGCGCCCCTGGTACTACCCCCGGCCCGGGGAGTCCACGGCGGCGGCCGTGGAGCGCGAGTGCCGCGCGGCCCGCGAAGGCGTCGCCGTCATGGACGCCAGCACCCTCGGCAAGATCGACGTCATCGGGCCCGACGCGGGCGAGTTCCTGAACCGCGTCTACACCAACGCCTTCGCCAAACTGGCCGTCAACTCCGCGCGGTACGGGGTGATGTGTCGAGCGGACGGCATGGTCCTCGACGACGGCGTGACCCTGCGCCTGGCAGCCGACCACTACATCATGACGACCACGACCGGGAACGCCGCGGGCGTCCTGGACTGGCTGGAGGAGTGGCTGCAGACCGAATGGCCCGAGCTGCGCGTGCGGTTCACCTCGGTGACCGAGCAGTGGGCCACGGTCGCGGTCGTCGGCCCCCGATCACGCGAGGTCATCGCAGCCCTGGCCCCGGACCTGGACGTGTCGAACGACGCCTTCCCCTTCATGACGGCCCGTGAGACCCGCCTCGCGAGCGGCGTGGCGGCCCGGATCTGTCGCATCTCCTTCTCCGGCGAGCTGGCCTTCGAGATCAACGTCGCCGGCTGGTACGGCCTCGCCACCTGGGAGTCCGTCATCCGGGCCGGCGGACCTCTGGGCATCACCCCGTACGGCACCGAGACCATGCACGTGCTGCGCGCCGAAAAGGGCTACCCCATCATCGGCCAGGACACCGACGGCACGGTCACCCCGCAGGACCTCGGCATGGAGTGGGTCGTCTCCCAGCGGAAGCCCTTCATCGGCAAGCGTTCCTTCCGCCGTGCCGACACCGCGCGCGGCGACCGCAGGCAGCTCGTCGGAGTGCTGCCCGCGGATCCCGCCGTGCTGCTACCGGAGGGCGCGCAACTGGTGGCGGACGCCGAGGCGTCGGTGCCCACCAGGGCGCTGGGGCACGTCACCTCCAGTTACCGCAGCGCGGCACTCGGCCGCACCTTTGCCCTGGCACTCGTCGCGGGCGGGCGGGAGCGGCTGGGCGAGACGGTCTACGCACCGCTGCCCGACGGCGTGATCGCCGCGACCATCACCGACCCCGTCCTCTACGACCCGAAGGGGACCCGCCGTGACGGCTGACACCCAGCGGCGCAGCCCGCTCGGACACCTCGCCGACGTCCTCGCGGCGCACTCGACCGGCGGAGAGCGGGGAGTCCGGTTGCGCGAGGTTCCCTTCCTCGCGCAGCTCGACCTCCAGCTCCACCCGCATGGGCCGGCCGCAGAGAGGATCGCCACGGCGCTGGGCTCGCCGCTGCCGACCGAGCCGAACACCGTCACCGAGCCGGGAAGCCTCCAGGTCGTCTGGCTGGGCCCGCAGGAGTGGCTCGTGCTGGGCCCGGACGGCTCCGGAAGCGCCACCGCCGAACTGCTGCGAGCGGCACTGACGGACGAGCCCGGATCGGTCGTGGACGTCTCCGCCAACCGCACCACGCTCGAACTGTCCGGCCCCGCCGCCCGCCAGGTCCTGGAGAAGGGCTGCTCACTCGACCTGCACCCCCGCGCCTTCGGGCCGGGCCGCTGTGCCCAGACGCTGCTCGGCAAGGTCCAGGTGATCCTCCACCAGGTCGACGCGGAGCCGACCTACCGGCTACTCGTGCGGGGGTCGTTCGCGCAGTACCTGACGGACTGGCTCCTCGACGCGATGGAGGAGTACCGCCACCCCCGGCTCACACCCTGAGCGGGTCGGGCAAACCCTCACCACCTACTTCCCCCGCCCCGCCCGGTGGGCCCGTCCCGGACGGCGCCGGGGCGACGCCGAACGGCCAGCCCCAACCCCCTTGCAACCAAAGGACTTACCGGACCACTGGAGGCCGAAACTCCAGGTCACCAGGCCCCTCAGACCGAACAGCACCCATGAAGTCCGCCACCCGCGCGATGCCTCGGCGAGACCGAGCTTCGCCGGACCGCCCAAGCCGCCGGCCGGCTCCCTGCGGCTCCGCCCCAGCACGCCTGGTCGGCACGGGTCGACGGGCAGGCGCATGGTCGCGGAGGAACTGCCGTAGTTCGCCCCCGCGGCGGTCACCCCGATCTCGAACCTGTCGGAAGCAGGCGCCCCCGGCCCCGCCGTGCCTCAGGGCTCCGGCTACGCGGTGTGTCCGCAGGCCCTCACGAGGCACCGCGGTCTGGGGTCAGCGGGTGATCGAAATCGCGAAGGGGACGAACCCGCTGGAGCGGATCACGTGGGGTACGAACAGGATCGCGGCCTCCGTGGCGCGAGCGGTCCGGATCCCGCCGAGGTCGGTGATCCACTCCTTGCGCCAGCCGAGGTCGGTGAGGAGTTCGCGGACGGTCTGCTTGGCCCCGGGATCCTCGCCGGAGACGAACACCGTGGGCCTCTGGGTGAGCGTGGCCGGCGCGGTCATCACCGGGAAGAGCATGGTGTTGAGTGTCTTGACGACGTGTGTTTCGGGGAGCGCTTCCTGGAGTTGCTCGGCGAGGCTCGAGCCGGGGTAGATCAGGTCGGCGGGCAGTCCGTCCGGTCCGTCGATGGTGGCGTTGGAGACGTCGACGAGGATCTTGTCGCGCAGTTCGTCGCGCAGGGCGGCGAGCCGGTCCAGGGAGCCGGCGCCCGGGGTGGCGTTGATGACGATCCGGGCTGTTCGGGCGGCGTCGGCGGCGGCGCCCGGCGCGCGGTCCGCCACGGTCACCTCATGTCCTGCCCGGGTGAGGGCGGTGGCCAGGTTGCCGCCGACGCGGCCGTTTCCGAGAACGGCGATCGTGGTCATGATGATGTGGTCCTTCCGTGCGTGCGGGTCGTGGTGCGGAGTCAGCGTGAAAGCGTGGCGACGGCCTCGGCGTGGACGCCGGGCGCGGCGGCCAGGAAGCTTTCGCTCTGCGGGGTCCAGGGGCGGCCCTTGACGTCGGAGATCAGTCCGCCGGCCTCGGTGACGAGGAGCGCGCCGGGCAGCAGGTCCGCTCGGGCGCCGGCGAACTGCCAGAAGGCGTCGAGCCGGCCGGCGGCCACGTTCAGCAGGTGCAGGGTCGCGGGTACGGCGACGCGGACGACGAGCGCGTCGAAGAGCATCGCGGTGATCGAGGAGCCGACGCGCCGCACGACCTTCTCGTCCTCGTCCGGCCGGGCCTGGCTGGTGGCCACGATGCTCAGGCCGAGGTCCGCGGTCCGGGAGACGTTCAGCGGCCGGCCGTCGAGGTGGGCGCCCGCGCCGGTGAGCGCGGTATAGGTCTCGCCGGTCAACGGCAGGTGGACCACGGTGAGCACCGGCTGGTTGTCACGCACGAGGGTGGCGGTCACCGCCCACTCCGGCAGGGCGTGCAGGTGGTTGACGTTGCCTTCGGCCGGATCCACGACCCACCACTCGCCGGGCGGCAGCGCCCCGCCGTCCAGCTCGTCCTCCACCCAGCCGGCGTCCGGGCGCAGGCTCGTGAGGCGGGGACGCAGGATGCCGAGGGCCGTGTCGTCGTTGGCGGCGAGCGCGCTCATCAGCTCTTCGCGGGTCCGGTAGGGGACCACCTCGCCGTACCGCTCGCGCAGTGCCGAACCGGCCTCACGCACGGCGGCCGCGGTCCGGTCGAGCAGGTCTGCGTCGGAGACGGTGACGGTGACAGTGACGTCAGTGGTCTGAAGCGTTTCGGACATGGTGGAACTCCCGTCTGAGCAAGGGACGTTGAAGAGGATTCGGGCCAGGACGCGCGTTCCGTCCTGCGCCGTGGTGACGACGCTATCCACCCCCTCCATTAACATCAAATGCATGTCAAGCACGGCTGGGATTACTCCCATGCAATTGGATTTGAATCTGCTCACCGCGCTCGACGCGCTGCTGGGGGAGGGCAGCGTGGCCGGGGCGGCCGCACGACTGCACGTCACCGCCCCCGCGATGAGTCGGAGTCTGGGCCGGATCCGGCGCACGACCGGGGACCAGATCCTGGTGCGCACCGGCCGCACCATGACCCCGACGCCCTATGCGATCGCCGTCCGGGAGCAGGTGCACGAGCTGCTGCACCAGGTCCGGGGCGTGCTGGCCCCGAGCCGTGAACTCGATCCGGCAACGCTGGAACGCACCTTCACACTCCGCTGGCACGATTCCCTGGTCGCCATGAGCGGCCCCACGCTGCTCGCGGCCGTACGCGGACAGGCGCCGGGCGTGCGATTGCGCTTCGTCGCGGAATCGAGCGTCGACACCCCCGAGTTGCGGCGTGGTGAGGTCGATCTGGAGGCGAACGCCAACCGTCCGAGCGCACCCGACATTCGCGCCGAGAAGGTGGGCGAGACCCACCTCGTCGCCGTTGTGAGGCAGGGGCACCCCCTCACCCGCGCCCGAACCGTCACCACAGAGCGGTACGCCGCCGCCGAACACGTCACCGTCTCGCGACGTGGAAACCTCAGCAACGCCGTCGACGACGCCCTCGCTCGGCTCGGCCTCACCCGCCGGGTGGTGGCGGCCGCGCCCACGGAAGCGGCCGCGCTGGAGTTCGCGCGCGGCTCCGATCTCCTGATCAGCGTCCCCGAAATCACCACACGCACGGCGGCCGCCGGCCTCGGTCTGGTCGTGCTCCCCCTGCCGCTCGAACTGCCGTCGGCACCGGTCTACCTGTCGTGGCATCAGCGCTACGACACCGACCACGCCCACACCTGGCTGCGCGCACTGGCGCGAACCGCGCTGGCCACCTGCGGAACGTCGTAGCCGACGCCGTACGGCCGCACGCTGCGGCCTGCCCGGCACGACCGTCCGGGCGGGGCCCGACCTCCCGCTCCGAGCGCGCGGCACCCGGTTCTTGGCGGGCCCCCGATCCGCTCGAGTTCGAGTCAGGTCCGAGGGGACGGACCCGGGTTGGCGGCCTCGATGCCGCCCAGGATGAGGTCGATGCCGACCAGGAACTGCTCCCGGTCGTCGTGCTCGGGCAACTGCGCCGCCACCCGGTGCACGAACGGGTACCGAGCGGGATCGAGCTGGGCCCACTGCTGGGCGATCTCACCCAGGAAGGCCGTCCGATCGGTCCTGTGCGCGTGCAGGCGGGCGTTGGCGGCGTTCTGTCCGGCGACGCCGAGGACATGGATCACGAGCGTGGACGTGGCATCGAACTGCGCCCCCTCGGGCACACCGAACCCCTCCAGCCGACTGCCGAAGCCCTCGAAGATCTGCGGAATCGCGGCCAGCCACGGCGCGCGGGAGAGCTGGGTGCCGACCCAGGGGTGTGCGTCGATCGCGTCGAAGAGCCCGAGCGCGAGGGCCCGGATCGCCTCCCGCGGACGCGCGCCGCCGGGCAGGTCCGCCATGACCCGGGCGATCACGTCGTTGGTGGCCGCCGCCAGCAGGTCGTCCTTGTTGGCGACGTGCCAGTAGATCGCCCCGCTTCCGGTGGCCAGGTGGGCCGCGAGCGTGCGGAAGGTCAGCGCGCCCTCGCCGTCGGAGTCGAGGATCTCGATCGCCGCCTCCACGATCCGTTCCTTCGACAGCGCGTCCGTGCGCCGTACAGCCCGCTGCTTCTTGATGGCCATGAACACAGTTTGACATGAATGGATCGCTGTTCCAACATGAGAATGGAACAACGTTCCATCATAACTTCGAAGGGAACACCATGACGACACCGGTCACGATCATCGGCGCGGGCCTGGGCGGCCTCACCCTCGCGCGCGTCCTGCACGTCCACGGCATCCCCGCCACCGTCCACGAGGCCGACCCCTCCGCCGAGTCCCGCACCCAGGGCGGCCAGCTCGACATCCACGAGGAGGACGGACAGCGTGCCCTCGCGGACGCCGGCCTCACCGACGAGTTCCGCGCGATCATCCACGAGGGCGGCGACGCCGCCCGGGTGCTCGACCAGCACGGCGCGCTGCTACTGGACGTCCCCTCCGACGGCACCGCGGTACGCCCCGAGGTGCTCCGCGGCGACCTGCGCCGGATCCTGCTCGACTCCCTGCCGGAGGGAACGGTGCGCTGGGGCAGCAAGGTCACCGACGTCCGGCCGCTCGGCGACGGCCGGCACGAGCTGACCTTCACCGACGGCTCGACCGAGACCAGCAACATCCTGGTCGGAGCGGACGGCGCCTGGTCCAGGGTCCGGCCGCTGCTCTCCGACGCCCGGCCCGTCTACACCGGCACCACGTTCGTCGAGACCTACTTGCACGACGTCGACGAGCGGCACCCCGCGACGGCCGCCCTGGTCGGCCGAGGCGCCATGTACGCACTCGCCCCCGGCAAGGGGATCGTGGCCCACCGTGAGGCGGGTGGCATCCTCCACACCTACGTCGAGCTGAACCGTTCGGCCGAGTGGATCGCCACCACGGACTTCACCGACACCGCGGCCGCCACCACCCGGGTCGCGGCCGAGTTCGACGGGTGGACGCCGCACCTCACCGCGCTGATCACCGACGGCGAGACCGCCCCGGTGGCACGCATGATCCACACCCTCCCGGACGGACACCGCTGGGAGCGGGTGCCTGGCGTGACGCTGCTCGGCGACGCCGCGCACCTGATGCCGCCGTCCGGCGACGGCGCCAACCTGGCGATGTTCGACGGTGCCGAACTCGGCAAGGCCATCGCCCAGCGCCCCGACGACGTCGAAGCGGCGCTGGCCACCTACGAGAAGGAGCTCTTCCCGCGCAGCGAGGCCTTCTACGCGGACGCCCACGAGATTCTTGACCTCTGCCTCGGCGAGCGCGCACCGCAGAGCTTGGTCGACTTCTTCAGCGGGCACCCGGAGGGACAGGACGAGGCGGTGGCACAGTCCTGAACGTTACCGCCACGGTCGGCGCACGGGGCGGTGGTACATGCCTTCGCGGACCTTCGGACAACGCCGAGCGGGCACGGCCGGCACGCCGATCGAGAACATCGGACTGCCCGCAGTCGACGTCCACCGGCGGGCAGCAATCGCCGCCCGTGGGGCTTCTCCCGAACAGCCGGCCAGGTCGGCGTCGTCCCGGTGCCGCCGGCCACGCTGGAGGGCGTGGCGAGGCTGCAGGTCCCCGACCACTTGGTCGGGATCGAGACCACCAACGTCCTCGACTGCCGACCGACCCACAGAACCCCTTGCGCGGCACGGCGCAGGCGGGAGTGTCTGGACGAGGCCACCATCGATGACGAAGTCGCTCCCCGTCACGTTGCCCGCCCGGTCGCCGGCCAGCAGCACGACGAGGTCGGCGACCTCCTGCGGGAGGCTGAAGCGGCCGGTCGCCGACTGCGCGACGGCCGCTCGAGCGATGTCCTCCGGATCTCCGCCAGCCGCTTTCGCGACGGTCTCGGCGACGCCGCCGTCACCGAGCTACTTTTGATGACTTGCAATCAGATCGCGGTACCAGGCATAGGAGGCCTTCGGCGTGCGCACCTGCGTCTCGAAGTCGACGTGCACCAGACCGAATCGCTGCTGGTAGCCCTCCGCCCACTCGAAATTGTCGAGCAGCGACCAGGTGAAGTAGCCCCGGACATCCACGCCTTCGGCGACCGCTGCGGCGAGGGCGTCGAGGTGGCCGGCCAGGAAGTCGATGCGCGGCTGGTCGTGGACGGTGCCGTCGGGACCGGGCTCGTCCGCGACCGAGCAGCCGTTCTCGGTGATGGTGATCGGCGGCAGTGCCGCCCCGTACCGGTCCTGCAGGCCGACCAGCAGCTCGCGCAGTCCGTCCGGAACCACCGGCCAGCCGAACGCGGTTCGCGGCACTCCCTCGATCTCGGCTTCGACGAACGGGAGTCCGCCGGGCTCGGTCGGGGCGGCGATCCGGGTCGGGTTGTAGTAGTTGACGCCGAGGCCGTCCAATCCCGGGCCGGCGATCAGCTTCAGGTCCCCGGGACGGACGCACCCGCCGAGGTCCTCGCCGACACCGTACGCGCTCAGGTCCGGATAGCTTCCCAGCAACAGCGGATCGGTGAACAGCCGGTTGTGCAGCGCGTCGTACGCAGCCGCGGCCGCGACGTCCGCCTCCGCCTCACTCGCGGGCCACACCGGGGTGAGGTTGTTGGCGATCATCACCTCATGGCCCCGCTCGCGCAGCACGGCGGCCGCCAACCCGTGCCCCAGCAGCTGGTGATGGGCGGCCGGCAGCGCATCCAGCATCAACGTGCGCCCCGGAGCGTGGATCCCGAGCGCGTAGCCGAACACCATGTGCACGAACGGCTCGTTGAGCGTGATCCAGGCAGGGACGCGGTCACCCAGCCGATCCACCACCAACTCGGCGTACTCGGCGAACCGGTAGGCGGTGTCCCGGGCCAGCCAGCCGCCGCCGTCCTCCAGCGCCTGCGGTAGGTCCCAGTGGAACAGCGTCGGCATCGGCGTGATCCCGTCGGCGAGCAACCCGTCCACCAGCCGGTCGTAGAAGTCGAGCCCGCCGACGTTCACCGCCCCGGCCCCAGCCGGCAGCACCCGCGACCACGCGATCGAGAACCGGTACCCGTCCAGCCCCAGCCCCCGCATCAACTCCACGTCCTCAGGCCAGCGGTGGTAGTGGTCGCAAGCGACCCGCCCAGTGGCCCCATCCCGCACAGCACCGAGCCGAGCCGCGAACACATCCCATACCGAGGGTCCGCGCCCATCCTCATCCACCGCCCCCTCGATCTGGTAGGCGGCGGTCGAGGCACCCCAGCGGAAGCCCGCGGGCAGGTCCAGACGATTCGGCATGTCCTACTTCCCTTCAAAACCCGAGGAGACCTCATGTTAGTGGCATACTGCTCAAACACCAGAGACAGCACGGTGATTCAGGGACCGGATGCCAACAGAGCTCCCGGGCAGCACACCGGGCACACGGTCCCGCACGGGCCGCAGGCGCGGCGGGGCCGGGCGGTGGGAGGCGCCCCGCCGACGCGGCCATTCACGGAGCGCTCCCGATGGGCGCAATCCTGTCTCGGTCGATGCGCCGCCACCGCGCGGACGACCCGGCTCGAGAGCTTCTTCTCCTGACTGGCGCTCTTACGCGTGCTTGGTGTCCGCAGCCGCGCACACGCGGTCGCGGTCGCGATCGAGTGAAGCGGGCGGCGACACGCCGCCCGATGTCCGTCGGCCCTGCCGGGATCGTCGGCTCCAGGCCCGCGCCGACGAGCCTGATCCGTCAACATCCCTGCTATCAGGAGATCTTGTGCCCTACAGAACGGTGATCGGCGTGCACCTGGTCCTGATCGAGGGGGGCGGGGTGCTGCTGGGGCTGCGCCGCAGTGCCGCCTACGCCGACAAGACGTGGCACACGCCCGCCGGCCATCTCGGGTGCACACCCTGCACGACCTGGACGCCGACGACGGTGCGGGCCGGCTCCAGCTCTTCTTCCGGCCCGCCCGGTACACCGGCGAGATCACCAACACCGAGCCGGAGAAGTGCCATCAGCTCCGGTGGTGGCCGCTCGATACCCTCCCTGAGCCGGTGGTCGGTTATACCGTGCAGGCGCTGGACGCTATCGCCGCCGGAGTGGCGCTGTCGGTGCGGGGATTCTCGGCGCGAGCAGGGAGCGTGTGGACCCCGCGCCCGTGGACGTCGAGCAGCTGGCGGATCGGGGATCGGCCGGTGGCGGGTCCTCGAGGTGCGCTCGCACGACCGCACCGGGGCGCCGTCGGTCTGGGAGATCGAGGACCTGACCGGGCAGCGGTGGTTCGCCAAGCGGCACTGGAACGACCTGCTGTACCAGCGCGAGACGAGGGCATACGACGAGTTCGTGCCCGCACTCGGGCAGCGGCGGGCACCCTGGATCGCCGACCGCGATCCGGACGCCCGGCTGATCGTCACTCGCGGTCTCAAGGGCGAGCCGCTGAGCAAGGTCCAGTTGACCGGCGGGCAGGAGCTGGAGGCGTTCCGGCAAGCCGGTGTCCTGGCGGCTCGCCTGCACGCCCTCATCGCGGCGCCGGCACCCGGACCGGCGCCCAGCACGCCGCTGCGGCCGCAGCAACGGGCGAAGGCTCTCGACATGGCGATGGACCTGGGCCACGGCGACTTCGGCCCCCGCAACTGGATCGTCCACCAGCGCGGTGAACTGCGCCTTCAGCTCATCGACTTCGAGCGCACGACCGGCGGAGGAGCCGGTGCGCCACGACCTGATGCGGATCGTCTACCAGGTCACCGCGCGCAGGCCCGCGCTGGCGGAGGCGTTCTTCGACGGCTACGGCCGCGCCGCCTCACCGAGGCGGAGGAGGCGGCCTGCCGGGTGTACGCGGCGCTCGACTGCCCGTCCGCGCTGAAGTGGGCCGCCGACCACCGTGATTCCGAGATCCACGGGTACGCCCGTCGCGCGCTCGACCTGCTGCGCGCATCCGTGCGGCCGTATCCGACATCGAGGAGCAGCGTGTGACCACCATGACCGGATCGTCACCGTCCACTACGGGCCGCGCAGTTGGAACCCGGAACCGATCTGGACGCTGCCCGGCGTTCATCACAGGCAAGTCGACTGTCGGGCAATGATGTGTCGGCTGCCCCGAACTCCGCTTCGCGGCCCGCCCGACAGGGACGCGGGGCATGGCATCGAACTCGTCTCGTGAGTCGTCGTTCAGCACCGTGTGCGTATCAGGTGACGGATGCGCAGCGATGGGTGGGCCCGGCCGGTCAGTCGATGCCTTCGATGATGCGGAAGTCGCGCTCGACGCCGTCGGGGAGGGCCACCAGCGCCTTCTGGTATGCCTCGCTCTCGTAGGCCGCGACGGCCTGTTCAAAGCTGTCGAACTCGATCAGAACGACGCGTTGCGTGATTCCGGCCTCGTGGGCGACGACTCGACCGCCACGGGACAGGAGGCGCCCGCCCCCAGCCCGGACAGCCGGACCGGCCAGCTCTTCGTAGGCGGTCAGCCTCTCAGGGTCGGAAATGGCGGGGTATGCACTGACCCAGTAGCCCTTGGCCATGGAAACCTCCTGTGTTCGGCCGGACACGTCCGACTTCGAATTGACACTCAGCTCGATCGATCCCGGCGACGGGTACTGCGGTCAGTGGAATCGTCATATGCGCAGGTTAGGGCTTGATGTGCGGTCGAGGGAAAGACCGTTACGGGCTAGGCTCAGAACGGATCGTTATCAATCGGCAGGGAGGGCACGTGGCGCCGGATACGGTGAGCCTGCGGTACTTCCTGGTGCTGGCGCAGGAGTTGAACTTCACCCGCGCGGCCACACGGATCGGTATCGCACAGCCCGCACTCAGCGCCCGGATGCGCCGACTGGAGGCGGAACTCGGCACGGCCCTGCTGGTCCGCAACACGCGTAGCGTCGTATTGACCACGGCCGGTGCGGCTTTGGCGGAGTCCGCGCCGCCCGCGCTGGCGGCGCTGGACCGGGCATGGGACACCACCCGGAGCGCGGCGGCCGGTGAACTGGGCACGCTGCGCATCGGATACAGCCTCAGCACCGGGGCCGAGACGGCACCGGCCCTGGTGGACAGGCTGATTCGCGGCAACAGCGGACTCGAGGTCGGCGCGGTCCCGATGGCGACACCGGAGATCTCCCCCGCGGTCGCCGACGGCCGCATCGATGCCGGGATCACCCGCGGTGAACAGCCAGGCCGTGGCGTGCGCCGGTTCCTGCTGCGGCGTGCGCGCATCGGGGTCCAGCTGGCGCAGCACCATCCGCTGGCCGAACACCAGGAGATCGAGATCGCCGACGCGGCCGCGTATCCGCTGCGACTCCCGGACCGTGCGGCCAACCCCGTGATCCACGATCAGCTGTCCGCACTGTTCCGAGACACCCGACCGCACCCCCGATTCCACACGCCCGCAGTCTCTTTCGACATGTCTCAGCGCGACCTGCGCGACGGGGTCACCCTCGCCCCGGCCGGAGAAGCCGCGGCCACGGCACAACCGGCCGGTCTCACCTGGCGACCACTGCGAGGCGCGCCCGGCCTGACGATCCACCTGGTCCTCCCACGCGAGCAGTCGCCGCTACACCGCCGCATCCGTGCCGTCGCCAAAACCCTGGCGCACGAGCTGCACTGGCTGCCGGACTGACGCGCAGGAGGTCAAGCGAGACGGACGCCTGCGGTGGCGAGGCCGAAGACCTTGCGCCCGGCGGACTTCGCGGTGATGACGACGGCGGTCTTGCTGAATGTCCGACACGACCTCGCTACGCCGGCGGATCAGCATCCGATGATGGCCCCGGGTCCGGTCCGAGTCGTACACCGCGGCGACGTCCTCGCCCAGCCCGAGCTCTCGGCGGACACCCCGCCTTCACCGACGCCGAACCGGACAAGCACGGGTACCGGCGGGAACGCCAGCCGTCAACGGCGTCCATGACGTCGGTCAAGGCTTGACGCCAACCACTGTTCCCTTGCTCCCCGAGGCCGGGGACCCCCACGGGTTCACGCAAACTGAAGGTGCTCAGCGGGAACCCGAGGATGTGCTGTCGTGCTTTCGTGGGGGCGGCCTTCGAGTTCAGGGGAACTTGGGGGGCGAGCTGGGGCTGAACTGCCCCTGGGCAACCTTCTTGGGAGCGGTGCTGGCATCGTGAGAGTCATGAGACCAGCAGGAACGACACCGGAGCCGGATGCCCCAACGCAGAGCGGCCTCATGGCTCTAGGCGAGGTGGCTTGCCGCTATCGGGCGGACGAGATCCGCCCGGAGGACCTGCCGATGATCGCTGCTGAGGCACTCGCGGCCGGGCTGGACACCCCGACGCTGTGTGAGCTGGCCGGTTGGCCGCGCAACGCGGATGCCCACGACATCCGCGACACGTTCGAGCGAGCACTCTCCGAGGCCGGGATCGGATTGCCCGATCCGGGGCTGGCCCGGCGCCACGCCTTGCGCCGGCTGGCGGCGAGGCTCGTCGATGGAGAAGTCGCTCCCGCCGACCTGGCGACGGACGAATGGTGGGAGACGGAGGTCGAGACCACCGAGGTGCGATCATTCGTGCGGCTGATTCCGCAGTGCGTGTGCTGCCTTGAGTACACCTTGGGACTTGACCAGCGGACGTGGGCTGAGGAGCTGCGGATCGCCGCGCTCGCCCTCACATCGTCTGCTCCGATCGGCCCCGGCTGCTGACTGCCGTGACGACACGCTCACCTTCGCCGCCGCTCCAACGTTGCGGCCTGGCCGCGCATCGCGGCGCTGATCCAGTGGCTGCTGGCCCGGGTGGTCCTGTTCGCCGTGTTTGGCCAGCGGGTGCGCCGGTGCGCCAGCCAGTCCAGCCGCTCCTTCAGGGTCAGGTCGTCAAGAGGGCGAACGCGGCCCGCGATGGTCAGCCGCCGGTTGCCGATGTCGACGTCATCGAGCATGAGGGTGCCGATCTGGGCAACTCGGGCGGCATGGACCGCGGCGAAGGCGAGGATGAGTCGTGTCGCTGGGGTCGTGGCCGCCGCGACGGCTTGGTCGACCTGTTCGGGGACGAGTGGCTGCAGCACGGCGTACTCGTACGGCCCGACCTTGATCCGGCTGGTGGGGTTGCGAAATATGAGTGCCCGTTCCGCTTGGCTCAGCCGAACAGCGAACGCAAGGCGACGAGTTGGCTGTGGCGGGGGCGCCCGTGCAGTGCCTTGAGATAAGTGAGGACGTCGTCGCGGGTCACTTCCCACAGATGGTCGTAGCGACTGGACCACTCCAGCGTCGGTACGCGACCGTGGAAGCACCCCAGCGGGAGCCCGCCGGCAGGTCGAGTCGGTCCTACATGTCCACTCCCTCCAGCTAATATGAGTGAGCCTCATGTTAGTGACCCGCCGCCAAACACGGACGCGGGACGGCCGCAGGCTGCGATCAGCACACGGACGGGCTGTCGCAGTCGAACCTCACCGCGTGCGCGGTCGGATTGAATCCGGGTGTGCTCCATGGAGTGCCGTGCCCGGGAGTCCCCTTGCCCGCGACTGCCAGCTGCTGTCGACAGTCGGTGGCGGAGACGAAGGTCGCGAAGATGTGCGCCGTCTTGTCCGTCAGGTTGGTGCCATCAGTGCTGCCCTCGTCGGGCAGTTTGATGCACTTGCCCGCAGGTGGGTTGCGCAGGTCGAGACTGTGGCCGGACTTGGTGTTGAAGAGGAAATCGCCATGGGCGATCTCCCCAGGGGCTGCGGAGGCCGGTGTCACTACCGCTGTAGCGGCGAGCAGGGCCGCGACGGGCAGAGCAAACAGGACACTTGTCCGACGGGTCACAGGGCCCCTCCCATGTCAGGTGTGCGTGATCTCGATCTGCGTGTGGCAGCTCGGCCTTGGGTCGATGTCACTGGTGTGCAGCACCTCGCGATTGCCGATGAAGGCGCTGGCCGCGAACTTGTGCACGTCCGAGCAGGCGCCCAAGTCGAAGGTGGCGGTGGCTCCTGAGGTGATGTGGCGCTGGGTGATCAGGCGGATCACCGGATCGCTGTACCGGCCGACTGCCAGGTCCACTTCGTCGAGGCCGAATCCCGAGTGGTTGACGACGTCCACCCGGTAGGTCGACCCGGCCGGTGAGGCCGAGGCGAATGGTGCGGTCGCCAAGCCTGCCGCGACGACGAGTACGGCTGCGCAGGCCGCCGTCACGGGACCCCTCATCGCCTTGCCTCCGCCTTGCTCACCTGCACGGCGGCGCTGTCCCTGATGGTGACGATGTCGTCACAGCCGACCGGGTCGGCGTCGACATCGCCGGTGGTGAAGACGCGTACGCCACCCACGAGGCCGCTGACCGCGTACTGCTTCACGTCGGAGCACGGGCCCAGGTCGAAGGAGACCACGCTGGACGCCGGGACGTTGAACTGGTGGAGGATCTGCGTGACGGGCGTGCTGTTCCGGGTGTAGGCCAGCGCGACCTCGTCGAAGGCCCGGCTGGAGAAGTTGTCCACCTCCACCTGGTAGTTCGCCGCCTGCCGCACCGTGGCGCTCGACGCCGTCGACGCTCTGGTGCCGGCCGCATGCCCGGCCACTGGTGCCGCGGTCGAGGCCAGCAGGCAGGCCGCTGCCGTGACCGCTACACGACCGAAGGATGAGAGACGCATATCGATACCCCCTTTGTCCCCCAGATGCATGTCTGCCGCATATGGGTTGGTAGCACTAGGAGAGCACGCATCACAGACAGTTAGGGCCTTTCACCGAAGCAATTCACCCGGTTGAGCGTCCCAGGACTCGCTGAAAGTCGACGAAGTAGCCCTCGAACTGCGGGAATCCGATTACCGGCTGGCAAGCTGTCCTGGTCGGGATGCCGCCAGGCATCCCTCGGCCGCGGGGAGGTCCTGTCGTGGGTGTCGATGTCGATGGAAGGCCGTTGGAGCACGACCCTGCCCCGATGGCTCGGCGCGCGCCTCCCTTCGACCCCGAACTGGGTGCCGCGCTGGCCATCATGGGCGAGGAGGCGAGGGAGCCGGTCACCGCGCAGAACCTCGCGGCCAGGCAGGAGCGGGATGCTGCGGCCCGGCCCAGGCCGACAGTTGGGGAGCTCCGGGCCGACGGCCGGTTCGACGTTGAGGAGCTGCGAGCGCCGGGGCTTCGGGACGGCAGGGAGGTCAGGCTTGTCAGCGCACGCCCCGCCGGGATCGCCGGGCCGCTGCCGCTCCTGTACTACATGCACGGCGGCGGGATGATCATGGGCAACGCATGGTCCGTACTGCCGCGGTTGCTTCGCGAATGGGCTCTCCCGGAGCAACTCGCCGTCATCTCCGTCGAGTACCGGCTGGCGCCGCAGGCGCCGTACCTCGGCCCCGTGGAGGACTGTTATGCCGGACTCGTCTGGGCGGCCGAGCACGCGGCCGAGCTGGGGCTCGACGCGGACCGCGTCGTCATCGGGGGGAAGAGCGCCGGCGGTGGACTCGCCGCAGCGCTCGCCCTGTTGACCCGCGACCGCGGCGGGCCGGTGCCGATCGGTCAGTTGCTCCTGAGCCCGATGCTCGACGACCGTGACGACACCTTCTCCAGCCACCAGATGGCCGGCCGCGACACCTGGGACCGAAGCTCCAACGCGACCGCGTGGCGGGCGCTGCTGGGCGACCGGTACGGCGCTGCCGACCTGCCGCCCTACGCGGCGCCTGCGCGCGCGACGGATCTGTCCGAGCTGCCGGCGGCCTACCTCGAGGTCGGCTCGGCCGAGACCTTCAGGGACGAGGCCGTGGCCTATGCCAACGCGATCTGGCAGGCCGGCGGCGAGGCCGAACTGCACGTCTGGCCCGGCGCCTTCCACGGGTTCGACACGCTCGCGCCGCGGGCAGCCCTCAGCCAGGATGCCCGCGACGCGCGTTCCCGCTGGCTCCGGCGGATCCTCGGACGGTGAACCCCGTTCGGTCGCCCGTTGCGGGCCCCGGCCACGGCCCCGGCCATGGCGGAGGCCGGGGCCGGGGCCGTGGCCGGCAAGGAGGTCAGGCGGGAGCGGCAGCGGTCAGCAAGGCGGCGCTTTCCGCCTTCCTGACCAGCTCGATCGCCGGGCCGAACGCCTCCATCGCCGGACGCTGCACGGTGAACGAGGTGAAGCCGTAGCGCTCGCGGTGGCGCAGGATCTGCTCCGCGATCTCCTCCACCGTGCCGATCAGGACGAACGGGGTCTCCAGTGCCTGCTCCGGCGTCAGGAACGGCTCCTCGGCGGCCATCGCCTCGGCCTCGGCCCAACGGTCGTCGGTGACCCGGACGTCCAGGACGAAGACGTTGCGCTCGATCTCCGGCAGCCGGTCACCGGCCACCGAACGGAAGAACTCCAGCCGCTCGTCGGCCTGTTCGGCGGGGATGATGCCGAGCGTCCCGACCGGGCTGCCGGGGACCTGGACCCAGCCGCTGAAGCTGACGGTGTCGGCCCGTTCGGCGGCCATCCGCAGCAGCCGGTCGCTGGTACCGCCGAGCAGCAGCGGCGGTCGGACCAGGTCGGTCTCCTGGGCGAAGAGCCGGTCCAGCTCGTCCAGGGTCGCCTCCAGCCGGTCCATCCGCTGCCGGAAGGGCTCGAAGGGGATGCCGGCGCCGTCGAACTCCGACTTCACCACCCCCGAACCGACACCGAGTTCGACCCGCCCCTCGGTCATCCGGGAGAGCGTGGCCACCTCCCGGGCGAGGATCGACGGGTTCCAGAAACCGCAGTTGAGGACGTAGGTGCCCAGTCGCAGCCGCTGCCCGGCATGGGCGGCGGCCAGCAGGGCGAGGAACGGCGAGCTGCGGTTGGGGCCGAGGTGGTCGACCGTCACCGCCGAGTCGTAGCCGTACGACTCGGCGGTGCGGACCGTCTCGGCGAGAGCGGCCGACGTGCGGTGGCTGGCCAGCGAGAAGCCGAATCTGAAGCTGCGCATATGGCTGATTGCTCCTGATGCTTCGACCGACTGCCACTAGGGCGTCGGTGATCCCCCGGAAAGGTCGCGTCAACGGGCCGGCGAACGAACCGGGGCCCCGGCAGTGCGGGTCGGGCGGAAGCTTCGGCTCCGGTCGTGGCGAGATGACGGCGACTCTTGGAATCTAGGGTGTGTGACCACGTTCGTCAACACTCGCCCAACCTGGACAACTGTTCAACTCCCGCCCGTATTACCACTATTGACACTTTGACGGCGAACACGGAACCGATGCCCGGATCCCGGCCGACTAGGGTACGACGATGCGTAGCCTCGACCTGCACCCGATCTTCCGGAACAACCGCGACATCGAACTGGCCATGCGTCAGTTCCTCTTCGCTGCCGCCCAGTCAGGTGACCCGGTCGCCGAGATCATCCCCGGGAAGGGCTCGGGACAGCTGATGCGGCGGGTGTTGGCGTTCCTGGACCAGAAGCACATCCGCAAGCTGTACCTGCGGCACGAGTTGGACCCGAAGAACCCGGGCCGGGTGCTGGTGCACTTCCAGGAGGTGTGAGGCTCCTGGAAGGACATGAGGTGTACTCATGATGAGGATTCGCGCGGCACCCGCCGATGCGGCACAGTGGTAGGCGATGGGTGGGCACGGGCGGCGGTACGTGCGGTGCGGACGGGAGCGGGACGGCGATGAACGAGCTGAGCCTCGAGGCGGCGGAACCCGAGCTGCGGCGCAAGCCGGTGCAGCAACGCAGCCAGGAGCGGCTGGAGCGAATCCTTGACGCCTGCGCGGAGTTGCTCGACGAGGTTGGCACGGGCGCGCTGACCACCAAGGAGATCGCTGCCCGCGCCCAGGTGCCGATCGGCACCCTCTATCAGTTCTTCACCGGCAAGCAGAGCCTGCTGGCCGCGCTCGCCCGGCGCAACCTGCGACGCTATCTGGACCGGCTGACCCGGCGGTTGGCGGCCGAGTCGCCGCAGGACATCGGCGGCTTCGTGGACTTGGCGGTCGAGGAGTTCGTCGCGATGAAGCGCGCGGTGCCGGGGTTCGGCGCGCTCGACTTCGGGCTCACCGGGCCCACCCCACCGGCGCTGGACGACGTGGAGCACCTGCTCGACGGCACCCTCGACAACAACAGTGCGGTGGCCCGGTTGCTGCACCAGCTCACCTCCGAGCAGCTGTCCGGCGATGGCAGCCGGCCAGGACCGCTGGCCCTGCGGGTGGCCCTGGAGTGCGCGGATGCGGTGCTCAAACTCGCCTTCCAGAGCGACCGGGACGGTGACCCCACGCTGATCGCCGAGTGCAAGGTGCTGCTCCGCCGCTACCTGGCCGGCTGAACACGAGTTCGCCACACGTACGCTGAGGCGACTGCCGGACCCCCGGAAGGGTCAATTCCCCTGCCAGGGCCCTGCCGGCTGGTCCATTCGGTATTCAGGGGAATTCACAGCTGATTATCGTCCTGCGCATGCAAGGTGACGACGACGGTCCGCAGCAGGCACCGGGCCATCAGCACACCCCTGGGCTGCCGGAACCCGGGCACCACGAGCCCGGGCACCACGATCATGCCGGGTCGCCCGACCCACCGCACCACGACCCACCGCACCACGACCCGCCCTGGCCGCCCTGGCCGCCGGAGCCACCACACCCACCGCATCCCCCGCACCCGTGCCCGCCGACGCCTCCCCCGCCGCCGCACCTGTGCCCACCACCGCCACCACCGTGTCCGCCACCACCTTCTCCACCACCTCCGCCGCCACCACCACCTCCGCCTCCGCCTCCTCCACCCCCACCACGGCCCACGCCGCCGCCTCCCCCACCTCCTCCCCCGCCCCCGCCCCCGCACAAGCCCGCCACCCCCAAAGCGGCCGCTCCCCTCATCCACCACGCACCGCCACCGCCCCCGCCACCCCCACCCCCGCCGCCCGCCCGGCACGCCCCCGTCCTGCCGGCCCCGCCGCCACCCAGCCAGCTGCACGCCGTCACCGCCGTGCCGACCCGCCCGCCCGACGACAGCCTCGCGCTGCCGGGCGACCCGCAGAGCGCCTTCGCGCTCGTCGCGATCACCGTCCCGGCCGTCCTCGCGGCTGCCGCCACTTTCATCAACCACACCATGGGGAGACGTCGTTGAGCCTGGGAATCGTCATCGCCGTCATGCTCGGCGCCGCCGTGGCCGTGGGCATCCTGGCCGCCTTCGGCCGCACCAGCCGTTCCCGCGAGGGCGCCTTCTCCGGAGGCGCGCTCAGCTTCCTGGGCTCGGCCTCGCTCTCCTCCTTCATCCTGGTCGCCGCGTTCCTGATCGCCGGCTCCTGGTCCAACCTGAACACCGCACGGGGACACACCTGGGACGAGGCCCGCTCGCTGAACGCCGCCTACACCGATGCCGATGCCAGCACCCGGCCGCTGCTGCGCTCCTACGTCACCGACGTGATCGGACCGGACTTCACGGCGATGACGCACGGCGGTTCCGATGCCGGCACCTGGGCCGGCCTGGACGCGGCCCGGCAGCACGTCGAGGCGGAGCCCGACTCACCGCAACGAACCACCGAGCTGAGCGATCTGGACGACATCTACACCAAGCGGCAGATCCGGCTGGCGGACACCTCGCTGTCGCTGCCCTCCCCGCTCTACCCCGCGCTGATCGGCACCGGGATGCTGGTGCTGCTCTTCGCGCCGATCGCGGGACTCACCTTCCAGCGGCGTGAGGCGATCGCGCTGGGCCTGGTCGGCGCGGTGGTCGGCTTCGGTGTCTACCTGGTTCTGCACATGACACACCCGTACACCGGACCGATGCACGTCACCCCGGCGGCCTATCAGCAGAGCCTGCAACGCTTCAGCCAGCTCTCCCGGCAACCCAGCTGACGGTACGTCGAACAGCACGTCACGCGGTGATCCGGCAGGGCCCGCACGGCCCAGGCGGAGCACCGCGTGCGCGCGTCCGGCGTCCTGCCCGGTCGACAACCACCGAGCCGATCCGACGAGCATGCGGTCGGATGATCGACAATGTCCGCCATGAGGTTGATCTCGGCGCTGGCCGGCGTCCTGCTGCTCCCGCTCACCATCGCCAGCATCCTGCGCACCCTGGTGGTGCCGCGCGGGCTCTACTCCTCGCTGGTCCAGCGGCTCTGGCGCACCGTGCGCGCCCTGCTGCACGCCTGCGCGGCACCCTTCGGCACCTACCGCGCGCACGACCGGGCTCAGGCCTGGCTGGCGCCACTGGTCCTGGTGGGCATGCTGTTCTGCTGGCTGCTCTCCCTGCTGGCCTCCTTCACCCTGCTGCTGTACGCCGACTCCGGTCTCTCCTGGAGCGTCTCGCTGCGCGAGGCCGGCTCCAGCCTCTTCACCCTCGGCTTCGCCAGCGGCGACCGCCTGCGGCTCTCCGCGCTGGACTTCCTGGCGGCGGTCAGCGGCCCGGTGGTGATCGCGCTGCAGATCGCCTACCTGCCCACGCTGTACGGCTCGTACAACCGCCGCGAGGTCGAGGTGACGCTGCTGCAGTCGCGGGCGGGCGAGCCGGCCTGGGGCCCGGAGCTGCTGGCCCGGCAGTCCCTGGTGGACACCGAGACGGCGCTGCCGCAGCTCTACCGGGACTGGGAGCGGCTGGCCGCCGAGCTGGGCGAGAGCCACTCCAACTACCCGGTGCTGATCTCCTTCCGCTCACCGCAGCCGTACCGCAGCTGGATCGTCGGACTGATCGCCGTGATGGACGCCGCCGCGATCCAACTCGCCGTCAGTCCCCGCAACGCGCCGCCGGAGGCCCGGCTGGTGCTGCGCGCCGGGTTCACCGCGCTGCGCGACATCGCCCGGGTGGTGCGGATCGACTACGACCCGGATCCGGAGCCGAACAGCCCGCTCCGGCTCACCTACGCCGAGTTCGACGCGGCGGTCAGCATGATCACCGCGGCCGGCTTCGCCACCGAACGGCCGACGGTACTCGCCTGGCCGCACTTCCAGGGCTGGCGGGTCAACTACGAGTCCATCGCCTATCAACTGGCACGGCGCTCGGACGCGGTGCCCGCGCTGTGGACCGGCCCGCGCGACTTCCCCGCCAGCCCGATCCCGCCACGCCGTCCGGCCGACCGCAGGCCGGGGGTGCAGGCCTGACCGTCGGCCCGCGCCACCCACCCGTTGACAGTCCGTCCGGCTGAGCCGACATTCGCCAACTGACTGTCATATAACCTGCTTGCCATTTCTCGACTAGCATTCTCAACTCGCATTTTCGAGCGAATCAAGGGCGCGCGCAAACAGCTCACGCGCCCCTTTGAGTAGTTGATCCGCCGTACCGGCGCAGAGCCGGAGAAACGCTTCCCCATGGATCAGCTCTTTTCCCGATCTCCTTCTCCCGGGTGGCGGCCATGCGATGGAATCTGAACCACGCAACGGATTCCATCGCGTCAGACGGATCTCACCCTGCTGCCGCGACCGTGACGAATGGAGAGAGCCGATGTCGATCGACACCGGGCCGGCACCGACCGAACCGCAGCAGGTCCAACAGAGCGCTCAGCTCAGCCTGAGCACGACGGCGGCGCGCAACCTCGCCACCACCACCAAATCCGAGCCCCAGATGCAGGGCATCAGCTCGCGCTGGCTGCTGCGCGCGCTGCCCTGGGTGCAGGTCTCCGGCGGCACCTACCGGGTGAACCGCCGGCTGAGTTACGCGGTCGGGCGCGGCCGGGTGAGCTTTGTGAAGACCGGCGCCGAGGTCCGGGTCGTGCCGCCGTCGCTGCGCGAGGTCCCGGTGCTGCGCGACGTGGCGGACGAGGCGCTGCTCGGCGAGCTGGCCAGGCGCTTCACCCAGCGCGAGGTGGTCGCCGGCGAGGTGCTGGTCGAGGCCGGGCAGCCGATCGACGAGATCTACCTGATCGCCCACGGCAAGATCAACAAGATCGGCCTCGGCAAGTACGGCGAGTCCGCCGTCCTCGGCCACCTGGCCGACGGCGACCACCTGGGCGACGAGGTGGTCGGCCGCTCCGACGCCCTGTGGGAGTACACCGTCAAGGCGACCACCGCCGCCACCGTGCTCACCCTGCCCTGGGGGGCCTTCCAGGAGCTGGCGGCCCGCTCCGCCGAACTGCGGGAGCTGATCGACCAGTACCTGGCCGACGCCGATCAGGCGCAGAACCAGCACGGCGAGGCCGCCATCGAGTTGGCGGCCGGCCACGAGGGCGAGCACGAGCTGCCCGGCACCTTCGTGGACTACGAGCTGGCGCCGCGCGAGTACGAGCTGAGCGTCGCGCAGACCGTGCTGCGGGTGCACAGCCGGGTCGCCGACCTCTTCAACGACCCGATGAACCAGGTCGAGCAGCAGTTGAAGCTAACCATCGAGGCGCTGCGCGAGCGCCAGGAGTTCGAGGTGGTCAACAACCCCGACTTCGGCCTGCTGGCGAACGCCGACTACGACCAGCGGATCCAGACCCACTCCGGCCCGCCCACCCCGGACGATCTGGACGAGCTGCTCAGCCTGCGCCGCGAGACCTCGCACATCTTCGCCCACCCGCGCGCCATCGCCGCGTTCGGGCGCGAGTGCAGCAAGCGGGGCATCTACTTCGGCTCGGTCGACGTCGGTGGCCACCACATCCCGGCCTGGCGCGGCGTGCCGATCTTCCCGTGCGGCAAGATTCCGGTGGTCGGCGGGCACACCTCCTCGATCATCGCGATGCGCGCCGGCGAGTCCAACCAGGGGGTGATCGGCTTGAACCAGATCGGCATCCCGGACGAGTACGAGCCCGGACTGAACGTGCGCTTCATGGGCATCAACGAGAAGGCGGTGGTCTCCTACCTGGTCAGCGCCTACTACTCCGCCGCCATCCTGGTGCCCGACGCGCTCGGCGTGCTGGAGAACGTCGAGGTCGCTCGCGCCCGTGGCTGACGCCCCGGCCGCCCCGCATCGAAGGAGACCTGACATGGCGTCAGCACCACCGCCACCTGCTTCACCGCCGCGGTTCAGCGCGGGCCCGACCGGCCTCGGGACGGCGGCGGCCCGGCTGCCGGCCCGCCCCGGGGTCGACCGCGTGGTCGAGGGCCTCGCCACGAGCACCCCGGCCGCAGGTGGTCAGGCCTTGGCGAGCCGGGTCGCGGACGCGGTGGCCACGGCGATCGAGGCGGCGGCAGGCCGGACCTGCGGCGCGCGGATCCCCACCGGGCCCACCGGCCTGGGCGCGTCCGGTCTGGGCGCGTCCGGTCTGGGCGCGCGCGGCCTCGCTGCCTCCGCACTCCCCCGGCAGCCCTGCGGGCCGGTACTCTGACGGACCGTCAGGCGGGCCGCAGATCGGCCGATGGCCCGCTCCCCGAAACCCCGGGCCTCGTTCAGCTGTCCTCGCCGTCAGCTGAACGAGGCCCGGACCAGTCCGTCGCCCCAGCCGCCGACTCCCGCGGGCCGGCGATCCGACGATCCGATCAGCTCATCACCCGGATCAGCGTGAACCCGTCGTACCCCTTGCTGCCCACCGTCTGCACCGCCGTGGCCTCCAGCCGTGGCTCGGCCGCGACCAGCTCGTGCATCGCGCGGATCCCGACCACGGACGCATCCGTGCTGCCGGCGTCGGCCACCGCCCCGCCGCGCACCACGTTGTCCACGATGATCAGCGTGCCGGGCCGGGCGAGCCGCAGCGCCCAGCCGACGTACTCCGGGTTGCTGGGCTTGTCCGCGTCGATGAAGACCAGGTCGAACGGCTCGGCGCCGTCGTCCACCAGCTCCGCCAGGCTGTCGACGGCCCGCCCGGTCCGCACCTCGGCCACCTTCTCCAGTCCGGCCTCGTGCAGGTTGGCCCGGGCGACGGCGGCATGGGCCGGCGAGAGCTCCAACGAGATCAGCCGGCCGTCGGCGGGCAGCGCCCGGCCCAGCCAGATCGCGCTGTAGCCGCCGAGCGAGCCGATCTCCAGGATCCGCCGGGCGCCCGCGGTCAGGGCCAGCAGGTGGAGCAGCTTGCCCTGGGTGGGCGAGACGGCGATCTGCGGCAACCCGGCCTTCTCACTGGTCGCCAGTGCGGCGGTCAGCGCCGCGTCCGCACCGACCAGCACCCCGTCCAGGTACCGGTCCACCGCACTCCACTGCTGCTGCTCGGTCATCAGTCTCTCCGCACTCTCGCCGCACGTACCGGCGACGATCCTACGTGCGGTCGGCGGCGCCGGCTGACAGGCCGTCAGCCGACGTCCCCGGTGGTTCGCCGGCTCACTCCGCCACGGTGACCTGCTGCCCCTGCTCCTCGTCCGCGTGGCCGACGAGGGCGCGTGCCGCCCGGCGCTTGATCACCAGGCCCATGACACCGCCGCCCACCAGCGCGAGCACCAGGGCGAGGTAGGAGAAGTTCTTCAGGTACTGCTCCACCACCTTGCCCACGTAGTAGACGGCGACCGTGGTCCCGCCCGCCCAGCAGATGCCGCCGAGCACGTTGGCGATCAGGAACTTCCAGTACGGCATCCGCATGCAGCCGGCCAGCGGCCCGGCGAAGATCCGCAACAGCGCGATGAAGCGGCCGAAGAAGACGGCCCACATGCCCCACTTGTGGAACGCCCGCTCGGCGGTGGCCAGGTGGTCCGGACCGAAGTGGCGGGGGAACTTCCGGCCGAGCCGCTCGAACAGCGGCTGGCCACCCTTGCGTCCGATCGAGTAGCCGATCGAGTCGCCGATCACCGCACCGGCCACCGCGCAGACCGCGACCAGCGCCGGGTCGACCGTGCCCTTGGCGGCCAGCAGGCCGGCCGAGACCAGCGCGATCTCACCGGGCAGCGGGATGCCGAGGCTCTCGAGGCCGATGATCAGGGCGACCAGTGCGTAGACCGCGTTCGGCGGCGCGCTCTGGATCCACTCTTGGATGTGCAAGGCCGGTTCCTCCAGAACGCGGTTCGAATCGGTCGACAGGGCAGCCTAGCCTGCCGCCCTCAACCCGAACGCTTTACCAGTGCTTTAAGTTCCGTCGCTCGCTTCAGCCCTGCCGACGCGGCCGGCCGGGGTGCGCCGGACGCCGCCGCAACAGATCCAGCGGCCCGAACGAACGCACCAGCCGGGCCCGCCGGTCCGGCAGGTCGAGGGCGAGCACGCGCAGGAACCAGGTGCGCCGGGCTCCCAGCGGAACGGTGCGCGGGTCGGCGAGCAGCGAGCGCGAGCCGATGGTCCAGGGCATCCGCGGCGGCTGGTAGCCGCCGGGGCGCTTGGCGGCCGCCTCGGCGAGCCGGTTGAACCAGTGCGGCACCGCGTCGAAGACGAAGGTCGCGCGCGGCAGCCGGGCGGCACAGGCGGCGACCAGCGCACGGACCTCGGTCGGCTGGAGGTACATCAGCAGGCCCTCGGCGGTGATCAGCAGGTCGTCGCCGGGATCGACCTCGTCCAGCCAGGCGTGATCGGTGACCGAGCCGGCCAGCAGGCGGTGGCGCGGGGCGGCCGGCAGCAGCCGCTCACGCAGGGCGACGGCCTCGGGCAGGTCGACGCCCAGCCACCGGGCACGGCCGTTGTCGGTCCGCCAGTACTGGGTCTCCAGGCCTTCACCGAGACAGACCACGGTGCCGCGCGGGCTGCGGGTCAGGAAGTCGGTGACCTCGCGGTCGAAAACGCCGGCGCGCAGCGCCTGGAGCCGGGCGACGGTCGGCTGGGCGGGGCCGAAGCGGTCGACGAACGGGAAGTCGATCCGGTCGACCAGGGCGACGGCCTGGGGATCGCGCAGCACGGTGTCCGGACGCCGGGCCTCGGCGGCGCGGTGGTAGAGGGTCCAGAGCGCCGTCTCGGGCAGGGCGCTCGGGGCGAGCTCGGGCTGGCCATCGGGTGCGGGCAACGCGGTCGGCTCCTCGGCTGGATGATGGTCCGACAGGTGGATGCTCCGACATTCTGACATCGGGTCAGCCGCCCCTGTCGCGCAGCATCACCCCCGGCTCACCCGATGCTGAACGCCCCCGCCGGTGGCGGCGGTGAAGGACGGGCCGCCGCGTCGGTCACCGGGACGGCCGGGCCGACCAGCCGGCGCAGCTCCGCTCCGTCGACCAGGCGGGCCGGGAACGGGTCACCGGCCAGCCGCCGGGCCAGCGGCTCGACCGGGAGCGGGGCGGGCGAGCCGATCAGCAGCAGATTGCCGTAACGCCGACCGCGCAGCACGGACGGTTCGGCGATCAGGCAACTGTGCGGGAAGACCTCCCGGACAGTGGCGGCCTGGGCTCGGGCGAAGTCGAGTGGTGCGCTGTCGGCGAGGTTGGCGGCGTACGTGCCGTCGGGGCGCAGCGCGGCGGCGACGTGCCGGACGAACTCGGTGCTGGTCAGGTGGGCGGGGGTGCGCGAGCCCTGGAAGACGTCGGCGATCACCAGGTCCAGCGAGCCGGGCGCGGTGCCGGCCAGCACGTCACGGGCGTCGCCGACGGTCACCGTGATCTCCGGCTCCGGCCACGGCAGTACCTCGCGGACCAGCTCGACCAGCGGGCCGTCCGCCTCCGCCACCTGCTGGCGCGAGCCGGGCCTGCTGGCGGCGAGGTAGCGCGGCAGCGTGAGCGCGCCGCCGCCGAGGTGCAGCACGGCCAGCGCGCGGCCCTCGGGGGCCAGGGTGTCGGCCAGGTGGCCGAGCCGCTGGGTGTACTCGAATTCGAGGTGGCCCGGCTCGGCGAGGTCGACATAGGACTGCGGGGTGCCGTCCAGGGTGAGCAGCCAGCCGCCCTCGTCATCGAGGTCGGGCATCAGCTTGGCCGTGCCGAAGGCGGTCTCACGCTGCACCGGCACCCGCTCGCCCGGGGTCTGGTCGGTGTGGCGATCGCCATCGTCTCTCGGCATGACGGCAGCATAGGGTGCCGGCGCCGTGCGGCGGCTACCGGCCGGTATCGTCGGGGCTGCTGAGTCGGTGGTCCTGTGGCAGCAGGTCAATGCAGAGATTGGGTGCGGCAGACGTGGAGTTCCGAGAAGACATCCTGGGTGCCCCGTACGAGGCGGCCGAACTGCCGCTGGCCGCCGACGAGGAGGGCGCGGTCAGCGCGACCCTGGTCCGGCGCCTGGTGCCCGGCTCCCAGCGGGCCGTGCTCTACCTGCACGGCTACACCGACTACTTCTTCCAGACTCATTTGGCAGAACATTTCGCAGCCCTCGGCTTCTCCTTCTACGCGCTGGACCTGCGCAAGTACGGCCGCTCGCTGCGACCCCACCAGTCGCCGAACTTCATCCGCGACCTGGCCGCCTACGACGAAGAGCTCGACCAAGCGGTCCGGATCATCCGCGAGCAGGACGGCCACAGTCAGCTACTCGTGAACGGGCATTCCACTGGAGGGCTGGTAGCCGCCCTCTGGGCTTCCCGGCGAGCCGGGCGCGGGGTGGTGGACGGGCTCTTCCTGAACAGTCCTTTCCTTTCGATGCCCACAAGTCCAGCCATGCGTACGCTCGGTGCTCCGGCCGTGGGCGCACTCGGCCGGCTGGCGGCCACCAGCAAGCTGCCCGCGCCACTCAACCCGCATTACGTCCACAGCTTGCACCGTGACCACAAGGGCAGTTGGGACTTCGACCTCACCCTCAAGCCCGCCGAAGGGTTCCCGCTCTATGCCGGCTGGCTCGCCGCCATCAACCGCGGCCACCAGGAGGTTCGGCGCGGCCTACAGATCGATGCCCCCGTCCTGCTGATGGCCTCCACCGCCTCCACCATCACGAACAAGTGGCACCCGGATCTGCTCCGCACCGACGCCGTACTCCGCGCCGACGACATCGCGGCACTCGCACCGCGCCTCGGACGCCGTGTCACCACCGTGCGGATCGAGGGCGGAATGCACGACCTCGTCTTGTCGGGTGAGGCTGCTCGCACCGAGGTCTTCGCCGAACTGGACCGCTGGATCGGCGCGTACCTTCCGGCGCTGCCAGCGTGAGTCCCGCTCATTGATCAAGGTCCGCTGGGCCTCCAGCGGACCTCGCATCCTCGCAGTGGTGCCGGTGAGCCCACCGATAAGCCCACCAGGATGTGCCTCAGCGCTCGGTGCCGTCATGGACCCGCAGCAGCACCTGCTGGACCGCGCCGGCGTCGGCTGGTCCAGCTACCAGCAGGAAGAACTTCTCGTCGTACCACGTGCACGTGGTCCGGCCATCGTGCTGGTCCTGGTAGCACGCGGTGGCGCCGGCGATCCGCAGTTGCGGGTGGGTGACCGTGGTGCCCTGCGAGGAGGGGGCGTTGGCGGCGAGCCACGAGCCTGCCCGGTCATGCTCGTTGGGGGCTGTCATCACCACCCAGATTCCGGGAGTGCCCGGGGCGTCGCCATAAACACTCTGGCGAAGGCCGGTCAGCCCGGCGGAGGGGAGCCTGGTCCTGCTCGGCCATGCCTGCGAGTCGGGGGGCGAATCCACCTGGTGCTTCTGCTCGACCGTCTTCGGCAGGAAGATGTCCGCCGGGTCATGCCCGGTGCCACGCGCGCTCCCGTTGCTCTTGTTCGCCAAGAACAGCAAACCGAGCAGCACCCCCAGCACCACCACGATCAGCACGCCGGTCAGCCCGCTTCCCGACCGCGCCCGGCCGGTTCTCCCCGTGGCCATCACAAGCCTCCAACCCCTCACTTGGACAGCTTGTCCCCGGAGGACGCAAGCCTCCCCGCCCGCGCTACCAGCAGCTTCTGCGCCCTGGACCTCCAGCCGCCCGTGACCACCATCAACTCTATCGGAGGACACCAGCTCCTCACGCAGAGCCGCAAGGCAGATGACCGCTACTTCGTGGGTCAAGGCCCAAAGGGACCATCACGAAGAGTAGTGCGTCGGAAGCTCGCCGTAGGGTGGCGTCATGGCTTGACAGCTACAAAGGAGGACGTCATGGCAGGCAAGGCCAGCATCGTTTTCGCGCACGGACTCTGGGCCGACGGGTCGTGCTTCAGCAAGCTCATCCCCACGCTCCAGGCCGAGGGCCACCGGGTCTACAGCTCGCAGCACGGCCTGGACTCACTCGAAGGCGACGTCGCGTGCGTCACCCGGGCCATCAACCACGTGCCCGGCCCGGTCGTGCTCGTCGGCCACTCCTACGGCGGGACGCTGATCACCAAGGCGGGCGTGCACGACCGAGTGGGCGCCCTGGTCTACATCGCCGCGCTCGCGCCCGACGAGGACGAGACCTCGCAGAGCCAGCAGGAGAAGTTCCCCAGCACGCCCGTCTTCAAGCACCTCGATGTCGCCGACGGCCGCCTCTGGCTGCTTGAGTCGGGCATCGGCGACTTCTGCGGCGATCTTCCCGCGACCGAGCAGCAGTTGGTCCTGGCGACGGGCGCAGTGCCGGTCGCCGACCTGTTCGCCCAGCAGGTCCCCGGCACCGCTTGGCGTACGAAGCCGAGCTGGTACATCGTCGCGAACCACGACCGCACCGTGAACCCGGAGCTGGAGCGAGCCGTCGCCGAGCGCATGGGCGCGAAGACCTACAGCGTGGACAGCAGCCACGTGCCCATGCTGTCGCACCCCGACTTCGTCCTCGACGTCATCCGCGACGCCGCGAAGGCTCTGATCTGACCCTCTGAAGACGACTCCTAGTCGCCGGACTCGACCCGCACCTCCCGCGCCGCCGCCTCCGGCGCCGCGAAGGCCAGCACGCGCTCCGCCGCCAGCTCGGCCGCCTGCCGGGCCGGGCGGCTCAGCGGGGTGAAGAGGCGCAGGTCGACGGCCGCCCGGGCGCCCGGCTCGGGTGCCGGCGACCTGGCCACCTGCCAGGAGCCGGCCACGAAGCCGTCCACCAGGAGGGTGCCGAGCACGATGCCGTTCTGGGTCATCACCCGGGGGCGGTACTCCTCGGGCAGCACCCGGGTGCGGTCGGCGTGCGAGAGCAGCAGGTTGTCGAAGGGCGCCACCAGTCGCACGGGGGCTGCGGCGTCGGCGCCGGGGCGGGGCGCGTCGGGCAGGTCGTAGAGGGTGCGGCCCGCCTCGTCGCGGAACTCGGCCAGCCGGGGGCGCAGCCGGCTGAAGACGGCGGCCAGCCGGGTCAGGCCCGACCACTTCTGCGCGTCGGCGACGGTGGCCGGGCCGAAGGCGGCGAGGTACCGGAGCACCAGGCGCTCCTGGCTCCGCTCCTGCTCGCCCGGGTCGGCCAGGTCGGCCTGCGGGCGGCCCAGCCAGTGCTCGGCGGTGGTGTGCGCGGGGGCACCGCCGGTGCGCCACAGGCCACGTGGCGGGACCTGGACCAGCGCGAGCCGGGCGCGCAGCAGTTGGGCGAGCGCGGCCGGATCGCGGTCGGGATGCTCGGCGCCGAGCAGTGCGCCCAACTCCTGGAAGGTGCGCGGCGACTCCTCGACCAGTCGCCGGCCGCGCTCGGTCAGTGCCGCGAGGTCCAGACCGGCCAGGCGCTTGCCGAAGGCGCCGCGCAGGCCCAGGTCCAGGACGGGCTGCAGCAGCGGGCGCAGGTTCAGACAGTCCTCGGCGGTGACCAGGTGGATGGTGCCGCGCTGCAGCCCGAGCCGGACCGCCGTACGTCCTTCGAGCAGCGCGCCGAGCTGCTCCGGGGCGAAGTCGGGCAGCCGGGACCAGAGGCCGTAGTACGGCGGGTCGGCGGCCTGGGCCTGTAGACCGACCAGCTGGGTGATCAGCTGACGTGGAGTCAGTTCGCTTGGTGCGAGCAGGTGCTGACGGGCCAGCAGGGCGCGGTTCAGGGCCTGGCGGCCCAGCACGGCGGTCACCGTCGGCGGCTGTCGAGCACCGAGCGCAGCAGCCCGATCCGGTTGGAGGTGATCGAGGCGACGCCCGTCTCCCGCATCCGGCGCATGGTGCGGCGCAGGTCCACCGTCCAGGTGCTGACCGTCAGGCCCGCGGCGGCCGCCCGCTCCACCAGCGCCCGGTCCACCAGCCCGAAGGGCGGGTTGAGGTAGTGCGGCCGCAGGTCCGCCAGCAGTGCGGCGACCGGCAGGCCCGGCTGCTTCCAGGTGAGCGCGAGCGGCACCTCGGGGGCCAGGGCGCGCACCGCGAGCAGCGCGGTCGCGGGCCCGCAGAAGAGCACCCGGCCCTCGGCGCCCTGCTCGGTGACGGCCCGCCAGGCGGCCTCGGCCGGCCCGGGATCGTCCAGGTCGATCATCAGCCTGGCCGCCGGGTACTCGGCCAGCAGCCCGATCGCCTCGGCCAGGGTGGGGACCCGGTGTCCGTCCGCGAAGCGCTGGGCGGCCAGCCTGTCGGCGGTGAGCGCACGCAGCGGGCGGTCCAGCTCCCACAGGCGCTTGAGGGTGGGGTCGTGCAGCAGCATCGGGACGCCGTCCCGGGTCAGTTGGACGTCGACCTCGACCGCGTCGGCCCCGGCGGCCAGCGCGGCGGCCACCGAGGGCAGGGTGTTCTCCCGGAAGCGGTAGGGGTCGCCGCGGTGCGCGACGGCCAGCGGCCGGTCCGGGAGGTCGGCCACCGGGGTCGCGGCGTCCACCGTGGCCTGGGTGGTGGGCAGGGCGGCTCGGGGCACGGCTCTCCTCAAGTGCGGCTGCTGTTTCTGGCGTGCGTCGCTTCCGGCGCTCGCGACCTTACGGGGTCGACCGCCTCGTACGGGTCAACTACCTTCGATCATCACATTGGTCGATTTGATGACCGCAGTGGCCCGGGCCCCCGGCACCAGGCCCAGCTCCTCCGCCGACTCCCGGCTGATCAGCGACACCACCCGGAACGGCCCGGCCTGGATCTCCACCTGCGCGGCCACGTCCCCCAGCACCACGTGCGTGACGATCCCCGGGAACCGGTTGCGCGCCGAGGAGGTACGGCCTTCCGCCTCCGCCACTCCGGGCTTGGCCAGCTCGCGCGCGAACGACGCCAACTGCTGGCCGGCGATGATGCGGTGGCCGTGCTCGTCCCGCTCGGCGGCCAGCCGGCCGGCGTCGACCCAGCGCCGCATGGTGTCCGCACTCACGCCGAGCATGGCCGCGGCCTCGCCGATGCGGTAGTGGTGGACCGGACGAGCGGGCTGTCCCATGGCACTCCCCGGGGGTTTCGTGGCGCATCACGGTGATGATCGCGGGCAGCCCCCATCCTGCCGCATCGGCACCGGCCGCCGGTACACCGACCGGGCCACCCGCCGCAGGCCACCCCCACGGGCCGGGCGATGCCCGCCTCGCCGGGCCGCCGGTCAGCGCTGGCGGCCCGGCGAGGCGGGGCGCCGCGGGGCGGTGCGCTGCCGACCGGGGAGCGCGTGCCGGCGCGGGGCGCGGGTGGCGGCGGCCGTGCGGTGCCCGGTGGGCCAGGCGGCGACGGGGTTGCCGGCCCAGCGGGTGCCGTCGGGCATCTCCTCGCCACGCATCACCAGCGAGGAGGCGCCGACCGCCGCGCCGACCCCGACGGCGGAGCCGGGCAGCACGATGGAGTGCGGACCCAGCGTGGCCCCGGCGCCGAGGCGGACCTGGTCCAGGCGCATCACCCGGTCATGGAAGAGGTGCGTCTGCAGCACGCAGCCGCGGTTGACGCTCGCCCCGTCCTCGACGGCGACCAGGTCGGTCTCCGGCAGCCAGTGGGTCTCGCACCAGACGCCGCGCCCGATCCGCGCGCCGAGCGAGCGCAGCCAGACGTTCAGGAACGGCGTACCGACCAGGGTCTGGCCCAGCCACGGCATCGCGAGTTCCTCGACGAAGGTGTCGTACAGCTCGTTGCGCCAGACGAAGGAGGACCAGAGCGGGTGCTCACCGGTCTTGAACCGGCCCACCAGCAGCCACTTGGCCGCCGTGGTGACCAGGCAGGCGGCGATGCCGGCGCCGATCAGCACCGGGCCGACCAGCGCGGCGCCCAGGATCAGGCCGTCGCTGTCGACCAGTTCCTGCATCGCGACCACGGCGAGGTCGCCGAGCAGCACGGCGAACAGCACCGGCACCACCCGGCACAGCTCCACCGCCGCGCGGGCCAGCACCAGCCGCAGGGGCGGGTCGTAGGTGCGGCTGGGGTCGCCGGTCTCGGCCACCCGGGGCAGCGCGAGGCCGGGGCGGCCCAGCCAGGAGGAGCCGGGCTCGGCCTGCGGCGGAGCGTCGGAGAGCACCCCGACCAGCGCGTCGTCGGGCAGGTCGCGGCTGGGGCCGACGATCCCGGAGTTGCCGACGAAAGCCCGCCGGCCGACCTGGGAGGCGCCCAGCCGCAGCCAGCCGCCGCGCACCTCGAAGGGCGCGATCAGCGTGTCGTCGGCGAGGAAGGCACCGTCGTCCACCCGCATCAGCCCGGGCAGGGTGAGCACGGTGGACGCCTCCACCCGGCGGCCGACGCTGGCCCCGAGCAGCCGCAGCCAGACCGGGGTGAACAGGCTCGCGTAGAGCGGGAAGAGCGTGCCGCGCGCGGTGGCCATCAGCCGGCTGACCACCCAGGTGCACCAGGCCGCCTTGCCGTGCGCGGGATGGAACCCGGGCTTGATCGGGCGGCTCAGCAGCCGGACCAGCAGCACCAGCAGACCCGCGTAGCAGACCATCGAGAAGAGGGCGGCCAGCGGCGAGACGGTCAACAGCTGGACCAGCACAGCGCTCAACGAGCGGTCCTGGTCGACCAGTTGGAAGACCACCAGGAGGGCGGGGGCGGCGGCGAGCACCGGTAGCAGGCTGAGCAGCGGCAGCGCCAGCGCGTAGGCGAGGTGCCAGCCGCGCGAGCGGCCGTGCGCGGGGACCGGCCAACCCTCGCCGGCCCGGGCCACGCCCGGACCGTCCAGCGGGCGGGCCGGGGAGCCGTGCCAGCGCTCGCCGGCCGGCAGCTCGCCGAACAGGCAGGAGCCGGGCGCCAGGTCCGCGCCGTCACCCAGCCGGGCGCCGGGCATCAGCATCGCCCGGGTGCCGACCCGGGCGCCGGCGCCGACCTCGACCCGGCCCAGCTCCAGCTGATCGCCGTCCAGCCACCAGCCGGCCACGTCGGCCTCGGGCTCGACCGAGCAGCCGGGGCCGAACCGGCCCAGACCGCTGACCGGCGGCATGGTGTGCAGGTCGGCACCGCGGCCGACCCGGCAGCCGAGCGCGCGGGCGTAGTGCCTGGCCCACGGGGTACCGATCAGCGCGGCCAGGTTGAACACGGCGACGGCCCGCTCGGCGGTCCACAGCCGCAGGTGCACCGAGCCGCCGCGCGGGTAGCTGCCAGGCTTCAGTCCGACGGTGAGCATCCGGGCCGCGGCCGAGCCGAGGACCAGCCGGCCCGGGGCGCTGGACAGCACCAACCAGCCGGTGATGATCAACCACCAGGGGGCGTGCGGGGCCCAGGGCACCCGGTGGGTCAGGTTGTCCAGCGCGGCCAGCGCCAGCACCCAGCGCAGGCCGCTGATGGTGTAGGCGACGGTGAGCACCAGCAACTGGACCAGGCCGGCCCGGCGCGGCGTCGGCCGCATCGGGCGGACCAGGCCGGTGGCGGCCTGCGGCGCCGCGACGTGCGCGGCGGGGTCGGCGTGCGGTGCCGGACCGCCGGTCAGCTCGTCCAGCCGGGCGGCCAGCCCGAGCAGCGTCGGGTGACCGTAGATGTCGGTGACCGAGACCCCGGGGCAGCGTTCGCGCAGCACCGAGACCAGCTTGGCGGCGGCCAGGCTGGTGCCGCCGAGCGCGAAGAAGTCGCTCTGCCCGGTGACCGGCAGACCTAGCAGCTCGCGCCAGCGCGCGGCCAGCCAGCCGGCGGTACCGTCCAGGTCCACCGCCGCGCCCCGGTCGGCCGCCGCGCCGGCCAGCGGCCAGGGCAGCGCGTTGCGGTCGACCTTGCCGGAGGTGCGGGTGGGCAGGTCCTCCAGCAGGGCGAGCACCGGGACCAGCGACTGGGGCAGCCGCTCCAGCAGCAGCGCGCGGGCGGCCTCGGTGTCGAGGCCGAGCTCCCGGCGCTCGGGGACCAGGTAGCCGACCAGCACCTCGCCACCCCCGGCCGTCTTGCGCACGGCCGCGGCAGCAGCCCGCACGCCGGGCAGCGCCTGCAACGCGGCGTCGATCTCGCCGAGTTCGACCCGGCGACCCGCCAGCTTGACCTGCTCGTCGGCGCGGCCGACGAAGACCAGGCCCGCGGGCTCGGCCCGGACCAGGTCGCCGCTGCGGTAGACCCGGGGGCTGCGCAGCCAGTCGTGCGGGCGGAACTTCTCGGCGTCCTTCGCGGGGTCCAGGTAGCGGGCGGTGCCGACGCCGCCGATCAGCAGCTCGCCGGTCTCGTTCCAGGCGACCGGCTTGCCCTGACCGTCGACGACGGCGATCTCCCAGCCGGCCAGCGGCGCCCCGATCCGCACCGGCTGACCGGGCGTCAGCAGCGCGGCACAGGCGACCACGGTGGTCTCGGTGGGGCCGTAGGTGTTCCAGAACTCGCGCTGCCCGGTGGCCAGTCGGTCGACCAGCTCGGCCGGGCAGGCCTCACCGCCGACGATCAGCAGGCGCACCCGCTCCAGGCACTCCACCGGCCAGAGCGCGAGCAGCGTGGGCACCGTGGAGACCACGGTGATCTGCCGCTCGACCAGCCAGGGGCCCAGGTCGGTGCCGGCCTTGACCAGTGAGCGCGGCGCGGGGACCAGGCAGGCGGCGTGGCGCCAGGCGAGCCACATCTCCTCGCATGAGGCGTCGAACGCGACCGAGAGGCCGGCCAGGACCCGGTCGCCGGGGCGCAGCCCGTTGCCGCGCAGGAAGAGCCCGGCTTCGGCGTCGACGAACGCGGCGGCCGACCGGTGGCTGACCGCGACGCCCTTGGGGCGGCCGGTGGTGCCGGAGGTGAAGATGATCCAGGCGTCGTCCTGCGGGCCGGGCCGGGCCGGGCGACGGCCGGGTGCCACGACGGCACTGAACGCCACGGCCAGGCCGGCGCCGACCACCGCGCAGACCCCGGCGTCGGTCCAGATCAGCTCGGCACGCTCGTCCGGGTCGTCGAAGTCGACCGGGACGTAGGCGGCGCCGACCCGCAGCACGGCGAGGATCGCGAGGTACAGGTCGGCGGTGCCGGAGGGGACCCGCACGCCGACCCGGTCGCCGCGCCCGATCCCGGCGGCGGCCAGGCGCCGGGCCAGCTCGTCCACGGCCGCCAGCAACGTTCGGTAGTCGAAAACCTGTCCGTCGGCATCCAGCGCCGGCGCCTGCGGACAGGCGTGCGCGGCGGCCTCCAGGATGTCCACCAGAGTGCGGACGGGAGCCGCGGGCGCGACCGGCCACAGCGCGCCGGCCTGCCACCCCGGCTGCTCGCCCCCGAGCTGCTCGCCCCCGAATCGGCGCAGGTGAGCGCCTCGATCTTCTACTGCTTCCATGAACCTTGCTCTCGCCGGGACATTTGCGGGTCGGGTGCAGACGGAGCGAGCCCCGACCGCCTAGGTGGGGACGCGGCGCAGCGGCGAACGGTTGGTCGATCGGCATAACACGACCCATCCGGCCCATTGATCCCGAAACCGAGGGTAGATGGTCACTCAGCGCAACTCCGACAACCAAGCCGATTGTTCATAAAACCCTCATGAAACGGACAGTGAAGATCACATGATCCGCAACGGATGTTCAGGTGCCGGACGGATCCTGAACGGCGGCCCGGGAAAGCCTGGGAGTGCGGGGCCCCGGCCAGCCGAGAACCGAGCGCCGTTCAGCCGAGGTCGAGCCCGCCGAACAGGTCGCGCCGCACCGCGTCCGAGGCCGTCAGCACCGCCCCGCTGAGCACGGCGCCGCCGCCGGCCGTGCCGGCCCGGACCTCGGTGCGCAGCGGTGACAGCCGCGCGAGCCGGGCCGCCACCCGCTCGGCCAGCGCGGCCCCGCCGGCCCGGCCGACCTCGCCGCCCAGCACCACGCAGCCCGGGTCGAGGATCACGCTGACCGCCGAGACGCCGAGCACGACCCGGTCGGCCAGCTCGTCCAGGAACGGCTCGCCGGCCGGCCCGGCCGCGACCGCGGCGAGCACCGCCGCCTCGGCGGGCGGCCCACCGCCCGTGCCGTCACCCACCGGCAGGCCGTGCGCGCGGGCCAGCGCGCAGACCGCCGGGCTGCCGGCCAGGCTGTGGAAGCCCCCGTCGCAGCTGCGCATGCCGGGCAGCGAGCCGGTGCCGGGCACCGGCAGGAACCCGATCTCGCCGGTGCCGCCGGAGGAGCCCCGGCGCAGCCGGCCGTCCAGCACCACCGCGGCACCGGTGCCGTGCCCCAGCCAGAGCAGCACGAAGGTGTCGCGATCGGTGGCGGCGCCCAACCGGTGCTCTGCGATGCCCGCCAGGTTGGCCTCGTTCTCCAGCAGCAACCGCCCGCTCAGTCCGGCGCGCAGGGTGGCGACCAGCTCGGCGTGCCAGTGGTGCAGGCGCGAGGTGGTGCTCAGCGCCCCGCTGGCCGGGTCGACCAGGCCCGGCGCGCCGACCGCCACCGTGTGCAGCTCGCGGGCGCCGGCCTCGCGCGCGGTGGCCAGCAGGGTCCGCAGCACCTGGTCGGCGAAGCCGGGGGGCGGACCGGCCGGGTCGGCGGGGTCGACCGGCAGCGCGGCGCCGGCCAGCGTCCGCCCGGTGAGGTCGGCGACAGTGAGCGTGACGCCGACCGTGCGCACGTCGATGCCGGCCAGGTGGGCGCGGTCGGCGCGCAGCCCGTAGAGGCGGGCGTTGGGCCCACGGCGCTGCTCGCCGCGCTCCCCCACGATGGCCACCAGGCCGCCGCGTTGCAGGCGTTCCAGCAGGTCGGCGACGGTGGGGCGGGAGAGTCCGGTGAGGGCGCGCAGCTCGGTGGCGGTCAGCGGTCCGTGGCCGAGCAGCAGGTCGAGGGCCAGCCGGTCGTTGATCGCACGGGCGGTGCTGGGAGTGGCCGTGCGCGCGGTGGTCATGGCCGAACATCCTTCCAGATCGGCGGTCCGGGCTCGGTCGCGCCAGGCACTCAGTCTATCTATCAGGGTCCCTTCCTGATAATTTATCGCCTCGCAGGGGCCAGACGCCCGACGATCAGTCACCCGACAGGGAGGACTTCCGCCATGCCGTCACCCGCTCACCCACCGCGCCGCGAGGGGCTCGGCCGGTCCCGGCTGAGCATCGCGCTGGTCTTCGCCGTCCACGGCGCGGTCACCGGCAGCTTCGCCACCCGGATCCCGGCCCTGCAGGAGCGGCTGCACCTGAGCCCGGGCCAGCTCGGCCTGGCCCTGGTGATGCCCGCCCTCGGCGCCTCGCTCGCGATGCCGCTGGCCGGGCGGATCACCCACCGGCTGGGCGCCCGCGCGGCGATCCGGCTGCTGCTGGCACTCTGGTGCCTCTCGCTCGCGCTGCCCGCCCTCGCTCCCGGGCTGCCCTGGCTCTGCCTGGCGCTGCTGGTCTACGGCGGCACCTCGGGGATGGCGGACGTGGCGATGAACGCCGAGGGGGTCGAGGTCGAGCGCCGGATGGGCAAGTCGATCATGTCCGGCCTGCACGGGATGTGGAGCCTGGGTGGACTGCTCGCCTCGACCTTCGGCGCGCTGGCGGCCCGTCAGCAGCTGGACCCCCGGCTGCACCTGGCGCTCGCGGCCGGGGTGCTGCTGCTGCTCGGCCAGCTGGCCTGCGCCGGACTGCTGGACGTGCGCCCGGAACCGGAGGCCGAGGCGCCGCCCCGGTTCGCGCTGCCGCCCCGCTCGGCGCTGGCGATCGGGCTGGTCGGCTTCTGCGCGGTCTTCGCCGAGGGCGCGGGCGTCGACTGGTCGAGCGTCTACCTGCGCGACCTCACCGGCGCGGCGGCCGGCACCGCGGCGGTGGCGTACTCGGCGTTCGCCGGCACCATGGCGGTGGCCCGCTTGGCGGGCGACCTGGCGGTGCGGCGGCTCGGGCCGGTGCGCGGGGTGCGGCTCGGCGGGGCGGTCGCCGCGGGCGGCGGAGTGCTGGTGGTGATCGCGACCAGCCCGGCGGTGGCGATCCCCGGCTTCGCGCTGCTCGGCATCGGGGTCGCGGTGGTGGTACCGCTGGCCTTCGCCGCCGCCGGGCACGCCGGGCCGAACCCGAGCCAGGCGATCGCGGGCGTCGCGACCGTCACCTACACCTCCGGGCTGATCGCACCGGCGATCGTCGGAACGATCGCCCAGGGCAGCTCGCTGCGGGTGTCGTTCGCGGTGGTGACGGCGCTGGCGGCGGCGCTCACGGTGACGGCGGGCGCGCTGCGCACGGCGCGGGGCGGGCGCGGCGAGGTGGCCGAGCCGCCCGCCGAGGTCGGCCTGCCGGGCTGACTACACTCCCCCGCATGAAGCTGAGCGGCGTGCTGCGCGCACCTTGGGCCCGGGCGGCGCTGCTGCTGGTGATCCTGCTGGCGGCCGCCGCCTCGGTGCTGTTCTGGGATCCGCGGCAGCTGGCGCTGTCGGTGCCCGGGGTGTGGCGGGCGCCCGCGTTCACCCTGCTCTTCGCGCTGGGCACGCTGGCCTTCCTGCCCAAACCCGCGCTGAGCGTGGCGGCCGGCGTGCTGTTCGGCGCCCGCTGGGGCGTGCCGGTCGCGGTGCTGGGCACCACGGCCGGCGCCGCGCTGGCCTTCGGCCTGGGGCGCGGCCTCGGCCGGCGGGCGCTGCGGCCACTGCTGCGCGGCCGGGCGCTGCTGGCGCTGGACCGCGGGCTGACCGAGCACGGTTTCCGCACGGTGCTGCTGATGCGGCTGGTGCCGGGCGTCCCGTTCCAGGCGGTGAACCTGAGCGCGGCCCTGTCCGGCGTCCGCTGGGGGCCGTTCCTGGCGGGCAGCGCGCTGGGCGTGCTGCCCGGCACGGCGGCCTACGTGGTCGCGGGCGCCTCGGCGGGCTCGCCGGGTTCGCCCGCGTTCCTGGTGTCGGGAGCGGTGATCGTGCTGCTCGGCGCGGTCAGCCTGGCGGGCGCCTGGCGAGCCCGAGCCCGTGGTGCGGCGGCCGCGCCGGCCGCCTGACGCGCCGCTACTGCCCGCCGGCGACCCGCAGGATCGCGCCCGAGGTGTAGGAGGCGTCCGGGGAGAGCAGCCAGGCGACCGCGCCGGCGATCTCCTCGGGGCGCCCGGCCCGGCGCAGCGGGACGCTGGGGCCGACCCGGGCGGGGCGTCCTGGCTCGCCCGACAGCTGGTGGATCTCGGTCTCGATGGTGCCGGGCGAGACGGCGTTGACCCGGATCCCGGCCGGACCGAGCTCCTTGGCCAGGCCAATGGTCAGCGCGTCGGTGGCCGCCTTGGTGGCCGCGTAGTGCACGTACTCACCCGGGCTGCCCAGGGTGGCCGCCGCCGAGGAGACGTTGACGATCGCCGGCCCCCTACTGGCGGACCCTCTCAGTCGCGGGCGGCCCGGCGGGCGCAGAGCAGGTAGCCGACCAGGTTGACGTCCACCACCCGGCGCAGGTCCTCGGTGCGCAGCTCGGCGAGCGGCCCGCGCGGGCTGGTCACACCGGCGTTGTTGACCAGGCCGGTGGCCGCCCCGAGTTGCTCGGCGGCCCGGTCGAAGAACCGTTCCACCTCCGCCTCGACGGCGGTGTCGAGCCGGATCGCGACCGCCGCACCACCCGCCGCCCGGAGCTCCTCGGCGAGCTTCTCGGCCGCCTCGGTGTCCCGGCGGTAGCCGATCGCGAGGTCGTGACCGTCGGCGCCCAGCCGCCGGCAGACGGCTGCGCCGATCCCCCGGCCGCCGCCGGTGACCAGGGTGACGGGTCGTGACATGCGGTCCTCCGTAAGCGTTCCGGCCCGGCTTTGTGCTGCCGCCGAGAGCCTAACGTCCGGAAGAATCGACTCGCGGCGCCGTCCCCTGCTGCGCCAGGATGGCGCACATGACCGACGCGACCGAGCGCACCGACCCGCCATACGCCGCCGACGAGGCCACCATGCTCGCCGCCTGGCTCGACTTCCACCGCAAGACGCTGGCGGTGAAGACGGCGGGCCTGACCGAGGAGCAGCTCAAGCGGCGCTCGGTGCCGCCTTCGACGCTGAGCCTGCTCGGGCTGGTCCGCCATCTCGCCGAGGTGGAGTCCTACTGGTACCAGGTCATCCTGCTCGGCGGCGAGGACACCGCGGTCTACGGCACCGCCGAGGACCCGGACTTCGACTTCAACGGGGCGGACCAGGCCGACCCGGCCGAGGCCTTCGCCACCTGGCGCCGGCAGATCGAACTCGCCGAGCAGGCGGTGTGCGGGCTGCCACTGGAGACCGTCGGCAAGCGGCGGCGCGGTGGCGAAGAGGTGACGCTGCGTTGGATCCAGGTCCATCTGATCGAGGAGTACGCGCGGCACAACGGGCATGCGGACCTGCTGCGTGAATGCGTCGACGGGGTCACCGGAGAGTAGCCGCGAGGGTCACCGACGGCGTCACCGAGATGTGACCAGTCGTCAACTCGACAGCCTCGAACGGCCGGTCGAGGACGAGGTCGGAATGATCCCGGGCGCACCGTGCAACCACCCGCCGACCTGCGGCGTCCCCTCTCGGTGAGGACGGCTTGTGCCACTGGCACACGCCACAACCCGAACGGCGTGCCAGGGCGGGCGCCGAAGCGGTGATCAGTGCGATACTCGGACAGCTCCGGTGAGTGGACGACGCGTCAGCAGGCCGGAGCCAGACGGGGACAGGACAGGGAGGCGCGGCATGGGAGCACTTCGCGACGAGCACCACAACGGGTGGCTGATGCCGTCCGGGAGCTACCCAGCCGCGGTGTACGAGGAAGAGCCGTGGGCGACCGCGGACACGGTTCCGATGCTGCCGAACCCGGCGAAGATCGTTTCGGTGAAGCCCACCGGATTCGAATCCGCCCGCACGGTCGGCGAGCACATCCGCGCCGGTACTCCGGTGGTCATGGACGTGACCGAGATGGACGACGGCGAGGCCAAGCGGATGGTCGACTTCGCGTCGGGCCTGGTCTTCGGCACCCGCGGCGGGATCGAGCGGATCGCCCGGCGGGTGTTCCTGCTGACGCCGCCGGAGGTCGAGGTGATGGTGATCGACCGGCCGTTGGACGACAGCGGGTTCTACAACCAGAGCTGAGCACGCGGACCTGAGCGAGCAGAGCTGAACTGAGCGAGCAGCGCCGACCCGAGCGGTCGGCGGTGAGGCGAGCCGGTGGCGGCCCCAAGCGGGCCACCACCGGCTTTTTCCTTGCCCCGAAGCGCGGCCGCGCGCACACGACTTGTCTCAGCTGAGACATGGATGTCTCAAATGAGCTACCCTGGTCTCATGGCCATCGATCGCGACGCGGTACTCAAGGCAGCCGTCACCGTCCTCTCCCGGCAGCCGACCGCGCATCTGGACGAGATCGCGCGCGTCGCCGGCATCAGCCGGGCCTCGCTGCACCGGATCTTCCCGGGGCGCGACGCGCTGATCCGCGAGGTGGGCCTGCTCGGGCTGCGCCGCTACAACAGCGCGCTGGACACCGCCGCGATCGAGACCGGTGACACGGCGGCGGCGCTGCGCCGGCTGGTCGAGGTGCTGGTCCCGGACGCGGCGCTCTGCGCCTTCCTGGCCGGGGAGAACCAGCTCTTCGACGACCCCGAGCTCTGCGCGCTCTGGGAGGAGCAGGACGCCCGGGTCCGGGCCTTCTTCCTGCGCGGGCAGCAGGAGGGAGCCTTCAGGATCGAGCTGCCGGCCGGCTGGCTCAGCGAGGCCTTCTTCGACCTGCTGGCCGGCGTCGGCTGGGCCGTGCAGGACGGCCGGCTCGCCCCGCGCGACAGCGCGTTCGCCCTCACCGAACTCTTCCTCGGCGGAGCCCTGCGAAGGAGCACCTCGTGACCGCCGTCCTGCACACCCCCAGCACCCCCAGCACCGCCTGCACCGCCCGCACCGCCCCGCACGCGCCCGCCGCCGACCCCCGCCGCTGGTCCGGCCTGGCGGTACTGGTGCTGGCCGTCACGCTGGTGGTGGTCGACGCGACCGTGCTGGTGCTGGCGATCCCCTCGATCACTGAGACGCTCGCGCCCAGCTCGACCTCGCTGCTCTGGATCGGCGACAGCTACTCCTTCGTGCTGGCCGGCCTGCTGGTCAGCATGGGAGCGCTGAGCGACCGGATCGGGCGCAAGCGGCTGCTGCTGATCGGTGCGAGCGCGTTCGGCGCGGCCTCCCTGCTGGCCGCCTACGCGCCGAGCGCCGCCTGGCTGATCGCCGCCCGCGCGCTGCTCGGCGTCGCCGGGGCGACCATCATGCCCTCCACCCTGTCGTTGATCCGCGCGCTCTTCCCGGACGCGCGGGAGCGGGCCAGGGCGATCGGCATCTGGGGCGCGGCGGCCACCGCGGGCGCCGCCGCCGGTCCGCTGGTCGGCGGGCTGCTGCTGGAGCACTTCTGGTGGGGCTCGGTCTTCCTGCTCAACCTCCCGCTGGTCGCCCTGCTGCTGGTGCTCGGCGGCTGGCTGCTGCCGGAGTCCCGGAACCCCGAGCCGGGGCGATTCGACCTGCCCAGCGTGTTCTGCTCGATGGCCGGCCTGATCGCCGCGGTCTACGCGATCAAGGAGGCGGCCGCACACGGGGTGGCGCGCTGGGACGTGCCGCTGGCCGCCGTGCTGGGCGTGCTCGGGCTCTGGCTCTTCGTCCGCCGTCAACTGCGGCTGACCGCACCGCTGCTGGACGTGCGGCTGTTCGCCGACCGCCGGTTCACCGCGGCCGTGCTGGGCGCGCTGATCGCCGTCTTCGGGCTGGCCGGCGTGGTCTTCTTCACCTCCCAGTACCTGCAACTGGTCCGCGGCTACTCGCCGCTGCGAGCCGGGCTGGCCGAGCTGCCGGCCTTCGCCGGCGCGGCCGTCGCCTCGGTGCTGACCGCCCGGATGGCCCGCCGGGCCGGTACCCGGGGCGCCCTGGCGGGCGGCATGGTCCTGCTGGGGCTGGCGCTCGGGATGCTGGGCTGGCTGCGACAGGACACCCCGTACCTGGTGCTGGCGGCGGTCTTCCTCGGCGTCGGCGCCGCCGAGGGCCTGGTCTACACGCTCGCCTCCGACCTGGTGCTGACCGCTTCGCCCGCCGAGAAGTCGGGGGCCGCCTCCGCCGTCTCGGAGACCGCCTACGAGCTGGGCACGGCACTGGGCATCGCGCTCTTCGGCTCGGTGCTCACCGCGGTCTATCCGGGTGCGGTCGGCACCCCGCCGGGGGTGGACCTGGCGACGGCGGCCAAGGCGCACCAGTCGCTCGGCGCGGCCATCGAGGCGGCGCACGCGCTGCCGGGCGCGGCCGGGCAGGCACTGGCCGAGGCGGCGCGCTCGGCCTTCGTGCAGGGCATGAGCCTGGCGGCGCTCTGCGCGGCGGTACTGGTGCTGCTGGGTGCGGGGCTGGCCTGGCGGCTGCTGCGCCGAGCGTGACCTGCGCAGCAAGGTGGCGGCGCGCCGATGCGACGGCGCAGCGGAGGCCGGGTCCGACGGAACGTGCGGCCGCTCGGCTCAGCTGCCGAGCGGCAGTTCCAGCTCCGCCCAGACCACCTTGCCGTCCTTGGTCGGCCGGCTGCCCCAGCGCTGGGCCAGCTCGTTGATCAGGTTCATTCCGCGCCCGCCCTCGTCCTCCGAGCCGGCCGGGCGCAGCCGCGGGGCCTGGCGCCCGGCGTCGGCCACCTCCAGGGTGAGCATCCGGTCGCGGAACAGCCGCAGCCGGCGCGGCTGCTGGGCGTGCACCAAGGCGTTCGTGACCAGCTCGCTGACCAGCAGTTCGGCGAAGTCGGCGAGCGGGCTCAGGCCCCAGGAGGCCAGCGTGCTGCGGGTGAAGCGGCGGGCGAGCGCGGGGATCGGGCCCTCGCCGGTGAGCGGCAGGGTGGCGATCCGGTCACTCGGCAGCGGCAGCGCCCGCGCCATGATCATCGCCACGTCGTCCTCGGTGCCGCCGCCCACCAACGTCGAGATCACCGCGTCGCAGTGCGCCTCCAGGGTGCGGCCGCGGGCGGCCAGCGTGGTGCAGAGCTGGTTGATGCCCTGGTCGATGTCCTCGCCGCGCCGCTCGACCAGGCCGTCGGTGTAGAGGGTCAGGATGCTGCCCTCCGGCAGGGTGAACTCGACGCTCTCGAACGCCACCCCGCCGATCCCCAGCGGCACGCCCGGCGGCACCTCCAGCGACCGGGCGTCGCCGTCCGGGCCCATCACCACCGGCGGGAGGTGGCCCGCGCAGGCCACCGTGCAGCTGCGGTCCACCGGGTCGTAGACCACGCAGACGCAGGTGGCGAACTGGCCCTCGCCGATCCCGGTGGCGGTCTCGTCGAGCCGGGCGAGCACCTGGGCCGGCGGCATGTCCAAGGTGGCCAGGGTGCGCGCCACGGTGCGCAGCTGACCCATCGTCGCCGCCGCCCTGATCCCGTGGCCCATCACGTCGCCGACCACCAGCGCCACCCGCCCGCAGGAGAGCGGCACCACGTCGAACCAGTCGCCGCCGACCTCGCTGACCAGGCTGCTGGGCAGGTAGCGGTAGGCGATCTCCAGACCGAGGGTGCGGTGGATCTCCTGCGGCAGCAGGCTGCGCTGCAGGGTCAGCGCGGTGTCCCGCTCGCGCCGGTAGAGGCGGGCGTTGTCGATGCTGACGGCGGTGCGGGCGACCAGCTCCTCGGCCAGCGCCACGTCCGCCTCGGTGAAGGACTCGGGGTTGCGGGTGCGGACGAACTCGGCGCCGCCCAGCACCATGCCGCGGGCCAGCAGCGGCACCAGCAGGTAGGAGTGGATCCCGGCGGCCAGGCCCGGCTCGGCCCGCTCCTTGCGCGCGGCCAGTTTGCGCAGCGTCGGCTCGTCCATCTTGGCGATCACCATCGACTTCCCGCTGCGCAGGCTCTTGGTGTAGTTGCGGTTGGAGTCGTAGGCGGTGGTCTCGCCGACCGCGTCGGCCACGCCGACCAGGCCCGACCCGGTGACCTCGCCGGCGGCCACCGCGCGCAGCAGCACCCCCTGGTCGGGGGCCAGCAGGCTTGGTTCCTCGCCCTGGAGGACCGGATCGAGCAGGTCGACGGTGGCGAAGTCGGCGAACTTGGGGACCACCGAGGCGATCAGCTCCTCGGCGGTGCGCTGCATGTCGAGGGTGGTGCCGATCCGGGCGGTGGCCTCGGCGAGCAGGGTGAGCCGCTCCTGGGCCCGGGCGGCGCGGGCCTCGGCCCGGAACCGCTCGGTGACGTCGATGATCGAGGAGCTGACGCCGAGCACCTGTCCCGCGGGGTCCGCGAGGCGGAAGTAGGAGGCGGACCAGGCCCGGTCGCGGCCCGGCTCGGTCGGGGTGCGGCCGTAGGAGCGGGCGTCGACCACCGGTTCGCCGGTGGCGAGCACCTCGCGCATCACCGCCTCGATCTCGGTGGTGTTGATGCCGGGCAGCACCTCGTCCAGCCGCCGGCCCAGGTGCTGATCCACCGACAGGCCGTTCATCCGGGCCAGCGCCTGGTTGATCCGGACGTAGCGCAGCTCGGTGTCGTAGACGGCCAGGCCGATCGGCGACTGGGTGAAGAAGCCCTCCAGTACCGCGAGGTTGGCCTCCACCTGCTTGATGGCCCGCACGTCGGAGCCGGTGGCCAGGACCAGCGGCCGCCCGCCCGGCCCTCGGATGCCGTAGGTGCGGAAGTCCAGCTCGACCTGGTGGCCGTCCTTGTGCCGCACCGGGAAGACGCCCGACCAGCGGCGTCCGGACAGCACGCGCTCGTACAGCGCCAGCGCCTCGGTGTGGTGATCGCGGCTGGTCAGCAGCGGCGCGGCCGGGTGTCCGACGATCTCCTCGGCGCGCCACCCGAGCAGCCGTTCGGCGTCCTCGCTCCAGTGCAGGACCACGCCGTCGGCGTCCAGCACCGCGGTGGCGAGCGGGACCAGGCGGTGGCCGTCCAGGCTCGAGGGGGCGATCCCGGGCCCGCCCACGCCGGCTCCCGCGCCGGAACCGCCGGGCTGGGTGCCCCCCTCGGGCGGGGGGCCGGGCTGAGGTGCGTGCACTCCTCAAGACTGCCCGTTGATCGGCGGCGCGGCGACCGCGCGCGGCAGGGGATGACCCGGTGTCACTCCGGTGCGTCGTCAGCTGACGCCTCGTCGAGCGCCGTCTGGAGCATCCGCGCCCACTGGCGGACCACCCGCGCCCGGCGGGCGGCGTCGTCGGTGAGCAGGTTCGCCAGCCCCAGGCCGCGGGCCAGGTCGAGGGTGGCCTGGACGGACTCGCGCACGCCCTGCGCGCTCTCGTCCACCCCGAGGAACTCCAGCGCCGCGCGGTGCGACTCGCGGCCGACCCGGTTCTCCAGGGCGACGATCCGCTCGCGCAGCTGCTGCTCGGTGGCGGCGGCCACCCACAGGTGCAGCGCGGCGCGGAACAGCGGCCCGGTGTAGAGGCGCACGATCAGGTCGACCACGGCCTCGGTGCGGGCCGGGCCGGCCGGGGGCAGCTCCTCGGTGTCGGCCCGGACGGCGGCCAGCCGCTCGGCGGTGACGTGTTCGACGGCGGCGGTGAAGAGGTCCTCGCGGGTCGGGAAGTGGTGCTGGGCGGCGCCTCTGGTCACCCCGGCGCGTTCGGCCACCACGGTGACGGTGCTGCCGTTCCAGCCCAGCTCGGCCAGGCACTCGACGGCGGCCTCCAGCAGGCGGCGTCTGGTGGCACGGCTGCGGTCCTGCTGCGGGGTGCGGGCGGCGGTGGTCATGGCGGTGCGCTCCGGACGGGTGTGGGGGGGGTGGGGCCGACTCGGCGGGAGCGGCCCGGTGGTGCGGGGGTGCGGGATGCGGGGGTGCGGACCCCCGGCCACCGCATCCTCGCAGATGGGGGCCGGGGGCAGAGAGGGGGCGGTAACGGATCCCCGGTCAGCGGCCGCGCAGCTCGCGGCGCAGGATCTTGCCGCTGGCCGACTTGGGCACCGCCTCCAGGAAGCCGACCGCGCGGACCTTCTTGTACGGCGCGACCCGGGCCGCGACGAAGTCGATCACCTCCGGCTCGGTCAGCTCGCTGCCCGGGGTGCGGACCACGAAGGCCTTGGGCCGCTCGGTGCCGTCCTCACCGGTGACACCGATCACCGCGGCGTCGACGATCTGCGGGTGGGTCAGCAACAGCGCCTCCAACTCGGCGGGCGCGACCTGGTAGCCCTTGTACTTGATCAACTCCTTGACCCGGTCGACGATGAAGAGGTAGCCGCGCTCGTCCACATAGCCGACGTCGCCGGTGTGCAGCCAGCCGTCGGCGTCGATCATCGTGTCGGTCTCGGCCGGCCGGCCGAGGTAGCCCTTCATCACCTGCGGGCCGCGGATCACGATCTCGCCGTGCTCGCCGACCCCGAGGTCCTCGCCGGACCCGGACCGCTCGCCGTCGGCCGGCTCGGCTCCCCCGGCGGCGCGCTCGCCGTCGGCGGCCAGCGAGCGCACCCGCAGTTCGGTGGCCGCGATCAGCTTGCCGACCGACCCGGGCGCGGGCGCCGGGTCGTCCAGCCGGACCAGGTGGGTGGCTGGCGACAGCTCGGTCATGCCGTAGCCCTGCTGGACGGTGGGCAGGCCCAGCCGGGCCGCGCAGGCCGCCGCGAGGTCCGCGTCCAGCGGGGCGGCGGCGCTGCGCACGTAGCGGATCGAGGAGAGGTCGAAGGCGTCGACCATCGGGTGCTTGGCCAGCGCCAGCACGATCGGCGGGGCCACTATCAGGCCTTCGATCCGCTGCTCCTCGATGGTGCGCAGGAACTGTTCCAGATCGAAGCGGGGCAGCACCACCACGGTGGCGCCGACCTGCAGCGGGCGATGCAGGAGGATCACCAGACCGTAGATGTGAAAGAAGGGCAGAACTGCTATCAGCCGCTCGCCCACCACGCCGGCCTCGACCGCATCGATCTGGGCCAGGTTGGTGGCGATCGAGCGGTGGGTGAGCATCACGCCCTTGGGCAGGCCGGTGGTACCGCTGGAGTAGGGCAGCACGGCGAGGTCGGTGCCCGGGTCGATGGTGACCTCGGGTTCGGGGGCGGTACTGGCGCGCAGGTCGGCCAGGGTGCGGTAGGCCGCCGGACCGCCCTGGTCGAGCAGGATGATCTCGCGGACGGCTTTGCCATCGGCGGCGGCCAGCTCAGTGGCGGCCAGCTCAACGGCGGCCAGCGAGACGGGCAGCAGCGCCGAGACGGTGATGATCCACGTCGCTCCGCTGTCGCGCAGCTGGCCGGCCAGTTCCTCGGGGGTGGCGAGCGAGGAGACGGTGGTGACCACGGCGCCCGCCTTGCCCGCCGCGTACAGGGCGATCGGGAAGGCGATGGAGTTGGGGCTGTGCAGCGCGACCACGTCTCCCTTGACCACCCCGGCCTCGGCCAGCCCGGCGGCCACCCGGCCGACCGCGGTGACCAGTTCGGCGTAGCTCACCGTCTCGCCGGTCAGGCCGTCGACCAGGGCGGGCCGGTCGCCGTAGCGGGCGGCGTCGGCCAGCACCACCTCGTGCAACGGCCGGTCGATGACGGGGACGTCGGGGTACTCGCTGCGAAACACCATGGGAACTCCTGCGGTTCGGCGACTCACGGCCGGGTGGACCGTGCCGGAGGTGCTACCCGGGCGCCGGGGCGCGCACGCGCGCCCCGGCGAACTGGGGTCTCTCTTGCGGATCTTGCCGGGCGGAGCGGGTCCGGGACCAGGCCGCGTCAGTACGAGCGCGGCAGGCCCAGGGTGTGCTGGGCGACGTAGTTGAGGATCATCTCCCGGCTGACCGGCGCCACCCGGCCGACCCGGGTGGCGGCGAGCAGCGCGGCCAGCCCGTACTCCTGGGTCAGGCCGTTGCCGCCGAGGGTCTGCACGGCCTGGTCGACGGTGCGGGTGGCCGCCTCGCCGGAGGCGTACTTGGCCATGTTGGCGGCCTCGCCCGCCCCCATGTCGTCGCCCGCGTCATAGAGATGGGCGGCCTTGCGCATCATCAGGCGGGCCAACTCGACCTCGATGGCGCACTGCGCGAGCGGGTGGGCAAGGCCCTGGTGGGCGCCGATCGGGGCGTCCCAGACGGTGCGGGTCCTGGCGTACTCGACGGCCGTGTTCAGAGCCTGGCGGGCTACCCCGAGCGAGAAGGCGGCGGTCATGATCCGCTCCGGGTTGAGCCCGGCGAAGAGCTGCTGCAGGCCGGCGTTCTCGTCGCCCACCAGGGCGTCGGCGGGCAGCCGGACGTCGTCCAGGAAGACCTGGAACTGCCGCTCGGGCGAGAGGAGTTCCATCGGGATCGGGCGGTACTCGAAGCCCGGGGTCTGGCGCGGCACGATGAACAGCGCGGGCTTCAGCTTGCCGGTGCGAGCGTCGGCGGTGCGGCCGACCACCAGCACGGCGTCGGCGCCGTCGAGGCCCGAGATGAACACCTTGCGGCCGTTCAGGATCCAGTCCGCGCCGTCGCGCTTGGCCACGGTGGACAGCTTGTGCGAGTTGGAGCCGGCGTCCGGCTCGGTGATCGCGAAGGCCATCCGGCGACTGCCGTCGGCCAGGGCGGGCAGCCAGGCGCGCTTCTGCTCCTCGGTGCCGAACCGGGCCAGGATCGTGCCGCAGATCGCCGGGGAGACCACCAGCATCAGCAACGGGCAGCCGACGGTGCCCAGTTCCTCCAGGACGATCGACAGCTCGTAGACGCCGGCGCCCCCACCGCCGTACTCCTCGGGGAGGTTGACGCCAAGGAAGCCCAGCTTGCCGGCCTCGGACCAGAGTTCGTCGGTGTGCTCGCCGGCACGAGCCTTGGCCAGGAAGTAGGGCGATCCGTAGCGGCGGCCGAGGTCACCCACCGCCTTGCGCAGCGCGATTCGCTCGGGGGTCTCGATCAAGGGGCTCTCGGGGGTGCTGGATGCGGACATGCGGGAGGTCCTCCGGTCAGCTGGCGGCTTCGGGTGCGGGTGCAGGTGCGGGCTCGCGTTCGGGGTGCGTGGGACGCTCGGGTTCGAGGACGTCCGGTTCGAGGACGGCGAGCAGGGCGCCCAGGTCCACCTGCTGCCCGGCACCGGTGCGCAGTTCGGTCACCGTGCCGTCGACCGGGGCGGTGACCTGGTGCTCCATCTTCATCGCCTCCAGCCAGAGCAGCGGCTGGCCCGCCGTCACCCGGTCGCCGACGGCGACGGCGAGGCGGATCACGGTGCCGGGCATCGGGGCGAGCAGGGCCCCGGGGGCGCGCTGCTCGACCGGCTCGAGGAAACGGGGAAGTGCGGTGAGGCCAACGGATCCTGACGGTGCGTCGACTTCGACCGTGCTGCCGTAGAAAGCGACCTGGAAGGTACGGCGCAGGCCGTCCAGTTCCAGGGTGACCTGCTGAGCGTTGGCAGCGAGCAGACGCACGCCCGGGTGGTCCTCGGCCCGCAGGCCGTTCCTCGTGTGTTGGTAGCGGACCGTCAGTTCCTCACCGTCAGCGGCCCGGTAGCGCTTGACCTGGGGCTGGGAGGAGAGGTTGCGCCAGCCGGAGGGCAGCGGGCTGGTGCGGGTGGCGGCGTCGGCGAGCGCGGCGGCCAGGGCGGCGAGCGGCAGTTCGCGCTTGTCACGGGTGGCGGGCAGCAGGTCGGCGGCGTGCTCGGCGAGGAAGGCGGTGCTCAACTCGCCGGCCAAGAACGCCGGGTGACGCAGCACCCGGACCAGCAGGTCGCGGTTGGTGGTAAGACCGTGGATCCGGGTCCGCGCCAGGGCGTCGGCCAGTCGGCGCGCGGCGGCGGCCCGGGTCGGCGCCCAGGCGATCACCTTGGCGAGCATGGCGTCGTAGTGCACCCCGACCGTGCTGCCGCTCTCGACGCCGGAGTCGATCCGCAGGCCGTCGTGTGCGGGCGGGAACTCGATCCGGTGCAAGGTGCCGCTCTGCGGCTGCCAGTCGGTCGCCGGATCCTCGGCGTAGAGCCGGGCTTCGATCGCGTGACCGCTGGGCGCCGGTGGTTCGGCGGGCAGCGCCTCGCCTTCGGCGACGGCCAGTTGTAGCGCCACCAGGTCGAGACCGGTGACGCATTCGGTGACCGGGTGCTCGACCTGCAAGCGGGTGTTCATCTCCAGGAAGAAGAACCGTCCGTCGGGTGCCAGCAGGAACTCGACGGTGCCGGCGCCGGTGTAGCCGATCGCCCGGGCCGCGGCTGTGGCCGCCTCGGCCAGCCGTGCCCTCAGTTGGGGGTCCAGGCCGGGGGCCGGGGTCTCCTCGACCACCTTCTGGTGCCGGCGCTGCACCGAGCAGTCGCGCTCGCCGAGCGCCCAGACGGTACCGTGCGGGTCCGCGAGCAGCTGCACCTCGATGTGCCGGCCGCTCGGCAGGTACGGTTCCAGGAACACCTCGCCGTCCCCGAAGGCGGCCGCGGCCTCAGCCGACGCGGCCGCCAACTCGGCTTCGACCGAGCCGAGTTCGCGGATCACCCGCATCCCGCGCCCGCCGCCGCCGGCCGCGGCCTTGACCAGCAGCGGCAGCTCGGCCTCGGTGGCGGCGGCCGGGTCGACCGGGGCCAGCACCGGGACGCCGGCCGCGGCCATCAGGCGCTTGGCGGCACTCTTGGACCCCATCGCGGCCATCGCCTCGGGCGGCGGGCCGACCCAGGTGAGGCCGGCCGCCAGCACGGCGCGCGCGAAGGCCGGGTCCTCGGAGAGGAAGCCGTAGCCAGGGTGCACGGCGTCCGCGCCGGCCGCGAGGGCGGCCCGGACCAGCAGGTCGGCCCGCAGGTAGGTGTCCGCGGGGGCCGCGCCGGGCAGCCGCACGGCCGCGTCGGCCTCGCGCACGTGCGGCGCCTCGGCGTCCGGGTCGGCGTACACCGCCACGGTGGCGATGCCGAGTTCACGGCAGCTGCGGAAGATCCGCCGGGTGATCTCGCCACGGTTGGCGACCAGCAGGGAATTGATCATGTAGGACCGTCCGGCACATGGTGGGTGGGTGAAGGAGCGGCGTCCGGGCCGCGTCTGGGCGGTGCCGACGAAGGAGTCCATGCGGAGCATTGGCGACTGAGGAGAAGCCGTCCAGGCGACAGCACGGGCGTCGCGACGCCGCCCACCATGTGCCGGACGGTCTCAAGACCCTCACATCCGGAAGACGCCGTAGCCACGGGCACCTTGGACCGGGGCGCTGTGGATCGCGGAGAGGCAGAGGCCGAGCACGGTACGGGTGTCGCGCGGGTCGATCACGCCGTCGTCGTAGAGCCGTCCGGAGAGGAAGGCCGGCAGCGACTCCGCCTCGATCTGCTGCTCGACCATGGCGCGGATCGCGGCGTCCGCCTCCTCGTCGTAGGGCTGTCCCTTGGCGGCGGCCGACTGACGCGCCACGATCGAGAGCACACCGGCGAGTTGGGCCGGGCCCATGACGGCGGACTTGGCGCTCGGCCAGGCGAACAGGAAGCGCGGCTCGAAGGCCCGCCCGCACATGCCGTAGTGGCCCGCCCCGTAGGAGGCGCCCATCAGCACCGACAGGTGCGGGACGGTGCTGTTGGACACCGCGTTGATCATCATCGCGCCGTGCTTGATGATGCCGCCCTGCTCGTACTCCTTGCCCACCATGTAGCCGGTGGTGTTGTGCAGGAAGAGCAGCGGGATGTCCCGCTGGTTGGCCAACTGGATGAACTGGGCGGCCTTCTGCGACTCGGCGCTGAACAGCACGCCCTGCGCGTTGGCCAGGATCCCGACCGGGTAGCCGTGCAGGGTGGCCCAGCCGGTGGTCAGGCTGGTGCCGTAGCGCGGCTTGAACTCGTCGAAGTCGGAGCCGTCGACGATCCGGGCGATCACCTCGCGCGGGTCGAAGGGGACCTTGAGGTCGCTCGGCACGATGCCGAGCAGTTCCTCCTCGTCGTACTTCGGTGCCGGGGCGGCGGGGTCGAGGTCCGGGCCGGCCTTGCGCCAGTGCAGGCGGTACACGATCCGGCGGGCGATCCGCAGCGCGTCCGGCTCGTCGGCGGCGAAGTGGTCGGCCAGCCCGGAGGTCCGGGCGTGCATCTCGGCGCCGCCGAGCGACTCGTCGTCAGCCTCCTCACCGGTGGCCATCTTGACCAGCGGCGGGCCGCCGAGGAACACCTTGGCGCGCTCCTTGACCAGCACCGTGTGGTCGGACATGCCCGGGACGTAGGCGCCGCCGGCGGTGGAGTTGCCGAAGACCACGGCGACGGTCGGGATGCCGGCGGCGGAGAGCCGGGTGAGGTCGCGGAAGAGCGCGCCGCCCGGGATGAAGATCTCCTTCTGGCTGGGCAGGTCGGCGCCGCCCGACTCGACCAGGCTGACCAGCGGCAGCCGGTTGCGCAGCGCGATCTCGTTGGCCCGCAGCGCCTTGCGCAGCGTCCACGGATTGCTGGCCCCGCCGCGCACGGTCGGGTCGTTGGCGGTGATCACGCACTCGGTGCCCTCGATGGTCCCGATGCCGGTGACCATGCCGGCGCCGACCGGGTACTCGCTGCCCCAGGCGGCCAGCGGGGAGAGCTCCAGGAACGGCGAGTCCTGGTCGATCAGCAGCTCGATCCGCTCGCGAGCCGGCAGCTTGCCGCGGGCGCGGTGCCGCTCCAGGTACTTCGGGCCGCCGCCGGCCAGCGCCTTGGCGTGCTCGGCGGCGAGTTCGTCGAGTTTGCCGAGCATCGCCTCGCGATGGGCGCGGTGCTCCGCCGAGCCCGGGTCCACCCGGGTGGGCAGGACGGTCACAGCAGGACCTCCGGGATGTCGAGGGTACGGGAGCGCAGCCACTCCCCCAGGGCCTTGGCCTGCGGGTCGAACCGCACCTGGGCGCCGACGCCTTCGCCGAGCAGGCCTTCGATGACGAAGTTGACGGCCCGCAGATTGGGCAGCAGGTGGCGGGTGACCGGCAGGTCGGCCGTCTCCGGCAGCAGTTCGCGGAGTCGATCGACCGTCAGGGCGTGGGCGAGCCAGCGCCAGGCCTCGTCGGTGCGGACCCAGACGCCGAGGTTGGCGTCGCCGCCCTTGTCGCCGCTGCGCGCGCCGGCCAGCAGGCCGAGCGGGACGCGGCGGGTGGGGCCGGCCGGGAGCGGGGCCGGGAGCTCCGCCTCCACCGCCGCCACGGGCGTTGCGGTGACGGCGGCCGGCGGGATCACGCGCCGGGTGCCGTCGGGCAGCACCACCTGGTGCTCGACCGACTTGGCGTCCAGGAGCACGGATTCGAAGACGCCGTACGGCGCTCCGGGTCCGGGCGGCGCGGTGAGGTGGAAGCCCGGGTAGCCGGCCAGCCCGAGCTCGACCGCCGCGGCGGAGATCGCACGGCCCACCTTGGCCTGCTCCGGGTCCCGCACGGTGAGCTGGAGCAGCGCGCTGGCCTGCTGCTCGGTGGGCGCGTCGGACTGGTCGGTACGGGCCAGCGTCCAGCGCAGTTCGGCGGGGCGCTGCTCGGGCGTGAGCGCCTGCTCCAGCTGGGTGCGGACCAGCGCGGCCTTGGCCTCGATGTCCAGCCCGGTGAGCACGAAGACCACCTCGTTGCGCCAGCCGCCGATCCGGTTCAGGCCGACCTTGAGGGTGGGCGGCGGCGCCTCGCCGCGCACCCCGCTGATCCGCACCCGGTCCGGTCCGACCTGGTCGAGCCGCACGCTGTCCAGCCGGGCGGTGACGTCCGGGCCGAGGTAGCGCGGTCCGCCGGTCTCGTAGAGGAGTTGGGCGGTGACCGTGCCGAGCGTGACGGCGCCGCCGGTGCCCGGGTGCTTGGTGATCACGCTGCTGCCGTCGGCGTGCAGTTCGGCGAGCGGGAAGCCGGGGCGGGTGACGTCGTGCTCGGTGAAGAACGCGTAGTTGCCGCCGGTGGCCTGCGCGCCGCACTCCAGCACGTGGCCCGCGACGACGGCACCCGCGAGCGCGTCCAGATCCTCGGGCCCCCAGTCGAAGTGGGCCGCCGCCGGGCCGGCCACCAGCGCGGCGTCGGTGACCCGCCCGGTGACCACCAGGTCGGCCCCGTCCCGCAGGCACTCCGCGATGCCCCAGGCGCCGAGGTAGGCGTTGGCCGCGAGCAGTCCGGTGGGTCGGGTGAACTCGCCGGCCCGCTCCAGCAGGTCGTCCCCGGTCACCTGGGCCACTCGCAGCGGGATGCCCAGGCGGTCGGCCAACTCGGCTGTTCGAACGGCGAGTTGACCCGGGTTGAGGCCACCGGCGTTGACCACGATCCGGACCCCGCGATCGACCGCCAGCCCCAGGCACTCCTCCAACTGGCGCAGGAACACCTTGGCGTAGCCGAGCTTGGGGTCCTTCAGCCGGTCACGGGCCAGGATCAGCATGGTCAACTCGGCCAGGTAGTCGCCGGTGAGCACGTCCAGCGGCCCACCCGTGAGCATCTCGCGCACGGCGGCGAAGCGGTCGCCGTAGAAGCCGGAGGCGTTGCCGATCCGCAACGGAGCGGCGACGGGTGCAGGGACGACGGCAGGGGCGGGCGCGGACGTGGCGTCGGGTACCGATCCGGGGCGCGGCATGCGGGGACCTCTTCGATCGCGCTGGCGGGGTCGGTACTGAGGATGGGTCAGCGGCCGAAAAAAAGCAATCGTGCGTGCTTGTTTTTTCGCCGCCAGGACCCTCGGCCCGCTCTCGTTGAAGGCTCTGCAGGAAGATCCACTCATTCGGTTTGCGGATCAGGTCGGCCGGGTCCTCACCGGGCCGATCACCAAGGTCGTTCCTTTTGGCGTGTTCGTGCAGCTTGCTCCCGACGTTGTGGGGTTCCTGCACCTCTCAGAGCTGACTGACGAGCCGATCGAGACCCAGTCACAGCTCGATCCACGGTGGCCATCGCCACCTGCATCCGCTGGTACCAGGGAGCCGATGGCTCATTGGCTCTCGGAGGGGGAGGTCAGCGTGCGGCGCTCCTGCAGCCAACGCTCACTCAGGTGCGCCCATACACTCTGGTATTCATCGAAGATCGGCTGGAGCCGGTCGTAGGTGAGATTGGCAGTGGGCGTTGACGCGATGAGGTACTCGAGGTCATCAGCGAGACGCCGGAACCGGTGCTGTGTCTCCTCCATCAACACCCAGCGCGATCTCCAGTTGAAGAACGATTCGACGGCCCCCAGCAGGGTGACCAGTGCCACGAAGGCGAAGGCCAAGCCGGCCCAGAGGTTCAGGCTCTGCAAGCCGAGGATGATCGTTGAGGCGGCGGACAGCGAGAGCGTCAGCACCTTCAACGCCGAGGAGGCCAGGCGAAAACGCTTCTTCCTGCTTCGCGCGTATGCGTTGCCCTGCCGGATCTTCTCCAGGAGGTGACCAGCAGTCTCCATCGGAGCCAGCCCCGCTCCCACATGCCCGCTCGATCCCATTTCGCCCCCATCACTCCCAGCGCGCGACACCCCCGCGACTCCCGACCGTAGGGTCTCACGCCGCAGGACTGTGCGGTCGACGGCGAACCCTGCCTACCGAAGCCGGGATCTACGCCTCCTGTTCCACCGCCCACTCGTGGCGGGGATCTGGGCGGCGGGCGCGTCCGTCATGCTGCTCTCGCGCGCGGCTCGGGCGCTCAGGCAGGGGCTTTGCCGTGAAGCGACGGAGCGTAGGAGATACCGACGATCAAGCCATCCTCCGTGAGGAGTCTGGCCACCGTCTGACCCCACGGCTCTGTGCGGGCCGCGTGCAACAGCTCGAAGCCCGCGCGCTGAAGCTCGCCGCCTGCCGCTGCGACGGCTTCGGCGTCCTCCACCTCGAACTCGATCGAGGCCTGGGGGGCCAACCGATCGGCGGGCCACTCCGGTGTGCCGAAGCACGCCTCTGCCGCCTGCGAGAGCGGCCACACGCCGAAGTGCTTGCTGCCGGGGATGCTTCCGCTGGAGTAGTAGCCATCGCCTTCGCCCTCCAGCGGGAGGCCGAGGGTGTCGATGAACAGCTTGCGGCTCTGCGGTGGGTCAGCCGTGACAACCGCCACGCTCGTGACGAAGAGAACGTTCACGTGGCACAGGCTACGGGCCGAGGTCGGCCTGGCATGGGATTGGCGCTCGACGCTCCCGTCCGAAACCCGACGACTAGAGACGGGTCGCAGTCCGGACGAGGTCGGCGACGGCTCTGGACCGGCTGTGCGGTGGCCAGGCGATCACGGTGGTGACGGTCGGCGCGTCCAGCACGGGCACCGCGGCGAGGTCACCGTGCAGTTGGGATCGGCACGACTCCGGTGAGACCGCGCAGGCACGGCCGAGCGCGACGAGTTGCAACAACTGCGCGTGGTCGCGGACCTGCGGGCCGGGGCCGGGCGGGTAGGTGCCGTCGGGGGCGGGCCAGCGTGGCAGGGGCAGGCCCGGCAGCCCGGTGATGTCGGCCATGTGCAGATGGGCCCGTGCGGTGAGCGGATGCCCGGCCGGCAGGACCACGACTTGGCCCTCCGTGCTGAGTTCCTCGGTGTGGAACCCGGCCGTCGAGTCGAACGGCCGGTGCAGCAGCGCCACGTCGGCCCGGCCCTCTCGCAGCAGTCGTTGCTGCTCGGCCGGGCCGCACAGGATGACCTCGATGGGGACCGCGTCGGGTTCGGCGGCGTACGCGTCGAGCAGTTTGGCCAGCAGTTCGCTGGACGCGCTGGCCTTCGTGACCAGGGCCAGGCCGGGACGGCCGGTCAGGGACAGGGCTGCGCGGCGGGTCCGGCGCTCAGCGGCGTCGACCGCGTCGAGCGCTGCCCGGCCCTCGACCAGCAGCACCGAGCCGGCCTCGGTCAGCGTGACAGTGCGGCTGGTCCGATCCAGCAGCGCTGCCCCGAGCCGGCGTTCGAGCTGCTGGATGGCCCGCGACAAGGGCGGCTGCGCGATCCCGAGCCGCTGTGCGGCGCGCCCGAAGTGCAACTCCTCGGCGACGGCGACGAAGTACCGCAGTTCCCGGGTCTCCATGGAACCACGCTACCCCGGATCAATACCCGGACGGTATCGTCGACCACCCGATCGGTCTTGGACCCCCGGCGGGGTCCGCGGGCAGCATGGTCCCCATGAGCGAACGAACGATTGCGCTGATCACCGGCGCGAACAAGGGAATTGGCTACGAGATCGCCGTGGGCCTGGGCGCCCTCGGCTGGAGCGTCGGCGTCGGCGCCCGAGACGACCAGCGCCGTGAGGCCGCGGTGGAGCGGCTGCGCGCGGCCGGCGTCGACGCCTTCGGCGTACCGCTGGACGTGACCGACGACGCGAGCGTGACCGCCGCCGCACAGCTGATCGAGGAGAAGGCCGGGCGCCTCGACGTGCTCGTCAACAACGCCGCCATCACCGGCGGCATGCCGCAGGAGCCCACCCGGGTCGATCCCGCCACCATCCGAACGGTCGTGGAGACCAACGTGATCGGCGTCATCCGCGTCACCAACGCGATGCTGCCGCTGCTGCGCCGCTCCGCCTCACCGCGGATCGTGAACATGTCCAGCAGCGTCGGCTCCCTCACCCGGCAGTCCGGAACCGCCGCCGAGCTGACGACGGGTCCGGTGGCCGTGGCGTACGCGCCGTCGAAGACCTTCCTGAACGCTGTCACGCTCCAGTACACCCGGGAGCTGAGCGGCTCGAACATCCTGATCAACGCCGCCTGTCCCGGCTACGTCGCGACCGACCTCAACGGCTTCCGCGGCGTGCGAACCCCCGAACAGGGCGCGGCGATCGCCATCAAGCTCGCGACCCTGCCCGACGACGGCCCGACCGGCAAGTTCTTCGAGGACGCCGGCGAGGTGCCCTGGTGAGGTGCACGCGGTGATCAGCCGCCGAGTGCGGCGGCTTCGCCCGCGCGTCTCGAACGGGTGAGCCGCGCGGCCGGCGCGTCTTCGTCTGCCATGACAGCCACCGTAGGCGGCATCCGGGCGCGAGATCTCCGCCTCCGGGAGGGCGACGGGAAGCCGCCCCGACCGCGATGGTGGGCCCGAGTGAGCGTCAGCCGCGCGCCTCGAGCCGCTCGATCCGCTCCACCAGCGGCTGCAGCTCGCGCCGGACGAAGGCGGCCAGCGCCTGCAGTTGCTCCGTCGAGGGCTGGGGCGACGCCGGCTGCTCGGCCTGCGGCGGCTGGTTGGCGCGCAGGTGGACGTAACCGGCCAGGGCCGCCGCGACGGCGCGCCGGGTCAGCCGCTGCTCGGCGCCGGCCTCGCGCAGCAGGCGACCGCCCACACCGTCGGACTCGGTGACCAGGCCGAGCAGCAGATGCTCGCAGCCGACGTAGTTGTGGCCGAGCCCGGCCGCCTCGTTGACCGTCGACTCCACCGCGTCCGCCGCCGGGCCGCTGAGCCGCAGCGCCGGGACCGCCGGCCCGCTGCCTTGGCTCGCACCGACGCCGGCTGCGACCGCCGTGCTCGAGCGGCCGCCCGCCTCCCCGCCCAGTTCGGCGTGGGCCAGCGCCTCGGTGAGCTGCTCGGCACTGATCTCCAGGACGCCGAGCACCTGGAGGGCGAGGTTGCCGCCTTCCGCGAGGAGCCCGGCCAGCAGGTGGCCGGTGCCGACGTTCGGCGAACCCTCCGCTGCGGCTCGCTCGGCGGCCAACCGCAGGACCGTGCGGGCGCGGGCGGTGAAGCGGGCGAGGCCGCCGGACTCGCCCAGGTCGCCGAGGTCGTGCGCGACGGCCTCGCGGATCGCGGTGACCCTGCGGACGGCCTGCTCCAGCGCCCGCTGGCAGATCGGCGAGACCGACAGTCCGGCCTCCTTGACCGCCTCGGCCAGTTCGTCGGGCAGATAGACGTTGATCTTGGGCATGACTGACGCCTCCAGCAGCGGATGCGGTTCGGATGCCTCAGTTGTACCCCTACTGGGGGCATAGGGATATAACCCCATGCCCAGGGCAAAGGTTCGGCTTGGTTCGGCTTCGAAGAACCTGGGAGGTCGATGAGCGACACTCTCAGATTCGGCGGGGACAGAACGGCGGAAAACGGGAAATAGACGCCGCCTGGGCAAGCCATCGCCGACGGACCGGGGTCGACGGGTTACGGGAAGCTCCCAGGATGGCCCAGCTTTCCTAAACGACGGTGCTGTTGAGTCGAGGATGCCGCTGGCGCCCAGCCCCCGCTGCGCCAGCGGCGCCAAGCGCTCGTCCCGCACCGAACCAGGAGGCACCGGCCCTTGTCCCGGACCACCATCCGCACCGTCGGCGCCGCCGCCCTGCTGGCCGCCGGCCTGCTGCTCACCGGCTGCTCCTCGTCCTCCAACACGACCGCCTCCTCCTCGGCGAGCTCCGCCGCACCGTCGGCCAGCGCCTCGGGCAGCCGCTCGCAGGAGATGGCCGCATACACCGCCTGCCTGCAGCAGCACGGTGTCACGCTGCCCTCCGGCCGGCCGGGCGGGCGCCCGAGCGGACGGCCGAGCGGCAGCCCGGGCGGCGGCGGAGGCTACGGCGGCGGGTACGGCGGTGGCGGATTCGGCGGTGGCGCCTCGCCCGACCCGGCCCGGCAGGCCGCGATGCAGGCCTGCGCCTCGCTGCGCCCGCAGGGCGGGCAAGGCGGCAAGGGCGGCCTCAACAGCACCGCGATGCAGGCGTTCGCCAGCTGCCTGAAGGACCACGGCGTGACCCTGCCGACCAGCGGCGCCGGCAGCGGCCTGCGCGGCCTCAACACCGCCGACCCGACCACGGCGGCCGCTTACAAGACCTGCGCGCCGCTGCTCCCGGCCCGCCCCTCCGGCGCTCCGTCCGGGGCGCCCACGGACGGCAGCTCGGCCGCGCCGTCCGCCTCGCCGTCGGCGTCCTGAGGTCGGCCGATCATCGTGACCGATCGATCCGCCTGACCGGATCCACCTGACTGACCGTCACTCGCCCGCCAGCGCCGCCACCAAGGCCGCTCGGCGGGCGAGGACGTCTGCGCGTCGGCGGCCCATCTCGCGCAGCGCGGACGAGGATTCGGAAGGCTCCTCGCTCTTCCACCACGAGTTGGAGGACACGGCTACCGGCTCTGGCATGACGAAGGCCGGCCCGGGCGGCTGCCCGGGCCGGCCTTCGTCATGCCTGGTTACCGCCGTCGCGGGTGATGACCTCCGTACCGTCGCCGGCCGGGTCAAGGAAGTGGACGCCGCGCCCGCCGTGGTGATGGTTGATCTCGCCCGGCTGCTTCAGGTGCGGGTCGGCGTAGTAGGTGACGCCCGCCGGCCGGATCCGTGCACGGGCACCTCCCTGCCTCCCCATGCCTCTCCATGCCTCGCCACGCCTCCCCATGCCTCTCCATGCCTCGCCATGCCGGCGACCGGCCGGTGACCGGCACGCGATGCCGTGCCAGGCAGGCTGGTTCGCCGTGCCCGGGCCGCTCAAGTCTCCCCCGGAACACGGTGTCCCGGCTTCGGCTCGGCACAGACGGGCGGCACACCGACCCGCACGATCAGCGACGCCCGTACCACGGTTCCTCCGATGCACATGGCATATTCCCAGGGAATCCCCTCTCTTGAGCGAACTGGGCCCGGGCGCCGGTACGACAAGCCCAGGACGGGGCAGCCTGGTGCCTGCACCCACCCCCGGCCGGCGGAGCTAGAGCCCCGTCCGGACGCCTTCCGCCGGTGTGCGAGATGCGTGACATATCCGGTAGAAAGGCACTAAGTCAGCCATAGGGCAGTGTTGTTGATGGCTTGTCAGAAAAGCTGTCCTCATCCGCAACCCAGCCCCCGTGCCGCCGAGGCCGGCCCTCGCCCGCCCTTCCCTACTCCTTCGATCGTTGAGGATGCTGATGCTTCGTGCTGGATCGTCACCTGGAGGCCGGCGCTCCGCTCCCGTTCTCGTGTGGTTCCTGCCAACGGTCGTGACGGCGGCCGTCGCTGTCGTCGCCGCATCGGTGACCTCCGCCGGCGCCCGCGCGGGAGTCGTCTGGTGCGGGCTGGTGGGCACCGCGGCGGTGGCCGTGGTGGCCGCCGAGGCCGCGCGCCGGGGGCGTGCGCTGGCGAACCTGCGCGAGCGGTACACCCGGCAGGAGAGCGAGCTGCGCCGTCGACTGGCCCGGCAGGAGGTCGAAACGGTCCACCTGGCCAAGGTCACGCTGCCCGAGGCGGTCGCCCGGCTCAAGCGCGGCGAGTTCATCGAGGACGTACTGAAGACGTACGAGTCCCACGACCCCGTCGTCGGCCTGGAGTTCCAGGCCGCCCGACAGGCCGTGCTGCGTACCGTCCTGGAGGCCGTGGACGCCGAGGAGGGCATGCACGAGTCCGCCCAGCGGGCCTTCGTGAACATCGCCCGCCGGGTGCAGGCGATCGTCCACCGGCAGGCCCAGGACCTGCGCGAGATGGAGGACCGGCACGGCAACGACCCGGCCGTCTTCGACGACCTGCTGCGGCTGGACCACGGCAACGCGCTGATCGGCCGCCTCGCGGACAGCATCGCCGTCCTCGGCGGCGCCCGCCCTGGTCGGCAGTGGAGCAGGTCGGTGCCGCTGTACAGCGTGCTGCGCGGTGGCATCTCGCGAATCCTGGACTACCGGCGGGTGGAACTGCACCCGGTGTCCGAGGTCGCCGTGGTCGGACCCGCCGTCGAGCCGCTCATCCACGCGCTCGCGGAACTGCTGGACAACGCCACCCGCTACTCCCCGCCGCAGACCAACGTGCACCTGACCGCGGTGGAGGTGCAGACCGGTATCGCGATCGAGATCGAGGACGGTGGTCTGAGCCTGAGCGAGGAGGGCCGCGCCCGCGCCGAACGGATGCTCAGGGAGGCCCAGGCCGGCATCGACCTCAACGACCTCGGCGAGTCCCCCCGGCTCGGCCTGGCCGTGGTCGGCCGGCTCGCGCAGGCGTACGGCTTCCAGGTCTCGCTGCGCCCCTCCGCCTACGGCGGCGTGCGTGCCGTGCTGATCGTGCCGCAGGAGCTCATCACCACGGCGCCCGCCATCGGCCGGGCCCACGGCATCGGCGTCACCGGCAGCCCCCTGCCGGCGACGGCCCCTGCTCCCCGGTCGGCGGGCGGAGCGCGACCGTGGGGGTCGAGGACGGTAGCCGCTTCCGCCGCGGGGTCGTCCTTCGGGTCCTCCCGGGGGGCCGTCGCGGCGGCGAGCCCGGCGGACAGCGAGCTGCCCATCGTGACGGAGCGGACCTCGAACGGCCTGCCGCAGCGCCGCCGTCACGCCGCACCCTCCCGGATGAGCGCTCCCGCGGCCGCCAAGGTCCCCGAGTCGGCCGAGGTGCCGGTACAGCCGGGTATGTGGCTGGCCGCGTTCCACGAAGGGGTGAACGGCCACGCGCCGTCCACCGGTGCGGCCGACTACACCAGTGAAGAGTCGGCAGGGAAAGGTGAGCAGTGATTAAGCAGCAGGCCAACATGGACTGGATGCTCAAGGAGCTGGCGGACGACGTCCCGCACATCCGCAACGTCGTCGTGCTCTCCGCCGACGGCCTGCGGATGGCCCAGCACGGCACCGAGACCGACACCGCCGACCGCCTCGCCGCCGCCTGCGCCGGCCTGCAGAGCCTGGCTGCCGCGGTGGGGCACGAGTTCCCGCACGGCGACGGCCGGATGCGGCTGGTCGTGATCGAAATGGGCGGCGGCTTCTTCTACTTGATGGCGGCCGGCGCCCGGGCCTTCCTCGCGGTGCTCGCCGACGAGGGAGTCGACGCCGGCCTGATGGGCCAGCGGATGCGGGACCTGGTCGCCCGGATCGGCGAACACCTCAGCACGTCTCCGCGCAACAGCGAGCAGGTCGCATGAGTGCAGCCGACCAGGGCTGGGGCGCAGACAATCCCGAACGGCTCTACGTGATCACGCGCGGCCGCAGCGGTCTGACCGAGCAGACCACGTTCGACCTGGTCACCCTGGTCGTCTCCCGCTCGGAGCCGACACCCACGATGCAGCCGGAGCACGCGGCGATCCTGCGGATCTGCGGCTCGCCGCTGTCCGTGGCCGAGGTCTCCGCCTACCTGCGGCTGCCGGTGAGCGCGGTCACCGTGCTGTTGGCGGACCTCCTGACCGAGGAACGGATCGAGGCCCGGGCCTGCGTCCCACGAGCGGTCCTGCCCGACATTGCCCTGTTGGAGGCGGTGATGCATGGACTTCAGAAGCTCTGAGGTGGTGGGGCCGCAGGGCGCGGACCTGCTCCCGGCCTCGGCCACCATGGCGGTCAAGGTGGTGATCGTGGGCGGCTTCGGCGTCGGCAAGACGACGCTGGTCGGCTCCGTGAGCGAGATCCGCCCGCTGACCACCGAGGAGACGATGACGCAGGCCGGAGCGAGCGTCGACGACACCGCCGGGGTCGAACGCAAGACCTCCACCACGGTCGCGATGGACTTCGGCCGGATCAGCATCAGCGACGAACTGGTGCTGTACGTGTTCGGCACTCCCGGGCAGGAGCGGTTCTGGTTCCTCTGGAACGGCCTGTTCGAGGGAGCCCTCGGTGCGGTCGTGCTGGTCGACACCCGCCGGCTCGAAGTCAGCTTCGACGTGATCGGGCGGCTGGAGGACCGCGGCGTGCCCTTCGTCGTCGCTGCCAACACCTTCCCCGAGTCGCCGACCCACCCGACCGAGGAACTGCGGGCCGCCCTGGACCTGCCCCCCGAGGTGCCGATCGTCGCGTGCGACGCCCGGAGCCGCGAATCCGGCCGGGACGTCCTGATGGCCTTGATGCGCTACCTGTACGACCTCTCGGCACCGCCGCCACCGACCACGATGCCCGCCTCCCGCTGACCCGGAGATACCGTGACGACCCCGTTCCATGACGACGCCTCCCTCACTCCGCCTCCCGGCTGCCCGGCCCACGGGCTCGGCGCCCACGGCCTCCGGCGGCTCTACGGGCCTGAGGCCGAAGCCGACCCGGCGGGCCTGTACGAGAAACTGCGCGCCGAGCACGGCGAGGTGGCGCCCGTGCTGCTGCACGGCGACCTCCCGGCCTGGCTGATCCTCGGCCACTCCGCGAACCTCACCGCCATGCGTACGCCCTCCCGGTTCTCCCGGGACTCCCGCCGCTGGACGGCGTTCCAGCAGGGCCTGGTCACCCCGGACTCGCCGCTGATGCCGGTGATCGCCTGGCAGCCGCTGTGCGTGTTCGCGGACGGCGAGGAGCAGAAGCGCCTGCGCGGAGCGGTCACCGAGAGCCTGGACCGCTTCGACCGGCGCGGGATCCGCCGCTACGTCACCCGCTTCACCGACCAGCTGATCCAGGACTTCGGACCCAGCGGCCAGGCCGAGCTGGTGGCCCAGTTCGCCGAGCACCTGCCGATGCTCGTGATGACCCAGGTGGTCGGGATGCCCGAGGAGTACGGGCCCCGACTGGTCGACGCCGCCCGGGACTTGATGAAGGGCACCGAGACGGCCGTCGCGAGCAACGACTACGTCGTGGCGACGCTGCGCCGGATGATGGAGCGCAAGCGCGTGGCGCCGGGCGCAGATCTCGTGTCCTGGCTGATGCAGCACAACGCCGGGCTCACCGACGACGAGGTGCTGGAGCACCTGCGGGTGGTGCTGCTCGCCGCGAACGAGACGACCGTCAACCTGATCGCGGACACCCTGAAGCTCGTCCTCACCGACCGGCGGTTCCGCGCCCACCTGTCCGGCGGCCACATGACCCTGCCCGACGCCCTGGACCAGGTGCTCTGGGACTCCCCGCCGATGTCGCTGGTCGCGGGCCGCTGGGCCACCGGCGACACCGAACTCGGCGGACAGCAGATCAAGGCGGGCGACATGCTCCTGCTCGGCCTCGCGGCCGGCAACGTCGACCCGGCCGTCCGTCCCGACCTGTCGGAGCCGCTCTACGGCAACCGCTCCCACCTGGCGTTCGGCAGCGGCCCGCACGAGTGCCCCGGCCAGGACATCGGCCGGGCCATCGTGGAGACCGGCATCGACATCCTGCTGACCCGCCTGCCGGACCTCCAACTCGCTATTCCCGAGGCCGAGTTGACCTGGACCTCGGCCTGGATCTCGCGGCACCTGGTCGAGCTGCCGGTGCGCTTCACGCCGCGGCGGAAGTCCGAGGAGGAGGCGCCGGTCGCCGAAGGTACCGCGCCCACCACACCGCCGGCGACGCCGCCCGCGATGCCCGCCACCCCGCAGCCCGATCCGACGGTGCCGACCGCGCCCGCTGCCGGCCCGGCCGCCACCGCCACCATCCCCCGGCAGCGACGCAGTTGGTGGGACGTCCTGATCGGGAGGTTCCGGCGCTGACAGGCCCTAGTCCCCCACCCGCTCCACGATCAGCTCGCACAACTCATGCGTGCGCAGCGCGTCCTGGGCGTCCAGCCGGCGCCCGGCGCGGACCGCGTCCAGGAAGGTGTGCACGATCTGCTCGATGCCGCGCTGGCGGGCCACCGGGACCCAGTCGCCGCGGCGGCGCACGGTGGGCTGGCCACGGTGGTCGATCACCTCGGCCAGGTTGACCACCGTGCGCTTGGCGTCGGCGCCCGCCACCTCCAGCACCTCCTCGGACGAGCCGCTCACCCGGTTCATCACGCCCAGCGCGGTGAAGCCGTCGCCCGCGAGGGTCAGCACCAGGTGCTCGAGCAGGCCGTCCCGGCTGCGTGAACGGACGTCGACGTGCTCGATCTCGCCGGGGACCAGGAAGCGCAGGGTGTCCACCACGTGGATGAAGTCGTCGAGCACCAGGGTGCGGGCCGCCTCGGGCAGCCCCTCGCGGTTCTTCTGCAGGATGATCAGATCGCGCGGGCGCTCCTTGGCCTGCACATAGGCGGGCGCGTAGCGGCGGTTGAAGCCGACCAGCAGCGAGCGGCCCAGCCGGTCGGCGAGTTCGGTGAGGCGGCGGGCCCCGTCCAGCCGGTAGTCGAGCGGCTTGTCCACGTAGACGTCGATGCCCGCCGTCAGCAGCCGCTCGGCGATCGCGACGTGCTGGTCGGTGGCGGCGTGCACGAACGCGGCACGTGGGCCGTCGGCGATCAGCGCGTCCAGGTCGGTGTAGCGGGCCGGGATCCGGTAGGCGTCGCCGATCCGGTCGAGCTTGGCCCGGTCCCGGGTCATCAGCCGCAGGTCCAGGCCGGGTTCGGCGGCGAGCACCGGCAGGTAGGCCTTCTGGGCAATGTCGCCCAGGCCGATCACCGCGACGGGCAGGGTGGTCAACGGTCGCTCCTGTGGGTAGCTGGGGGTTGGTAGCGGTGGCCGAAGGTCAGCCCAGCTCCGCCGCCGCCTTCTCCAAGGCGCCGAGCACGGGGCGGATCAGCGGGTGCCGCTCCGCGCCGCCGCGCACGGCGGCGAAGACCTTGCGGGTGGCCAGGTCGCTGTCCACCGCGCGGACCGCGACCCGCGAAAGGTCGACGCCGAGCAGCGCCGAGCGCGGGACCAGCGCCACACCGGCCCCGGCCGAGGCGAGCGCGACCACCGCGCTGAAGTTGTCGGAGGAGTGCACCAGGCGCGGCGTGAACCCGGCGTGCTCGCAGGCGAGCAGCACCACGTCGTGGCAGGGGTTGCCGGGGTAGGGGCCGATCCACGGCTCGGCGGCCAGGTCGGCCATCGCCACCGGGCCGGGCCGCCCGGCCAGCCGGTGGTCCAGTGGCAGCACCGCCTCGAAGGGCTCGGCGTAGAGCGGGAATCGGGCCAGCCGCTGGGCGTCGGCCCGCGGTGCGCCGCGGTACTCGACCGCGACCGCGAGGTCGGCCTGCCCGTCGAGCACCATCGGCAGGCTGGCGTCGCCCTCAGCGTCCAGCACCTTGAGCCGCACGCCCGGCGCGCTCTCGGCGAGCGAGCCGATCGCCGGGGCCAGCACCAGCGCGATGCCGGTGGCGAAGGAGGCCACGGTGACCTGGCCGTGCGCGCCGGTCGCGTACGCCGCGAGGTCCGCCTCGGCGCGTTCGAGCTGGGCCAGCACGGCATCGGCGTGGCCGAGCAGGATCTCGCCGGCCGCGGTCAGGCGCACCCCGCGCCCGTCCCTGGCGAGCAGCGCGTGACCGGTCTCCTGTTCGAGGGCGGCCAGCTGCTGGGAGACCGCCGAGGGGGTCAGGTAGAGCGCGGCGGCCGCGGCGGTCACCGTTCGGTGGTCCGCCACGGCACGCAGGGTCCGCAGGCGTCTGGCGTCGATCACGCCTCAATTCTGCCAGCGTTGATCAGCGATTCCTCCCGCCTGCCGGGCGGGGCCCGATGAACAACGCGCCCGGTCAGCTCTCCAGGGCCGCCCGGGCGTCGATGAACGCCGCGACGGCGCGCTCGACGTCCTCGGTGGAGTGGGCCGCCGAGAGCTGCACCCGGATCCGGGCCTGGCCGTGCGGGACGACCGGGAAGGAGAACCCGATCACGTACACCCCGCGCTCCAGCAGCAGCTCGGCGAGCTTGCCGGCCTTGGCAGCGTCGCCGATCATCACCGGGGCGATCGCGTGGTCGCCGGGCAGGATCTCGAAGCCCGCCTCGGTCATCTTCGAGCGGAACAGCGCGGTGTTGGCGCGCAGCCGCTCGCGCAGCTCGTGCGAGGTCTCCAGCAGGTCGAGCACGGTCAGCGAGGCGGCCGCGATCACCGGGGCGAGCGAGTTGGAGAACAGGTACGGACGCGAGCGCTGGCGCAGCAGCGCGACGATCTCGCGGCGGGCCGCGACGTAGCCACCGGAGGCGCCGCCGAGCGCCTTGCCCAGGGTGCCGGTGATGATGTCGACCCGGTCCATCACGCCGTGCAGCTCGGGGGTGCCGCGGCCGCCGGGGCCGACGAAGCCGACCGCGTGCGAGTCGTCGACCATCACCATCGCGTCGTAGCGGTCGGCCAGGTCGCAGATCTCGCGCAGCGGGGCGACGTAGCCGTCCATCGAGAAGACGCCATCGGTGACGATCAGGCGGCGACGGGCGTCCTGGGTCTCCTTCAGGCACTGCTCCAGCTCGGCCAGGTCGCGGTTGGCGTACCGCTTGCGGGTGGCCTTGCAGAGCCGGATGCCGTCGATGATGCTCGCGTGGTTGAGCGCGTCGGAGATGACGGCGTCGCGCTCGTCCAGCAGGGTCTCGAAGACGCCGCCGTTGGCGTCGAAGCAGGAGGAGTAGAGGATCGTGTCCTCCTGGCCGAGGAAGCTCGACAGCCGCGCCTCCAGCTCCTTGTGCACGTCCTGGGTGCCGCAGATGAAGCGGACCGAGGCCATGCCGTAGCCCCAGCGGTCCAGCGCGTCCTTGGCGGCGGCGACCACGGCGGGGTGGTCGGCCAGGCCCAGGTAGTTGTTGGCGCAGAAGTTCAGCACCTCGCCGGCCCGGCCGCCGCCGGTGACCGTGACGGCGGCGCTCTGCGGGCTGCCGATCACCCGCTCCGGCTTGAACAGGCCGGCGTCGCGGATCTCGTCCAGGGTGGCGGCGACGTCTTCGCGTACGGAGTCGAACACAGGGGCTCCTAGAGAGAGGTCCAGTCGAGAATGATCTTGCCGCAGCGGCCGCTCGCCGCTTCGTCGAACGCGGCCTCGAAGTCCTGCGCGGCGTACCGCCCGGTGATCACCGGGATCAGGTCGAGCCCGCCCTCCAGCAGCACCGACATCGCGTACCAGGTCTCGAACATCTCGCGGCCGTAGATGCCCTTGATGGTGATCATCGAGGTGACCACCTTCGCCCAGTCGATCGAGAAGTCCTCGGCGGGCAGGCCGAGCATGGCGATCTTGCCACCGTGCGTCAGGTTGTCGATCATCGAGCGCAGCGCCTCGGGGCGGCCCGACATCTCCAGTCCGACGTCGAAGCCCTCGCGCAGGCCGAGCTTCTGCTGGCCCTCCTCGATGGTGTGCTGCGAGACGTCCAGGGCCAGCGAGACGCCGATCTTACGGGCCAGGTCCAGGCGGTACGGGCTGACGTCAGTGATCATCACGTGCCGGGCGCCGGCGTGCTTGGCGACGGCCGCCGCCATGATGCCGATCGGGCCCGCGCCGGTGACCAGCACGTCCTCGCCGACCAGCGGGAAGGAGAGCGCGGTGTGCACGGCGTTGCCGAACGGGTCGAAGATCGCCGCCACGTCGAGGTCGACCGGCACCCGGTGCACCCAGACGTTGGAGGCGGGCAGCGCGACGTACTCGGCGAACGCGCCGTCCCGGTTGACGCCCAGGCCGATCGTGTTGCGGCACAGGTGGCGGCGCCCGGCCAGGCAGTTGCGGCACTTGCCGCAGACCAGGTGGCCCTCGCCGCTGACCAGGTCGCCCACGTTGATGTCGGCGACCGCCGGACCGAGCGCGACGACCTCGCCGACGAACTCGTGGCCGATGGTCATCGGGGTGCGGATGGTCTGCTGCGCCCAGCCGTCCCACTTGCGGATGTGCAGGTCGGTGCCGCAGATGCCGGTGCGCAGCACCTTGATCAGCACGTCGGCGGGGCCGATCTCCGGCTCCGGGACATCGGTCAGCCACAGTCCGGGCTCGGCCTGCTTCTTGACGAGTGCCTTCACGACTGCGGCTCCTGACGGTGTAACGAGAGGGGGGCCCGGCAACGGCGCCATTCCGCGCCGGGCACGAGCAATGTGCCTGGTGGGAGGGGGCGTGGTCCATCGAGGAATTCTTAACGGCGGCGACAGCTGGGCTTCACGATCGTGCCCGAGCTGCGCCGGGGCCGCCCGGCACCATGCCGGTCCTCACCCGTTAGGGGGAGCTGCCGACCGGCGGAGATCGTTAGGCTTCCTCGTATGACGAGCATTCAGCAGTGCACGCTGGCCGACCTTCTGGACGATGCGGCGCGGGGTGTCTTCCCGCCCTCGGACGGCGGGTTGACCGTGGTGCCGCAGCCGGCTGCGCGCACCGCCGGGGTGCTCTCGTTCAGCGCGCACGCGGTGGTCTTCACCGACGAGGAGCCGGGGTGGGTGCGCGCGGAGCTGGCGAAGGTGACCACCGACCCCCTGGCGGCCCCGCTCAGCCCCGCCTTCCTGACCGCCTTCGCGACCCGCACCGGGCGGGTGATCGGCAACGTCGACCTGGTCACGGTGGCCGATCGCCTGCAGGGCGAGCCGCCGCTGCCGCTGGTGGAGATCGAGGACCGCGAGCACCCCCGGGTGGTGCGGGCGCTGCGCTTCCGCGACGGCGTGCGGGTCTGGACGGTGCCCGGCGGGGTGCTGGTGCTCGGGCGCGGGGTGGCCGGGCGCTGGGAGGCGGCGATCGAGGTGGACGCCGCCGCACGCGGGCGCGGCCTGGGGCGGGCGCTGGGGGTCAGCGCCCGCCACCTGGTGCCCGCGGGCGACGTGGTCTGGGCCCAGCAGGCGCCGGGCAACGCGACCAGCGTGCGGGCCTTCCAGGCGGCGGGCTACCGGCCGGTGGGCGCCGAACTGCTGCTCAGCCTCGGCTGAGCAGCGGCCGGGCAGCGGCTCGGCGGGTCGGTCTCAGTTGAACTTGGCCTTGCCCGGGCCGTCCTCGACGAAGCTGCGCATGCCGATCTCGCGGTCCTCGGTGGCGAACAGGCCGGCGAAGAGCGAGCGTTCCAGGGCCAGGCCGGTGTCGAGGTCGCTCTCCAGGCCGCGGTCCACCGCCTCCTTGGCCGCGCGCAGCGCCCAGGCCGGTCCGGCGGCGAGCTTGCCGGCCCAGTCGAGTGCGGTCTGGTAGACCTCCTCGGCCGGGACCACCTGGTCGGCCAGGCCGATCCGCAGCGCCTCCTCGGCGCGGACCTGACGGCCCGTGAAGATCAGCTCCTTCGCCTTCGACGGGCCGACCAGCCGGGCCAGCCGCTGGGTGCCGCCGGCGCCGGGGATCAGGCCGAGCAGGATCTCCGGCTGGCCGAGCTTGGCGTTCTCGGCCACGATCCGGATGTCGGCGCAGAGCGCCAACTCGCAGCCGCCGCCCAGCGCGTAGCCGGTCACGGCGGCCACCACCGGCTTGGGGATCCGCGCCACGGCGGTGAACGCCTCCTGCAGCGCGCCACCGCGGGCCACCATGTCGGTGTACGACATGCGCTGCATCTCCTTGATGTCCGCGCCGGCCGCGAAGACCTTCTCGCCGCCCCAGATCACCACCGCACGCACGTCGCCGCGCTCGGTGGCCTCCTGGGCGACCTCGCGCAACTGGTCCTGCATGGCGATGTCCAGCGCGTTCATCGGCGGGCGGGCCAGCCGGATGGTGCCGACGGCGTCCGCGACGTCCAGGGTGACGAACCGGGTCATGGGAGGTCCTCCAGGTCCAGGGGTGTTAACGCCAGGGTGGTTAACGACCGTAAACCCTGACACTAGCTGGCCCCGTACCGCTATGGTTCAGGGTGTGTTCCTCCTCTTGGCATAGACCCCGCCCGCGACCGCATCGGTGACGTCCTCCCGGTGCGGTCCTTCGGCGTCCCCTTGGCCTCGCAACTGTCCTGAGGAACTCTCATGTCTTCGTCCGTGTCCACATCCACGTCTACATCCACGCCTTCGCCCACGCCTTCGCCCACGTCTTCGTCCCGCTACCGGGCGCTGCTGCGCGTGCCCGGCGTCGCGTCCGTGTTCGCCGCCGCCCTGGTCGGGCGGCTCTCCTACGGCACCGTCTCGCTCGCGCTGGTGCTCACCGTCCAGCACCGCACCGGCTCCTACGCCGCGGTGGGCGAGGTGCTCGCCCTGTTCGGCCTGACCTGCGCCGCGCTGGCGCCGGTGCGCGCCGGGCTGATCGACCGGCACGGCGCGCGGCGGGTGCTGCCGGTGCTGGCTCTGCTCTACGGCGCGACCCTGCTCGCGCTCGCGGTGGTGCCCGGCCGGCCCGCGCTGCTCACGCTGGCGACCGCGGCCGGCGCCCTCGCTCCCCCGCTCGGGCCGGTGCTGCGCGCCCGTTGGAGCGAACTGCTGGACGGCCAGGGGCTGTTGGAGCGCGCCTACAGCCTGGACGTGGTGGCGGAGGAACTGCTCTACGTCGGCGGCCCGTTGCTGGTGGGGCTGCTCGGCGGCCCTGCGGGGCTGCTGCTCAGCGCGGCGCTGGTGGTCACCGGAACGCTGTGCCTGGCGAAGCTCGCGCCGGCACCCGTACCTGCGGGAGCCCGACCGGCGGGCGGGATGGGGCGGGTACGCGGGATCGGGCGGCCGGTCGCCGTGGCCGCCGCGCTCGGCGCCGCACTGGGTGGCCTCAGCCTGCTGCTGGTGGTCGCGGTCGGTGCGCGGGGGCAGGCCGGCGTCCTCGCCTGGCTGGAGGCGGCCCTGGCCACGGGCAGCGCGATCGGCGGCCTGGCCCACGGGGCGGTCCGCTGGCGCCGCCCGGTGGCGGCGCGGCTGGCGGTGATGGCGGCCGGCCTCGCCGGCGTTCTCGCACTGACCGGCTGCGCGCTGTGGGCGGGCGGGCTCGGCGCGCTGGCCGTGGGCGTCGCACTGACCGGACTCTTCGTCAGCCCGACCCTGGCCACGGCCTACGTGCTGGCCGACCAACGGTCGGCACCGGAGCACCGGACCAGGGCGGGGAGCTGGGTGAACACCGCGTTCAACGCCGGCTCCACGCTGGGCCTGGCGGCCACCGGACCACTGGCGGACCGACTGCCGGCCGCCCTCTGCTTCGGCTGCGTGGCCGCACCGCTGGCGGTGGTCGCTCTGTCCTCGGGCGGCCTGCGTCGGTTCGCCGCTGCGGTCGTGGTCAAGGTGCGGGCTGCCAGGTCGATCTGATCAACCGTCAGACGTGCCGCACGCCGGCCGCGCTTGCCCCAGACGGCCTGCGCCAGCGCGCCGGTGCGGCCGCGATCAGGTGCGGACCACCGGGCCCGCACGCCGGCCGACCCGGGGACGGTCAGGTCCGCACGCCGGCCCACCCGGGGACGGCCAGGCCCGCACGCCGGCCCACCCGGGGACCACCAGGTCCGCACGCCGTCCCGCCCGGGGGCGGCCAGGTCCGCACGCCGTCCCGCCCGGGGACCACCGGGCCCGCACGCCGTCCCGCCCGGGGACGGTCAGGACCGCACGCCAGCCCGCCCGGGGACCACCAGGTCCGCGCGCCGTCCCGCCCGGGGACCACCAAGTCCGCCCGCCCGCCCGGGGACGGCCAGGTCCGCACGCCGGCCCCGGGCGGCCCGTGCAAGTTCACCGCCGCCGTCGCGGCCAACGACCGGTCTGCCGGCTCCGCGCGCCGCCCCCGGGCGGCCCCGCGTCAGTTCGCCGCCGCCGTCGCGACCAAAGTGCGGACTGCCAGGTCGATCTGAGCATCCGTCAGGTCCGCCCGGGCGGTCAGCCGCAGGCGCGAGAACCCGTCCGGCACGGACGGCGGGCGGAAGCAGCCCACCGCGAGGCCCGCGGTGCGGCAGGCGGTGGCCCAGGCGAGGGCCTGCTCGGGGCCCGGGGCGCGGACCGAGACCACGGCGGCGTCCGGGGTGCTGGCCAGCAGGCCGGCGGCGGTGAGGCGGGCGGCCAGGGTGTGGGCGACCTCGCGGGCGCGCTCGGCGCGGTGCGGCTCGGCGCGCAGCAGGCGCAGCGCGCCGAGCGCCGCACCGACGGCGGCCGGGGCCAGCCCGGTGTCGAAGATGAAGGTGCGGGCCGTCTCGATCAGGTGCCTGATCACCCGGCGCGGCCCGAGCACCACGCCGCCCTGCGAGCCCAGCGACTTGGAGAGCGTCGCGGTGGCGACCACGTCCGGCTCCCCCGCGAGCCCGGCGGCCGCCAGCGCGCCGCGACCGCCCGGGCCGAGCACGCCGAGCCCGTGCGCGTCGTCCACCAGCAGCGCCGCGCCGTACGCGCGGGCGGCGGCGGCCAGCGCGGGCAGCGGGGCCGCGTTGCCGTCCACCGAGAAGACGCTGTCGCTGACCACCAGAGCGCGCGGCTGGACCCGGTCGTCGAGCACCGCGGCGACCGCGGCCGGGTCGGCGTGCGGGGCCCGGTGCACGGCGGCCCGGGAGAGCCGGCAACCGTCGATCAGCGAGGCGTGGTTGTAGGCGTCGGAGACGATCAGCGTGTCCGGGTCGGTCAGCGCCGTGAGTGCGGCCAGGTTGGCGGCGTAGCCGGAGGAGAAGACCAGCGCGGCCTCCACGCCGTAGAAGTCGGCCAGCTCGACTTCCAGCTCGGTGTGCAGCTCGGTGGTGCCGGTGACCAGCCGGGACCCGGTGGATCCGCCACCCCAACGCAGCGCCGCCTCGGCGGCGGCCCGGGTCACCTCGGGGTGATGGGTGAGGCCCAGGTAGTCGTTGCTCGCCAGATCGAGCACCGGGTCCTGGTCGGGGCGGCTGCGCAGGGTGCGGGTGAGCCCGGCGCGGGCGCGCAGCTCGGCGGCCTCGTCGAGCCAGTCGAAGACGGCGGCGGGCGCGGCCGGGCGGGTGGCCGCGACGGGTTGCTGGATCATGGGCGGCAGCCTGGCACGGGCTGCCCGGACCGGGCAACGTGCCCCCGCGCACACCGGGGACCTCGCAGGTGAACGGTAGGGTGGGCCGGTGACCCTCCTTGACCTGATGCCCAAGCCCGCCGACGCCGACGCGCTGTACACCACCTTCGCCGCGTGGGCCGAGGAGCGGGGCATCACGCTCTACCCCGCCCAGGAGGAGGCGCTGATCGAGCTGTTCACCGGCGCCAACGTGATCCTGGCGACCCCCACCGGATCGGGCAAGTCGCTGGTGGCGGCGGGTGCGCACTTCGCGGCGCTGGCCGAGGGCAAGCGGACCTTCTACACCGCTCCGATCAAGGCGCTGGTCTCGGAGAAGTTCTTCGACCTGTGCAAGATCTTCGGCACCGAGCAGGTCGGCATGATGACCGGCGACGCGAGCGTCAACCCGACCGCGCCGATCATCTGCTGCACCGCCGAGGTGCTGGCGAACATCGCGCTGCGGGACGGCGCCAGGGCCGACATCGGCCAGGTGGTGATGGACGAGTTCCACTTCTACGCCGAGCCGGACCGCGGCTGGGCCTGGCAGATCCCGATCCTGGAGCTGCCGCAGGCGCAGTTCCTGCTGATGTCGGCCACCCTGGGCGACGTCCGCCGCTTCGAGGCGGACCTGACCCGGCGCACCGGCAAGCCGACCACGGTGGTGCGCTCCACCACCCGTCCGGTGCCGCTCTTCTACGAGTACAAGCGCACCACCCTGCACGACACCCTGGAAGAGCTGCTGACGACCGGTCAGGCCCCGGTCTACGTCGTGCACTTCACCCAGAAGGAGGCGGTGGAGCGAGCCCAGTCGCTGATGAGCATCAACATGTGCTCGAAGGCGGAGAAGGACGCCATCGCCGCGCTGATCGGCAACTTCCGCTTCACCACCAAGTTCGGCCGCAACCTCTCCCGGTTCGTCCGGCACGGGATCGGCGTGCACCACGCGGGCATGCTGCCCAAGTACCGCCGGCTGGTCGAGCGGCTGGCGCAGGCCGGTCTGCTGAAGGTGATCTGCGGTACCGACACGCTGGGCGTCGGCGTCAACGTGCCGATCCGCACGGTGCTGTTCACCGCGCTCTCCAAGTACGACGGGGTCAAGGTCCGGGTGCTGCGGGCCCGGGAGTTCCACCAGATCGCCGGGCGCGCGGGCCGGGCCGGCTTCGACACGGTGGGCCAGGTGATCGCCCAGGCGCCCGACCACGTGGTGGAGAACGACAAGGCGCTGGCCAAGGCGGGCGACGACCCGAAGAAGAAGCGCAAGGTGGTGCGCAAGAAGGCGCCGGAAGGTTTCGTCGGCTGGACCGAGGAGACCTTCGAGCGGCTGATCGCGGCCGAACCGGAGCCGCTGGTCTCCCGGTTCAAGGTCAGCCACGCGATGCTGCTCGCGGTGATCGGCCGCCCGGGCAACGCCTTCGAGGCGATGCGGCACCTGCTCACCGACAACCACGAGGAGCGCGGTGCCCAGCGCCGGCACATCCGCTCGGCGATCGCCATCTACCGCTCGCTGCTGGCCGGCGGCGTGGTGGAGCGGCTGGCGGAGCCGGACGCCGAGGGCCGGATCGTGCGGCTGACCGTGGACCTCCAGGAGAACTTCGCGCTCAACCAGCCACTCTCCACCTTCGCCCTGGCCGCCTTCGAGCTGCTCGACCCGGAGTCGCCGAGCTACGCCATGGACATGGTCTCGGTGGTCGAGGCGACCCTGGACGACCCGCGCCAGATCCTGGCCGCGCAGCAGAACAAGGCGCGCGGCGAGGCGATCGGCGAGATGAAGCGGGACGGGATCGAGTACGAGGAGCGGATGGAGCGCCTGCAGGAGGTGACCTATCCGAAGCCGCTGGAAGAGCTGCTGAACCACGCCTACGAGGTCTACCGCCAGGCCCACCCGTGGATCGGCGACTACCAGTTGGCGCCCAAGTCCGTGGTGCGCGACCTGTTCGAGCGTGCGATGACCTTCGTGGACTACGTCGGCCACTACGATCTGGCCCGCACCGAGGGCATCGTGCTGCGCTACCTGGCCGGCGCCTACAAGGCCTTGGAGCAGACCGTCCCCGAGGACAGCAAGACCGAGTCGCTCAAGGACGTGATCGCCTGGCTGGGCGAGCTGGTCCGCCAGGTCGACTCCAGCCTGCTGGACGAGTGGGAGCAGCTCGCCAACCCGACCGAAGAGGCCGAGGAGGAACGCGAGCTGGAGGGCAAGCCGCTGCCGGTCACGGCCAACGAGCGGGCCTTCCGGGTCCTGGTGCGCAACGAGATGTTCCGCCGGGTGGAGCTGTCCGCACTCGAACACTACGACGCGCTGGGCGAGTTGGACGGCGAGTACGGCTGGGACGCGGACCGCTGGGCGGACGCGCTGGACGCCTACTACGAGGAGCACGACGACCTGGGCACCGGTCCGGACGCGCGCGGTCCCAAGATGCTGCTGATCGAGGAGGACGAGGCGGACGGCATCTGGCGGGTGCGGCAGATCTTCGACGACCCGGCGGACGACCACGACTGGGGCATCAGCGCCGAGGTCGACCTGCACGGCTCGGACGCCGAGGGCCGGGCCGTGCTGCGGGTCACGGCGGTGGACCGGCTGGGCTGAGCCGAGCTGACGGTGCGTCAGCTCCCGACACCCTTCCTGACCGGTCGACCTCAGGACCAGACAAAAGCGATCCCGACCGTGTAGGAGGCAGCGCGGGTCGCCGCGTCCAGGTCCTGCAAGTCCTGCGGGGTGGTCGGGCTGTGCCCGTCGGCGAAACGGGAACTGGTCACGGTGACGTAGTGCCGAACCGCCTCGACCCGCGGCGGCGGCTCGGCCTTCGCGCCGGCAGCGCCCGGCGAGGTGGAGGGCGAGGACGAGGGCGAGGCGGCGGTGGACGAGTTGGCGGTGGACGACGGTGCGCCGGCGCCCGCCAGGCTGCCGTCCGTCTGCACGAACCGAACCAGGTCGTGCTGGCCCCGCATCGAGTTCGCCACGGCGCCGGCGATCCCGTCGGCGCCGAACCTCAGCACCGTCACGCTGGTCTCCACCTTGCCGTCCTGACGGGTGAAGTCGAGCGCGAGGTAGCCCTGGCAGACCGCGCCGTGCAGCAGGGCCTGTCCGGTGTTCTGCAGCGTCTCGGCGCAGTCCCCGCCCTGCCGGGCGCCGGCGTACCAGCCCTTGTAGGTGTCCAGGTCGATCAGCTTGGTCGGCGGGAAGAGCCGCTTGACGTCGAAGGCGGAGGGGTTGTCCGAGGAGGTCGGCGGCGGAGTGCCGACCACCGACGGGTACTTCGTGCCCTGGCTGGTCGGACCGAGGCCCGGCAGCCAGTCGCCGGGATGCGGACGGGAGACCAGCCAGCCGCCGGCACCGAGCACCACCACCGCCACGGAGCCGACCAGCACCCGGCGAGCGCCGAACCGCGAACCCGGCCGGCCCGGTCCGGGTATCCCGTCGGGCTCCTCGGGCTCCTCGGACTCCTCGGGCGCTTCAGCGTCGGCGGAATCGGTGGGTATCGAGTGGTGGTCCCCCGTGGCGGTCATAGCTCCAGATTCTAAGCAGCGCGGCGACCCCTCCGAACAGCCGGGATACGTCGAACGGTCTGTCAGAGAAGCGCCGTGGGCGGTGAACCGGCCGACGGAGCGATCGCACCCGAACCGCCGCCGCGGGCGGATCGCCACGGGGAACGCGTCGCAGGCGAACGACCCCGCCGGACGGCACTGTGACAACTCGCACACCCGCGCGGAGATCTTCTGGTCGATTCGGTATGGCGCGGTTCAAGGTCATCCAGGCAGGATCAGCTTCATGGATCTGCTCGACACCCTCATCGTCAAAGGCGTGAACCGCATCCTCCCCACCCGGGAGGAGGCCCTCGCCGTGCTGGCCACCAGCGACGACGACCTGCTCGACGTGGTGGCGGCCGCCGGACGGGTGCGCCGGCAGTGGTTCGGCCGCCGGGTCAAGCTCAACTACCTGGTCAACCTGAAGAGCGGCCTGTGCCCCGAGGACTGCTCCTACTGCTCGCAGCGGCTCGGTGCCGACACCGGCATCCTCAAGTACACCTGGCTGAAGCCGGACCAGGCCGCCGAGGCGGCCACCGCCGGCGTCAACGGCGGCGCCAAGCGGGTCTGCCTGGTGGCCAGCGGGCGCGGTCCGACGGACCGTGACATCGACCGGGTCACCAGCACCGTGGCGGCGATCAAGGAGCACGAGCCGGCCGTCGAGATCTGCGCCTGCCTGGGCCTGCTCTCCGACAACCAGGCCGAGCGGCTGCGCGCGGCGGGCGTCGACGCCTACAACCACAACCTCAACACCTCCGAGAACACCTACGGCGACATCACCACCACCCACACGTACGCGGACCGGGTGGACACCGTGCAGAAGGCGCACGGCGCGGGCCTGTCGGCCTGCTCCGGGCTGATCGCGGGCATGGGTGAGAGCGACGAGGACCTGGTGGACGTGGTCTACGCGCTGCGTGAGCTGGGCTCGGACTCGGTGCCGGTGAACTTCCTGATCCCGTTCGAGGGCACCCCGCTGGCCAAGGAGTGGAACCTCACGCCGCAGCGCTGCCTGCGGATCCTGGCGATGGTCCGGTTCGTGAACCCGGACGTCGAGGTGCGGATCGCCGGCGGGCGCGAGGTGCACCTGCGCAGCCTGCAGCCGCTGGGTCTGCACATCGCCAACTCGATCTTCCTGGGCGACTACCTGACCAGCGAGGGGCAGGCCGGCCAGGCCGACCTGGACATGATCAAGGACGCGGGCTTCGAGGTGGAGGGCCAGGGCGAGCCGACGCTGCCCCGGCACCGGGCCGACGTGGCACAGCAGGCGGCGCCGACCGGCGGTTGTGGCAGCCACGGCGGCGGCGCGGCGGCGGGTTGCGGCAGCCACGCGGCGGGCGGCGGCTGCGGGCCGTGCGGCGGGCACCAGGCCCCGGCTGCCGAGGCCGCCGAGGTCGGTGCCGCTGCCGGTGCCGAGGAGGCGCCTGCCGCCGAGAACGAGCTGCGCTCGGACCTGGTGCGGGTGCGCCTGCGCGGCGCCGGCACCGAGCTCGCCCCGAACGCCTGAGGCTTGTGATGACGGACACTCCGACCCTGCTCGCACTCGACCGGGCGCACGTGTGGCACCCGTACGGGCCGATGCCCGGCACCGCACAGCCCTACCTGGTCGAGTCGGCCGCCGGGGTGCGCCTGCGGCTGGCCGAACCCGCGGGCGGGCACCGCGAGCTGATCGACGGCATGTCCTCCTGGTGGGCGGCCGTGCACGGCTACAACCACCCGGTGCTCAACGAGGCGATCCAGCAGCAGCTGGGGCGGATGAGCCATGTGATGTTCGGCGGGCTCACCCATGAGCCCGCCGTCCGGCTGGCCGCCACCCTGGTGGACATCACCCCCGAGCCGCTGCGGCACGTCTTCCTCAGCGACTCCGGGTCGGTCGCGGTCGAGGTCGCGATGAAGATGTGCCTGCAGTACTGGCAGTCGATCGGGCGGCCGGCCAAGCAGCGCCTGCTCACCTGGCGCGGCGGCTACCACGGTGACACCTTCCACCCGATGTCGGTCTGCGACCCCGAGGGCGGGATGCACCAGCTGTGGGGCGGGGTGCTGCCCCGGCAACTCTTCGCCGGCGAGCCGCCGGCCGGGTTCGACGAGCAGGTGGATCCCCAGTACGCGGCGGAGCTCGCCGAGCTGATCGAGCGTCATGCCGACGAGCTGGCCGCCGTGATCGTGGAGCCGGTGGTGCAGGGCGCGGGCGGCATGCGCTTCCACTCCCCCGGCTACCTGCGGCTGCTGCGCGAACTCTGCGACCGGCACGGGGTGCTGCTCGTCTTCGACGAGATCGCCACCGGCTTCGGGCGCAGCGGCGCGCTCTTCGCCGCCGACCACGCGGGCGTCTCCCCCGATGTGATGTGCCTGGGCAAGGCGCTGACCGGCGGCTACCTGAGCATGGCCGCCACCTTGTGCACCAGCGAGGTGGCCGATGGGATCAGCCGGGGCGAGGTCCCGGTGCTGGCGCACGGGCCGACCTTCATGGGCAACCCGCTGGCCTCGGCCGTCGCCAACGCCTCGATCGAGCTGCTGCTCGGCCAGGACTGGCAGGGCGAGGTCAAGCGGATCGAGACCGGGCTGCTGGACAGCCTGACCGGCGCCGCCGAGCTCCCGGGTGTCGCGGACGTGCGGGTGCTGGGCGCGATCGGGGTGGTGCAGCTGGACCACCCGGTGAACATGGCGGCCGCCACCGAGGCCGCGGCCCGCGAGGGCGTGTGGCTGCGGCCGTTCCGGGATCTGATCTACACCATGCCGCCGTACGTCACCGGCGGGGAGGACCTCGCCCGGATCGGCGCGGCGGTGCGGGCGGCGGCCCTCGCGGGGTGAACGCCCTGCCGGATGAACGCGCTGCCGGATGAACACCGTGCGGGATGAACACCGTGCGGGATGGACGAGTTGAGCGGAGTAGTGGGATGAGTCGGGTGCTGTTCGTCACGGGCACCAACACCGAGGTCGGCAAGACCGCGGTGACGGCGGCGGTGGCCGCACTCGCGCTGCGCGCCGGGCTGCGCACGGCGGTCCTGAAGCCCGGCCAGACGGGCGTGGCGCCGGGCGAGCCGGGGGACGCGGCGGAGGTGGCCCGGCTGGTCGGCGCGGGCGCCCGGCTGACCACCCGGGAGCTGGTCCGCTACCCGGAGCCGCTCTCCCCGGAGCGGGCCGCGCTGCGGGCCGGGATGCCGTTCGTGACGGTCCCTCAGTTCGCGCTGGCAGTCGAGGAGTTGCGGGAGTCCCACGACCTGGTGCTGGTCGAGGGCGCGGGCGGGTTGCTGGTCCGCTACGACGCCGACGGGCTGACCCTGGCCGACCTGGCGCAGGCCGTCGACGGCGCCGAACTGCTGTTGGTCGCCCACCCCGGGCTCGGCACGCTCAGCATCACCACGCTCACCGCCGAGGCGCTGCTGGCCCGCAAGCTGCCCTGCGCGGGCGTGGTGATCGGCAGTTGGCCGAGCGAGCCGGACCTGGCCACCCGCTGCAACCTGGCCGACCTGCCGGTGGCCGCCAGCGCCCCGCTGCTGGGCGCACTGCCGGCGGGCGCGCCGGACGCTGCGGACTTCACCGCCCTGGCCGCCGCCTCGCTGGCCCCGGAACTCGGCGGGAACTGGGACGCGGCCACGTTCACCGACGCGTTCGCGGTGCCGTTCGCGGGGTAGTCGCCCACCGTCACCGGCCGTCGCCTACTCCCCCAGCGGCTTGACCCAGCGGCGCCACTGCTCCTCGCGGTGGTAGCCGGCGGCGCGCCAGGCATGCTGGCCCAGTTCGTTGTCGACCAGCACCATCGCGTCGGCGCGACGACCACCGAGCGCGGCGAAGCGCCGCTCGGCGGCGGCCAGCAGCGCGGCGCCGATGCCCTGGCGGCGCTGGTCCGGGTCGACGGCGAGGCGGTAGAGGCTGGCGCGCCAGCCGTCCCACCCCGCGATCACGGTGCCGGCCAGCGCGCCGTCCCGCTCGGCGACGATCAGCGCCTCGGGGTCGCGCTCGATCAGCCGGGCCACGCCGGCCGGGTCGTCGGTGATGCTGGTGCCCTCGGCCGCACGGGCCCAGAAGGCGAGCAGGTCGGGAATCTCGGTGGCGCCGGCGGGGCGGATGATCAGATCGGTCATCCACTCGTCCTACCAGTCGCCGACGGTCGGCTTCAGCGCATTTCAGCTGCCGGACAGCCGCCACACCGTGGTGCGCTTGACCGCGCGGTCCTCCAGGTCGGCCAGCACCGGCACGTCGTACTCGGCGAGCGCCGTGAACCGCTCGCGCGGCAGATAGGCCCGCCCCGGGTCGCCGACCAGCACCAGCGCGCCACGGGCGTGCGCGCGCTCCAGGAACGGCAGGAAGCGGGCGGCCATCGCGCGTTCGTAGAAGACGTCGCCGGCCAGCACCACCTCGGCCGGCCCGCCGTCGCCGTCCAGCAGGTCCGCGCACTCGGCCGTGATCCGCACCTCGTTGGCCGCCGCGTTGACCGCGATCGCCGCCACCGCGTAGACGTCGATCTCGGCGGCCCGCACCGAGCCCGCACCGCGCAGCGCCGCCGCCACCCCGACCAGTCCCGAGCCCGCCGCCAGGTCCAGCACGGCCCGCCCGGCGACCAGTTCGGGATGGTCCAGGACATACCGGGCGACCCCGAGGCCGCCCGCCCAGGCGAAGGCCCAGAACGGCGGCGGCAGACCGATCTCACCGCGCTCCGCCTCGGTCCGCTCCCACAGCTCGATCGCCTCGTCCGCCAGGTGCAGGCTGATCTCCGGGACGAACGGCACCGGCGCCAGCCGGGTCTGCGCCCGCACGAACGCCGCGCGGGCTTCAGTCCCCCCGCGCGCCGGTTGCCCGCGCTCCAGTTGCCCGCTCTCCAGTTGGCTGTGGGGTGTGACGAGATCGGACATGGTGCACTCCTGTGCTCGCGCCGGAGTGCAGACCCTAGTGCACTGCGGCCGCCCACCCTGACCGCTCGTCAACCGGACGCATCCCGGAGCAGGCCCGTTCCGCCCGTTCCGCCACGCTGCCGAGCGGTAGGTCAACTTTCGATCTCGAACCGGTCATGAGCTGCGCATTTGCTCGCGAGCGCGATGCCTCGCGGGTACGATCCGGCTGACGCCCTCCGGCGTGCGGCACACTGCGGTGGCGCCGCCGGACGGCCCGTGCGCTGGGGCGACCGGACGTCTTCGCGCACTCGTCACCGCGCGCCAGTGCAGTCGCGCGAACGCGGAAAGGCAGCGTCTTGGCGGATCGGCTCACCGGAGGGGACTCCTCCCTGCTGCGTCGGATCAACGCCGCGGTCACCCTGCGCTCGCTGCGCGACGGCCAGGCCGTCACCCTGACCCAACTGGTCGGCGAGACCGGGCTGTCCCGGCCCACCGTCGAAGGCGTGATCGAGGGCCTGGTCGAATCCGGGCTGGTCGCCGAGGTGGAGCAGGCCCAGGACAACGGACGTCAGCGCGGCCGGCCCGCCCGCTGGTTCCGGTTCCGTGCCGAGGCCGGGCACACGCTGGGCATCGAGATCGGGGTGCACGCGATCCGGGTGGTGCTCGCCGACCTGACCGGACGCCAGCTGGAGAGCCACGCCCGGCCGGTCGACGAGACGCTGGACGCCGAGGAGCGGCTGGGCGCCGTCCGCACCGCCGTCGCCGAGGTGCTGCGCAAGGCCGGCGTCTCCCGGGACAGCCTGTGGGCGGTGGGCGTCGGCAGCCCCGGCATCGTGGACCGGGACGGCTCGGTGCGCCTGGGCACCGCGATGCCCGGCTGGACCGGCCTGGACCTGGGCGCCCGGCTGCGCCGCTCGTTCCGCTGTCCCGTGCTGATCGAGAACGACGCCAACCTGGCCGCCATCGCCGAGCACTGGCAGGGTGTGGCGGTCGGCATGGGCGACGTGGTCTTCGTGCTGGCCGGCCTGAGCCCCGGGGCCGGCTCGCTGATCAACGGCCGGCTGCACCGCGGCTTCGGCGGCGCGGCCGGTGAGATCGGCGCGCTGCACCTGCTCGGCCAGGAGGCGACCCCCGAACGCCTGCTCTCCACCACCGGCAAGCCGCTGGACCCGCTGGACGAGGCGGCCGTCGCCCGGGTGCTCACCCTGGCCCGGGAGGGCGACGAGGTGGCCCGGGTCGCGATGGACCGCTTCCTGCGTCGCCTGGTCCACGACGTGGCGGCGCTGGTGCTGGCGATCGACCCGCAGCTGGTGGTGATCGGCGGCTGGGCGGCCGGGCTGGACGACGTCCTGGAACCGCTGCGCGAGCAACTCGCGCTCTACTGCCTGCGCGCGCCCGAGGTGGCGCTCTCCACGCTGGGCGAGGACGTGGTGGCGCTGGGGGCGCTGCGGGTGGCGCTGGACCAGGTCGAAGAGCAGTTGTTCGCGGTGGACCAGCCGGGCGGCCGGGGGTAGCGGGCCAGGCATCGAGCCAGCGAGACCCAGCACCGAGGCCCGGCGCCGCTGCTGCGGTGCCGGGCCTCGGTGATGTCTGTGGTGCGCGCGGCGACGCTACGACGCCGTACGGACCGGCGCCGCCGGCAGGACCTCCACCAGGCCGGTCTCACCGAAGGTCAGCCGGCAGGTGTCGGCCCGGTAGGTGGAGACCGCGAGCGCCGCCAGCCGGCCGCCCGAGGCGTACTGGGTGGTGACCACCAGCACCGGAGTACCCGGCGGGCGCAGCAGCAGCGCGGCCTCCTCGGCCTCGGCCACGCCGAGCTCGACGGCCCGCGACTCGCCGTCCATGGTCAGCCGCTCCAGCCGGCGCAGCACCGCCCGGCCCTGATCCTCGGCCGAGGCCGCCGCGCCGGACAGCCGGATCTCGGGGACCTGCTCCAGCGCGCTGTCCGGCACGTGCAGCCGCTCGGTGGCGACCGTCTGCCCCTGCTCGACCCGCACCCGGCGCACCGTGTGCACCAGCGCGCCGGCCGGGATGCCGAGCGCCTGGGCGAGCTTGTCGGCAGCCGGCGCGCTCGCGCAGTCGACGGCCTGCCAGGCCTCGCCCTCCTCGCGCCGGCTGACCGGCACGCCGACCCGCGGCGCGGCGACCAGGGTGCCGATGCCACGGCGGCGGACCAGCCGCCCCTCCAGCTCCAGCTGGTCCAGGGCCTGGCGCAGCGTGGCCCGGGCGACCCCGAATCGAGCGGACAGCTCACGCTCGTTGGGGATCACCGCACCGGTGGCGAACTCCGAGTCGATGGCGCGCAGCAGCACCGTGCGCAGGTGCCAGTACTTCGGCTCCGGTACCGCCGCGAGCTGAGCTGTCCCCACCGTGTCCTCCACCCTGTCCGACCGTCGACCGCTGTGGACGGGACTGCCGGCATCCTGAAGGACCGGGGTGGACCCCGGCCGGGGCCTGGCTGGCGTGCCAGGTGAGGGCGCGGGCTTTATCCGTCCTTCTTTATTAAAGGTCTTTGCAGTAAGTGACCCTAGGCGGTTCGCCGGAAGATGGTCAAGACCAATGACACGCCTTGCCAGTGAACGGACCTTGCCGGCGAACAGGCCCTGGCAGCGAACAGGACCTTGACGGCGAGCGGGCCTTGACCGGGCCCCGCCGCCCGAGCCGGGTAGGCTGCCGGGGTGACCGTCGTAACCACTGCCAACGTCAACGGGATTCGAGCCGCCGCGAAGAAGGGCTTCATCGAGTGGCTCGCGGCCACCGAGGCGGATGTCGTCTGCCTCCAGGAGGTCCGCGCCGAGAGCGGCCAACTCCCGCCCGAGCTGCGCGAGTTGCCCGGCTGGCACGCCTTCTGGGCACCCGCTGCCGCCAAGGGCAGGGCCGGCGTCGCCATCCTGTCGCGCGCCGAGCCGCAGCGGTCCCAGATCGGCTTCGGGTCCGCCGAATTCGACAATTCGGGCAGATACCTCGAAATCGACCTCCCCGGCCTGACCGTCGCCAGCCTCTACCTCCCCTCCGGCGAGGTCGGCACCGAGCGCCAGGACGAGAAGGAACGCTTCATGGCGGAGTTCCTCACCCACCTCACCGCCCTGCGCACCCGCGCCGCCGCCGAGGGCCGCGAGGTCGTGGTCTGCGGCGACTGGAACATCGCCCACCAGGAAGCCGACCTCAAGAACTGGAAGGCCAACCAGAAGGCCGCCGGCTTCCTCCCCGAGGAACGCGCCTGGCTCACCCAGGTCCTGGACGAGGCCGGCTACGTCGACGTGGTCCGCCGCCAGCACCCGGACCAGGCCGGCCCGTACACGTGGTGGTCCTACCGGGGGCGCGCGTTCGACAACGACTCCGGCTGGCGGATCGATTATCTGATGGCCAGTCAGAACCTTGCGGACACCTGCGTCTCCGCCCGCGTCGAGCGCGCCGCCACCCATGCTGAGCGGTGGTCCGACCACGCGCCGGTGACCGCCGAGTTCGACCTCGGTCAACTCCCCCAGCGCTGACGGAAGATCGGGCGACCGGTTTCAGCCACCTCGGTCGTCGCACTGCTTGCCCTCGGCGACCGGGCAGGGCCGAGCCCAGCTCGACACTAGAGGTTGTCCGGTGGGGGGAGCGATCCGTGTGTGAGGAGGTTCGTGTACACGGATTCCAGTGCGGTGCTCAGCGGGTCCAGCAGTTCGCGGGGGATTCCACCGAAGAACAGCCGCTTGATCAGTTCGACATGACCGGGAGCGGCTCGCTCCAGGGTGAGGCGGCCCTCGGCGGTCAGGCGGACTTCGGTGGCTCGCCGGTCGGAGTCGGCGGTCGCGAGTTCGACCAGTCCTCGGCTCGCCATCCGCTTCGCGTGGTGGGACAGCCGGCTTCTCTCCCAGCCGATCTGGGCGGCGAGGACGGTGACGGTCAGGCTCGCGGATTCGCTTGCGCCGAGCGCGGTGAGCACGTCCCAGTCGGCGAGGGACATGCGGCTGTCGGCCTGTAGCTGTCGGTTCATCTCATAGACCAGCCGTAGCTGGACCTTGATGTAGGCCAGCCATGCCCGTTGTTGCTCCTCGTCGAGCCATCCTGTGACGGGCTCGGGTACGGGCCGCTTGCGGGGCATCACGTGCAGGCCTTCCTCGGTCCAGCCGTCATCGGCTCGTCTGCTCATTCTCACACCCTCGGCGTGGCGCCGGGAATACTGCGATCCGTCTCGGGCTTATGCTTGACATGTCACGTAATCCCCGAGGGAGGACGACGATGAACCAGCTTGAAGGCAAGACGGCCCTCGTGACCGGCGGCACGTCCGGGATCGGGCTCGCGACGGCCCAGCGCTTCGCCGAGGAGGGCGCCCACGTGTTCGTCACCGGCCGCCGCCAAGCCGAGCTCGACCAGGCGGTCACTTCGATCGGTCACGGCGCGGTCGGCGTCCGCGGCGACGTGTCCGACCTGACCGATCTCGATGCGGTCTACGCGAAGATCGCTCAACGCGGTCGCGGCTTGGACGTCCTGTTCGCCAACGCCGGTGGTGGGTCGTTCGCGACGCTCGAAGAGTTGGACGCCGCGCACTTCGACCAGACCTTCGCCGTCAACGTCCGGGGCACGGTGTTCACCGTGCAGAAGGCTCTGCCACTGCTGAACAAGGGCGCCTCGGTCATCCTGTCCGGCTCGACCGCCGCCACCAGCGGCACCCCCGCCTTCGGCGTCTACGCCGCGACCAAGGCCGCCATCCGATCGTTCGGACGGACATGGGCGGTGGAGCTGGCCGGCCGGAGCGTACGGGTCAACGTGATCGTGCCCGGCCCGACCGAGACCGCCGGCTTGCGCGGCCTGGCCGGCGACGCGGCCCAGGCCGACGGACTCATCGCCCAGCTGGGCAGCGGAGTGCCGTTGGGGCGAGTCGCCCGCCCCGACGAGATCGCCAACGCCGTGCTGTTTCTCGCCTCCGGCCAGAGCAGCTTCGTCACTGGCAGCGAACTCTTCGCCGACGGCGGCGAAGAACAGCAGTAGTCGCACACGCGGGCACCCGCGCGCTCCGCACCACTCCTACGCAGTTCTGACACCACCTTCCAGAAGGAGGAGCTCATGTCACAGGCAGTCCTGCTCACCGATTTCGGGCCCCCCGAAGTACTCAAGCTCGGCGACATCAAGGTCGGCGACCCCGGCCCGACCCAAATCCGCCTGGCCGTGCGCTTCGCCGGTGTCGGGCCCACGGATCTGGCCATCAGGTCCGGGCACCTGCGCAACGTCTTCCCCGCATCGCCTGGCGCGGTGCTCGGCTTCGAGGCCGCAGGGGTGGTCGATGCCGTCGGAAGCGCGGTCACCGATGTCTCGACCGGTGACGAGGTCGCGGTCTTCCTGCCCGGGCTCGGTGGCTACGCCGAACTCGTACTGGCCGACTACTGGGTGCGCAAGCCGCCATCGGTCGACTGGGACGCCGCGGCGGCATTGCCGGCTTCTGGTGAAGCCGCGGTGCGCGTGCTCAATCTGCTGCGAGTAGCACCGGGAGAGACCCTGCTGATGCTCGGTGGCACCGGTTCGGTCGGCACCATCGCCACCCAGCTCGCCGTCGCGCGCGGCGTGCGGGTCGTCGCCGCGGTCCGACGCGATGACTTCGGCGTCGCCGAGAACCTCGGTGCGATCCCAGTCGAGTACGGCGAGCACATGGCCGACGCAGTGCGCTCGGCCGTCGGACAGGTGGACGCGGTGATGGACGCGGCGCGCGCCAGTGACCTGGAAACAGCGGCTGGACTTGCCAGCGCTCCCCGACGCGTCATCACGCTCACCAATCCGAGTGCCGAGCAGCTCGGCGCCACTCTCTCCGGACCGATCCCGGCTGAGATCCCGGCGGCGCTGACGGAAGCGATGGAGCAACTGGCCGACGGCAATCTGATCCTGCGCGACCGAACCGTCAGACCGCTCGCGGACGCCGCGGACGTTCACGCGCAACTGCAGGCCGGGACCCTGCGCAGGAAGGCCGTGCTCGCGGTCTCGTGACCGCCGGCCCGCTCGTCGCTGCCATCGCCACACGGTTGGCGATCAGCCCCCACTGCGCCCGCGCCGAGGTCGACGCGGGCGCCAGCCTCAAAGCCGTCCGTGAGCCGACTTCATCGCCGCACCGCTCGCGTGCGGACAATGGAGACAGGAGAGAACACCCCATGGCACACACACTGCTCACCACGCCGTTCGGAGCAGAGTCGACCGCGCTGGAAGTCGTCAACGGCGTCGACCTGACGGGCAAGCGCGCCATCGTCACCGGCGGCTCATCCGGGCTGGGCCTCGAAACGGCACGTGCACTGGCCTCAGTCGGCGCGGAAGTCACCCTCGCGGTACGCAACACCGAAGCCGGCGAGAAAGCCAGGAGCGACATCGCGGCGACCACGGGCAACCAGAACCTCCACGTCGCACGGCTCGACCTCGCCGACCAGGAGTCCGTCCGGCAGTTCGTGGCCGCATGGCAGGGGCCACTGCACATCCTGGTCAACAACGCCGGCGTCATGGCCATGCCGCTGAACCGCACGGCGGAGGGCTGGGAGATGCAGTTCGCCACGAACCACCTCGGACACTTCGCACTTGCCGTAGGACTGCACGACGCCCTCGCCAACGCACATGGGGCGCGCATCGTGGCCGTCAGTTCCGTCGGGCACATCGGCGGCAACGTCGACTTCGACGACATCATGTTCGACCACCGTCCCTACAACGAGTGGGTCGCCTACGGCCAGTCGAAGACAGCCAACGTCCTCTTCGCCGTCGAGGCGACGAAGCGGTGGGCCGGCGACGGCATCTTCGCCAACGCACTCAACCCCGGCCGTATCCCTTCCACAGGCCTCATGCGGCACATCCCGCAGGTCGACGCCTCCACCGACAGCACCGGCGTCTCCTGGAAGAACGAGGAGCAAGGTGCGGCCACCTCGGCCCTACTGGCGGCCTCTCCCCTCCTCGACGGCATCGGCGGCCGCTACTTCGAGGACTGCAACGAGGCCGGCCCCAACAAGCCCGGTGTTCGCCGCGGAGTGGCCGCGTACGCGCTCGGCGAGGACAACGCCGCACGCCTGTGGCAGGTCTCGCTCGACCTCATCCGCCCCTGGTCCTCCGGCTCTTCGCACTCCGCAACCCTGACGCGTTCGCAGGACCAACAGCACTGATCCCGGGTGGTTCTGCCAGCCGGGCCACAACTCACCCTGCAAGCCGACCCGAAGGACCGCTCATGAACAGCTCCGTCGCCGACCTGATGCGCCGCAACCTTCTCGACGTCTTCAACGAACCGGATCCCGAGCGCCGCAACGCGGCCATCGCGCAGACCTACGCCCAGGACGTCGTGTGGCACGAACCCGACCGCGTGATCCGAGGCCGCGAGGCGCTCGCCCAGCGCGCCACGGAGCTGCGTGCGCAGAGCCCGGACTGGGTCTTCCGGCCCGACGGCCCCGTCTCCGTCAACGACGACCTCGGCCACCTCGGCTTCCAGTTCGGCCCTGCCGGTCAACCGCCCGTCGCGACCGGAATGGACATCGCCCACTGCAAGGACGGCGTCATCGTAGAGCTCTACACCTTCGTCAGCGGGAGCAGCCAACCGTCCTAGCGCGACGGGCCCGAACGCTTCGCGCCCAGCACGCGGGCGCACGAGTCGCATCGCACGAGGTTCACCGGCCAGGCCCCTGCGCCGCGTTCCGGCCCGGTTCTTCGGCCTGTTCATGAGCGTCAACCCCGTGCTGGCCGCCCTGGCCGGTCTCGTCGTCCTCGGTCAAGAGCTGGGAACGCCCGTCGCGGCCGGCGCGTCGGATCAGTCTCGGCCGATCGGTCGGTGGGGGTCGACCTGGGCGATGAGCAGGGCGACGTCATCGTGGCCGTCCGGGTCCCGCAGTGCGGACAGGAGCCGGTCACAGGTCGCCTCCAGCGGGAGCCGGGGCTCGGCGAGCAGATCGAGGAGGGTGCGCAGGCGGCTGTCGATGGGTTGGTCGCGGGTCTCGACCAACCCGTCGGTGTACAGCACCAGCCGGTCTCCGGGCCCGAGTTCGCGGCTGGTGGCCTCGAAGGGGACGCCGCCGACGCCGAGCGGCGCGCCGGTCGGCAGGTCCAGCAGTGCGGGTGCGCGGTCGGAGCGGATCAGGACGGGCGGCAGGTGGCCCGCCATCGCGATGCGGCACTGTGCGCGGTGCGGGTCGAAGACGGCGTAGACGCAGGTGGCGATGGTCTCCTCCAGACCCTGGGTGATGCGGTCCAGGTGGTGCAGGACCTGGGCGGGATCGAGGTCGAGCCCGGCCAGGGTGCGGGTGGCGGTGCGCAGTTGCCCCATGGTGGCGGCGGCGTTGATGCCGCTGCCCATGACGTCGCCGACGACCAGGGCGGTCTTGTCGCCGGACACCGGGATGGCGTCGAACCAGTCGCCGCCGACCTCGCCGGCAGCCGCCGCGGGTTGGTACCGGTAGGCGACCTCGAGGCCGATGGGCTGGGGCGGCTGGTGCGGGAGGAGGTGCCGCTGGAGGGTCAGGGCGGCGTGGCGTTGGCTCTGGTACCAGCGGGCGTTGTCGATGCAGACGGCGGCGCGGGCGGCCAGTTCGCCGGCCAGGATGACGTCGTCGTCGTTGAACGGCAACGGGTGGCGGGTGCGTTTGAGGTCGAGAGCACCGAGGACTTCGCCGCGGGCGATCAGCGGCACGGCAAGGTAGGAGTGCAGGCCGGCCTGGGCCAGCAGGGTGGCGGCCTGGTCGTCGCGGGCGATGCGCGGCAGGTCCCGAGCCTCGACGTGCGCCACCAGGACCGGGCGCCCGGTGGTCACGCAGCGGGTGACCAGCCGGTCGGCATCGTACTTGGCGATCTCGCCGGTGGGGTCGGCGGCCCGAACGGCCTCGGTGGCGTGGGCCGCCGCCACCGCGAGGGCCCGGAACGTCGCGGGCGCCGCGCCGCCGGACACCGTGCCGATCGGGCGGCCGTTCAGGACCGAGTCGAGGACGTCCACCGCCGCGACGTCGGCGAAGTCGGGAACGACGAAGTCGGCGAGCTCTCGGGCGGTCCGGTCGAGGTCGAGCGTGGTGCCGATCCGCACCGAGGCACGGGCGATGAGGGCCAGCCGCCGCCGGGCTTCGGCCGCCTCGGTGGCCGCGCGGTGCTGCTCGGTGACGTCCACCACGGAGGTCGCCAGCCCGAGCACCCGCCCGGCCGGGTCCTCCAGCCGGAAGTACGACGCTCGCCAGGCGTGCTCGACGTCCGGATCCGCCCGCGTGCGGCCGACGGTGAACTCGTCCACCAGCGATGTCCCGCTGGTGAGGACCTGGTGCATCGCGGACTCGATGGACTCGACGTCCAGGAACGGCAGTGCCTCATGAACGGTGCGCCCGAGGTGCTCGCCGGCGGAAAGGCCGTTGATGCGCTCGAGCGCCGGGTTGACCAGCACATACCGCAGGTCGGTACCCAGCACCGCTAGCCCGATCGGGGACTGGGCCACCAGGCGCGCCGACAGTGCCAGGTCCCGCTCGACGCCGCGCAGCGTGGCCTCGTCGGCGGCGATCCCGAGTGCGTACAGACCGCCTTGCCGATCCTGCAGCCGCATGTTGCGGAACTCCATCGGCCGGATGCTGCCGTCCTTGTGCCGCACGGGAAAGACTCCCGCCCAGCTTCCGCTGCCCTCCATGACCTCGACGAACAGCTCCAGGACCGCGCCGACGTGCTCCTCGGCCACCAGGACCTCGGCCGCGTGCCGACCCAGCACCTCCTCGGCGCTCCAGCCGAACAGCTCGTGGGCCTGCGGGCTCCAGAGCACGATCCGTCCGTCCGCGTCCAGCACCGCGGCCGCCAGGCTCAGCACGTCCAGCAGGCCGCCCGCCTCGGACGGGACGACCCCGGCCGGGCCGCGCCGGGCCTCGGACGCATCTCCTGTGCGCATTGCCGGCCCTCCTTCCGCCCACCCGGTGAGCAGCTGCCGCGTCCCGGCCCGGCAGCCGAGCGGCACGCCCGGTCGCCTCGGTGTCCTCCATCGTCTCTCCGCCGGCCGCAACCGGCCCACGGGATAGCTCATCATCGACGACCTGCGGTCCTGACGGAAGGTGTACGCGCAGGACGGCGAGCCGAGTCCCGCACCGGAGGGCGGGGACGGGTCCGGGCCCCCTTCGGCGGTGGGCACCGGACGGCGAAGGACCGCCCAATGAGACGGTGCGCCATAGATATTGAGATGGCTTCAACAAAATGTGACACTACGGTGCCTGGCAGGCAGCGCCTGACACCGTCCGGTTCCGGTGGTCCCTGCCCGCCGCCCGATCGCCGATGTCGTCGCCGGGCAGAACCGCCGCTCCGTCACCGGTACTCGGGAAGGGAACCGATCCCATGTCGGCACGCACCATCGAAAGCACCTCGGTGGAATCCGTCTACGCGGAGATCCTCCGGCGCAATCCCGGTGAATCCGAGTTCCATCAGGCCGCTCGCGAGGTACTGGACAGCCTCGCGCCAGTGCTCGCGGCCCGCCCGGAGTACGCCCGGGCCAAGCTGATCGAGCGGATCGCCGAGCCGGAGCGGCAGGTCATGTTCCGGGTGCCGTGGCTGGACGACGCGGGCGTCGTCCACGTCAACCGCGGCTTCCGGGTGGAGTTCAACAGCGCGCTCGGCCCGTACAAGGGCGGTCTGCGCTTCCACCCGTCGGTGAACCTCGGCATCGTGAAGTTCCTCGGCTTCGAGCAGATCTTCAAGAACGCCCTGACCGGTCTGAACATCGGCGGCGGCAAGGGCGGCAGCGACTTCGACCCGCGCGGCCGCAGCGACAACGAAGTGATGCGCTTCTGCCAGTCGTTCATGACCGAGCTCTACCGGCACCTGGGCGAGCACACCGACGTGCCGGCCGGTGACATCGGCGTCGGCGGCCGCGAGATCGGCTTCCTGTTCGGCCAGTACCGCCGGATCACCAACCGCTGGGAAGCCGGCGTGCTGACCGGCAAGGGCCTGGACTGGGGCGGCTCGCAGGCCCGGACGGAGGCCACCGGGTACGGCAACGTGCTGTTCACCGCCGAGATGCTGAAGAAGCGCGGCGAGGACCTGGACGGCCAGACGGTCGTGGTCTCCGGTTCCGGCAACGTCGCGATCTACTCGATCGAGAAGGCCCAGGCGCTCGGTGCGAACGTGATCACGGCGTCCGACTCGCAGGGCTACGTCGTGGACGACAAGGGCATGGACGTCGCCCTGCTGAAGCAGATCAAGGAGGTCGAGCGCGGCCGGGTCAGCGACTACGCCGAGCGCCGCGGCGGCTCCGCCCGTTACGTCGCCGGCGGGAGCGTGTGGGACGTCGCCGCCGACGTCGCCCTGCCCTCCGCCACCCAGAACGAGCTGGACGCCGAGGCCGCGGCCACCCTGGTGCGCAACGGCGTCAAGGCCGTCTCGGAGGGGGCGAACATGCCCACCACCCCCGAGGCCGTGCGCATCCTCCAGGAGGCCGGCGTCGCGTTCGGCCCGGGCAAGGCCGCCAACGCGGGCGGCGTCGCCACCAGCGGCCTGGAGATGGCGCAGAACGCCGGCCGCGACGTCTGGTCGTTCGCCCAGGTCGAGGACCGCCTCGCAGGCATCATGCGCGACATCCACGACACCTGCTTCGAGACCGCCGCCCGCTACGGCGCCCCCGGCGACTACGTCACCGGCGCCAACATCGCCGGCTTCGAACGGGTCGCGGACGCGATGCTCGCCCAGGGCCTGATCTGACGCTTCAGCCGCTCCGCTCGACCGGCGCCGCACCGCCTCGATGGTGCGGCGCCGTCGTGCCGCACCGGGCAACTCCCCTCTCGTCCCTCCGATGCCTTACCCCGGCTGCCAAGGCCGCCGATCGCGGCCACGATCTGGGGGAGGCACGAGTGTGCCGAAACGCCAACCAGAGGTGGAACGACCATGAGGGTGCTGCTGACGGTCCAGATGGACACCGAGAAGGCGAACAAGGCGATCGCGGGCAAGACGCTGGCCAACACCATGAAGTCGGTCTTCGACCGGATCAAGCCGGAGGCCGCGTACTTCGGAGCGCTGGACGGGATGCGGACCGGATTCGTCGTCTTCGACCTGAAGGAGCCGTCCGACATCCCGAGCGTCGCCGAGCCGTTCTTTCAGGACCTCGGCGCCAAGATCACCTTGACGCCGGTGATGAACTTCGACGATGTCCAAGCAGGCTTGCCGAAGGCCTGACCGCACCGACGAATGGCCCGCACCCGGCACGGGGGGCGGGCCATCGCTCGTTGCCGGGCGCGGCCCGGCCGATAGCCGCGCCTATAGTGAGCGCCATGAGCGACCCGCGCCCCACCTCGGGCTTCCACGCGGCCAACGCCGACCCCTCGGCCACCGACCGGCTGGCCGCCGCGCTGGACGCCCAGGCCGCCAACCCCGGTGTGCGCCGGCTGCGCGAGTGGGCGCACTCGCGCCTCGCCGCGCGCCCCGGCGAGCGGGCGCTGGACGTCGGCTCCGGTACCGGCTCGGAGACCCGGGTACTCGCCGCGGCGGTCGCCCCGAACGGCGCCGCGATCGGCCTCGAACCCCACCCCGGCCTGCGCGCCCTCGCCGAGCGGCGCGCCGCCGACGCCGACAGCCCGGCCCGGTTCCTGGAAGGCGACGCGCTCGCGCTGCCGCTGCCCGACGCCGACCTCGACGTGGTCCGGTGCGAGCGCGTGCTGCAGCACCTCACCGATCCGGCGCGGGCCGTCGCCGAGATCGCCCGGGTCCTGCGCCCGGGCGGCCGGGTCGCGCTGCTCGACACCGACTGGGCCACCTTCGTCCTGCACCCGGCCGCCCCGGAGATCCGCCCCGCGCTGGCCTCCGTCACCCAGGCCACCGCCGCCACCCCGGACGCCGGACGCCGCCTGGCGAGCTGGCTGAGCGCAGCGGGCCTGACCGTCGACGACGTCGGGTCCGACGTCCTCCTGCACGACCCCCGCTCCGTCAGCTGGCCGATCGTCCGCGGGCTCGGCACGGCGGCCCTCGGGCAGAGCCTGATCACCGAGGAGCAGCGCGACCGGCTCTACGCCGACCTCACGGCCGCCGCCGAGCAGGGCGCTTTCCACCTGTCGGTGACGATGTTCGCCGTCGTCGCCCACCGGCCCGGCTGACCGGCCGGGCCGGCTGCGAGGGCGCCTCGGACCACCGCGCCCGGTGGCGCGGCGCTGCGCAGGCCTGTCTGCCTGATCCCCATCGTGCTGTCCCCTTTCCTGGCGAACCCGGTCGGGTGGGGACCGGGTTCGGGGTGCGGGCGACCGAGGCGGCGGCCGTGCGTCCTGCGGAGACGACGGCCGTGCTGTGGCCACCCGCGGGTGGTGCCTCAAGTGCGGTGTTCAAGTGTGGTGTTCAGGTGCCGTGTTGTCAGGCCCGGTGCCTCGGGCCCGACATGACGTGTGGTCCAGACCGAAGTGTCTGTAGCAAGATTTATACCCCCGCGCCGCAGCGGCGGACAGTTCCAGCGCGGGCCTGAAGAGGCCCGAAATATGCCCGCTTCCAAGGGGCATGAGAGCAGGTCAGCGGCCTCGCACCGCACTGCGGCCAGATCACGGTGCCCGAATACTCGCCCGCTGGCACCCGATTGGGCACAAGACCGCAGAAACGGTTGCCCGAACGCGGGTTCGGCCCTGGTCGGGCGCGCTGAGCGAACATGGTCACGGGGCTTGACCCGGGTGTCGGCCTCCGGCGACACTCGGACCCCGATGGTCTGGGTGGGCCGCATTCCCGTGCCGATGGTGATGAAGCGCCACCCGCCGCAGTTCGAGCCGGACACCGTCCCGCTGGACCAGGAGCGGCCGGGACCGACGATCGCGTCGGTCGCCGATGACCTCGGGGATCGACCCGGAGACACTGCGGAACTGGATCCGGGTGCGGCCGACAGAGCCACGCCCCGTGCCGGGGCGCCGACCGCCGCTGCGGGTGGCGGTCCCAGGACCGACGCTGCGCCCTTCCGGTCGCCCGCGACAGCGGCGCGCCTTCCGCCCTTGTCGCAAGCCCGATCGCGACACAGACTACGCAGAGCCGGACCTCGCCTCTTCGCGCGCCGGGCCGGTCAGGACTCTGCTTCCTCAGAGGGAGAGACCGTCATGGAGAACGGTTGCCTGAGTGTCGAGACGCTCGGACCGCTCCGCGCATATGCCGAAGGGCGCGAAATTCTCCTTGGGCCGCCGAAGCAGCGCGCGGTGTTCGCCGTTCTCGCGCTGCGGACCAACAGCGTGGTCTCGCGTGACGATCTGATCGACTACATCTGGGGCGAGGCACCGCCGGCCACCGCGGCCGGCAGCCTGCACACCTACGTGTCCGGTCTACGCCGGACCCTGGCCGGTCTGGGCGCGCCGCTGACCAGCTCGGGATCGGGCTACGCGCTCCAACTCGACCCCGGGCGGCTCGACATCAGAGTGGTCGAGCGGCTGGCGGCACGGGCTCGGACGAGCCGGGCTCAGCGGGACCCGGGCGCCGCGGTCGGGGCCTTCGACGCGGCGCTGGCGCACTGGCACCCCGGCTCGGTGCTCAGCGGGCTGCCGGGTCCGTTCGCGGCCGAGCACCGGACGTGGGTGGCGGATCTGCGGCTGCGCCTGCTGCTCGAGCGTGCCGAGCTGCTGCTGGAGCTCGAGCGACCGACCACGGTGGCCGACCAGTTGCGGGGCCACGTGCCGGACAATCCGTACCACGAGCGGTTGCGCGCCCTGCTGATGACAGCGCTGCGCCAGAGCGGCCGGACCGCCGACGCGCTCGCGCAGTACCACGAGCTGCGCAAGCTGCTCGCCGAGGACCTGGGGATCGACCCGTCGGCCGAACTGCAGTCCCTGTACTCGTCGATGCTGACCGACACCGCCGGGCCGCGCAGCGCCCCGACCGGGCCGGCGGCCGCCGCTCCGGTCCGGCCGGCACAACTGCCGCGCGGCGTCGGCGGCTTCGTGGGTCGCGTCGACTCGGTCCGGCAGGTGCTGGACGTGGCGCGCACCGCGCCCGCCGACGGCGGGGCCGGCGAGGCCGGGTGCCCGCAGATCGTGATGCTGGTCGGCGTGGCCGGGGTCGGCAAGACGGCGCTGGCGGTGCACTGCGGTCATCTGCTCGCCGCCGAGTACCCGGACGGCCAGTTGTACGTGAACCTTCGCGGCTTCGACCCCAAGCAGCCGGCGAGTTCCCCCGTGGACGCCCTGCACCACCTGCTCACCTCGCTGGACGCGGGGACGATCCCGGCGGACCAGGGAGAGCGGGTCGCGCTGTGGCGCAGCATCGTGCGCGACAAGCGCATGCTCATCGTGCTGGACAACGCCGCCTCCGCCGACCAGGTCGAGGACCTGCTGCCGGGTGGCGGTCCGTCCTTCACCGTCGTGACCAGCCGCAACCGGCTCAGCGGCCTCGCGGTCCGGTACTCGGCCCGCCGAGTGACGCTGTCCCCGTTCACCGCCGGGGAATCGTTGCGGCTGCTCTCCGACTCGATCGGGAGCGCTCGGGTCGACGCCGAGACGTCGGCGGCGCGGCGCCTCGCGGAGTTGTGCGACCACCTGCCGCTGGCGCTGCGGATCGCCTCGGAACAGGTGACCGCGGGCCCGCGGTCACGGATCGCCGACCTGATCGCCGACCTGGAGGACGTACGGCGCCGGCTCGACGCCCTGCAGATCCCGGACGACGAGCTGTACTCGGCGCGCGGCGTGCTCTCCTGGTCCTACGCCAGGCTCGACGCCGCGACAGCGCACGCGTTCCGCACGCTCGGGCTGTTCCCCGGAGTGAGCATCCGCGTGGAGGTGGCCGCCGCCCTGCTGAACGTCCCGCCGTCGGCGGCGACCGCGGCGTTGCGGAGCCTGGCCGCGCAGCATCTGGTGGAGACCACCGGCACCAGCTACCGGATGCATGACCTGACCCGGATCTACGCGGAGGAGGTGGCCCGCGGCGGCGAGACGAGCGCGTCACGTCGAGCGGCTCTGGAGCGGGTACTCCGTTGGTACGTAAGGATCCTGACGCGGTATCACCAGTCCACCCAGATCAAGCTCCCGTTCACCGTCGAAGCCGAGACCGAGACCGAAGCCGGGACCGGGACGGAGACCGACAGCGGCGCCCGCCACGAGCCGTTGCGCTTCGACGACCAGAAGGCGTTCGTGGCCTGGTGCGCACAGGAGTGGGAGAACATCGCCCCGCTGGTCCGCACCGCGCAGCGGATCGGCTGCCACGAACAGGCCTGGCAACTGGCCTACCTGCTCTTCGACTACTTCTACGCGACCGGGCAGGCCCGGGAATGGATGAGCACGCTGCAGATCGGGCTGCGCAGCGCCGAGATGACCGAGAACCGGCGCGCCCAGGCGGTCCTGCTCAACCACCTGGGCGTGGCCCACGCGCGGATGGGCCAGAACAGCACCGCGGTGCAGCGGCTCCAGCGTGGCCTGCGGTTGCTCGACGATCTCGGCGACGACGTGCTGCGCACCGGTCTGCTCGGCAATCTGGCCTCCGCGCTTCGGCAGGCCAAGGACTACGCGGCTGCCCTGCCCTACGCCAGGCAGGCACTGCGCCTGGCCCACCGCATCGGGTTGGCGTACTACTCGGCAGGTTGCCTGGACGTCCTGTGCGAACTGCACGCCGAACTCGGCGAGTTCGAGGAGGCGTTGCGGTGCGGGCGCCCCGGTCTCACGGCGGCCCGACGCTGCCGGAACGTGCTGCTGGAGGCCAACATCCTGATCAACCTGGGCGTGGCGGAACTCGGGCTGGACAACGCCGAGCGGGCGCAACGGCATTTCCAGGACGCGCTCTCGGTCTGCGAGTCCAGCGGCGACCGCTACCACGAGGCCGTGGCCCTGTTCGGGCTCGCCAAGGTGTACCGGACGGGATCGGCCCGGCAGGCGGCCCACGGCCTGGCGACCCGGGCGTTGCGGCTGCTGAAGGAACTCGAGGCCGAGGAGGTCGCCGACGTCATGGCCTTCCTCCGCACCCTGGCCGCCGACCTCAGACCGGCAGCAGCGGAGGATGCGGTACGCCGCGCCGGATGACACCGTCGCGCGGGTCGGCCTGCTGACGCTGGTCGACCTGGTGGCGCTGGTCGCCCTGCTGGCGCTGCCGGCGTTGGTGGCGCTGCCAGATCAGCACCGCCTCGACCCGGCTGCCCGCGCCCAGCGACCTGAAGATCCGGTTGATGTGGTTCTTCACGGTCTTCTCGCTGACGTTCAGCCGTGCGGCGATCTCGCTGTTGCGCGCGCCGCGGGAGACCAGGGCCATCACCTCGTGCTGACGCCGCGACAGGGCGACCACCGGACTGTCGGCGTCGGGGGCCGGCTCCGGCGCCGGGTGCGGCCGGCCCTGCGGGGCAGGAAGCTCGGCCCTGGGGCGGCCGCCGACCTCGACGACGCTCAGCCGGTACTCGGCGCAGAGCCGGCGAGCGGGCGAGGCACCGGCCGGGGCGCCGGCCCGGGCGGTGGGGGCGGCCACCCGCTCCAGCGCGGTCCCCACCGCGGACCGGTCCGTGCCGGCCGCGCCCACCGCACCGATCGCACCCATCGCCGGTCGGACGGTGACCTCGACGAAGGGCATGCTGACGATGTCCACGGCCAGGTTCTTGCTGGCGAACACCTGCCGGATCTGGGCCAGGATGTCCGGGCTGGTGATGGCGATCCGCACGCTGGTCGGACTGACCGGCGCGGACGTGGCGACGAGTGTCATACGCCCAGCGTGGCGGAGCCGGCTTCATACTTCCTTCAGACCCGGTTCAGAGGGAGTTCACGGCTCGGCACCCACGGCCGTAGAGCCCGCGCCCGACTCCCCGGCCGCCTGGGCCACTTCGGCCAGCTGGGCGAGCACCTCGTCCTCGGTGGGGACGTCGACGCGGTCCGCCCAGCGCAACGTCGACACGATCATGTCGAAGAGCAGCACGACGGCCTGCACCGGCGCGGCCTCGACGTCCCCGTCGGTCAGCACCGTGAAGGTCAGCAGTCCCCACACGCCGGGCGCGTCCGGATTGGACACGTAGTACGAGACCCGCCAGGACGGTGACTTGCGCCGGAGCCGGCCGCTGTCGATGACCGAGGCCACCCGCACCGCCGGGGCACCGCCGATCTCCAGGTAGGTGCCTTCAGAGCCGGCGTCGCTGAGGATCGAGGCCAGCAGCTGCTCCGGGTCCTCGCTCTCGTCCTCGCCTTCGAGGACGGTCACCAGCATCGATCCGGGCAGCCGGATGCCGCTGAACTCCTGCAGCGGCAGCAGGACCGAACGGGCGCTCTGCCGGGTGGCCTCGTCGGTCGCCTCGATGAGTTCCTTGCGCAGCATCCGGCGCCACGGACCGGCCTTGTCCCGTGGCAGCGAGTCGGGCAGGTGGTGCTGGATCACATCCTCGATGACCCGGCGGCGCAGCGTACTGGTGTCAGGCGTGGTGGGAATCTGTACCCAGCCGTCCGGGAGGACGAGTTCGAAGTCGATCATGCCGGCCCTCCCCCGGTGGCCGCGACCTCGGTGCCCGTGACTTCGGCGGCCGTGACTGCGGTGCCCGCGACGAATCCGAGCCGGGCCGGGCCCCCGTCGGTCGGAACGCATTCGTCGGCTATCTGGTGCATCAACTGCTCGACTCCGTTGCCGATCAAGGCCATCAGTCCCATCTCGAAGACGAGCGTGGTCAGCGTGACGTCGATGCCGACGCTCGGCGCGCCGCCGGTCGGTGGCACGTCGAGGCGGAGCGCGGCGTGGACGCGGGCGTAGGCGGCGCCCTCCTCGCTGCGGCACAGGGCGAACACCCGTAGCCCGTCACCGATCGAGGTGGTCACGTAGTCGACCACGGGCTCGCGCGCGTCGCCCTCCATGCCACGGGCGCCGACCAGGTGCATGAGGTAGTTGGGATCCCCCGTCACGGGCCCGGTGAACTCCACGACCACCGGGACCGGCGCCCACCTGGGCCGGCCGTTCACGAACGCCGCGCCCCAGGCCAGCCGGGTCCAGGCGGGCAGTCCCTCCGCGCGTTCCAGTAGCCAGCGGGCGGCATCACGCCCCAGCATCTCCGAGGTGAAGGGGAACTCCGCCCCGGCGTCGGCGGGCCAGGCCGCGCGCGCGGCGGCCAGGCCCTCGGACGTCCACTCCTCGAACAGAGCCGCCAGGCGCTCGATCCACGCCTCGTCCGCCGGCTCGCCCGGTCGCACGGTCGGCACCCACTCCCAGTGCCACGGCTGCCGCGTCAGTGCCAGCAGATCCTCGCTCATCGTCCCTCCCTCGCTCACGTGGCAGGCACCTGGCCCGGCGGGTTGACCGCGGGGATCCAGCCCATCAGGCGCCCGCCGGTGTAGATGAATCCGGCACCGATGCCGAACGCGCCGTTCAGGCCACCCCAGGCGAACCAGAGCGGCGAGATGTTGCCGAGGCCGCCCGCCTTCATGATGGCCGAGAGGTCGAGGGGGCCTTTCAGACCGGTGATGATGGCCGCGAAGTCCTTGCCGAACTTCGCCGGATCACTGAACAGGGTGGCCCACATGTCGCCGGCGCCCTTGAGTTGCTCCCAGGCCGAGGCCCAGAACCCGGTGTCCGGGGTGATGACACCGAGCTTGCCCAGCACCCAGTTGGTGGCCGGATTGTTGAACCAGTCCGACAGGTTCTTCCAGTCGGCGGCCGCGTTCGGGCCCGCCGGCTTGGGCGCCACCGGCTTGGGCAGCACCGGCTTGGGCAGGTTGTTCGGCCCGAACGGCCTGGAGTAGTTCGGTACCGGGCGGGGCTGGTTGCCCGGCCCGAACGGCCTGGAGAAGTTCGGGACGCCACCGCCGCCGCCTCCGCCGCCGGGTGGCCGCAGCGGCACCATCTCGATGTTGTTGCCACCCCCGGTCACGATCGGCTTGGGCACCTTACCGCCGAGGGCGGCGGCGGCCTTGGCGCCGGCGGACAGCCCCTTGCCGATCAGCGAGATGGCGGCGCCGGCGCCGGCCAGGCCCAGCCCGACCACCCCGAGGATGACGTCGACGACGCTGCCCTTGCCGTCGTGATAGAGCACGATGTTGGCGACCAGCGTGACCGCGCCGGCCACCACTCCGGCGATGACCAGCACGTCCACACCGGGGATGAGGATCGCGAGGGCGGCCAGGATCATGCCGATGATGGCGAAGATCTGGCTGATCTTGGCCATCACGGCGTCGAGCTTGTCCTTGTAGGAGTCGGTCAGCCCGTCGTCGTAGTTCTTGCAGTTGACCGCGTCACCGAAACGCTTGCCGGCCACATTGAGCGCGTCCAGCGCGTTGTTGAGCCGCGTCTTCGCCGCCGCCAGCTTCCCGTCCGCGTCGGACTGGGCCTTGCTCTTGTCGGTGGCCTTCTGCTGCTCCGCGGGAGTGGTGGTGCCGTCCGAGCTCTTCTGCGGATCCGGCATCCCGTTCGCCTTGGTCTGGGCGTTCTTGGCCGCTTCGGCGTCCGTCAGCGCACCGGCGGTCTCGCTGAGCCCCCGGTCCAGATCCGGCTCGTACTTGTTGATCTCGTTGGCGACGTCGTGGTAGCGCACGGCGGCCTTGCTGAGCCGGTCCTTGAGCGAACTCGCCCCGGACTTCAGCCCCGCGACGTACTGGCCGGCGAGGCTGTCGCTGTTGGCGTCGACGATCTGCCCGAGCTTGGCGGTCGTGTCGTCGATGGTCGAGGCGATCATGGCGTAGCGCTTCTGCGCCGCGACCACCACATCGGGGTCGGCGTGGACCGGGTCCGAGTGCAGGTCCAACGGCGCCCAGTCGAGGTTTCTGACGGACATTCAGTTCTCCTTGGCCTCTTTCAACTTGACCACCACGTCACTTGTTCTGGAACGTGTCCATCAGCTGCGTCTCCGCCTGCGACCAGGAGTCGTCGACCTTGCTCACCTTGTCGCGCAGGGCCTTCATGTCCTTGACCATCGCGTCGCGGTGAACGGTCCAGTTGTCGGCGAAGTCACCCATCGAGAGATTGGCGTTGTGCTGTCCCCAGAGCCCCTTGTCGTCGTTCTGGAAGTCCAGCGCCCCCTCGAACTGGCCGATCAGCGAGTTGAGGTCGTTGACCAGGTCCTGCAGGTCCTTCACCACGAGGTCTGCCATCACTGCTCCTGGTTGTCGTGGACGAGATTGTCGTGGACGAGACTGTCGTGCGCGGATTTGTCGGGCGCGGGCTTGTCGGGTTGAGCAGGCGCCGGCAGCGGGATCCGGGCGGCCAGCAGGCTGCCGCTCCCCAGGTGCACCAGGGCCGCGCCCGGTACGACCCGGGCGGCGACCTGGGAACGGGACAGCCGGACGCCCACCAGGTCGCCGTCGCCCATGTTGGGCGGCGACAGCAGCACCCCGCGCCGGTTCTTCTTGACCTCCGCCTGCCAGCCGGAGAAGCCGTTCGCCACCGAGGCGATCTCGCCGCCGATGATCACGCCTCGCCTGCTGCCGGAGGCCTTGCGGACGAACGTCTTCAGCCAGTCCCGGCACGGCAGGTCCCGCCACACCTCGGCGTCGTCGACCACCAGCACCACCGGACCGGCCCCGGGGTCCAGCAGTTCGGCGAACTCGGCCTCGGTGGGGGCGTCGTCGGTGAGGACGCCACGCACTCCGGGCCGACCGGCGAAGCCGCGCAGCGGGGAGTTCATGGGGGCGCCGATGACCACCTCGCACCCGCCGCGCAGCAGCGACTCGGTCATCACGCCCAGGGCCGTGCTGCGCCCGGACCGGGACGGCCCGGCGACCAGGAAGGTCGGCTGATCGCCCAGCAGATCGGCCCCGACCGGCTCCACGTCGTCGCCGGCGACCCCGATCAGTGCCCACATGGGGGCCGGGGTCCCGACCATCTCCCATGCCTGCTCGAACGGCAGTTGGGTCGGCAGCACCGCGATCCGGTTGGGCCGCACCGACTTCGGGACGCCCGCCTCGCGCTCGACGAGCCGTGCCGCCAGCGCGTGCACCGCGGCGACCTGCGCCGGGCCCGCCGGGTCGGCCGCCAGCAGCGCGACCTGGGTCTCGATCGCGCTGACCGCGCGGTACCCGCGGCCCGGTGGCAGGTTCTCCGGGATCTTCCGCGGGTTCAGCCCGGCCAGGCTCGCGTCGCTGCGGTCCGACAGCCGCAGCACCAGCTTGTCGTCACAGAGTGAACTCATCCGGCCGCTCAGCAGCATGTGGTCACCGGCGATGACCACGTGCACCCCGGCGCTGGCGCCTTCGCGGTGCAGGGTCTGGATCAGGTCGGTCAGCGCCCCGTTGTCGTACTCGCTGAGGGTGCCCATGAACCCTTCCCAGCGATCCAGCAGCAGCACGATGTGGGGCAGCCGCTCGGACTCCGGCCTGGCCGCTCGTTGCTCGGCCACGTCGGCGAAGCCGCCCTCACCGAGCAGGCGCTGACGCTCCTGCACCTCGGCGTGCAGGCGCTTGAGCAGCCGGGCGGCCCGGTCGCTCTCGGTGCGCTGCACCACCGCACCGCAGTGCGGCAGCCTGGAGAGCGGAAGCAGGGCGCCGTTGCCGCAGTCGAGCCCGTACAGGTGCAGGTCGGCGACGCTGGAGGCGCTGGCCGCGGCCGCCGCGAAGGTGCGCAGCGCCGCGGAGCGCCCGGAGCGCGGCGCCCCGACGATGTGCAGGTGCCCGAAGGTGGCCAGGTCCACCGTCACCGGCTCCTGGCGCTGCTGCGCCGGCAGGTCCTGGACCGCCCAGGAGAACGACGGATTCCCGCTCGCACCGCCGACCGGCTCCGTCGCCAGCTCGACCACCGGCGACAGTGGCAGCGGCGGTAGCCACGGGCGGCGCTGCGGGGCGATCCCCTGCATGTCGTTGGCCTGCCTGATCGCCGTCACCAGGACCGACAGGTCGGTCACCTCGTCGGTCTCGGTCGCGCTGTGCGGGCGTTGCGGCGCGGGCAGTCCGAGGTCCAGCCAGGAGACCGGCTGCAGGAACGGCGGGGCCACCGCGGCCGCCCGGTCGGCCAGCGGGCGGCGGCCGCCCACCCGGCCTGTCTGGAACGGGATCAGCGAGCTGTGCCCGAGCCGGGCGAAGGCCCGCCCCGGGGTCGCCGCCGAGATGTTCGCGGCCTCCCGGGCGTCGATGACATCGGTGCTCTCGCCGGCGTCGGTCACCCGCAGCGCGACCCGCAGGTTGGTGTTGGCGCGGATCTCCGCCGAGACCACACCGGACGGGCGTTGCGTCGCCAGGATCAGATGGATGCCCAGCGAGCGGCCGCGCTGGGCGACGTTCACCAGGCCGCTGACGAAGTCGGGCAACTCGCGCGCCATGGAGGCGAACTCGTCGATGACGATGAGCAGGCGCGGGATCGGCGCCAGTCCGGGGCGCCGGCCCGCGTAGTCGATGTAGTCCTCGAGGTCCTTCGCGCCGGCGGCCGCCAGCAGGTGCTCGCGCTGGGTCAGCTCGGCGCTCAGCGAGGTCAGGGCCCGTTCGACGAGATGCGTGTCGAGGTCCGTCACCAGGCCGACGGTGTGGGGCAGTTCGACGCAGTCCTTGAACGCGGCGCCGCCCTTGTAGTCGACCAGGACGAAGGTCATGGCGTCCGGGCGGTTGGCCACGGCCAGTGAGGCCACCAGCGTCTGCAGGAACTCCGACTTGCCGGAGCCCGTGGTGCCGGCCACCAGGCCGTGCGGGCCGTGGTTGACCAGGTCGAGGGCGAACGGGCCGTTGAGCGAGTACCCGACCACGGCCTTGGTGCTGCGGCTCGAGGAGCGCCAGCGGGCGGCGATCGCGGCGGCGGTCGGGTCCTCGAGACCGAGGACCTCTAGCAGGCGCGCGGCGCCCGGCAGCGCGGCCTCGCCCTGGGTCTCGCTGACATCGCGCAGGGGCGCCAACTGGCGCCCGGTCTCCGCGTACCAGCTGTCCGCCACCTCGTCCGCGCGGATCCCGTCGATCTGCGCGGCGCGCTGCTGGCGGAGCGCGGCCGGCCGCGCCTCGCCCCCGACGACCACGGTCGCGCACTCCTCCGGCAGGGTGCGCTCGTCGGCGTCCACGCAGATGCTGTAGACGCCGACCGCGGGTCCTTCCTGAAGGATCGTCACCACTCCGGGCAGCGCCCGCAGCCGGCGCGCGCCGTCCATCACCACGACGACGTCCGGGTCGGCGAGCACGGCCGAAGCGCCGGCGTTGAGGCGCACCTGCTGGCGGGCGGTGATGAGCTCGATCAGCTCGGCGACCCGGTGGCCGAGCGTCTCGGCGTCCGCGCCCACCAGCGCCAGGGCCTGCTGCCCCAGCATCGGCCGGGTGTGCGGCAGCCAGGCCGCCCACTGCCACAGGGGTTCGCCCGCCGGGTCGGTCAGGACGTACAACTGCACGTCGCGCGGGCTCTGCAGGACGGCCAGTTGACCGACCAGCCAGCGGGCCATCCGCCGCGGCCAGCCGTCCGGCCCCGCGACACCGACGACTCCGGTCTGCGCGATGGAGAAGTTGACGGGCACGTCCTGCGCCGCACGCAGGTCCCGGTGGCGCTGGGTGCCTTCGCCCTCCTCCACGACGATCCCGGTGGGCAGGTCGGCGACGCCGACCCGGACCAGCAGGTGGTCGGGATCGGTGCGGCGGCGCTCCCAGAGCCGGGCCCGCGGGCCGGTCGCGATGACGAGCAACTCGGCCGGGTCCGGGCTGGCGGCGCGGCAGTCCAGCCGCTCCTGATCCAGCGCCGCCGCGATCTCGGCTTCGGTGGCCGCGAGTTGGACCTGGTACTCGGCCAGCTGCCGCCGGTTGCCGAGCTTGCCCTGACGGCGCCCGTTGAGCCAGTTCGCGATCATCATGACCGGCGACATCCCCGCCATCATCAGGAACATCGCGTTGTGCGTCATCACCGCGATCAGGCCGCCGCCGACGGCGGGCAGACCGGCCGCCAGCCACGGCAGCGCGCTCGGGGCCGCCGGCCTGGGCTGGGTCGGGATGCGAAATGCCGTGCGCTGCACCGGGGGTAGCAGCCGAGGGGGGCGGTTGTAGTCCAGGTACTCACCGTCGTGCGAGGGTTCGACGACGGCATCCGGGCGCAGCAGCGGGTGCGCCTCCAGGATGGTGTCCCCGACCAGGAGTTGGACCGTCTCCCGCCAGCGGACCTCGTGGTCGGGCATCGGGGCTCGGTTGAGCAGGGCGGCGGGCGCGACAGCGCGCACGTGCACCGACGCGTCCAGCGACACCCGGACGATGGCGGCCACCGCCGCCGGATCACCGCCCTTGGTGACCTGGACACCGGCACCGGTGCGGATCCGGTGCTCGCCCGCGTTGAGGTACCAGACCCGCCCGGCGCCGGCGCCCGCCACCACCCTGATGGTGACCAGGCCGGCGCGGCGGCTCGGGAGCGGCCCCGGCCGGCCGAGCCACAGCACGGTGCCGTCGTGGATCCCGCTGCCCGCCAGGGGCTGGGAGAGGTCGAGCAACTGATCGGCGAGATAGATCGCCGTCACGGGCGAGTCGCCGATCGGCGGGGCCTGCGACACATCGAGGCTGTCCAGCAGGTTCTTGACGACGTCGCGCAGGAGCGTGGTGGGATCGGCGTCCACGACCACGTCGGCCGACCAGTCCGGACGCCGGGCAATGGTGATCATCATGGGCATGGCTCCCAACCCCTCATGAGTCCGAGCACCCGCGCCGCCAGTACGGCCGACGCGGGGCACACGTGCGGATGCCCGGCCAACTCCGGGCCAGAGGCTACTTGTTGAGGGAGCCCGAGAGCTGGGTGTCCATGTCACGCATCGCGGCCACGGCCTTGTCGAGCCACTGCGACAGCTGGTCCAGGGTGTCCATGGCCTGCGTGGCCGAGGAGTTGAACTCGTTGTGCACCTCGTCGAAGTGGCCCGACGCCTGCTCGGTGACGAAGCCGTTGCTGGTCAGGTTGTCGACGATGCTCTTGCACTGGTTGAGCTTGTCGTCGATGTCGGCCTTGTTGTTCCGCATGGTGGTCGCGGTGTCCGACATCTCCTGATAGGTGACGTTCAGGTTCGCCATGGTGTGTGTCCCTTCTGGTGTTGCCGAGCGTCTCGACAGGCCTCGACAGGCAACGACACGTTCGGCACCGACGCCGTCGATGCTAGGAACGGACCCGAGGGCGGTCCAGAACCCCCGCTGCCGGCTTGGGCCCTGGGGCCCAAGCCGGCCCGGTGCTCGGCGTTGACACCACTCGGCCGGGAAGAGCACCGTTCCGGGGAGGCCGAATTCCCCGTGCGCGCCGGTCGATTCGGCGCGGCTCCCGACGATGCGGCTTTGACGATGCGGTTCTTGACGAGGAGACACAGGTGACACTGCTGAGCCGACCCGCTGAACGCGTTCCTCGCCGCGGCGACTGGCTTGCCCGGATACGCAGGTCGCGACGGGCCGAGCCGCGGTCGGGGCTGGGCCCGCGGGCCGATCACGGCCTGTGGACCGTGGACCGGGTCGTGCGCGTCCTGGCCACCGCCTGCGACCGCGAGAACCGCGCCGTGCCGGTGGCCCACGCCGTCGTCGTCGGGCCCGACACCGTCTGGCTGAGCCTGAAGACCCCCGACGAGCGGCCCCCCGCCGGATGGACCGCCAGTGACGGCGGCCGGACCTGGCAGGCTCAGCTGCGCCGGCTGCAGAGCGAGAGCGTGGCGGAGTCGCTGACCGAGCCGTACCCGCGGCTGGTCTCACTCGGCCACACCAGCAAGGGATTCGTGCTGCTCAACCTCAGCCAGGTCGGCGGGATCATCAGCCTGGAGGGCGACGCCCAGCAGGCGAGGGCCCTGGCCGAGGACTGGACCCGCGAGCTCACCACGAGCCCGTGGTCACGGGGTGTGCAGGTGGTCCGGATCGGGTTCAAATCCGGCGGCGCGGAGCGGTTGGGATCCACCGACGCACCGGCGCTGACCGACGGCGATGCCGCACTGGCCGACGAGCGCGGCGGGGTGGCGCTGCTGATCGGCCTGCCCGGCGGCCGGGACCGCGAGTTCATCTACCGGCTGGCCGACAATCCGCAGGGCCCCTGGTCGGTGGTCGTCGTCGGCCGCGTCGACCATCCGCGGTGGCGGTTCACCATCGACTCCGCCGGCGTCGTGGACACCGGCCTGCTGGACGAGCCCGTGATGCGCCGGCTGGATTCGGCCATGGACGCGCCCGCCCACGAGGAGGCCGACACCGATCCGGTCGGCGGAGCGGCGGGCGGAAGCGGCCCGCGCGAGCGGCGGTTCACCGGCTGGTGGATCGCCGCGGCGACCGTGGTCGTCGCCTGCCTGGTGGGCGGCGCCCTCGTGCTCACGCTGAAGGGCTCCCCGTCGCATTCGCCCTCCGCACCCGTGGCCCAGGCCTCCCACAACCAGGGACCCGCCGCTTCGAACCCGGCGAGGACCACGACGCCCGCGAGCCCGGGGGCCGGCGGCGCGCCGACCGCGCTGGTGAACCCCGGCACCGGCAAGTGCCTCAGCGGCGGGGCGGGTACCGACGGCACACCGCTGGCCCTCGCGGCGTGCGACGGCAGCGCGACCCAGAAGTGGGCCGCCGGCGCCAACGGCACGCTCCGGACGGGCGCCATCTGCATGGACGCCGCCTGGGGCGCCACCACCCCCGGCACGGTCGTGCAGGTCGCGAACTGCAGCGGCAACCCGGCGCAGCACTTCGCCGTCAACGGTGGCACCATCTACTCCGCCCAGGCCAAGCTGTGCGTGGGCGAGGTGAACGGCGGCACGGCGGTCCAACTGCTGCCCTGCGACCAGAGCGCGGCCCAGGCCTTCAAACAGGGCTGACCGCCGCCGTTCCACGGCGGGCGCTCCGGCGGTACGCGCCGGAGCGGTGCGCGATGTCGAGCCGCTGGGGCTGCTGTGGGGGCCGAGTGGCTGGTATCTGGCGGCACTGAGCTCCGGAGAAGGCGTGTTGATCCCGCAGTGCGCCAGGCCCCGCAGCGGGCAGCACAGTGCGGGGCACCCTGGGGCCGTGTGGGCGAGATTCACTCGATCAGGTGACTCCGATTGGCTTTTCGTGCGGGGGGCGATCGTCGGCCGGATAGTGAGGAGTCCGTCGGCGCTCGCTCTCCTCGCTGTTCCTGGTCTCAACTCGCCCCCAAGGGAGGACACATGGTCGGCACAGCGGATCGGAGCACCGGCGTTGAAGGCGTCGCAGGGGGTGTCGGCCTGACCGCTCTCATGGTCGCCGCGGCACGGGCGATCGAGACCCACCGCCACGACACCCTGGCGCGGGACGTCTACGCGGAGCACTTCGTGCTCGCCGCACCGGCGTCCGCAGGCTGGCCGGTCCGCATGCACCAGGTTCCGGACGGGGACGCGAACCCGCTGTGGGGGAGATTCGCGCGGTACTTCGGTCTGCGGACAAGGGTCCTCGACGACTTCCTCCTCCGATCGGTACACGCGGGCGCCCGCCAAGTGGTACTGCTCGGGGCCGGGTTGGATTCGCGGGCGTTCCGACTCGACTGGCCTGCCGGCTGCGTGATCTTCGAGATCGACACGGAAGGCGTGCTGGCGTTCAAACACGAGGTGCTCGGCGGGCTGGCGGCCACCCCCAAGGCCGCACGCGTACCGATCCCGATCGATCTGCGCGCCGACTGGGTCGGAGCGCTGACCGCTGCCGGCTTCGACACGGCCGCACCGAGCGTCTGGCTGGCCGAGGGGCTGCTGTTCTACCTGTCCAACGCCGCCGAGACGTATCTCGTCGACACGGTGGACCGGTTGAGCACGGGGGGAAGCGCTCTGGCGTTCGAGGCCAAGGTCGACATCGACTTGCTGGAATACCGCGACAACCCGCTCTACTCCTCGACGAAACAGCAGATCGGCGTCGACCTCCTCAACCTGTTCAACGTGGAGCCGCGGCCGGACTCCGCGGGTGATCTGGCGGGCAGAGGCTGGTCCACCTCGGTCCACACCCCGTTCGACTTCACCCGCCGGCACGGACGCGGCCCGCTGCCCGAGCAGAACGACGCGCTGGCGGGCAACCGGTGGGTGTTCGCGAACAAGCCCAGGCCGTAGAGCAGTTCATCCGCTCGTTCGCTCCGGGACCAGGACGGGTTTGACCACGCGGCCCGCGTCGCAGTCGCGTTCGGCCTCATTGATGTCGGCGAGCGGGTACGTGCGGATCAGCTGGTCGAAGGGGAACCGCCCGGCCTGCCACAGCCCGGTCAGCCGCGGAACCAGCAGTCCCGGCACCGCGTCCCCCTCGCAGATGTGGGAGATCCTCCGACCCCGGTCGAGTGCCCCCGGCTCGAGCGGCAGCGTGGTGTGGAGCCGTGCCACCAGGCCGAGGTGGCCGGTCGGGCGAAGGGCCCGGAGCGCGTCGTTGATGAGTCGGGCGGAGCCCGTGGTGTCCAGCGCGAACTGCGCGCCGCCGTCCGTCAGTCGCCGGATACGGTCGGGCAGGTCGGGCTGGGAGGGCAGCTCGGGCTGGGAGGGCAGCTCGGCCGAGCCGGCGCGCAGCGGGATCGCGCCGAACCGCTCGGCGAGCGCCAGCCGTTCGGGGTGCCGGTCGACGGCCACCGCCACCGCCCCGGCGGCGGCGGCCGCCATCACCGCGGCCAGACCCACCGCGCCCGCGCCGAAGACCGCGATCGTGTCGCCGGGGCCGAGGCCGAAGGAGTTGAAGACCGCTCCGGCGCCGGTGAGGAAACCGCAGCCGAGCGGGCCGAGCAGTTCGATGGGCAGCGAGGAGTCGACCCGGACGGCGTTGCGGGCCGGGACCATCGCGTACTCGGCGAAGGAGGACTGGCCGAACCACCGGGGAGCCAGTTCGCCCCCGGCCGCGTCGGTGAACCGCTCCGCGTTCTCCTCGCGCCCTCCGAAGAGGTTGAGCGAGGCGAAGGAGTCACAGTAGGCGGGGGCCGCGCCCAGGCAGTTCCGGCAGTGTCCGCAGGAGTCGAAGCTCAGCACCACGTGGTCGCCCACACTCAGCCCGGTGTCCGGGCCGCCCGTCTCCACCACGACCCCGGCCCCCTCGTGGCCGAGCACCGCCGGCAGCGGTGAGCGGCCCGCTGAGCGCCGGACCGCGAGATCGGTGCGGCACATCCCGCAGCCCGCGATCCTGACCAGGATCTCGCCGTCGGCCGGCCCCGCGTTCAGGATCACCTCCTCGACGGCGAATCGGCTCTCGTGCGAGCGCAGTACCGCCGCGCCGAACCTCCTCGTCACGCCTCCTCCGGGCGGTGCACGACGAACGGCCTGAGGTTCCCGTAGAGCCCCCACGGCCCGCCCGCGACGCCGACACCGCTCTCCTTGATGCCGGCGAAGGGCTGAGCGAGGGACAGTTCGGCGTGGTGGTTGATCCACGCCGTCCCGCACTCCAGCCGGTCGGCCACCGCCTCGGCCCGGTCGAGGTCGGTTCCCCATACCGAACCGCCCAGCCCGAAGCCGGTGCCGTTGGCCGCCTCGACGGCTTCGTCGAGGCTCCCGTACGGCAGCACCGGCAGGACCGGGCCGAACTGCTCCTGCGTCACCACCGGGCTGTCGGACGGGACATCGGCCAGGATCGTCGGGGCGAAGAAGTAGCCCGGTCGGTCCAGCCGGTGACCACCGGCCACGGCTCGGGCGCCGGCTGCCAGAGCCTGGGCCGTGTAGCGCTCGACCCGGGCCAGCTGGGGGGCGTTGTTGACCGGCCCCAGCTGCGTACCCGGGTCGAGCCCGGCTCCGACGACGGCGGTCTTCGCACGCTGTGCGAGGGCCTCGACCACGTGGGAGTAGAGCCGGGCCGGGACGTAGACGCGTTTGACCGCCATGCAGACCTGCCCGCAGTTGCGGAACGCCGCCCAGAACAGCCGGTCCGCGATCCGCTCCACATCCACGTCCTCCAGCAGGATGGCGGCGTCGTTACCGCCCAGCTCCAGGGTCACCCGGGCGAGCGAGGCCGCCGCGCCCTCAGCGACGGCCCGACCGGTGGGAATCGAACCGGTGAAGGTCACGTGGCGGATCCCCGGATGGGACGCGAGGCGGGCGCCGAGGGGTTCGCGACCGGTGACGATCGTCAGTACGTCCTCGGGGAGCGCGGTGGAGATCACGGACCCCAGCAGCCGGGTGGCCAGGGGTGTGAACGGGGAGGGCTTGAGCACCGTCGTGTTGCCTGCGGCGAGCGCGGGCGCGAACTTCGCCGACGCGAGCTGGAGGGGAAAGTTCCACGGAACGATCGCGGCGACGGGCCCGAGCGGTCGCCAGCGGACCTCGCTGCGTACCGGCCGACCGTCGGTGATCGGCTGGGGCGAGGGGGCCAGCTCTGCGAAGTAGCGCAGGCGGGCCGCCGTGCGGGCGATCTCCGCGTACGACTCGGCCAGCGGTTTGCCCTGTTCACGGGTGAGCAGCGGAGCGAGGTCGGTCCCGGCCGCCTCCACGGCGTCGGCTGCCGCGAGCAACGCGGTGGCACGGGCGACGGGGTCGGCCCGCCAGCTGCGCCAGGCCTCGTGGGCCCGGCCGACGACGGCGTCCAACTCGTCCGGCTGCTGGTCGGGAGCCTCGTCGAAGGCCTCGCCCGTTGCCGGATCGACGACGGCGAAGCGCTCGGTGCGGGTCCCGGGCGCGCGCCCGGGCTGACGTGTCGGCATGCCGGCAGTCAGCTCGCCTCGGCGACGCCGGCTGCGGATTGCCGGGCATGCCGGTTCATCTCTGCCCGGAAGGCGGCCACCAACTGCGGCTGAATCCTTCCGGTGTTGCGGTCGCCCCCCTCGCAGACCGCCCCGCGCACCCCCACGATGTCCGTGCCGATGCGGGTCAGCGCGCCGAGGTCTGCCACCTTGACGCTGCCCGCGAGGGCAGCGAGCAGATCGGCCTGGTGGGCCAGCCGGACGAACTCCGCACAGACGTCGGGCGGAACGTGGTCGAACAGCCGTGTCCCGTCCTTGATCGCGGTATCGAGCATGGCCGCGTCACAGCCGGAACGGCGGGCGATGTCCGGCAGCGCCAGCGGGTTGACGCAACCGATCCGGTGGGCGTCGGCGTAGCCCGAGGCGACGACGAACGCGTCCGGCCGATAGTCCTTCACTGCCCGGACGACCCCGCGCATGACATCGATGGCCTGTTCGGGCGTCGTGCATCCGTAGAGGCCGACCTTGATGTAGGTCGCTCCGGAGACAGCCGCACCGAGCGCCGCCTGGGCCACCGTGCCGGGCTTGTACGGTACGTCTCCCACGGTGGCGGACACCGGCTTGTCAGCCGGGACCGCGTCGCGGATCTCCCTGATGACCCACGGGAAGTTCGCGCCGAGCGAGCCCTCCTCAGGCCTCTTGACATCGACGATGTCAAGGTGCTCCGCCGCCTTCGCACAGTCGATGGCCTCCTCGACGCTGTCCGGGGAGATGAGAAGCAACAACGTGGGTTCCTTCCACCGCGTGCCCACCGGCCAACGGGCAGGTGCACGGAGTCGCCTGAATCACTTGCGGTCCGCTCATCATTGCCGCGGCCCGTGACCATCGGTAGGGCGCACGGAATCCGGACGGCTCACTGCCACGACGTGTCCACCCTCCAGTGCGCCGTCCACGCCGGTCCGAACCAGCCGCGCGCAGGTGGTGCCCGCTCGCGGAACTCGGTACCGGAGGACGGCGCCTGCACCGCGCCGAGCGCACGGCCGGGCTCTGCGGGGACTGTTCGGGCCCCCACGGCTCCCCGCCGAGTGGGCCGTCGAAGTCCCGGCGAAAGGAGCCGATCGGCAACCCGCTTCGCCCATCCGGCGATCACGCTCAGGAGGACGCGATCGGGAACGTGTCCAGCAGCACGATCAGCAGGACCAGCACCGCGACGGCGAGCAGCACGACCAGCACGGCCGGCCAGCGATGGGCGAGCCGGTGGGCGGGGTCGATCCTGGTCATGACCACCACTCCTGGTCGCCGCCACGGGTGCCGGGCTTCGCTTCCATATGTTCATCGTAGGAACGGCACTTCACGTGCGGCAACCGGCGCAGTCCGAGGGTCCCGGAGTCACAGCCAGGTCGTCGCCAGCCAGCTGGTCACGGCCGCGGCGAGCAGGAGCGCGAGGTTGAGGGCGACCTGGCGGTCGCCCATCCTCAGGTGGACCCTGGTCGCGCCGATCTGCAGGACCACGAACCCGATGGCGGCGGCCGGCGCCAACCAGGGCGCGATGCCGGTCAGCGGCGGGAGGATCAGCCCGGCCGCACCGAGCAGTTCGATCATCCCGATCGCCCTGACGGCCGGCATCGGCGTGCTGTCCACCCAGGCCATCATCGGCCGGAGCTGCTCACGGTTCCGGACCACCTTCACTCCGCCCCCGTAGAGGTAGAAGAGCGCGAGCAGGCCGGCGACGATCCAGTAGGCGACGTTCACGAGACGGCGGGCTCGGTGGCGTACCGGCTCATCGTCGCGAGGTGCGCCTGTGGGGTCAGCGCCTGACCGCCGGCGATCATGTCCCGCAGGTCCCGGAAGTACTGCACGTAGCTGTCCGGCGTGAACGTGCTGAGCATGACGGCCGGTTGGTCGGTCAGGTTGGCGAAGGTGTGCGGGGCGCCGGGCGGGACCATCACGAGGGTTCCCGCCGGCGCGTCGTAGTCCGTCTCGCCGACCGTGAAGCGCACCGTGCCGGAGATGATGTAGAAGCCCTCGTCGTGCTGGGCGTGGCGGTGCTGCGGCGGTCCGGGCGTGTGCGGCGCGAGAACGGATTCGGCGATCCCGAGGCGGTGGCCGGTGTTGCTGCCGTCTTCGAGGACGCGCAGGCGCGTGGTGCCCAGGACGATCGTCTCGCCGTCGCCCGGCCCGACCACCGAGACGGCGGGGTAGGCGATCGGCTCGCTGGTTTGCGGTTCATCGGTCATGCTTCGATTCCACCGCCAGGGCGGTGCGGCCGTCCAAGACCTGTTCCGTACCGTCGATACCGTACGGGTATCGTGGCGGGCATGGAGCTACGCACGCTGCGCTACTTCATGGCGGTCGCCGAGGAACTCCACTTCGGCCGGGCCGCCTCCCGGCTGCACATGAGCCAGCCACCGCTGAGCCGGGCGGTCAAGCAGCTGGAGACCGAGCTCGGCGCCGCACTGTTCGACCGGTCTTCCGCCGGCGTCACGCTCACCGCGGCGGGCGCGGTGCTGCTCGACGACGCGCGCGCCCTGCTCGACCAGGCCGACCGGGTCCGGGTACGCGTGGCCGCGGCGGCCGGCACCGCGACCATCACCGTCGGCTTCCTGGGCGACAGCACCGACCCGGACGCGACCCGGCTGGCCGATGCCTACCGCCGGCGGCACCCGCACGTCGAGGTCCGCATCCGCGAGACCGACCTGACCGATCCCACCTGCGGGCTGCACGCCGGGCTGGTCGATGTCGCCCTGACCCGCGGGCCGTTCGACGAGACCGGCCTGATGGTACGTCAGCTGCGCGCCGACCCGGTGGGAGCACTGTTGCGCACCGACGATCCGCTGGCCCGCCGCGACCGGCTGAAGCTGGCCGACCTGGCCGACCGCCGCTGGTTCCGGTTCCCGCAGGGCACCGACCCCGGCTGGCAGTCGTACTGGAACGGCGGGGAGCCTCGCCAGGGCCCGGTGGTGCGCGCCGTCCAGGAATGCCGGCAAGCCGTGCTCTGGAACGGCACGGTCGGCATGACCCTGCTGGACCACGAGCCGGCGGCGGGGCTCACCGTGGTGCCGCTGATCGACATGGCGCCGAGCCGTGTGGTCGCGGCCTGGAACGAGGGCGACCCGAATCCACTGATCCGCTCGTTCGTCCAGATCGCGACCGCCGCGTACCAGAAGTAGCGTTCCCCGAAGTGGCGTTCCGGCCCCGCCGGCCCGCTCCTGCGCGGCCTCTTCCTACGCCGCCGCGACTGCCGCCGCCACCTGCACCGTGCCCGACACCAGCTCCACCGTCCGCCCCGCCAGCGGCGGCGGGTCCGCCAGGAGCGCGGCGAGCACCGCCGCCACGTCCTCGCGGGGGACGGCGCCGCGGCCCGTCGAGTCGGCCAGCCGGACCAGCCCGGTAGCCGGCTCGTCGGTCAGCCGGCCGGGGCGAAGCACCGTCCAGTGCAGGCCGTGCCGCCCGCGCAGGTCGTCGTCGGCGGCGCCCTTCGCCCGCAGGTACGCGCCGAAGACCGGGTCCGCGCCGTCCCCGGCGCGGGCGTCCGCGCCCATCGACGACAGCATCAAGTAGCGTCGCACACCGGCCAGTTCGGCGGCGTCGGCGAGCAGGACGGCGGCGCCCCGGTCGACGGTGTCCTTGCGGGCGGCGGTGCTGCCGGGCCCGGCACCGGCGGCGAAGACGACCGCGTCGGCGCCGTCCAGCACCTTGGCGAGCTGCTCGGGCGCGGCGGTCTCCAGGTCGAAGAGCACCGGCTCCGCACCCTGCCGGCGCAGGTCGTCGGCCTGTTCGGAGCGGCGGATCAGGCCGACCGGCTGGTCGCCGCGGGCGGCGAGCAGGAGTTCGAGGTGGAGCGCGACCTGGCCGTGGCCACCGGCGATGACGATTCGCATGCCCGCCACGGTACCGGGCGGCGCGGCGCCGACCGTGGACCTGACGGACCGTCAGCGTGGTGGCCGGACGAACCGCAGGCAGGACGGGGTGCAGGATGGGGGCATGAACGACCGGACACCTGACAGCGCACCCGACGATGCCGCCACCCGCTACCTGCTCGACAACCGGCAACGCGAGGCGGGCCAACGCTTCGCCGCGATCGCCGAGTTGTTCGACCCGTGGACGCTCACCCACCTGGAGCGGCTCGGGCCACTGCGGGGTTGGCGCTGCTGGGAGGTCGGCGCGGGCGGCCCTGCGCTGCCCCTGGCGCTGGCCGAGCGGGTCGGGCCGAGCGGGCGGGTGCTGGCCACCGACATCGACACCTCCTGGCTGGCCGACCTCGACCCACCGGCCGGGCCACCGATCGAGGTGCGCCGTCACGACGTGGTCCGCGACGCCCCGCCCGAGGGGCGGTTCGACCTGGTGCACGCCCGCCTGGTGCTGGTGCACCTGCCCGAGCGCGCCGCGGTGCTGCGGCGGTTGGCCGCCGCCGTCCGCCCCGGCGGCTGGTTGGTGGTGGAGGACGCGGACCCGGCGCTCCAACCGCTCGCCTGCCCGGACGAGCGGGGACCAGCCGAGGAGCTGGCCAACCGGATCCGGCGCGGCTTCCGCACGCTGCTGGCCGAGCGCGGCGTCGACCTCGCCTTCGGGCGCACCCTGCCGGCCCTGCTGCGCGGGGCGGGCCTGCACGAGGTGCGGGCGGAGGGCTACTTCCCGGTCACCTCGGCGGCCTGCCGGACCCTGGAGGCGGCGACGGTCCGTCAGCTGAGCGAGCAGCTGATCGCCGGCGGGCTGGCGACCGGCGCCGAGATCCAGCGCCACCTCGACCGGCTGGCGAGCACGGCACCGGACCAGGAGCTGGACGTCACCACCGCCCCGCTGATCACCGCCTGGGGACGGCGCGCGACGGACGAGGCGTGACGGCGACGACGGGGGCGGCGAAGGCGGCGTGACGGCGACGTGGACCGCGACCGGTCCGCGAAGGGTTCGGCCCTAGGCTGGGAGCATGCACGACACCACTCCCGGCCACCCCGCCGAGGCTCCCGGCGCCCCGGCCGTCCGTGTCCTGGTGGTCGAGGACGACCCCGCGATCTCCCGGTCGCTGGTCCGCGGCCTGGCGCGGGCGGGGTACGCGGCGGGCAGCGTGGACACGGGGCAGGCGGCACTGCGCCAGGACCCGGTACCGGACGTGGTGCTGCTCGACCTCGGGCTGCCGGACCTGGACGGGGTGACCGTCTGCCGGCTGCTGCGGCGCCGCTCGGACGCGGCGGCGATCATCGTGGTGACCGCGCGCGGCGAGGAGGGCGACCGGGTCAGCGCGCTGGACGAGGGGGCGGACGACTACCTGGTGAAGCCGTTCGGGCTGGCCGAGTTGCTGGCCCGGATCCGCGCGGTGCTGCGCCGCACCCGGCCGATCGGGCCAGAACTGCTCAGCCACGGACCGCTGACGGTGGACCCGCGCACCCGCAAGGTCACCGTGCACGGCGGCGAAGTGGCGCTGACGCCCAAGGAGTTCGACATCCTGGAGTGCCTGGCCGTCGACCCGGGGCGGGTGGTGACCCGCCAGGAGATCCTGGAACGCGCCTGGGACGAGCACTGGTACGGCCCGACCAAGGTGCTGGACGTCCACATGGCCGCGCTGCGCCGCAAGCTCGGCGTGCCGGGGCTGGTGGAGACCGTCTACGGGCGCGGATTCCGGCTGGGCGTGGGTGAGGGCGCGACGCCGGACACCGCGACCGGCACCCAGCGGTCATGACCCGGCGGATCGCGCTGACCGTCTCGCTGCTGGTCGTGGTGCTGCTGGTGCTGGCGGTGGTCCCGCTCGGCATCCTGCTGACCGAGCGCGAGGAGACCTCCTTCCGCAGCTCCGCCGAGGCCGCCACCCGGGCGATCGCGTCGGCGGCCGAGGAGCACCTGTCCGACCAGAAGTCCGAAGAGGCGATGCTGCGCCTGCTGGACGACGCCCAGCGGGACGGCGGCTGTGCGGCCGTCTACGACGCCACCGGAGCGCAGATCGCCCGCACCTCCTGCGGCACGGCCACCGGCGGCGTCGTCCCGTCCCTGGTCGGCGCCGTGCTCGCGAGCCCGAACGCCGCCGGCAGGTCGGACTCGCCGCAGACCCGCACGGCGCGCGCCGACGACCGCCTCACGGTCGCCGTGCCGGTCGGTGACACCGACGACGCGGTGGGGGTGGCCGTGCTGACCCGCTCCACCGACCCGCTGGACGACCGGATCGCGGTGATCTGGAGCTGGCTCGCCCTGATCGGCGTCGGCGGCATCCTGACCGGGACGCTGGTCTCGGTCCGGCTGGCCCGCTGGGTCGGCCGGCCGCTGCACGAGGTGGACCTGGCCGCGCGCCGGCTCGGCGAGGGCGAGCTGGCGGCGCGGGCGCCGGTGGAGCGCGGACCGCAGGAGGTCCGGCGGCTGGCGGCGACGTTCAACACCATGGCGGCGCGGACCGAGACGCTGGTGCACGGGCACCGGGCGGTGATCGCCGACGTCTCGCACCAACTGCGCACCCCGCTGACGGCGTTGCGGCTGCGGCTCGACCTGCTGGCGGACGGACCCACCGGGGCGGACGGCGAGACGGCGGCGGAGCTGGCCGGGGCGCAGGAGGAGATCGCCCGGCTCTCCCGGCTGGTGGACGGGCTGCTCGCGGCCGCGCGGGCGGAGAGCGCGGTGCCCAAGCCGGTCACCGTCCGACTGGCCGAGGTGGCCGCCGAGCGGGTGGCGGCGTGGGAACCGCTGGCGACCGAGCGCGGGGTGGCGCTCAGCACCAGCTGCCCGGCGCGGCTGGCCGCCTCGCTCGGCGGCGGCGACCTGGAGCAAGTGCTGGACAACCTCCTCGCCAACGCGCTGGACGCGGTCCCGGCGGGCGGTCGGGTCCGGATCGAGGGCGCGGCCGCCGGGAGCGGCCGGGTGCTGCTGCGCGTGGTGGACGACGGCCCGGGGATGACGGCGGCGGCGCGGGAGGCGGCGTTCCGCCGCTTCGGCAACCCGGAGGCGACCGGCACCGGCCTGGGGCTGGCGATCGTGCACCGGCTGGTCACCGCCAACGGCGGCGAGGCGCGGCTGGCCGACACGCCGGGCGGTGGCCTGACGGTCGAACTCGAACTGCCGGCCGCCCGGGCGGCGAGCGGCTGACCTGGCCTTCTCTCGGTCTTTACGAGTTGTGAAGGTCTTCTGAACGGGTTCCCGACAGGTCGATGGGGACTCTGGAGGTGGACGGACCCCGAGGAACCCGAGGAGCCCCCTTCATGAGCGCTCAGCACCCGACCCCGAACCGGCGCGCGGTCCGGCTGCGCCGCTGGGGGCTGCGCCGGGTCGGCGCGGCGACCATCGGCGCCGGGGTGGCCGCGGCGGCGGGGTCGGTGGTGCTGGGCACGGGGTACGCGCACTCGCTGCCGGGCAGCACGGCGGTGGTGCCGGCGGCGCGGCCTTCGGCGGTCGCGGCCACCCCGACGCCGACCCCGACGCCGAACGCGACCCCGGCTCCGACTCCGACTCCGACGACACCCATGCCCACGACCGCACAGACATCCGCACCAGCTCCTGTCCCGTCCCAGGCGAGCCCGACAGCAGCGGCCCGGCCGACACCGCCCCCGCAGCCGGTGCCCGTCCAGCCCACGCAACCGGTGCAACCCGTACCGCCGCTCCAGCCGCCCCAGCAGCCACCGACTGCGGTGGCGCCCACCCCGCAGCAGCCCCAGCCGCAGCCGACCACCACGTCGAAGGCGTCATGAGCCGCGCCGCCCCGGCCATCGACCGCTTCGCCGCCCTCGGGACGACCGCCGTGCTGCTGGTCACCGACCCGGAGCGGCTCGCCGCGGCCCGGCAGGTGCTCACCGCCGAGCTCGCGGCGATCGACCTGGCCTGCAGCCGCTTCCGCGCCGACTCAGAGCTCTCCGGAGCGAACGCCGCCGCCGGGCAGCCGGTGACGGTCGGACCGCTCTTCGCCGAAGCGCTCGACGCCGCGTTCCGGGCCGCCGAGCTCACCGACGGCGCGGTCGACCCGACCGTGGGCCCGGCGCTGGTCGCGCTGGGCTACGACCGGACCTTCGCGACCGTGCGTCCCGAGCAGGTCGGCCCGGCGCTGCCAGTGCGGCCGAGCGGCTGGCGCAGCGTCGAGTGGGCGCCGGCGAGCCGCCGCCTGCGGCTGCCACCGGGCTGCGCGCTCGACCTGGGCGCCACCGCCAAGGCGCTGGCCGCCGACCGAGCGGCCCGGCGGGCGGCCCGGGCGACCGGCTGCGGGGTGCTGGTGAACCTCGGCGGCGACCTCTCGGTGGCCGGTCCGCCGCCGGCCGACGGCTGGCGGGTGCGGATCGCCTACGGGCACCCGGAGCAGCACGACAGCGACGGCGACGACCGCGGTGACAGCCCCGTGGTCGCCCTGCGCGGCGGCGGCCTCGCCACCTCGGGCATCACCGCCCGGACCTGGCGGCGCGGTGGCCGGTTGCTGCACCACATCGTCGACCCGGCCACCGGCGACGTGCCGCCACCCGTCTGGCGGACCGTCAGCGTGGCCGCCGCGAGCTGTCTGGACGCCAACACCGCCAGCACGGCGGCGATCGTGCTGGGCGAGGCGGCCCCCGGCTGGCTGCGCGAACGCGCCCTGCCCGCCCGGCTGGTGCGCACGGACGGCGCCGTGCTCCGGCTCGCCGCCTGGCCCGCCGAAGACCAGCCCACCGAGGACCGCCCCACCGACGGAGGTCGCCGATGACGAGCACGGTCCTGCTGGCCGCCGCCGGACCCAGCCCGCTCTGGTACGCCACCCGCGCGGGCGGCACGGTGGCGCTGCTGCTGCTCACCGCGACCGTGCTGCTCGGCATCGTGGCCGGCGGCCGGTACGCGCCCAAGCGGATCGCCCGGTTCGAGATCGGCGCGCTGCACCGCAACCTCTCGCTGCTGGCGCTGGCGTTCCTGCTGCTGCACATCGTCACCGCGATCGCCGACAGCTACGTGCACTTCGGCTGGATCGACGCGGTGGTCCCGTTCGCCTCCTCCTACCGGACGCTCTGGGTGGGCCTGGGCGCGCTCGCCTTCGATCTGCTGCTCGCCGTGCTGCTGACCAGCGCGGTGCGGCTGCGGATCGGGCAGCGGCGCTGGAAGGCGGTGCACTGGCTGGCGTACGCGAGCTGGCCGCTGGCCCTGTTCCATGCGGCCGGGACCGGGACCGACACCCGGCTCTCGCTCCAACTCGGCCTCTACGCGGTCTGCTTGCTGGCCGTGGTCGGCGCGGTCTGGTGGCGCCTGTACCGGGCGGGCCCCGGCCACCGGGCCGCGCGCTGGTGGGGCGCGGTGGCGGCGGCGGCCGTCCCCGCCGTGCTGACCGTGTTCCTGGCCACCGGGCCGCTGCAACCAGGTTGGTCGCACCGCGCACTCGCCCCCGCCACGTCGACCGTCAGCACGGCGACCGTCAGCACGGCGACCGTCAGCACCTCGACCGGCCTGATCTCCCGGGAGCTCGGATGACCCAGACCACCGAACTGCGGCAGAGCACCGAACACCGCCTGCTGCGCGGCTGGTTCGAGACGGGCGGCCCGGCCGACCTCACCGAGCACCTGCGGCGCTACGGCCCTGCCCCGCTCCCGTCCGAGCGCGGCGCCCGGCAGGCCCGTGCGGCGCTGCTCCAAACCGTCGAGCAGGCCGGCCTCACCGGACGCGGCGGCGCGGCCTTCCCCACCGGACGCAAGCTGCGCGCGGTCGCCGAGGGGCGCGGTCGCCCTGTGGTAGTCGTCAACGGCATGGAGAGCGAGCCCGCCAGCCGCAAGGACGAGGCGCTGCTCGACCTGGCTCCGCACCTGGTCCTGGACGGCGCAGCGCTGGCCGCCGCCGCCGTCGACGCCACGGTGGTCCACCTCTGCCTGCCGCGCGGCAGCGCCCGCGCCACCCAGGTGGACCGGCTGACCCGGGCGGTCGCGGAGCGGTGGCGGGCCGGGCTGGACCGGATACCCGTCGAGGTGCACCGGCTCCCCCACCACTACGTCTCCAGCGAGGAGACCTCACTGGTCCAGTGGCTGAACGGCGGCCCGGCCCGCCCGCTGGCCACACCGCCCCGCCCGTTCGAGAAGGGGGTGGACCGCCGCCCGACCCTGGTCGACAACGTGGAGACGCTGGCCCACCTGGCACTGATCGCCCGCTACGGCCCCAGCTGGTTCCGCAGCACCGGGACGGCCGACGCGCCGGGCACCACGCTGCTCACCGTCTCCGGCGCCGTCCACGCGCCCGGGGTGCACGAGTTGCCGCTCGGCACGCCGCTGGGCGCCGTGCTGGCCGCGGCGGGCGGGACGAGCCGGCCGCTGGGCGCGGTGCTGGTCGGCGGGTTCTTCGGCAGCTGGCTCAGCGCCGAGCAGGCGCCGGCGGTGCCGTTCGCCAGGCCCGAGCTGGCCGCGCTGGGCGCCGGGCCGGGCGCGGGGGTACTGGTGGCGCTGCCGGCGGACTCCTGCGGGCTGGCCGAGACGGCACGGGTGCTCGGCTTCCTCGCCGCGCAGAGCGCCCGGCAGTGCGGGCCGTGCCGGTTCGGCCTGCCGGCCGTCGCCGCCGACTTCCACCAACTGGCCTGGGGCCGCCCGGACGCCGAGCTGCCCGCCCGGCTCCCGCACCGGGTCGAGCTGCTCGCCGGACGGGGCGCCTGCCGCCACCCGGACGGGGCGTCCCGGCTGGCCGCGACGGCGCTGGCGGTCTTCGCCGCCGACGTGCGGCGCCACCTGGAGACGGGTCCGTGCCCGGGCGCGGCACTGCCACCGGTGCTGCCCGTACCGGGCGGGCCGGCAGCCGACGAGGTGGGCTGGCGATGAACCGTCACCACCGGCTCGCCATCGACCGGATCGCCTGCGACGGGCGGGGCCTGTGCGCGGAGCTGCTGCCCGAGCTCATCGACCTGGACGAATGGGGCTACCCGGTCATCCATGGCCAGGCCGTGCCCGCCGACCTGCTCGGCCACGCCCGCCGGGCGGTCGCCGCCTGCCCGGTCCTGGCCCTGCGCCTGGAGCGGGCGGCCGGCGACCGCCCGCCACCGGCCGCCTGAACCATTTCTTAGTCGATGACCCGTCAGACTGCTGCACGCCCCCGGGGAAGGCACCCGCGGTGGCGACCGATCCGCTCCGCCGAGCACCCCAGGGAGCCCTCGTGCCACCGACCAGCAGCGCGCCTTCGCACCTCGCCCCGCAGCGCGAGCCCGGCGGGCCCGGCGATCCCGCCGCGCCCGGCGCCGGCACGGGCGGGCGCCCGCTCGGCAACCAGCGGCTCACCGCGCTGGTGGGCACCCTGCTGCTGGTGCTCTTCGCCGCCCAGGGCGTCACCATCCTGTCCGTGAGCCGGCTGCTGACCTGGCACTTCATCTTCGGCCTCACCCTGATCGGCCCGGCCACGCTGAAGCTCGGCACGGTCTGCTACCGAGCCGTGCGGTACTACACGGGCGCCGCCGCCTACCGCCGCCAGGGCCCGCCGCCGCCGGCCCTGCGGCTACTCGGCCCGGCGGTGGTGGTCACCACCGCCGGCGTGCTGGCCACCGGCACCACGCTGGCCCTGACCGGCGAGCGCACGGTCGACGGTCTGCCCGTGCTCTTCCTGCACAAGGCGTTCTTCTACCTCTGGCTGGCGGCCATGGGCCTGCACGTGCTGGTCCACCTGTGGCGCCTGCCCAGGCTGATCGGCGCCGACCTGCGCCGCCGGCCCTCCGGAAGAGCCGCCGTGGGCACCGGCCACCGCGCCGCCGCCCGCCGCGCCGCCGAACACGTGCCGGGGCGGGCCCTGCGCTGGCTGCTGCCCGTCCTCGCCCTCGCGGTGGGCATCGGCCTCGCGATCGCCGGCGCTCCGCTCGCGGGCCGTTGGGGCAACTAGGGCCTCTCTTACGGATCTTGTCGGCTGTGACACCAGCGGCTGACGCCGCGGGGCGCGCGGCTCCCCCAGCCTGGCGGCTGGGGGAGGGATGCCCGGCGTCGCGCGCCCGGCAAGATCCGTAAGAGAAGCCCCAGCGCTGCGCCTACCGGGACTTCACCCTCGCCCTACACCCGCCGTCGCAGACTGGTGGCAGACGCAAGGAGGTGCGCGGCATGAACACCCTGCGCGACACAGGCCTGGCCCGGTCGGCCGGTTGGACCCGCCGGATCGGGGCGGGCGCCGTGCTGCTCTGTGCGGCGCTCGGGGTGTTCTTCGCCCACGCCGTGCCCGGCCAGGCGGCCGGTGGCAGCAGCCCGGCCCCCGCCGGCGACACGCCGTCCAGCACGCCCTCGACCTCACCGCTGCAACCCCCGGCCCAGCCGCCGACCTCCGGCAGCGGCCCGGTGCACGCGCAGACCCACGCGTCCTGACTCGGACCGCCCCACCCCCACCGACCGTGAAACGATTGGCCCGGCCCGCCCCCGCGCTGGCATGCTGGCCGCGTGGAGAGCGCGCGGAAGCCCGAGATCTCGTTGATCGTCGCCCCTGAGCTACGACTGTTCCTCGCCTCAGGTCGGCGCCAGGCGGACCGCACCCTGGTCCGCACCGACGGCGCCTCGACCCTGGGCCACGTCGTGGAGTCGCTCGGCGTGCCGCTGACCGAGGTGGGCGCACTGCTCGCCGACGGGCGTCCGGTGCCGGCCGGGCACCTGCCCGAGCACGGCGCGCAGATCACCGTCCAGGGCGTGACGCGACCGCAGCAGGTGCCGGGGCCGCTGCGCTTCCTGCTCGACGTCCATCTCGGCACGCTCGCCCGCCGGCTGCGCCTGCTGGGAGTTGACGCCGCGTACGAGAACCCGGACATCGGCGACGCCGCGCTCGCCACCCGCTCGGCCACCGAGCGGCGGGTGCTGCTCTCGCGCGACCGCGGGCTGCTGCGGCGCCGCGAGCTGTGGGCGGGCGGGTACGTGTACAGCCACCGGCCGGCCGAGCAACTGCGCGACGTGCTCTCCCGGTTCGCGCCACCACTGGCGCCGTGGACCAGGTGCACGGCCTGCAACGGCACGCTGCACGAGGCCACCAAGGACGCGGTGCAGGAGCAGCTGCTGGACGGCACCGAGCGCTCGTACGGCGCGTTCGCCCGCTGCGGCGACTGCGGGCAGGTCTACTGGCGGGGCGCTCACCACGCCCAGCTGACCGCCATCGTGGACGAGGCGCTGCGGGAGTTCGGCCCGACGGCTCAGCCGCTCCCCACCCCTGCGCACTGAGGGGGCTGTCGCCGACCGCCGCCAGCGGCTACTCTCCAGTAACGAGATCAGCTGCCGAGACCGGGTAGCGAGATCCGCCGAGCCCTGGAGTGACCCCATGCCCGCTTCCGCAGAGCGCTCCGCCCGGGTCCTCGGCGGCCTGCTGATCGGGGCCGGCATCACCCACTTCGTCGCGCCCAAGCCGTACGACGCGATGGTGCCCCGTGCGCTGCCCGGCGCCCCGCGCCGCTGGACGTACGCCAGCGGCGTGGCCGAACTCGCCATCGGAGCGGCCGTCGTCGCACCGCGCACCCGGCGGCTCGCCGCCCTGGCGGCGGCCGGACTCTTCGTGGCCGTCTACCCGGCCAACGTCAAGATGGCCTACGACGCGCGCCACCGGCCGACCCCGCAGCGCGCGGCCACGCTCGCCCGACTCCCGCTCCAGGTACCGCTGGTGCGCTGGGCCCTGCGGGTGCACCGCGCCGGGCACACTGGCTGACGCCAACTGGCGGTCTCTGCACGGCTTCGATCAGGCGTCATACGCCGCACGCTAACTGACGGACCGTCAAGGCCGTGCGGTGCGCGCCGTGGGCCGCGACCGCCAGCATCAGATCCTCCGTCACCGGCCAGGCCACGGAGCCGGGTTCCGAGCCGATCGGCAGCGCCGAGCAGGGCCCGGGCGGCCAGCTCGACGGCGCCGCCCCGACCGGGCGCAGCAGACCGGTGCCGCCGCCCAGCCCCTGGCCAACCGCCTTGGCCAGCGCCTCCTTCCGGGTCCAGAGCCAGAGGAGGGCGGCCGAGCGCTGGTCCGGGTGCTGTCCGGCGACCCAGGCGGCCTCGGCGGCCGGGAACCAGCGCCGCGCCAAAGCCCCGTGGGCGAGCGGCCGGATCCACTCCACGGCCACGCCGACCCCCGCCACCCCGTCCCCCGCCGCCACGGCGACCACCCCGCGCAGCCGGCTCACGCTCACCGCCACGCCCGCCACGCCTTCGATCACCAGCCGCCCCGACGCGGCCCGCCCCAGCCGCAGCCGCCCGACCGGCGTCCCGGTCCGCTCCGCCACCAGCCGCAACACCAACTCCCGTGCGGCAGACCGCTCCTGGCCAGCGACCCGGGTCAGCCACACCTCCACCTCGGCAGCCTCACTCATCGACCGCCGCCCGCCGCACCGTCAGGTATCGCCGCTGAGGTCGCGGTCACCAGCACCTCCGGAGGACGGCATACGGGGGAGACGACATGATAGAGCGTCAGCAGCCTCGTGGCAGCCGATCCCGCGGCTCACCCGCCCGGCAGCTCCTGCTCGGTCCAGATCGTCTTGCCCGAAGCCGTGTACCGGCTCCCCCAGCGGTTGGTCAGCTGCGCCACCAGGTAGAGCCCGCGCCCGCCCTCGTCGGTCAGCCGGGCCCGGCGCATCCGCGGCTGGGTGCTGCTGCCGTCCGAGACCTCGCAGGTCAGCGTGTCCGCGCGGATCAGCCGCACGACCACCGGGCCGCCGGCGTAGCGGATCGCGTTGGTCACCAGCTCGCTGAGCACCAGTTCGGTGGTGAAGGCCAACTCCGCCAGCCCCCAGTCCTCCAGGGTGCTGGTGGCGTCCTCACGGACCTTGGCCACCGCCGCCGGCTCCGGCTCCACCGACCAGACGGCGGTGTCCGCCGCCGCGACGGCCTTGGTGCGGGCCAGCAGCAGGGTGACGTCGTCCTGCAACCGGGTGGGCGGCAGGCCGGCGATGATCCGCTGACCCGTCTCGGGCAGCGGCAGGTCCTGGGCCAGCACGACGGCCAGCCGCCGGGTCAACTCGGCCATCCCGGCGTCGATGTCACCCTCGCCGCGCTCGATCAGGCCGTCGGTGTAGAGCGCCAGCACGCTGCCGGGCTCCAGCTCCACCTTGACCGACTCGAACGGCAGGCCGCCGACGCCCAGCGGCGGGCCCGGCACCACCGGCAGGAACTCGGTGCTGCCGTCCGGATGCGCGACGGCGGGCGGCGGGTGGCCGGCGCTGGCCACGGTGCAGGTGCGCGACACCGGGTCGTAGACGGCGTACAGGCAGGTGCCGCCGAAGGAGGCGGCCTCGGGCCGGGAGCGCGCGCTGCCACTCTGCTCCACGGCCGGCTCGGCGACCACCCCGTACCGGGTCGGGTGCAGGCCGTCGGCCTCCAGGTCGTCCTCGTCGTCGGCCGCCAGCGCGGCTTCCACCAGCAACTGGGCCACCAGGTCGTCGAGGTGGACCAGCAGCTCCTCGGGCTCCAGGTCCAGGTCGGCCAGGGTGCGCACGGCGGTGCGCAGCCGTCCCATGGTGGCGGAGGCGTGCAGGCCGTGGCCCGTGACGTCGCCGACCACCAGCGCCACCCGGGCGGAGGAGAGCGGGATGACGTCGAACCAGTCGCCACCCACCCCGCCGACGGTGTCGGTGGGCAGGTAGACACTGGCGGTGCTGACGGCGGCGACCGAGCGGACGGCCGGCGGCAGCAGGCTGCGCTGCAGGCCGATCGCGGCGCGGTGCTCGCGGGTGTAGCGGCGCGCGTTGTCCAGCGCGAGCCCGGCGCGGGCGGCGGCCTCCTTCAGCAGTGCGTGGTCCTCCTCCTCGTAGGCCTCCTTCCAGCGGTCGCGGCGCACGCTGATCCGGCCGAGCAGCACGCCGCGGGCGCTCAGCGGGGCGGTGAGCCGCCAGGGCTCGGCGAGGGCCCCGAGCACCCCGACCTCCTCCCTGCCGTCCGGGCCGACCAGCACCGTCTCGCCGTCGGGGCCGACCAGCACGGTGTCGCCGGGGGCCGGCAGCGACTCGGGCGGGCCGGCCACGGCGGTGCGGCGCAGCAGCAGCCGCCCGTTCGGGTCCGGGGCGGGTTCCTCACCGCTGAACACGGCGGCGGCGATCTCCACGCTGGCCACGTCGGCGAAGGTGCCGGTCAGCGCCTCGGCGAGCTGTTTCGCGCTGTCGGTGACCGAGAGCGAGCGGCCGATGGCGGCGGTGACCTGGTGCAGCAGAGCCAGCCGGCGCCGGGTCCGGTACTCCTCGGTGATGTCGTTGAAGAGCGCGGTGAGCCCGATCACCTCGCCGTCGGCGCCCTGCAGGCGGAAGGCGGAGATCGCCATCATCCGACCACCGCGCGGGTCTATCACCGTCCTGGCCAGCTCCTCGGCCAGCACCAGCGGCCGGCCGGTCTCCATCACCTGCCGCAGGTGCTGTTCCACGGCGGCGGCGTCCTGGGGCTGCAGGAAGTCGGCGAGCCGGCGCCCGCTGAGCGCGACGGGCATGCCGGAGTAGGGCAGCAGGTGGGTGTTGGTGCGCACGATCCGCAGGTCGCGGTCGAAGACCACCAGGCCGAACCGGTCCTGGAGGAAGAGCTCGCGGGTGAAGGCCTGGTCCTGGCGCCAGCGGTCGGCGGTGGCCGCGGGGGCGCCGAGCACCACGTAGCGGGCGGCCGTGCGGTCCCCGCCGGCGGCGCCGCGCAGCGCCAGCAGCCGGACCTCCAGGTCGAGCAGCCGGCCGTCCCCGGTACGGACCTGCACCCGCCCGGCCCAGGCGCCTTCGGGCTCACCCAGCTTGACCCCGTCCAGCGCCCCGGCGGGTTCGAGCCGCCCGGCGAGCAGCTCGCGGACCAGACGGCCGCGCAGCACTCCGGCGGGAAGGGCGAGCAGCGCCTCGGCTGCCGCCGTGCAGTCCAGGATCCTGCCACCGCCGTCGACCAGCACCCCTGCCACACCGTCGAGGAACGGGAAGCGGGAGTCGTCCATACCGTCCACCTCGCCCGGTCAAGCCCTCCCCTCATCCTCCACCGGGAGGCCGCCGCCGGCGTCTCGGCGCTCCGGAACGCCACCGACTTTTGCCCCCATGACAGCGATCAGTGCCCGCCGGCGTCCAGCACCTCGACGTCCGCGATGTTCCGCTCGATCTCCTCGGCCGGCAGCGCGACGGCCATCGCCCAGTAGTAGATGACCAGCGAGAAGGCGGCGATCACCGCGATGTCCCACCAGAGCGGCAGGTTCTTCTGCGCCCCGACCCCGAACTGGCCCTGCCAGGAGGCGACCCCCAGGCCGACCAGGTAGACCGGCAGCCACTGCCCGGCCCGGAAGTCCATCCGGGGCGCGCGCGGGAGCCGCTTGACCCTGGCGTAGGCCGCGTACGAGCCGAGCAGCAGGTAGCCGATCAGGATCGAGGCGCCCAGCCGCCAGAGGGTGTCCCAGCCGGCCCAGTAGATGACCAGGCCCGCGACGACGAAGGCGATCGGCGAGACGACCTCCCCGGCGGGCAGCCGGAAGGGTCGCTCCAGGTCCGGGAACCGCTTGCGCAGCACGCCGAAGGCCAGCGGCGCGCCCGCGTACATCAGCACCACCGCCGAGGTGATGAAGCTGACCAGCTTCTGCCAGCTGGGGAACGGCAGGAAGCAGAGCACCCCGGCCACGAAGGCGATCAGCAGGCCGATCCAGGGCACCGCGCGCCGGTCGGTGGCCTGCAGCGTCTCCGGCGCGTAGCCGTTGCGGCTGAGGCCGTAGGTGATCCGGGAGCTGGAGGTGATGTAGACCAGGCCGGTACCGGCGGGCGAGATGATCGCGTCGATGTAGAGCACGGTGGCGAACCCGCCGAGGCCGATCACGGTGGCGAGCCCGGCGAACGGGCCGCTGATCCCCGCGTAGGTGAGCTCGCCCCAGCCGCCGGTGATGGCGGATCCCGGCACGGCGCCGATGAAGACCACCTGGAGCAGCAGGTAGACCAGGCTGCCGATGAACACCGAGCCGAGCACCGCGCGCGGGATGTCCCGGCGCGGGTGGGTGCTCTCCCCGGCCCACTGGATCGCCTGCTCGAAGCCGAGCAGCGCGAAGATCACCCCGCTGGTGCTGATCGCCGACAGCACACCGCGGGCGCCGAACGGCGCGAAGCCCTGCGAGCTGAAGTTGTGGCCGTGGAACTCGGTGGCGGCGAAGATCACGATGGTCACCACCGGGATGGCGACCTTCCACCAGGTGGCCGCGCTGTTGGTGCGGGCCAGCCACTTGACGCCGAAGAAGTTGATCCCGACGAAGAGGGCGAGCAGCGCGGCCGCCACCGCGAAGCCTGATGCGGTCAGCGTCGAGTCCTTGGGGTGTTGCAGGCCGTCCGCCCAGCTCCAGTGCCGGGCGTAGCCGATCATCGCCTGCACCTCGATCGGCGCGATGGTGGCGGCCTGCAGCCAGGTGAACCAGCCGAACGACATCCCCGTGAACCCGCCGAAGGCGTAGTGCGGGTAGCGCGCGGTGCCGCCCGCCACCGGGAAGAGGCCGCCGAGCTCGGCGTGCACCAGGGCGAGCAGCACGATGGCGACCGTGCCGACGATCCAGGAGATGATCGCGGCCGGCCCGGCCGCCTTGACGGCCTTCTCGGCGCCGAAGAGCCAGCCGGAGCCGATGATCGCGCCGACCGAGGCCCAGAGCAGGCCGATCATGCCCACCTCGCGACGCAGGGCGTGCCTGGGGGACGAGCGCTGGGGCGCCGGGGCGGGCGTTGCCATGGCTGCGGCCTCTCTCGAACGACGGTGGGTATCGCTCCGACGCTGCCGCAGATCCGGCCCCGCCCGGTGACTTCGGGCCCGCGACACGACGGGACCGCCAACCGTCCGGGCTAATGAGGCAGCGGGGGTAGTTACGGCAGATTGATTAAGCTATTGTTATTACTTATGCAGACCACACCACCACTCGCCGCGGATCCACCACCCGGAGACAGCCCGGAGGAGCTCGCGGCGACGCTGCGGCTGATCGTCGGCCGGATCGCCCGCCGGGTGCGGCAGGCCCACATCTCGGGGGACCTGGCGCACTCCGAGGTGTCCGTGCTGGCCCGGCTGGACCGGGAGGGCGCCAATTCGCCCGGTGCGCTCGCCGAGTTGGAGCGAGTGCGCCCGCAGGCGATGGCCACCACGCTGGCCGGGCTGGAGGAGCGCGGCCTGGTGAGCCGGCGACCGGACCCCAGCGACGGCCGCCGGGTGATCATGACGCTCACCGGAGCGGGCCGCCAGGTGCTCACCGAGCGCCGCTCGGAGTCGGTGCGGCTGCTGGCCGCCACCCTCGGCACCGAGTTCACCGACGAGGAGCGGCAGCAGCTGCGCGCCACGCTGCCGCTGCTCGAACGCCTGGCGGAGGGACTGTGATGCCGGCGACCGCGATAGCCAAGGAGCCGGACGGCGGGCGCTACAAGTGGATCGCCCTCTCCAACACCACGATGGGCGTGCTGATCGCGACCATCGACGGCTCGATCGTGATCATCTCGCTGCCGGCGATCTTCCGCGGCATCGGCCTGGACCCGCTGGCTCCCGCCAACATCGGCTACCTGCTCTGGATGATCCTCGGCTACACCCTGGTCACCGCCGTGCTGGTGGTGGCACTCGGACGGCTCGGCGACATGTTCGGCCGGGTCCGGATGTACAACCTGGGCTTCGCGATCTTCGCCGCCGCCTCGCTGGCCCTCTCGCTCGATCCGCTCAAGGGCGGGGGCGGGGCGCTCTGGCTGATCGGCTTCCGGATCGTGCAGGCCGTCGGCGGATCGATGCTGACGGCGAACTCGGCGGCGATCCTCACCGACGCCTTCCCGACCCGCCAGCGCGGCATGGCCCTGGGCATCAACCAGATCACCGCGCTGATGGGCATGTTCCTCGGCCTGCTGGTCGGCGGCGTGCTGGCCACCATCGACTGGCGCGCGGTCTTCTGGGTCAGCGTGCCGGTCGGGGTGCTGGGCACCTTCTGGTCGTACCGCAGCCTGCGGGAGACCGGCACCCGCAGGCCCGGGCGGATCGACTGGGTCGGCAACCTGACCTTCACCGGGGGCGCCGCCTGCCTGCTCGCCGCGATCACCTACGGCATCCAGCCCTACGGCGGCCACCCCACCGGCTGGACCAACCCCTGGGTGCTGGGCGGCCTGGGCGCCGGCCTGGCGCTGCTCGCCACCTTCTGCGTCGCGGAGACCCGGATCGCCGAACCGATGTTCCAGCTGCGGCTGTTCAAGATCCGCGCGTTCGCCGCCGGGAACCTGGCGGCGCTGCTGATCGCGATCGCCCGCGGCGGCATGCAGTTCATGCTGATCATCTGGCTGCAGGGGATCTGGCTGCCGCTGCACGGCTACTCCTTCGAGCGCACCCCGCTCTGGGCCGGCATCTTCATGCTGCCGCTGACCGTCGGCTTCCTGCTCGGCGGTCCGATCTCCGGCTACCTCTCCGACCGGTACGGCGCGCGGCTCTTCGCCACCAGCGGGCTGCTCCTGGTGGCCGCCGCCTTCATCGGCCTGATGCTGCTGCCGGTCGACTTCCCCTACCCCGCCTTCTCGGCCCTCCTGCTGGTCAGCGGGATCGGCCAGGGCATGTTCTCGGCGCCGAACACCTCGGCGATCATGGGCAGCGTGCCGCCGGAGCAGCGCGGCGTGGCCTCCGGCATGCGCTCCACCTTCCAGAACTCCGGCACCGCGCTGTCGATCGGCCTGTTCTTCTCGCTGATGATCGTCGGCCTGGCCGGCTCGCTGCCGCACGCGCTGCAGAGTGGCCTGACCGCGCAGCAGGTGCCGCCCGCGACGGCGCAGCAGGTGGCCGGGCTGCCGCCGGTGAGCACGCTCTTCGCCACCTTCCTCGGCAAGAACCCGATCGGTCAGCTGCTCGGCCCCAGCGGCGTACTGCACAGCCTGCCGGCGGCCAACTCGCAGGTGCTGACCGGCAACCGGTTCTTCCCCGAACTGGTCTCCGGCCCGTTCCACCACGGCCTGGTCACCGTCTTCAGCGCGGCCGCCGCGCTGGCCCTGATCGGCGCGCTCGCCTCGGCGCTGCGCGGCCCGCGCGCCGCCAGGAGCGGCCAGGCCGGAGCCGGACAGCACCCCGACTCGGACCGGGCCGGCTCCGACACCAAGACCCCCGCAGTGAAAGGACCTCAGCGATGACGCAGCACCCCGCGAACAGCGCCCTGCTGGTGATGGACGTTCAGCGGACCATCGTGGACCGCTTCCCCGCCCCTGAGTACCTCCCCCGGCTGGCCGGCGCCGTCGAGGCCGCCCGCGCCGCCGGGATCCCGGTGATCTACGTGGTGGTCGGCTTCCGGGCCGGCCACCCGGAGATCAGCCCCCGCAACAAGACCTTCGGCGCCCTGCGGCTCAGCGGCGCCTTCACCGACACCGACCCCGGCACCCAGGTCTCGGACGAGGTCGCGCCGAAGGACGGCGAACCGGTCGTCACCAAGAAGCGGGTCAGCGCCTTCGCTGGCAGCGACCTCGCCCTGGTGCTGCGCGCCGGCGGGATCGAGCACCTGGTGCTGACCGGCATCGCCACCAGCGGCGTGGTGCTCTCCACCCTGCGCGAGGCCGCCGACCTCGACTTCGGCCTCACCGTGCTGGCCGACGGCTGCCTGGACGCCGACCCCGAGGTGCACCGGGTGCTCACCGAGAAGGTGTTCCCCCGGCAGGCGGAGGTCCTGGACATCGAGGCGTGGGTGACGAGCCTCGGCATGTGACGGCATGGAACGCCGCTGCCGACCGGCGCGCGCCGGTCGGCAGCGGCGTTCACGTCCTAGACGCCAGGAGTACGCGGTGGAACGGGGATTCCGACCTGCGCCGCGAGCGAGTCGGCCAGTGCCTCGCGGCGAATCCGCCGGTCGACGTAGAGCAGCCCGTCGGTCAGCGGCGTGATCGGTGCGGTGAGCACCGTCGCGACGCCCAGGCCCAGCAGCACGAAGGCGATGCAGAAGACCACGCCGAAGGCCGAGGGGCCGCCGGACACGGTGTCCCCGTACTGGTCGACCCGATCGCCGGCGGTGAGGCCGAGCCCGATCACGCCGATCACCCAGGCCGGGGCCAGAATCGCCTGGCTGACGAAGGATCCGATCATCCGGATCAGGTACGGGATGCCCAGACTGCGCCACCAGGCGCCGTGGTTGAGCGTCCAGGCCCGGCGGATCGCGGCGACCGGGCGCCGGTTCTCCAGCACCACCACCGGGACCAGCAGGGTCAGCCGCACCCCGGCGTAGCCGCCGAGCCCCAGCACCACCAGCAGCAGGAGCACCGCCAGCACGCCGAACACGGCACCGCTGTCGGTCAGCAGCCCGAGCACGGTGGCCGGCACCAGCGCGACCAGCACCGCGGCGAGCCCGGCCGCGGCGAGCAGCAGCTGGGCACCGAGCACCCGCCACAGGTGGGGGCGGGCCTGCGACCAGAGCTGACCGGCCGTCACCGGGCGGCCGACCACGGCGTGCCGCAGCACCGCCGCACTCGACACGCTCGCCACCAGCGAGAACGCCAGGAAGCAGAGCAGCAGCAGGAGCCCGCCGACGATGGCGAGCACGCCGATGGTGAAACCCTGGCTGTCGGTCGGCTGGGCCGCGGTCTGGTCCGACAACTGCTGGAAGGTCCCCGAGGTCAGCAGGTAGCCCACGGTGCCGTAGACGGTGAACAGCACGGCGGCGGCCGCCAGCACGCCGAGCAGCGGCAGCAGCAGCGGCTTGACGTAGCGGCGCATGGTGGTGAAGACACCGCTGAGCACGTCGCCGAGCCCGAGCGGGGCCAGCGGTATCACCCCGGGCTTGGGCGGCGCGGGCCGAACGCCCCAACCCGCCCAGGGCGGCGGCCAACCACCCGGCGCGGCGCCGGGGTACGGGCCCTGGTAGCCCTGAGTGGCTTGGTAGGCCTGCTGGTACGGCGGCGGTGGCGGCGGGTACGGGCCGGCGGCGCCCGGCCGGTCACTCGGCGCCGCCGCGTCGGCCTGCCCGCCGCCCGGCTGCCCCGGCGCCGGATCGGGCTCCGGATCCGGCGCCCGCCACACGTCATCGCCGCTCATGCTCTGCTCTCCCCCTGTACCGCACAGTGCCGTTGTCTCGCGCCGGCCGGGTGTATTCGGCCCGCGGACCCCAGAGCGTACGGGAGAGCCGCCACGGCAGGCACGACCGGGGCGGCCGGTCGGCGGCCGGGTGGCTCGGCGGATCGACCGGGCCGGCGCGGTCAGCCGGTGCTGTACCAGTCCCAGGGCAGCGCCCCGTGCTCCGGCAGCTGCGGCTCACGCGAGTTGATGGTGATCAGCGGGCGGTCCTTCCAGACCGTCGCGTCGTTGGACCGGCGGCACATCTCGGTGCGCGCGTGGTCGGTGTTGGCCACCAGCACCAGGACCGTCTCCTTGCGCAGCCGCTCGAAGACGGCCTGATCCGGGTCGTCCAACGCGGTCCGCAGCCGGGCCCGGTCGGCCAGCCGCAGCCGCCCCCGGTCACCGTAGCCGAGCGGGCGGACCTCCGCGGTGGTCCTGGCCACGCCGCGAGCGAGCGTCAGCAGCGGCAGCAGGGTGGGGATCCGGCCCGGATCGGTGACGCCCTCGCCCTGGGCCGCGCGGTAGACCGCCAGGCCGAGCAGGGTCCGCACCGCCGCCAGATCGCCGCCGGCCACCCGGGGGTCGTATCTGGCCGCCCAGTTGGTCAGCCCCCGGGCCCAGTACATGGCCACGTCCAAGGCGGCCGCCTTGCCCATCAGCGCGGCGTCCACCTCCCACCACCAGTGCGGATCGCCCTCGGCCGCCTCGATGGCCGGCTCCAACTCGTGCACAGCCCTCACCTCGCTCCCGGTGCGCCCACCGCATCCCGGTCGGGCGCGCGTGCCCCCTATGGTGCGGTGGTGCGCGGCGCGATGTCCGCCGATCGGGCAAACCCGCTCGGCCGGGCGGGTGGGCAACTCCCTTGCGCCGCCCGGCCGTCCAGCGTCAGGGCGTCTGGCCGTACAGGTGCTCGACGTGCAGTTCGACCACCAGCCGGCGATCGCGGACCATCGCCGCGCGGTACTCGTCCCAGTCCGGGTGCTCGCCTGACAGCGTGCGGTAGAGGTCGACCAACTCCTCGACGGTGGCGTCGTCCTCGGCGGCGGCCACCGGCGTCAGCTCGGCGGTGCCCTCGGCCACCGCCCAGGTCCCGTAGTCCGGGCTGGTCGCGTACAGGCTCGCCCGCGGGTCGCGGGCCAGGTTCTTCGCCTTCACGCGATCGGCGGTGATCGAGACCCGGATCAGCTCCCGAGCCGGGTCGTACGCATAGCGGACATTGGAGAGCTGGGGCCGCCCGTCCCGTTTCAGGGTCACCAGCACGCCGGTCCGTTGGGCGGCGAACAGTTCACGGATCTTGACTTCGTCGGCCATCGGCCTCTCCTCAGCAACTGAAGCAACTGATCGGCTGTTCCACCGCCAAACTAGCGGGCCGGGAGGCGAATCGGCCGCGACAGCGCGCGGTGTTCCCGGTACGGAGCATCGCCCAGCTGCCGTGATTCGCGTGTGACGTGTGCGATGCGGGGTTGTTATCAGGGTGATGATCCGTCTAGTCTCCCCAGCAACCCGTCACCGTGCGGGCACCCGGACGCGGTACGCCGAGTCCTGCCCAACGCGCTCCCGGGACCACGACACACCTCTGGGCAGGGGCGGGGGACCCAGGATTCATGCCGTCCCCGTACGGCTCGGGGTGAAGCCGTCCGCCGGATCCGTCCGCGCGAACGGCCGGGCCAGCCTCCGGTCCGAACCCGACAGCTCACCTCGCAGGCGTGCGGAGAGGGATCTTCCATGGGCATATCCGGGGTGTTCTCCGGTCCGGGCCGCCACCGTCGGCCGAGCCAGGCCGACCGCGCAGTGGCCGTCGCGACCGTGGCCGGCGCCGGTCTGGCCCTGCCACTGCTCACGGCCACCGGCGCGCACGCCGCCCCGGCCACGGCCTGGGACACGGTGGCCCAGTGCGAGACCGGCGGCAACTGGAGCGCCGACACGGGCAACGGGCACTACGGCGGGCTGCAGTTCACCCAGCAGGACTGGGTCGCCAACGGCGGCGACCGGTACGGCGCGGTGGCCTCGCACGCGACCGAGGCGCAGCAGATCAAGGTGGCCGAGCAGTTGCTCGCCGGCCAGGGTCCGGGCGTCTGGGGGAACTGCGCGACGGTGGCGGGGCTGACCGCACCGACCGCCACCTCCGTGCCCACACCCGCGCCCACTGCGTCGACGTCCGCGCCCACGACCGCACCCCCGATCACCGACACGCCGACCGCGCCGGTGATCGGCGTGTCGATCGGGCCCAGCACCTCGACGGGCACCTCGACCAGCCCCCTGCCCGGCTCCGCGCCCACGTCGACGGCTGCGCCGACCCAGGACCCGGCCGCCCCCGGCACCACGGCCCCGGCGCCGGCGCCGGCCGCGCCCGGCACCACCAACGCCGCCGCGCCCACCGCCAGCCCGACCCCGCAGGCGCCGACCAGCTCGCCGACCCCGGCAACCCAGGCCCCCGCGGCGCCGACCCAGGCCCAGAGCAGCACTCCCCCGGCCGGCACCGCGACCACCCCCGCCACTGGCACGCCGAGCACCGCCCCGACCAGCGCGCCCGTAGCCGATCCGACCACCCCGGCAACCCCGGCCGCGCCCGGCACCCCCCAGTCCCCCGCCGCCGGCCAGGGCTACACCGTCCAGCACGGCGACAACCTCTGGACCATCGCCCAGAGCCACCACCTCGACACCTGGCAGCACCTCTACCAGGACAACCTCGGCACGGTCGGCACCAACCCCGACCTGATCTACCCCGGTCAGCAGCTCCAGCTGCCCTGACGGACCGTCAGCCCCGTGCCCGGCGCCCCTGGCGCCGGGCACCTCGGGCAGCCGTCAGAATGGACCCATGTCACGACGCCCCACCAGGCCCCGCCCGGCCCCCGCCCCCGCCACGCCGGACCGCTGCCCGTGCGGACTGCCCGCGAGCTACGCCGACTGCTGCGGCCGGCTGCACAGCGGCCTGGCCCAGGCGACCACCGCCGAGCAGCTGATGCGCTCGCGGTTCAGCGCCTTCGTGGTCGAGGACGCCGCCTACCTGCTGCGCAGCTGGCACCCGCAGACCCGGCCGCCGGCCGTCGACTTCGATCCCCGACTGCGCTGGCAGCGGCTGGAGATCCTGGGCAGCACCGAGGGCGGCCCGTTCCACCAGGAGGGCACGGTGGAGTTCGTCGCCCGCTACCAGGAACAGGGCCTCTCCGGCAGCATGCGGGAGAAGAGCCGCTTCGTGCGCGACCAGGGCGTCTGGGTCTACCTGGACGGCGTGGTCGCCGACTGAACCGTCCTGCCGTCCTCGCCGGCGCCCTGCCGGGGGCCCGCGGGCGGCCGCTAATTGCCTGGCCGCCCCGGCAACCCCGGGCTAGCTTGGCCCGCATGGACCAAGGCGCCCCCTCCGCAGTCACCGCCCCTACCGCTGCCCCCACCACCGCCCCACCCGGTGCCAAGCTCAACCCCAAGGCGATGGCCGCGGCCACCGTCACCGTGCTGCTCTGGGCCTCGGCCTTCGTGGCGATCCGTTCGGCCGCCGCGCACTACGGCCCTGGTGCGCTCGCGCTGGGCCGGCTGACCGTCGGCTCGATCGCGCTGCTGGCCGTCTGGGCCATCCGCCGCGAAGGCCTGCCACCCCGCGCCGCCTGGCCGGGCATCGCGCTCTCCGGGCTGCTCTGGTTCGGCCTCTACATGGTCGCGCTCAACTGGGGCGAGCAGAAGGTCGACGCCGGCACGGCCGCCATGGTGGTGAACATCGGCCCGATGCTGATCGCGCTGCTGGGCGGTTGGCTGCTGCGCGAGGGATTCCCGCGGCAGTTGATGGTCGGCATGGCCGTCTCGTTCGCGGGCGCGGTGGTGGTGGGTCTCGCGCAGTCGGGCGGCAGCGGTTCCTCGGTGCTGGGCGTGCTGCTCTGCCTGGCCGCCGCCCTGCTCTACGCGGCCGGTGTGGTGGCCCAGAAGCCCGCGCTGCGGCACGCGACTGCGCTGCAGGCCACCGCCTTCGGCTGCCTGATCGGCACGGTGGCCTGCCTGCCGTTCTCCGGACAGCTCGCCGGCCAGCTCGGCCACGCCCCGCTGTCGGCCACGCTCAACCTGGTCTACCTGGGCCTGTTCCCCACCGCGCTCGCCTTCAGCACCTGGGCCTACGCGCTCTCCCGCACCACCGCCGGCCGGATGGGCGCCACCACCTATGCCGTCCCGGCGCTGGTGGTGGTCATGTCCTGGGCGATCCTCGGCGAGGTGCCGGCTCTGCTGAGCCTGGCCGGCGGCTGCCTCTGCCTGGGCGGCGTCGCCCTCGCCCGTCGGCGCTGACCGTCGGCACAGCGCTCTTCTGACATACCGTCAGCTGACTACTCATCAGCAGAGGACTCCCCGTGCAGCTTCCCATCACCCCTGACGACCAGCGCCGCCGCGCGCACGCCTTCCGCGACCTGCACGCCGGCCCCGGCGCCTTCGTCGTCGCCAACGCCTGGGACCAGGGCACCGCGCGCCTGCTGAGCGCCCTGGGCTTCACCGCGGTGGCCACCACCAGCGCGGGGCTGGCCTTCGCGCTCGGCCGCACCGACGGCGCGAACCTGGTCACCCGCGAGGAGGCGCTGGCCAACGCCCGCGCCATCGTCACCGCCACCGACCTGCCGGTCTCCGCCGACCTGGAGAACGGCTTCGGCGCGAGCCCGGACGCGGTGGCCGAGACGATCCGGCTGGCCGCCGCGACCGGACTGGTCGGCGGTTCGATCGAGGACGCCACCGGCGACCCCGCCACTCCCATCCACCCGTTCGAGCAGGCCGTGGAGCGGATCCGGGCCGCCGTGGCGGCGGCCCGCGAACTCGACTTCCCGTTCACGGTCACCGCCCGCGCCGAGAACTTCCTGCACGGCCGGCCGGACCTGGACGACACCGTACGCCGCCTGCGGGCCTTCGAAGCCGCCGGCGCCGACGTCCTGTTCGCGCCCGGTCTGCCGGACGCCGAGGCCGTCCGCACCGTCTGCGCCGCCGTCGACAAGCCGGTCAACGTGCTCGCCGCCGGCCCGCTCGCCAAGTTGACGGTCCGTCAGCTCGCCGAGCTGGGTGCCCGCCGGATCAGTGTCGGCTCGGCCTTCGCCCGGGTCGCCCTGGCCGCCGCCCAACGCTCCGCCGCCGAGATCCTGAACACCGGCGGCTTCGCCTCGTTCGCCGACGCGATGCCGATGTCCGAGGCCAACTCCCTGATGAGCGACCAGCTTTGACGCCCCCCCGACGGACGACTCCCGGTCGACCAGTCAGGACCGCTCGACCGGGACTTCGGCGGGCGTCGGCGGGCTGATGATCCAGAGCACCTCGGTGGCGGTGGCCGCGGTGTTCACCAGACGGTGCGGCACCGAGGTGGCGTACTCGATGCTGTCCCCGGTCGTCAGGACGTGCTGCTCGCCGTCGAGTTCGAGGCTGACCTCGCCGCTGAGGACCAGCAGGATCTCCTGGGCGTCGCCGTGGGAGTACGCGGTGTCGCCGGTGCTGGCCCCGGGCTCGAAGTCGGCGCTGTAGACCTCCAGATGACGCAGCGGCGGCTGCGCGATCATGAACTTGCGCGAGCCGGCCTGGACGCCCACCTCGGGTCGGTCCGCGCGCCGCAGGACCTGGTGCCGCGCCGGCTCGCCGCTCTCGAACAGGTCGGCGACCGAGATGTTGAGTGCCACGGCGATGCGACGCAGCGAGCCGACGCTCGCCTCGGTGCGCCCGTTCTCCAACTGGCTCAGGAAGCTGGGACTGACCCCGGCCGCCTCGCCCAGCGCACGCAGAGTCAACCGGCGCATCTGCCGGTAGTCCCGTACCCGGACACCGACGTGCGATTCGCCGTTCCCCCCGGACGATCGCGTCATGACCACCATCCCTCGATCTCTGCGGCCCTTGCCACCACTTAACGCCGATGCTAGCTTCACTGAACTTCTTGTTCAATGCAGCTGAACCTCGACTCCCACCAGCATCGACCGGAACAGATCGGAAGCAGGTTCCCGTGGGCACAGTCACCACCACCAACGGCGGCGTCTCCTTCTGGTACGCCTCGCTGGGCGCGCCAGAGCCCCGCCGGCCACTCGACGGTTCCACCGAGGTGGACGTGTGCGTGGTGGGCGGCGGCTACACCGGCCTGTGGACGGCCTACTACCTGAAGAAGGCCGATCCGAGCCTGCGGGTGGCGGTGCTGGAGCAGCGGTTCTGCGGTTACGGCGCCTCCGGCCGCAACGGCGGCTGGCTCTACGGCGGGTTCGCCGGCCGCGCGGCCTTCGCCCGCAGCCACGGCAAGGACGCCGCGATCCGCATGCAACAGGCCATGAACGCCTCGGTGGACGAGGTGATCAGGGCCGCCGACGCCGAGGGCATCGAGGCCGACATCGTCAAGGGCGGGGTGCTGGAGGTGGCCCGCAGCCGGCCACAACTGGCCCGTCTGCAGGCGTTCGTCGCCGAGGAGCACGCCTTCGGCCAGCAGGACCAGTTGCTGCTCTCGGCCACCGAGGCCGCCGAACGGCTCGCCGTGGCCGGCACGCTGGGCGCGAGCTGGAGTCCGCATGGCGCCCGGATCCAGCCGGCCCGCCTGGTCAGAGGCCTGGCCGCCACGGTACTGGGCCTCGGCGTCGAGGTGTACGAGGGCACCACGGTCACCGAGATCCGGCCCGCCGGCGCCGAGCGGCAGGCCCAGGCCGTCACCGCGCGCGGGACGGTCTCCGCCCGGTTCGTGCTCCGGGCCACCGAGGGATTCACCGCGGCCCTGCGCGGCCAGCGGCGGACCTGGCTGCCGATGAACTCCTCCATGATCGTCACCGATCCGCTGCCGGCGTCGTTCTGGGAGCAGGTCGGCTGGCAGCGCCGGGAGACCCTGGGCGACCTGGCGCACGCCTACATGTACGCCCAACGCACCGCCGACGACCGGATCGCACTCGGCGGACGCGGCGTGCCCTACCGCTTCGGCTCGCGCATCGACCACGACGGGGCCACCGCCCAGCGGACCGTCGACGAGCTACGGGCGATCCTGACCGCCTTCTTCCCGGCCGCCGCCGACACGCGCGTCGCCCACGCCTGGTCCGGGGTCCTCGGCGTCCCACGCGACTGGTGCTGCACCGTCGAGCTGGACCCGCGCACCGGCCTGGGCTGGGCCGGCGGCTACGTGGGCAGCGGGGTCACCACCGCGAACCTCGCCGCCCGGACCCTGCGCGACCTGGTCCTGCGGGAGACCTCGGCGGCCGGCGAGAGCGAGTTGACCACGCTGCCCTGGGTCGGCCACACGGTCCGCCGCTGGGAGCCGGAGCCGCTGCGCTGGCTCGGCGTGCACAGCATGTACACCGCCTTCCACGCCGCGGATCGCCAGGAACGCGACGGCCGGCCCACCACCTCGCCGATCGCACGAGTCGCCGACCGGATCGCCGGCCGGCACTGAACCCGCACGGCAAGCCCCGAGAACGCCGCGGCGGCCGCCGCCTCCCGTTAGGCCCTTGGGCCGTGCCCCGGTGGACCCCGGCCTGACCCGGTGGAAAGCTCGAAGGACCAGCTTTCCCGTGCGTCCGAGGAGCACCGGCATGTCCGAGCGAGCATCATCCCGGGCCGGCGCGGCCGGACAGGTCACCGCCGTCGATCGGCCCGAGCAGGTGCGCAACGTGGTCCTGGTCGGCGTCAGCGGGGCCGGCAAGACCACGCTCACCGAGTCGCTGGCGCTGGCCGCCGGGGAGCTGCCCCGGGCCGGGCGGGTGAGCGAGGGCACCACCGTCTCCGACCACGAGGAGATCGAGCACCAGCAGCAGCGCTCGGTCCGGCTCGCCCTGGTGCCGGTCGGCTGGCGGGACGTCAAGATCAACCTGCTCGACCCGCCGGGCCACGCCGACTTCGCCGGCGAGCTGCGGGCCGCGCTGCGGGCCGCCGACGCGGCGGTCTTCGTGATCTCGGCGACCGACCCGATCGGCGGTCCGGTGCGGGCGCTCTGGCAGGAGTGCGCGGTGCTCGGCCTGCCCCGGGCCATCGCGGTCACCCATATGGATGCGGCGCGGGCGGACTTCGACGAGGTACTGAAGAGCTGTCAGGAGGCCTTCGGCGCCGGGCACCCGGACTCGGTGCAGCCACTGGACCTGCCGGTGCGCAGCGAAGGGCAGGTGCGCGGCACGGTGGAGCTGCTCTCCGGCGAGTTCCACGGTCAGGGCCGGACTCACGGCCAGGCGCAGACCCAGGGCCGGGCGGAGTCGGCGCCGGCGACCGGTCCGGCCCGGGAGCGGCTGGTGGAGGCGATCGCGGGTGAGGACGACGAGCTGCTCGAGCGCTACCTCGGCGGCGAGACGCTGGACGAGGACGCGCTCACCCGGGGGCTGCGCGGCGCGGTGCTGCACGACGCGATCCACCCGGTGCTGCCGATCACCGAGGACGGCACCGGCGCGGTCGACCTGCTCGACCTGATCGTCTCCGCCTACCCCGCCCCGAGCGACCGGCCGCTGCCCGAGTTCACCGACGGGAGCGAGCTGCCGGGCGACCCGCGCGGCCCGCTGGTCGCCCAGGTGATCCAGAACACCGGCGACCCGTATGTCGGCCGGCTGAGCCTGGTGCGGGTCTTCTCCGGCACCCTGCACCCGGACAGCCCGCTGCACGTGGCGGGCCCGGACGCCGCCGAGCAGCGCGCCGGGGCCGCCCACCAGGCCGCCGACGAGCGGATCGCGGGCCTGACCAGCCCGTTCGGCAAGCAGCAGCGCCCGGTCCCGCACGCGGTGGCGGGCGACCTGGTCTGCGTCGGCAAGCTGACCGGCGCCAGGGTCGGCGACACCCTCTCGGACCCGGCCGCCCCGGCCACGCTCACCCGGTGGGAGCTGCCGGAACCGCTGCTGCCGATCGCGATCGCGGCCCACAGCCGCAGTGACGAGGACAAGCTGGCCCAGGGCCTGTCCCGGCTGGCCGCGCAGGATCCGACCGTCCGGGTCGAGCAGAACCCCGACACCCGCCAGCTGGTCCTCTGGTGCACCGGCGAGGCACATGCCGGGGTGCTGCTGCACCTGCTGAGCGCGCAGTTCGGCGTGCAGGTCGAGCAGGTCGAGTACCAGGTGGCGCTGCGCGAGACCTTCGGCGGGTCCGCCACCGGGCACGGCCGGCTGGTCAAGCAGTCCGGCGGGCACGGCCAGTACGCGATCTGCGAGCTGCTGGTCGAGCCGCTGCCCAGCGGCAGCGGCTTCGAGTTCGTCGACAAGGTGGTCGGCGGCGCGGTGCCCCGCAACTTCATCCCCTCGGTGGAGAAGGGTGTCCGGGCCCAGCTGGCGAACGGCGTGGGCGAGGGCTACCCGCTGGTGGACGTCCGGGTCACGCTGGTGGACGGCAAGGCGCACTCGGTGGACTCCTCGGACGCCGCCTTCCAGTCGGCGGGCGCGCTGGCGCTGCGCGACGCGGCGACCCGGACCACCGTGCGCCTGCTGGAGCCGGTGGCCGTGGTCGGCGTGCTGGTACCGGACGAGTACCAGGGCGCGGTGCTCAGCGACCTGTCGGTGCGCCGGGCACGCGTGCTGGGCACCGAGCCGGCCGGGCCCGGGCAGAGCCTGCTGCGGGCCGAGGTGCCCGAACTGGAGCTGACCCGCTACGCGGTCGACCTGCGCTCGCTCTCGCACGGCACCGGCTCGTTCACCCGCAGCCCGCTGCGCTACGACCCGATGCCCGCCGCGCTCGCGGACCGGGTCGCCAAGGCGCGGGACTGACGGACCGTCAGCCCTGTTGGGCGAGCAGCCGCACCGCCTCCTCGCGCATCTCCACCTTGCGCACCTTGCCGGTCACGGTCATCGGGAAGGCGTCCGCCAGGTGCACGTACCGCGGGATCTTGTAGTGCGCCAGGCGCCCCGTGCAGTACGCCCGCAGCATCTCGGCGGTCAGCCCGGGGGCACCGGTCCGCAGCCGGATCCAGGCCATCAGCTCCTCGCCGTACTTCTCGTCCGGCACCCCGACCACCTGGACGTCCAGGATGTCGGGGTGGGTGAGCAGGAACTCCTCGATCTCCCGGGGGTAGATGTTCTCGCCGCCCCGGATCACCAGGTCCTTGATCCGCCCGGTGATCGCCAGGTACCCGTCCCGGTCCATCACCGCGAGGTCGCCGGTGTGCATCCAGCCCTCGGCGTCCAGCACCTCGGCGGTGCGCTCGGGCTGCTCCCAGTAGCCGATCATCACCGAGTAGCCCCGGGTGCACAGTTCGCCGGGCGTGCCGCGCTCCAGGGTCGCGCCGGTGGCCGGGTCGATCACCTTGACCTCCAACTGCGGCCCGACCCGGCCGACGGTGGCGATCCGCTGCTCGAAGCCGTCCTCGCGGCGGGTCTGGGTGGAGACCGGGGAGGTCTCGGTCATGCCGTAGCAGATCGACACGTCGCGCATGTGCATCCGCTCGATGACCTGCCGCATCACTTCGGCCGGGCAGGGCGAGCCGGCCATGATGCCGGTGCGCAGCGAGCTCAGGTCGTGGTCGGCGAAGCCGGGGTCGTCGAGTTCGGCGATGAACATGGTCGGCACGCCGTAGAGCGAGGTGCAGCGCTCGGCGGCGACGGCGGCCAGGGTGGCGGCGGGGTCGAAGGTCGGGGCCGGGATGACCACGCAGGCGCCGTGCGAGACGGCCGCCAGGTTGCCCATCACCATGCCGAAGCAGTGGTAGAACGGCACCGGGACGCAGATCCGGTCCTGCTCGGTGTACTCGCACAACTCGCCGACGAAGTACCCGTTGTTGAGGATGTTGCGGTGCGACAGGGTGGCGCCCTTGGGGAAGCCGGTGGTGCCCGAGGTGTACTGGATGTTGATCGGATCGTCGGCCCCGAGCTCGGCCGCGACGGCCGCCAGCGCCGCCGGGTCGCCCGCCCGCCCGGCGCCGAGCAGCCCGTCCCAGGAGTCCTCGCCGATCAGCACCACCTCGCGCAGCTCCGGGCAGTTCGGCCGGGCCGCCGCCAGCATCGCCGCGTACTCGGAGGTCTTGTAGGCGGGCATCGCCACCACCACGCCGATCCCGGACTGGCGCAGCACGTACTCGAGTTCGTGGGTGCGGTAGGCCGGGTTGATGTTCACCAGGATCGCGCCGATCCGGGCGGTCGCGTACTGCACCAGCACCCACTCGGCGCAGTTCGGCGACCAGATGCCGACCCGGTCGCCGGTCCGCACGCCGAGCGCGAGCAGCCCGTGCGCCACCGCGTCCACCTCGGCGGCGAGTTGACGGTAGGTCCAGCGCCGGCCGCTGGGGACGTCGACCAGCGCCTCGCGCTCGCCGAAGGCGGCCACCGTGCGGGCCAGGGCGGCACCGATCGTCTCGGTCAGCAGGGGGCGGTCGGTGGCACCGTGGGCGTGGCTGAGCATCGGCAGCTCCAGGACGGGCGACGGGACGGGTGAGGGTGGGAACCGGGAAGCGAGGCTGCCATACCCCGCAGCGTCACCGCCATACCCTCGCCGTCACTTGAGCAGCCGGGAGAGCCGCCGGTCGGCCAGCGGCTTGCCGCCGGTCTGGCAGGTCGGGCAGTACTGCAGCGCCGAGTCGGCGAACGAGACCTCGCGGATGGTGTCCCCGCAGACCGGGCAGGGCTGACCGGCCCGGCCGTGCACCCGTAGGCCGATCTTCTTCTCCGCCTTCAGCTCCCCGGCGGCCAGCCCGCGCGAGCGCTCGACGGCATCGCGCAGGGTGTCGCCGATCGCCCGGTGGAGGATCTCGGTCTCCGGCTCGGTGAGCTTGGCCGCCAGCTTGAAGGGCGACATCTTCGCGACGTGCAGGATCTCGTCCGAATAGGCGTTGCCGATGCCCGCCAGCACGCTCTGGTCCCGCAGCACGCCCTTGAGCTGGCGGCGCTCACCGGCCAGCAGCGCGCGCAGCGCGGCGAGCGTGAACGCGGGGTCCAGCGGGTCGGGGCCCAGGCGGGCGATGCCGGGGACTTCGGCCGGATCGGCGACCACCGAGACCGCCAGGCCCTTCTTGGTGCCGGCCTCGGTCAGGTCGAAGCCCGTGGTGGGAGGGTCCACCAGGCGCACGCGCAGGGCCAGCGGTCCCTTGCCGGGGTGCGGCGGCTCGGCGGACATCTTCCGCTGCCAGCGCAGCCAGCCGGCCCGGGCCAGGTGGATCACCAGGTGGAGTTCGTCGGCGCCGCCGCCGGCGGTGATCACCAGGAACTTGCCGCGCCGCCCGACCGCCGTCACGGTGCGGCCCTCCAGCGCGGTGACCGGTGGGTCGTAGGTCTTGAGCACGTTGACGGCGACCGGGTACACCCGGTCGATCTCGCGGCCGACCAGCTGTTCCGCCAGGAAGGCGCTGAGCGCTTCGACTTCGGGCAATTCCGGCATACCATCCAGTCTGCCGCCGCAGCGGTGGGGGCCGCTGGTCGACGCCGCCGCGTCGTGAAAAAGTGCTCATATGCTTTATGACCGGATCGACTACCAGCTCGAACTCCAGCGCGCCGTGGACGCCGCCCGGCCCGTGCTGACCACCGGGCGGGTGGCCGACTACATCCCCGCGCTCGGCGCGGTCGATCCGGCCACCTTCGGGCTGGCCCTGGCCACCGTCGACGGCGAGCTGTACGGCGCGGGCGACTGGGAGGCGCCGTTCTCCATCCAGTCCATCTCCAAGCTCTTCACCCTCGCCCTCACGCTGGCCACCGGCGGCGAGGGGATCTGGCACCGGGTGGGCCGCGAGCCGTCCGGCACGCCGTTCAACTCGCTGATCCAGCTGGAGTCCGAGCAGGGCATCCCGCGCAACCCGTTCATCAACGCGGGCGCCGTGGTGGTCACCGACCACCTGCTCACCCTCACCGGGGACGCCGGCGGCGCGGTGCGCGAGTTCCTGCGCGCCGAGTCGGGCAACCCGCTGCTGGACACCGACCCGGCGGTGGCCGCCTCCGAGGCCACCCACGGCCACCGCAACGCCGCGCTCGCCCACTTCATCGCCAGCTACGGCAACCTGGAGAACCCGGTCGACGCGGTCCTCACGCACTACTACGCGCACTGCGCGATCAGCGCCAGCTGCCGCGACCTCGCGCAGGCCGGCCTCTTCCTGGCCCGGCACGGCCTGCGCGCCGACGGCAGCCGGCTGCTCTCGCGCAGCGACGCCAAGCGGATCAACGCGGTGCTGCTGACCTGCGGCACCTACGACGCGGCGGGCGACTTCGCCTACCGGGTCGGGCTGCCGGGCAAGAGCGGGGTCGGCGGCGGGATCCTCGCCATCGTCCCTGGGCGCGGCGCGCTCTGCGCCTGGGGACCGGCGCTGGACCGGGCCGGCAACTCGGTCGGCGCGGTCACCGCGCTCGACGCTTTCACCACGGCCACCGGCTGGTCCGTCTTCTGACGACACGTCAGCGGTGTCGACCGCCGGCCGTGCTCGCGCCGATACCCTGCTGCCATGACGCCGACGCCCCGCGAGGCCCTGCTGACGATCCGCCGGGAGCTCGCCCCGGCCGAACACGACAACCGCCTGGTGCCCCGGATCGAGCAGGGCCTGGCTCCGCTCTCGACGCTCGCCGAACTGGCCGGGCAGCAGTACCGGATCCTGCGCAGCGACCGGCGCAGCTTCCTGGTGCTGGCCGCCCGCTGCGCCGACACGCCCGCCGGCGGCTACTTCGCCACGCTGGCCGACGGCGAGTCGCTGGCCCTCACCGCACTGACCGCCTTCGCGGCCGCCTGCGGCCTGGACCAGGCGGCGCTGCCCGCCCGCGAACCGCTGGCCGGCTGCCAGGCCTACCCCGGGCAGGTCGCCTGGCTGGCCCTGAACGGCGAGCCGACCGCCATCGTGCTCGCGCTGGCCGCCAACTTCGCGGCCTGGGGCCACTACTGCGCGATCACCGCGCGGGCGCTGCGCCGGCACTACGGCTTCTCCGACGCCGCCTGCGCCTTCTTCGACTTCTTCGCCACGCCGGCCCCCGAACTGGACGACGAGGCACTGGCGGTGGTCACGGCCGGCGGCTTCGACGAGACCCGGCTCGCCGAGGGCCGCCGCTACGGACGGTTGCTGCAGGACTACGAGTTGATGTTCTGGAACACCCTCGCCGACCTCTCCCCCGCAGCCGTTGCCGACCCGGACCCGGGCCTGGGCCTGGCCTGAGGCCGGTTGCCCACGGTAGCCGACGGGCGCACGCTGGACTAAGACCGACCGCCCCTGAATTCCAGGGAGGCAACTGATGTCCACCGTCAGCCCGCACCGTGCGGACACCGAGCCGGACGACACCGAGGCCGAGGACTTGAACGCGCTGGAGGGTGTCACCTCCGATCAGGTCCAGCACGCCCAGGACGAGTCCCGCGCGGAGGGCGAACCCTACGAGGACGCGGAGTGAGCGGATGAGCACGCTGGAAGAGCAGATCGACGTCGACGTCCCGGTCCAGGTGTGCTGGGAGCAGCTGCACCGGATCCACCAGTACCCCGAGTTCGTGGCCGGCCTGCGGCATGCGCACCCGCACGGCAGCCACCGTGCCCACTGCGACATCGAGGTGGCCGGCGCGGAACGCGTCTTCGAGACCGCGATCACCGACCACGGCGAGAACCAGGTGATGAACTGGCAGACCCTGGACGCCGCCCACCTTCGCGGCACCTTCGCGCTGCGGTCGCTGGAGAACGGTACGACCCGGATGCAGGTACGGGTCGAGTACGACCCGGAAGCCGTCCACGAGGTCTACGGCGGCCCGCACGGCTTCGCCCAGTCACACGCCATCGAGGAGACCATCCGCGGCGACCTGGCCCAGTTCAAGCGTCTGGTCGAGGAGGACCGCCCGCTGCCCGGCAGCTGATCCGAAGTGGTCGGCGGTGCGTCGCAGGTCGCACCGCCGACTTGCGACGCACCGACAGAGGCCCTAGCCGGCGGTGCGCTCGGCGGTGACGAAGCTGCGGTTCGAGCTCAGGTAGTCGGCGGGGCGGCCGTAGCCGACGGCCAGCTCGGCGCGGTCGTGGCGCTCGGCCTGCCATCCGTGCCGGTTCAGCCAGCTGATCGGGTCCTCGTCCAGGCCGCCGCGCCACAGCGCGTAGACGGCGCTCAGCTCCGGGGCCGGCGCCATCTCCTCGGCCGGGCCGCCCGGCTGTGCGGGCTCGTTGCTGCCGCGCCCGTGGGTGAGCGCCAACCGGCTGCCCGGGGCGCTGAGTTCGCCGATGGTGCCGAGGATCGCGGCGACCTCGTCCGAGCCGAGGTAGACCAGCAGCCCCTCCAGCAGCCAGACGGTGCGCACCGCCGGGTCGAACCCCGCCCCGGCGAGCACCGTGGCCCAGTCCTCGCGCAGGTCGGCGGCGAGCACGGTGCGCTCCACCGGAGCGACGGCGCCCTGCTCGGCCAGCACGCGCTCCTTGAAGGCCAGCACCGGCGGCATGTCGAGCTCGAAGACCCGCGTGCCGGCCGGCCAGGCGAGCCGGAAGGCCCGGGTGTCCAGCCCGACGGCGGGCACCACCACCTGCGCGCAGCCTTCGCGGGCGGCACCCAGCAGGTAGTCGTCGAAGAAGCGGGTCCGGACGACCAGGTGGCGCGCCATGGCGATCAGCGCGGGCGAGCGGTTCGGCCGGGGCGCCAGGGGCGGCTGCTCGCCGGCGGCGACGACGAAGGCGGCCGCGTACGGGTCGTCGAACAGGCGGTCCGGCCGGGCGCTCTCGAACGCGCGGGCCCGGGCCACGCCGATCGCGGTGCGGCCGACCCCCTCGGGAATCTGATGGGCGGTCATGGCGGGCATGCTACGCGGCCCTTCTGACAGCGGAACGCCGTCGGGCGCACCCTGGGGGTAGGGGTGCGCCCGACGGCGTTCAGCGATCAGCGGCGGACGGTCAGTGGCCGCCCTCGTCGACGACCTCGATCGTGCCGATGTTGCGCTCGATCTCCTCGGTGGGCAGCGCGACCGCGCGGGCCCAGTAGTAGATGCCGAGCGAGAAGGCCGCGACGACCACCATGTCCCACCAGAGCGGGATGTCGTTCAGGCCGCCGAAGCCGCCGAGCTTGGAGATGACCCCGAGGCCGATCAGGTAGACCGGCAGCCACTGCGCGGACTTGAAGTTCATCTTGGGCGCGTCCGGCAGGTTCTTCGCGATCGCGTAGGCCGCGTAGGAGCCGAGCAGGACGTAGCCAAGGACGATCGCGACGCCCAGGCGCCACAGCGTGTCCCAGCCGGACCAGTAGATGATCAGACCGGCGACCACGAAGGCGATCGGCGAGATGATCTCGGCAGCCGGGAGCACGTAGGGGCGCTCGCGGTTCGGCAGCCGCTTGCGGAAGACGCCGAGGGCCAGCGGGGCACCCGCGTACATCAGCACGCTGGCCGAGGAGATGAAGCCGACCAGCGCCTGCCAGCTCGGGAAGGGCAGGAAGCAGATCACACCGGTGATGAAGGCCATGATCAGGCCGAACCACGGCACGCCACGGCTCTCGGTCTTCTCGAAGATCTTCGGCGTGTAGCCGTTGCGGCTCAGGCCGTAGGAGATCCGGGAGGTCGAGGTGGTGTAGATCAGGCCGGTGCCACCGGGCGAGATCACCGCGTCGATGCGCAGGATGAGCGCCAGCCAGCCGAGGCCGATGACGGTCGCCAGGCCGGCGAACGGACCCTCGATGCCCTGGTAGGCCAGGTGAGCCCAGCCGTGGACGAAGGAGCTGCCCGGCAGCGCGCCGATGTAGACGACCTGCAGCAGGGTGTAGATCAGGGTGCCGATCACGACCGAGCCGATGACGGCGCGGGGGATGTCCTTCTTCGGGTTCTTGCTCTCACCGGAGAGCTGGATCGCCTGCTCGAAGCCGAGCAGCGAGAAGATGATGCCGCTGCCGCTGATCGCGCCGAGCACACCCTTGACGCCGTACGGCAGGAAGCCGTGCGAGGTGAAGTTCGACGGGTGGAAGTTGGTCAGCGCCAGGATGAAGATCACGAACAGCGGGACGGCGACCTTCCACCAGGTGGCGGCGCTGTTGGTGCGGGCCAGCAGCCGGACGCCGAGGAAGTTGACGGCCACGAAGGCGGCCATCAGCACGACCGCGACGACGAAGCCGGTGACGGTCAGCGTGCCGTTGGTGTGCTGGAGGTCGCCGAAGAAGCTGACGTACTTCTTCCAGTAGGCCGAGTAGCCGATCATGGCTTCGACCTCGATCGGCGCCACGGTGGCCGCCTGGAGCCAGGAGAACCAGCCGAAGGACATGCCGGCCAGGCCGCCGAAGGCGTAGTGCGGGTAGCGCGCCGTCCCACCCGATACCGGGAAGAGACCGCCCAGCTCCGCGTGGACCAGCGCGAGCAGCACGATCGCGACGGCCCCGATCCCCCACGAGATAACTGCCGCCGGCCCGGCGACCATGACGGCGTTCTTGGCGCCGAAGAGCCAGCCGGAACCGATGATCGAGCCGACTGAGGCCCAGAGCAGGCCTACCAGCCCGATGTCCCGGCGGAGCTTGGTACCGCTACCAGTGCCGGACGACGTTATTTTGTCAACAACTGCCATGTGTGGGGACCCTCTTCAAAGATGGCGGGTGAGAGTGCGGTGAACGCTAGCGGGCCATTAAGGATCTGCAAAGACCCCTCAGCCGAATAGTTACGTTCACCGGGCACCCCGCCGCCCCTTTGGCGCTCCAATTCGGGCGTTCGCACCAAGGCTGAGCGGATCCTGAGTGTGGCAGGATCGCTGCAGGTCAGCGGCGTCACGGCAGTTGACCACTTACAGCCCAGCAGGTCGAGACCAATATTTGAGCTTCATTTGAGCCTTCTCGGACCTTGCTGCATTATTGTCGGCCCACGCGGTCATATTTTTCATAATCGCTGTATAGCTATAAGGTGCGCCGGGGGTGCCAATCGGCGGCCCGGGAATCCGGGGCACCCGCCGCTTCGCAAGCCCCCGGCAGTGTTTGACGCCCCATCAGCTGCGGGCTCCGAGCCCGGTCGACCCCGGCTCAGCGGCCGTCGGCGACCAGGGTGATGTCCTGTTGCTGCACGGCGAGGAATTCGGGCATGGGCACCAGCGGGCCCTCGGTGAGATGCACAAGCGTCGCCTCCACCCGGGCGGGGCCCGGCCTGGCGTCGAGCGCGTACGGCTTCTCCTGGCTGGACCAGCGGTGCGGGCTCCCGTCGCAGGTGGCCCTGGTGCCGTTGCCGATGCTGCGGGACTGGTCGCCGATCCGCAGGCTGCTGCTGACGAAGACCGCCCCACCGGTCAGACAGCGGTAGCTGCCGGAGAGCGTGACGGTGCCGTCCGACCCGACGGTGCCGACCGCGTCCACGGCCACGGCCCCGCCGCCGGTCGGGCCCGCCGGACCGGCGGCCGGACGGTTGATCGGGGCGTTCGGCGGACCGGCGACCGCCCCGTTGACCGCGCCGGCGGGGGCGGCACCGGCCAGCAGCGCGAGCACGGCCGCGCCGAGCAGCCCGGCGGCGCCCGATCTGCCGGGACGGGGGCGGAGCCGGATCGAAGCGGGAGCAATCCGCATGACTACCTCCAGTGATGGGCTGCGCGCACTCGGTGATGGCGCGTCGCGCCTACAGCTATCTCCTCCGGTCAGGCGGGCCGCGCATTCTCACCCGTTCAGCGCGTGTCAGCCCCCGGCCCGGGGAGCCCCTTGCCCCACCACGGCGACCTGCGGCAGGCTCGGGCACCAGGGACACATCGCCGTGCCCCGCCGCGACCCGAAGGACGAGCCCCCGATGACGATCCCTCAGACCCCCCAGAGCGTGATCCCCCCGCTCTTCGCCGGGCTCTGCGACGACGCGGCGATCTTCCCGCCCGGCGACCTGCCGCTGCCGCAGGCCGTGCCCGCCCACCTGGCCCACCGCACGGCCTGGTACGCGGAGCTGGTCGGCCCCTTCCTCTGCGGCGCCGGGCGGATCGGCGCGCTCCTGGAGCAGTTGGGCGACGGCGCCGAGCACCCGGGCCTGGGCACCGACCCGCTGGCGGTCGGCCTGATCGTGCCCGACGGCAGCGCGGGCCTGGAGCCGGCGCTGCGCGCGGTGGCGGCCGACCCGCGCCTGCGGATCGCCGGCATCGAGGTGCTCGCCGACCAGGACGGCACCGCCGCCGAGGGCGTGCGCAAGGTCCGCACCGCGCTCGACAAGCTGCTGCCCGAGTACGCGCCGGGTGTGGACGCCGCCGTCGAGGTGACCCGCGGCCCCGAACTACTGCTCGCGCTGGACGAATTGGAGAGCAGCCCCTACCGGGCCAAGTTCCGCACCGGCGGCACCACCCCCGCCGCCTTCCCCGGCGAGCTGGAGCTGGCCTCCTTCCTCTACGCCGCGGTCTACCGACGCCTGGCCTTCAAGTGCACGGCCGGCCTGCACCACGCGCTGCGGCACGACGACGCGGCCACCGGCTTCGCGCACCACGGTTTCCTCAACGTGCTGCTGGCCACCCACGCGGCGCTCGAGGGCGCGGAGCACGGCGAGCTGGCCGCACTGCTGAGCGAGCGGGACGGCGAGCTGATCGCCGAGAAGCTCACCGACCTCAGCCACCAGCAGGCCCAGGCCGCCCGGGCGACGTTCACCGCCTTCGGCACCTGCAGCATCGCCGAGCCACTGGCCGACCTGCTCGCGCTGGGCCTGGTCTCGCTGCCCTGATGGCGGTTGCGGTGACGGGTAACGATTCATGATCGGCGGCGGCTGACCGTTCCGCAGCTCTTACCCTCCCCGATACCAGGCAGTAACCTCGCCGGGTTCGACCCGCGCGCCGCCACCCGGGCCGCGCCGGGTCGCCTCGGGAGGGTTCATGCGTTCTCGTCTCAGCCGCCGCCTGCGCGCGGCAGCCTGTGCCACCGCGCTCGGCGCCACTCTGCTCGGCCTCGGCGCCGGCCCCGCCTCGGCCGCGGCCCCCAGCACCCGCTACTACCTGGCCCTGGGCGACTCGCTCGCGGCCGGCTACCAGACCCTGCCCGGCGGCGGCTCCGAGGTCGGCCACGGCTACGCCCAGGACCTCGCCCGCACCCTGGGCCAGCGGGCGCAGAGAGCCGGTCACCCGTTCTCCTTCACCGACCTCGGCTGCCCGGGCGAGACCACCGGCTCGATGATCAACGGCGGCTGCCCCTACCCCCACCCGTACGCGGGCCCCCAACTCGACGCCGCGATAGCTTTCCTGACGGCCCATCGGCACGACGAGCTGACCGTCACCCTGGACATCGGTGCCAACGACGTGGACGGCTGCGCCACCAATGGCAACCTGGACGCCGCCTGCGCCGCCAAGGGCATCGCCACCGCCGGCTGGGACCTCAACACCATCCTCAGCAAGCTGAAGGCGGCCGCCGGCCCGCGGACCACGTTCGTCGGCATGAACCTCTACGACCCGTTCCTGGCCGCCTGGATGACCGGCACCCAGGGCAAGGTGCTGGCCGGCCTGTCGGTGCCGCTGGCCGACACCCTCAACGGCACCCTGGACTTCGTCGACGCGCTGCACGGGGTGCCCACGGCCGACGTCGCGAAGGCGTTCAACACCAACTCGCTGCTGCCGCTGGTCCCGTTGGACGGCCAGCAGGTGCCGCTGAACGTGGCGCGGATCATGACCTGGACGAACATGTCACGTGGCGACATCCACGCCAATGACACCGGGTACCAGGTGATCGCGGACGCCTTCCTGGCGAAGCTCTGAGCTCTCCTGACCGGCCGTCGGCGCCTCGTCCCGCTGCGGGACGCCGACGGCCGCCCGCGCCCCGGGTCACCCGGGTCACCCGGGTCACCCGGGTGCGCCACCCGCCAGCGCCGCCGAGAACGCGCGGGCCCGGCGGGTGAGTTCCGCCCAGTCGCCGGCCGCCACCGCCGCGGCCGGGACGACCTCGCTGCCCGCGCAGACGGCGAGGGCGCCCTGCGCGAGAAAGGCCGTGGCGTTGGTGCTGTCCACGCCGCCGGAGGCGATCAGCGGCAGGTCGGGGTAGGGACCGCGCAGGTCCTTCAGGTAGCCGGGGCCGAAGGCGCGGGCGGGAAAGATCTTGACGGCGGCGGCGCCCAGGTCCACGGCCTGCGCCACCTCCGTGGGGGTGAGCGCGCCGAGGAACACCGGCACGCCCGCCTCGCGTGCCACCTGCGCCACCTCGGCGCGGCAGGCCGGCGTCACCAGGTACTCGGCGCCCGCGGCGATGCCGGCTCGGGCCTGGTCGGCCGTCAGCACCGTGCCGAGGCCGAGCCGGCAGCCCGTGTCCGCCGCTGCGGCGAGGGCGAGCTGGTCGACCACGTCCGGTGTGGTGCAGGTGAGTTCGACCCACCGGACGCCGCCCGCCAGCAGCGCGGCACAGAGCTCGGCGGCGTCCGGTATCACCGGCGCGCGCACCACCGCGATCACCCGGTCGGCGGCGAGTGCGCTCCTGGAGCCGCTCGTCATCGAACCAGCCCGCCCGCCACGCGCCGCAGCGTCCGCCCCGGCAGCGCGCCGGTCGGGCGGCCGTCGCGCAGCACCGCCGTGCCGTTGACGTAGACCTGGTGGATGCCGGCGGCCGGCCGCCGCGGGTCCTCGAAGGTCGCGCGGTCCGCCACCGTCTCGGGGTCGAAGAGCACCAGGTCGGCGTGGTGGCCGACGCGGATCGTGCCGCGCCGCTCCAGGCGCAGCCGGCGCGCCGGGCGGCCGGTCATCCGGGCCACCGCCTGCTCCAGGGTCAGCACGCCCGACTCCCTTGCGTAGTGGCCCAGATAGCGGGCGAAGGTGCCCCAGGCGCGCGGGTGCGGCCGGGCCCCGACCAGCAGCCCGTCACTGCCCACCGTGTGCGCGGGGTGCCGCATGATCGCGCGGACGTTCTCCTCGTGGCCGACGTGCTGCAGGATCGTGGTGCCCAACTCGTCGGCGCGCAGCAGCTCGAAGAAGATCTCGCTGCCGCCGCACCCCCGTTCGGCGGCCAGTTCGGCGATGGTCCGTCCGACGGCGGCGGTCAGCGAAGCGTCCCGGACGCCGGAGATCTGCACCGTGCGCCAGTCCGCGACCACCCCGTGGCACCCGTCGCTGCCCTGCTCCTCCAGCGCCAGCCGGATCCGCTCCCGTACCCCGTCGTCCGCGAGCCGGGCCAGGGTCGCCTCGGGACCGCCCTCGGCCGCCCAACTCGGCAGCAGGGCGGCCAGCGTGGTGGAGCCCGGCAGGTAGGGATAGCTGTCCAGGGTCAGGTCGCAGCCCTCCGCGAGGGCTACGTCGAGCAGGGCCAGCAGCTCCCCCGCCCGTCCGGCGTTGACGCCGAAGTTCATCGTGGCGTGCGCGAGGTGCAGCGGGCAGCAGGAGCGGCGCGAGATCTCCAGCATCTCCGCGTAGCCGTCCAGCGCCCCGGCTCCGTAGGACCGTTGGTGCGGTGAGTGGTAGCCACCGTACTCGGCGACCACCGCGCAGAGCGCGGTGAGCTCGTCGGTGTCCGCGTACATCCCCGGCGGGTAGCTGAGCCCGCTCGACATTCCGACCGCGCCCTCGCTCAGCCCCTGGGCCAACAGCGCCCGCATGGCGTCGAGTTCGCCCGCCCTCGGGGCCCGCCGCTGCCAGCCGAGCACCAGCGCGCGCAGCGTGCCGTGTGGCACCAGGTAGCAGGCGTTGACCGCGATGCCATGGCCGTCCAGGCGGTCCAGGTACTCCCCGACGGTCCGCCAGTTCCACGCGAGGTCTTCGGGATCACCGTTCCAGCCGGCGAGTTGGCGTCGCAGCGCGGGCCGGGTCCGCTCGTCGACGGGCGCGTAGGAGAGTCCGTCCTGGCCGAGGACCTCGCAGGTGACCCCCTGGGTCACCCGGGACGGGTGGTCGGGCTCGACCAGCAGCCGCAGGTCCGAGTGGCTGTGCATGTCGATGAAGCCGGGCGCGAGCACCAGTCCGTCCGCATCGACGGCCGCACCACCCGCCGGGCGCGGACCGAGCGCTGCGGCCTCGCCGATCTCCGCGATCACCCCGTCCCGGACCAGCACGTCGGCCCGGTGGCGCTCGGCGCCCGTGCCGTCGACCACCGTGGCGCCGCGGAAGAGCAGCGTGGACATCAGAAGAACGTCCGCACCAGGTCGACCACCTTGGGCCGGTGGGCCGAGGTGTCGTCCAGCACCGGGATCAACGTCCACTTGTCGAAGGCGGTGCACGGGTGCGACAGGCCGAGCCGGACCACCTCGCCGACCTCGGCGTCGCTGTCCCGCAGGAACGCGTGCTGGTCGTTGAGCGCCGTCACCACGCCCTTCAACGCCCGCCCGTCACGCACCAGTTGCGGCTCCGGCAGGCCGTCGTCGTACGGGAAGTCGCGCTTGCCGCCGTCCAGCAGCGCCAGCCCCGACTCGGGCCGGGAGAGCACTCGCGCCCATCCGTGCAGCGCCGCACGCAGCGGCTCGTCGCCCGCGCCGCGCACCAGCGGGGAGACCCCGCGGTAGAAGCCGTCGTCATGCGCCAGGTAGGCGCCCGACCGGAGGACCACCGTGGTGTCCGGCTGCGCGCCGAGCGGGGCCAGCACCCGGGCGACCTGGTCGAAGTAGGCACTGCCGCCGGCGCTCACCAGCACCCGCTCGCCCGCCGCGAAGAGGCCTTCGCCGCGCAGCGCGTCGTGCAGCTCCACCAGCCGCAGCAGGTAGGTCTCGACGGCGGCCAGGCCGCGCGGCGTGGCGTCATGGGCCAGCGCGCCCTCGTAGCCGCCGACGCCCGCCAGGCGCAGCATGGGCGCCGCCGCGACGGCCCGGGCCACGTCGAGCGCGGTCGCCAGGTCCCGCACCCCGGTCCGCCCGGCCGGGCCGCCCAGCTCGACCAGCACCTCGACCGGCCGCCCCGCCGCCACCCCCGCGGCGCGCAGCGCCTGGTCCATCAGCCGCACCGCCGCCACCGAATCCACCCAGGAGCTGAACCGGAAGGCCGGGTCGGCCGCCAACTCCTTTGCCAACCAGGCCAGTCCCGCCGGATCGAGCAACGTGTTGGCGAGCAGCACCTCGCGCACCCCGAAGGCCCGGGCGACCCGCAGCTGCGGCAGGTTGGCCAGCGTGATCCCGTAGGCACCGGCGTCCAGCTGGGCCTGCCAGAGCGCGGGGGCCATGGTGGTCTTGCCGTGCGGGGCGAGCGCCACACCGGCCCGCGCGCACCAGTCGGCCATGGTGCGCAGGTTGTGTGCCAGGGCGCCCGCGTCCAGGGTCAGCAGCGGGGTGGCGAACTGATCCAAGGTCGGTTCGGTCGCCAGGTACTGACTGACCGTCAGTCCCCAGGCGGCCGGCGGCAGGGCCTTGAACCGCCAGTCCAGACGCTCTGCGGCCAGCTCGGCCACCTTGGCCCGGTCGATGACCGCCCGCCCGGCTGCAGCTGCCTCGCCCGCCACCCCTGCCGGTTGCCCCATGACTTCGCCACCACGCTTCTCACCTCGGACATTGCGTATGATGCAACGCCCTTTGCATATGCTGTCGTTGCCGTTCTAACATGCGGGACGACAGCGGTCAACGAAGGGGAGGGCCTGGTGACTGCAGTGCGGGGAGCCGCGACAGCGGCGCAGGCGCTCTGCCTCGGCGAGTCGATGGCGGTCCTGCTCCCGGATCGCCCGGGACCGCTGGAGACCGTCGACGGCTTCCGCCGCACGGTCGGCGGCGCCGAGTCCAACGTCGCCTGCGCGCTGGCCGCCCTCGGCATACCGACCGCCTGGCTCAGCCGGGTCGGCGCGGACGGCTTCGGCCGCCGCCTGCTCGTCGAGTTGGCCGCCCACGGGGTCGACACCTCGGCCGTGGTGATCGACCCGGATCGACCAACCGGCTTGTACGTCAAGGAGGTCGGCGGCGCCGCCGAGCACCCGCACGACCTCGGGCCCGGCAACAGCCGGCTGCACTACTACCGCACCGGCTCGGCCGCCGCCGCCCTCGGCCCCGAGCTGCTCGAGGACCCCGCCGCCGCCGAACTGCTGGCCGGCGCCCGGCTGCTGCACCTGTCCGGCATCACCGCGGCGCTCTCCGACAGCTGCCTCGCCCTGCTCCGCGCCCTGCTCGCGGCACCGCGCGCCGGACGGCTGATCAGTTTCGACCTCAACTGGCGCCCCGCGCTCTGGCGGCACCGCGATCCGGCGGTGCTGCCGGAGCTGCTGGACGCCGCCGATCTGGTGCTGCTCGGCGCGGACGAGGCCGAGCAGGCGTTCGGCACCGGCACCCCGGACGAGCTGCGCGCCCTGCTGCCCCGCCCCGCGACGCTGGTGGTCAAGGAGGCCGGGCGAGCGGCGACGGCGCTCGCCCGGGACGGGCGCCGGGTGACCGAACCGGCGCTGCGGGTCGAGGTGGTGGAGCCGACCGGCGCGGGCGACGCCTTCGCGGCCGGCTACCTGGCCGGCACGCTGCGCGGACTCGACCAGCGCCGACGGCTGCGGCTCGGCCACCTGGCGGCGGCCACCGCGCTGACCTCGCCGGGCGATCAGGGCACGCTGCCACCACCCGCGCTGGTCACGGCACTGCTGGCGGCCGACGAGGCGCAGTGGGCGGCCACCCGGGTCGGCCCGGCGGGCGTCGACTCCCCCGTGACGGCGCCGTCCCCCGACCCGTCCGAGAGCGGTGACCGATGAGCCAGACCGTGCGACGGGCGCTCACCCTGCTGACCGAACTCGCCGAGGGCGAGCGCTCGCTGGAGCAGCTGGCGGCGCTGCTCGAGGTGCACAAGACCACCGCGCTGCGGCTGCTGCGGAGCCTGGAGGAGTCCCGGCTGGTCCACCGGGACGGCGAGTACCGCTACCACCTGGGTGCGGGGCTCTTCGCGCTCTCCAGCCGGGCGCTGGAACAGCGCTCGGTGCGCCGGGTGGCCACCGCCCACCTGGCCGAGCTGAACGCGGCCACCGGACAGACCGTCCACCTGGCGGCGTTGGAGGGCGGCGAGGTGGTCTACATCGACAAGTACGAGTCCCGGCAGCCGGTCCGGATGTACTCCAGGATCGGGCTGCCGGTGCCGATGCACTGTGCGGCGGTCGCCAAGGTGCTGCTCGCCGACCTTCCACTGACCGAACGTCAGACGATGGTCAGAACACTGGAGTTCACCCCCTTCACCGAGCGCACCCTGACCACCCCGAAGGCACTGCTGGCCGAGCTGGCCCAGGTCGCGCAGCAGGGCTGGGCGCACGACCGGGCCGAGCACGAGCCGTTCATGAACTGCGTGGCCGCACCCGTCCGGGACGCCACCGGACGGGTGGTCGCGGCCGCCTCGCTCTCGGTGCCTGATCTGGTGCTGCCCTACGAGCAGGTGCTGGAGCTGCTGCCCCGGCTGCTCGTCACCACCGCCGCGATCTCCACCGACTGCGGCGCCCCGTAAGAGAGGCCCTGGCCCCCTCCCCACCGACCGAAGGACAGAGCGGCGATGAGCGAGAAGACCGAGATCCGCACCGACCAAGCCCCGGCCCCGGCCTGGGTGTTCTCCCAGGGCGTCCGCAAGGGCCCGATCCTCCAGGTCTCCGGGCAGGGCCCGCAGGACCCGGAGACCGGCGCCTACCTCCACGAGGGCGACGTCCAGGCGCAGACCCGGCGGACCCTGGAGAACGTCCGGGCCGTCCTGACAGCGGGTGGGGCGAGCGTCGCCGACGTGCTGGTGTTCCGCGTCTACCTGACCGAGCGGGCGCACTTCGCGGCGATGAACGAGGCCTACGCCGCGTTCCTGGCAGAGCACCTGCCGCCCGGCGCGGTCAAGCCGTGCCGCACCACGGTCTTCGTCGGACTGCCGCACGAGGCGATGCTGGTCGAGATCGACGCGCAGGCCGTCCTGGACTGAGGACCGGACCCGCGGCCGGGGGGGCGGGCCGGCCGCGGCGGGTGCGTGCTCACACCTCGCAGAGCACCCGGCCCGGCCCCCGGCCCGGCAGCGGCACCTTGCGGGCCTGGCCGCCCGGACCGCGCCGGACCGCGCCCTGACGGGCCGGCAGCGAACGACCCGACAGCGGCTTGCTGCGGGCCATCACCGACGGGGTGACCGCCGGCCGGGGCGACGGAACCACCGGACCCACAGGCGGCAGCACCGTCGGAAGCACAGCTGTGACCACAGCCGGAACCGAGGCCCTGCCCGGCACGGTCGCCGACCCGGCAGCGGTCCCGCCGGCCGGCGAAACGCCTGACGCGCCGCCCGACGGAATATCCGTCAGATAATCGGAGAGGAAGCGCCGCTCCGACTGGCTCAGCTTGCGCGACCGCCCGGAGACCCGATCCCGGGCCACCACCACGGTGCGGGCCGTCATGTAGGTGAACGGACCCCGGCAGACGTCCACCCGGATCTGCGCGGAACTGCGGCCGAGCCGTTCCACCATCAGCCGGACCAGCAGCGGGTCCGGTCCGTGGTGCAACTGTTCCAGATAATCGATCTCGTGCCGCGCGATCAGGAATCCGGCCGAAAAGAGCGAATCCCGCACCGCCCGGGCGTGGTGGTGGAAAAGATCGTAGATTCCCTCCTGGATGTAGCCGACCAACCGGGCGTTGTTGATGTGCCCGTTCTGGTCGACATCGGCCCACCGGGTCGGGCAGCGCAGGACGTGGGCGTTGCGGTACGTCGTCATCGGAGCCCCGCTCACCGTTGTGCCTGGGCCTGGGCCTGGGCCTGGGCCTGGAGCCGGGCGTCGGCGGGACGGCGCGGGACGGCGAGCGCCTGCTGCAGGCGCTGGTGGTAGTCGGCGCTGGTGTCGCGCATCCGCCCGGTGGTCCAGCCCTCCTCGGCCGCCTCGGCCGCGATCCGGACCACCAGGGAGTCCAGCGCCTTGTCCACCGCCCGGCACAGTTCGGCGGCCGCCGCGATGCGACCCTCGATGTTTCCGGACCCACCCCGGACAGGGAATTCGGCGAGCGCGTTCACGGCGAGCTGGACTCCGTCGGCGGCGGCCGCACTGCTTTCCGGCTGGCAATTGTCGTGCACGGTGTCTCCCGGGAAATAGCGGATGGGCAGGGACGAGTGCTCCCGGTTTTCCGGAAGCACTCGAAGGCGCAGCGGGGAAGACGCTAGCCCAGCCCACCCGCTCCATTCGCGGTTTATCCGCCACCCGGTGGTACGACCCCACGACCGGAGTAGGGATAATTCACCGACATCAGTCAAGTAACCGGCCGATCGGCGGCATCGGTAACCACCGAACGGAGTTCAGGCGGCCAGCTCCTTGCCCAGGCAGATGCACTCGGGAGCGTCCCGGTAGATTCCGAACTTGGTGATCGGCAGGTAGCCCTCGGCCTGGTACAGCGCCACGGCCTCCGGCTGCTCGGTGCCGGTCTCCAGCACCAGGCGCCGCCGCCCGGCCTGGTGGGCCAGCGCCTCCAGGTGGCGCAGCACGCTGCGCGCCAGGCCGCGGCCGCGGGCGGTGGGGACCACGAACATCCGCTTGAGCTCGGCGTCGCCGTCGCGCAGGAAGGCGTGACCGCCGTCCTTGGCGCGCCAGCCCCCGCAGGCGACCGGCGCGCCGTCCAGGTAGCCGACCACGAAGATTCCGTGCGGGTCGGTGAAATGCTCGGCCCGCATCTCGGTGCGGTCGATCTCGCCGTACCGGCGGATGTACTCCTGCTGGACCTCGGCGGTCAGCAGTTCGGCGTCGGGGTGGTCGTACCCGGTGATGCGAAGCTCCATGGCCGCCAGGATAGCGACCAACCCGATCATCCGATGATTCGATGTTTGGCCGGAAAGGGCCGAGCACGAAGGCTCGACCGGAAAGCTCAGCGCCCCCCGAAGCGGGCCAGCAGTTCCGCCTTGCCGAACATCTGGGCGGTCTCGAAAGCCGAGGGCTGCCCCGCATGCGGGTCCGCGCCGCCCTCCAGCAGTGCCTCCAAGGCCTCGTCGGCACCCTTGAAGACGGTGCCGGCCAGCGGTGTCTGGCCGCGGTCGTTCGCCTGGTTCGGGTCGGCGCCACCCGCCAGCAGCAGCCGGACGACGGGGGCGTGGCCGTGGTAGGCGGCCAGCATCAGCAGGGTGTCGCCGCGGTCGTTGGCGAGGTTCACCGGCGCCCCGGCGGCCAGGAAGGCGCCGAGCGCCTCGGCGTCGCCGCCGCGGGCGGCGTCGAAGATCCGGCCGGCCAGCTCGATCAGCTCGGCCTCGTCGGGCTCCTCGGTGGTGGGCGGCAGGGATTCGGACGAGTCGGCCATCACGGGCCCTTTCGAGTAGGGAGCGAAGCTCGGGGTTCAGGTCGCGGCCGGGGAGTGCCTCCCGGGGCGGCGGTGCGGCCACCGGAACCGTAGCCGTCCGTGATCGTCCGGGCCAGTGACCGTCCGCGATCCGGCCACCCGGCGGCGCCCGGCACGGCAGAGCGCGGCACGACTCCCCGGCGCGAGGCCCCGGACGCGACCCGGCGGGACCGTGGGCACGCCACCGTTCGAGCGAATTCGGCGCGTCGCCCGACGGTCGTCCCCGCCACCTCCGACGCGCGCGAAAGTCCGTGAATTCCGTCCGCCGGGCCAGCGCCGGGCGCCCACCCGAACCTTCGTTCCCGCCTCCGGCCTGCGGCTTCGAGCGAAGACCACCCATTTGCTCCGTTCCGTCATCTATTACTTTTTGTCAGGATTGGGGCACTCTCCGTGACACTGTCCCCTGTATGGCCTCGCGGACCACCCCATCGCTGCCATGCCCCGGCAGTGGCACCCCGTCCCGCCTCACCGAGGAGCAGTCCCCGTGATCCTGTCCATCTCCGGCATCGTCCTGTTCGGCACCATCGCGTTCCTCTTCTTCCGGCGGGACGGGCTCAAGGTCTCGCACGCCTTGGTCTGCGCCCTCTTCGGCTTCTACCTCGCGGGCACCGCGATCGCCCCGAGCATCCAGGCCGGCGGCGCGAGCCTGGCCAACCTGCTCGGCGGCATCAAGTTCTGAGCCGCACGTCTGCGGAACCGCACGACATGAGCGGCGGCCCGGGCGCGGTCCCACCGCCCCGGGCCGCCGCTCGTGTCGCCCACCCCTCGCCCGCCTCGTCCCAAGCCCGTCCGACCCGCCCGGGGAGTCCAGGACCATGTCCCTCAACCGCCACCTGACCCGCGGCCGCGACCTCGCCCGCACCGCCGGCGACCACGCCGCCGACATGTTCGCGCCGCTCACCCTGATCGGGCGCGGCCTGCGCCGGCACGCCGGCTGGGCCAAGGCCCGCTGGCACGCCACCCCCAGGGAGCGGCGCGGCCCCACCCTGCTGCTCACCCTGGCCGCCCTGGTCGGCGTGGTGCTGCTGCCGCACGGCCCGGTGCTCGCCGTGATCGCCCTGGTGGCCAGCGCCGCCTGGAAAGGGCGGGAGCCCAAGGTGGCGCCGCCGCCGGTGCCCGACCCGGTCGAGGTGAAGCTGCCCGCCCTCTACGCCGCCCTGACGCCCTACCTGGCTTCACCGGACGACGCCTGCCCGCTCTACCGCCCCGACGGCGACTACCAGGACGCCTTCGCCGGCTGGGCCTTCGACTCCGAGGGCCGGCTGGCCGCGCTGGAGATCGGCTATCCCGCCTACTTCACCGACACCGAGCCCGCCGCCCGGGCCCGGATCGAGCAGGTGGTGCAGAGCAAGGCGGGCCGGGCCCGGGAGTACCGCTTCGACTGGGAGCACGAGTGCAACCGCCTCCAGGTCACCGCGCTCTCGCCGCTGCCGCAGGACGTGCCCGCGCAGACCTGGGTGACCACGCCCGGTGAGATCGTGCTCGGCTTCACCGACGTGCAGACCACCCAGCGGTCGATCCCGGTCGCCCAGGACGGCGGCGCCGGCCACCAGCACCCGGTGATCTGGCGCACCGGCCCGCGCTCGGCCGAGCCGCACCTGCTGGCCCTGGGCACGGCCAGCGCCGGCACCTCGACGCTGCTGCGCACCGTCGCGCTGCAGGCGCTGGCCCACGGTGACCTGCTGGTGATCGACGGAGCCGGCACGGGCGAGCACGCCTGCCTGGTGAACCGCCCCGGCGTGCACACGGTGGAGACCAGCCTGCACGGCGCGCTGGCCGCGCTGGACTGGGCGGCCCAGGAGACCGAGCGCCGGCTGGCCGCGCTGAACGCCGCCCGCTACCGGGGCGAGCCCGCCCCGGCGGATGCCACCCGCCCGCTCTGGCTGCTGCTCGACCACCCCACCGAGCTGAGCGAGCTGGCCCAGGCCGAAGGCCGTCCCGATCCGCAGGACCTGCTGGAACTGCCGCTGCGCCAGGGCCGGGCGGCCCGGGTCACCGTCGTCGTGGCCGAGTCGATCGAGGCGCTCGACCGGCTCTCGCCGGCCCTGCGCTCCGCCACCCGGGCCCGGGTGGTCCTCGGCGGCCACCACCCGCAGGACCTGCACCGCGCGCTCGGCGTCCCGCTCGACCTGGTCCCGGCCACGCAGACCCCGCCCGGCCGCGGCTACGCCCGGATCGGCGCCCAACCGCCCGCCCGGCTCCAGGTGCCCGCCACCGTCGACCCGCTCGACGAGGAGGCCCCGGCCCGGCTGCGCGACGCGGTGATCGCCCTGCTCCCGCACCGCGACACCCGGATCGAGGCCGCCGCCCCGCCGGTGCCCGCGCACCAGCCCCAGGTGTCGCCCGCCGCGGAGCCGCGGACCGAGGCCGGCGCCACCCGGGTCGAGCTCGGCAAGTCACGCTGAGCGCCGGTGAACTCGCCGCGAACCAACCGACTGGGCTGTGCGAGCTGCGCGAATGGCCAATTCGGCGACACCACCAGTACGCTCCGGCAAGCCAGGAAAGTGATTCGGTCACAAGGCGCGAAATTGATGACACCCAGGGTGATATCCCTGTCCAGATGTGACAAATCGGACGGAGATGGGTACAAACAGGGACGGCACGACAGACGACGCATGTCCCCGGTCGGGAATCTTCGTCGGAAGCCGAGCGTTGACCGAACGACGAAGACAGCGACCCCAACTAGTCCTGTGGGCCATAAGCCCTGGAGGCACGATTCATGAGCGAGCGAGCTCTCCGAGGCACGCGACTCGGCGCCACTAGCTACGAGACCGACCGTGGCATTGATCTGGCCCCCCGCCAGACCGTCGAGTACGCATGTCAGAACGGACACCGGTTCGAGGTGCCCTTCTCCGTCGAGGCGGAGATTCCCTCGGTTTGGGAGTGCCGGTTCTGCGGCACCGAGGCCGTCCTGCTCGACGGTGACGAGCCGGAAGAGAAGAAGACCAAGCCGACCCGGACCCATTGGGACATGCTGATGGAGCGCCGGACGCGCGAGGAGCTGGAGGAGGTGCTGGCCGAGCGGCTGGCCGTACTCCGCTCCGGTGGGATGAACCTCGCGGTGCACCCGCGGGACACCCGCAAGAGCGCCTGATCCCACAACGCGAGGGGCCCCGATCCATTCGGATCGGGGCCCCTCGCGTTGTGCCACACGCGATCAGCGGTCGAGCGGCGGGCGCGGGTCGTCGTCCTGCGGACGCCGAGGGCCGGCGGGGTCGTCGGCCGGATCGACCACCTCGCCCTGGACCACCTTGCCGTCGGGGCGGTGGATCCGCATCTGCTCCTGCAGCCGCAGCGCGTCGGCGAGCGGGTCGCCGACCGGCGCCGAGCGCGCGGCACGACGGGCCAGCCGGCGGCCGGCCCCCCGCCAGAGCCCCCGGGTCGGCGGGAAGAGCACGGTCAGGCCGAGCAGGTCCGAGAGGAAGCCCGGCACCGCGAGCAGCAGCCCGGCCAGCGCCAGCAGACCGGCGTTGCCACTCGGCGGCCGACGCTCGCCCGTGCTCCCGCCCTCAGCCGGGCTCCCGCCCGCACTGCCGCTCCCGCGCTCGAACGGGGTGCCGGCGGTGGCGGCGCGCACCGCGTCCAGGCCGGCCCGCTTGATCAGCCGGAACCCCACCACCAGGCCGAGCAACAGCAGGACCAACACCAGCAGCCAGGTCGTCGCCGTGGCGACCTGGATCATCACCCAGATCTCCAGCACCATCCAGGCGGCCAGCAGCAGGGGCAGAAAACGGCGGCGGCGCCGGTCGGGGCGGCCGGCCGTGGTCGGGTTCACGTGCTGTGTCACGAAACGGACAACGGTTCGGCGCCCGCCGGTGTTCCGGTCTCCGTCCCGCTCCCGCCGCCGCTGCCGCCCCGACCGCCGGTGGCACGCCCGCGACGCCCGCGACGCTCGATCAGCACCGCCGAACCACAGGCCAGCAGCCCGATGATGGAGATCGCCCACTCCGGCGCGGCGCCCACCCGGTCGGCGAGCGTCTTGCTGTCACGCAGCGGCACATCGGCGCTCAGCGCGGCGGGGGTCAGCTCGGCGGTGCGGCTCTCGATACTGCCGTCCGGGCGGATGACGGCGCTGATCCCGCTGGTCGCGGCGATCAGCACGGCCCGGCCGTGCTCGACCGCGCGCAGCCGGGACATCGCGAGCTGCTGGTCGGGCTGGCCGCTCCTGGCGTAAGTGGCGTTGTTGGTCTGCACGACGATCACCCGGCCGCCGTCGTCGACGGTGTCCCGGACGATCTCGTCGTAGGCGACCTCGAAGCAGATCACGTCGCCGATCCTGGCCGGGCCGAGCTGCATCACGCCGGTGCCCTTGCCCGGGTAGAAGTCGCGGGCGACCCGCTGCAGCCGGGTGATCACCTTCATCAGGACCGAGCGGAACGGCACGTACTCGCCGAACGGCACCGGGTGCTGCTTGGTGTAGTGCGCGCCGGGACCGCTGAGCGGGTCCCAGACGATGCCCTCGTTCTGCACGTGCTGCGCGTCAGGGCCGTCGACCAGGGCGCCGACCAGGGTGGGCACGCCGATCGAGCGGACCGCCTCGCTGATCGTCTCGTAGGTGAGCGGGTCGCCGTACGGGTCGAGGTCGGAGGAGTTCTCCGGCCAGATCACCAGTTGGGGCTTGGGCACCTGGCCCGCGTCGATCTGCTCGGCCAGCTTCTCGGTCTCGGCCGCGTGGTTGTCCAGCACCTGCATCGGGCGGCCGAGGAAGTCCATGCCGGGGTGCGGGACGTTGCCCTGGATCAGCGCGACCCGGGCGCTGGCCGGGCCGCCGGCGCTCTGGCCGGCGGTGGGCACCGGAACGGCGAAGCCGCTGACCGCGATCAGCGCGGCGCAGGCGCCCGCCCCGGCGGGCAGCAGCACCCGGCGGGACATCAGCGGCGCGGCCGGCCCGGCGACGGGCCCAGCGGCCGGCCCGGCGACGGCCCCGGCCGCACGACGGGCGCGCAGCCGGCGCAGCACGGGCAGCGCGAGGTAGCCGAGCAGCGTGCCGGTCAGCGCGACGGCGAAGCTGACCAGCACCGCGCCGCCGAGCGCGGCCAGCGGGGTGTACGGGCTGGCGGTGTTGGCGAAGGCGAGCCGGCCCCACGGGAAGCCGCCGAACGGCAGCCGGTCGCGGGCCCACTCCTCGGCCACCCAGAGGCAGGCCGCCCAGAGCGGCCAGGCGCGCAGCCGCGAGGTGACGGCCAGCGCGCCGCCCAGCGCCCACAGGAAGGCCGCCTCGGCGGCCGAGAGGCCGACCCAGGCGTCGGAGCCGATCACCCGGATCCAGACCAGCAGCCAGAGGAAGAACGGGAATCCGAAGGCGAACCCGGTCCAGGCGCCCTGCCGGAAGCTGCGGCCGCGGGTGAGCAGCGAGAGCGCGGCCACCGCGAGGATCGACAGCGGCCACAGGTCGTAGGGCGGGAACGCGGCGGCCAGTGCCAGCCCGGCCGCCGCGGCCAGCGCGCTACGGCGCCAGCCGGCCCGCACCTTGGCGCGCAGCCGGCCGAGCCGACCGGTCCGCGCGACCTGGCCCTCCCCCGGCGCCTGCGGGGCCTGCGCGGTGGCCGTCCCGTCGTCCGGGTCGGGCGAGTCCGCGTCGACGGGCAGAGCCACCTGGGCACCATCTCTCTGGCTGGATCGGGCGACGGCTGGATCGGGCGGCGGCCGGATCGGGCCGCCACCGACCGGGTTTTCGGACACCGGCGGTCAGCACGACGGTACCTGCCGCCGGCCGCTCACCGGAAGTCGCGGGACTGTGAGAATCCGCAGGTCAGCGCGCGGGTTCGGACAGGAACACGGTCCGCCCGCGGACCACGGTGCGCAGGCAGGTCGGCAGCTCGGTGCCCGGGGTGAGGTCGGGCAGCCCGGGCGTGCCGGAGCGCGGGTCGGTGGACCAGCCGGCCACCCGGGAGTCGGGCGCCTGGACCACCAGCTCGCCGGTGCGCCACACGGCGTAGCTCGCGGGAGCACCGGGGACCAGCACGCCCTCCTGGTCCCGGCCGATCGCCCGCCAGCCGCCACGGGTGTGGGCGGCGAACGCGGCGCGCACCGAGATCCGGTGCTCGGGGGTCTGGTGGAAGGCGGCCGCCCGGACCGTGCCCCAGGGGTCGAGCGGGGTGACCGGTGCGTCCGACCCGAGGGCGAGCGGCACGCCGGCCCGCAGCAGCGCGGCGAACGGGTTGAGCCCGGCCGCCCGCTCGGCGCCCAGGCGCTGGACGTACATGCCCGCCGGACCGCCCCAGGCGGCGTCGAAGGCGGGCTGGACGGAGGCGGTCAGACCGAGTTCGGCGAAGGCGGCGATCGCCTTGTCGTCCAGCGCCTCGGCGTGCTCCACCCGGTGGCGCAGCGCCTTGACCCGGGCGAGGCCGAGCCGGTCGGCGGCGGTGCGGACACCGTCGAGGACGGCGGCGAGCGCGGCGTCGCCGATCGCGTGGAAGCCGGCCTGCAGGCCCGCCTCGGTGCAGGCGGTGACGTGGTCGGCGATCTGAGCGGCCGTCAGGTAGGCCGTGCCGTGCTGGTCCGCGTCCTCGGGGGCGTCCAGGTACGGGCTGTGCAGGCAGGCGGTGCGGGAGCCGAAGGCGCCGTCCGCGAAGAGGTCGCCGCCGGCGCCGACCGCGCCGAGCCGCCGGGCGGTCTCGACGCCGCCGCGCTCGCTCAGCTCGCCCCAGTAGCCGTAGACCTCGGGGCCCTGGTGCTCGGCGGCCAGCGCGAGCAGGGCGGCCAGGTCGCGCTCGGCGGAGATCTCCGGGCCGGCGCACTCGTGCAGTGCGGCGATGCCGAGGGCGGCGGCGCGCTCCAGGGTGGCGAGTTGGGCCACCCGGCGCTGATCGTCCGTCAGTTCGGCGAGCGCGGTGCGGCGCACGGCGTGGTGGGCGTCGCGGGTGAGCGGGGCGCTCGGGTGGTGGCCGGGCAGCTCGGCGAGCCCCGGGGTGCGGGCCCGCAGGGCGGAAGTGGCGAGGGCGGAGTGCACGTCGGTGCGCGAGAGGTAGAGGGCCGCGCCCTGCGCGGCGGCGTCCAGCTCCGCGAGGGTCGGCGGGCGGCCTTCGGGCCAGCGCGTCTCGTCCCAGCCGTGGCCGATCAGCACGCCCTCGTGCCGGTGGGCGCGGGCGTGGTCGGCGATCCGGCGCAGCGCCTCGGGGAGCGAGGGGCAGCCGGTCAGGTCCAGGCCGGTGAGCGCCAGGCCGGTGGCGGTGGCGTGCACGTGGGCGTCCACGAAGGCGGGGGTGACCAGCGCACCGGCCAGGTCGACGACCTCGTCCGCGACGCTCGCGTAGGCGTCGGCAGCGCCCTCGCTGCCGACCCAGGCGATCTGCTCGCCTTCGATCAGCATCGCGGTCGCGAAGGGGTCGGCCGGGCTGTAGACGGTGCCGCCGCGCAGCAGCACGGTGCGGGAGGTGCGTTCGGTCATGAGGGACAGTCTGCACCCGCCGGAGCGGCTCGCCCGACCTGGCCCTACAGCCGGGGCGGGCGGGCCTCGTACGGCGTGGAGAGGACCACGGTGGTGCGGGTGGAGACTCCGGCCGCGGTGCGGATCCGGGCCAGCAGGTCCTCCAGGTCGCCGGGAGCCCCGACCCGGACCTTGAGGATGTAGTTCTCGTCCCCCGCCACGCTGTGGCAGGCCTCGATCTCGGGCAGCGGGGCGAGCCGGTCCGGCACGTCGTCAGGGGCGCTGGGGTCGAAGGGTTTGACCGAGATGAAGGCGGTCAGCGCCAGGTCGACGGCGTCCGGATCGATGATCGCCGAGTAGCCGCGGATCACCCCGCGCTGCTCCAGGCGGCGGACCCGCTGGTGAACGGCCGAGGTGGACAGGCCGGTGGCCTTGCCCAGGTCGGTGTAGCTCATCCGCCCGTCCTGGACGAGCAGCTGGACGATGCGCTGATCTAGATCCTCCACAAGGCGCAAACCTACCCGACGACCGGCGTACGCCGAATACGGACGACTGCGCTCCGCACAGGGCGCGCGGCGCACCGGTGCGCGCCGGGGGTGCTCCGGCCTGCCGGACGGGTCGCACCGGAGCGCTTCTGGCATGTGCCGGTGGAATGTGGCGAAGGCCACACCGGCGTGCGTCACCCCGCGCCGACCTGCAGGGTTATCGACCCCTGGAGCCGGGAAAGGCTGCTGGTGGCCCGGGCCGAGTCGGCCCGTCCCGATCCAAGGGGGATCACATGCCTGCAGCTGAGCAGCGCGCCTTCGGCGCCGACAGCACCCTGACCTCGAATGACGAACCGGAGGGCGAGGATCGCACCTCGGGCCTCGGCTTCGCCCCGGGCGCCGACCCGGGCGAGGCCGAGACCTGGGAGATCATCCGGGTGCACTGCCCGGAGTGCCAGCGCCCGATCGCCCTGCTGGGCGATGAGGAGCTGCTGCCGCAGCACGCGGTGCTGCGCACCGCCTGGCACCCGTTCTCGCCCGCGCTCTGCCCCGGATCGGGGCTGCTCGCCGACGACCTGGAGGAGTGCGCCGCCGAGCCCGGCGAGCCGGCCGACGCGCTGGCCGCGCTGCTCACGCTGCCGACCGAACTGGACTGGCGCACCCAGCCGTTCTCGCACGCGATCGGCCCCGGCCCGGCGCCGCTGAAGCGGCTCGCCGACCGGGTGCCGTCGATGCGCCAGCCACAGCGGGGCCTGGTCCGGCACTGAGACCCGCATCGGGCCGGGGGGGGGGGGGGGGGGCCCGCCCCCCCCCCCCCCCCCCCCCCCCCCCCGCGGGGGCCCCCGGGGGGGGGGGGGCGGGGCCCCCGGCGCGGCGG
>NZ_JARZAG010000010.1 GCF_029892155.1 Kitasatospora sp. GAS204B | reverse complement strand
GATGACCGTCCGTCCTACGGCGACCGTCCGTCCGGTGGCGACCGTGGTGGGTACCGCGGGGGCGACCGTCCGTCCTACGGCGACCGTCCCTCGGGTGGCGACCGGGGAGGCTTCCGTCGTGACGACCGTCCGTCCGGTGGCGACCGTGGCGGGTACCGCGGGGGCGACCGTCCGTCCTACGGCGACCGTCCGTCCGGTGGTGACCGTGGTGGGTTCCGTCGCGATGACCGTCCGTCCTACGGTGACCGCGACCGTCCCTCGGGCGGCGACCGCGGTGGCTTCCGCCGGGACGACCGTCCGTCCGGTGGCGACCGTGGTGGGTTCCGTCGTGATGACCGTCCGTCCTACGGTGACCGCGACCGTCCCTCGGGCGGCGACCGCGGTGGCTTCCGCCGGGACGACCGTCCGTCGGGTGGTGACCGTGGCGGTTTCCGTCGCGAGGAGCGTCCGTCCTACGGTGACCGTCCCTCGGGTGGTGACCGTGGTGGGTTCCGTCGTGACGACCGTCCGTCCCACGGCGACCGCCCGTCCGGTGGTGGGTACCGCGGCGGCGACCGTCCTTCCTACGGCGACCGTCCCTCCGGTGGCGACCGTGGCGGGTTCCGTCGTGAGGGTGGCCGGCCGGCCGGTGACCGGGGTGGCCGGTCGTACGAGAGCCGGGGTGGCCGCTTCGAGGGGCGTCGCGATGACCGGGGCCACGGGGGCTTCGACGACCGTCGCGGCAACCAGGAGCCGGTGCACCGGATGGCGATCCCCGAGGACGTCACCGGGAACGAGATCGACGCGGATGTGCGCCAGGAGCTGAAGAGCCTGCCGAAGACGCTGGCCGACGACGTGGCGCGCAACCTGGTGATGGTCGCCCGGCTGCTCGACACCGAGCCGGAGGAGGCCTACAAGTACTCGCGGGTCGCGCTGCGGCTGGCCTCCCGCGTCGCTTCGGTCCGTGAGGCGGCCGGCTTCGCCTCCTACATGACCCAGCGTTACTCCGAGGCGCTGACCGAGTTCCGCGCCTCGCGCCGGATGACCGGCCGGGCCGACCTGTGGCCGGTGATGGCCGACTGCGAGCGCGGTCTGGGCCGTCCGGAGCGGGCGCTGGCGATGGCCGGCGAGCCCGAGGTGAAGCAGCTGGACAAGGCGGGCCAGGTCGAGATGCGGCTGGTCACGGCCGGTGCCCGCGCCGACCTGGGGCAGTTCGACGCCGCCGTGGTCACCCTGCAGAGCCCGGAGCTGGCCTCCAACGCGGTTCACCCGTGGACCGCCCGCCTGCGCTACGCCTACGCCGATGCGCTGATCGCGGCGGACCGGGCCGACGAGGCGCGTGACTGGTTCGCCAAGGCCGCCGAGGCCGACCCGGAGGGCAGCACCAACGCCTCCGAGCGGCTCGCCGAGATCGACGGGCTGGAGTTCGTCGACGCCCTGGACCCGGAGGCGGCCGAGGAGGAGGAGCGCGAGCTCGACTCCGAGGAGGACCGTCCGGTGCCGCGCGCGGCCCGGCTGGCCCACGACGACGGCGAGAACGAGGTCATCTTCGAGGACGACGAGGACGTCGAGGAGTACTACGACGAGGACGACCTGGAGATGGAGGAGGCCGACGAGGCCGAGATCGGCCGGGCCATGCGCGAGCGGGACGACCGCGACTGACCTGATCGTCGAGCACGACAGCTGAACGAGCTGAACGAAGGGAGGAGGCTCCCGCCCAACAGGGCGGGAGCCTCCTCCCTTTCCTGTTTCGGGCTCAGCCCAGTTCCAGGCTCCGCAGCACCAGGCCGCTGGCCGGCTTGGGGCCGAAGGAGGTGGACTTCCGGGGCATGGTGACCCCTTGCTCGGCGAGCCGGCGGACCACGCCCTCGTCGACCGGGTGCAGCAGCACCGCGGTGCCGCCGCTGCGGGCGGCCTCGCGCTCGGCGGCCACGGCGGCGTGCAGGTAGCCGATGTCGTCGGGGCCGTCGGGGACCTGCCAGACGTGCTCCAGCAGGGTGGCGTGCAGCACGGTCGCGTCCAGGTGCCGCCACTCCTCGGGCTTGTCCTTGGGCACCGTGGTGTTGAGCAGCGCCTCGTCGGGCCCGGTGAGCAGGTGGTAGGTCGAGTCGCCGCCGGTCAGCACGAAGGCGTTCTCGCCCGAGCGCTTGGCCTCGGCGAGCGCGGCCAGCGCGGCGTTGAGATCGCCGTCGAGCCGGCTGAGTCGCCAGCCGTCCTCGGCGGTGGTGAGCGCGTCGAGCGCGCGCTGCGGCGGGAGGCGGTAGAGCACCCGGTGGATGGCCCGCACCCGCAGCGGGTAGCGGGCGGTGTCGACCAGCAGTACCATGCCGCGGTCCCACGGGCTGAACGGCAGGTGGCGGTGCTCGCGCTGCAGCCGCAGGTACATCTCCCAGCGGTGGTGGCCGTCAGCGATCAGCGCCCGGCAGGTGGCCAGGTCGCGGGAGACCTCGGCCAGCTCGGTCGGGTCGGTGACGGCCCACAGGCGGTGCCGGGTGCCGTCGGAGGTGGTGGTGGTGAGCAGCGGCTCGCTCGTCACGGTCCGCTCGATCACGGCGGCGGCCGGCCCCTTGCCCCGGTAGGTGAGCAGCAGCGGTTCCAGGTTGGCCCGGGTGGTGCGCATCAGGCCGACCCGGTCGGCGACCGGGCGGGGCATCACGTCCTCGTGCGGCAGCACCACCGCGCCCTCCTGGCCGCTGACCGCCAGGGCGCCGATCAGGCCGCGCTGCAGCAACGCGCCGGAGGGGCTGTCGGCGGCGGTGCGCTGCTCGTAGACGTAGAGCGCGGGCTGCGGGTCGGGGGCCAGCACGCCCTCGCGCAGCCAGCTGTCGAGCAGCCGCGCGGCGTGCCGGTAGCGGGTGTCGCGGTCGGCGCGCTCGCCGGTGTCGTCCGGCTCGGGGCGCGGCAGGATCAGCCGGACCACGTTGTGCGGGTCGGCGGTCTCCAGGCTGAGCCGGCGATGGGGATCCACCACGTCGTACGGCGGGGAGGTGACGGCGGCGAGGGTGCCGACCCGTTCGGGGACGTAGCGCAGGCCGCGGAAGGGCGACAGGGACAGCCCGGCCGTGGCGACGTGCCCGGGGTCGCCGGGGCCGCTCGGCGGAGGCGTCGCGCCGCTTCCGGCACTGGGTGCACTCATCAGATCTCTCCCGTCGGGCTCCGGCTTGGTGGGCCAGAGAGAAATGGGTCGTCGGATCATCGGACCGGGACGTGGGACGCCGGACAGCTGGTCGTGCGGGGGTGGTGCACGCCGTGGTCGGCGCCTTAAGAGTTGACAGCTTAGTTTCCGCGGGCCGGCTGCCGAGTGGCTCGCGGGTTGCGAGGAACGGAAACAGCCGTTTCAGTCCGTACTTCGGTCTCTTCGCCAAGCGGTGGCGGAGATCAAACCTGGGAAAGGTATCGGGGAACGAGGTTGTTCCGACATTTCGCGGACGGTCGGCGCGGTCCGCGATGAGGCGATGAGGCACGCACCAAGGACGAGCGAAGCGAGGTCGGGCATGAGTGGTGGACAGGGGCAGGCCGCGGGCGGGGCGGGCGAGGGTCCGGCGACCGGCGGTGGTGACGGGGCGCCGCTGGGGGACGTGTACGACTGGTTCCGGCGCGGGGAGCGGCTGCTGGCCGACGGGCACCCGGCGGCGGCCGAGCAGCTGCTGGCCTGGGCGGCGGCGGCCGAACCCGACTCCAAGAGCATCCGGGAGATGCTGGCCAGGGCCCAGTTCGACGCCGGCTCGTACGCGGCGGCGGTGCGGAACTTCCGGGCCGTGGCCCAGGCCGATCCGTCGGACGACTACGCTCAGTTCGGCTGGGGGATCGCGGCCGCCCGACTCGGCGACTTCGAGACCTCGGCCGAGCACCTGGCGCTCGCGGTGGCGATGCGACCGCAGGCCGAGCACTACCGGGCGGCGCTGCGCCAGACCCGGGCCACCCTGGCGGCCCGGGCGGGCAAGTGGGGGCCGCCGCTGCCGGGCACGCCCGGTCACCGGCCGCCGCTGCAGCGCACCGACGAGTCGAACGATGGGGAAGATCAGGCATGACGGACACGCAGCTCCCGGGCCACAGCGACCAGCCGCTGACGGCGGCGTACGACACCGCGCTGCTCGACCTCGACGGGGTGGTCTACGCCGGGCCGGGTGCGATCGCGCACGCGGTGGAGTCGCTCGACTCGGCCCGCGCGGCGGGCATGCGGCTCGCGTACGTCACCAACAACGCCTCCCGGCCGCCCCGGGCGGTCGCGGCGCACCTCACCGAGCTGGGCGTCCCGGCCGAGCCGGCAGATGTGATCAACTCCGCCCAGGCGGCCGCCCGGCTGCTCGCCGACCAGCTGCCGGCGGGCGCGAAGGTGCTGGTCGTCGGCGGGGCCGGGCTGGTCGAGGCGCTGGCCGAGCGCGGCCTGGTGGCGGTGGACTCGCTGGCCGACGGGCCGGCGGCCGTGGTGCAGGGCTTCGACCCCTCGGTGGGCTGGGAGCGGCTGGCCGAGGCCTCGTACGCGGTGGCGACGGGGCTGCCCTGGGTGGCGTCCAACACCGACATGTCGATTCCGACCGCGCGCGGGGTCGCCCCCGGCAACGGCACGCTGGTGGCCGCCGTCCGCGCCGCGACCGGGGCCGAGCCGCAGGTGGCGGGCAAGCCGCAGCCGCCGATGCACCGCGAGACGGTGCTGCGGACCGGCGCGAAGCGGCCGTTGGTGGTCGGCGACCGGCTGGACACCGACATCGAGGGCGCCCACAACGGCGGGGTGGACAGCCTGCTGGTCTTCACCGGTGTCGCCACGCCCGGGCAGCTGCTCGCGGCGCCGGTCCAGCATCGCCCGACCTACCTGGCCGCCGACCTGCGCGGGCTGCTCGAGCCGCACCCGGCGGTGACGGCCCGGGCGGAGGGCGGCTTCGGATGCCGTGGCCAGTGGGCCGCGGTGGTCGACGGTGAGCTGAGGGTCGGCGGCGAGGGTGACGCGGACGCGGACGGCTACGACGGGCTGCGGGCGCTGTGCGCGGCGGCCTGGGCGGAGCTGGACCGCACCGGGGAGCCGGCGGACGGACGCAAGGCACTGGCCGAGCTCGGCTTCTGACGGCTGGTCGGGGGCTACGGGTCCACGGGTCGACGCGCCGACGGGTCAGAGCAGGGTGCGCAGCCGGAGCAGGTCGCGGAAGCCCGCCTCCAGCCTGACCCGGCCGCCGGCCCAGGCACTGGCGAAGTTCAACCGGCCGTTGACCAGGGCCACCAGGTCGTCACTGGTCATGGTGAGCCGGATCGCGGCCTTCTCGGCGGGCGCTCCGGAGGCGTGGGAGAGCTCCTCGATCCGGCCGCCGCGCAGGATGCCGGTGAAGGTCAGGTCCAGGTCGGTGAGCCAGCAGCTGAGCGAGCGGTCCACCGCGGCCGCCTCGCGGACGTTTCCGTTCGCCTGCGCCAGGTTCTGGCTGAGCAGCTCCAGCGCCGCGCGGCACTCCTCGGTGTCGGCCATGTCCTCGCCCTCCGGGGTCAGGGGGTGTCCGGGACACGGTACCGGCTGAGGCGGCTGGGCCGGACGCCCACTGCTGCCGCGCGCCGGTGGGTGGAGGCGGTAGCGTCTTTTCCGGGCAGACGACGGCGTGGAGGAGGCACCGGGAGATGCGGCAGTTGCTTCGGGGATACCGGGGATACGTGGAATTGGCCGCCGGGCTCGCGGAGGCGGCCGGCAAGCGGGTGCTGGGGACGGCGGCGGAGCTGCTGGAGCGGGCCGGGGTGGACCTGGAGACGGTCGAGCGCACGGTGACGACGCAGGTCCCGCCCGCGGTCCAGCGGCTGGAGACGCTGGTCCAGGAGGCCGTGACGGTCGGCCGGGGCGGTGTCGACCTGGCGGTCGGCCTGGCCCGGGCGGAGGCGGAGAAGGCGGTCGAGCGGGTGGGCAAGCTCGGCGACCAGGTGGTGAAGGTCGGCGTGGTGCTCGCCTATCTGGAGGGCAAGCTGCGCGGCCTGGAGGGTGAGGAGGCCGCTGGGGACGGCGCCGCGCGTGAGCAGCGCGAGACGTCGACCGAGTCGACTCCCAGGGCCGGTCGGGCCGAGGGGCTGTTCGCGGCGGACTGGGAGCCGGAGCAGGAGTGGTCCGCGACCCAGGAGGACGCGGGGTGGGCGACGGCCGCGGAGCCGGACGTACCGCCGGTGGTGAAGCGGACGCCCACACCGCGGAAGGCGGCCGCGAAGAAGAGCTCGGCGGAGCAGAGCCCGGCGAAGACGAGCGCTGCCACGAAGAAGACGGCCACCGCCAAGGAGCCCGCTGCCGCGAACAAGACGACGGCCAAGAAGACGACGGCCAAGAAGACCGCGGCCAAGAAGGCGGCCCCCGCCAAGAAGGCCACCCCCGCGAGGAAGACCACCAAGAAGGCCACCCCCGCTCCCCACCCGGGCGACGCCGATGCCTGAGGACCCGGTCGAGCCCGCCGCCGCGCCCGAACCCGCGCACCTGTGGGAGCCGGAACCCGAGCCGCTCGGCGTCGCCCTCGACCCGACCGGCCACCCCGAGGTCGACGCCGCCCTGGCGCGGCTGGTCGAGCTCGACGGGGTGCCCGTCACGGCGCATGCGGGCGTGTACGAAAATGTTCAGCAGACCCTGAGCACCATCCTCACCACCCTCGACGACAGCTAGACAGCTAGACAGCCAGCCGGACAGCTGGACAGACGACTAGGAGCTGAACCACCCGTGGCAGTGGCACGACGCCGACTCGACGCAGAGCTGGTCCGCCGCAATCTGGCCCGCTCCCGCGAGCACGCCAGCGAGCTGATCGCGGCCGGCCGGGTGAGCGTCGGCGGCGCCACCGCGACCAAGCCCGCCACCCAGGTGGAGACCGCCGCGGCCGTGGTGGTCGCCAAGGACGAGAACGACCCGGACTACGTCTCGCGCGGCGGCCACAAGCTGGCCGGCGCGTTCAGCGCCTTCGTGCCGCAGGGCCTGGTGGTCGAGGGCCGGCGGGCGCTCGACGCGGGCGCGTCCACCGGCGGTTTCACCGACGTCCTGCTGCGGGCCGGCGCCGCCGGGGTGCTGGCCGTCGACGTCGGCTACGGCCAGCTGGCCTGGTCGCTGCAGAGCGACGACCGGGTGACCGTGATGGACCGCACCAACGTGCGCGAGCTGACCCTGGAGCTGATCGGCGGTACGCCGGTCGACCTGGTGGTCGGCGACCTCTCCTTCATCTCGCTCGGTCTGGTGCTGCCGGCGCTGGCCTCCTGCGCGGCGCCGGACGCCGACCTGGTGCTGATGGTCAAGCCGCAGTTCGAGATCGGCAAGGAGCGCCTGGGCAGCGGTGGGGTGGTCCGCAGCCCGCAGCTGCGGGCCGAGATGGTCCGTCAAGTGGCCGGGCAGGCCTGGGAGTCGGGGCTGGGAGTGCGGGCGGTGACGGCCAGCCCGCTGCCGGGGCCGTCAGGTAACGTCGAGTACTTCCTGTGGCTCCGGCGTGACGCACCGCGACTTGATCCGGCCGAGGCGGACCGGGCTGTGGCCGAGGGTCCCCGCTAGGCTGCCGGGACAGGTGCGTCGAGGCCGGCGCCGCAACAGCGGGGGGACCGGTCCAGGGCCAAAGGTGACCCGGTGGACGTAGGGAGAGGGCATTGAGCGAGGGACGGACGGTCTTCCTGATCGCGCACACCGGTCGGGAGGCCGCGTTGCGCAGCGTCGAGCAGCTGGTCGAGGGCCTGCTGAAGGCGGGGATCAGGATCAGACTGCTGGCCGCCGAGGCGGTGGACCTCGACCTGCCCGACGGGGTGGAGACCGTGCAGGCGGGCCACGGCGCGGCGGACGGCTGCGAGCTGATCCTGGTGGCGGGCGGTGACGGCACGCTGCTGCGCGGCGCCGAGCTGGCCCGGGACACCGGGCTGCCGATGCTGGGCATCAACCTGGGCCGGGTCGGGTTCCTGGCCGAGGCGGAGCGCGACGACCTGGCCGTGGTGGTCGAGCGGGTGGTGGACAAGACGTACGAGGTCGAGGAGCGGATGACCCTCGACGTGCTGGTCCGCACCGACGGCGAGGTGGTGCACGAGGACTGGGCGCTGAACGAGGCCTCGGTGGAGAAGGCGGCCCGGGAGCGGATGCTGGAGGTGGTCACCGAGGTGGACGGCCGCCCGGTCTCCAACTTCGGCTGTGACGGGGTGGTCCTCTCGACGCCGACCGGTTCGACCGCCTACGCCTTCTCCGGCGGCGGTCCGGTGGTCTGGCCGGAGGTGGAGGCGCTGCTGATGGTGCCGATCAGCGCGCACGCGCTGTTCGCCCGTCCGCTGGTGACCTCGCCGAACTCGGTGCTCGCGGTGGAGGTGCAGCCCAAGACACCGCACGGGGTGCTCTGGTGCGACGGGCGGCGCTCCTTCGAGCTGCCGGCCGGCGCCCGGGTGGAGGTCCGGCGCGGGCAGGTCCCGGTCCGGCTGGCCCGGCTGCACCAGGCGCCGTTCACCGACCGGCTGGTGGCCAAGTTCGCGCTGCCGGTGACGGGTTGGCGCGGCCGCTCGCGCTGCTGAGCCACCCGCCGCACGGTCGGCGCACCCGCTACACGGTCGGCGTCTCCACCGGCGGGGCGCCGTACCGGTCCCGCTCGGCCGCCGCGACGGCCGCCGCCAGCCGCCGGGCGGCCTCGGCGGCGGCCGTGCCGGGCACGGTCAGCGGGAGCCGGACGAAGGCCTCGAAGGCGCCGTCCGCCCCGAACCGGGAGCCCGCCGCGATCCGCAGGCCGACCTGCTCGCCGGCTCGGGAGAGTGCCGCGCCGGACACACCCGCGGTGTCGATCCAGAGCGTCATCCCGCCGATCGGCTCGGCGAACCGCCACTGCGGCAGCCGCTCGCGCAGCGCCGGGAGCAGCGCCGCCGTGCTCTCGCGCAGGTCGGCCAGGCGGTGGTCGTGGACCTCGGCGAACCGTTCGCCGAGCAGGGTGGCGCAGATCAGCTGGTCCAGCACCGGCGTGCCGGAGTCGGTGTGGATCCGGTCGGCGGCCAGCTGGCGGACCAGTGCTGGCGCGGCCCGGATCCAGCCGACCCGCAGGCCGCCCCAGATCAGCTTGCTGGCCGAGCCCACGGTGACCACCTGCGCCGCCCGGTCCAGCGCGGCCATCGGCCGGGGCAGCCGTTCGGTGCCCCAGGCCAGCTCCGCCATCGTCTCGTCGGCCAGCACCGTCGTCCCGGCGGCCCGTGCGGCGGCCAGCAGCTCGCGGCGCTGGTCCTCGCCGATCAGCGCGCCGGTCGGGTTGTGGAAGTCGGGGATCAGGTAGGCCAGCCGTGGGTTCGCCCCGCGCAGCACTTGGCGCCAGTCGTCCAGGTCCCAGCACGGCAGGTGCTCGGGCCCTGCGGGCCGGTGTTGCGGGACGGGCACCAGCCGGGCCTCGCCCTCCCGCAGCGCCCGCAGCACGTGCGGGTAGCTGGGTGACTCGACGGCCACCCGGTCGCCGCGCCGCAGCAGTGCCCGCCGCAGCAGGTCGAGCGCGCTCATCGCGCCGGTGGTGATCAGGATCTGGTCGGGGGTGGTGGGCAGGCCGCGCGCGGTGAACCGCTGGGCCACCACCTCGCGCAGCACCGGGACGCCGGTCGGGTAGTTGCCGTGGCCGGCGGCGTAGGCCGGCAACTGCTCCACCGCGCGGGCGGCGGCCTCGGCGAGCAGCGGGTGCGGTGCGGCGGGCGAGGCGGCGCCCAGGTCGATCACCTGTCCGTGGGAGTCGGGCGGCAGCGGGAAGAGCGCGTCGGCGGGTGGCGCGCTGCCGGCCGGCAGCGCCGTCCAACTGCCCGAGCCGCGGCGGCTGTGCAGGTAGCCCTCGGCGCGCAGCGTCTCGTAGGCGGTGGCGATGGTGGTGCGGCTCAGCTCGAGGGTGGCGGCCAGCTCACGTTCGGCGGGCAGCCGGGTGCCGACCGGCAGGCGCCCCTCGCTGATCAGCCGACGGACCTGGCCGGCCAGCACCCGGTAGGCGGGGTGGCGCTCGCTCGTGGCCCGGGGTGTGCGGGTGGTGTGCAGCAGGCGGGCCAGCGCGAGTGGGGTGACGGTGCTCTGCCAGTCATGCACGCTGATCAGTCCACCTGAGTCGAATTGGACCTGCCGGGCAGGTGAGTGGACTTCCCATGATGGCAGAGCGGCCCGCTCGGTCCCAGGGGGGCGACGCACCATCAGCGACACGCACCATCAGTAAGGAGCCCTCGATGGCGATCCTCGTCCTGCCCCGCGACAGTGCGGCCCTCGGGCGGCGGCTGCCCCAGCTCCTCGCCGGCCTGCTGCTCTACGGCGTCAGCATGGGCCTGGCCTACCGCGCCGGGCTCGGCCAGTCGCCGTGGGGCGTGTTCCACCAGGGAGTGGCCGCCCGGCTCGGGCTGAGCATCGGGACCGTGGTCAACCTGACCGGGCTGGCCGTGCTGCTGCTCTGGATTCCCCTGCGCCAGCGCCCCGGCCTGGGCACCATCGGCAACGTGCTGGTGCTCGGCGTCGCGATGGACGGCACCGACGCGCTGCTCCCGGCCCCGCACGGCCTGTTGCCGCAGATCGCGCTGCTGGCCGCCGGGATCGTGCTCAACGGGCTGGCCACCGGCCTCTACATCGGCGCCCGGCTCGGCCCGGGCCCGCGCGACGGACTGATGACCGGCCTGCACCAGCGCACGGGCCGCTCGGTGCGCCTGCTGCGCACCGGCCTGGAGCTGACGGTGCTGCTGGTCGGCGTGCTGCTCGGCGGCCGGGCGGGGGTGGGGACGGTCGCCTACGCACTGGCGATCGGCCCGCTGACACAGTTCTTCCTGCGCCACTGCACCGTTCCCGAGCGAGAGGCCCGGAAGGAATGAACTTCGGGCCGTGGGGCCCGGGCTCGTCGCGCGCCGGGGCCGGGGTCTCGTAAGGTCGTCTCCGTGTTGGACGAGATGCGGATACGGGATCTTGGTGTCATCGACGACGCGGTGGTGGAGCTGGCACCCGGCTTCACCGTCGTGACCGGTGAGACCGGCGCGGGCAAGACCATGGTGGTGACCAGCCTCGGTCTGCTGCTGGGCGGGCGGGCCGATCCCGCGCTGGTCCGCGGGGGTGCGGAGCGGGCCGTGGTGGAGGGCCGCCTCGACCTGCCGGCCGGCTCCGCGGCGGCGGCCCGCGCGCTGGAGGCCGGCGCCGAACTGGACGACGGCGCGCTGCTGATCAGCCGCACGGTCTCGGCCGAGGGCCGTTCGCGTGCGCACGTCGGTGGCCGCTCGGTGCCGGTGGGGCTGCTCGCCGAGCTGGGCGAGGACCTGATCGCGGTGCACGGCCAGAGCGACCAGCAGCGCCTGCTGCGCCCGGCCCGCCAACGCGGCGCGCTGGACCGCTACGCGGGCGAGGCGCTGGCCGAGCCGCTGGCCCGCTACCGGGCCTGCTACCGACGGCTGCGCGAGGTCGCCGACACGCTCGCCGAACTGACCACCCGGGCCCGGGAACGGGCCCAGGAGGCGGACCTGCTGCGCTTCGGCCTGGAGGAGGTGGCCGCCGCCGAGCCGGTGGCCGGCGAGGAGACCGAGCTGGCCGCCGAGGCCGAGCGGCTGGGCCACGCCGACGCGCTCTCCTCGGCCGCCGCGCTCGCGCACGCGGCGCTGGCCGGTGACCCGGCCGACCCCGACACGCTGGACGCCGGCACCCTGCTCAGCCAGGCGCGGCGTGCGCTGGACGGCGTGCGCGGCCACGACGAGCGCCTGGCCACCCTCGCCGACCGCCTCGCCGAGGTCGGCTACCTGTTCGCCGACGTGGCCGGCGACCTCGCGATGTACGCCGACGACCTGGACGCCGACCCGGTGCGGCTGGCGGCCGTCGAGGAGCGCCGCGCGGTGCTGGCCGTGCTGCTGCGCAAGTACGGCAGCGCCGAGGGCGGCACGGCCGAGGTGGTCGCCTGGGCCGAACAGGGCGCGCTGCGGCTGGCCGAGCTGGACGGCGACGACGACCGGATCGAGGAGCTGGCCGCCGAGGAGGCCGAGCTGCGCGGCGAGTTGGCCGCGCTGGCCGCCGAGGTCTCCGCCGCCCGGCAGGCCGCCGCCGGCCGGTTCGCGCAGGCGGTCTCGGCCGAGCTGACCGAGCTCGCCATGCCGCACGCCAAGGTCACCTTCGACCTGACCTGGATCGACGACCCGCAGGGCCTGGAACTGGACGGCCGCACCGTCGGCTACGGCTCGCACGGTGTGGACGAGGTCGAGGTGCTGCTCGCCCCGCACCCGGGTGCCGCCCCGCGCCCGATCGCCAAGGGTGCCTCCGGCGGTGAACTCTCCCGGGTGATGCTCGCCGTCGAGGTGGTCTTCGCCGCCTCCGACCCGGTGCCCACCTACCTCTTCGACGAGGTGGACGCGGGTGTCGGCGGCAAGGCGGCCGTCGAGATCGGCCGGCGGCTGGCCAAGCTGGCCCGCAGCGCGCAGGTCGTGGTGGTCACCCACCTGCCGCAGGTCGCCGCCTTCGCGGACCGGCACCTGGTGGTCGAGAAGACCAACGACGGCACGGTCACCCGCAGTGGCGTCAAGACTCTCAGTGACGAGGAGCGGGTACGCGAACTGTCCCGGATGCTGGCCGGCCTGGAGGACTCCGAACTGGGCCGGGCGCACGCCGAGGAACTGCTCGCCGCCGCGCGCGGACCCAGGCAGGCCTGAGCCTCGCCGTGGCGCCGACTGTCCAAGAGCCCCGGCGACCTGGCATGGTGGCGAAGGACCTTGGTTTTTCTAGGTGAGAGCGATACGACGTGGACCATTCCCCGGACCCGGGCCAGCTGCACGTGGTGCTGGTGCTGTCCGCCGGCAGCGGCGGGATCGGCGCCCATGTGCGCTCGCTGGCCCAGGGCTTGACCGCGCACGGCGTCAAGGTGACGCTCTGCGCACCCGCCGAGTCCGACGCGCGCTTCGGGTTCGCCCGCAGCGGCGCGGTCTTCCACCCGGTGGAGATCACCCCGACGTCGGGGGCCCGCAGTGACGCCGCCGCGATCGGGGAGCTGCGCCGCGCCTTCACCGGCGCCGACCTGGTGCACGCGCACGGCCTGCGGGCCGGCCTGCTCGCCGACCTGGCGCTGCGCACCGCGGGCCGGCTGCCGGGGCTGCGACCCGAGACGCCGCTGGTGGTGACCTCCCATCACGCCCTGCTGGCCACCGGCCTGGAGCGCCGGTTGCAGCGGCTGATGGAGCGTCGGGTGGCCCGCTCCGCCGACCTGGTGCTCGGCGCCTCCTCGGACCTGGTGGCGCGGGCCCGCGAGCTGGGCGCCACCGACGCGCGGCTCGGCCCGGTGGCCGCGCCGCCGCGCCCGCCGGCCGAGCTGGACCGGGCGGCGGCCCGGGCCGCGCTGCTCGGCCCCGACGAGCTGGACCGTCCGCTGGTGCTGGCGGTGGGCCGGCTGGTGCCGCACAAGGGCTACGCCCAGCTGCTGGACGCCGCACGGGAGTTCGGCGACGCGCTGGTGCTGGTGGCCGGGGACGGTCCGCAGCAGCTGGAGCTGGCCGAGCGGGTGGCCGCCGAGCGGCTGCCGGTGCGGCTGCTGGGCCACCGCACCGACGTGCCGGAGCTGCTGGCCGCCACCGACCTGGTGGTGATCCCCAGCCGCTGGGAGGCCCGCTCGCTGGTCGCCCAGGAGGCGCTGCGGGCCGGCGTGCCGCTGGTGGCGACCGCGGTCGGCGGGATCCCCGAGCTGGTCGGCGACGCCGCCGTGCTGGTCCCCGGCGGCGATCCGGCGGCGCTGGCGGCGGCGGTGCGCGCGCTGCTGGCCGACCCCGAGCGCCGGGCGGCGCTCGCCAAGGCGGGCCCCGTCCAGGCCGAGACCTGGCCGGACGAGGCCGCCACCGTTGCACAGGTGCTCAGCACCTACGACGAGCTGGTCCAGCGCCGCTGACTCTTCGTCGTCGGCGGCGCCGTCGCTGTGGCCGGGCTCGGCTCAGGACCGGACGGGCTGGCGTCCCGGCCGGCTGGCCTGCTCGGTGGCCGGGGGCTGCGGGGCCAGGTAGGCGGCGCCGCAGGCGGTCAGCCGCAGCGCGGTGTCGATCAGCGGCACGTGGCTGAAGGCCTGCGGGAAGTTGCCGACCTGGCGCTTGAGCCGCGGGTCCCACTCCTCGGCCAGCAGCCCGACGTCGTTGCGCAGCGCGAGCAGCTTCTCGAACAGCTCGCGCGCCTCGGCCACCCGCCCGATCATCGCCAGGTCGTCGGCCAGCCAGAACGAGCAGGCCAGGAACGCGCCTTCGTGTCCGGACAGGCCGTCGACATTCGCGCCACTCTCGTCGTGGGTCGGGTAGCGCAGCACGAACCCGTCCTCGGTGGACAGTTCGCGCTGGATCGCCTCGATGGTGCCGATCACCCGCTTGTCGTCCGGCGGCAGGAAGCCGACCTGCGGGATCAGCAGCAGCGAGGCGTCCAGCTCGCTGCCGCCGTAGTACTGGGTGAAGGTGTTGCGCTCGGGGTCGTAGCCCTTCTCGCAGACGTCCGCGTGGATCTCGTCGCGCAGCGCCCGCCAGCGGTCCAGCGGGCCCTCGGCCGGGGTCTGCTCGATCAGCTTGATGGTGCGGTCGACCGCCACCCAGGCCATCACCTTGGAGTGGACGAAGTGCCGGCGCGGCCCGCGCACCTCCCAGATGCCCTCGTCGGGGGCCTTCCAGTGCTCCTCCAGGTAGCTGATCAGGCGCAGCTGGAGCAGGTGGGCGTGGTCGTTGCGGGACAGGCCGGTCATCTGGGCCAGGTAGAGCGCCTCGACCACCTCGCCGTAGACGTCCAGCTGGAGCTGGCCGGCCGCGCCGTTTCCGATCCGCACCGGTGCCGAACCCTCGTAGCCGGGCAGCCAGTCCAGGTGACTCTCGTTCAGCTCGCGCCGTCCGGTGATGGTGTACATGATCTGCAGGTTCTCCGGGTCGCCGGCCACCGCCCGCAGCAGCCACTCGCGCCAGGCCCTGGCCTCCTCGCGGTAGCCGGTGCGCAGCAGCGAGGAGAGGGTGATCGCGGCGTCCCGCAGCCAGGTGTAGCGGTAGTCCCAGTTGCGCTCGCCGCCGATGTCCTCGGGCAGCGAGGTGGTGGGGGCCGCGACGATGCCGCCGGTGGGGGCGTAGGTGAGCGCCTTGAGGGTGATCAGCGAGCGGACCACGGCGTCCCGGTAGGGCCCCTGGTAGGTGCACTGGGCGACCCAGTCCACCCAGAACTCCTCGGTCAGCTCCAGCGAGCCCTCGGGGTCGGGGATGTCCGGCGGGGCCAGGTGGGAGCGCTGCCAGGTGAGCGCGAAGGTCACCCGCTCGCCGGCCTCGATGGTGAAGTCGGCGTAGGTGGTCAGGTCCCGTCCGTAGGTCTCGGCCTCGCCGTCCAGCCAGACCGAGTCGGGGCCGGCCACGGCGACCGTGCGGTGGCCGCCGCCGGCCTGCTCGACCCGGTGGACCCAGGGGACGATCTTGCCGTAGCTGAACCGCATCCGAAGCGCCGAGCGCATCCGCACCTGGCCGGTCAGGCCCTCCACGATGCGGATCATCTGGGGCACCGGCTCCTGCTCGCTCAGGTGCCGCGGCGGCATGAAGTCGATCACCCGCACGCTGCCGCGCGGGGTGTCCCACTCCTGCTCCAGAATCAGCGAGTCGCCCCGGTAACTGCGCCGATCGGCGGGCACCGCGGGCGCGGCCGCGCTGCTCGGCACCTCCTTCAGATCACCCGTATCGGTGAACGGGGCGCGCGGCGCCGGAGCGGTGGACAGCGGCGCCCGCTGGCCCTGCCGGCCGTGCGGGTCGGCCGGCGCGGCCGGCTCGGCCTCCGCGGGGCCGATCCGCCAGAAGCCGTGTTCATCGGTGCCCAACAGGCCGGCGAAGACGGCGGGGGAGTCGAATCGGGGCAGGCAGAGCCAGTCCACCGCGCCATCTCTGCTGACCAGGGCGGCGGTCTGCATGTCCCCGATAAGTGCGTAGTCCTCGATACGGCCGGCCACGTGCATCTCCAGTTCGCGGTAGTGCTCGGCGGTCACCGACAGGGGGGCGAGAGCGGATGCTGCGGGGCCGGGGGTGACGCGGTGCCAAGAACCGGGCGCCGCCTCGACCCGCTGGTGGCGGTGGCCGAACACGGCCCGCACGGAACCACGGATGCGGGTTCCTGGCACTGGCTCTGGAGTGAACTGGTGGAGCGGGGGAGTCCGGTCGCGCATCGGGGACGGAGAGGTATCGTCCGGACCCCTCGTCCTCGCTTGCTCTGCTGTCAGCGATGCGTCCGTGCAGGATACGACGCCGAGAGGGGGCTGGGCACCCGGAAACGATCAGGTACCGCCGTCTGCTCAGGCTCCACGCGTGAAAGTGGCCCGCCTGGGTGATGGGGGGCAGTTGAACAGGGGGGTCAGGCGCTGATCAATCCGGGTCATGCCACCTGATCACCTTGGTGGGGGAGCCGGCCCGGCGATCACCCGAGCGGGTCAGCGGCGGGGCTTGCGACCGCGTGCCACCCAGCTCGCTGATACCCTGGTATCCCGTGGACTGGTGGATAAACCGCCCCGGCCCCGCTGGCTGACGACCACCGAATCCTGACGCGTCGTCACCTCCAGCGACCGCACTCCACCGGCGTCATCTTCGACAGCGACCCACGGGAGCCCCCTCTTGGCACAGCCCCATTCCGGCAAGGCGGCGAACAGCCGCGCCGTGACGACCAAGCACCTCTTCGTCACCGGGGGTGTCGCCTCTTCACTCGGCAAGGGGCTCACCGCCTCGAGCCTCGGTGCCCTGCTCAAGGCCCGCGGCCTGCGGGTGACGATGCAGAAGCTCGACCCGTACCTCAACGTGGACCCGGGCACCATGAACCCGTTCCAGCACGGCGAGGTCTTCGTGACCGACGACGGCGCCGAGACGGACCTGGACATCGGCCACTACGAGCGGTTCCTGGACACCAACCTGCACGGCTCGGCCAACGTCACCACCGGCCAGGTGTACTCGACGGTGATCGCCAAGGAGCGCCGCGGCGAGTACCTGGGCGACACCGTCCAGGTGATCCCGCACATCACCAACGAGATCAAGTCCCGGATCCGCCGGATGGCGACCGAGGACGTGGACGTGGTGATCACCGAGGTCGGCGGAACCGTCGGCGACATCGAGTCGCTGCCGTTCCTGGAGGCCGTCCGCCAGGTGCGCCACGAGGTCGGCCGGGAGAACGTCTTCTTCGTGCACGTCTCGCTGCTGCCCTACATCGGCCCGTCCGGCGAGCTGAAGACCAAGCCCACCCAGCACTCGGTGGCCGCGCTGCGCAACATCGGCATCCAGCCGGACGCCATCGTGCTGCGCGCCGACCGCGAGGTCCCGCAGGCGATCAAGCGCAAGATCTCGCTGATGTGCGACGTGGACGAGGAGGCCGTGGTCGCGGCCATCGACGCCAAGTCGATCTACGACATCCCCAAGGTGCTGCACAGCGAGGGCCTGGACGCCTACGTGGTGCGCCGCCTCGACCTGGCCTTCCGCGACGTGGACTGGACGGTCTGGGACGACCTGCTGCGCCGGGTCCACGAGCCGCAGCACATCGTCAAGGTCGCGCTGGTCGGCAAGTACATCGACCTGCCCGACGCCTACCTCTCGGTCACCGAGGCGCTGCGGGCCGGCGGTTTCGCCAACAACGCGCGGGTCGAGATCAAGTGGGTCACCTCGGACGACTGCGAGACGCCCGAGGGTGCCCGTGAGCAGCTCGGCGACGTGGACGCGGTCTGCATCCCCGGCGGCTTCGGCGACCGCGGCGTCACCGGCAAGGTCGCCGCGATCACCTACGCCCGGGAGAACAAGATCCCGCTGCTCGGCCTCTGCCTGGGCCTGCAGTGCGTGGTGATCGAGGCTGCCCGCAACCTGGCCAACCTGCCCGAGGCCAACTCCACCGAGTTCGAGCCGGCCGGCCGGCACCCGGTGATCTCCACCATGGCCGAGCAGCTGGCGATCGTCGGCGGCCAGGGCGACCTGGGTGGCACCATGCGCCTGGGCCTCTACCCGGCCAAGCTGGCCGAGGGCTCGATCGTCCGCGAGGTCTACGGCGGTGAGCAGTACGTCGAGGAGCGCCACCGCCACCGCTACGAGGTCAACAACGCCTACCGCGCCGACCTGGAGAAGACCGGCCTGGTCTTCTCGGGGCTGTCGCCCAAGGGCGACCTGGTGGAGTACGTCGAGTACCCGCGCGAGGTGCACCCCTACCTGGTGGCCACCCAGGCGCACCCGGAGCTGAAGTCCCGCCCGACCCGCCCGCACCCGCTCTTCGCGGGCCTGGTGGCGGCGGCGATCAAGATCAAGACCGGCGGCGAGTAGAGCCGGAGCGCCACTGAAGTTCGCCCGACGGCGGCCCTGCGGAAATCGCGGGGCCGCCGTTCGGCGTTAGATTGTGTCGTACTGACGAAAAGGGGAGATCGCTGATGGCCGAGCAGCAGCAGACGGAGCAGATCCGCGACGAGGCGGAGCAGTGGGAGGTCCGCTCCAGCGTGACGCCCTTCCAGGGGCGGGTCACCGGCGTGCGCACCGACGAGGTGCTGATGCCGGACGGCGGCTACGCGCGGCGCGACTACCAGACCCACCCGGGCTCGGTGGGCGTGCTCGCGCTGGACGAGCGGCAGCGGGTGCTGCTGGTGCGCCAGTACCGGCACCCGGTGCGCCAGCGCCTGTGGGAGCTGCCGGCCGGCCTGCTCGACGTGCCGGGCGAGAACCCGCTGCACGCCGCGCAGCGGGAGCTGTACGAGGAGGCGTACTGCAAGGCGGAGAGCTGGCGGGTGCTGGTCGACTTCTACACCTCGCCCGGCGGCACCGACGAGGCGCTGCGGCTCTTCCTGGCCACCGACCTTGCCGAGGCCGAGGGCGAGAAGTACGCGGCGGACGGCGAGGAGCTGGAGATCCAGACCGCCCGGGTGCCGCTGGCGCGGCTGGTCGAGCTGGTGCTGGCGGGCGAGCTGCACAACCCGACGCTGATCACCGGCACCCTCGCGCTGCACGCCGCCCTGACCGGTCCCGGTCTCGCGGCGCTGCGCCCGGCCGACGCGCCCTGGCCGGCCCGTCCGTTCACGGCGTAGCCGACGAACGCGCAGGGCCGCCCCAATCGCCCAGCTCGAGCCGGCGACTGAACAGAGTGGGCGACCATCAGGGTGATTTGCCACTTGGTCATACCGATGTCCCCTCGGCCGGGCGCCCTTGGCGAACTACGCTTCGCTGACGGGAAGCTGGGCGACCGGGTCGGGAGTGGCGCAGGTGGCGAGGAAGACGGCGACGATGGACGCACGCCCGGCCCCCGACGGGCCGGTGGCGGGCCTGCCACCCGGCCCGGAGCACTTCGCCGGGCGGGCCGCCGAGCTGGCCGCGCTGCGCGCCGAGGTCCGGCGGCCGCCCGGTGACGGCTGCCGGGTGCTGGTGGTCACCGGCCGCCCCGGCTCCGGCCGCACCGTGCTGGCGCGGCGGTTCGCCCGTTCGCTGGCCGGTGAGTACCAGGTGCTCACCGAGCGGCTGAGCGCCCCGGACGGGACGGCGCAGCCGCCCGGTGCCGTCGCCCGGCGGCTGCTGGCGGCCCTCGGGGTGCCCTGCGACACGCTGCCCCCGATGGCGGACGAGGAGGCGGACCCGGCCTGCGCGCGGCTGCGCGAGGCGCTGGCCGGGCGGGCCACCCTGCTGCTGCTCGACGACGTCGCGGACGCCGCCCAGTTGCGGCCGCTGCTGCCGGACGAGCCGCGCTGCCTGGTGCTGGCCGCCACCACCGGGCCGCTCACCGCGCTGGCCGACCGGTTCCGGGTCGACCCGGTGATCCTGCGCGGACTGGACGAGGCCGCCGCCGTCGAACTGCTCACCGCTCTGGTCGGCGGCACCCGGATCAGCTGCGACCCGGTCGGCGCGGCCGCGCTCGCCGAGGCCTGCGCGGGGCGGCCGGCTCCGCTGCGGCTGATGGCGCACTGGCTGCGTGCCCATCCCAAGGCCGCCGTCCCGGCCGCGGCCGACGCGCTGCGCGAGGCCGGCGGCGAGGTGCTGTCGGCCGCCTTCGCGCTGCGTTACCGGGCGCTGCCGGTGGCCCAGGCGCGGCTGCTGCGGACGCTCACGCTGGCCCCGGGCGGCTGGGCCGACCCGCGCACCGCCTCGGCGCTGGCGGGCTGCCCGGCGCCCGAGGCCGCCGCCGGGCTGCGTGCGCTGGCCGAGGGGGAACTGCTGGAGGAGCACGGGGCGAGCGCCGACGGCACGCCGCGCTACCAGGTGCCGGGCCGCTTCTTCGGCGAGCTGGTCGCGCTGCGCGAGCGGCTGGACCGGCCCGCCGAGGTCCAACTGGCCCGGGCCCGGCTGCTGGAGCGGCTGGTCCGGCTGGTCGACTCGGCCCGCGCGCTGCTCGAACCCACCCGCTCGGCGCCCGACCCGCTGCCCGGGCCGCTGCGGCTGCGCACCGCCGCGCACGCCCGTGGCTGGCTGCTCGGCGAGCGCGAGCTGCTGCTCGCCGCGGGCGAGCAGGCGGTCGCCCAGGGGGACCTGGACGGTTCGGCCGTCCGGCTGGTCGGCGCGCTGTTGCGGACGCTGCCGGCGGCCGGCCCGCTGGCGCCCGCCGACGCGTACCGGCTGCACCGGCTGGTGCTGACCTGCGCCGAGCGGCAGGGCACGCCCCGGCGGGCCGCCGCCGCGCTGCTCAACCTGGCCGAACTGCGGGCCGGGGCCGGCCAGTGGCGGGCCGCGGCCGAGCACTACCGGGCCGCGCACGTGCACAGCCGCGATCCGCTGGACGAGGCGGTCGCCGCCCGGGCGCTGGAGGGCGTGGCGCAGTGCCACCGGGCGCTCGGGGACGCGGTGCGCGCCGCCGACAGCTACGGCCGCGCGCTGGCGCTGCGCCGGGGCCTGGACGAGCCCACGGCCCAGGCCCGGCTGCTGGCCCGGATCGGCGAGGCGCATGCCGCCCAGCGGCGCTTCGCGGAGGCGGAGCGCGAGTACCGGGCGGCGCTCGCGCTGCTGCGCCGGCTCGGCGACGAGCGGGGCGCGGCGGCGGTGGCGACGGCGTTGGAGCGACTCGTCGCGAACGGGTGAGCGAGGGTGGGGGTGAATGGGTGAGCGACGGTGAGGGGTGAACGGGTGAGCGAGGGGGTGAATGGGTGAGCGACGGTGAGGGGTGAACGGGTGAGCGAGGGTGGGGAACGGGTGAGCGAGGGTCCGGCGGGCGGGTGAGCGGTGCCGGGTGGGCCCGCGGTGGTGAACGCCGGATGTCCGACCGGTGGTCTTGCGGTAGCCCTTGGCTGGGATGGGAAGTTTGTCCGGAACACGGGGGTTTGCCAGGAAGGATCCAAGGCAAGCCTACGAATCTGCCAATGTCTCTCGCTTATTTAGTCACTTTGGAAGGCTGGCGGATTCGCTGGGCTTCATTACACTCGACTTAGTCGCGCAGTGCAGCGTGCCCCGGCTCTGCCGGAGGCCTGTCTGTGCGGGCACCCGCCGGTCTTCCCCCGGTTGGGACTCCCATGGCAAGAGGGACGTGTTTAACCGTGACCAAGGTCGGCATCCCCCGCGAGGTCAAGAACCACGAGTACCGCGTGGCCATCACGCCCGCCGGCGTGCATGAGCTGGTCCGCAACGGACACGAGGTCTTCATCGAGGACGGCGCCGGTGTCGGCTCCTCCATCCCGAACGAGGAGTACGTGGCCGCCGGCGCCACCATCCTCCCCACCGCCGACGAGGTGTGGGCCACCGCCGACCTGCTGCTGAAGGTCAAGGAGCCGATCGCCTCCGAGTACCACCGGCTGCGCAAGGGCCAGACCCTCTTCACCTACCTGCACCTGGCGGCCGACAAGGCCGGCACCGACGCGCTGGTCGCCTCCGGCACCACCGCGATCGCCTACGAGACCGTGCAGCTGGCCAACGGCGCGCTGCCGCTGCTCGCCCCGATGTCCGAGGTCGCGGGCCGGCTGGCCCCGCAGGTCGGCTCCTACCACCTGATGCGCCCGGCCGGCGGCCGCGGCGTGCTGCCCGGTGGCGTGCCCGGCACCCACCCGGCCAAGGCCGTCGTCGTCGGCGGTGGCGTCTCCGGCTGGCACGCGGCCACCATCGCGATCGGCATGGGCTACGAGGTAACCCTGCTGGACCGCGACATCAACAAGCTGCGCGAGGCCGACCGGATCTTCGGCACCAAGATCAAGGCCATCATGTCCAACAGCTTCGAGCTGGAGAAGGCCGTGCTGGAGGCCGACCTGGTGATCGGCGCCGTGCTGATCCCGGGTGCCAAGGCCCCCAAGCTGATCACCAACGAGCTGGTCTCCCGGATGAAGCCGGGTTCCGTGCTGGTCGACATCGCCATCGACCAGGGCGGTTGCTTCGAGGACTCGCGTCCCACCACGCACGCCGAGCCGACCTTCCCGGTCCACAACTCGGTCTTCTACTGCGTGGCCAACATGCCGGGCGCCGTCCCGAACACCTCCACCTACGCGCTGACCAACGCGACGCTGCCGTACGTCGTCGAGCTGGCCAACCGTGGTTGGAAGGAGGCGCTGAAGCGTGACGCCGCGCTGGCCAAGGGCCTGAATGTGCACGAGGGTCAGATCACCTACGGCGCCGTCGCCGAGGCGTTCGGTCTGCCCTCCATCTCCCTGGACAGCGTGCTCGCCTGACGCTCCGCCAGAAGCGCGCGACAGGCGCGCGACCAGTGTCGATGGCCCCTGGCCGGCGGTAGCCGACCGGGGGCTTCGACGTGCCTCGATGCGCCGTCAACGCGCTGAGGGTCGGGTCACCCGCCCCTTGACAGAACCCGGTCGGGTAGCCGACACATCGGGCCCACTACCGTGGATTGTGTTGCTGCGAACGCCCGAAACGGCCTAGAGTCGCAAACCGTCGGCATGGTGTCAGGCTGACGAATCGACATAATGCCCTGGATGCCCAAGGAGGTAAGACGACTTGTGAATGAGTCGACATTTGCTCCCGGGGGTGGTCAGCCAGGACTGGCGGAGCGTGTCTCCGGACAGCCGACCGACGACACCGGGGCCGCACATTCCACTGTCGGAGCCAGTGAGATCGGCACGGTCGCCGTGCGCACCTTCGAGGCCCGGCAGGCCGCGAGCCAGGCAGCCACCCAGACCGCGATCTACGAGGCCGATCTGCCCGGACAGGGCCTCGGCTATGCCGAGTTCGCCTACGGTTCCTACGACGACCCGGACGCCGAGTACGAGCCGGACCCGGAGTACGCCGCCACGCTGGCCCCCGACGCGGCCCGCCAGCGCCGCGAGCGGATCGGCCCCACCGGCCGTCCGCTGCCGTACTTCCCGATCCCCGCGCCGCTGGCCAAGCACGGCCCCGCGCAGATCATCGCGATGTGCAACCAGAAGGGCGGCGTCGGCAAGACCACCTCGACCATCAACCTGGGCGCCGCACTGGCCGAGTACGGCCGCCGGGTGCTGCTGGTCGACTTCGACCCGCAGGGCGCGCTCTCGGTGGGCCTGGGGGTCAACCCGATGGAGCTCGACGTCACGGTCTACAACCTGCTCATGGAGCGGGGCCTGACGGCGGACGAGGTGCTGCTGAAGACCGCCATCCCCGGCATGGACCTGCTGCCCTCCAACATCGACCTGTCGGCCGCCGAGGTGCAGCTGGTCAGCGAGGTGGCCCGGGAGTCGGCGCTGGCCCGTGCGCTGCGCCCGCTGCTGCCGGACTACGACTACGTGATCATCGACTGCCAGCCCTCGCTCGGCCTGCTGACGGTCAACGCGCTCACCGCAGCGCACAGCGTCATCGTGCCGCTGGAGTGCGAGTTCTTCGCGCTGCGCGGTGTGGCGCTGCTCACCGAGACGATCGAGAAGGTCTGCGAGCGGCTCAACCCCGAGCTGCGCCTGGACGGCATCCTGGCCACCATGTACGACTCGCGCACCGTGCACAGCCGCGAGGTGCTGGCCCGGGTGGTCGAGGCCTTCGGTGACCACGTCTTCCACACCGTGATCGGACGCACCGTCAGATTCCCCGAGACCACCGTGGCCGGCGAGCCGATCACCACGTACGCGACCAACTCGGTCGGCGCCGCCGCCTACCGCCAGCTGGCCAGGGAGGTGCTCGACCGGTGCCGCCCCGTCGAGTGAGCCTCCCGGGGGCCGACGAGCTGTTCCGCACCACCGGGGGGATGGCGCTGTCGCCCTCCCTGGCCAGCCGCTCCGCCGTCGAACCGGCGGAGGGTGGCGGCGGTGCGCAGCAGCCTGACGCGGCCTCGGCTGACGCTCCCTCGGGTGGTCCCGGCGGGGCCGGCCCGGCCGTCGCCCGGCCGCGGGTCGAGCGGGCCCCGCAGGGTGCCGCGCCGACCGGCACCGTGGTGCCGGCCCGTACCGGGCCGCCCGCCGCGCCGGGCCAGGGCGAGGAGCAGGGCGCGGACAGCGCAGGGCGGCGCCGCCCGCGCGGGCGCGCACCCCGGCGTCCCAGCGGGCGCGAACGGCACGACGAGAAGATCACCGTGTACGTCTCCGCCGAGGAGCTGATGGACCTGGAGCACGCGCGCCTGGTCCTGCGTGGCGAGCACGGCCTCGCGGTGGACCGCGGCCGGGTGGTGCGGGAGGCCATCGCGGTCGTCCTGGCCGATCTGGAGCAGCGGGGTGACGCCAGCATCCTGGTCCGGCGGTTGCGCGGCCGATAAGCGGGTTCCGCGTGTGAAGATGGACCGCCATGGCCAGCACCTCCCCGGACCCCGTCACCGCCCCGGAACCCGCCCCAGAACCTGCCGCCGCTGACGTCGCGCGCGGCGCCTTCCAGGTGCGGCTGGTCAACTTCGAGGGCCCGTTCGACCTGCTGCTCGGCCTGATCGCCAAGCACAAGCTGGACGTCACCGAGGTCGCCCTCGCCCGGGTCACCGACGAGTTCATGGTCTACCTGCGGGCCATGGGCCCGGACTGGGACCTGGACGCGACCACCGAGTTCCTGGTGGTCGCGGCCACCCTGCTCGATCTCAAGGCGGCCCGGCTGCTGCCCGCCGCCGAGATCGAGGACGAGGAGGACCTCGCCCTGCTGGAGGCCCGCGACCTGCTCTTCGCCCGGCTGCTGCAGTACCGGGCCTACAAGCGGGTGGCGGCCGTCTTCGAGCAGCGTTGGGCGGCGGAGCAGCGCCGCCGGCCGCGCACGGTCGGCCTGGAGCCGCAGCACGCCGAGCTGCTGCCCGAGGTGGTGATCCACGTCGGCCTCGAGCGCTTCGCGCAGCTGGCCGCGAAGGCGATGACGCCCAAGCCGAAGCCGGTGGTCTACGTCGACCACATCCACACCCCGCCGGTCAGCGTGCGCGAGCAGGCCGCGTTGATGGCGGCCTACCTCACCGAGCACGGCGAGGCGTCGTTCGGCGACCTGGTCGCGGACGCCGGGGAGACGCTGGTGGTGGTGGCGCGGTTCCTGGCGCTGCTGGAGCTCTACCGGGAGCGGGCGCTGGCCTTCGAGCAGCCGGAGGCGCTCGGGGAGCTGACGGTCCGTTGGGTGGCCGATCCGGAGCGGGCGGCGATCGAGGTGACCGACGAGTTCGACGGCGGGCCGCAGCCCGCGGCCGAGGCGGACGGGGGACCTGGTCGAGGAGAGGGAGTCGAGGATGAGCGGGACCGCTGAGGGGTCCGGGCCGCTGAGCGCCGGCGATGCGCGGCCGGCCCGCCGCGCGCTGGGCGTGCCGGGCCAGGCCCGCGAGGACGAGTGGCTGGAGCCGGCCTACCCCTGGGAGGACGGCGCCGCGGTGGTCGACGCCGAGCCCGCCGAGCCTGCCGGTCCCGCCGAGGCTGCCGCGCCTGTGCTGCCGCCGCAGGCGGTCCCGGCGGATCCGGTGCCCGTCGATGTGGCGGCCGACACGGACGACGGCCACACCGGCGACGAGCCGGCAGCTGCGCCCGAGGTCGAGCTCAAGGCGGGCCTGGAGGCCGTGCTGATGGTGGCCGACGAGCCGTTGGCCGAGCCGCGGCTGGCCCAGGTCATGGACCGGCCGAGGCCCGAGGTGGCGGCGGCACTAAGGGAGTTGGCGGCCGAGTACGCGTCGCAGGGACGCGGTTTCGAGCTGCGACTGGTGGCCGGCGGCTGGCGGTTCTACAGCGCGGCGGCCTGCGCGTCCGTGGTGGACCGGTACGTGCTGGACGGTCAGCAGGCCCGGCTCACCCAGGCCGCACTGGAGACGCTCGCGGTGGTCGCCTACCGCCAGCCGGTGTCCCGATCCCGGGTATCAGCGGTACGTGGTGTGAACTGTGACGGCGTGATGCGTACCCTGGTACAGCGAGGACTGGTGGAAGAGACCGGCTCCGAGCCCGAAACAGGTGCGATCCTGTATCGGACGACGAACTACTTCCTGGAACGGATGGGGCTGCGCGGCCTGGATGAGCTGCCAGAGCTCGCGCCCTTCCTGCCCGAGGTCGACGACGTGGAAGCGGAGTCCCTCGAAGGCACGGTGATCGCGGACGCGGTGGCCGCCGTGAGCGCAGGGGAAGTGCAGTGAGGTCGGCCGGCACGACCCGCACTTCCCGATGGAATCGACGTACGGACATTTGATGCGTAGCAGTGGCAGTGGTAACGGCAGGAACAGCGGCGGCGGCGGTGGCCGCGGCGGCTACAGCGGTGGCGGTGGCGGACGGGGCGGCAGCAGCGGCGATGGCGGCCGAGGTGGCAGCGGCGGCGCCAGGAGCGGCGGCAGCGGCGGTTACGGCGGCGGGAGCGGCCGGGGCAGTGGCAGCGGTGGCGGCTACAGCGGTGGTGGCAGCGGCAGCCGAGGTGGCAGCGGTGGCGGCTACAGCGGTGGTGGCAGCGGCAGCCGAGGTGGCAGCGGTGGCGGCTACAGCGGTGGCGGCCGAGGTGGCGGCGGTAGCGGCAGTGGCAGTGGCTGGAGCAGTGGCAGCAGCCGGAGCGGGGGCAACCGCGACGAGCGTCGCGAGCCCCGCCCCGAGGAGCGCCGCTACGACCGTCCCGAGTACGGCGGCGGCCCGAACGCCACCCCCGCCCGCGGCGGCTTCAGCGGTCGCCGTCCCGGCCCCGCGCCGCGCCCGCGCCGCGAGGGCCAGGGCGCTCCCGGCGACCCGCGGCGCCAGCCGCAGCGTTCGCGCGAGCTGCAGGCCAAGATCGAGGACGCGGTGCTGCGCCGCCACGAGGGTCCCGGCACCGGCGGCAACGAGGAGGGCGAGCGGCTGCAGAAGGTGCTGGCCCGGGCCGGCATGGGCAGCCGGCGGGCCTGCGAGGAGCTGATCGAGCAGGGCCGGGTCGAGGTCAACGGCCTGCGGGTCACCGAGCAGGGCAAGCGGGTCGACCCCGAGAACGACGAGATCAAGGTGGACGGCCTCACCGTCGCCACCCAGTCGTACCTGTTCTTCGCGCTCAACAAGCCGGCCGGCGTGGTCTCCACGATGGAGGACCCGGACGGCCGCCAGTGCCTGGGCGACTACGTGACCAACCGGGAGACCCGGCTGTTCCACGTGGGCCGGCTGGACACCGAGACCGAGGGCATCATCCTGCTCACCAACCACGGCGAGCTGGCCCACCGGCTGACCCACCCGCGCTACGGCGTCACCAAGACCTACCTGGCCGCGATCCAGGGCCCGATCCCGCGTGACCTGGGCAAGCAGCTCGCCCAGGGCATCGAGCTGGAGGACGGTTTCGCCCGTGCCGACAGCTTCAAGGTGGTCTCCAACGTCGGCAAGAACTACCTGGTCGAGGTCACCCTGCACGAGGGCCGCAAGCACATCGTGCGCCGGATGCTCGCCGAGGCGGGCTTCCCGGTGGAGAAGCTGGTCCGCACCCACTTCGGCCCGATCGCGCTGGGCGACCAGAAGTCGGGCTGGCTGCGCCGGCTGACCAACCCCGAGGTTGGGCAGCTGATGCGGGAGGTCGGCCTCTAGGGCCTGTACGGCGGATCTTGCCGGGCGCGCGACCGGACGGGACCTAGGTCCTGTCCGGCCGATCTTGCCGGGCGCGCGACCGGACGGGACCTAGGCCGCAGCCGATTCCGAACAGAGGACGAACAGCGGGGCCACGCACCGAGCGGGTGCGCGGCCCCGCGTTCTGTCCGGACGCCGTGCCGCGATCGCGGCCGGTGCCGTCCCGGCTTGACGGGTCGGCTTGTCAGGGGGATCATCCGTGGCGCAGGATGGCCACGAGATAATCACTCGCCAATTGGCGTGAAACCGCCACACGGGGGAGGGGCGTCATGTTTGACGCTTTCAGCGCACTCGGGCTGTCCGATGTCGACGCCCAGATCTACGTCGCGCTGGTGGCCGCCCCGCAGTCCACCGCCGCGGAACTGGCCGAGCGCTGCGGCCTGAGCGGGCAGCAGAGCGGCAAGGCGCTCAGCCGGCTGGCCCAGCAGGGCATGGCCACCCGCGCCCCGGTCGACCGCGAGCGCTACCTGGCCGTCGCGCCGGACGTCGCGATCGGCACCCTGATCGGCCATCGCGAGGCCGAGCTGCGCAGCGCGCGGGCCGAGATGCACCGGTTGATGGACACCTTCCGCGAGGCCTCCCGGTTCACCGACCCGGCCCGCTCGGTCGAGGTGCTGACCGGCAGCGAGGCGATCAACCAGCGGATCGAGCACCTGCAGGAGAGCAGCCATCAGCAGGTGCGCACCTTCGACTGCCCGCCGTACGTGCGGGATCCGGCCGCCAACCTCACCCAGCAGAGCCGCCGGCTCAAGGAGGGCGTGCGGTTCCGGGCCATCTACGACCGGGAGGCGGTGGCCTGGCCCGGGCGGCTGGAGAACGAGATCCTGGTCGGCGTGCAGGACGGGGAGGAGGCCCGGGTGCGGACCACCCTCCCGATGAAGTTGATCATGGCGGACGACCGGATGGCGATCATCCCGATCAGCGTCGGCGACAGCGTGCTGGACGCCGCCTACGTGATCCATCCGTCCGCCCTGCTGCAGGCGCTGGACGGGCTCTTCGAGGCCGAGTGGGACCGGGCGGTGCCGCTGCAGGCCGCGATCGGCTCCGAACCCGGCCCGCGCGAGCCCGAGGCCGACCAGCGCAAGCTGCTCGGGCTGCTCGCGGCGGGCCTGACCGACGAGTCGATCGCCCGCTCGCTGGGCTGGAGCGCCCGTACCACCCAGCGGCGGTTGCAGGCGCTGATGCGGGAGTTGGGCGCCAGCACCCGGTTCCAGGCCGGCATGGCGGCTCGCGAGCGCGGCTGGCTGTAACGACCGGCCGGCAGCCGGGTCAGCTCCAGGGGATCATGCGCGCCCAGCGGCCGTCGGACCCGCGCTCCAGCTTCTCCAGGCCCTTCACCGCGCTGCGGTTCAGCCGCCCGTAGATGTGCGGGAAGAGCACTTCCGGCGCCACCCCGAGCGGCCGGTCACCGCTGGGCGCCTCCCAACGGACCATCGGCTCCACCTCGTCCGGGTCGATCAGCAGGGCCATCAGCGGATCCGGCGCCCTGACGAAGAACAGGTTCGCGATGGCCAGCGTGGTGGGCTCATCCGGCGAGCAGTGGATGAACCCGTCCGTCAGCAACGAGGTGGCGCTGTACGGGCGGCCGGGATCGCGGAGCCAGTCGTCCAGCGGAGCGAGGTGCAGGATCATAGCTCAGTTGTACCGGAACGCCCGGCCCCGCGGACGCTGCGACGTCCTGGGTTGCCAGGGCCTGTACGGCCGACCTAGGGCCTCTCTTACGGATCTTGCCGGGCGCGCGACGCCGGGCATCCCGCCTGGACGCACCGGCGAATCATCCAAGTACGACCCAGTACGAGGACGATCCGCCGGCCCGCCCAGCCGGGCGCCGTGGGGGCACCTCCCGGCCGAAGGCTGGGGGAGCCGCACGCTGATCCGACAAGATCCGTAAGAGAGGCCCTAGCCGGTGGTCAGCCCCGCCACCTTGGCCGAAGCCGTCACCTCGTAGACCAGGGTGACGGTCCGTCGGGCGCTCGGCGGCAGGGACAGGTCCCAGCGCACCACGCCCTCGGCGTCCACCTCGGTCGGCGGCGGGTCGCAGGCTTCCTTGCGCAGCCGGACCTCGACCGCCGAGACCTCGGAGACCGGGATCCGCTCGCGCAGGGTGAGCCCTTGCGCGCCCTGCTCGCCCGGAGCGGAGAGCCGGGAGACGTGCACCCGTACGGTGCGGGTCAGCACCGTGCGCTGGCCCAGTCCCGGCAGGCCGGAAGTGCCCTGGGACTCCTCGAACTCCCGGATCAGCCGGATGTCGTCCGCGCCGGGGAAGGCCAGCTCGGCGGCGGCACCGGCGGCGGTGAAGCGCAGCTCGCCCCGGCCGACGAAGCCACTGCCGCGCACCAGCTCGACCGGGCCGGCCAGCAGCGGGTGCGCGGCCGGGTTGCGGAACGTCACCACCTCGCTGACCAGCGGCGACAGTTCGGGCGCGGCGACCCGCTCGGCCTGGCCCGGCACGGTGAAGCCGGCCAGCGGGACGCGGTGCGCGCGGCCGTCGCCCGGCAGGTCGGCCGGGTCGGCCGCGGTGAGCACCCTGACCTCGCCGCCGTCGTCCACGCCCGGCAGCTCGCCGGTCTGCCCGCCAGGCCCGGCGCCCGGTGCGCTGTCGGGACCGAGGGTGCTGATCTCCTCCTCGCGCAGCTCCACCTCGACGGTGCGCCGCTCCTCGCCGCTCAGCTCCCGCAGCGTCAGCCGGTCTTCGTGCAGTTGTGGCGGATCGCCGGCCAGCGCCGAGCGGGCGGTGGACAGGGTTAGCCGCACGCCGGACCAGTCCTCGCCGGTGGCCTGCCAGACCATCGCGTCCGACTCCAGCCGCAGCCGGCCGTCGGCGAACACCGCCCGGTAGGCGGGGCGCCAGAGCGCGCAGGGCGTCAGGTGGCGGACCGTCAGGTTGGCCGGGCCGGCCCGCTCGGCCAGCACCGTGAGGTCGAGGTGGGCGGTGAGCTCCGGGGGCTCGGCCTCGGCGGCCGTCAGCGCGTCCAGCGCCGCGTGCCGCTGCCGGGTCAGCTCGGCCAGCTCCGCCCGCAGCGCCCGTAGCCGCTCGGCGTGGGTGTCCTGCTCGGCCGCCACCCGGTCCAGCTCGCGCGCCCAGCGGACCGGTTCGGCCTCGCCGAGACCGGTGCCCTCGCCGATCTCGCGCAGCAGGTCGGCGGCCAGCTGGTCGAGCAGTGCCAGCCGTGCGGTCAGCCGCTGCACCTGCTGCTCGCCGGTGCGCAGCGCCGTCTCCAGCTCGTGCAGCCGGTGCCGTAGCGGCGAGTCGTCGGCGCCGGGCGGGTCGGCCGAGCGCGGGGTCCAGTCCCGGGTGACCCGGGCGGCGAGCACCTGGACGGCGCCCTGGGCGGCGGCCAGCTCGGTGCGCAGCGTGTGGTCGACGGCGAGCGGACTGATCGGGCCCAGCCGCAGCCGCTGCGGGCCCGCCGTGAGGCTGAGGGCGGCGGTGCGCTCGACGTGGGCGCGGTCCTCCAGGCAGGTGACGGCCATGACTGGTAGCGGAGTCGGGAGGGGAGTGGTGGACGTCATGGTGCTCAGCTCCTTCGGTTGCCGCCGGTCAGGGCCTTGCCGGCCGGGATGCGGATCTCGTAGCCGCCGGTCAGCTCGGTCCGGCCGTTCGGCGCGAGCTCGACCCGCCACAGCCGGGTGCCCCGGGGATGGAGCCGGTCCGAGGCGTCCGGTGCCGACCAGGCCGGTGTGCCGGGACGGTCCTCGATCTTGATGTCGCGATCGCCGGTCACCGGGATCCGCTCGCGGATCTCGACCGTGACCGGGTGGGCCAGCCGGTTGGCCAGCTCCAGCTGGATCCGCTCGGTCACCACCGTGGTGGAGCCGCGCAGCCCGGCGGTGGACTCCTGGGTCTCGGTCCTGCGGGTCACCCGCACGCTCTCCGCCACGCCCAGGCCGATGCGCCGGGTGGCACCGGGGGCGAGCGTGGGCAGCGCGGTGCCGAGCAGGAACGCGTCGTCCACCGTCACCTCCAGCGGCCCGGCGAGCAGGGCCCGCTCGGAGGCGTTGCCGAGCAGCAGGGTCGCGTAGACGGACTGCTCGACGGCGGGCACGCAGACGTACTCCGGGCGCAGGGTCACCGGCAGCTCGCCGAGGCCGACGGTGTGCCAGGCACCGTCGGAGGGCAGGTCGACCCTGGACTCGGCGTCGAAGCGCTGGTCGAAGGAGCCGGCCGACCGGCGGGGCGAGACGGCGTGCGGCGGTGGGACCGCGCCGGGCAAGGCGCCGCGCGGCACGGCGGAGGCCGGGGCGCCGGGGTGCAGGCGGCCGCGCCGGCTGGGCCGGTCGGCGGGGCCGGCCAGCGTGAGGTGGGCGTAGTCGAGCAACTCGGCGCCGGGGTGCGGGGGTTGCGGCGGGGATGGGGGCGGGAGCTGGGGCGCGAAGGCGGGCGACTGCGGCAGCGCGGCGCCCAGGGATCGCATGACCTGCTGGGGCGGGGGTGCGCCGGGGGACGCGGGCATCGGCGGCGGGCCGCCGGGGGCGGGGGCGCCCGCGGACGGCGCGGCGCCATAGCTGGCAGCGGCTGGGGCGGCGGCGCGCCGGTGCCTCGGGGCCATGGCGGGCGTCGGCGCGGGTGCGGCGGCCCCCGGCAGGACGTCGCTGTCGGGGCTGAAGGCGGCAGCGGCGGCAGCGGCGACCGGTCGGGGCGGCTGCCCGGCGCCGTCGTAGTCGGCGAACAGCTCGCCCAGCCCGCGCGGGGGCTCGCGCCAGCCCGACGGTGCGGGCGCCGGCTGGCGCCGGCCGATCCGGATCGAACGCAGCTCGGGTGGCTCGGCCGGGCGTTGCAGGTCGGCCGTGGAGAGGGTGAGCCGGACGTCCGTCCAGTCCTCGCCGGTGTGCTGGGCGACGGCCGCGCGCAGGGTCAGGGTGCCGCTGCCCGCGCCCTGACGGTGGCTCAGCTGGTAGGTCGGCAACCAGCGGGCGCCGGTGACCCGGTACTCCAGTTCGACGGTGATCGGCTCGGTGGGCAGCGGCCGCTCGGGGTCGTCCGGGGTCAGGGTGACCAGCGCGAGCAGGCTGGTCCCGACCGGCGTGCCCGGCTCGGCGGTGGAGGCGGTGGCCAGCCGGGTGGCGATCAGCTCGCGCTCGCGAACGGCGTGCCGCAGCCGCTCGCCCGCCTGCTCGGCTTCGGCGTGCAGGGTGCTGAGCCGCTCCTCGAGGAAGTCGGCGAGGGTGAGCAGCGCGTCGGCGGGCACCCGGTGGTGCGGGTCGCCCGCATGGCGCTTGGGCGGGACGGGCCGCAGCTCGACGGTCTGGGCGATCCTTGCCGCCAGCTGTCGCTGCCGCAGCCGCAGTGCGGCCTCGGCCTGTTCGGCCTCGGCGAGCTGCCGGTGCAGCTCGGGCAGCTGCTCCGGGCTGGTCAGCCGCGCCTCGGCGGCCGGGCGGACCTCGGTGACCCGCCAGCCGGCCGGGCCGCCCGGCAGGCCGGCGCGCAGCGAGCCCGGCTCCAGCGTGGGCGGCAGGCCGGTGAGACGTAGCCGGACCGGACCCGGGCCGGCGGGGTCGGCCGCCGGCGTGCCGTGCGCCACCCGGCGGCAGACGGCGCCCTCGGCGTGCACCGCCACGGAGTCCAGCGTGGTGGGCCAGGTCGGTGGGGGTGTTGACGTGGCGTCAGCCGGCTGATCCGTCATCGTGCTCCTCTTCGCGCGCCGCCTCGGTGGCCCATCGGGGGCCCAGTCTGCCCGCCCCGGTGACCACTGTCGCGGGTTTTCCCCGGCCCGGCGGGGCGGCGGCGCGGTGGGTGCGGGAGGATATGGGGGCACCCGCGGCACCCGCACCCCGGAACGCCGGAGGCTGTGGGGCACCCGCACCCCGGAACGCAGGAGAGCAGCAGCACCATGCGCACTGTCGCCGTCGTCGGCACCGGTCTGATCGGCACCTCCGCCGCGCTCGCGCTGACCGGACGGGGGATCACGGTGTATCTCTCCGACGCCGACCCCGACGCCGCCCGCACCGCCGCCTCGCTCGGCGCCGGGACCACCGAGGAGCCGCCGGGACCGGTGGACCTGGCGATCGTGGCCGTCCCGCCCGCGCTGGTCGGCAAGGTGCTGGCCGACTGCCAGCGGCGCGAGCTGGCCCGCTGCTACACCGACGTGGCCAGCGTGAAGGCCGGCCCGCGCGCCGAGATCGCGGCGCTGGGCTGTGACACCGTCCGCTACATCGGCGGCCACCCGATGGCGGGTCGCGAGCAGTCCGGCCCGCTGGCCGCCCGCGCGGACCTGTTCGAGGGCCGGCCCTGGGTGCTCACCCCCACGCCCGACACCGCGACCGAGACGCTCAACGCGGCGCTGGAGCTGGTCGCGCTCTGCGGCGCGATGCCGGTGGTGATGGAGGCCGCCGCGCACGACCGCGCCGTCGCGCTGGTCTCGCACACCCCGCAACTGCTCTCCTCGCTGGTCGCCGCCCGGCTGGAGCACGCCGACGACGCCGCCGTGCGCCTGGCCGGGCAGGGCGTGCGCGACGTGACCCGGATCGCCGCCTCGGACCCCCGGATGTGGCTGGACATCCTCGCCGCCAACGCCGGGATGGTCGCCGACATCCTGGAGGAGCTCGCCACCGACCTGGGCACCACGGTCGCCGCGCTGCGGGCGCTGGAGACCGGTGACGAGGCCGGGCGGCGCTCGGGCACCGCCGACATCGAGGCGGTGATGCGCCGCGGCAACCACGGCCAGGCCCGGATCCCCGGCAAGCACGGCGCTCCGCCCACCCGCTACGAGACCGTGGTGGTGGCGATCGGCGACCAGCCCGGCGAGCTGGGCCGGCTGTTCCGCGAGGCGGCCAGGGCCGGGGTCAACATCGAGGACGTGGCGATCGACCACTCGGCCGGCCGCCGGATCGGCCTGGTGCAGCTCCAGGTGGAACCGGACGCGGTGCGGCGGCTGGAGAGCGCGCTGAGCGACCGCGGCTGGGACCTGCGGGACTGACGGCTGGGAGGCGCGGGCCTGGCGGCGGGCGGGCTGAGCGGGCCCGGGCGGGAGCGGAGCCGGTCGGGCGACTGGCGGCGGTCGTCTAACCTTGAGGTATCTCCCCCGGGTGTACGAGTAGAGAGGTTCCCCCGTGGACACTGCCGACCGAGCGCATGCCCCGGTCGTCGTCGCCATCGACGGACCCTCCGGCTCCGGCAAGTCGACCGTCTCCCGCGCGGTGGCGGCCCGGCTGGGCCTCAGCTTTCTCGACACCGGCGCCATGTACCGGGCGATGACCTGGTGGATGCTGGCCAACGAGGTGGACGTGACGGACGCGGACGCGGTCGCCATCGCCTGCGCCAAGCCCGTGATCGTCTCCGGTACCGACGCCGGCGGCCCGACCATCACGGTCGACGGCCAGGACGTCTCCGGGCCGATCCGCGGCCCCGAGGTGACGGCGCAGGTCAGCGCGGTGGCCGCGGTTCCGCAGGTGCGGGCCCGGCTGGTGGAGCTGCAGCGCGGCTGCGCCGAGCTGGCCCCGCGCGGCATCGTCGCCGAGGGCCGTGACATGGGCACCGTGGTCTTCCCCGGCGCCACCGCCAAGATCTTCCTGACCGCCTCCGAGACCGCCCGCGCCGAGCGACGGGCGGCCGAGCTGCGGGCCAAGGGCGTCGACGAGGCGACCATCGCCGCGATGGCGGCCGACCTGGGCCGCCGCGACGCCGCCGACTCCTCGCGGGCCACCGCCCCGCTGGCCCAGGCGCCGGACGCCGTCCTGGTGGACACCAGCGAGCTGACGCTCCAGCAGGTGATCGACACGATCGCGGAGTTGGTGGAGCAGCGGGCCGGGCACCTGACGGCTGCCTGATGACGGCTGTCTGAGCCCCGCCCAGATGTGATTTTTTCGCGCTGCCCGGCCGTTCGCGCCCGGGCAGGTACGCACGGCGCCCCGAGCTTCGGGACGCCGGGAAACGGAACAGACGAGAATGAGCAACGAGCACCTCGCCGGTCACGGTGAGCTGGACGATTCCGAGTACGCCGAGTTCATGGCCCTGGCCGAGGGCGAGGGCTTCGAGGACGGGGACCTCGACCTGGAGAACGGCGGGCACGTGCCGCTGCCGGTGCTGGCCGTGGTCGGCCGCCCGAATGTCGGCAAGTCGACCCTGGTCAACCGGTTCATCGGCCGCCGTGAGGCCGTCGTCGAGGACAAGCCCGGCGTCACCCGCGACCGGGTGAGCTACGAGGCGACCTGGAACGGCCGCCGGTTCAAGGTGGTCGACACCGGTGGCTGGGAGATCGACGTCCTCGGCATCGACGCCATGGTCGCCGCACAGGCCGAGCTGGGCATCGAGACCGCGGATGCGGTGCTCTTCGTGGTGGACGCCACGGTCGGCGCCACCGACACCGACGAGGCGCTGATCAAGCTGATCCGCCGGGCCGGCAAGCCGACCGTGCTCTGCGCCAACAAGGTCGACGGCCCCGCGACCGAGGCCGAGGCCGCCTACCTCTGGTCGCTCGGCCTCGGTGAGCCCTACCCCGTCTCCGGGCTGCACGGCCGCGGCTCCGGCGACCTGCTGGACGCCGTGATGGCCGCGCTGCCCGAGGCCCCGCCGCAGACCTTCGGCACCACGGTCGGCGGCCCCCGCCGGGTCGCGCTGATCGGCCGGCCCAACGTCGGCAAGTCGAGCCTGCTCAACAAGGTGGCCGGCGAGGACCGGGTGGTCGTCAACGAGCTGGCCGGCACCACCCGTGACCCGGTCGACGAGCTGATCGAACTGGGCGGCAAGACCTGGAAGTTCATCGACACCGCCGGTATCCGCCGCCGGGTCCACCTGACCTCCGGCGCCGACTTCTACGCCTCGCTGCGCACCTCCGCCGCGCTGGACAAGGCCGAGGTCGCGGTCATCCTGATCGACTCCAGTGAGCCGCTCGCGGAGCAGGACACCCGGATCATCTCGATGGCCGTCGAGGCCGGACGCGCCGTCGTCGTCGCCTACAACAAGTGGGACCAGATGGACGAGGAGCGCCGCTACTACCTGGAGCGGGAGATCGAGCAGGATCTCGTCCAGGTGCAGTGGGCGCCCCGGGTCAACGTCTCGGCGCTGACCGGCCGGCACATGGAGAAGCTGGTCCCGGCGATCGAGACCGCGCTGGCCGGCTGGGAGACCCGGATCACGACCGCCAGGCTGAACGCCTTCCTCGGTGAGCTGGTCGCCGCCCACCCGCACCCGATCCGCGGCGGCAAGCAGCCGCGCATCCTCTTCGGGACCCAGGCCGGGGCCAAGCCGCCGCGGTTCGTGCTGTTCGCCTCCGGATTCCTGGAGGCCGGCTACCGACGGTTCGTCGAGCGGCGGCTGCGTGAGGAGTTCGGGTTCGTGGGGACGCCGATCTCGATCTCGGTGCGGGTGCGCGAGAAGCGCAAGCGCAAGTAGTGAGTAGGAGCGGCAGGTGACAGCAGAGCGGTCCGGTGGCGGGGAGCCACCGGACCGCTCTGCTGTTGCCGACCGGCGGCGTGTCAGCTGCGGCCCGGGGGCAGCGAGAGCAGGTTGCCGCGGTGACGGCCCGGGGTGGCCGGGCCGGGCGCTGCCGGGGCCGGGGCGGTCGGGGTGAGGTAGCCGGCGGCCACCCAGCCCTGGCCGGTGGTCGACGGCTGCTGCGGGTGGGGGTAGGGGGACGCCTGGTACGGGTGCTGTGCGGCGGGCTGGTGGGGTGCGTGTTGCTGGTGCGCCGGTTGCTGCGATGGCTGCTGCTGCGGCACGTGCTGGGCGGGCACGAACTGCGGCGCCCCCGTGAGCTGGCCCGGGTAGCCGGTGAAGGCAGGGTGCTGCGGCACCGCCCCGTACCCGTCGCGGTAGCTGTCGCCCCCGGCGCTGCCTCCAGCGCTACCCCCGCCGCTGCCCCCGAACGGGCGCTCGCGGATGGCGAAGCCGGTGAACCGCATGTCCTCCTCGCCAGCGCGGTCGCCGGGCAGCGCGCGGAAGAGGCGGCGGTACTCGGAGTACAGCTCGTCGTAGATCGGCGTGGGGGTGGGGGCGATCGGATGCTCTCCGTCGTACGACGGCCTCATTGCCGGGATCCCTCGGGTGGCGGTGGTCTGGCGGAAGGCTGAGGTCACGTCGTAGCTGTACACGCAGGGCCCAACGAGCCAGCCGGGCTGGGGATGCGGGTCGCAGCGCACCGGGGTGGCGCGGTGGGGCGTCGGGTGGGTGTGTGGCGGTCGGCGTGCGGGTGCCCCGCGCCCCGCGCGCCGGTGGGGCGGCGGGACGGCGGGACGGGAGCGGCGGGACAGGACGGGGCGGGACGCTCGGGATATCGGGGTGGCTCAGGTGCCGGCCAGCGGAAGGGCGGCGGCGACCAGCAGGCCCTGCGCGGCCGCCCGGTCGAGGGCGGCCCGCAGCAGGTCCTCGCGGGGCTGGCGGCCGATCGTGCCGGCCGGCGCGGCATACATGATCACCTCGGACCGCCGGGCCGCCGCGAGCCGCCACGCGTCGGTGACGGCGAGCGGTGAATGCGCCTGCCACCAAGCGCTGTTGCCGATCGCGGACGGTTGCAGGATCGAGTGCAGCCGCCCCATCGCCACCAGCACCGACCAGCCCGCCAACCGGGCCGGCGGCTTGTCCACGTCCACGATCGGGGTGAAGCCGTGCTCGGCGAGCAGCGGGAGGAACTCGTCCGCTCCGGTCACCTGACCAGGCCGGCCGACCGGGCCGGTCGGCTCGACCACGATGGCGGCGTGCCCGGTGTCTCCGCAGAGCACCAGGCCGCAGGTGACGCCCAGGACCGCCGGGTCGCCCGGGGCCGGCACCCGGGCAGCCGGGTCGGCCGGGCGCGCGGGTGCGTCGAGCGTCGAGTCGGGTACGGGCGCCGCGTCGGGCACGGGCGCCGGGGGTGCCGGCTGAGCGGCGTGGGTGGGGGTGAGAGGAAGGCCGAGGGCGTCGACCGGGTACCCGGGGTCGCCCGGGTATCCGGCCTGCCCGGCGCCGGGGTATCCGGCCCGGGTGGGGAACCCGCTGCCCTGGGCCTGGCTGATGCTGCGGACCGCGCCCAGCAACTGCTCCTCGGAGACCGGGACGACCTGGGAGGGGATGCACCGCGCGTGCGCGAACGCCAGCACCGCGGTCTCGTCGCCGACGAAGAGCACGGTGCTGGTCGACTCGTGCAGTGAGTCGCCCGGCGTTCGACAGGACGTGCAGTCATAGGTGTCAGGGGCGTGGGCCCCGCCGAGCAGACGGTCGGCCTCGTCGTCGCCGATCTCGGCGCGGACCTCGTCGCTGACCTCGAGCATGCGCGGCAACAGGACTCCTCGGGTGTCGTCGGCTGGACGCCGTTCTCCTTGACCGGGCGGTGCGGTGGCCCCGGTGCGGCGCGGGCGGGCCCGGCCGCCATTACCAACGGGCTGCTGTGGTCGGAGTCACGGGTTGGGGGTCGGAGTGTCGCTTTTTTCCTCCGCGCCGACTGCGAATGGTGTCGATGCGATCACAATCTGTCGATGATGTGCGCAGGCTCACAGGCGGTGAAATGTGACCGGCGCCACGTGCACAGAAGGTTTGAGTCGCTCAAAACCTATCAAAACGGACATTTGATCATTCAAGTACTTGATCGTTACTTCGGGTAACACCTGGCTGACCTGGGGGAATCCTGGGCGGATCTTGAACCGGTTGATTCCGGACACTTCCGACCCCTAGCTTCGTCCCCGGTGCAACGAGCACCACCCGGGTTCACCCCCAGCGCACCCCACCGGGTGCCCGCCGTCCGACGGCTCGAACAAGTCGGCGGCGCGTGGGAGTAGCCGGGGCGGCGCGGTACGTCGGACACGTACTCGGCCGCCCAAGGACGCGGCACGCGAACTTCGGCCCGCAGGGGTCTGGTTCCGCACGCCCGCCCGGGGCTGTCGAGAGGGATTCCATGACTTTCCGTAACGAGAACGCCGCTGCCACCACCACGGCCACCAAGCGCAACCGCGTTCGGCTGGCCGTCCTGGGCGCCACCGCTGTGGCGGTCGTCCCGGTGGCGGGCCTCGTCACGGCCTCCACGGCCTCTGCCGCCTCCACCTCGACCTGGGAGGCCGTCGCCCAGTGCGAGAGCACCGGCAACTGGAGCATCAACACCGGTAACGGCTTCTACGGCGGCCTGCAGTTCACCTCCTCCACCTGGGCCGCCTTCGGTGGCACCCAGTACGCGCCGCAGGCCAACCAGGCCACCGAGGCCCAGCAGATCTCGGTCGCCGAGAAGGTGCTGGCCGCTCAGGGCCCCGGCGCCTGGCCCGTCTGCTCGGTGAAGGCCGGCCTGACCGCCGGTGGCGCCCCCGCCGCCGTCAACCCCGCTCCGGCCCCGGCTGCCCCCGCCGCCCAGACCCCGGCGCCGGCCGCCAAGGCCCCCGTGCAGCAGCAGGCCCCGGTGCAGCAGGCCCCCGCCCCGAAGGCCCCCGCGCAGAAGCAGGCCCCGGTGCAGCAGGCCCCGGCCCAGCCCTCGAAGCCGGCCGCCAAGACCTACGACTCCGCGACCACCGGTGGCAGCTACACCGTCAAGAGCGGTGACACGCTGAGCGACATCGCCGCCGCGCACGGCACCAACTGGCAGTCGCTGTACCAGAAGAACGTTCAGGTCATCGGCGGCGACGCCAACCTGATCCTGCCTGGCCAGGTGCTCTCGTTCTGAGGTCGCTGATGCGCTGACGCATCGCGTCGCTGTCATCTCGCGCTGCTGTGCTGTGGACCGCCGTCCCCGTTGGGGGCGGCGGTCGACGGCGTTTCGCGCCGGCCGGGTGCCGGGCCGGTGGCGGCGCTCCGATGGCGTAGCGGGGAGCGGGCCCGGTCGCGGGTGGGGGAGCGGCTCGTGGACAGTCGGAGGATGCGTGGAATCAAGCCTCGAATAGCCGGGCTGCTCTGCGGCGCCGCGCTCGCGCTGGCCGGCAGTCCGGCCCCGGGACCCGGGGGTGACGCCGGAGCCGGCTCCGGTCGGACCGGTGGCCCCGGCCCGGTTTCTGTCCCCGTCTCCGTCCCCGTCGCCGATGCGACCTGGGATCAGGTCGCCGACTGCGAGAGCGACGGTGACTGGGCCGCCGACACCGGCAACGGCTACTACGGCGGCCTGCAGATCTGGCCACCGACCTGGCGGGAGGCGGGGGGCCTGCGCTACGCGAGCCGACCGGACCGGGCCGGCCGGCGACAGCAGATCACGGTGGCTCAGGAGATTCTGCGTCAGCAGGGTTGGCAGGCCTGGGCCGAGTGTGCGCGTGAGGTGGGTTTGCTGCCGTGAGCCGGATCGGTCCGGGCTGGCGGATCGCTCTCGTCCGAGGGATCGGTCCGCTCTGAGGTATCGGTCCGGCCTGGCAGGTGGGAGTGGCAAGCTGGTGGGATGGAATCGGGCACCGGTGCGGACATCGTCGTGGTGGGCAGCGTCAACCTCGACCGAGTGATCGAGGTCGCGGTGCTCCCCGCGCCGGGCGAGACCGTTCAGGGCGGTCCGATCATCCGACTCGGCGGTGGCAAGGGTGCCAACCAGGCCGTCGCTGCGGCCCGGCTCGGCCGGTCCGTCGCCTTCGTCGGCGCAGTCGGGACGGACGCGGACAGCGCCGGGCTGCGCCGCGAGCTGGCTGCCGAGGGGATCGACGTCAGCCGGCTCGCCGCCGTGGACGGACCGCCCGGTCACGCCGTCGTCCTGGTCGACCGGCAGGCCGAGAACTGCGTGGTGGTCTCGCCCGGCGCCAACGCCGGACTCGACGCCGAGGCGGTGCACGCCGCCGGCGCGCTGCTGGAGTCGGCCGCGGTCGTGCTCGCCCAGCTGGAGATCCCGATGGCGCCCGTGCTGGCCGCCGCTCGGCTGGCGCGCGGCGTGTTCGTCCTCAACCCGGCGCCGGTGCCCGTGCCCGGTCTGCCTGCCGAGCTCTGGCCGCTGGTCGACGTGCTGGTGCCCAACCGGACGGAGCTGGCCCGGCTCTGCGGCGTCCCCGACAGCGCGGTGCGCGACGCCGCCGAGGTGGCGCGGCTGGCCGCCGGACTGCCCTGCGCCCGCGTGGTGGTCACGCTGGGCGCCGACGGTGCGTTGGTCCGCGAGGGCGAGCGGTGCGAGCTGGTCGCCGCGCCGACGGTGCGCGCCGTCGACACCACCGGCGCCGGGGACACCTTCTGCGGCGCGTTGGCGGTCGGCCTGGCGGAGGGCCTGCCCCTGGTCGCGGCGGCCCGGTTCGCCGTCCGAGCCGCCGCGCTGAGCGTCGAGCGGACCGGTGCCAGGACGGCGATGCCGACCCGCGCGCGACTGTCGGGGGAAGGTGTGCTCGGTGACCAGTGAGCTGTTCGGGCGGGCGCGGGCCGAGCTCGCACCCGGAGCCGTGCTGCTGCCCGACTGGTTGACGCCGGCCGAGCAACGCGAGCTGGTCGCCGCCTGCCGCGACTGGGCTCGCCCGCCGGCCGGGCTGCGCACCGTCCGGCTGCCCGGTGGCGCCGAGATGTCGGTCCGTCAGGTCTGCCTCGGCTGGCACTGGGGCGTGGTGGCCCGCTGCCCCAGCTGCGGCTCCGCGCGCAAGGCGGCCGAGGGCTGCGGCGATCACTGGTTCCCCTACGCCTACACCCGTCGGGCGCAGGACGGCGACGGCGCTCCCGTCAAGCCGTTCTCCACGCTGCTCGACGCCCTCGCACGGCGCGCCGTCGCGGCGGCGTACGGCGAGGGTGGTGCCGTGGTGGCGGGCGTCGTCGGATACGCGCCGGACGTCGCGTTGATCAACCACTACCCCGCTGGTGCGCGGATGGGCCTGCACCAGGACCGCGAGGAGCGGGTCGACGCCCCGGTGGTCTCGCTCTCGCTCGGCGACTCCGGCGTCTTCCGGCTCGGCAACAGCCGGACCCGCACCCGGCCGTGGACCGACGTCGAGCTGCGCAGCGGTGACCTGCTGGTGTTCGGCGGCCCCGCGCGGTACGCCTACCACGGTGTGCTGCGCACCCTGCCCGGCAGCGTCGACCCGGAGCTGCGGCTGGGTGAGCCGGGGCCGCCGATGACCGGGCGGCTCAACATAACGGTGCGGCAGTCCGGGCTGAGTGCAGAGGGCTGAGCGCTCAGCGTTTTCGCCGTGGGAGGCGGGCGGTGGGCCGCCACGGTCGGTCGCCGTACCTTCCGGTACCGTCAGCGGCGCCGACCGGTGGGAATTCCCGAGCGGCCAGCAGACTTCCAGCTAGACAGCAGCGGTATGCCGCCGGCCCCTCCGGCGTGCCCGTTGGAGAGGACGCACACCATGGGAACGCCAGTCGACCAGCTAGTCGACCTGCTGGATCTCGAGCAGATCGAGCTCAACATCTTCCGGGGCCGCAGCCCTGAGGAGTCGCTGCAGCGGACCTTCGGCGGGCAGGTGGCCGGCCAGGCGCTGGTCGCCGCGGGCCGTACCGTCGCGGCCGACCGCGCGGTGCACTCGCTGCACGCGTACTTCCTACGCCCCGGCGTTCCCGGCGTCCCGATCGTCTACCAGGTCGACCGGATCCGGGACGGCCGTTCGTTCACCACGCGCCGGGTCCTCGGCATCCAGCAGGGCCGAAGCATCTTCGCGCTGACCGCCGACTTCCACGTCGCCGAGCCCGGCGGCATCGAGCACCAGGAGACGATGCCCGCCGTCCCCGGTCCCGAAGAGCTGCCCAGTGCCCTGGAGGAGGTCGGCGCCCGGCTCGGCGAGCTGCCGCCGTTCATCAGCCGCCGCCAGCCGTTCGACATCCGCTACGTCGAGCGGCTGCGCTGGACCCAGGAGGAGCTGGCCGGCGTGCAGCCGCGCAGCGGCGTCTGGCTGCGCACCAACGGCTCCCTGCCGGACGACCCGCTGATCCACGTCTGCGCACTGACCTACGCCAGTGACATGACCCTGCTGGACTCGGTCCGGGCCCCCGTCGAGCCGCTCTGGGGCCGGCGCAACTTCGACATGGCCTCGCTCGACCACGCGATGTGGTTCCACCGTCCGTTCCGTGCCGACGAGTGGCTGCTGTACCAGCAGGAGTCGCCGATCGCGCACGGCGCCCGAGGCCTGGCGCGCGGTCAGATCTTCGACCGGAGCGGGCAGTTGGTCGTGTCGGTGGTGCAGGAGGGGCTCTTCCGGCCGCTGCGGGAGAGCTGACAGAGTCCCATCCGTACCTGCTACGGGTAGTCGAGCAGTCGAGCATTCGAGGAGAGCGGCTCATGACGACGACCGACGCCGAGGATTGGCAGCGCTGGACCGAGGCCCGCACGGCGTCCGTGAGCGCCCCGCACGGCATGCTCGCGCTCATCGGCACCCATTGGCTCGACGCCGAGCCGGTCGAGATACCCGGCGTCCCCGGCCGCTGGTCAGTGGCCGGGGCGGGTGTACGGGTGGTTGCCACCGCCGGCGAGGGGCTGCGGGCCGGTGCGGCCGAGCAGCCGGTGACCGGCGAGCTGGTGCTGCGCCCCGACACGCACGACGACGCCGAGGTGGTGCGGCACGGGGACAAGCTGCTGGTCCCGATCGAGCGTGACGGCGAGTTCGCGCTGCGCGTCTTCGACCCCGACTCCGAGGGCCGCGCGCACTTCGCCGCAATCGCCAGCTACCCCTACGCGCCCGAGTGGTCCGTGCCGGCCGTCTTCACCCCCTTCGAGACCGGCGACCGTGCGGTGACCGTCCCGAGCGCCGACGGCCGCGACCGCCCGCTCGCCGTCGCCGGCGAGATCGCCTTCCACCTGGCCGGCGAGCCGTACACGCTGACCGTGAGCCGGGCCGCGGACCGGCTGAGCGGTGTGATCGCCGACGCGAGCAGCGGGCAGGACACCTACCGCTTCCGCTTCATCACCCTGCCCGCACCGGCCGCCGACGGCCGCACGGTGCTGGACCTGAACCGCGCGTACCTGCCGCCGTGCGCCTTCGCGGAGCACTTCATCTGCCCGTTCCCGCCGCCCGGCAACCGGCTGCCGATCGCGGTCCGGGCCGGGGAGAAGGCGGTGCTGCGGGGCTGAGCGCGGGCGACCCGGGCCACCCCGCCTCCGATGCGCGGGGGAGCGGGGGCGACGATAGGTCGCTGTGTCGACCAATCATCCCACCTCTTCCTCTTCCCGTTCCCCTTCCCCACCGGAGACCGAGCCCTGCGCCGCCCCGCCGGACGGCTCGTCCACCCGGCTGCGCCGCCTGCTCCGCGGTGCCGTCGCCGACCTCACCCCGCTGCGCGCGAGCGCCGACTACCGGCGGATCTGGTTCGGCCAGTCCGTCTCCTCGATCGGCCAGCAGATGACCGCCGTCGCGGTCTCGGTCCAGGTCTACGCCCTCACCGGCTCCACCTTCGCCACCGGCGCGGTGGGCCTGTGCTCGCTGATCCCGCTGGTCGCCTTCGGCCTGTACGGCGGCGCGATCGCCGACACCGTGGACCGCCGAAAGCTCGGCCTGCTCGGCTCCGCCGGCCTGGCCGCCGTCTCCGCCCTGCTGGCCGCCCAGGCGCTGCTCGGCCTGCGCCAGGTCGCTCTGCTCTATATAGCGGTGGCGCTGCAAGGCGCGTTCTTCGCCGTCTCCTCGCCGGCCCGCTCTTCGATGATCCCGCGCCTGCTCCCCGCCGAGCAGTTGCCCGCTGCCAACGCGCTCGCCACGGTCAGCATGAACCTGGGCATGACGGTCGGCCCGATGCTGGGCGGCCTGCTGATCGGCGCCTACGGCAGCCAGGCCGCGTACCTGGTCGACACCGTCGCCTTCACCGCCACCCTGTACGCGATGTGGCGGCTGCCGGCGATGCGCCCGGGAGGCGCGCAGGCCGTCCAGCCCGGCCGACGCGCCTCCGTGCTGGACGGCCTGCGCTTCCTGCGCGAGCAGCCCAACCTGCGCACCAGCTTCCTGGCCGACCTGGCCGCGATGATCTTCGGCCTGCCGCGCTCGCTCTTCCCGGCGCTCGCGGTCGGCTTCTACGGCGGCCACGCCGGCACCGTCGGCCTGCTCGTCGCCGCCCCGGCGGTCGGCGCGCTCACCGGCGCCCTCTTCTCCGGCTGGATCGCCCGGGTGCACCGGCACGGCGTGGCCGTCCTCGCCGCCGTCACCGCCTGGGGCCTGTCCATCGCCGCCTTCGGCCTCACCTCGGGCCACCTCTGGCTGGGCCTCGCCCTGCTCGCCGTCGCCGGCTGCGCCGACACGGTCAGCATGATCTTCCGCAACACGATGATGCAGGTCGCCGCCCCCGACGAGATGCGTGGCCGGCTCCAGGGCATCTTCATCGTGGTCGTCGCCGGCGGCCCCCGCCTGGGCGACTTCGAATCCGGCACCGTAGCCGCCCTCACCACCCCCACCATCTCGGTGATCTCCGGCGGCCTCGCCTGCGTCGCCGCCATCCTCCTCCTCGCAGCCCGTCGCCCCACCTTCCTCCGCTACGACGCCCGCCACCCCACCCCGTGAGCGGCGACCGCCCTCACCGCCCCCCCACCAGCACCGGCACCAGCCACGTGACCTGCACGGAAAGCTGGCAGCGAGCACCCCCCGCCGTGCTGTATTGTTTTCCACGTCGCCGGGACACCGGGGACAAGGTCGAGAAGCCAAGCCCGAGGGCGCGGCAGCGAGACCACGGGACGTGGCGCAGCTTGGTAGCGCACTTGACTGGGGGTCAAGGGGTCGCAGGTTCAAATCCTGTCGTCCCGACTTGCATCACTGCAGGTCAGAGGCCGTTTCCGCTGGATGGCGGAGACGGCCTTCGTGGTTGGTGGTCGCAGTGTGGTCGTGAACGCTCGTTCACGTCGCGCTCCGGAGGGCACTACCTGCACTCGGGAGCGTCTCAGGGTGGCTGGGTCCTCCTTCGCTGGCGAGTTGAGCGCAGCTGACAGGCCGTTCGGACGCGGTTCGGCGTCGGAGTGACGTTGATTTTTCTGTGGGCGGGCATGCCTGTGAGACCCGCGGCATCCGTTTGTGGGCGGTTGCTTGAGTGGACGTCAGCTGTGGACCGGCTGCCCGGTGTTCTGTGACCCCTGGCGTGGGACGTGGCTGTAGCGCCGTCAGGCGGCGTGGCTGAAGAGAGGGTTCGGTGCCGGGCCGCTGAGGGCGAGGACGTCAACGCCGCGCGCGCGGGCTTCGACGAGGCAGAGCCTGGCTTCGATGGTGTGGACCGCGGCCATCGCCACTTCCCAGGTCAGGTGGCTGTAGATGTTCGCGGTGGGACGCATTCCGCCCGTCGCCAGACGATGCGTCGCCCGGATCGGCACCCCGCCAGGACGGCGAGGTCAGTCGCTCCCGACGGTCTTCACCTGGCACCCTCGGCCCCTGGTGTGGATCCCAATCAGGCTGGCGGAGAGGTTGCAGGTATGCGGCATGCGTCAGTGCGTTGGGCGCTCATCCCATGCCGGGAGCGACTGGGTGCTCAGCTTGGAAGGCCAGCCTGCGTTCGGCGTCTTGCGCGATGTGGTCGAGAACATCGTCGAGTGCCACGAACGCTTCCCAGGGCTGTTGGTGGCCAGCCTCGGCGAGGCGCTCGATCATTAGTTGTTCGAGATCGGTGACGCGCTTGCCCTTCCAGACCTTGTCGGCGACGCTCACCAGCAGGTCCTCGGCGCTGATGCCGGCGGCGCTCCACGATGCGTGGTTGCGGGCGAAGCGGGCGAGTTCCTCGGTGCCCCCCCGGACGGCGTGCCGGTCGAAGTCGAGCCGGGGGTAGCGCTGTTCGGCCCAATCGACCAGTTGGTGGGCGACGTCGTGGACGGCCCGGCGATGGCCTCTACACTATGAGGGGAAGGTCATCTACCGGACCACGGAGGTCCGTGACGGCCTGACCCGCACTAGTCACACCGCCTCGACGACCTGCGGACTCACATGATCACCGGGGTCTTGGAACGCCCTTGCGTCCAGAACTCCCTGAGCAACTCGTTCACCACCTGATGGCGGTCCTGGTGCGGGTAGTGGTCCGTACCGGCGACCCGCACCGCGTCGGCTCCGATCCGCTCCGCGATGAACTGGCCAGTGGCCGCGATGGCGTCGCCCACGAACTCCCGGTAGGGCTGTGCGGCGGTCTCCCAGGTGCCGTTGACCACGAGCTTCGGCCAGGTCGCTGCGGCCAGCGGCGCGAGCGTGATCTGCGCGTCCCAGCAGGGCCGTTCATCCATCGACGTCCGTGTGGCCCGGATCCTGCGCGGGGTGAGCTCCGGGCAGGGCAGTCCGTACGGCTCGGTCGACATCCGCAGGTAGTCCTCCGGGCTCACCGGCTCGCGCTCCGCGCCGACGGTCGCCCGGAGCCGGTCCAACGCGGCGGCCACGACCGGGTGTTCCTCCGCCACCCGGAGGGCCGACGGCTCGATCAGCGCCAACGAACGGACCGCCTCGGGCTTGCGCGCAGCGGCGATCATCGCGACGACGCCGCCATAGGAGTACCCGACCAGGTGAGCGCTCGCGCCCAGCAGCTCGACGACGTCGTCAGCGTCCACCTCGTAGTCGCTGCGCTCGATGTCAGGACTGTCCCCGAAGCCGCGCCGGTCCATGACGTCGAGCCGGAAGGCATCGGCCAGCGGACGCTGGGCAGCGAAGCAGTCCGTCCCCCAGGTCATCGTGCCGTGCACCAGCAGCACCCGGGGCGCGTCCGATCCCGAGTCGTTCCACACCGTCACGTGAACAGCTTCGTGTCCCATGGACTCACCCTAGCGGCCGTCCGAGCGCATGCGCAGGTGATGATCCGGTGCACAGGCCAACGCCGGCCGAACCGCCGGCCATCGTGCGCAGCGAATGCCAGATCGATGGCAATGCGATGCGCCTGGTTCGACAGAGTACGTAGGCATGACGGAGCTTCTCTACGACCCGGGGTTCAGCAGCGGCACTCTCGTGGAACTGTTCCGCGAGACGGTGACGCACCACCAGGACCTGGCCGCTGTCAGCGACCGGCGACAGACCCTGACCTACCGCGACCTGGACGAGCGGTCCGACGCGGTGGCCGACCTGCTGCAGGGCCGCGGGCTGGGATCCGAGGACCGGGTGGTCCTGTACCTCCCCCGCTCGGCGGACCTGGTCGTCGGGCTGCTGGGAATCCTGAAGTCAGGAGCCGCCTATGTGGCCGTGGACACCGGGTACCCGGACTCCCGGCGCGACCTGATGCTGCGGGAGAGCGGCGCCAAGGCCGTGCTGACCGATTCCGCCGGTGCCGACCGGCTGCCGGCCGGACTCGATGCGGAGATCCTTGAGTGGACGGCTCCGGGCATGGCGGCACCGCCCGCGTCCTCGCCCGCCGAACCAGGCTCCGCTGCCAGCGTGCTCTTCACCTCGGGCTCGTCCGGCACGCCCAAGGCGATCGTGCTCGAACACCGCAACCTCGTTTCGTTCGCCAGGAATCCGGCCCTTCCCGCTCCGCTGGCGGGAGAACGTGTCGGGCAGATCTCCAACGTGTCCTTCGACGCCTTCCACTTCGAGGTGTGGTGCAGCCTGGCGCAGGGCGCCGAGATCGTCGTTCTGCCTCCCGCCGCCGATCTCCTGGCCACCGGGCTGGGAGCGGAGCTGCGCCGACAGCGCATCAGCGTGCTGCTGGTGCCGACCGCCTTCGCCAACACGATGATGCGGGAGGACCCGACATCGTTCTCTTCCCTGCGCATCCTGCACACCGGCGGCGACGTCCTCTCCCCGGCCTCCTGCCGGGCCCTGCTGGAGAGCGGCTTCTCCGGCTCGCTGTTCAACCTCTACGGCCCCTCGGAGGCGACCACCGCCTGCGTGTTCCATCGGGTGGACCACGTGGACCCGGGCGACACGACCGTCCCCATCGGCCGTCCGCTGGCCGGCGCGGCGGCCCACGTCCTCGACGACGAGCAGCGCCCCGTCAGGCCCGGTGAGGTCGGCGAACTGCACGTCTCGGGGCTCGGAGTCGCGCGTGGCTACGCCAACAACGCGGAGCTCACCAAGGAGAAGTTCCGGCCCGACCAGGCCACGAGTGGTGGATACCGGATGTACGCCACCGGTGATCTCGTCCGACAACGACCTGACGGCAACCTCGAATTCGTCGGCCGGGTGGACGATCAGGTCAAGGTGCGCGGCTACCGGGTCGAGCCGGGGGAGGTCGAGCGCCTGCTCCAGCGACACCCGCGCGTGACGGACGTCGCGGTGCTGTCGGCCGGTGAAGGCGATGCCCGGCACCTCATCGCCTTCGTGGTCCACGAAGACGCCTTGTGCTCCGAAGACCTGCGCTTCCTCGCCGCCGAGGAACTTCCCGACTACATGGTTCCGTCCCGGTTCGTGAGGATTCCGGCGATTCCGGTGAACGACCACGGCAAGCGCGACCGTGCCGCGCTGATCGAGCTGGCCAGCCATGCCGAGCGCGGGCAGCCGGCCCCCGCCCCGACCCGGCCGGGAACGCAGCGCTTCCTGGCCGACCTGTGGTGCGAGCTGCTGGGCGTGACCATGGTCAGTGCGAGCGACGACTTCTTCACCCTGGGCGGGAACTCGCTCTCGGCGTTCAACATCGTGCGGCGGGTACAGCAGGACCTCGGCGCCTCCGTCGGCTTCCGGTGCATCCTGGACAACCCGGTCCTCGAAGATCTTGCTGCCGCAATCGACACCGCGCTCGCCGACGACCCGGGCCACCCGGCCGAGAACCCGGGGACGGCCGGCTGAGTCGGCTCCGGCTTCACGGCGTGTCGTCCCCGTGCGCTGCTGACGGCACGTCGAAGCTCTGGTCGAACGGGGCGACCTTTCTCAAGTCGCCTCGTCCGACCGGAGCTTCGACGTGTCCGTGACGGCCTGTCGAGGGACGGCCGCCCCGGTGGGCCTGGAGGAGCACGCTCAGCGACTGAGCTCCAGCTGCAGGGCCGTGTCATCGGCCAGCTTCGCGAGGACGGTCTCCGCGGAATCCCGGAGATAGAAATGCCCGCCGGGAAGGACGTGCACGGTGCAGTGGCCGGAGGTCGTCTCCCTCCAGGTCGCCAGTTCCTCGGGCGTCACGTATTCGTCGTCGGCGCCACCGAACACGGTGACCGGGCAGTCGAGCGAACGGGCCGCTGCGATGGGAAGCGACTCGACCACGGAGAAGTCCTGGCGAATGGCGGGCAGCAGCAGTTGCAAGTACTCCTGGGCCTCCAGGAGTGCTTTCGGAATTCCGCCGTAGCTGGACAGCGAGTGGATCAGCTCGCGGTCAGGGAGTGTCGAGACCGCGGTGCGCCGGTAGGGCAGCGTGGGCGAATGGAATGCCGACACGAAGAGGTGGATCGGGCCCGGGCGCCCGCGGCGGGCGGCATTCCTGGCGACCTGGAAGGCCACTGCGGCGCCCATGCTGTGACCGAAAAGGGCATAGGGCCGGTCGTCGCTCTCGACGATCCGGTCGAGCAGGGCATCGGCTATCTCGTCGGCTGACCCGAGCGCCGACTCGTCGAAACGCGACTCACGGCCCGGCAGTTGGACCGGGCAGACCTCGATGAAGTCGGCGACCGCGCGGGCCCACGGCCAGTAGGTCGACGCCCCACCGCCGGCGTGCGGCAAGCAGTACAACCGGACACGGGCCTGCGGTCGCTCGACGGGAAGCGTGAGCCATTTCGACGAGGATCGTGATCGCATGGGCTCCTCCTGATTCCACGGCTCCAGGGCAGCCGTACTATTCTCGCTCGCCGATCGGCGACAAATGCACAGTAAGGCAGCAGGGGCCTCGGATGGCAGTGCCGACGGCCTGGAAAGCCCGCATATGGGGAGATGATGGCGGTTCAATGGTCCGGCGGTGGACCGAGTCCCCATGCTGATGAGGGTCAGTGCCGCAATCCCAGGAAAGCGCATAATCAGCGAAGAACTCCGATGCGCCTGACCGCGCTCATTCCTGCCGCGCTCTGCCGTGGTCCGGTCGGCGTCGCCCGGGCCGTCCGTTGAAGGCGATGTCCCGTACCGGGCCGTAGCGATGTCATGCCGGAGCAGCGGCTGAGCGCCGAGCAGACCATCGGTGACCCGGAAGGGCGAACGAGTGAACCATGCAGCCGATACGCGAGGGCCGCGTCCTGTACTCAGCGGGCCGGTGATCGTCCACTCCTACGATCGGGGCCTGCCCGGCCTGGTGAGGGAGAGTACCCTCCGCTCTCCGCAGGCCGTTGCCTGCCGGGATGTCAATCGTCAGTTGACCTATCGGGAACTCGACCTGCTCAGCGACGCGTTCGCGGTCGCGGTCGAGGCGGCCACGGGAGGACGTCGGGGCGCTGTCGTGGTCCGACTGGCCAGGAGCGTCGATGTGCTGGTCGCCTTCCTCGGCATTCTCAAGGCCGGTTGCTGGTACCTGCCGGTGTCCCTGGAGGAGCCGGGCACCCGAGTGGCGTCGATGGTCGCCGACGCGCGACCGCTGGCCGTGGTGGCGGATTCCGCGGACCTCTGTGAGGCGTTGACCGGTCTCCCGCTGGTACCGCTTCCCGGGGCGCCGCAGCACGACGCCTTGCGGCCACTTCGCAAGGTCGCGCCGGACGACCCGGTGTACGTCCTGTTCACCTCGGGCTCGACCGGCGCGCCGAAGGGCGTGCTGCTGGGCAGTGCCGCACTGTGCAACCGCCTGGTGTGGATGGACCGCCACTACGGTCTCGCCGAGGACGACGTCGTTCTGCAGAAGACCCCGTGCACGTTCGACGTGTCAGGTTGGGAGCTGTTCTGGCCGCTGATCGCAGGAGCCCAGTGCCTCTTCATGCCCGAGGGCGACCACCGCGATCCGGCCCTGGTCATGCGCTTCGTGCGGAGGTACCAGGTGACGACCTGTCACTTCGTCCCTTCCATGCTGGCGGTGTTCCTCCAGAGCGCCAGTGGCCGCGACGGCGCATCACTGCGTCGCGTGTTCTGCAGCGGGGAGGCTCTGCCGGCGGCCGTGGCGGTCCGCTTCCACCAGGTGTTCGACGCCGAGTTGCACAACCTCTACGGACCCACCGAAGCCGCCATCGACGTCACGTACTGGCCGGTGCCCAGGACCCTGGAGGTCGGGGACCGGGTGCTGATCGGCAGGCCGATCGACAACTGCGTGCTCCACGTCCTGGACGGCGAGCGGAAGCCGGTCGCGGCCGGCGACGTCGGTGAACTGTGGATCGGCGGTGTCCCGGTCGCCCGGGAGTACGTCAACCGGCCCGACGCCACCGCAGCGGCTTTCCGGCGTGTCGGGGGCGCCACCTGCTATCGGACCGGGGATCTGGTCCGTGAGGTCGAGGGCGGCCTCGAATACCTCGGCCGGGCCGATGACCAGGTCAAGATCCGCGGAGTGCGGGTCGAGTTGGGCGAGGTGGAACAGGTCCTGGGCGGGCACCCGGCGGTCGGCCATGCCGTCGCGGTGGTGGTGGAGGGGCGGGAGCCCGGCGAGTCCCGGCTGCTGGCGGCGGTGACGGCACGCCCGGCGTTCGCGGATCGCGAGCCGACCGAGTCGCAGTTGCGGTCCTACCTGAGCGAGCGGTTGCCGTCGGCCTACGTGCCCTCCGGCGTCACGTGGCTCGACGCGATCCCGCTGGGACACAGCGGCAAGGCCGACCGGCGCCGACTGCGGGAGGTGCTCGGCCGACACCGAGCGCCCTCGCGGATGCCCGGGGCCGCGGACACCTCGGACCTGGCCGGCACCTGGTGGGACCTGGTGGCCCGGCCCGAGGGCACGGAAGGCGACACCGAGGGCTTCGTCAGTCTCGGCGGCCATTCGCTGCTCGCGGCACGGCTGGCCGGATGGTGTCTGGAGCACCTCGGGGTCGAGGTCCCGCTGCGGCTGCTACTCGACGAGAACGCGTCGCTGAAGGAGCTGGAGGCGTTCGTGGAGGCAGCCGATGCCGTCCCGTGCGCGCCTTCGACCGCGGTGCGGGCCCAGTCGGACGCGCCGGACCGCAGGAGCGGGTCCTCGCCGCTGGCTCCCGGGCAGCGCCGGCTCTGGTTGTGGAGCAAGCTGCACCCCGACTCCTCCGCCTACCACGTGCTCTCCGTGCTCCGGCTGCGCGGCGAGGTCTCGGTGACCGCACTGCAAGCGGCTCTCGCCGCGGTCGTCGACCGGCATGACGCGCTGCGCGCAAGGGTGGTCGGCAGCGAGGAGCCGAGCTGGCGGTACGACGTGAGCGCAGCGCCCACCCTGGTGGAGCGGACGGCCGTGCAGGCACTGACCGACAGGTCCATCGAACGGTTCACGGACGAGTTGGTGCGCGACCCGATCGCGCTCGATCGAGCACCCCTGCTCCGGGCTGGCCTGTTCCGTTCCCTGGCGGGCGGGGAGAGCTGCTTCGTCCTCTCCCTGCACCACGTCATCGCCGACCAGCGGACCACCGAGATCGTCCTCGCGGACCTCGCCACCGCCTATGCGGCGGCGCTGCGGGGAGTTCGGCCCGTCTTCGAACCGGCACCGAGCCACGCCGGCCATGCCGAGCGCGAAGCCTGCGAGGTCGGCTCGCCGCGGTGGCAGGCCGACCTGGACCACTGGCGGGAGCGCCTGTCGGAGGCGCCCCGCGAACTTCGACTGCCTTTCCAGCGGCCGTCGGAAGGTCCGCCGGACACGGCAGGGGAGGCGCACCGCCGCTCGCTCGGAGCGGACCGCAGCCAGAAGATGCGCGAACTCGCCGCGCGAGCCGCGGTCACCCCGGCGACCCTTCTGCTGGCCTGTGTGAGTGTCGTCCTGTCAGCCTGGTCCGGGCAGCACAGCGTCGTGCTCGGCATGGCGGCGTCGCGACGGCGGACCGTCGAGGAAGAGCAACTCGTCGGATTCCTCGTGGACAGCCTGCCGATCCGGGTCGACGTGCGGGACCACCGGGATTTCACCGCGCTGCTCGCTCATGCGAGGCAGCGGCAGGTCGAGGGCCTGCAGCACCACAGGCCGGCCTTCGACGCCGTCGTCGAGGCGCTGGGTGTGCCCACCCAGCCCACCGGCAACCCGCTCTTCCAGGTCTGGCTGAACGACCTCAGCCAGTCGGCGCCTGCTCCGTCCCTGCCCGGCCTGTCTGTCGAGGAGTACGAGACCCCCTGGACACCTGCCCTGTTCGACCTGAACTTCTACCTGCGGCGCGACGTCGCGGGTGACGGCGGATACCGGATCGACCTGGTGCGGGCCGTCGACCGGGTGGCGTCCGCCGTGGCCGACGAGCTGGTCGACCAGTGCCTGGCGGTGCTGGACCAGGTGATCGAGGATCCGGCCTCCCAGCTGGACGCGCTCGACCTGCGGACCGGGCGGATGACCGACCTGGCGGTTCGCCGGCACCAAGCCCCGCAGCGCTCCGTTCCCGGCCGGCCGGTGGTCGCACAGGTCATGGAAACGGCCGCACGGCAGGCGGACCGGGTGGCGATCGCCATGCCGGACGGTGCGGCCATGACCTACGGCCAGCTGGAGCGCGAGGTGGCCGAGTTGGCCGACCGGCTCGCCTCGGCCGGTTGCGGGACCGGTTCCGTCGTGGAACTGCGCACCGCACGCCTGCCGCGCCTGGCGGTGGCGCTGCTGGCCGTCTGGCGAACGGGAGCGGTCGCGGCACTGGTGGACGGAACGCTTCCCGGCGGACGGTTGGACGACTGCCGTCGGCAGCTGCGACCGTCCCACACCCTGACGGTGCCGATGGACTCCGCCGCCCCCGTGCTCTCCGACGGCGTCGAGGATCCGCGCTCGCTGCCGGGGGCCAGTCATGTGCTGTTCACCTCGGGAACCACCGGCCGGCCCGCTGGAGTCGTGGTCCCACCCGGTCCGCTGCGAACCGCGATGGACTGGTACCTGGGCGAGTTCGAGTTCACCCCTGAGGACCGGGTCCCCCTGCTGGCCGGGCTCGGGCACGACCCGCTGCTGAGGGACGTCCTGGCGCCGCTGCTCAGCGGTGGCACCCTGGTGGTTCCCCCGGACGACGTGTACAGCACTCCGGCGAGACTGTTCGACTTCCTGCTTCGGCAGCGGATCACTGTCCTGCACACAACGCCCGCGCTCCTCGAACTGGTGCTGGCCGGCGGCGAGGAGCGCCACGGCGAGCGCCTGACGGCCCTTCGGCTGGTGGTCACCGGTGGTGCACCGCTCCGCGGGGGGTTGGCCGGCAGACTGCGCACGGTGACCGGAGCAACGCTGGTGAACGCCTACGGTGCGACGGAGACCCCCCAGATCGCGGCGTGGACCCGTGTCGCGGACGAGCCGCTGCCGGCGGACGCCACGTTGCCGATCGGTAGGGCGGTTCCCGGTACGGAACTGGCCGTCGTCGACGCCGGTGGCCGGCCGTGCGGCGTCGGGCAGCTCGGTGAGCTGATCGTGTGCGGTGGTCAGGTTGCGGACGGCTACCTCGACGGTGCCGAACGACAGGACCGGTTCGTCTCCGGTTCGGACAGCTCGCGGCCCGCGGCGTTCCGCACCGGCGACCTCGGCCGGCTCGATCCGTCAGGCCGGATCCATCTCGCGGGCCGATCCGACCGCCAGGTCCTGATCCACGGGTTGCGCGTGACCTTGGAAGAGGTCGAGGCCGTCGCCCTGCGGCACTCTGGCGTCCGCGAGGCCGCCGCGGCCCTGGCCGAGACGGTCGGCGGCGAGACACTGACGCTGTACGTCACACCAGTGCCGGGTGCGGCCCCGGAGCCCGCCGAACTGCGGGCCCACCTCGCCGCCAGGCTGCCGAAGGCGGCCGTGCCCGCCACGGTCAGGGTCGTCGAACGCCTCGCTCGGGACGGCAACCACAAGGCCGCCGGTCGGCCGCCGGTCGGGCCGAGCGCCGCCCCAGGCGTGCGGACGGCAGTGATCGACAACGTGACCGTGGCCCGGCTGAGCGAGTACATCAAGTGCTTCATCGATCGCGACCTCGGCCCGGACGAGAACTTCTTCGACGCCGGGCTCAACTCGATGGCCGTGCTGCGGCTGCACGCTCGGCTGGTCGAGGAGTTCGACGACCAGATCGCCGTGACCGACCTGTTCACCCACACCACTCTGCGGTCTCTGGCCGCCCACCTGTCCGGCGCCGCTACCGCCTCATCGCGACGGACCGGGCGGCGGCCCCGGCCGAACCAGACCGCCGTCCGTGCCGCAGAAAGCCGCCGGAGCATCCGTAGCCAGCTCTACCGCAGTCACCAGGAGCATGCATGAGCGAGTACGCCGAACCCATTGCGATCATCGGGATAGCCGGGCGTTTCCCCGGCGCCGGCGATGTCGACCAGTACTGGCGGAACCTGTGCGAGGGAAGGGAGTCGGTTCATCGTCCCTCGGACGACGAACTGTTGGCTCTCGGTGTCTCGCACGAGGTCCTCGCCGATCCGGACTACGTCAAGGCCGTCGCACTGGCACCGGACGTGGACAAGTTCGATGCCGCGTTCTTCGGTCTGACACCGCGTGAGGCACAGCTGTGCCACCCGCAGATGCGCCTGCTCCTGGAGACCGCGCACGCCGCGTTCGAGAACGCGGGGTACGCGCCGGGAACGGTCACCGACGTCGGCGTCTTCGCCTCGGGCGGGGCGAACCGCTACGGCGCGCTGGAGGGCAAGACCGAGAGCGCGCTGCGCAGTGCCTCCGGCATCTCGCTCGCGGTGCTCAACAACACCGACTACGTAGCGACCCTGGTGTCCTACAAGTTCGGTTTCCAGGGGCCCAGCTTCACTGTGCAGACCGCCTGCTCCAGCTCGCTGGTCGCAACCCACCTGGCTGTTCAGGCCCTGCGCAACGGCGAGTGTGAGATCGCCCTGGCCGGCGGGGCGGACGTCGAGTTCCCCCTCGGGCACGGACACTGGTGGGCCCCGGGCAGCCCGTTGAGCAAGGAGGGCCGAGTGCGGCCCTTCGACCGGGATGCGGACGGCACCATCTTTGGCAGCGGCGTCGGTGTCGTCGCGCTGAAGCGGCTGAGCGACGCGCTGGCGGACGGTGACAATATCCGAGCGGTCATCCGCAGCTCCGCGGTGAACAACGACGGCTCGGACAAGATCGGCTTCAGTGCCCCCAGCATGGCCGGCCAGTCCGCCGTGATCAGCGAGGCGATGCTGATGGCCGGAGTCGAGCCGTCCGACATCTCCTACGTGGAGTCCCACGGCACGGGTACCCCACTGGGCGACCTGATCGAGGTGGCGGCACTCAACGACGCCTACCGGTCCCTCGCGGACGGCCACATGACGCCAGGGAGCATCGCGCTCTCCTCGGTCAAGGGCAACATCGGACACCTCGGTCACGCGGCGGGTTCGGCGGCCCTCATCAAGATGGTGCTGGCGCTGGAGAACGAGCGGATCCCGGCCAGTATCAACTTCAGCGAGCCCAACCCCAAGGCCGAGTTCGACCGGTCGCCGTTCTTCGTGAACGACACGCTGCAGAAGTGGGAGCGTGCCGACGGGAAGCCGCGTCGCTCGGCGGTCCATTCACTCGGAATCGGCGGCACCAATGTGCACATGGTGCTGGAGGAGGCCCCGCTGCGGGACTCCGCGGAAACCGACCACCGCCCGCGTCTGGTCGTCTGGTCGGGCCGGACACCGCAGGCCGAACAGGAGTACCGGAGCAGGCTGGCAGCCCACCTCGCCGGCGCCGGAGAGGAGCTGTTCGCCGACACCGTCCTCACGATGCAGCACGGCCGGAAGGCCGAGGTGGTCCGGTCGGCCGTGGTGGCGTCGAGCGCCGCGGAGTCGGCGGCCGCGCTGCGCGGAGTACCGGGCGCCCCGGCCGTCGTCACCGGGTCCGCCGAGGAGCCCCGCCCGGTCGCCTTCCTCTTCCCCGGCCAGGGCTCGCAGCACGCCGCCATGGCGGCCGGACTCCACGGAGTCGACCGGGTGTTCACCCAGTCGTTCGACGAGTGCCTGGCCCTGCTGGACGAGGCTGGTGCCGCTGCCGGGAGTGCCTGGCGCGAGGCCACGGAGGATGAGGAACTCCAGAGGACCGAGCTCGCCCAGCCGTTGCTGTTCGCGGTCGAGTGGGCGCTGAGCCGGATGTGGCAGTCCTGGGGAGTGCGCCCCGAACGGTTGCTGGGTCACAGCATCGGTGAGCTCACCGCGGCCACCGTGGCCGGGGTGTTCGAACTCGCCGACGCCGCACGGCTGGTGGCGGCTCGGGCCGGTGCCATGGCGGCGATGCCGGCCGGTGCGATGCTCGCGGTGTCAGCCGCGCCGACGGAGATCGAGGACCTCCTGCCGCCCGCGATCGGTGTCGCGGTGGTCAACGGGCCCCGGCAGACCGTGGTAGCCGGACCGAAGGCTGCCCTGGACGATTTCGCCCGGCTGCTGGCCGAGCGGGGGATCCGCACGAAGAGCGTGCGTACCTCGCACGCCTTCCACAGCGAGGCCATGGCACCGGCGGCCGAGGAGTTCCGGCGGTCCTTCGAGGGGATCGTTCTCCGGGCGCCGGAGATCCCGTTGTACTCCGCAGCGAGCGGCGGCCTCCTGACCGAGGCCCAGGCCGTCGACCCCGACTTCTGGGCAGACCAGCTCACCACCCCCGTCTGGTTCGGCCGGGCCCTGGACGGCATGCTCGCCGAGGGGCCGCAGCTGCTGCTGGAGGTGGGGCCCCAGCAGGCCCTCGCCGGCCTGGCCAAGCCGCACCGCGAGGTCACGCAGGGACGCAGCGCGGTGGTGGCGAGCCTGCCGCACCCGGGGGCGGCGCGCGGCGACTGGGAGTCGCTGCTCGCGGCGGCGGCAGTGCTGTGGACCGAGGGCCACCCGCTCGACTGGGCGAGGATGGCACAGCAGGAGACGTGGCGCCGTACGGTGGTGCCGGGCTACCCGTACCAGCGCACGCGCCACTGGGTCGAAACGCCCGCCGAGAGCAGCGGGAGCACCGAGGCAGCTGCGGCGGCGGTCGTCAACGCCGTTGTCGGCCATGAGGAGGCCGGGCGGGAGGAGCCCGAGCACGAGGCGCGGCCGCTGCCGTTCTACACGCTCTCGTGGACCGAACAGCCGCGCGGGTCCGGATCGGCGCGGGGCGGCGCGACCACAGCGCTGGCGCTCCTGCCCGAGGACCGGTCCTCGGCCGGCGAGGTGGCCGCAGCACTGCAGCGAGCCGGTCTTCGGGTCATTCCGGTCACCCCGGGCGAGGCGTACCGGGAGACCGCTGTGGGCTTCCGTATCCGCCGTGACAGCACCGAGGACATCGAGCGCGTGTTCACCGCGCTCGCGCGGCGCGGCAGCTATCCGCGCCTGGTCGTGCACGCTGCCACGCTCGGCGCGTGGGCGCCCCCCACCGTGGCGAACGCCCCCGGCCAGACGGAGCGTTCCTTCCACAGCGTGCTGGCCTTCGTCCAGCAGGGCGCGCGGCGGGCGGCGGGGAACCCGGTTCCCGGACTGCTGGTCCTCACCGACCGGTCGGTGGATGTCTCCGGGGGCGAGCAGGTCGATGCGGTCAAGGCGACCCTGCACGGACTGGTCCGGACTCTTGCCGTCGAAGAGCCCGGCACCGCGTGCAAGTTGATCGACCTGGGCCGCGGAGTCCCGGAGGAGGACCTGACCGACGAACTCGCCGACTGGTCGTCCCACGAGGTGGTGGCCCTGCGCGGTGACCGGCGGTGGGTCAGGAGTGAGCAGCAGTTCGTGCCCGAGAGCGGTACGGCCACGGCGTTCCGGCCCGGCGGCAGCTACCTGATCACGGGTGGACTCGGTGGGCTGGGCCTGGAGGTGGCCAAGGGGATCGCCCGAACGGGCCTGCGCCCGCACCTGCTGCTGCTGGGCAGGACCGGACTCGCCGAGGTCGAGGAGCCGCACCGGGTGCCGGACGGAGCGGACGAGCGGACCACCCGGCTGCGTGCGGGGCTGGAGGAGATCGAGGAGCTGGGGGCCTCGTACCGGATCGTCACCGCGGACCTGAGCGACCCGGCGGCCCTGCGCGCGGCGCTGGCCGAGGCCACCGGCCGGCGCGGCCCGATCGCCGGGGTGTTGCACCTCGCCGGTGTGGCGGGCGACGGGATGATGCAGTTCCGCACGCGGCAGCAGGCCGAAGCGGTGCTCGCGCCGAAGGTGCTCGGCTCCCTCGCACTGGCCGAGGCGTTCGCCGACCGGCCGAGTCTCGACTTCTTCGTGGCCTTTTCGAGTACGGCCGCACTCCGGGGTCTGCGCGGGAGCGGGGACTACGCTGCCGCGAACTGCTTCCTCGATGCCTTTGCCGCGACGCAGCTGCCGTTCGCCCGCCGTGCCCTGACCATCAACTGGCCTGCCTGGAATTCGGTCGGGATGGCCGTGCCCGGTCTCGCGAAGCAGACAGAGGCGACCGCGGCGGTGGCGGGGCCGGTGTGGCGGGCCGCGCTGACCCCGAGCGAGTGCCCGATGCTGGACGAGCACCGGATCAACGGTGAGGCGGTGCTGCCGGGGACCGGCCACCTCGACTTCGTGGTCCGCGCCTTCCGGGCCCAGGTGCTCGACGGAGCGGCCACGCCCGTCCGGCTGACCGAGGTGGTCTTCCGGACACCGCTGGTGGTGCATGACTCCCGGACGATGGAGATCGCGTTCACGCCGGGCGACGACGTATGGCAGTTCGTGGTGCGTTCGTTCGCCGGCACCCGGGCCGTCGGTGACGTGCAGGTGCACGCGACCGGCAGGGTGGAGAGCGCAGCGGGCACCGCTCGTCAGCTGGACCTGGACACCCTGCGGGTCTCCCTGTCCGACCGCCGGGAGCGAGGGGAACCGGAGCGCCGACTGGTCGAGTTCGGCCCTCGCTGGAGCAATGTCACGGAGGTCGGATCCGGCCCGGCGGATCCCGGCGAGATACTGGTGCGGCTGGACCTGCCGGAGGCGTTCGCGGCCGAGGCAACCGAACACGAACTGCACCCCGCGCTGCTGGACAACGCCACCGCCTTCGCTCGCGACCCGGAGCGCGATGCCCCGCACCTGCCGTTCATGTACCGGTCGGTCGTGGTGTACGACCGGCTGCCCGCCCGGATCTACAGCCACATCCGTCGTGGCAGCGGCGCCGACGGCCTGATCGTGGCCGACATCGATGTAGTGGCGCCCGACGGGCGATTGCTGGTCGAGATCGAGGGCTTCGCCATGCGACGGGTGGAGGACGGGTTCGTCGTGGGGGACACCCCGGTCGCGGAGGTGGACGAGCCGCGGGCTCCCGGCAGGCCGGAGGCTGACGCCACGTCCGGTCAGACCGGTATCGATCCCGAGACCGGGGTCGGGCTGCTGCTTGAGCTGATCGGTGCCAGGACGCCGCGACAGGTCGCGGTGGCACGGTTCCGGGACGGCGTACCGGTGCTCTCCGCGGACGCGCGTCGGGTTCCCGTGGTCGCCCGGCCGGCCGTCGAAGCGTTGCCCGTGCCCGCCGCGACCCCGGAGCACCGGGCCGCCGCGGTGCCGACACCGGTGCCGACTCTGACTCCGGAGGCGTTGCCGCAGGCGGCGGAGCAGTCGACGGTGGACACCATGCGAGAGCTGTGGACCGACGCGCTGGGAATCCCGGACATCGGGCCGGGGGACGACTTCTTCACCCTCGGCGGCAACTCGCTCACCGCGGTGGACCTGATCACCCGGATCAGGGCCAGGTATCGCATCGACCTCAGCATCGCCGTGTTGTTCGAATACCCGACGCTCGGCGCCCTGGCCGAGGAACTCCGTTCACTGGGCGCGGGCTGACCGTGGCAGACCTGGGTGCTCCGGGCGGATCGTGCCGCCCGGAGCACCCCTGGCGATCGGGCCCCAGGCCGGTGCGGCCGGCCGCAATCGAAGATCAGGAGTGGGAGCGTGAGCCGAATATTCGCCGACGGGTTGTTGGCCGGTCAGACCGCCGTGGTGACAGGTGGTTCCAGCGGCATCGGCCTGGCGATCGCGGAAGGCTTCACCAGGCTGGGATGCGAGGTCGTGATCGTGGCCCGCAGGCCCGAGCGACTGGAGCAGGCCATGACCGGTATCGCGGAGCGGACCGGTCGAACACCGGGCGGCTTCCTCTGCGACGTCCGGGACGAGGAGCGCATCGACCTGCTGCGCGAGCACGTGCTCGGTGCGGTGGGGGTACCGACGATCCTGGTCAACAACGCGGCCGCCAACTTCAAGATGGCGGCGGAGCGGATGACCCGGCGGGCCTTCTCGACGGTCCTGGACATCGACCTCGTCGGCACCTTCAACGTGACGAGGGCCTTCGCCAACGACATGATCGAGGCTGCCCGCGGGAGCATCCTCAACATCAGCATGGTCGATGCCGAACGCGGCTTCCCCGGCTTCTCGCACGCCGGCGCGGCCAAGGCGGGAGTCCTGTCGCTGACCCGGAGCTGGGCCGGTGAGTGGGGGAAGCACGGCATTCGGGTCAACGGCATCGGCCCGGGGCCGGTGCCGACTGCCGGTGCGGCCGCGAACATGCTCGGGCTGGCCGACTCCGGTGACGCGTTCGCCGATGTGCTCGGCCGGATTCCACTCGGGCGGCTCGGGACCGAGGACGACATCGCGCACGCGGCCACGTTCCTCTGCAGCCCGGCGGCTGCCTGGATCACCGGGGTCAACCTCGCGGTCGACGGTGGCTTCAACCTTCCCTGAGAACCTGCGGGAGCGTGCCGTGTTCAGCAGAACACGGCACGCTCCCGCGGTTTTTGGCGCGTCCGGCCGGCGTGAGCGGCTCAGTCGGCGGGTTCGTACTCGATGCCCTCCGCGCAGGCGTGGTCCAGCCAGCGGACCACCTCGGCGATCTCCGTGTGGTCCGCGCCCTCGGCCCGGATCGTGAACGCGCGGTCCTTCAGGCCGTTGCGCCAGTCGAGGACCGTGCCGGGCTGGACGAACACATCCACGTCCCACACCCGGGGGTGGCGCAGGAACCGGGAGGCGGGTGCCGCGCTCCGGACCCGCACGCGCTGCTGCGGCGGCAGGGCGAGGTAGAACAGCGCCGAGCCGTCGAACACCACAGGCCGCCGGTCCACCGGGTAGCCGACCGCGGTGCGGACCGCCAGCCGTACCGGATCGAGGTCCGAGCACCGGTTCATCAGCTGGGCGATCCCGCCGCCCAGGCGGCCGTTCACCTCGATCACCCGTGGTCCCTGCGGCGTCAGCTTGAGCTCGGTATGGGTGATGCCGATGTCGACGCCCAGCGCCCGCACCGCTGCCGCTGCCATCGCCGTGACCTCGTCCCGGAGCTCCTGGGGCAGCATGCCGGGGATGATCGTCCCGTGCTCGCGGAAGGGAGCGGCGAGCGGCAGCTTGTCGCTGACCGCGAAGTGCCAGGTCCCCGACGCATCGGTGACCGACTCCACCGACACGTAGTCACCGAGCCAGTCACCGAACGGATGGCGCCCCGGTGTCAGCAGCTCCTCGACCTCCCAGCTGTGCGGGCCGTCCCCCAGCCGCTCGGGCAGGACGGTCTCGACGGCCTGCGCCAGCTCGTCCTTGTCGGTACAGCACAGCGTGTACCGGCCGGAGTCGCCGTGCACGGGCTTGACGACCACCGGGTAGCCGACCGTTGCCGCGGCTGCCGCCAGCTCGGAGCTGTCGGCAACGGAGACCTGTCGCGTCACGCTCACGCCGGCCGCGTTCAGCAGGGCGCGCTGGCGCGACTTGTCGGTCAGTGCGGCGGCCGTCTCGAGCCGGTGGTAGGGGAGGCCGAGGCGAGCGGCCAGCCCAGCCGTGGTGCGCACCAGTGAGTCACTGAACGTCAGGATGCCGCGGACCGGGCTCTCCGATGCCTCGGTACACGCCGACGCCAGGTCCTCGGCGGTGCTGTAGTCGACAGTCGGCGCCAGCGCCTCCAGGACAGGGCGCATCGTGCGGCAGTGCGGGTCCTGCCCGTCGATGAGGAACAGCAGCCGGGCGTCCGTCTGCGCGGCCTGGATGATGCTGATCGGGCTGACCGAACCGAACCCGTAGACCAGGGCGAGGGTCGGCAGTGCGGTGTCAGCGTTCATTGGAGTCCTTCCTGCCGGGAGCCGCCGCTTTGAACGCGTTGGGCCCGGGTGGTGAGCGCGGCAGCGAGGACTGCCGCCACAGTGAAAGACGTGTCGGAATCCGGCGCCATGACGTGCAACCGGTCTTCGTCCACGTTCAGGCAGACGGTGATCCGCGGTGCCGGGCGCAGCCCGAGCGGACCGGTGTCCAGGGCGAAGACGATGGTCGGGCGCGGGGCTTGCGGCGGGACGCCTGCTCGGCGCACGGCGATGTCACGCAGGAACGTGCCCTGAGCGGCGGCTTGCCGTACGGCGGCGGAGCCCGTGGACTCGATCTCGGCGTCGTCGGTGTCGAGGGTGACCGGCACGGCTGTCGCGAACAGCTGGTCCAAGGGGCCGACTGCGGCTCGGACGGATGGTTCGCTCCACCAGAAGGTCTGCTGCCGTCCGCCGAAGCCCGCCGCGTAGGCGGCCCAGCCCAGCGCCGCGGCGGTCAGCCACTCTCGTCGGCCCTCGCGGGTGCGGGTGGCCGGCCGGGCCGCCGGGGGGAGCCGGACGGTGGCCGTGTGGGAGTCCGGCGGCAGCGATCCGGTCGAAGCCCCCAGCGGCAGGTGCTCGGACATCGGCTGGACCGTTGCCAGCACAGCTGCCCAACCGCTCTCGTGGCGGTTGAACCCGGTGTCGCACTCACCAGCGAGCCGGGCCAGGTCGTGGCCGGGGAGGTCGAGATGCCGGCCGGCCTCGATGCCGAGGGCCGAGGCCCACTCGGCCCCCGACAGCTCGACGCCGTCCAGGCCGCGAACCCGGTGGATGACGAGATCGCCGCCACCCGTGGTGAGTGCGAGCGTGCCCGGATCAGCGGGCACCACGAGACCGCTGCGATCCTCGTCGGAGGCTGCCCGCGAGGTGACTTTCGTGAGTACCGCCAGTGAGTCGCCCACCAGGATCTTGGGGGCGCCGAAGGCGTTGTCCGTCGGACCCATGTCGGCCGCCCGGCACCAGCGTTCGATCTCCTCGGCGGGCTGACCGGCCGCGACCAGCCCGGCTGCCGGCAGACGGCGTCGACGGGAGTAGTAGGAGCGCTGCTCCAGGTCCTGGGCCCGTGGTCGCAGACGCTGCTGCTCCAGCTGCGCCAGCAGCTCGTCGAAGCCGGCCAGGCCGTCGTCGTAGCACTTGATGCTCAGGGTCAGGGTGGTCTCGTCGGCTGCGACCGGAAACGTCCGCTGGACCAGGATGTCGCCGCTGTCGAGACGCTCCCGCATCGTGTGCCAGGTGGTGCCGTATTCCTGCTCGCCGTTCACCAGCGCCCAGGGCATCTGGTTCACACCGGCGTAGCGCGGCAGCGGAGAGCTGTGGAAGTTGATCGCCAGCTTGCCAGGCAGTGCTAGTTCGGCGCCGGTGAGTACCTCGGGATTGGCGATGCTGAACAGGTAGTCGGGCCGCGGTCCGCCCAGGCCGCGGGTGTGGTCGGCGGTGGGGACGCCGCGTCGTTCTGCCCACTCTCTGGCCGGGCCCCGTTCGCCGGCCATTCCGCCGACCCGATGTCCGCGTGCGAGCAGGCGTTCGCCGCACTCGATGACAAGTGCGCCCCTGCCCGCCAACCAGCAGTGGAGTGGTCTGCCGATCCTGTCCGGTACTGATTCGGAGTGTCCGGAGAATACTTGGCGGTCCGCCATGATTGCCCTTCTCAGGGATTTGTCTGGATCGGAGAGGCGGCGCATCGGGGTCCGCTCCGTGCGCCTTCGTGAGAAATTTCTGCAGAGAAATAATCCAGGGATTTCCCATCGAAGTGTCATCAGGGCGCCATCGGCGAACCATTGACGATCCCCGAGGTGATCGCGCGGCCTTGTCCTGCATTGGAGCGGCTGATTTACTCGGGGCGATCGTACGCTGACGTAGAGGACTTGGGGAGGATGCTTTGAGGATGATGGTCAACACCCTGAGGCGCCAGGCTCGGTTCCGGAATCTCTGGATCGGCCAGAGCATTTCGGTGATGGGCACCGCAGTGACGGAGATCGCCATGCCGCTCACCTCGGCCGTCTATCTGAAGGTCTCGACCTTTCAGATGGGCCTGCTGTCCGCCCTCGGGTTCCTGCCCTGGCTGGTGATCGGGCTCCAGGCGGGGAGTTGGGTGGACCGGTCCTCGCATCGGCGCACGCTGATCCTCACGGATCTGCTCCGCTTCGGACTGCTGGCGATCGTACCGATATGCGCCTGGTGTCACGTCCTGAATTTCATGGGCCTGGCCTTCGTGGTGCTGTGCGTCGGAGTCTGCACGGTGTTCGCGAATTCCGCGTCCTCCGCGGTCCTGCCCGAACTCATCGACGAGGAACAGCTGGTCGAGGGAAACAGTCTGACCCGGCTGAGCCAGTCCGTTTCCTATGTCGCGGGCCCCGGCCTCGGTGGCTGGCTGGTCGGAGTGCTGACCGCTCCGGTCGCGTTGGTGGTCGACTCGCTCTCCTATCTCGTCTCGGCGCTGTTCATGTTCCGGCTGCCCGAGCAGGAGGCACGGAAGCAGCCGGAGCGACGTGAGACGACGCTTCGGCAGGACATCGGGGAAGGCCTGCGCACGCTGTTCGGAAATCGGTACCTGCGTCCGGCGGTACTGAGCACCGGGGCACTGGCCCTGGGGAACGGCATCTTCGGCCCGGTCTACATCCTCTTCCTGACCCGCACCCTGGGCCTCGCGCCGTCCTTGGTAGCGGTGCCGTTCATGGTGTTCGGCGCGGGGGCCATCGCGGGCTCCCTGTCGGCTGCCTCGATCGGCCGCCGGTTCGGTTTCGGTCCGACCCTGATCGTCGCCGGCCTGCTCAACGGCTTGGCGTCGTTCGCGTTCCCGCTGCTCGGCCACCGTCCGGTCTCGGTGCTCGTGGTGAGCGCACCGTGGCTCCTCTTCGGCTTCATCGCGCCGGTGTACGGGAGCCTGACCCAGACGCTGATCCAGAGCGCGAGCCCCGCCGGCATGCTCGGACGCATCAGTTCGGCCTCCAGCGTGCTGTCCTGGGGTCTGCTGGCGGTCTCGGCGGTGCTGGGTGGCTGGCTCGGTACTGCTGTCGGTCTGCGGGGTTCCCTGCTGATCTGCTGCGGTGCGTACCTCGCGTCCCCACTCTTCATGATCTTTTCGCCGGCCAGGTCGTTGCGCAAGCCCCAGGAGGCCAAGCCGGTCGACGCGGAGGCCGCCGAGGCCACGCCCGAACCGCAGCAGGTGGCGGGCGGCTGACCCGGTCCACCGCGGCCTGAGCCGGAAGCGGCTTCGCCTTGGCCGCCGGTCCCCGCGACGTCGCGGGGACCGGCGGCCAAGGCGTCGGTCGGTCGCGGTTTGTCCGCTCTACCCTGGACCGCCGACCGCGGTACCGCTGATGGCAGCGGTGGTAGCGGCTCGTGAGGTGGAAAGTAGGCGCTGGCGGCAGCATCACCCGCAGGTTCGGCGGTTGAGCGGCGGGCAGCCTACTGGCGAGGGTGGGATCCACCCGGTTGTTCGCGTCGCCTTCCGGTGTCCGGACGCGCTATTACCGGGAGATTCAAATGTACTTTTCGGTGCTCGGTCCGTTGGAGATGACGGCCAGTGAGAAGACCATCGAGGTCGGCGGCCTGCGGCAGCGGCACATTCTCGCTGTGCTGCTCCTCAACGCCGGAAGGACGGTCTCGGTCAGTCGCCTGACCGAGACGATGTGGGACACCGTGCCGCCCGCGACCGCCAAGGAGCAGGTGCAGAACTGCGTTTCGATGCTTCGTCGGGCGCTCGTCGCGGCGGGCGCGCCGAGCGGCATCATCCTCACCCGCCCCTCGGGGTACCTGCTGGACGTCCCGCGCGATGCCCTGGACCTCAACGGCTTCAACGACGTGGTGGCAGTGGCGCGGACGGCGGCGGCGCAGGGGCAGCGGGAACAGGCCTGCGGTGAACTGCGCCGTGCCCTGGACATGTGGCGCGGCCCCGCCTTCGATGATCTGTCCAGCCGGGTGGTGCGTGCGGGTGCGGCCCGGCTGAACGAGCAGCGCCTGGTGGCACTGGAGGAGTGCATCGAGCTGGAGCTCGGCCTCGGCCGCCACCGCGAGATGGTCGGGGAGCTGACCGCCCTGATCACCGAGCATCCGCTCCGGGAGCAGCTGCGCGCCCAACTGATGCTCGCGCTCTACCGCTCCGGCCGTCAGGCCGAGGCACTCGCGGTGTACCGCCAGACGCGGCGGACGATGATCGAGGAGCTCGGCCTGGAGCCGAGCGCCACGCTGCAGCGGGTCGAGCAGTCCATCCTGGCGGAGGATCCCGCCCTCGACCTGCCCACCTTGCCGGCTCCGCGACTCCTGGAGCAGACCGAGGCGCCGGAGCGACCGGTGCCGCGTCAGCTTCCACCCGCCCTCGGGATCCTGGTCGGAACGGATGGACCCGCCGAGGCGATGGCGCGGATTCTGACCCGTCAGGACGACGCGGCACCGAACGGGCCGGCGGTCTGCATCGTGACCGGCGAGGGCGGGATCGGGAAGACCTCACTCGCCGTGCACGTCGCCCATCAGCTGAAGGAGCGTTTTCAGGACGGGCAGCTCTTCGTGGATTTCCGCGGCAGCGGTCTGCTGCAGGCGGACTTCGGCGAGACACTCGCCCATCTCCTCCATGCCCTGGGCGTGGACGTGCCCGAGAAGCTGGACGACCGGATCACGGAATACCGCAGCGCCCTGGCGGAGCGGCGGGTGCTGATCGTGCTGGACGACGTTCCGGACGAGAGGACCCTGCGGGATCTGACGCCCGGGGCGGCGAACTGCGCGGTGATCACGACCAGCCGCGCTCGGCTGGTCGGAAAGGGGCTGGGGCACCTGGTCCAGTTGGCGCCGCTGACGGAACAGGATGCCACCGACCTCCTGGTCTCGGTCGTGGGCGACGGCCGCGTCGAGCGGGAACTCGCCAGTGCCCGCCAGCTGGTGGCGCTCTGCGGGTACCTGCCGCTCGCGGTGAGCAGCGCCGGGATGCGCCTGGCTGCCAAGCCGCACTGGAGTATCCAGCGTCTGGTCGACCTGCTCCAGCCGGTCTCCCGCCGGTTCGACGAGTTGGAACGCGGTGGTCGCAGTGCCCGCTCACTCTTCGAGGAGCCCTACCGCCGGCTTCGACCCGTGGCCCGGCGGGTCTTCCGGTGCATAGGTCGCTCGACCAGCCACCCGGTGACCGCCGTGCAGGGCGCGGAGCTTGCCGAACTCTCGGTGGACGAGACCGAGGAGGCGCTGGAGGAGGCGGTGGACCTGCGGTTGGTGGAGGCCGAGCGGACCTCGGGTGGTGAGGTCGCCTACCGGCTCGCCGAGCTGCCGAGGGTCTTCTGTCGCGAGCGTGCCGTGGACGAGGAGCCTGAGGCGGCTCGGTCCTCCCGCCCGGCAGGGGTGCTGATCGAGTCGATGGTGGGTTAGGGCCGGTACGCCTCAGCCCTTGGATCGTGTCCTGCGTGCCGGTGCTCGGAGCACCACCACGCAGGACACGATCCGCCGTTTCCGGAGGTACTGGCTCACCTGCTACGGAGCAGGTGAGCCAGCTGTTCGTCCGGCCGGCCGACGAGCAACCGCAGCGTCTCGACGAGTCCTGCTGCCAGTCCGGCCGCGGTCTCGGCGCTGAAGAGGTCACGGCTGTACTCCAGGAAACCCCGATAGCCGGACCCGTCGGGGAAGAGGGTCAGCAGCAGGTCGAGTTTGGCTGTTCCGGTCTCTATCGCCTCCACCGTGATGTCCAGGCCGGGGACGTCAGGGTCCCGGTGGGGGGCCGACTCCAGTACCAGCATCGCTTGGAACAGAGGGTTCCGGCCCGCCTGCCGCGGCAGTTCGAGGTGGCTGACCAGCTGGTCGACCGAGACGCCCGAGTGGTCGAACGCGTCCAGGCAGACGGCCTTGACGTGCTCGACCAGCTGCCGGAACGTCAGCTCCGGTGACACGTCCATGCGCAGGGCGATGGTGCTGGCGAACAGCCCGATGACCGATTCCAGTTCCGTGCTGGCGCGGTTGCCGGCGTAGGCGCCGATGCACAGGTCCTGCTCGCCGCTCAGTGCGTGCAACTGCACGGCGAACGCGGCGAGCAGCACCATGAAGGGCGTCGCCGTGACACTGCGGGCCAGGTTCGTGGTCCGCAGCCCGGTCTCCGCGCAGATGTGGACGGGTTGCCACGCGCCGGCGTGCGCCGGCGAGGCGGGCCGGCTGCCCTGGCCGGGGAGTTGCAGGGGCGGTGGAGCAGTACGGAAGACGCCCTTCCAATGCTCGATCAGGCGCTGGAACTCCGGCTCCGCCTCCCTCTTGCGCTCCTCGACGGCGAAGTTCGCGAATGCCAGGGGGAGCGGAGCGGACGGGGCCGGCTGTCCGGCGGCCATCGCGGTGTACAGGCCGAAGAGATCCGTGAGGAGCAGCGCGGACGCCCAGTAGTCGGCGGCTATGTGGTGCAGCACCAGGACCACATCGTGCCGAACCTCGGAACGGCGTATGACGACTGCTGCGAAGGGTGCGTTCGCGGTCAGGTCCCGGACCCGCGAGAGGCAGGTCCGTTCGGCGGCCGACTGGATCTCCCGGACCTCGGAGTCCGGCAGCAGGCGGGCGTCGACCACCTCGACGGCGCTCTCGGCGGCTGGGCGGATGTGTTGGACGGGTCGGCGTGCGACCAGGGGAAAGGTGGTGCGCAGGATCGCGTGCCGCTGGACCAGCTCGCGCAGGGCGGCCTCGAAGGCGTCGAGGTCCAGCGGCCCTTGCAGGGTGATGCGGTTCCCCAGCGCGTAGAAGTTGCTCGTGGGAGCGACCCGCTGGAGGAACCAGAGGTTCTGCTGAGAGCTGGTCAGCGGGAAGTACGCCTCCTGGACGACCTCCGCGGCGGTCGGTGCCGACTCGGTCGCCTTCGCGGGGGAGGCGTTGCTCCGGGGCCTGAGCCGGTCGATGTGGTCGGCCAGGGCACCGAGTTCCGGGTGGTCGAAGATCGTGCGCATCGGCAGGGAGAGGTCGAAGAGCTCCCTGACCCGGGCGAACAGCTGGGTGGCGAGTAGCGAGTGGCCGCCCAGCGCGAAGAAGTCGTCGGCAGGGCCTACCTCGCTCACGCCGGTCAGTTCTGCCCAGACGGCCGCCAGGGCGGTCCTGGTGGTCGAGGGCGGGTCGCCGGCCGCGGCGGGCCCGGGGCCGGCGGTGCGCGGTTCGGCGCCGGCCACAGGTCGGGCCGGGTCCTGCGCGGCCGCCCGCGGTGACGCGCTTGGCGGGTCCACCCAGTGCCGTCGCCGTTCGAACGGATAGGTGGGCAGCGGGATCCTCTGGCGCGAGCTGGTCCTTCGCCCCGCGAGCCAGTCGACGGACACTCCCAGCGTCCACAACCGGGCGACCGATCCGGCCAGCTCTGCGTCTCCCTGTCCCGTGTGCCGGTTCAGCGTCGCCACGAAGACCGAGTCCTCGGCATGGTGGCGTACCAGCGGACCGAGCACCGGATGGGCGCCGACGTCCAGGAAGACGCGGTGGCCCTGGGCGAGGAGCGTGCGGACCCCGTCGGAGAAGAGCACCGGCTCGCGCAGGTGCCGGACCCAGTACTCGGGGGAGGTGGCCTGAGCGGGAGTCAGGACCTCGCCGGTCACGTTGGACACCACGGGCACCGTGGGCGGGCGGAGCGCGACGTTCTGCAGAACCACCCGCAGGGGGTCGAGCGCCTCGTCCATGGCGGCGGTGTGGAAGGCGTGCGACACCCGCAGACGGCGGGCGGTGGTTCCCGATGCGGCCAGGAGCGCGGCCAGTTCGTCGATCGCTTCGCCCGGCCCGGCCACGGTGCAGAGCGCAGGCCCGTTGACCGCGGCGACTGCCAGGGACGCGGGCAGCATTCCGGCCACCTCGGCCGGCGGCAGCGGCACCGTCAGCATCGCGCCGCGCCGCAGGCCGGAGACGATGCGGCCGCGCGCCTCGACGATGCCGAGCGCGTCCGGGAGCGAGAGGATTCCGGCCTGCTGGGCCGCTACGTACTCGCCGACACTGTGGCCGAGCAGGGCCCCGGGCCGCAGTCCGTAGGCCCGGAGGGCTTCGGCCATGGCGTACCCCATGGAGAACAGGACCGGTTGAGCCAGCCGGGTGTCCAGCAGCTCCTCCTCCCCGGCGGGGGCCGCGCCGTGGAGCAGCTCGCGGATGTCCACCCCGAGGGGGGCGCGGAGGATGTCGGCGCAGTCGTCGAGGGCGGCTCGGAAGGCCGCGTTCTCCCGGTACAGCTCGGCGCCCATCCCGGGGAACTGCGAGCCCTGCCCGGAGAACAGCCATGCGGCGTGCAGCTCGGAACCGCGCGGCGACCGGAGGCTGACACCGGCGGCTGCGTCCCGCAGGGCCGATGGCACCTGCGCGGTGCCCCGCACGCTGACGGCCCGCCGGTGGTCGAGCTCGGGGCGGCCGACCTGAGTAGTCCACGCGACATCGGCGAGCGGCAGCTCGGGGTGGCTCTCCAACCGGCCGGCCAGCTGCTCCGTCGCCTGTTCGAGTGCGTCGGCGGTACGGGCGGACACCAGCACGAACTCCCGTGAGCCGTCGGCTGCGATGAGCGGTGGCGTGGGCGGTTGCTCCAGCACCACGTGCGCATTGGTGCCGCCGATGCCCATCGAGTTGACACAGGCCCGGCGGACGCCGTCGAGCGGCCAGCTCCGCAGCCGGGTGTTGACGAAGAACGGGCCCTCGGCGAACGGGATGTGCGGGTTCGGCCGGTCGAAGTTCAGGCTCGGCGGAATGACGCCGTCCCGGACGCAGAGCGCGGCCTTGATCAGGCCGACCACGCCGGCGGCGGCGTCCAGGTGACCGATGTTGGACTTCACCGAGCCGATCGCGCACCACTGGGCCGCCGGTCCTGGCCCGAACGCCTGGGTCAGCGCGGCGACTTCGATCGGATCGCCGAGGGGAGTGCCGGTTCCGTGGGCCTCGACGTACCCGATCGAGCCGGAGTCGATCTCGGCGACATCGAGTGCCGCGCGGATCGCGGCGCTCTGGCCGTTCACGCTGGGGGCGGAGAACCCGACCTTGGCCGCCCCGTCATTGGTGACCGCGGAGCCGCGCAGCACGGCGACCACGGTGTCGCCCGCGGCGATCGCGTCGTCCAGCGGCTTCAGGAGGACCATGCCCACCCCGTTGCCGGTGATGGTGCCCTGCCCGTCCGCGTCGAACGGGCGGCACAGGCCGTCCGGCGAGCCGATGCCCGACTCGTGTGCGAGGTGGCCGACGCGCTGCGGAACCCGGACGGTCACGCCACCCGCGAGCGCCATGTCGCACTCGCCGGCGATCAGGGCCTGGGCGGCGAGGTGGACCGCCACGAGCGAGCTGGAGCAGGCACTCTGCACGGCCATCGCCGGCCCGGTCAGATCGAGCTTGTAGGCGGTACGGGTGGCGAGGTAGTCCTTCTCGCCGCCCAGGAGCAGGGTGAACGGGCTGAAGGTGCGGTGCAGCGCCTCGTTCGGCCAGACGTTGTTGAGGAGATAGGTGTTGGCGCTGGCGGAACCGAACACGCCGATCCGGCCCGGGTAGCGTCGGGAGTCGTAGCCGGCGTTCTGCAGTGCCGCTGCCGCCGTCTGGAGGAAGAGTCGCTGCTGGGGATCGATGATGGCGGCTTCCGCGGGACTGTAGCCGAAGTATTCGGCGTCGAAGCTGTCCTCGTCGTCGATCACCGCCGCTTTGCGCACGTAGTCGGGTCGGGTCAGTAGCTCCGCCGCCACTCCGGAGGCCAGCAACTCGTCGTCGCTCAGGTCGCGGATGCCGCTCACCCCGGCGCAGAGGTTGCGCCAGAAGGTGTCGACGTCGGGAGCGCCGGGGAACCGGCCGGCCATGCCGACGATCGCCAGTTCCAGGCCTTTGCCGCTCTCGGTCATGCGTGCGGTCCTTCCGGACGACGCCGACGTGCGGTCAGCGCACGTCGGAGCGAAGCCCGGTCGGGCTCTGCTGACTGGTCTCCGCGGGCCTCACCGGTGAGCTTGGCGGCCAGCGAGCTGATGGTGGGGAACTCGAAGAGGTCGACCGGGGAGAGCCCTCGGGCTGCCGGCAGCAGTCGGCCGAGCTTGCCCCGGACGCGGAGCAGGAGCAGTGAGTCGCCTCCCGCGTCGAAGAAGTTGGTGTTCGGGGCGATGTCCGAGCGGCCGAGGACCTCGGCCCAGACGCCGGCGATGGACGACTCGGTCGCGTTGGCGAACGCGGGCCGCGCCGTGCGCGGCGGCGCCGGGGTGGGCAGGGCCCGGCGGTCCAGCTTGCCGTTGCTGTTCAACGGCATCGCTTCCAGCACGGTGTAGCGCGAAGGCAGCATCGCGGAGGGGAGGAGGTCGGCCAGGGCCGCGCGCAGGCTCGGCACGGAGAGGTCGGTGGATCCGTCGCCGGTGAGGTAGGCGAACAGCTGCGGGTGTCCGGCGACCGCTTCGCGGACATCGACCACGGCTTCGCTCACGCCGGGTTGGGCCCGCAGGGCGGCTTCGATCTCGCCCAGTTCGATCCGCTGCCCGCGGATCTTGACCTGGTGGTCGAGGCGGCCGAGGTAGTCCAGGTTGCCGTCGGGGCGCCAGCGGGCCCGGTCCCCGGTGCGGTACATCCGGGCTCCGGGGGCCGGAGCGTACGGGTCGGGCAGGAAGCGTTCGGCCGACAGCGAGGGGCGGTCGTAGTATCCCCGTCCGACCTGGATTCCGGCGAGGTACAGCTCGCCTGCCGCTCCCACCGGCAGCGGGTCGAGGTTCTCGTCCAGGACGTAGGTGCGGGTGTTGGCGATCGGGCTGCCGATCGGCACGCTGCTGCCGGTCTCGTCGGGTGCGCAGTGCCAGGCGGTGACGTCGACGGCCGCCTCGGTCGGACCGTAGAGGTTGCTCAGCAGCACGTCGGGCAGCTTCCGGTGGCACTCGTCGCGCAGGTCGGCCGGGAGGGCCTCTCCGCTGCAGATGATCCGCCGAAGGCTCGGGAGGTCTCCGGGCGCGACCGCGGCGAGGAAGTAGCGGAGCATGGACGGCACGAAGTGCACGGTCGTGATCCGCTCGGTCCGGATGGCCTCGACCAGGTAGAGCGGGTCCCGATGCCCCCCGGGTTCGGCCAGCACCAGCTCGGCGCCACTGATCAGCGGGAGGAAGAACTCCCATACCGCCACGTCGAAGCTCATCGGTGTCTTCTGCAGGATGGCGTCGTCCGCCCCGACACCGAACTCGTCCCGCATCCACAGCAGTCGGTTGACCACGCCGTCGTGCTGGTTCATGGCGCCCTTGGGGGTGCCGGTGGAGCCGCTGGTGTAGATGGTGTAGGCGAGGTCCTGGGGGTGGGTGGTGGTGGGTGTGGGGGTGTGGGGGTGGTGGGTGTCGATGGGGATGAGGGTGCCGGTGAAGTGGTCGGTGATGTGGGGGTGGTTGTGGTGGGTGAGGATGGTGGTGATGTGGGAGGTCTGGATCATGTGGTGGAGGCGGTTGGCGGGGTATTCGGGGTCGAGGGGGGTGTAGGCGGCTCCGGTGATGAGGGTGGCGAGGAGGGCGGTGACGAGTTGGGGGGTGCGGGGGGCGAGGATGCCGATGGTGGTGCCGGGGCGGGCGCCGTGGTGTTGGAGGGTGGCGGCGAGGTGGTGGGCGTCGTCGAGGAGTTGTCGGTAGGTGAGGGTGGTGGTGGGGGTGCGGACGGCGGTGGCGTCGGGGGTGCGGTGGGCTTGGGTGATGACGAGGTCGTGGACGGTGGTGGTGGGGGTCGGGGTGGTGGTGTCGTTCCAGTGGTGCAGTAGTCGGTCGCGTTCGGCGGCGGACAGCAGCGGCACCTCGTGCAGCTCCGCCGCTGCGGAGCCCGCCGGAAGGATGGCGGAGACGGTACGTGCGATCCGGTCCGCCAGACCCTGGACGGGGAGGTCGCCGGCGTGCGCGCGAAGGACCAGGTCCACCGTGTCGCCGTGGTCCTCGACGATCAGGTGGACCTCGTTACGCGGGTAGGCCTCGTGCACCCTCAGCGACACCGGGCCGCCCGGCCCGTCCAGCTCGCGGGTCGGATAGTGGTTGTAGAAGAAGCGGGTCTGCTCGTTGAACAGCCGGCGCTGGCGCAGCACCGAGACGAAGGCCCGCGGCCCGAGAGCTCGGTGCCGGTCGTGCAGGGTCTGCGGCAACTGCCCTGCGAACCCGTCCTGGTGCCGCTGGGACCAGGGGATGACCGTCGGCACCACGTGGTAACGGGCCCCGCTCGCGCGGCGGACCGCGGTGCGGCCGGCCTGGAGCCGATGGACCACGAAGTCCCCGGTGGGAGCGAAGCAGCGTCCCAGCATCAGGCCGAAGGCGGCGAGCAGAATGCTGGAGGGGCCGATGCCGCGGCGCTCGCACTCGCGCCGCAGCCGCAGCAGCGGTTCGCCGCCGATGCTGACGCGCTCCTCCCGGAGGGCCGCCTCGTCAAGCCGGTCGAGCGGTGCTCCGAAGGGCGGCGGAACGCTCAGCGCGTCCGTCCGGTCGGCGATCTGGCGCCAGTACTCGATCGTGTCCGGCGTGTCGAAGGCGGGCTCGGTCTCCGGGCGCTCGGCGGGTTGCGGCGAGTCCTCGGGAGCGGCATCGACCGGGAGCGGTGAAGTGAGGCGGGCGTACGCGTGGAAGAGGTCGGCGAACACCTCCTGGGCACCGGCCACGTCCAACACCAGGTGGTGCGCGCCCAGGACCGCGTGCCACTGCCCGTCAACGTGCAGCACGGCATGGCGGACGAGCGGATCGCGCTCCAGCCGGTACGGCTTGCGCGCCTCGGAGATCGCGTCCTTGAGCGAGCCGGGCCGCGCGCCGGGGGCCGGAACGGCGACCTCGACGGGCGCATGCTGCGGTTGCAGGGCGCAGAAGTAGGGCTCGTCGTCCAGGGCCGCGAACCTCGTCCGCAGGGCGGGGTGTTCGGCGACCACGCCGGCAACGGCGGACTGCCAGGCCGTCAGGTCCAACGACGGTCCCAGCTCCGCCGTGAAGGCGAGGCAGTACCGGTCGGCGTCGGGCTCGCGGCAGTAGTCGAGGTAGAGGTCGCGCTGGGTCGCGTTGGCCGCCACCACCGAGGCCACCGCTGCTGCGTCCAGATCCAGTGCGCCGGCGAGGAGTTCGAGCGTGCCCGGCGCGGGATCCGGTGGGGGGCACGGCGCGGTGGGATCCGAGGCGCAGGCATCGAGACCCTGGACGTACAGGTCCATCATGCGCTGGGCCGAGGCGTCGTCGATCACGCCGCGGTCATAGTGGAGCTGGACAGCGATGGCCGAGCTCGCGATGTCCTCCACCACGTAGGTGCTGAGCGGGAAGTTGCCCTCCTCGTAGAACATCAGCGGCTCGACGGTGACATCGGTCTGCGCCGTCAGTGCGTCGAGGTCCCGGAACCGCACGTAGTTGAACGTGGCCTCGGTCGGCTCCTCAGCCGGCTTCAGCTCGCGCCGCAGCACCGCGTACGGGACGTGCCGGTGGGCCAGGACCGCTGCTTCGGCCTCCAGCGCCCGCTGTGCCAGCTGCTGCCAGCTCGCCGCGGAGACCGAGGTCCGGCAGGGCAGGGTGTTGAGGAAGAGGCCCAACTGGTCGATGCTGCCGACCGCCTGCGGGCGCACGTTGACGATGAGCCCGCAGGTGACGTCCGTCCGCCCGGTCACCTGGCCCACCATCCACTGATGGATCCCCAGCGTGAGGTGCTTGATCCCGAGCCGGAGGTCGTGGGCCACCGCCCTGAGCCGTTCGGCCACCTGGGGATCGAGGAGCTGTTCCAGCCGGCCGATCCCGTCTCGACCGTGCTGCTGCGCGCTGCGGGGCAGCCGGAGCGGCGTGAAGTCGTGCAGGTAGCCGCGCCACCAGTCGAGCTGCTCCTGGGAACGCGCTGCCTGCTGCTCCAGAACCGCTGCCTGCCGCTGGGCGGGTATGGCGGACGAGGCGTGCGGCAGCCGCTCGCCTGTCGCGAGCGCGTGGTGGGCAGTGAGCAGGAGCCTGACGAAACGCGCCAGGCTGTGCCCGTCCAGAATCGCGTGGTGGAACGAGACCCCCAGCACGAATCCGGCCGGTCCTTCGTCGAAGAGGGCCAGACGCAGCAGCGGGGGGCAGGCGATGTCGAACGGACGGGCGTGTTCCTCGCGCACCCATCGGTCGTAGCGGTCCTGCAGCTCGGCTCCGCTCAGCCCCCGGTGGTCGTGTGCGGTCGACTCGGCCTCGGCCGCGAGGTGGACGAGCTGGAGCGGCTCGCTGTACGAGTCCATGTCGAAACTTGAGCGGAGGGTCGGGTGCGCGGCGACGGTGTGGACCACGGCGGACCGCATCGCGGCCGGGTCGAGGCGCTCCCCGACCCGGTACAGGGCCACGTCGTGGTAAGCCGTGCTGCCGGCGTACATCGAGGAGTGCAGGATCATGCCCTGCTGCAGCGCGGATGCCGGGAACGCGTCCTCCAGCCCCTCCGCGGTCAGGGCGCGGTCCTCGTCGGAGAGCTGGAACGCGGTCACCGCCGTCGAGGTGTCCGCTGCGGCGGACCGGGCCGGCTCCTCGGCTGCGGCGAGGTCGGCCAGGACCCCGCGCAGGCTCTGACACCGGTACAGCATCTCCAGTGTCATGGGGATGCCCTGCTCCTCGGCGGCGGCCGAGGCTTCGATGCTCAGCAGGGAGTCGCCGCCCTGTGTGAAGAAGGACTCGTCCGGGCGCACGTCCTGCGACGCGATTCCCAGCGTCTGCGCGAACACCTCCGTGAGTCGTTCGGCCAGCGTCGGGTCTGCTGCTGCCCCGCTGCTCGCAGGGCCCGTTGCGTCACTGCTCGTGCGCTCCATCGTTCCTCCGTTGTTCGGTGCCTGCCGCTCCGGCGGTCGGCAGGCGGATCAGTTGTCGCGGGTTCGGGAGCTCCGCTGGCTGCGGAGCCGGTCCTGGCGCCGGGCCGCAGGCGGGGGTGACTGCCGCGCGGCGTTGTCGTTCGCTGTGGCGGCGAGGTACTCCGTCAGGGCGGCGATCGTGTGGTACCGGAAGAGGTCGACGATCGCGACCCGGCCCTGGAAGCTCGCCTGCAGCAGCCCGTGCAGCTGGGTGGCACGCAGGGAGTTGCCACCGATCTCGAAGAAGCTGTCCTCCCGGTCGATGGCGTCGTGCCCGAGCACCGCCGCCCAGGCGGCATGCACCTGGTGCTCGATGCCCGCACCTCCCGGGCCGGCCACGGGCGGCTGCGGTACGACCGCGGTGACGGCCGGGAGCCGGTTCCGGTCGATCTTGCCGCTCGGGGTCAGCGGCAGTTCCGTCATCGGCTCGAAGACGTCCGGGATCAGGTAGTCGGGCAGCGAGTTGCGCAGGAACGCCCGCAGTTCGCGTACCGGCCCGGTGTCACCGACGACATACGCGATCAGCCGCTGGTCCGCGCCGGGTGCGCTCCGCTCGGTGACGACGACCGACTGGAGGACCCCCGGGTGGGCGGCGAGTGCCTTCTCCACCTCGGCCGGCTCGATCCGGAAGCCGCGGATCTTGAGCTGGTGGTCGAGGCGGCCGAGGTACTCCAGGTTGCCGTCGGGGCGCCAGCGGGCCTGGTCCCCGGTGCGGTACATCCGGGCTCCGGGGGACGGAGCGTACGGGTCGGGGACGAACCGGTCTGCCGTCAGGGCGGGTTGTCCGGTGTACCCCCTGGCCAGGCAGGCGCCGGCCAGGTACAGCTCGCCGGGTATCCCGGCGGGCAGCGGCCGCAGCCGCTCGTCGAGGACGTATGCCCTGGTGTTGGCGATGGGCCTGCCGATCGGCACCGACGCCGGCCAGTCGGCGGCCGGCGCCTGCAGCTCGTACGCCGTCATGCAGTGCGTCTCGGTCGGTCCGTACTGGTTGACCACGACGCAGTCGGTCCGATCGGCGAACATCTCGCGCACGCTGTCGGTGATCACCAGCTGCTCGCCCGCGCTGATGATCTCGCGGACACCGGGCAGCGTTCCGTGCGGCTGGTTCGCGTAGGCGGCCTGCTGGTACAGGGCTGCGGGCGACAGGACGAAGCAGCCCACGTTCTGCTCGGCCATGTAGGCAGCCCGCTCGACTGGATCGCGGCGCACCTGCTCCTGCGCGAAGACCAGGGTCCGACCGGAGACCAACGTGTAGAAGATGTCGAGGAACGACATGTCGAAGCTGAACGCGGGGAACTGCAGGGTGGCGTCGTCCGGCTTGAGGTCGGAGCGCCCGAGCTGCCACAGCAGCAGGTTGACCAGGGGCTGGTGCGGCATGTCGATGCCCTTGGGGGTGCCGGTGGAGCCGCTGGTGTAGATGGTGTAGGCGAGGTCCTGGGGGTGGGTGGTGGTGGGTGTGGGGGTGTGGGGGTGGTGGGTGTCGATGGGGATGAGGGTGCCGGTGAAGTGGTCGGTGATGTGGGGGTGGTTGTGGTGGGTGAGGATGGTGGTGATGTGGGAGGTCTGGATCATGTGGTGGAGGCGGTTGGCGGGGTATTCGGGGTCGAGGGGGGTGTAGGCGGCTCCGGTGATGAGGGTGGCGAGGAGGGCGGTGACGAGTTGGGGGGTGCGGGGGGCGAGGATGCCGATGGTGGTGCCGGGGCGGGCGCCGTGGTGTTGGAGGGTGGCGGCGAGGTGGTGGGCGTCGTCGAGGAGTTGTCGGTAGGTGAGGGTGGTGGTGGGGGTGCGGACGGCGGTGGCGTCGGGGGTGCGGTGGGCTTGGGTGATGACGAGGTCGTGGACGGTGGTGGTGGGGGTCGGGGTGGTGGTGTCGTTCCAGTGGTGCAGTAGTCGGTCGCGTTCGGCGGCGGACAGCAGCGGCACCTCGTGCAGCCGGGTCTGCGGATCGGCGACCACGGCGGTCAGAGCGGCGACCAGGCTGTCGGCGAAGTTTTGGACGGTCCGCTCGTCGAACAGGTCCGTGGAGTACTCGAATGCTCCGGCGATGCCGTTCGCGGTCGGTCGGAGGAAGAGCGACAGGTCCAGCTTGGTGGAGTCGGTGCGGATGCTGGAGAGCGTGGCCTGCAGACCTTCGAACTCGGGCTGCGGCGCCTCCTCCTCCCAGGAAGCGAGTACCTGGACGATGGGGGCACGGCTGAGGTCCCGCTGCGGCCGGAGCTGCTCCACCAGGGTCTCGAACGGGACGTCCTGGTGTTCGTACGCCGAGATGCAGGTCTCCCGGACCCGCCCCAGAAGCTCCGCGAAGGACGGATCGCCGGACAGGTCGCAGCGCAGTGGGAGGGTGTTGATGAAGAAGCCGATCAGGTCCTGGAACTCGGAGGCACCCCGGCTCATGGCAGGCACCCCGATCACCACGTCCTCCGTGCCGCTGTACGCACCGAGGACACCGGAGAAGGCCGCCAGCAGCAGCATGAACGGTGTGCTGCGCTGCGCGCGGGCGAGCCGGAGGACGGCGGCGGACAGGTCCGCCGGCAGCGCGAAGCGCAACACCGCGCCTCGGAACGACTGGTGGGCCGGCCGCGGCCGGTCGGTCGGCAGCGCGAGGATGTCGCAGGTGCCGTCCAGCCGTTCGCGCCAGAACTCGATCTGACGGTCGGTCTGCGCCGATCCTCTGCGTGAGCGCTGCCACTCGACGTAGTCCCCGTACTGGGCCGGCAGCGGCTGCATCGGAGCGTGCCCGCCCAGGGCCCTGCGGTAGGCATGGCTGAGATCGCGGAAGAGGATGCTCTGTGAGGCTCCGTCATAGGCGATGTGGTGCACCACCAGCACCAGGAGGTGGTCATCCGGCGACAGGCGCAGCAGCCCGGCCCGCAGCATCGGACCGGTGGTGAGGTCGAACGGGCGCAGGGCCTCGTCCCGGGTCAGTTGACCGAGCCGGGCTTCCCGCTCGTCCGGCGGAAGGCTGCTGAGGTCGATCACCGGCAGCCCGACCTGTGCGTGCCGTACCTCGGCGACGGGACGGCCCTGCTCGGAGACCACCGCTGTCCGGAGCACTTCGTGCCGCTGGAGTACCTCGTCCAAGGCGGCGGACAGCGCTTCGACATCCAACTCGCCGGCCAGTCGGAGCGTCAACGGCACGTGGTAGAAGGCGCTTTCGGGCATGAGACGGTGCAGGAACCACAACCGCTCCTGCCCGGAGGAGAGGCCGCGCGGGTGGCCTGTGGTGTGGCCCGGCGGTGCGGCCGCCGGCTCCGTGGCGAGCGCATCCGTCGAACCGGTGGTTCGCCGGGCATCCGTCACCGCGGTCGCCATGCCGCGCGGGGTCGGGCCGTCCAGCAGCCGGCCGAGCGGTACCGACACTCCGAGCCGCTCCCGAATGAGCAACTGGATTCCCGCTGCCGCGAGAGAACTGCCGCCGATGTCGAAGAAGTCGTCGTCCGCGGAGAGTTCGTCCGGCGTCGTTGCCAGGATATCGGCCCAGATCTCCAGCACAGTGGGCGTGGGATCGTTCATGTCCACGTTGAACCAACCTCAGTAGGCCACCGTTGCTGCCCGGTGGGGAAACGAGCGGGTCAGGCCTGGCGCCGCGGTGAGGAGGGTGCGCGCGTCCCAGGTCTGAACTCGGTCCACCGGACCGAGCAGGCACAGGGCGGCGGCGTACCCGGGCGCCGGCCGCAGGTCGAGCAGTTCGGCATCGGCGGCGATGGCGGGCCGCCACGTATGGGCGAGCAATCGAGGCCGATGGTCCGGGTGCCCTACCTCGATCAGCCGCAGGGAGCGGCGCAGGCCTTCGCCGGTCGCCTTGACCGCGGCTTCCTTCCGCGCCCAGTACCGGAAGAACGCGGGGGCCCGGGCGGAGTCCGGCAGCGAAGCCAGGACCGACTGCTCGTCGTCGCTGCAGGAGAACCGCGCGGCGGCACTGGCGTCAAAACCCGGTTGGATCTCCTCCACGTCCACGCCGACGTCCGCCGAGCGGGCGAAGGCAGCGACCACCAGTCGGCCGGAATGCGAGATGTTGAAGAATATCTGGCTTCCCGGGAGCCGGAGCCGGGGTTTTCCGTGCGGGCCGCCGCAGTAAGCGCAGATGCGGCTGAACCGTAGTTCGGCCGGTGGGCATCCGGTGAGGCCGGAGAGAACCGTACGAACCAGGACACGACCGACCGTGAACCGGTCTCGGTCGAACGGTTTCGGTAGCGAGGAACGCTTTCTCTGTTCGTCAGAGGATAGCAGTTCCACGTTCATCGACGTTGCCTGGTCCGAGTCCGCCCACCACACGTGGCAGGTGCGGTCGGTCAGTTCGGGTATTTTCTCCGGTGACCTGTTGCTCACGAGGGTCAACTGAACCAGGAGGAAGGTCCCGGAGCAAGGGAGGCAGGCTATTGGCGGGCCCGGCTGTGGCTCGTCGATGGTCGCGCGATGGCGTCTCGATGGCATTCCTCGGGAATGCTGTCCCCGTCAGTTGTTCCTGACCTGCCGGCCACCCGTGCCACCACGGTCGGAACTTCGGCTGAAGTCGGGTCCGACGGCTCGCAGCAGGGACCGGAGGAAGGATTCTATGTTCGGCCCGGAAGATCACGCACTGCGCAATAAGGTTCTGGAATTCGCTCGGGCGCTGTCGGCCGAATCCGATGAAAAGGCTCGCGATGGTTTCGACCGGGTCGGCTGGAAGCGTCTGGCAGAATTCGGCGTGCACGGCTGGATCGCCCCTGTGGAATACGGCGGAGCCGGACTGGACCCGCTGTCCGCGATCCTCGCGTTCGAGGCGCTGGGCCAGGGCTGCACGGACAACGGGCTGGTGTTCGCCGTCAACAACCACGTCTGGGCCTGCATGGTCTATCTGATGGAGCACGGCACACCGGCCCAGAAGGGGCGCTGGCTGCCCGGACTGGTCGACGGATCCCTGATCGGCGCCCACGCGCTGACCGAGGCCGAGGCCGGCTCGGACATGCTCAGCATCACCACCAGTGCTCGACGCGACGGCGACGACTGGGTGATCGACGGCGCGAAGTGCTTCATCAGCAACGGACCCTGCGCCGACCTGTTCATCGTGTTCGCCCGCACGGGCAGCACGGCTGGTGGGCAGTCGGCACTGTCGGCGTTCGTGGTGCCGAGCACGACCCCCGGACTACGGGTCGTCCGCCGGATCGAGAAGGCCGGGCTGGAGGGTTGCCTGATGGGGGAGCTCTCCTTCCAGGAGTGCCGGGTTCCGGCCGACGCCCTGCTGGGCGCCGAAGGCGCGGGGTACCAGATCTTCACGGCCACGATGGACTGGGAGCGCGGCTTCATGTGCGCCAGTCAGGTGGGCGTACTGGCCCGTCTGCTGGAAGGCAGCGTGGCGCGTTCGGCCGCGCGCAGGCAGTTCGGCCGGCCCATCGGGCACCACCAGGCCGTGTCGCACCGCATCGCCGACATGGGCGTCCGCCTGGAGTTGGCCCGGCTGCTGCTCTACAAGGTCGGCGAACTCAAGCGCGAGGGACGCCTGGCCATGCTGGAGAGCTCCATGCTCAAGCTCTTCGTCAGCGAGTCACTGGTCCAGTCCGCGCTGGATACCGCACAACTGCACGGCGCGCTCGGCTACACGAAGGACCTCGGAATCGAGCACGAGGTGCGTGACGCCTTTGGTACCACGGTCTACGGCGGCACGTCAGAGATCCAACGCGACATCATCGCCAGGCTGTTGGGCGTGCCGGGCCGGCCCTGACCCAACTCGGAAGGACGTCATGCCCCGTCGAACCATCGAACTCAAGGCACCGGTGCCCGCAGAACTGGCGCCGGAGCTCTCCTCGAAGATCTTCTTCGTCTCCGAGGCCATCACCGATTTCCGTCTGCTGTTCGACGGGGAAGCGGTGGCCGCCGTCGAGCTGGAGTTCTCGGCGGGCTCCTCCGCCGAGTCGCTCGCCGAGCAGCTCCACCACGTGGTGGAAGCCGACATCCTCAGTCAGCGCAGCCCGGCGGCCAAGGTCCTCTGGGAGCACCCGGCAAGCGCTCCGGTGCAGGAGGACGTGTACCGCGAGTTGCTCGGGCGCCGGATCGTGGCCGAGGTGGGGGAGGGCCAGATCTCGCTCGGCAGCCCGCTGCTGGAACTGATGGACATGCTTGACGAGCGGTTCGCCGCGATCGTTCGGGAGCTCGGCGGGCGACAGCGTCGCTACCCCACGCTGATCGGCACCCAGACGCTTCACCGGTGCGGGTACTTCTCCTCGTTCCCGCAGTTCGTCATGTTCGTCACCAGGCTGCACACGGACAGCAACGAGTACCGGAAGTTCGCGGAGTACGCGGCCGGCCGGGAAAGCATCGGGGACGGGCTGGCCGAGCACTTCGGGAACGCTGACTACTGCCTCCCGCCGACCATGTGCTACCACACCTTCCACGAAATGGAGGGGACTCGCCTGGAGGGCGCCGGAACGGTGGTCTCCAGCCGCGGTAAGTCGTTTCGCCATGAGTCGCGTTACCACCGCACGCTTGAGCGGTTGTGGGACTTCAGCATCAGGGAGATCGTTTTTCTCGGCGACCGGGAGTTCGTCCGCTCGAAGCGGGGGGAGCTCATGAACGCGACGATGCGGTTGGTGGAGTCTCTCGATCTCCCCGCACGGCTCGTGGTGGCCAATGACCCCTTCTTCGGTGGGCCGCGGACCGGTGAGCAGATCTGGTCGCAGCGGATGCTGGAGATGAAGTACGAGCTGCGACTCGATATCGAGGGCGGTCGCGATCTGGCGGCCGGCTCGTTCAACCTGCACGAGACCTTCTTCGGTGACACGTTCGACATCACCGTCGAGAGCGGTGAGAACGCGTACACGGGTTGCGTCGGGTTCGGGTTGGAGCGGTTCGCCTACGCGTTCGTGTGCCGCCACGGCATCGACCCCGATAAATGGCCGGCGGAAATCTACAAGTCGGCCTCGTGAAGTCGGAAATGACATTTGACTGGAGGAACATGGACATCAGGAACATCGGTGTGGTCGGCGCGGGGACGATGGGGATCGGCGTGTCGCACGCGTTCGCCGAGGCCGGGTTCACGGTGGCGCTCGTCGACATCGACGAGCGGGCGCTGGAACGGGCCAAGACCGAGATCGAGCGAAACGTCCGGTTCTACCCCCTGCTGCGCAAGGAGGCGCCGGCCCGGCCGGCTTCTGACGTGCTGCAGAACATCTCCTTCAGCACCGGTCTGGCCGCGCTCGGGAACGCCCAGTTCGTGGTGGAGAACGCCACCGAGAACTGGGGCGTCAAGCAGGGGATCTTCCCCGGCCTGGACGAGGTCTGCCCCGAGGAGTGCGTGCTCGCCGTGAACACCTCGGCCATCCCGATCACCAAGGTCGCCGCGCTGACCGGCCGTCCGGACCGCGTCATCGGGACGCACTTCATGAACCCGGCGCCGCTGAAGCCGCTCGTCGAGGTCATCCGTGGCTACCACACGAGTGCGGACACCGTGCGACTCACCCAGGACATCCTGGCGGGCATCGGGAAGGAGAGCATCGTTGTCGAGGATTCGCCCGGCTTCGTGACGAACCGCGTCCTGATGCTCACCATCAACGAGGCGATCTTCCTGCTGCACGAGGGTGTCTCATCCGTCCGGGACATCGACCGACTGTTCAAGAAGTGCTTCGGCCACACCATGGGGCCGCTGGAGACGGCCGATCTCATCGGCCTCGACACGATCCTGTACTCGCTTGAGGTGCTGTTGGAGAACTTCGACGACCCCAAGTACCGTCCGTGCGTCCTGCTCAAGCAGCTGGTGGACGCCGGGCTGCACGGGCGCAAGAACGGCAAGGGCTTCTACACCTACGACGAGCGCGGACAGATCCGCGAGGAGGCCGACCGTGGCTGACGACATCATCGCGATCCGTTCCTTCGTGGCAGCCGGCGTCGGTGGCGCCGAGGTCGCAGACGACCAGGACATCTTCGCCGGCGGCTACGTGAACTCGCTGTTCGCGGTCCAGCTGGTGATGTGGTTGGAGCGGCAGTTCGGAATCTTCGCGCAGGGCACCGACCTGGATCTGGGCAACTTCCTTTCGGTCGAGCGGATCTGCGCCTTCGTCGCGGCCAAGCGGGCGGCGGCCGACACCGCGGCCGTGTCCTCCCTCCGGTGAGCTCGCCGACCACGCCAACCCCGGCCACCTCGGCGGCCGGGGTTGGCGGCCGCGCGCTGCAGGGACTGCGGGAGGTGCTGCGAACCGTCGACATCCAGGCGGCCGAGGCAGCGGGACGGTTGCCCGAGGGCCTCCTGGGGGAACTCGGCGAGCGGGGGTTGCTGCTGCCCTGCCGCTCGCGCGATGTGGGCGGCCTGGCGCTGAACCAGTACGAGTTGGGCGCGCTCTGCGAGGAGTTGGGCGGTCAGTGGGTCTCGCTGCTGAGCGTGCTCACCGCGCACATGATGGCGGCCGAGGCGATCGGCCGTTGGGGCAACCACGAGCTGGCGGCCACTGTCCTGGCCGAGGCCGCCGGCGGCCGGCGGCAGTTGGCGTTCGCCTTGAGCGAGCCGGAGGCCGGCAGCGACGCGGAGGGGGTGCGTAGCCACGCCGAGCCGGCAGCTGAGGGCTACCGGATCACCGGCGTCAAGACCTGGCTCAGCGGAGGCCAGGACGCGGACCTGTTCCTGGTTCTGGCCCAGTCGCCGGGCGGGCCGATCGCCCTCCTGGTGGACCGGGCCGATCCCGGGGTCGAAGTCACCCCGATCGAGCCGCTGTTGGGATTCCGGGCGGCCGGGCTCGCCCAGCTGGCCATGAACGAGGTCGTGGTGCCCGCACGGCGGGTCGTGGGCCGCCCCGCCAGCGGGCTGCGGCACGTGGCGGCCACGGCGCTGGACCACGGGCGGTTCTGCCTGGCCTGGGGCGGAGTCGGCCTGGCCCAGGCATCGTTGCGCAACTGCGCCGACCGCACAGCGCAACGCCATCAGTTCGGGTCGCCGCTCCTGGACCACCAGCTGGTGCGCGCCATGCTCAGCGACATGCTGGTGGAGACCGCGGCGGCCCGTCTGCTCTGCGCGGAGGCCGCCAGGCTGCGGGAGGAGGGTGCGCCGGAGGCGTTGGTCTACACCTCGATGGCGAAGTACCGATCGGCCCGTACGGCGGCCCGGGCGACGCGCGATGCGCTCCAACTGCACGGAGCCTTCGGCACGTCCGCGGGCCATCCGGTGGAGCGGGCGTTCCGTGACGCGAAGCTGCTGGAGCTGGTGGAGGGGACGGAGCAGATCCACCAGGCCACCATCGCGGGGCACATCCAGCGACTGGCCTACCCGCGCGTTGACGGCGCGTCGGTCCTGTAGCGGCGCGAGTCCGTGCCTCTTCGAAAGAGAATGGGAGTGGGAGACAGCATGTCGGCCCTTGGTCTGGAAACGACAGCACGAAGCCAGGATGCGCCTGCGGTCAAGGTCATCGTCTGGGACCTCGACCAGACGCTGTGGCACGGGGTACTGCTGGAGGACTCGGATGTCCAGGTGGATCCGGTGGTAGCCCAATCGATCAAAGAGCTCGACCGGCGCGGCATCCTGCACTCGGTGGCCAGCCGCAACGACGAGCAGCTTGCGTGGGGCCGGCTGCGGGAGTTCGGTCTGGCCGAGTACTTCCTGCACCCCCGGATCGGCTGGGGGGCCAAGTCGGAGTCGGTCGCGGCCATCGCCGCTGACCTCCAACTCGCGCCGGAAACCATCGTCTTCGTCGATGACGACCCGGTGGAGCGGGCTGAGGTGGCATTCCGGTTTCCCGAGGTCCGGTGCTTCCACCCCGACGCCGCCGCCTCGTTTCTCGACCACCCGGCCTTCGCCGGAGCCCGGACCGGCGAGGCGGCCCAGCGACGCCGGCTCTACCAGGACGAGATCGCCAGGACTCAGGCGGAGGAGTGCCACGACGGCCCGCCGACCGAGTTCCTGGCCACGCTGGGTCTCACGTTGCACGTGCAGCAGGCGGGGGTCGGCGATCTGGAGCGCCTGCAGGAGCTCACGTTGCGGACCAACCAGCTGAACTCCACGGGTCACACCTACGACCTGGACGAGTTGGCGGCGTGCATCCGGTCCGATCGCCATGAGCTTCTGGTCGCCGAGGTGGCCGACCGGTTCGGCAGCTACGGCAAGGTCGGGTTGGCCCTGATCGAGCGCGACGGTGACAGTTGGGTCGTCAAGCTCCTGCTCACGTCCTGTCGGGTGCTCAACCGCGGGGTCGGGTCGATGCTGCTGGCCTTCCTGGTGAACCGCTCCGTGGCCGCCGGGGCCACGCTCCGCGCGGAGTTCGTCGACACCGGCCGGAACCGGCCGATGTACGTGGCGTTCCGGCTGGCCGGCTTCCGGGCCAAGGCCGGCGCTACCGGGGAGCGTGCCGTGCTCCTGGAGCGGGAGGATCACACCGCCGGGATCCCGATGCCCGGCCACGTGCAGTTGGAGGACCTGACCTGATCCGGCGGGAACGCAGGAGGGGGTGTACCGCCGCAAGCGGTACACCCCCTCCTGCGTTCCGGGTGCTCCACCCGTGACCAGCAGCGGCAGCGGCCCTGAGCAGGTGTCAGCTCGTGAGAACGCCGCGACGGGCGGTTCGCATGGCGCGGGCCAACCCGTGGAGCGTCTTTTCGAGGATCGGGCGAGAGGTGCCGAAGTTGATCCGGATGAAACCTGGGCTTCCGTATTCCCTTCCGTCACTCACGGCAACGTTGCCGTGCTGGAGGAAGAACTCGCCGAGGTCATCCGTGCCGAGACGGCCGGCGAGATTCCGGCAGTCGATCCAGCCCAGGTACGTGCCCTCTGGAGGCACCCATGAGACGTCGGCCCCCAGGAGTTCGGGGATCCTGGTCAGCAGGAGCCTCCGATTGGCGTCCAGATGGCGGAGGACATCATGCAGCCAGGGTCCGCCGGCAGTGAATGCGGCGAGGTTCGCGGAGACGCCGAGAATTCCGACTCCGTCGCGGTCCCGCGGCCGCATCCGGGACAGCCGTTCCATGTCCTCCGGTGAGTTGGGTACGGCGAAGGCACATTTCAGTCCGGCGATGTTCCAGCCTTTGCTGGCGGAGATCGCCGTGACGAGCGGGACGTCGGATGCCTCCGGAAGCACCGCGAGAGGAAGGTGCGTATGCCCGGGGAAGACCAGCGGGGCGTGGACCTCGTCCGAGAGGACCGCGACCCGGTGGGCGCGGGCGAGTCGGAGGATCCGGCCGAGTTCGTCGGCGGTGAATACCCGTCCGGTCGGGTTGTGCGGATTGCAGAGGATGTAGCCGGTGGCGCCGGCCCGGAATTTCTTCTCCAGGCCGTCGAAATCAATCGTCCAACGGCCGTCGCGGATGACCATCGGATTTCCCACCAGCGTGCGGCGGGCGGCGGGAACGGCCTCCAGGAACGGCGGATACGCGGGGATGTCGACGACGATCGCGTCGCCGGGGTCGGTGAACTGCTCGATGCCCGTCTCGACGATCCTCATCACATCCGGGAACAGCAGCACCTGGTCGGAGCGGATGGCCCACTGGAACTGCTCTGCTGCCCAGCTGGTGAAGGCCCGGTGGACCGGGGCGTCCTCGGTGTAGGAGAACGCGTAGCCGAGATCGCCCCCGCCCTCCAGGTGCGACCGTATCGCCTGGATCAGTGGAGCTGCTATGGGCAGGTCCATTTCGGCGATGAAGGAGGGGATGATCTCGGCTGAGTGGCGCATCCATTTCTCGCTGAGTCGATTGCGGAGAACGGAGAGATCAACGGCCTCGAACTGTTCGGCCGAGGCCGGTTGTACCGGTGTTACGCTCACGCGGAAAGCTCCTCTGGGCGGGTCCGCCCGTCAGGTGGCGGCGTGAAACTCTCGGACACTGCGCGGCCGCATGTCCGTCCACGCGCTCTCGATGAAGTCCAGGCACTCCGCCCGGGTGCCCTGGTGGCCGGCTTCCGACCAGCCAGCCGGAGCGGCGCGCCCGGCAAACCAGATGGAATACTGCCCCTCATCGTTCAGAACTACCGTGTAGGTCCGGATATCGTCGTCTTCCATTGTTCGCCAACTCCTCGCCGGTTGATGGTGGTCACTTGAACCGTAGCATTGGGTGTACCGGTCCGAAAGGGCCCGGAGGCGAGGGGGAAACGGGTCGTGATGGGACGATGGCGGCGTGATATCCGGGCGATGACCGGGGGTGCGCACAATGAGCCGGTGACATAATCGAGAGAAGGGACTTCAAGGTGGTGCCCTTGCCCGCTGCAGAGCAGTTCGTGCCGATATCCGGCCGGCCGTTCTTTCTCCTGCCGCTATGGGGCGACAGCGCCGGCGAACTGGAGCAGCGGACGGCCGAGGCCACAGCCTGGGGCGGCGACACCGACCTTGGGGTCGCTGCCACGAGGCTGTGGGACCAGGTGCCCGCGGACGCCCCGCACCGCCGGGTGGTGCTCGCATCCTCGGTCCGGCACGCGCAGGAGTCGTTGGCGACCATGGACACCAGATGGGTCCGGACCATGGATCCCGACCGGGTCTCGCCTCAGGTCGCCTTCTGCTTCTCGGGGTTGGGGGAGTCGCCAGTGGTCCTGGGCGACTCGCTCTACCGGACCAATGCGGAGTTCAGGCAGACCCTGGACCGACTGGACCGGCTGTCCGTCGCACACCATGGCCGTTCGCTGGTGCTCGGTCCGCTGCGGAGTTCGGCGCCGGCGGGTCGAGCCGACGACCGGTCGGTGGGCCTGACCGCTTCTCGCGCACTGCTCGGGGCGGCCCGGCGCACCGGCCCGCCGGTGGTCGAACCGCCGACTCCGGCCCTGCCGACCGAAGAGGACCAGCCCATGCGTTGGGCGGTCGGCTACGCCCTGGCGCGCACGTGGTTGGCGGCGGGGGTGGCCCCGGACTTACTGGTGGGTCACAGTCTGGGCGAATACGTCGCCGCCTGTGTCGCCGGTGTGTTCACCGAGGAGGACGCGCTGAGGCTGGTCATCCGAAGGGCAGAGCTCCTCGGCGGGTTGCCCGCCGGGGGCATGCTGGCGGTCGGCCTGCCTGCGCGCGAGGTCTCGCTCAGGCTGCCGGACGGAGCGGTCGTCTCCGCGATGAACGCGCCCTCGGTGACGGCTGTCTCCGGCAGCCACGCTTCACTGCGCACGCTGGCCGAGGACCTGGCCCGGGACGGCGTCTCGCACCGTTTCCTGCCTGTCGACCGCCCGTTCCACTCGCCGCTGCTCGATCCGGTGAGCGCCCCGCTCGCTGCGGAAGTGGCCCGAGTACAGCGGAAGCGGCCGCAGTTGCGATGGATCTCGACGGTGACCGGCCGCCTGATGCGGCCACAGGACGCCGTCGACCCGCAGTACTGGGCCCGCCACACGACCGCGCCCGTCAACTACCTTGCAGCGCTCCGACTTGCGCTACGCGGCCGACCTCCGGCCTTCCTGGAGGTGGGCCTGGGAGAGGCGCTGACGACCTTCGCCGCGCACACGCAGCTGGAGTCCGCTGCGACCAGGACGCCGGTGCTCGCCTCGGTGCAGCGGTCGCCGTACTGGCAGAACGACACGACGAGCTGGCTGCACACCCTCGGCTGGCTCTGGACGTCCGGCCTGCAGGTGAACTGGCGAGCGCTGTCTCCCATGACAACCAGTCCCCATCCCGTGGAAAGCGACGGCTAATGCCTGGAACAGCAGACGAGACGACCGTGGTCGAGACCGAGGTGCTGGACTTCCTGCACGCGTACTTCCGGAGTACGGACATCGCGGCGGCGGATGACATCTTCGCGCTCGGCCTCGTCAACTCACTCTTCGCGATGGAGCTGGTCCTCTTCGTCGAGAAGAAGTTCGGCATCCGGGTCGAGGACGAGGACCTTGAGCTGGACAACTTCCGGTCGGCCGCCGCCATGGCGGACCTGGTGACCCGGAAACGGAACGCAGCGGCCGGCAGCTGAGCCGACGCCCCCCAACCAGCAGCAGCATCGACGAGATGAGGGTTATGGACGCCACCAGCAACGGCATCGCAGTGGTGGGTATGCAGTGCCGTGTTCCGGGTGCGGAGGATGTCGAGCAGTTCTGGGAGAACCTGCTCGGTGGTCGTGAGTCGATTTCGACGCTGAGTGCGCAGGAGCTTGAGGCTGCGGGTGTGCCGGCCGAGAAGGTGGCGCGGCCGGAGTACGTGGCTCGTGGGGGGTTCCTGCGGGGGGTGGGGGAGTTCGATGCGGAGTACTTCGGGTTCTCGCCTCGTGAGGCGGAGTTGCTCGATCCGCAGCAGCGGTTGCTGTTGGAGGTGGCGACCGAGGCTCTGCAGCGGTCGGGCCATGATCCGCAGCGGTTCCCCGGGCTGATCGGCATCTACGCCGGAGTCGGCTTCCCGGGATACCTGATGAACAACGTGATGAGCCACCCCGAGGTGCTCGCCGAGTTTCCGATGCTCCAGGTCGTGATGTCGGGCGACAAGGACTACGCGTCCAGCCGGGTGGCGTACAAGCTCGACCTCCGGGGTCCGGCCGTCACGGTGCAGAGCGCCTGTTCGACGTCGCTGGTCGCCGTGCACCTGGCCGTTCAGGCGCTGCTCAACGGTGACACCGACCTGGCTCTGGCCGGCGGGGCCTCGATCTACCCGTCAGGTCATGGATACGAAGTGGCCGAGGGCGGACTTCTCTCTCCGGACGGGCACTGCCGGCCGTTCGACGCGAAGTCCTCCGGCACGGTGCCGGGCAGTGGCGCCGGGGTGGTCGTGCTGCGCAGGCTGGAGGACGCCCTCGCCGACGGTGACACCATCCACGCCGTGATCACCGGTACCGCGGTCAACAACGACGGCGCTGTCAAGGTCGGTTACACCGCCCCCAGCAAGACCGCCCAGGCTCGGGTGATCGCCGAGGCGCTCGCCATAGCGGACGCCGCTCCGGCAACCATCGGCTACGTCGAGGCGCACGGCGCCGCGACCTCGCTCGGGGATCCCATCGAGGTGGCGGCGCTCAGCGAGGCGTTCGGCGCGAGCCCCGCTCTGGCACCGGCCAGCTGTGCGCTGGGCTCGGTCAAGAGCAACATCGGTCACCTCGACGCCGCTGCCGGTGTCACCGGCCTCATCAAGGCCATCCTCACCGTCGAGCACGGCGTCATCCCGCCCACGCTCCACTACACCGAGCCCAATCCCCATCTGGACCTGGACCGCACCCCGTTCCATGTGCCGACCAGCGTGACGCCCTGGCCGGCCACCCGCCTCCCGCGCCGGGCCGGCGCCAGCTCCTTCGGGATGGGCGGCACCAACGCCCACGTCATCCTCGAACAGGCCCCCGAGCGGGGCGCGACGCCGCCCGCCACCCGGCGGCCGCATGTCCTGCCGCTGTCCGCCAAGACCCCGCAGGCCCTCGACCAGGCCACCGCCCGGCTGGCCGAACACCTCGGCAGGAACGCCGGCCTGGCCCTCCCCGACATCGCCCACACCCTCCAGTACGGACGCACCCAGCACCCGTACCGCCGCGTCGTCATCGCCGACAGCACCGAGCAGGCCACCGCCCTCCTCCACCAGGCGGATCCGGCGGCGGTCTTCAGCGACCGGGTGGCGGAGCGCCGCAGCCCGGTGGTCCTCCTGTTCTCCGGTGTCGGTGACCACTACCCCGAGATGGCCGCCCAGCTCTATGAGCACGAGCCGGTCTTCCGGGCCGAGTTCCGCACGTGCGCGAGCATCCTGCGTCCGATGCTCGGCACGGACCTCACCGAGGTCTTCCAGGAGCCGGGGGACGGCTCGCACGACGCCCCCGACCTCAGTCTCACCCGGCTCGCGCAGCCGTTCGCCTTCGTGCTTGGTTACGCGTTGGCCCAGCTCTACCGCAGCTACGGCGTGGAGCCGGCCGCGGTCGGCGGCTACAGCATCGGCGAGTACACGGCCGCCTGTGTCGCCGGGGTCCTGGCACTGGACGAGGCGCTCTCCCTGGTGGCCAGCCGTGCGGCTCTGATCGACGAGCTCCCCGGCGGCTCGATGGTGGCCGTCCTGGCCGACACGGCGACGTTGGAGCCCTACCTCGCCGCACTGCCGGACCTGTGCTTCGCCGCGATCGACGGGCCCATGCTGACCGTCGTGTCGGGCTCGTCCGAGTCGGTGCGCTCGCTCGCGGAGCAACTCACCGCGGACGGCGTTGCCAGCCGGACGCTGCCCACGTCGCACGCCTTCCACTCGCCGATGATGCGGCCCGCCGCGGATGCACTGCGCACCCTGGCTTCGAGGTTCGAGCTGCGCCCCCCGGCCATTCCGGTGCTGTCCAACGTCACCGGTGGTTGGCTCAGCGAGGAGGAGGCCACCGACCCCGACTACTTCGCTCGTCACCTCACCCAGCCGGTCCGGTTCGCCGACAACCTGGCCGAGGTGTGGGACCTGGATGAGGCGCCGATCATCGTCGAGATCGGGCCGGGCCAGATTTTGGGAAGCCTCGCCATGCAGCACCCGGCCCGGGCCGGTGCACCGAGGGGTCTGGTCCTGCCCGGGCTGCCGGGCCGCAGCAGCGCTGACGACGACCTGACCACGGTGCGTGCGACGCTCGGACGGCTGTGGCTGCGGGGCGCCGACATCCGCTGGGGCGGGGACGCGGGAGCTTCGGAGCCGGCGCCGGTGCAGCGTCGCGTGGCACTGCCCACCTACCCCTTCCAGCGTCGCAGTTACTGGCTGAAGGCCAACGCGGGGGTTGCTCCGGTGGCCACCGGGCGACGCAAGGACCCTTCCGACTGGTTCTACCTGCCGTCCTGGCGCCGGGTGATGCCGTTGGAACCGGGCACCGGCGGTGAGACGCCGTTCCTGGTCCTCGCGGCCGATGCGGCCATGGGCACCGCCCTGGCCGATGCCCTGCGCCGACGGGGCGCGGACGTCCAGCTGGCGATCAGCCGAGCAGGGCAGCAGGTGGAGCGGACAGCGGATGGCGTGTACCGGTACGACGCGATGCGGCCCGACTCGGTGGTCGGCCTGCTCGACGCGCTGGCTGCGACGCTGGGTGGGATTGCGCCACGGCTGGTCAACGCACTCGCCGCGACCCTACCGCCGGCGGGCCACGACGGCCAGCAGGACGACGTAGTCTCCCTGCTCTACCTGGCACAGGCGCTCACGGCGGTCGGCCAGGTCGCATCGGTCGAGCTGAGTGTGGTGACCGCGGGTGCCCAGTCGGTGAGCGGCGAGCTCGATCCGCATCCGGCGCGGGCCATGCTGAGCGGCGCCTGCCGGGTCCTCGGACAGGAACTGCCGCACGTGCGTCCTCGCACCATCGACATCGTCGGGGTCACCGGCCCCGACGCCCTGCCGGCTGTCCTGGGACCGCTCGTCTCCGAGCTGCTGGCCGCCCCCGCGGACGCCGCGGTGGCCCTGCGTGGGCCGCACCGCTGGGTCCAGGCGTTCGAACCGGTGCGGTTCCGCGAGGACACCGGCCGGTCCGTCGTCCGAAAGGGCGGCACCTACCTGCTGATCGGTGGCCTGGGGCCGTTGGGACGGATGGTGGCCCGGCAGCTCGTTGCCACCACCGACGTCAACCTCGCCTTCCTGCAACGTACTCCGATGCCGGCACAGGCGGACTGGCAGGACTGGGCGTCCGGCGGCGACGAGCGGCTCGACTACGCGGTGGCTGCACTGAAGGAGCTGGAGGGGGCGGGTGCGCAGGTGATGACGGTCACCGCCGACATCAGCTCGCCCGAAGCCCTGGCAGCCGCGGTCGCCCAGGTCGAGGACCGGTTCGGCCCGCTCACCGGTGTCGTCCACTCGGCCGGAATGGTGAACGAAGGCGCCAGCGTGCCGATGCATCTGGTGGATCGTGAGGCATGTGAGCGGCACTTCGCCGCCAAGGTGCGTGGTCTGCGGGTCCTGGCGGACTGCCTGGACGGCAAGCCGCTGGACTTCGTCCTGGTCAACTCGTCCATCGCCTCGGTACTGGGCGGTATCGGCTACTACCCCTACGCCGCGGCGAACTGCCACATGGACGCGTTCGCGCAACGCGAGAGCGAGCGCACGGGCGTGAGCTGGATGTCCGTCAACTGGGAGGGATGGACCTTCGGGGACGCCGCCAAGGACGCCAGCACGGCGGCGACGCTCGCCGAGTACCTGATCGACGACGAAGCCGGCAGGCAGGTGATGGCCCGCCTGTTCGGGAACCCCTTCGTTCCCCAGGTGGTGGTGTCGACTGGTCCGCTGGACAGCCGCATCGCGCAGTGGGTGACCGGCGCCTGGCGCGCCGAAGCAGGCGGTAGCAGCGACCCGGCCGCGGACCAGACGCTGCACGATCGGCCGGTGCTCCAGACGGACTACCGGGAGTGCTCGGACGAGCTGGAACTGGCGCTCCGGGAGATCTGGCAGCAGCTCCTGGGAGTGCGTCAGATCGGGGCCGACGACAGCTTCTTCGCACTGGGGGGCCATTCGCTGATCGCCACCCGGGTGGTGGCACGGATCAGTGAGGAGCTCGGTGTGCACGTACCACTGCACGAGCTGCTCACCCACCCGACGCTGGCCGGGCTCGCCATGGTCGTACGGGAGGCCCGGGACCGCGTGAGCGACCGTCGCCGGTCCCGGCCCATCATCGCGGTGTCCCGCGACAAGTACCGGACCAGCCTTCGCGACCCGGCCGCGGGGGAGCAGCCGTGACGACTCGCAGCCACGACGAGCTCCTTGTCGTCGAGCCACCCGAATCCCGCAGCGCGGTCGTCCTCGCCCCGGCCGACGTCCGGTGGCCGGCCGCCGGTGAGGCGGCCCCGCCGTTCGCGCAACGAGCGCTCTACCGAGCCGGTGACGCGGTCCTCTGCGTGGCGGTGGACGAGGACGGCCGGCGGGTCGCTGCGGTTTCGGCGGACCGACGACTGCACCTGCTGGACGGCGCGGGCGGTCTGCTGTGGCGTTCCGAGCCGATGGCCGGGCAACCGAGCACCGCGCTCGCCTGCGGCGGCGGTCGGGTCGCGGTAGGCACCTTGCTGTCCGGGGAACGGAGCGGCTCGGTCACGGTCTTCGACCAAGCCGGCGGTGAGCTGTTCCACCAGGACTACACCGAGGCAGTCGAGCATGTGGCGCTGAGTGCGGACGGACGGTTCCTCGAACTCCTCCTCCGCTCGGGCCGGGCGCACCGGTATGTCTGGGGCGGTCGCGGCTACCAGGCCGCCGACCGCGCACCGGCCCCGTCCGACGCCGGAGCGCGGACCGAGTGGCCGGACGGGAGCCGCGGCGCGTGGGCGGGTGTGACCGCGCCGGCCGCCACGGTGTGTTCGTCCTCCGCGACATCGGACGGAGAGCTGGTCCTGGTCGGCAGCGTCGACGGGCGGGTGGTCCTCGGTGGCTGCAGGGCGGAGGAGTACTGGAGCTGGTCCGGTGACGGCGAGGCGTGGTCCACGGCGTTGAGCGCGGACGGCGCGACGGCGGTGGTCGGTACGGGTGACGGTTCGGTCGTCGTCCTGGAGAACCGGCTGACCTGTCGCCGCCTGACCCGACTGCGCGCGGCGGAGCGGGCGTTCGTCGAGGGCAGGGAGAACGCGCTGGCGGACCTGCTCGACCTGTGCAGCGCCTTCGGAGTGCTGACCTATGGTCACCGCTACCTGCTCGACGCGGTCCACAGGGCGCCGGCCGACCAGGCCAGGCAGGCCGAACACGCCGTGATGGCGGTGCTGGGGGACTATCTCGTCAGTTGTCCGGACCGCGGCCCGGAGCGGCAGTTGCTCGGGGACCTGTTGCACGGGCGCGGGCTTCACCTGGAGGCGATCGGCCACTACCAGCGGGCCGCGGCCGACGCCGACTTCACCTCGCAGGCGCTGACCTGTGCGAGCCTGTGCTTCGAGGCACTGGACATGCCGATGGCGGCCCAGGTCAGCCGTCAGAGGATCCATCAGCGGCGGATCGAACGCGGCGGCCTCATCACCCTGTACAACCTCGCGCAGTCGTACGAGCGGCAGGGTGACGTCGTCGAGGCACGGTCGGTCTACCAGACCGTCGCGGGATGGAACGTCGACTACCGGGACACGTTCCGCCGCATCGCCGCGCTCTCGCCGCTCGGCACCGATCCGGACCAGCCGACGACCACCGGGGGCCGGCCGCCATCTGCCGACGGCGGTTTCCCCGCTCCCAGGCCGTGGGCGCACCACGACACCGATGCCGACTACCGCACACATCTGCTGCACGGTGGTGTCCTGGTCGACAGCGTGCTGGGGAAGCTGGCCGCGACGCCGCAGCCGCGGGTGCCGCTGGCGAGCTATCTCGCCTACGACTTCTCCCCACCGGCGGACGAGGTCAAGAAGTGGCTGGACATCATTCACAGCCTGGCATTCGTCAAAGAGGCGAAGATCACCGGAACCTCCCTGGACATCGGGACCGCAACCGCCCGCTACCCGCGCGTCCTCAAGAAGCTCGGCTTCCGCAGCTTCGGTGTCGAGCTGGAGTACGAAGCGGTTCGCTATGCGAGGTCGTCGCGCCTGTACAGCGACGACGACATCCCGCTGGTCGTGGGGGATGCGACCCGCCTGCCCTTCGCCGCGGCCAGCTTCGACCTCGTGACCTGCATGATGGGCACGCTCTCGCACCTGACGCTCCCGCTGCTGCCCCGGGTGCTCAGCGAGGTCAACCGGGTCCTGCGCCCCGGCGGACACTTCGTCTGCTCGACCTGGGATCCCGAATCCAGGCGGGTCGACTTCCTCACGATGTACACGCCCGCGCAGATCGACCTGCTCTGGCAGAACCTGCGCAGCCGCACGGACCTGTGCAGGGACGTCGAGACGGCCGGACTCGACGTGGTGCGGGTGGACCCCTTCTGCGTCTTCCCGGACTCCGTCGGATACGACATCGGAAGACGAGCGGACCACACCTTCGAGCTCCAGCGGTTGATCGACCTGGACCTCGCCTACCAGGAGCTTCCCGACGCTCACGGGCAGATGTTCATGCTTGCTGCGCGCAAGCCGTCAGACACGCCCTAGGTCCCGAAAGGAAACGCAGTATGCCGGACAGCGATGCCTTCGCCATGCCCACCTCGTGCTCGCAGCGAGGACTCTGGCTGACCCAGCAGTTGGACCCGGGCAACCCCTTCTACGTGGTTCCCATGACGCTTCGACTGCGTGGGCGGCTGGACCTGGGGGCACTGGAGCGGTCGCTGGAGGGCCTGGTCGCTCGCCACGAGTCGTTGCGGTCCACATTCGTCGAACGGGACGGCGAGATCCTGGCGGTCATCCACGCCGATCTGAGGATCCCGTTGACGGTGACCGATCTCAGTGGGCTGCCGCCCGCGGCACGCGAGGACGAGCGCGCGCGGATCGTCGCCGAGGAGGCACGCAGGCCGTTCGACCTCGCGACCGGCCCGCTGCAGCGTCAGATGCTGCTCGTGCTGGGACCCGAGGAGCACCAGCTCCTCATCATGAGCCACCACGTCATCACGGACGCGTGGTCCCAGGACGTGTACTTCCGGGAGCTCCGTACCCTCTACGAGGGCTACACCGGCGGGCGGGAGCCACAGCTGCCCGAGCTGGGGATCCAGTACGCCGACTACGCCCTCTGGCAGCAGGAGCTGCTCGACGCCGGCGACTTCGACGAGCACCTGGCCTACTGGCGCGAGAAGCTCCGGGGCGCCGGCATCACCGCGCTGCCGAGCAGCCGTGAGCGCGTGGAGTCGGCAGAACACCTCGGCGCGAGCTACGGCTTCGACATCCCCGCGTCGGCTGTCCAGGTCCTGCGCGACCTGGCGGCGCAGGAGCAGGCGACCCTGTACATGGCTCTGCTGGCGGTGTTCAAGACGGTGTTCGCCCGTTCGACCGGCGAGACCGACATCAGCGTGGCGGGGGCGATCGCTGGCCGTACCCGGCTTGAGCTCGACCAGGTGATCGGCTTCTTCGTCAATACGCTGATCCTGCGTTCCGACCTGTCGGGCGCTCCGAGCTTTCGCGAGTGCCTCCGGCGGGTCCGTGCCACCTGCCTGGAAGCCTACGAGCACCAGGACCTGCCGTTCGAGAAGGTGGTCGAGGAGCTGGCGCCGGTCCGCGACCCGTCGCGGAACCCGCTGTTCCAGATCATGGTCGTGCTGCAGAACGCGCCGGCGGAGCAGATCAAACTCGGTGCACTGGACATCGACTACGACCTCGTACCCAACAACACGGCCAAGTTCGATCTGAACGTCGTGCTGATCGAGCGCCAGGACGGCTCGGTGCGGTGCGTCTTCGAATACGACACCGCGCTGTTCGACGAGCCCGCCATGGCCCGGCTCGGCGAACGTGCGGTGACGGCGGCGGTCGGCGCCGCCGCGCGCCCCGACGACCCGATCAGCGAGTTGCCGGTGCTCGGCGCCGCCGAAGAACGCCTTCTGGACGCATGGTGCTCCGGGCCGACGGACTCCTTCGACCTGCCGCCGCACCTGCACGGCTGCTTCGAGCAGTCGGTGGACCGCTTCCCGGACCGGATCGCCGTGAGCGACGGCAAGAGGACACTGACCTATGCCGAACTCGATGCGCGCGCCAACCAGGTGGCTCACCGCCTGATCGGGCACGGGTTCGCTCCCGAGACCGCGGTCGGTGTGTGTGCACATCGCGACGTGGACCTGCTGGTCGCCCTCTACGGGGTGATGAAGGCCGGTCTTGCGTACCTTCCGCTGGACCCGGGCTACCCGCCGGCGCGGCTGCGCCACATGCTGGAGAGCAGCGGCGCCGCCGCGGTCGTCGGTCATGAGGAGCTCCTGGCCGATCTCCCGACCGAGGGGCTGGCGCTGGTCGCGCTGGACGGCGGACACGCCGAGCAGGGCGGCGTCCCGACGGCTCGTCCCGAGGTTCCGGTGACCGGTGCCCAGCTGTGCTACGTCATCTACACCTCGGGATCGACCGGGACACCCAAGGGAGTGGCCAACGAACACCGCTCCCTGGTCGGTCTGATGGCCTACGGACGCGAGCTGTTCTCCGACGGGGAACTCGCCGGGTTCTCCGCCACCTGCTCGGCGAGCTTCGACCTTTCGGTCATGGAGCTCTTCATTCCGCTCTCGCACGGCGGCACGCTGCTGATTGCGCGGGATGCGCTCGACCTGGCCGCCGTTCCGTTCCCCGTACCGGTGCGTGCGATGCACACCGTTCCGTCGATCGCGGCCGAACTGGTGCGTGCCGGCGGCCTTCCGGCGACTCTGGAGACCGTGGTACTCGCGGGCGAGGCCCTCCCCGCGGAGCTCGTGGGCCGGCTCGGTGACCGGATCGCGGGACTTCGGGTGGTCAACATCTACGGGGTCACCGAAGCGGCGTGCTCGTCCACAGCGGCTTTTCCCGGGGCTGCCGAGCACGGCTCCGTTCCCATCGGTGCGCCGATCCGCGGCGTCCGGACCTACGTGCTGGACGCCGACCTGCGCCCGGTGCCGATCGGCACACCGGGGCAGTTGTACCTGGGCGGCCCCGCCACCGGGCGGTGCTACATCGGCAACCCGCGCCTGAGCGCGGAGCGCTTCCTACCTGATCCGTTCGACCGGACCCCGGGCGCCCGCATGTACCGCACCGGCGACTCGGTCCGCTGGAACAGCAACGGGGAACTGGAGTACCACGGGCGCGGCGACTCACAGACCAAGCTGCGCGGAGTGCGGATCGAGCTCGGCGAGCTGGAGTCGGTTGCCAGGACCTGCGACGACGTCGCCCAGGCCGTGGCGGTGGTCACGCGGGCCGTGCAGGGGCACGAGATCCTGGTCTGCTACCTCACCGCGCTGCCGGGCCGGCAGGTCGATACCGACCAGGTGCTGGGCCAACTGGCCGAGCGGATACCCCGGTTCCTCGTCCCGGGTCGACTCGTGGTGATCGATGCGTTCCCGCTCAACCCCAACGGCAAGATCGATCGTGCCGCGTTGACAGCACAGGAGCCGGCCGCCGAGCCGGCGGAGCGCCCTGGCCGGGCGACCGCTCCGCTGGCCGGGACAGAGGCACGGATCGCTGAGGTGTGGAGCAGGGTGCTCGGCCTCGACCGCGTCGGGCGGCACGACAACTTCTTCGACGTCGGTGGGCACTCCCTACTGTTGCTGCGGGTCCGCTCGATCCTGGCAGCCGAGTTGGGACACGAGATTCCCATCGTCGACTTCTTCAGCCACCCGACGGTCGCGGCGATCGCCCGGCACATCGAGGCCGGCGGCCGGTCGAGTGCCACGTCGGCGGAGGTCGTCCTGCCCGAGGCCGCCCCGCCCTCCCCGGCGAGCACCGGACCGAAGATCGCAGTGGTGGGTATGCAGTGCCGTGTTCCGGGTGCGGAGGATGTCGAGCAGTTCTGGGAGAACCTGCTCGGTGGTCGTGAGTCGATTTCGACGTTGAGTGCGCAGGAGCTTGAGGCTGCGGGTGTGCCGGCCGAGAAGGTGGCGCGGCCGGAGTACGTGGCTCGTGGGGGGTTCCTGCGGGGGGTGGGGGAGTTCGATGCGGAGTACTTCGGGTTCTCGCCTCGTGAGGCGGAGTTGCTCGATCCGCAGCAGCGGTTGCTGTTGGAGGTGGCGACCGAGGCTCTGCAGCGGTCGGGCCATGATCCGCAGCGGTTCCCCGGGCTGATCGGCATCTACGCCGGAGTCGGCTTCGGCGACTACGCGTGGAACAACCTCCTGCCGAACATCCACCGCCTGGAGGAGACCGGTGGGTTCCAGCTGGGGTTGGCCATCGACAAGGACTTCACGGCCAGCCGGGTGGCGTACAAGCTCGACCTCCGGGGTCCCGCGATCACGGTGCAGACTGCCTGTTCGACGTCGCTGGTCGCCGTGCACCTGGCCGTTCAGGCGCTGCTCAACGGCGAGACCGACCTGGCACTGGCCGGAGGGTCCTCGATCCTCGTCCCGGCTCGCGGCTACCTGTACCAGGAAGGCGGGATCACCTCTCCTGACGGGCACTGCCGGCCGTTCGACGCGAAGTCGGCCGGCAGCGTGCCGGGCAGTGGCGCCGGGGTGGTCGTGCTGCGCAGGCTGGAGGACGCCCTCGCCGACGGTGACACCATCCACGCCGTGATCACCGGTACCGCGGTCAACAACGACGGTGCAGGCAAGGTCGGTTACACCGCTCCGAGCGTCGAAGGACAGGTCGCGGCGATCCGCGGCGCGCTGCGAGCGGCCGGAACGCGCCCTGAGGAGATCGGCTACGTCGAGGCGCACGGTACCGCGACCTCGCTCGGGGATCCCATCGAGGTGGCGGCGCTCAGCGAGGCGTTCGGCGCGAGCCCCGCTCTGGCACCGGCCAGCTGTGCGCTGGGCTCGGTCAAGAGCAACATCGGTCACCTCGACGCCGCTGCCGGTGTCACCGGCCTCATCAAGGCCATCCTCACCGTCGAGCACGGCGTCATCCCGCCCACGCTCCACTACACCGAGCCCAATCCCCATCTGGACCTGGACCGCACCCCGTTCCATGTGCCGACCAGCGTGACGCCCTGGCCGGCCACCCGCCTCCCGCGCCGGGCCGGCGCCAGCTCCCTCGGGATGGGCGGCACCAACGCCCACGTCATCCTCGAACAGGCCCCCGAGCGGGGCGCGACGCCGCCCGCCACCCGGCGGCCGCATGTCCTGCCGCTGTCCGCCAAGACCCCGCAGGCCCTCGACCAGGCCACCGCCCGGCTGGCCGAACACCTCGGCAGGAACGCCGGCCTGGCCCTCCCCGACATCGCCCACACCCTCCAGTACGGACGCACCCAGCACCCGTACCGCCGCGTCGTCATCGCCGACAGCACCGAGCAGGCCACCACCCTCCTCCACCAGGTCATGGCGGCCGGCAGCGATCGGTCCTACGTGGACGACACGGTGGACCACGCCGGCGTCGCGCTGTACTACGGCCCGGCGGGCAACGGCGTCGGTACCGAGTTCCTCACGGGACTGGTCGCGGAGCTTCCCGCGTTCCGTCGTCATCTGAGCGCGCTGTGCGATGCGTTGACGCCCCGGGTCGCCGGTCGGGTGCGTACGGAGCTGATGGGCAGCCCGGGGCGAGCGGACCAGGCCCGGTCGCTTTCCGAGACGGCGGTGCTGGTGGCGCAGCATGCGCTGACCCTGACGCTGGCAGAGCACGGGGTACGGCCCTCGGCCGCACTCGGCACGGGACTGGGCGCCCTGTTGGCTGCCGCGGCTGCGGGGGTCCTCCCCGTGGCCGACGTCTTCGAGGTCGCGCTCGCTGTGGCGCAAGCCGCGCCGGATGCCCGGCTCGCTGCGGCGTCCCAGGAGCTGCGCCGGGTACCGCTGGCCCACCCCGCGCTGGCGTTGTACTGCGCCGCTCGCGGCCGGTGGGTGGAAGCCGAGGAGGCGACGGACCCGGGCTTCTGGGCCGCCCAGGTGGTGGAGCCGACGGCGCCCGACCTCCGTGAGGCGCTTGCCCAGGACCTGGACGGTCCCGTGATCGACCTGTCACTGGACAGCGAGCACGCCCTCGGCGGCGAGGGGGCGGCCTCTCCCGGGGCGGCCGGACCGACGGACGCCGTCGTACTTCCCGTCTTCGGGCGGCGGGCCGAGGACGTGCCCGCGAGCTACGGCTTCAGCGCGGCCCTCGCCGGGTTGTGGCTGGCGGGAGTTCCGGTGGAGCTGGCTGCGGCCGGCATTGAGCGGCCCAGCCGGGTGCTTCTGCCGACCTACGCCTTCCAGCGCAAGCGGCACTGGTTGGACGTGCCGAGCGAGCCCGTCCGAGCTGCGGCCGATGCCACCGAACGCCTGCCGGAGGTCTCGCGCTGGTTCTACTCCGCCGGCTGGACCCGCACGTCCTGGCCGGTGGCCGACCCCGACGAGAAGCCCGGCTCATGGTTGGTGGTCACGGATCCCGACGGGCTCGGCTCGCTGCTCGCCGACTGGCTGCGGGAGCGCGGGCACCTCGTGGTCACGGCTGAACCCGGCGAGAGCTTCACCCAGTTGGGATCCCAGCACTTCGCCTTCGACCTGTCCTCGCCCGAGGATGCGGAGCGGCTGGTCTCCGTCGTCCGCAGCACGTCGGGGGGATTCCCCGCACACCTGGTCCACACGCTCTGCGCCGTTCCCACGGCCCGGCCGGACGTGCGCGGACGCAGCCTGCACAGTGTGCTGTTCCTCGCCCGCGCGCTGCTCCGCTGCCAGGTCACCGGTCCGCTTCGGTACACCGTGGTGACCAACCGCGCGCTCGCGGTGGCTGGGGAACCCGATCTGGTTCCGGAGCACGCGATGGCCGCGGGGGCCTGCCGAGTCATCCCCCAGGAGATTCCGGGGGTCCATGCCCGTCTGGTCGACGTCGAAGCGGCGCCGACGGTCGAGGCCGGACAGCGACTCGCGGCGCAGCTGGCCGCGGAACTCGCGGCTGAGCCGGCCCTGCTGCCCGCCGACGTCGCGTATCGCGGAGAGGACCGGTGGGTCCAGCACTACGAGCCCGTCCAGCTCCCGGAGGCCGGTCCGAGCCTGCTCCGGGAAGGCGGCGTCTACCTGCTGCTCGGCGGCCTTGGAACGGTCGGGCAGTCTCTCGCCGCGCATCTCGCCCACGCGCGGTCGGCCAAGCTCGCAGTGGTGCACCGCCAAGCCCTGCCACCCCGCTCACAGTGGCCGAGCCTCCTTCGTGCGGAGCCGGACTCGCTGGTGGCTTCGAGGATCGCGGCGGTAAGCCGGCTGGAAGAAGCCGGGGCCGAGGTGCTCACCTTCGCCGCGGACCTGGCCGACCCGGCACAGATGCGCGAGGTGATCCGCCAGGTCACCGACCGCTTCGGTGCGCTGAACGGTGTCCTCCACTGTGCGGGCACGGTCGCCGAGGGCCCGGCGCTGGCACTGGACGAGCTCGATCGCGACACCTGCGATCAGCAGGTCCGCTCCAAGGTCGAGGGCCTGCAGGTGCTGGCCGAGGTCACCGACGGACTCACGTTGGACTTTGTTCTGCTGGTCTCCTCACTCAGCCCGGTGCTGGGCGGTCTGGGTCTGGCGGCCTACGCTGCGGCCAACGCCCATCTCGACCTGTTCGCGCACCGGCAGCGCAGGCTCACCGGCGCCACCTGGCTGGCGGTGAACTGGGAGGGCTGGCGGCCGCTGCCGCACGGTCTGCCGGAGACGGGGAGCGGTGTCGTGCTCGGGGAGTCCCTTGCGGCTCTCGCCATGAGCCAGGAGGACGGCGGCCCCGTGCTGGAACGCCTGCTGCGTGGCCGGCCGTCGACCCAGATCGTGGTCTCCACCGCCGATCTGGGCAGCAGGCTCGCCCGTTGGGTGCGGTCGGACTGGGACCAGGAGCAACCGACGGTGGCCGGACTGGTCCGGTACGAGCGTCCTGACCTGCGCACGCCCTACCTCGAACCGCGCGACGCGGTGGAACGGCGGCTCGCCGAGATCTGGCAGCGCATCCTGGGGATCGAGCGGATCGGGGTCCGGGACAGCTTCTTCGAGCTTGGCGGCAGCTCTCTGCTGGCGATCCACCTCGTCACCGCCATCCAACGAGAGTTCCAGGTCGCCGTGCCGTTGCACGCGATCGTCAGCGCCAGCACGGTGGAGCGTCTCGCCGAGGCGGTCACCGGGGCGGACCACAGCGCCGAGGAGGACGCGGTGGTGGTGCCGTTGCACGTGGTGGAGGATCCGGAGGCGGTGTTCTTCTGGATCCATCCGCTGGGCGGGACCGTCCTGTGCTACCACGAACTGGCCCGTCTGGTCGGTCCGCGCACCAGCTCGTACGGGCTACAGGCTCCGATGCTGTTCGAGGGGCCTGACTCCTACACGGACCTGGAGCTCCTCGCCGCGCGGTACGTCACGGAGATCCTGCGTGTCCAGCCCGAAGGTCCCTACCGCATCGGCGGATGGTCCGGCGGTGGCATCATCAGCGTCGTCGTCGCCCGCCAACTGGCAGCGGCGGGCCGGGAGGTGCGGTACGTCGGAGTGATCGAGGCGGAAGCGCCGCGGCCTGACATGCCGGTGGTCTTCCCACCGCACGAGCTGCTCGGTGCACTGCTCAACCGACCCGGGCTTCGCGCCGAAGACCTTCCCGTTCCGCCGACGGAGCTGTTCGACGGCACACAGGAGGTGCGACACGCGGCCGCGGTGCGCTGGATCGCCGGCCGTGGGCTGGTTCCTGCGGACCAGGTCGAGCGTATTGCCCGGCTGTTCCTGGTCGAGGCCCGGATTTTCGACCTCGTCACGCCGGGCACGCTCCAGCCGTACCCGGGCACGGTGCACGTCTACCGCGCCGAACAGGGCGGCGATCGGACGGGGGACAGTGCGATGGGGTGGGGCGTGTGGGCGCCCGAGTCTCGCGCCCGGCAGATCCCCGGCACCCATCACAACGTGCTGCATCGACCGCAGGTGGGGGAGTTGGCCGAGCTGATCCGGGCTGCTGCCCTCGACTAGGGCCTGTACGGCGGATCTTTTCGGATGAGCCCGCGGCGTTGGGCGCCCGGCTGGGCGTGCGCCCGAGTCGTCCTCGTACTGGACGTACTTGGGCGATTCGGGAGTGCGTCCAGCCGGGATGCCCGGCGTCGCGGGCCCGGAAAGATCCGCCGTACAGGCCCTAGGGCCTGTACGGGGTCGATGCCCGGTCAGGGGCGGTCTTCACGGGACCGCCCCTGACCGTGGCAGTCGACGTCGCCAGGGGCGGATTCACTGCTCGACCGGGCCGGAGCAGCGCTTGCAGCGAACGCCCGGGGATGCCGGATCGGCCAGGTGGACACGGGAGTTCGCTATCTCTGCGGCATCAGCAGGGTAGGTCGAACTGGCGATCTGGAATCGGCGGATCGCCACCTCCTGATCATCTCGGTACAGTGCGATGTGCGCGGAGCCTTCCAGCGCCCTGGCTTCGCACGAACGCAGCTTCCTTTCCCGGGACAGGCTGGCGGCATGGCGAAAAGTCACCTCTGCGTTGTCCAGGTCCCGCACGGCCAGGTAGGCCTCACCGAGCCCGTTCAATGCGAAGCACTCGGCTTCCAGCAGCTTGTGCTCGCGGCTGATGCGAAGAGCAGCACGACCGTATTCGAAGGACTGCGGGACATCGCCGAGCGCTCTGTGCGCCTCGCACAGGACCACCTGCGCTTCAGCAGCCAGGTGCACGTGGGTTTCGCCGTCGGCCATCTTCAGAGCACGGTCCAAGTAGTCGACTGCCTCCTCGGAGCGTCCTTCCCGCACGAGCAGGAGCCCGATGTTCACCAGGGTGAAGGCCTCCGACAGGTCCCGGCCGGCCACCTGGTGGTCGTCCAGCACCAGGGAGAAGTACTCGAAGCTCTCCGAACTGCGGCCCAGCTCTCGGCAGGCAACACCCAGGTTGTTGTTCAGTACCGCACTCAGCTGCTGGTCGCCGAGAGTCCCAGCGATGACGAGAGCCGAGTGAAAGCAGTCGTACGCTTCGCTGAAACTCTCGTCGTTGATCTTGAGGATGCCGAGCTCGGTCAGCTGGTACATCTCCGTGTACCGATCGTCCCCGCGTCTGCTGATCTCGATGCCGGCTTCCAGGGCCACCCGGGCGTCCGAGCTACGGCCTCGCTGTCGTAGGGCGCCGGCCAGCCCGATGAGGATCAGCGCCTCGCCGTGCTCGTCCCCGGCCGACCGGGCAGCTTCGACCGCGTCCTCGAAGAGCTTGAGCGCCGCGCCCGGATAGTTGGTCCTCCGGAGGAACGGCTGGATGGCGCAGACCAACTGCCAGGCCACGCCGGAAGGGCCGTCACTGAGCGCGGTCCGGGCGACTTCGACGAGGTTGGCCGACTCTTCGGTGAGCAACTCGATGGCGTCGGTGGCCGATGCCGGCACAGGTATGCCGGTGACGGCGTGGGCGATGGTCGGTGTGACGCGAAACGGCCCCATCGCCAGCGGCGCACACCAAGTCGAGGCAGTCTGCAGGTAGTAGTCGAACAGCCGCCTGCGGGCCTCGCTTCTGCCTTCGTCGCTGTCGTGTTCCACAGACATCCGCGACGCGTAGTCACGGACCAGGTCGTGGAAGTGGTATCGGTCCGGCTGCTCCTGGAGGACGAGGTTGTCGTCGAACAGCGACTCAAGAATCTCTTGGGCCCGGTCGATCGGCAGTGCGGCAAGGGCCGCCGCGACGGGCGGACTGAAGTCGGGGCCCGGGTGGAGGCTCAGCAGGCGAAAGAGCCGACGGTGGTCGTCCGAAAGGCAGCGGTAGGACATCGAGATGACCGCTGACACGCTCCGGTCGCCGAAGTCCAGAAACCTGGCGCGCTTTTCCTGGTCGCTGAGTTGCTGGATGAGGTACGGCACCGTCCAGCTCCTCCGCTCACGGAAACGTGCGGCAGCGATCCGGATGGCCAGTGGCAGGCGCCCGCACAGCTCGACGAGTTCGGCGACACCCTCCTCATCGGACGCCAGACGCCGGGTCCCGACGATGTGGATGAACAGCGCGACCGCGTCAGCGGGCGGCATCAGGTCGAGTGACAGTGGGACGATGCCCTCCAGCGCCGGCAGACGACGGCGACTGGTGATCAGAATGAGTGGGCCGTTCGTACCGGGGAGCAGCGGCCTGACCTGCTGGACGCCGAGGGCGTTGTCCAGCAGTACCAGCGCTCTCTTGTCGGCCATGAGACTGCGCCAGGTAGCGGTGCGGTCCTCAAGGCCCGGCGGGATCAGCTCATCCGGCAGTCCGCACTGCCTCAACAGGTGGCCGAGGGCGTCCTCCGGACTGAGCGGCTCCACACCGACGGTGAACCCCCTGAGGTCGACAAAGTACTGACCATCGGGGTAGTCGGCCGCGACCGTGTGGGCGAAGCGCACCGCGAGCGCGGTCTTCCCGATCCCGCCCATCCCGTTGATCGCCGAGATGACCAGCGAGACCGATTCGGTCTGCCGGCTGTCCTCCATGAGTTGGAGGATCTCGTCCTGGCGCCCGGAGAACTCGCGGGGGTCATGGGGAAGGAACCGTCGTGTCGCCGGCACCGGCAGGCCGGCGGCATCCGGGGCCGCCAGGGCTGCTGGTGGAGCCGACGGGCGCTCCACTGCGGGAGGTTCGACCACTGACAGTCCCTGCAGGATGCGCTCGTGCAGTGCTTTGAGGTCATCACTCGGGTCGAGCCCGAACTCCTCGACGAGCAGCCGCCTGCCCTCCTCGTAGACCTCAAGCGCGTCGGCCTGCCGACCGGTGGAGTGGAGAGCGGCCATCAGTGTCGCGCGGAGCGCCTGCCGCGACGGGTGCGATGCGACCAGTTCGATGAGCTCGCCCACGACACGGGCGCTCTCGCCCAGCTGGACATGCAGGTCCATGAGCAGCTCGGTCGTCGAGAGGTACTCCTCCGCCAGCCGGGTTCCGACGTTGGCGAAGTACTCGCCGCCAAGTCCCGTCAGCGCCGACCCTCGCCACAAGCCCTGTGCCCCGGTGAGCAAGGAGACCGCTGTCCCCAGCTCGCCGTCGGCCACCGCCCGATCGGCCTGCCGTACTGCGGAGCGGTACCGAGTCAGGTCCAGCCGGTCGCTGTCCACGACGATCCGGTAACCGAGTTGAGTGGTGACGATGTCGAACCCGGCCACCGGCGCCATGGCACGACGCAACGCCGCCACCGTGTTGTGGATCTGCTGGCGTGCCGACTGTGGTGCTGCTTCCCACATCACATCGACCAACCGGTCCACCTGCACGACGCTGTTGGCATTCAACAGGAGCACGGCGAGCAGTCGATGCGAACGAAGACCTCCGAGCGGCAGGAGGTCGCCTGCCACCTCGACCTCCAGCGGCCCCAACAGCCGAACGTCGAGATCCATCCGCACCCCCATGTCGTGCTCGGCTACGTCCGGAGGGAAGCCGTGACCACCTGACGCGCGTACTCCTGGCTCCTGCGGCACCATGATCGCGCGCCAGCCGATCGTAAGGTTAGCTCATCAGTAGGCTGCCGGTAGCGGAGTCAGGTAGGTTCTGATCCATCGGCTGCCCAGGGCAACGATGGATCAACGATTAATCAACACGGGGAATACAGATGCGATTTGTGATAATTGGCGCACTCGTCGGCATGGTGCTGGTGGGCGCCGTCTCCACCGGGACGCACAGCTCTGCAGTTGTGCCGGCCAACTTGAGCTGCGTTTCCTGCCAGTGATGGCACGGCGAGGAGCGGCTACCACATCCCGGAGTACTCAGGGGTTCTACTTCACGGCTGCCCTGCTCCTCGTCATGCTGCTCACTTCTTCCACGCAGTTGCTACCAGCCCGGTTGGTGCCGGGTTGGTTGCAGACGGAGCGTGCCTCCATAACGGTGATGTGGCCTCAGGGTTGGGGCTTCTTTGCCAAGCAGCCGACTACGGATGCCAGCGTGGCACTCTTCGTGGGGGACGGCGGTCAGTTGACCGCCGCCCCCCAGCTGCAGATGGCGCAGTCCACGGACTGGGGCCTGAGCCGCTCGGCGTATGCGCGCTATGTCGAACTGGGAAACCTCACCCACCAGATCGCCGCCGGCGACTGGCTGGATTGCACCGAACTCACCCCTGCCGCGTGCAGGTCCATGGCGCTGCGTGCTCCTGTTGTCCGCAGTGTCAATCACACCTCACATCCGTCCGTCTGCGGCCACGTCTTGATCTCGGTGGAGAGCCCGACGCGTTGGACGACGAATACCCGTTTCTGGCAGAGCGACTGGAAGATCATCAGGACAGTGAACAGTGAAATCGAATGCGCCGGCTGACGGATCGCGCTCTCGCGTCGGCCGCGAGCTTCGACCCACGGGGCCTGCCGCTGGCCTTTGCCAGATCAGTTCTGGCACTGTCCGAGCTGATCAGCATCGTCTTCACCCCTGATCACAGCCTGTTCACCTACCAGCCTGGCCTGTCCAGTGGCATGCGCTGCTACGGCGCTCACGACCTGTCCTTGTGGTGCGTTGCCGGATCCACTCCGGCCGGCCTGCTCAGTAGCCGCTTGATTGCGATCGCCGTCCTTGTTCTCGTCGTCAGCGGATATCGTCCGCGCTGGACGTGCGCGCCTCACTGGTTCGTCACCTGGAGTCTGAGCGTCAGCATGACGATGCCCAGTGGCGCCGAGGAGGCCGCGCTCGCCGGAACCATGCTGATGATGCCGTTCCTTCTGGGCGACACGCGGATCTGGCACTGGACCCGGCCGAGTGAGCCGCTCGCCCCGGTGTGGGCCGGTAGTTCCTATGCCGCTTGGTGGGCAATTCGCTGCCAGATCGCCATCATCTATTTCACCGCAGGAATCTCGAAGCTCTGTACGGCGCAGTGGCGGAGCGGCCATGCGATGTACACGGTCCTCGTGGATCCGTTCTACGGGCTCCCGCCGGGAATCCGACAGGCACTCGGCCCGCTATTGGCCTCCGAAAGCGCCATCAGGTTGCTCACCTGGGGTGCCCTGGCCATCGAACTGGCCATTGCCGCAGCCGCCCTGTCACCGCGAAGAGCTCGCCGAACGGCTTTTTGCCTCGCGGTTCTGCTGCACGGCGGGATTATGGTCGCGATGGGGCTGGTCAGTTTCGGGCTCGTCATGATAGCACTGGTGTTGACCCTGCTCGTCGGCGACAGTCATACGCTCGCTCTGGCAGATGCCTCCGAGGCGGAGGCGGCCGACAGGCCGCTGCCTGGCGATTTCCAGCCAATGGCAATGAATATACCTGCAGAGATCATGGAGATTCGGTGATTCTCGACATTCAGCCGCTCGACCCGGCGAGTGCTTCCGAGCGCGTCCTTTCCGACTACTTCGCGATGCGGGCAGCATGCGTGGCGGCGGACACGCCGGAGGACCCGCCGCTGACCTACGAGACCTCGATCGGTCGGCTGCGTACGCCACCGCTGGAGGACGGGCTGTGCCGCTTCTGGGTCGGCTACGTGGACGGGCGCCTGGCCGGTTCGGTCAAGCTTGCGCTTCCCGAGGGCGAGAACAGCGGGATCGCGAGCATCGAGGTCAACGTGCACCCCGAGCTGCGGTGCCGCGGTATCGGGACCGATCTGCTCCGCTTCGTGATGCCCGCGGTTAAGGAGACCCAGCGCGCCACCGTGCTCGGTTTTCCGGTGAAGCCCGGCTCGGCCGGTGCCCGGCGCGCGGAGCACCTCGGATTCGACGTGACCCACAGCATGTCGATGCAGGTCCTGGTCATCGCGACGGCTCCGGAGACGCTCTGGGACGTTCCCGTCCCCAGCGGCTACCGCTTGGTCCACTGGACCGGTGCGGCGCCCGATCACCTCGTCGACTCCTATGCCCTGGCCCGGCAGGCCATCCACGACGCTCCGATGGGTCAGTTGAGCTACCGCGAGACCGTCTGGACCTCGGAGCGGGTTCGCGTGACAGACCGCGAACTGCTGGACGCCGGCACGGAACAGCGGGTTGTCGTCGCCATCGACGAGGCAACGGGTCAGGTCGTCGCTACGCACGTCATCCACAACTACCCGCACCGCCGCGAGATCGGCTACGTCCACGACACGTCGGTGCTCGCCGCGCACCGAGGGCACGGGCTCGGCCGGGCGATCAAGGCCGCACTGATGCGCCGGCTCAACGACGAGCGACCGGACCTGGAGCGCATCTGCACCACCACGGCCACGACGAACAGCCACATGATCGGTATCAACCGCGCGCTCGGCTACCACACGGCTCGGACCCTGGACTGGATTGAGACCACGACGGAACGGCTCACCGAAGAACTGGCCGCCGCTCCCAGCATGGGCTGACTCCAACCTCGTGCCTCCGGCGGGATGACGCCCCGCCGTACGCACACGCGGCCACCTCGGAGAGTCGACGGTGGTGGTCAACGGGCCGCACTCCAACTTCCACATCCAGGTCGACTGGACCCGGCCACCGCCTCGCTCACCGTCGATGACCCGACCGAGAGTTGGGAATGGGACAACGCCCTACGCCTGACCAGGATCAGGCTGGACCTCCCTCGGTTCCGCCTGGATGTATCCGGCACTGAAGGGGCACTGCGGGGGCGGTCACCGGGAGCCCGCCGACCGCTTGCCGGACGCTCAACGCCCTGCTGCGCTTCGGGCTACTGTCCCGGCAGGCGGCTGCGCAGCAGGGCTGTGCGGCACGATCCGCACGCGTGAGCCGAGCGGTTGCCGTAGCGGTGGATCGGGACACCGCACAAGCCGCACGGGCCGATCTCCCAGACCGGGCAGCCGAACTGCACGGCAGCGGCTCGGCGTTGAGTGGCGTTGGCCTTCAGCGTGGGAGGGGCGGCAGGGAGGGCGAACATGGAGTGCGGGACCTGGGCGAAGGTTCGCAGGCCGGTGGCGTCCGGGCGTTCCCGGCGAAGGCGGGGATCGTTGCGGGTGAGGGTCTCCTCGCCGTAGCGGCAGGTGAGATCGATCTCCTCGCCGGTGAAGGTGATCTCCTCGTCCGGCGAGTCGGTGGTGTCCTCCATCGCACTGGTTGTCTCGGGCCGGCCGACGATGTCCCACCACTTGTCCCGGTCCGCGACGGGAACCCACATGCGGGAGGCGGTGCGCCGGCCGTCGTCGTCCTGTATCTGCAGGGGAACGAACTCGCCGTCGGCACTGGCCACGACCAGGTGGTCCACCTGGGTCGGGGCCTTCTTCGGCAGGCACAGTGCCGGCAGGAACCAGCCGGAGTGGAAGCGGCCGCAGGCGCTACCCGTGGTCGGGCATGGACGTTCGCTGGTCGGCAGGCACTTCCAGACCTGCAAGTGGCGGATCCCACCGCGGACGAACATCGCGAGTTTGGAAGTGATGTCGCGTGAGGAGAAGTCGTCCACACGCACCCACGGTGCCCGGTCGATCAGCGCGGCCCGCTCGCTGTCGGTCACCCACAGTGGCGTGATGCCGATTTCGGCCGCCCTGCAGGATCGGCGGCGGACGGTCTCACTGGTGATGGGCGAGTATTGGGCCTCCCAGCCGATCCGTCTGCCACCGGCCCCGGTAACCAGGACGTCGGTGACGATGCGGCCGTCCGCCGAGCGGGCCTCGACCTGGGCGCGCAGTCCATGCCGCTCCGCACAGCGGGCGATCCGCTCCTTCATCGCCCGGTGGCGGGCGCTCTCCTCGGGAGTGGCTTTGTGGGTGACCGGCAGGTGGGCGGCGACAAGCACCAGATGGCCGTTCCTGCGCCGGGTGCTGATGAACATCCAGGGGGACTTGTCGGCGTTCTCCGACCGGCAGACCATGCCGGCGTGGTGGTCGAGGCACTCCAGGAGTGCACGGTCGCGGTCGCCGACCGGGCGCAGGATCTCTTCCAGCAGATCCGGGCGCTCGGGATGACCGAGGTCGGGGAGGGTGAGGTTGATCGTGATGCCGTATCCGGTATGGAACACGCCATTCGCCATTCCACCAGCGTAAGCACGCGCGGTGACAAACTGACCAGTATGTAAATCGACAACTTTCGTGATCTTTAAGGGACTTGGAGTCGAAGCGGAGTGTCGGGCTGTCATGGCAGCCATTGCCCGGCGGCAAGGACAGAAGCAGCGCAGGGGCACACCCGACGTGGAGCCTCGGAGGGTGAGGGCCCTGGACTCGTCCCCGGCCGCCTCGAGCCGGATGGCCATCCGCCCCCGGACAGCACCGGCGACGGGCGTCCCTCGATAGCCGACTTGGCAGGCTGTGCGGCGAACGGCAAAGGCCCGGTGTTCTCCGGTCCGCTGTGTTGTGCGGGCCAAGTGGAGTCTGCCTTGTCGAGGGCGGAGGCGAGTGCCGTGACGGCTTCGTCGGCGGAGTCCTTGAGGAGGTGGCCATAGAGGTTGATGGTGGTGGCGAGGGTGGAGTGTCGGAGGGGCTTGGAGACGATGGCGAGAGGGATGTTTTCGGCGATCATGATGCCGGCCGCCGTGTGGCGCAGGCCGTGCAGCCCGATCCGCGGGAGGTTGAGTTCGGCGGTGCGCTTGCGGAGTTGGTCGAGGACCCACTGGGGCCGCAGCGGCGTTCCGCCGGGGCGGGCGAAGACGAGTCCTTCGAGTCGGCCGTCGGGGTGGGCGGTCACCCGGAGGGCGGCCTGGCGGCGGAGAGCGGTCATGACTCTGGGAGAGAGGCTGATTCAAGCGCGGCCGGCCTCGGTCTTGGGCTCGCGCAGGTGGATCTTCCCGTTGTCGATGGCGGCGAGGGTCCAGCGGACGTACAGCTTGCGGTCCATGAGGTGCACGTCGGACCAGTGCAGGGCGAGGATCTCGCCGCGGCGCATGCCGGTGCCGAGCATGACCTCGAACAGGTCGGTGAGCTGGTCGGCGTAGTGCTCCGTGTTGTGGCGCAGGAACGCCGCGGCCTCTGCCGGTGTCCAGCAGGTGCGCTCGGCGGCACGGGGCTTGGGCGGGACGGAGTGCTTGGCGGGGTTGTAGCGCAGGTCCCAGGAGCGTACGGCGTGGTTGAGGGCGTTGCGCAGGGTGGCGGACCGGGTGATCCCGGGACACCAACGTTCGCCGTCGTGTCCGGCGTGGCGGCAGAGCGTGAGGGGCGGTGCGCGAGGCACGTCAGAACCAACTGGAGAGGACACGCACAAGACGACACACTGCCCGGAAGATCACCATCCGTAGCCGATGGGTAAGCGACCATGATCCGCCCGCAGGCGCCGGCCCCATGGGTCGGCTGACGGCATGGACGCAAGGACAGTCGGGCAGGCGCGACGCTACTTGCTGATGGGTCGACAGATCTCGGTCACCGGCAGTAGGTGCGGCGGGGGGCTGGCCCTGGGACCACTTTGGGACCACACCCGATGAGCGCCCATGAACCCTGATGGGCGAAAACGGACGCTTGTGTGCAAAGTAAACACTGAGCCACCGTCAGCGGCTCGCAGCATCACTCTCGCCGAGAAGTCCCAACTCACGTGCACATCAGGGTAGTTGAGCAACAAAAGAACCGAGACTCGGAGGTCTCGGCTGTCGGCAATAAGTGAACCCCTTGGGGGTCAAGGGGGCGCAGGTTCAAATCCTGTCGTCCCGACTTGCTGAACAGCAGGTCGTAGGCCGTTTCCGCTTCTGGCGGGAGCGGCCTTTTTGTCGTTGCGTCAGCTGGTGGTCGCATGGTGATCGCACCGGTCACATCGGAAGTGGCGCGTGAGCTGGGCGTTCGCGGTGGGTTCTGCGTTGGCGGTCGGTGAGGTGGTCGCGGAACTGGGCGATCAGGTTCCGTGGTCGGTCTGGGTGTTGGGTGGCGTGGAGGGCGAGTTCGGCGGAGTCGAGGAGGCGGGCGATGGCGTCGACGGCTATGCGGGGAAAGCCGGCTTCGTCGCACAGCCGATGGAACCGGTCGAGGACCTTCCTCGGGTTGAGCGGCCGGCCGTGGTGGTGGAGCACGCAGCCGAGGTCGTTGAGGGCTTTGCGGGCACGGTCGTTGATGGCGATCCAGCTGAGACTGCTCTGGGTCTTGGGGACGGTGCGGGTCGCCAGGCGGGCCGAGTTCCTGGTGGTCCATCTGCTGCCGGCGCACCGGCGCGACCTGGCGGAACTCTTCGGCGGCGAGACCGGGGAGCACACCGACAAGTTCGCACGCACGGAGTGGACAGAGGGGCCAGGGGGAGTGCCGGTGCTCACCGGAGCACTCGCCTGGTTCGCCGCCCAGATCGAGGAACACGCAGACTGGGGAGATCACGTGGGGTTCAAGTTGGCACCTGTCGACGGTCAGGTCCGTTCGGTCGGACCACCTCTCCTCCTGCGCCAGGTCGGCGGTGTCGAGGCCGGCCATCCGGCGTGAAGCCGGCCATGGCGGTGTCTAGCCCCGCACCCTCTCGGTCCCGGGGTGGTCGCCGAGCCAGGCGGTGGGTCGTCCGGGCCGCAGATCGGCAGTGCGCCGATCCCGCGCTCGGCCATCTTCGCTGCGCCCGCAGCATCGGCTCGCTCTCACCGACGCACTCGGCGCCCGGCGTCACCAGCTCACGGGCGGTCTTGGTGCCGGGTTTGGGCTCGGGCTCCTGCGCGGGCTTCCGGACCGCGGCCCGCCACGGCGCCGCGCGGGTGTGGACGACTTCGCTCTCAAGACGCCGGTGCGGGTGCGTCGCGGGTCGTCGCGTCCCCGGCCCTGTCAGTCGGTCGGGGCAGTCCAGTTCGCATCGTGCTCCCTCCCCGGAGGGGCCCGCCGTGCAAACGACAGGCACCCTCCTCGGGACGGCTCAATGCTTGAAGACGTCCTTGATCTTCTCTCCCGCCTGCTTGGCGTCGCCGCTGACCTGGTCTGCCTTGCCCTCTGCGGTCAAGCGCTCATTGCCGACCGCCTTGCCCGCCGCCTCCTTCGCCTTGCCCTTCGCCTTTTCGGCGACGTTCTTGACCTTGTCCTCGCCGCTCATGGCTGTTCTCCTCGGTGCTCTGGATGATGCCGACGCCCGGACCGGTCGGCTGGGCGTTCGGTGCGCGTTCCCCGAATGGGGGCGTCCATGCAAGGGCCGGCGCTGTCCGGTGAGGAGGATCTCCGCCCAGACCGTCTTCCCGGCAGGACGCGGATCGCTGCCCCAGCGTTGGCACAGCCGCTCGAGCACGATCAGCCCGTACCCGCCGGGTCGGCCGACGCCCGGGGGACGGGGGGCCGGTGCAGCGGGATCCGGGTCGCTGACCTCGATGCGCAGCGCCGTCCCGCAGTGGTGCAGGCGCAGTGCTCGGGCGCCCCCGGCGTGTTGTGCGGCGTTCGCGACCAGCTCGCAGACCACGAGAACGGCGTCGCTGCCGGCGGGTTCGCCGACTTCCCAGCCGGTGAGAACGTCGCGAGTGAAGCCGCGAGCGGTGGTGACCGCGTGCCGCGCGGTGGAGAGGTCGAGACGGTGTGCGTCGGCGAACCCGTGGCGGGCGCCGCCGATTCCGGTTCTCGTGATGCTGTTCACCCCGTCACCTCCGCCTGGTCCCGTTGGTTCTGGCCTTGCGCGGCGAGGCTGCTTCGGTTCGCGCCTGCCCTCGACGCGAGGTTCCACACCTGGATCGTGAGGCTCGCGCCGATGGAACGGCGTGCCGGCACGTCCGGGTTCTCTCACGGCTCGGACGTGTGCTGCCGTTGGTGCCGCCGCTCGGTTCGGCGCAGGGCCAGGAGAGGCAGGATGAGCCACGAGACGGCGAACCATGCCAGCACACAGCCGGTGAGAATCCCGGCCAGCAGCGGGTGGCCGGTGGCCGTCCGCAGCAGCAGGAGGAGTGCGGCCCCGATGGTGAGGCCGAGCAGGACCATGCCGCAGCCGATGAGCTTGCCGGCCACGTGGACCAGCTCCGTCTTGAGGTCGTGTCCCGCGAAGAAGTGGTGAAAGGAGACGGGGGCGATGAGCGCCGCGGTGGCGCAGGCGCCGAGGATGACGGTGACGACGTACAGGCTCTTGTCGAATCCCCCCAGCGACCCGAAGCGGGGAGTGAACGCCACGCTCAGCAGGAAGCCGAAGAGAATCTGGGCACCGGTCTGACACACGCGGACCTCTTGCAGCATCTCGCCCCACAGCCGGTCCGCACGCTCCTCGGCCGTCTCCTCACGACCGGGGCCGCCCTGCGAGTTGTGCGGTGGGGTTCCGGTCCGGTGCGGTTCGGTGTTCATGCGACGGCCTCCTCGGATCGAGGGGCTCCGGCCCGATGTGGTGAGCGTGAGGGGATGACCCCGTGCCGGTGCGGGGAGCCGTGGGAGCCGTGGCGGTCACGAATCCCGCTCGGCGTGGCTTTGGGCTGGCTGGTCCGGCTCGCCGTCGGTGCCAGCGGGTTTCCCGTCGAGCAGCTGGAGCAGGGCGGCTACGGTGCGGCCGGCTTCGGCGGGGTGTCGCAACTGGGTGTGCGGCGTGATCTGGTAGCGATTGCGCCGCCCTTCTCGCGAGTGCGTGAGGTATCCCTCCGCCTCCAGGTCGGCGACGATCGTCTGTACGGCGCGCTCGGTCAACTGGCACGCCGCGGCCACGTCCCGCAACCGGATCCCCGGATCCCTGGCGATCAGGGACAGCACCCGGGCGTGATTGGTCAGAAACGTCCACGGCCGATGGCTGCCGGCATTCGTGTCCACCCGTCCATCGTACGAGCGGTATTTCGCGTCCTCAAATATGTGAACAAATTTTCGTGCATTCCTTGACATGCTTCACCGGCAGACAGACGATCGGTCGTAGAACCCGTCCTCTTGCGGGAGGAGAACGACCATGTCCCGTCACCAGACGCGCCAGCAGTCGGTCTCACCGGTTTCGCCGACCGCCGCGGGCGCGCCGCCGCTGAGGCCACCATCGGCGGCTGCCCGGTTCGCCGTGGAGCTCATCGATCGGCCCGATGGGTCGGCTCTGGTAGCCCTGGTCGGCGAGGTCGACCACGACGGCGCTGACGCGCTCCGGCATGCGATGGCGACAGCCTTGAACGACCACCCCGCCGGGCTCGAAGTGGACCTCGAGGGCCTCTCCTTCTGCGACTGCGCCGGTCTGAACGTCCTCCTCTGGGCGGGTAGGCGCGCCGCAGCCAGCGGATGCGCCGTACGGGTGAGCTCCGTGAGCCCCCAGGTGTCACGGCTCATCGACCTCACCGGTACCCGAGAAGTGCTCGGTGCTTCCGTCAATGGCGCAGCGAGTCGGCCCGCGTGATCGCGTTTCGCTGATGAACGGCACAGTCGCCGGGGTGCGTCGCGCGGCCGACCGCGGGCGTACGCGACTCGGTCACCAGACATCGTCAAGCAAGCAAGAGGCGGCAATCGACATGTCCATGCCCGGGCGCTTCAGCTAGGCGGTCTGCTGACCACCGCGGCCGACACCGTTTCCGGCGCGCATGTCCGCGGCCGGCCGCGCCACTCGCGCGGCGAAGGACTTGCGGTCGCTCAGCGCGTGGGCAGGTCGAAAGGCGACGGGGGTACCAGGAAGGAACGTTCAAATGGCTATGCCGACAACGGTGGTGCCGGACATCGAGCCGAGTGCAGGCACCGATGCAGGCTTCTCCCCCCGTCGGTACGGGTTGCCGGAGATCGCCGATCCACTGGCCGTCAGCACCGCGGAGGCGAGGGAACTGTCGCGCGTCCTCCTGCTCCGCCTGTGGCAGACGGAGCAGGGTACCGAGTTGCACTCCTACCTGCGCGGGACGCTGATCGAACTCAACGTCTCCCTGGTCAAGTTCGCGGCCCGGCGCTTCCGCAGCAGCCACGAGTCGATGGACGACATCGTCCAGACCGGCACCGTGGGTCTGATCAAGGCCATCGACCGCTTCGACCCGGAGCGTGGAGTGGAGTTCACCACGTTCGCCCTCCCGACGATCATCGGCGAGATCCGCCGGTTCTTCCGGGACTCGACCTGGGCGGTGCACGTGCCCAGGCGGCTTCAGGAGGCCCGGCTCGCTGTCGCCAGGAGCTCGGACGAACTGGAGCAGGAACTCGGTCGGGTGCCCAGCACGGAGGAACTCGCCGAATTCGTCGCGCTGGCGCAGGACGAGGTGGTCGAGGCACTCGCAGTCGCCACCGCGCGCACCGCGACCTCGTTGGACGCGCCGTTGGACGCCGGGGACGCGGACAGCGCCCGGGAGTGCCGCCTGGGCTGCTGCGATCCGGCGCTCGCCGTGGTGGAGGACGTGCAGTCCCTGAAACCGCTGATAGCCGAACTGCCCGAGCGTGAGCGCACGATCCTGGCCCTGCGGTTCACCCAGGACCTCACTCAGGCCCAGATCGGGCGGCGCCTCGGGATCTCCCAGATGCACGTCTCCCGGCTGCTTGCCCACAGCTTCCGGGTCCTGCGCGCGGGCTTGGCGGACGGTCAGGACCTGGAAGCTGTGGGCGGGCCCGCGCACGGTGGGTGACGCGGAGCCGGGAGAAGTCGCGCGGTGCCCCGGTCGCGGAAGCCGGAAGCCGGAAGCCGGAGTCGCTGGGTCGTGCTACCAGCGGTACCAGCGTGACCGGCCGCCGCCGGCCGAGGCCCCGCGGGCGACGAAGCCGAGCAGCCACAGCACGAGCACCGCGACCGCGACCCACCACAGGATGTGCAGGGCGAAGCCCGCGCCGGCCAGAGCGATGATCACCAGAAGAACGAGCAGCAACGCGATCATGAGTACCATCTCCTCGCCGATTGCGTCTGCCCGCGAACGCATTCCCTACACGCCCACCCGGCCGCTCAGACCCGTGCCGGGTTCAGGGCCCAGGAGGCACGGCCACCTCCATGCCTCGGATGGCGACGACCCGTGCCGTGCCCTCGGGCAGCCCGTAGCAGAGGCCCACGACAGCGGTGCGACCAGCTGCGACCTCCTCGGCGAGCACGCTGCGGTCGAGCACCGGATCCGTGGCATGTCCTATGTGCGCGTTGAGTTCTTCAAGCCGCTCCAACCCGGCTGCTTGCGGGGGAGTTGTGGGGGTTTCGGGCTTGCCGGCTGGCAGCCGCGGCGTCGGGTAGGCGCTATGGGCCCGTGTCGGCCCGCTCGTGGGCCGACATGCCGCCATCGCAGGAGGGTTTTGATGCAGACGTCCGCCGTCCGTTCGCTGTCCGTCACGTTTCCCGACAGCCCGCTGCCCGAGGTCCCGGTCGATGCGGAACTGTGCTTCGACTCGGCCCGCCCGTACGCGGCATGCCTGGCGTTCCCGGTGGCCCCGTGCGACTGCACCGGCGGTGACGCCCGGGTCTGCTGGTACTTCAGCCGCGATCTGCTGGACGAGGGCCGTCACGCCCCGGCCGGCAGCGGCGACGTCAACATCAGGCCCGGATCCGCCGGTGACGTCCTGATCACTCTGCGGACTCCCAGCGGCCGGGCGGTGCTCAGCGCCCCGGGCGACGCCGTCACCGCCTTCCTCGTGGAGGTCTTCACCCTGGTGCCCGCCGGGTCGGAATCCGACCACCTCGACATCGACACCGCCCTCGCCCGGTTGATCGCCGCCGGCTGATCGCACCCGGCTCCGGCCGGCCCGTCCGGCTAACTCCCGGACACGCCGGTAGCCGATCCGCCTACCGGGCACACGCATGACGCGGGCCCGGCGCCGGCCGCCGCTGTCGGACATGGCAGTGAGCGGCGGCGGACGGGCGACCCGGACAACCTGTTCCGCCCGGTGGATTCGTGGCAGGACTTCCGGACGGGTGAGGGCGGGTTTGCGTGATGCCCCGGCCGGGTTCGTTTCACGGATGCTGGGCAGACGCGCCCCGCGGGCCAACGAAAAGGAGTGAATGACCATGCCTCGCGGATCAACTCCCAAGCGGGAACGCCAGTACGAACACATCAAGGACAGCGCCCTGGACCGCGGTGAGAGCGAGAAGCGCGCCAAGGAGATCGCCGCTCGGACGGTGAACAAGGAACGCGCCCGGCACGGGGAGTCGAAGACCGCCAGCCGCAGCTCGGTGAAGGACATCTCCTCCTCGCGGCGTGGCGGGCTGCACTCTCACAGCGGCTCCCAGGGCCCCACGAAGGAGCAGCTGTACAACGAGGCCAGGCAACGCAACATCCACGGCCGCTCCAAGATGAACAAGAAGCAGCTCGAGAACGCGCTGGGCCGATAGGAGTCACCCACCATGGGCACCGTTCCCGTACCGCATGACCCCGACGTCACCCCGTTCCCGCCGCTTGAGCCACCGTCACCTCCGGGGCCGCTGGAGCCGGTCGACCCGCCTGGCCCGCCGCAGCCGGCTGAGCCGCCGAAGCCACCGGACCCCCCGGCGCCGCCCGGCGCACCCGTCCCACCGTCCGACCCACAGCTCCCGCCCGGTCCTGGTGGGCCGGGCCCCGAGTCCACGCCACCGGAGCCACCGGACTGAACGCAGGCCAATGGCGGGGTTCTGGGCCTTGCGGGTGAAGGCCTCCTCGCGCCGCCTGCCGACAGGGGCGGCGAAGCGGGTGGTCGAGCAATGCGGCTTGGGCAACGGGAGGTGTGGTGGGCGCTGGGGTCGAGACCGCCCACCGTGGTGAGGCCGAGCGGCGACATCGATTTCGACACCGCCCCCGCACGGACGCGCGCCCTGGCCAACGCACTGCGCTCGCACCACCCGGTCGTGCTCGACCTGTCTGGAGGTGACATTCATGGACTGCGCGGGCCTGAACATCATCGTCGCGGCCCGCAACCAGGCTGACCTCCAAGGCCGATGGCTGGTCCTGCGCGGTGGCGGCCACCACGCGGTCCGGCTGCTGAAGCTCACCGGCCTGCACCGGCACCTGACCGCCGCGACCTGAGCGAAGTGCCGAGGGCGTTCGTGCCCAGCCCGGAAACGGAGGGAGAACCGCGGTGACTCTTCGATGGCAGGCGTTCCTGGACGCGGTCCAGGAACGCGGCGAATACGACACACCCCAGGAGGCAGAACGGGCCACCCGTGTGGTCCTGGCCTTGCTCGGCGCCCACCTGGTCGGCGAGGTGCGCGCCCACCTCGCGGCCCGCCTGCCCGAGACCCTAGCCCTGATCCTGCTCAACCCCCTGCAGGCCGCCGAACCACTCAGCCCCGAGCGGTTCGTGCGCGCCACCGCCGCCTGGATCGAAGGCGCCACCGAGACCACCGCCCTGTGGGACATCGGCGCCGTCCTGTCCACCGCGGCCGACGCCGCAGGCGACGACCTCACCGAACGCATCCTGCTCCAACTGCCCCCCGGCTACGACCTCCTCTTCGGCCGCCCTCAACCCGGCCACCGACCCTGACCCGCCACAGCGCCGCCACCGCCACGCGGCACCCAGGAAAGGCCACCGTCATGACGCGGCACCGCCACCTCCTGCACCAGGTCCGCCACCTGGGAACGCAGGTGGCGGCGCCAGGCGGAAGCGGTGCGTTCGGCGGCGTCCTGGAGCTGGTCGCGGGTCATCTCGAACGGTGCGATGTCCAGGTCGGTGACCTGCCGGCAGAGCTCCGCCTTGGTGGGGCAGAGCAACCCCCACCACGGCCCTGCCACGGCCGTCACGAAACTGGCCGGCCCGCTTCGCGGAGCACCCCAGCCCGTCCCTCGGGTGCTCGCTGCTGAAGGCGGACCTCAGGCTCCGCCACTTCGAGCATCGTCGGTCCACCATGCCAGGGCAGATCGCATGCTCTTGCTCGTCTCGGGTTCGCCTGGTGGTCAGGTAGTGCTCACGTCGGTTGGATACGCCGGCTGCGTTGCGGCTCGATGGCTGGGGCCGGGCGCGTCAGCGAGCGGCCGACAGGGCCTGCGGACTGTCGCCCTCTGAGGCGTTCGGCCATGCTCCTGCGATGTGCTGCAAGCGGTCCCACAGCTCCCCGGCGTACGCATGCATGGACGGGTCGGAGATGGTGCCTGCTTCCACGGCCGCGAGATAGGCCTCAACGCCGGCGAGGGCATGCCTGACCGTCCGGCGCACCGGCTCCGACAGCGCGTCAGCTTCGGGCCCGCCGGCCGACTCGCCGAGCCGTTGCTTCAGGAATCCGGACAGCTCGTCCATGCCTTCGCGGCTCACACGTCCCACGGGTTCCAGCCTCCTTCGCGTGACCCCCGCCTCCCCAACGCGCTTGCTGGGGCTGCGTTCTCACTGTTCGCCCATTCAGCAGACCTGTCAACCAATGCACGAATTCAATGTCCTGCTTTCAAGTGGTGCAACACGGGCGCCATATCCTGGTGGCGTGGACGACAGCCCGGCACAACGTCAGTGGACCTTCCTGACCAACCACGCCCGCGTGCTGGTCCAGATCGCCCGAGACCCCGGCATCCGGGTCCGCGACATCGCCGCCCAGTGCCTCCTGACCGAACGCGCGGTCCAGCGCATCATCGTCGACCTCGAAAACGCCGGCTACCTCAGCCACGAGCGGCACGGGCGGACCAATCGCTACCACGTCATCGACGCCGGGCAACTGCGCCACCCAGCCGACAGCGGCCCGACGCTTGCCGAACTCCTGGCCGTACTGCTGCGCTGACCGCACGTCTGATCCGCGCGCACCGGACCCCACCGATGCGTGATCTGCTAGGCAAAGCGAAGACGCGGGCTGCCGCGGTCGTCCGGAAAGGCAAGGCACGGATGTCATCAGCAGCCGCACGACCACACAACTTGCCTACCGGGACGGCCTGATGGACCTCTCGGTCGAGTGCCACTCCCGCACGTCCGACCCGTACACCATCGAACTACGGTGGTTCATCGCCCTGCCCGATCGGAGCGGCTGCACCGCCCTGCTCATCGCGCCCCCGACGACCTCGACCACTTCCCCGACCGCTGCTACACCGCGGTCCCGGCCGGCACCGAACACCGCCACGCGGACTGGGACCGGTGCATCGGCCGGCTGCTCGACCGCGACCCCGGCTGGCCCGAGGACAGCACCCCCACTGCCTGCCCCCGGACCGGCCCCGTCATCCGGCCTCCGCGGGAATCCTGATAGTCCCCAGCAGGGAAGGGTGGCGCTGCGATGCCTCGGCGTGCCCGGAGTTGTCCTGGCTGCCGCACCACCGACCGGTCCCGGCGGCTGAGCGCGGCGGGGAGGTCAGGTGTCTGCTGGGGGTTGTGGGTCGCCGGCGCTCTGGCGGAGCTCTTCGTTGATGCGCAGGGCTTCTTCGAGTTGGTCTTCGAGGATGATGATGCGGCAGGCGGCGTCGATGGCGGTGCCCTGGTCGACGAGGTCGCGGGCGCGCATCGCGATGCGCAGTTGGTAGCGGGAGTAGCGGCGGTGGCCGCCCTCGGAGCGAAGTGGGGTGATGAGGCCCTGTTCGCCCAGGGAGCGTAGGAAGCCGGGGGTGGTTCCGGTCATCTCGGCGGCGCGGCCCATGGTGTAGGCAGGGTAGTCGTCGTCGTCGAGGTTGTCGGGGGTGTGCGGTCGAATGGTTGCCGTGGTCACTGCACCTCTTCTGTGTTGGTTCGGGGACGCGTCGAGGGGCCCCGGCGCCATAACGGCTCCGGGGCCCCGAAGGGTTTTACACCATCTACCGGCCTGGGCCGGGTTCCATGTTCCGCAACTCCCCGGGGGTGGGGATGTGCGTGGATCGCGTATGCGTGACCGGAAACCACCGTCCTCGTACTCAAAGGGGGTCTGCGGTGTCCGCCCGGGTGAATGCCTCACGGGCCGGGCGATCCTGATGGCGCTCTGTCCCTCCGTTCATCCTCTGTACTGACTGGCACTGCGAACTGCGGTACTGCCAACTACCTGGCTACTGCTACGGCCCTCCCGGGCCGCCTGGTCCGGCAGCCAGCCCCGTCGCCCGTCCTGCTCACCTGCTTGGCTTGGAACCCCACTGCCGAACTCCCAGCACGCGCGCCCGCAGTCCTGGCGCCTTTGCTGAGATACCGCGTACTACGACTGCTGGTACCGCTCAACTCAACTTCACCTGCTCAAACTGCACTTTCACTACCGCGGTACCACTCGGTGGCGGCCCCTGATACCTGCGGGCCGCCGGCCCGGCCGCCGATTCCGTCGCCGTCCTGCAACTGCTCTGGCTTCGGGATCCCGCGACCGTGCTCACCTGCAAACTTCTGTACTGCTGCCCGCCAGTTCGTGTCTGGCGGGTACCGCTTGACCGCGATTACGAGAGAAACACTAACCACGGAACCATCCGATGTCTACTCCGGGCAGCATAGATTTTTGCGTGTCCGAGAGAGAGGAAGTCGCTCTCCGTGCCGCCGGCGGTGCTGCCGCCGAGGTGGTGCGGGAGGAGGAGCGCCCTCCCGCCTCCTGTCCGCCCCGGCCTCTCGCCGCGGTCTGTGCGGCTCGGGTGCGCGGGATCCCGTTGGCGTTCCAGACGGGAGGCCGTCCGCGACGAGGGAGGGGGAGGCGCGTCGCCCGTTCCGATAGCGGCGTCTGAGGTGATACTGCCGAAGTCCCCGGGCGGTCTCACTCGCGGCGGTTTCATCGCGGCTCCAGCGCGGCGCGCTGGTTCGAACGCAACCGTGCGGCGTGCGGACCGGCGGGCCGGTACGCGGAGGAGCCCGACGTCGCCCAGCGCCAGCTGCGCGGAAATCTGCCCCAGGCCTTCGTTCACGCGCTGATGCTCGAGACTGCGGCCCGACTCGCGTCCGGCACGGCGATGCCCTGACGGCACCACTGCGACGGCTTCGATGGGCACCCCGATACCGGGTACCTGCGACGGCTGCCGGGCACACGCCTCTCAGAGAATCCCACGGGGCCTACGGCAGGAGGGCCTGACATGAATCCCATCGAACAGCTGATCCGGGCCGTGGACCGCGCCCAGCAGCGCCGCACCGCCCTGGCGGTGGGGGTCGGCGTGGTCAAGAAGTACGGCGACGACCGCGGCGGCCTGCTCGCCGCACTGATCACCTACTACGCATTCGTCGCGCTGATCCCACTGCTTCTCCTGCTGTCCACCGTGCTCGGTTTCGTCCTGCACGGTCACCCCGGCGCGCAGGGGGCCGTGGTCAACTCCGCGCTGGCCGACTTCCCGATCATCGGGGACCAGCTGCGGCAGAACGTCCACAGCGTCCAGGGCAGCGGCCTGGCACTGGCCGTCGGCATCGCCGGGCTCTTGTACGGCGCGCTCGGGATCGCGCAGATCCTGCAGCACACCATGGCCGAGGTGTGGAACGTGCCCGGGATCAAGCGCCCTGGCTACTGGCCGCGCCTGGCCCGCAGCCTGGCCCTGTTCGCCGTCCTGGGGACCGGACTGATCGTGGCCACCGCCGCGGCGAGCCTGATCGCGACCACTTTGGCGGGCACGGTCGCGCGCATCGGTGCCCTGGTGCTGTCCGGGCTCGTCAACACGGCCCTGTGCCTGGCGTGCTTCCGCATCCTCACCCCCAAGCAGATCACCATGCGCGCCCTCGTGCCCGGCTGCGCGTTCGCAGGGCCTCTGTTCACCCTCCTGCAGGCCTTCGGCGCGGTCCTGGTGACCCACCAACTGCGCCACGCCACCGAGGTCTACGGATTCTTCGCCACCGTGATCGGCCTGCTGTCCTGGCTCTACCTCGTGGCGCAGGTGACCGTCTACGCGGCGGAGACGAACGTGGTACTCGCCCGACGGCTGTGGCCGCGCGCCCTGGTGCAGCCCCCGCTGACCGAAAGCGACCAGGAGGTCCTGGAGTCCATCACCCGCCAGGAGGAGCGCCGCCCCGAACAGCACATCGACGTCGTCTTCGACGACCCCGCCCACGACCCGGGAGACGAAGACGGCGACCCCCCGGGGGACCGGTAGCGTTGCTGGCGCTCGCAGCACGCCGCAGCGGTCCCGGGAACGGCACCGGGCGGCCTGCGGGACGGGGCCCAGCACATGCCCGGGGCCTCGTCGGCACCGCGCGCGACGGTCGGCAGGCACCCCTGTGCCGTCGGACCGCGAAATCCGCTACCAGCGGTACCAGCGACCCCGGCTCCCGCCGGCCGTGGTCCCGCGGGCGATGAACCCGAGCAGCCAGATGACGAAGACGGCCAAGGCGATCCGCCACAGCACCGTGACGGCGAAGCCGGCACCGAACGTCTCGTACCGCTGGGGCTGGCAGCTTCGCGGCCGGTGCCCCCCTTGTCGTCGCGCAACTGCTGCCGGGACCGATGGGTGCGCAGACGGGCCACGGGGAGCACGGCGCCGCCGCGGGTGAAGGCCGCGAGCCGGTCGGCGAACTCCGCGGGCATCTCGTGCGAGCCCCCTGCGTCGAGCGGGAGGTGCACCTCCCGCCGCGAGTCGGCGCCGAGCGGCAGCTTGACGTGCCATCCGGCGTCGCTGCCGCCGCATCTACGGCGTACGGTGATCCCCCGGCGCAGAAGCCGTAGATCCGGGGTGTCGTAGGAGACGGCGTCGAGGTCCTGCGGCTCGGCACCGCGGGTTGCCGCCACGCCGGGCAGCTTCTCCAGGCTCGCCGGCAGTGCGAGCCCTTCGTACCTGCGTTCCGTCTCCGTCAATTCCCTGGCCATACTTCAGCGCCTTCCCGCGCCGGCCTCGGACACACCCGGAGGCCGTGGCGGCCCGGGCACTGCCTCCGCCACGGCGTGCGTGCGGCCCGGTCGGCCAACCCTTCGAAGGACACGCGATGACAGCCACGTTCCTGTCGGAACCCCTGAGCATCTACCTGAACGACCACCTCACCGGTGCATTCGGCGGCGCCGCGCTCGCCCGCCGGATGGCCGACACGCACCCGGACAGTCGCCGTGCGGCCGAGCTGCGCCAGTTGGCCCGTGACGTGGAGCAGGACCGCGACGACCTCGTACGGATCATGAACAGCCTCGCCGTGCCCGTACGCCACTACCGCACCTGGCTCGGCCTCGCGGGCGAACGGATCGCACGCCTCAAGCCCAACGGAACGCTGACTCGCCGCTCCCCGCTGAGCGATCTGATCGAACTGGAGGGCATGCGCGCCGGCGTTGAGGGCAAGACCGCGCTGTGGCAGGCACTGCGCTCCATCGCCGACAACGAGCCGCGCCTGGACCCGGGCGATCTTGACCGACTGATCCAGCGAGCTACCGAGCAGACGCGCACACTGAACCGCTGGCACCGGACCGTCAGCGCCGAGGTTCTCAACGGTCGGTAGCCCACACGCGGCATGCCAAGAGCGGCCGGAGTCCGCCGCAACAGCCGTCGGCTTTCCCCCCGGCCTGATCGAACGTTACCAGCGGCGCACGCGCTGGCTCGCCGACCAACTCGGTTAGGTTGTGCAGGAGTTAGCGGGCCGCCCGGCCGGCCGGGCGCGGCGTCGGCCTGCCTGAGTGCGCCCGCCGCCTCGACGTCGCCCTGAGCACCGTCAAGCGGTACGCCCGCATGAAGGAGCCCACCGCAGAGCGCCGCGCACCCCGCTACAAGCCCACGCTCGTCGACCCCTACCGGGACCACCTGTGCCAGCGCTGGGCCGAAGACCCCGCGATGCCCGTCACCCACCTCCTGCGTGAGATCAAGGAGTTGGGCCCCTGCTCCGGCACCGCATCCGCCTCCAGTGATCACTACGCAATGCTACCGCCGGTTACGGGGCAGAGCCGGAATCCTGATAGTCCCGTCCGAGGGGGCATGGTGATCCCGGACGCGGCCGATCCCGAACCGGGCGGCATCCGGGCGGCCGTCGAACAGTGATGGGAGAGGCCGTCAGACGCCGTTGCTCTCTCGCGGCAGGCACCCCATGTTCTTTGACAGCAAAGTCAGTCGCTCGGCCCACGCTGACCTGCGTCGACTGGGTTGGATGGCAAGCGATCATGGTGAGTTATCGTGAGTTTGGTCGGCGTAGTTGAAGCGGACGCCGCGTCCGGCACCGCAGGACGACGGTGCCGGACGCGGCGGACGGATGGCGGGATGTCAGACGTGCCCGGAAGCTGCGGGGCTGCTCGCCAGTGCCTGCGTGCTGTCCAGCTTCTGCCAGCTGCCGGACGGTCCGGCACCGATGCGGTACCACTGCCACAGGCTGTTGTCGGCGCCGCGGGCGTAGACGTTGGCACGGCCCGTGACCTCGGCCGCACTCGGCGCGCCGGTGATGACCTGGCCGCCGAGGTCGTACCAGCTGCTGCTCCAGCCGCCACCGGCCGTCCAGTTGAGTTCGCCGACCGTGCCGCTGGTCTGTGCGGCGAACACGTCGATCTGGCCGGGGGCGGCGCTGGCCGCGGCGGGGGACGACGTCAGCGTGCCGCCTCGGTTCGTCCAGTCGGTCCACGCACCGCTGACGTAGCTCCGCTGCCACAGGGCGTTGTCAGTGCCGCGGACGAAGACGTCGACGCGGTTCAGTGACGCCACGGCGGCTGGGGTTCCGGTGAACGTGCCGGGGCCGGTGGCGGTGCTCGGGCCGCCCAGGTCGGTCCAGTTGGCCGTCCACGCGACGTTCGGGCTGTCGGCCGAACCGGAGGCGGGGATCTGCTGGTAGGTCTTCTGGTACAGGGCGCCGTCGGTGCCGCGGACTAGCACGTCGATGCGGTCCTGCCCCAGGCTTGCCGCGGCCGGGCTGGCCGACAGAGTGCCACCGAGGCTGACCCAGGCGCCCCAGGCTCCGTCGGTGTAGCTGTCCTCCCACAGGGCGTTGTCGCCGCCCCGGACGAAGACGTCGGTGCCGGACGGCGAGGACACCACCGCCGGGTCGCCCTGGATCGAGCCGGGGCCGGTGGAGCCGGCGACGCCCAGCGGCAGGGACTGCCACGCCGACCACGAACTGCCGTTCCAGTTCTTCTGGTTCAGGCCAGAGCCGCCGGCGGCGAACACCGTCTCCGGCTGCTGCTCAGTGCCGCCGGTCAGCTTCAGCATCACCGACTGGTGGGCTGCCAGGGTGAAGGACAGGGAGCCGGTCTGGCTCAAGGTGCCCAGTCCGGCGCCGGAGTACAGGTTCTGCACCGACGGGCTGCCCAGCAGATCCAGGCCCTGCGTCGTGAACGAGTACGTCGTGGGCGAGGTGCCGGTGTTCAGCAGCAGTACGGCTCGACTCCCGGACGCCGCGAGCTGCTTGGACCACACCTGGACGGCGCCGTTGGTGAGGATCTTCTGGCCCTGGTGGTCGGCGCTGTCCTGGTCGACGCCGATGACGGCCGGGTTGCCGATGATGCCGGCGATGGCCGGGGTGAGGTTCGCGACGTCGGTCGACAGCACGAGCGGCGCGCCTTGAATGGCCCACATGCCGAAGTAGGACTGCTGCTCGTCGGGGGTGAGCCCGTAGAGCGCGCCGCCGTTGGACTGCTGCTGACCGGTGGTCGGGTTGTCGCCGAAGCCGGGGCCGATCAGCAGGTAGTCCGGGTCGTTGTACTGTCCTGCGGCTTCGTTGCTGGGGTGGTCGTTCAACGAGAAGTTGTTCTGCACGTTGCCGAAGTTGATCCAGGAGGAGCCGCCGTTGGACGGGGTCCCGTAGCCGTTCGCGAAGCTGATGTCGCGTCCGGTGCGCCAGGTGCGCCCGGCCGCGCCACCCCAGACCGACGGGTTGTCCGGGCCGCCCTGCCCCCATTCGCAGATCTCCAGGGCCATCGGGTGCGACGACCCACCCGTGGTCCTGGCGCCGGCCATCAGGCTGCCCCAGGCCTCGTAGTCGGCCATGGTCGAGCCGTAGGCCGACGGCACGCCGCCGCAGTGGTCGACCTTGGCCCAGTCGAAGCCCCAGGTGGCGAAGGTCGTGACGTCGGCGGCCTCGTGGCCGCCGCTGCCGTTCTGGCCGCCGCAGCCGGTGGTCCCGGTGTCGGTGTAGATGCCGGCGTTCAGCCCGAGCGAGTGGATGTAGCCGGTGAGGTCGCTCATGGAGTTCAGGGTCACGGACGGCACGGTGGTGCCGTTGGACAGGGTGAGCGACTTGGTCCGGTAGCCCGACAGGAACGTCGAGTTGGGGACGATGTTCCCGTTGGCGTCGCGGCCGGCGGACCCGTTGGTCCACCAGCCGCCGTCCATGCCGACGTTCTTGTAGCCGAGGTCGGCCATGCTCTCGTGGCCGCCCGAGCCGTTGAGCGGAAGATCGGCGTTCGGTGTGGCGAGGCTGGCGGCCTCGTCGGCGATGTTCTGCGAGTCGTAGTTGTTGTTGAAGAAGTACCACGAGTTCCAGCCCATCGGCGCCGTCGCGGTGCCGAAGACGCCGGGCGGGACCATCGCCGCGGCGGGCGGGGCGGAGACGGTGCTCAGCGCCGTCAGTGAGACCGCGACTACGGCCAGGCTCAAGGCAGCCCTTGCCGTGCGTGCGGTGCGCGGGTGAGGGGACATGCGGTCACGCTCCCTGGGGGGTGGGAGAGGGGGTGGGGGGTGCAGCCCGGATCGGGCCGGCGATCGGCGGGATTGGCAGGAGTTGCTTACGCGGGTAGCCCGACGGCGCGTTCACCGGTGCGGCGCTGCTGGATGACGACGGCGGCGACCAGCAGGGCGCCCTGGGCGACGTTCTGCCAGAAGGCGTTGATGCCCTGGACGGTGAGGCCGTTCTGGAGGGCGCCGAGCAGGGCGACGGCGAGCAGGGTGCCGCCGATGCCGCCCCTGCCGCCCTTGAGGGCGCAGCCGCCGAGGGCGGCGGCGGTGATGGACTGGAGTTCGAGGCCTTCGCTGCCGGAGACGGGCTGGCCGGAGCCGGTGCGGGCGGTGAGCAGCACGCCCGCGGCGGCGGCGACCATGCCGCTGAGTGCGTAGACGGCGATGAGGTACTTGTTGAGGTTGATGCCGGCCAGCCGGGCGGCGGTGTCGTTGCCGCCGATGGCGAAGATGTTGCGGCCGATATCGGTGTACTTCAGTAGGACGTTGACGGCTGCTGCGGCGAGGAGCAGCAGCCAGACCATGACGGGCAGGCCGGCGATCTTGCCGCGGCTCAGGAAGACGAACAGGCTGTCGTTGAGGACGTAGCCCTGCGCGGAGCCGTTGGAGATCAGCTGCGCGATGCCCTTGTAGGCCGCCAGGCCCGCCAGGGTGGCGATGGTCGCGTTGACCCGGCCGTAGATGATGACGGCGCCGTTGAGCACGCCGATCACGGCACCGATGGCGATGGCGGCGCCGATCCCGAGCAGGGAGTTCGAGCCGGTCGCGGTGAAGACCATCGCGCTGGTGACGGACGCGAGGCCGGCCTGGGAGCCGACGGAGATGTCGAGCGCGCCGCAGATGATCACGACGGTCTGGACGACCGCGAGGAGGCCGGAGATGGTGACGGCTTCGGCGATGACCTGGATGTTGTCCCAGCCGAGGTAGTTGGGGTTGAGCGACCCGAACACGGTGAGCACGAGGGCCAGGGCGCCGATCAGACCCAGGTTCTGGCCGCCCGCCCTGGCCAGCCAGGTTCGGGCCGTGGCGGCCGGCGTCGGCCGGTCACCGAGGTCACCGAGGTCGCCGGGCTCTCGGTCGACGGAAAGGGCGGTCGTCATCGGGTGCCTCCGGGGGCCGGGTCGGTTCCGGTGCGAGGTGCCGTGGTGGTCTCGTGCGGAAGGTCGGGGGTGAGGTCGTCGGCCATGGCGAGGGCGAGGATCGCCTCTTCGGTGGCCTGGGTGTGGTCGAGGTGACCGGTGACGCGGCCGTTCTGCATGACGAGGACGCGATCGGCGAGGCCGAGGACCTCGGGGAGCTCGGAGGAGATCACCAGGATGGCGGTGCCCGCTCGGGCCAGGTCGGCGATGATCTGGTAGATCTCGGCCTTGGCGCCGATGTCGACGCCGCGGGTGGGCTCGTCGAGGATCAGCAGGGCGGGCTTGCGGGCGAGCCAGCGGGCGAGGACGACCTTCTGCTGGTTCCCGCCGGACAGGGTCCGGACCTCGGCCTCGATGGAGGGGGCGCGCACGCGCAGGCGGTTCGCGTAGTCCTGGGCGAGTGCCTTCTCCCGGCCGCGGTTGACGAACCGCCAGCGGCGCAGCCGGCCGAGGCTCACCAGCGAGGTGTTGTCCCGGATGGTGCGCTGGAGGAACAGGGCCTGGGCCTTGCGCTCCTCGGGGGCGAGGCCGATGCCGCAGCGGATCGCGTCGCGTGGTCCGCGCAGGCGCACAACGCTCCCGTCGACGCGGATGGTTCCCGAGCGCACGGGTGTGTCGCCGGCCAGCGCGAGGGCGAGTTCGGAGCGTCCGGCGCCGATGAGTCCGGCCAGGGCGACGACCTCGCCGGCTCTCACCTCCAGACTCACGTCGTGGACATCGTCGGTGGTGAGGTTGTCGACCTGGAGGACGACGCGGTCGGTGGCGACGTGCTGGCGTGCGAAGAGAGTGGACAGGTCGCGGCCGACCATCAGGCGCACGAGTTCGCCCTCGTCGGTGGTCCTGGCATCGACGGTGCCGGCGACGGTGCCGTCGCGCAGGACGGCGATCCGGTCGGCGAGCCGGAAGATCTCCTTCATGCGGTGGGACACGTAGATGACGGCGATGCCCGCGTCGCGCAGCCGGCCGATGAGGGCGAACAGGGCGTCGACCTCGTGGTCGGACAGCGAGGAGGTGGGCTCGTCGAAGGCGATGGCCCGCGGCGCGGTGTCGCCGGTCAGCGCGCGCAGGATCTCCACCAGCTGCCGCTGTGCGGCGGTGAGTTGGGAGCCGAGCAACTCGGGGTCGAGGACCTTGTCGAAGCCGAGGCGTTCGAGGTCGGCAGTGATCCGGCGGCGCAGTTCGCTCCGGTCGAGTCGTCGGCCCGCACGCCGGGGCAGGGAGCCGGCGTAGACGTTCTCGGCGACCGAGACGTGCGGGATGATCTCCGGCTCCTGCGGGATGATGCGGATTCCGGCCCGTCGCGCGTCGGTCGGTGCGTTGAGGTCCAGGACCTGGCCGTCCAGCAGGACGCGGCCCTCGGTGGGCTGGTGGTCGCCCGTGAGAATGCGCAGGAGGGTGGACTTCCCGGCGCCGTTCTCGCCCATCAGGGCGGTGACCTGACCGGGCGGGAAGTGCAGGGTGACGTCTCGCAGAGCCTGGACGGGGCCGAACCGCTTGGTGATCGCTTCGGCCGCCAGCCCGGCCCCGGACGCCGCTGCGGTGGGAATGGTCATCCGCTCAGCTGCACTTCACGCCGGCGGACTGCCAGGTGGTGGCGTCGACCATGGTGGTGGGGGCGAAGGCCTCCTGCGGGAAGGGCTTGCCGTTCTTGAGCTTGTCGTACATCGTCTGGACGGCGAGCGCGCCGATGTCGCTTCCGTTGATGAACAGGGAGGCCTTCATGCCGGAGGGCGTGCCGGCACCCCAGTCCTTGCAGGCGAGATAGGCGCCGAGGCCGACACCGTCGATGTTGTCGGGGGTGACGCCCGCGTTCTGCAGGGCCGTCACGCCGCCCTGCACGTTCTCGTCGTTGCAGCCCCAGACGATCCAGTGCTTGACGCCCGGGTTGGCGGTCAGGGTCGCGGCGACCTTGTCCTGGGCGCCGGTCGGGGTGTTGTCGGTGGCCACGTCGATGTTCTGCACGCCGGCGCCGGCGCCGGCGCCGCCGGCGAAGGCGTCCTTGGCGGCCTTCACGCGGTCACCGCAGACCGTGACGTCCTGCTGCCAGGCCGAGATGATCCGGGTGTCGGTGGCGTTCCAACCGGCCTTCTTGAACTCCTCGGCGGCGCGCTTGCCGACCTCGGCGCCCATCTGCTGCCCGGAGAAGCCGATCCGCGGGACCATGTCGGCCAGGGCACAGCTGGCCGGGGTCGGGCCGTTGGCGCAGACCTGGTCGTCGGAGGTGAGCAGCGCGACCTTGGCGTCCTTGGCCATCTGCACGACCTGCGGACCCACCGCCGGGTCGGGGACGACGACGATCAGGCCGTTGCTCTTCTGCGCGATCGCGGACTGGATGTCGCTGACGGTCTGGTTGGCGTCGTTACCCAGGTTGACCACCTTCAGGTCGATGCCCAGAGCGGCGGCCTTCGCCTTCGCGCCGTTGGCCTCATCGATGAAGTACTGCTGGTCGCCCTGCTTCTGCAGGTAGGTGAGGGAGATCTTCCCGCTGACCGGAGCGACCGACGCCGCGCCGGCGGCACCGGAGGTCTGACCGGTCGAACACGCCGTCAGACCGAGGACGACGGCTGCGCCCAGGACAGCGGCAGCGCCACGGGTGCGTGCAGTGAACATGTCGAACTCCAAGAAGGGGGATTCTTCGGGAGTGAAGAAGAGGTGGGTGGTCCGGGAACTGCGACGGCCTCCGCCCCGCTCGGCGTCTCGCCTGTCGTCCTGGGCTCGAATCCTGGGACCAGGCAACCAGCACTGTCAAGATATTTGCATAATTAATCACAAGCGCTACGGTGGCGATGTGACTGAGCAGACCTGTCGAAGATTCCAGGGCCGTGTCGCCCTGATCACCGGTGCCGCCAGCGGTATCGGTGCCGCCACCGCGCGGCGGCTGGCCGCCGAGGGTGCGTCCGTCGTCGCCGTCGACATCGCCGACACGGCCGGTCAGGCGGTGGTCGAGGCGATCGCCGGCGAGGGCGGCCGGGCCGAGTACCGGCACGGCGACGTGACCTCCGCCGCGATGTGGGACGAGCTGGCCGCGCATGTGCGCAGCCGCTACGGGCGCCTGGACGTGCTGCACAGCAACGCCTACGCCGTCGTCGTCAAACCCGCCCACGAGCTGACCGAGGGCGAGTGGGACACCCAGCTGGCCGTCACACTCAAGGCCTCCTGGCTGGCGGTCCGCGCCTTCGCCGGGACCTTGCGGGACAGCGAGGGCGCGGTGGTGCTCACCTCCTCGGTGCACGCGCTGATCGGCCTGCCGGGCCACCCCGCGTACGCCGCGGCCAAGGGTGCCCTGTGCGCGATGGGCCGTCAACTCGCTGTCGAGTACGGCCCGCAGGTCCGCGTCAACACCGTCGTGCCCGGGCCGATCATGACGGCGGCCTGGGACCGGGTGGACGAGGCCGGGCGGGCCGACAGTGTTGCCGAGACCGTCGCCAAGCGCTTCGGCCGGCCCGAGGAGGTCGCGGCGGCCGTGGCATTCCTCGCCTCCTCGGACGCCTCCTACGTCACGGGTGTGAACCTGGTGGTGGACGGCGGCTGGTCCGTCGTCAAAGCTTCCTCGTGAACATGTGCAAGATCGATGCGCGGGCTGCCGGCCCGCGTCGGCCGACGGAGGGTCAGGCGCCATGAACCAGCCAGTACGAGGACTGCACGGGCAAGCCGTCGAGGTCATCGGCGCCCAGATCGTCCGAGGCACGTACGCTCCTGGCGCCTCGCTCTACCCCGACCAGCTCGAGCGGGAACTCGGCGTCAGCAAGACCGTCGTGCGCGAGGCGCTGCGGGTCCTGGCGTCCAAGGGGCTGATCGACTCCCGCCAGAAGCGCGGCACCTTCGTCCGCCCGCGCGCCGACTGGAACCTGCTGGACAGCGACCTGCTGCGCTGGCAGGGCCTGGGCATCCCCGACGAGACCTTCCTCGACAACCTCGGCGAGGTCCGCAGCATCGTCGAACCGGCCGGGGCCCGGCTGGCCGCCGAGCGCCGCGACGACGCCGACCTCGCCGCGCTCTCCGACGCGCTCGAACGGATGGCGGCCGCGGGCAGCGACGCCGATGCCGTGGTCGAGGCCGACCTGGCGTTCCACCGTGCGCTGTTGGCCGCCGCCCACAACGAACTCCTCACCCGGATGGAGGTCGTGATCGAGGCGGGCCTGCGGGTGCGCGACCACATCGTGCACGGCGCCGACCACTGGGCCGATGCCGTCCCCGCCCACCGGGCCGTCCTGGACGCCGTGCGCGCCCGGGAGCCGGAGGTCGCCGCCCGCGCCGTCCAGGACCTGCTCGCCCAGGCCGCCGCCGACCTCCGCGACCTCATTGACGACAGCAACCCGGGGGAGACCGGATGAAGATCACATCACTGGAGACCTTCCTCGTGGCACCGCGCTGGCTGTTCCTGCGCATCGCCACCGACGAGGGCATCACCGGCTGGGGTGAACCCGTCGTCGAAGGCCGCGCCGAAACCGTCCAGGCGGCCGTCCGGGAACTCGCCGACCACCTGGTCGGCGAGGACCCGCTGCGCATCGAGCACCACTGGCAGATCCTCACCAAGGGCGGCTTCTACCGCGGCGGCCCGGTCCTTTCCAGCGCGGTCGCCGGCATCGACCAGGCGCTGTGGGACATCGCCGGCAAGGCCCACGGCGTCCCGGTCCACCAACTGCTCGGCGGCCACGTCCGCGACCGCGTGCGGATGTACGCCTGGATCGGCGGCGACCGCCCCGCCGACGTCGCCGAACTCGCCCAGGCCCAGGTCGACGCCGGCTTCACCGCCGTCAAGATGAACGGCTCCGCGCAGCTGCGCCCGATCGACACCCCCGCCCAGACCCAGGCCGTCATCGACCGCGTCGCCGCCGTCCGCGAAGTCCTCGGCGACGAACGCGACGTGGCCATCGACTTCCACGGCCGGATGTCCACGGCCATGTCCCGCCGGCTTCTGCCGCTGCTGGAACCGCTGCACCCGATGTTCGTCGAAGAGCCCGTCCTACCCGAACACTCCCGCGACCTGCGCCACCTCGTGGACTCGACCTCCGTACCGTTGGCCGTGGGCGAGCGGCTCTACTCCCGCTTCGACTTCCGCGACGTGCTCGCCACCGGCATCGCCGTCGCCCAGCCCGACGTCTCGCACGCCGGCGGCATCTCCGAGGTCCGGCGCATCGCGGCGCTCGCCGAGGTCCACGACGTGGTGATGGCCCCGCACTGCCCGCTCGGCCCGATCGCTCTCGCGGCCAGCCTCCAACTGGCCTTCGCCATACCGAACTTCCTCATCCAGGAGCAGAGCCTGGGCATCCACTACAACCAGGGCAACGACCTGCTGGACTACCTGCTGGACCCCGAGCCGTTCCGTTTCACCGACGGCCACGCCGCCCGGCCCACCGGCCCCGGCCTGGGCATCGAGATCGACGAGGCCGCCGTGCGCCGCGCCGCCGAGAGCGGCCACCGCTGGCGCAACCCCGTCTGGCACCACCAGGACGGGTCGTTCGCGGAATGGTGACCCGAACGATGACCGACCTCCCGCTCGCCGTCCGCACCGACCCGGCCCACGGCGGCCGGTGGACCTCCCTGCGAGCCGGCGACCGCGAGTGGCTCTGGCACCGCCCGGACCCGGCCCGCGACACCGTCCGCCCTGGCGACGCCTTCGTCGACGCGGGCGGTCTGGAGGAGTGCATCCCGACCGTGCGCGGCACCCCCGACCACGGCGACGCCTGGTCCCGGCCCTGGCAGCGCGACGGTGACACCGACACCCTGCGCTGCCCCGACTTCGTGCTGCGCCGACGCATCGAGCACACGCCGGCCGCGCTGCGCGCCAGCTACGAGCTGCACGCCGACCCGGGCTACCGCCTGCTCTGGGCGGCCCACGCGCTCCTGGACGTCACTCCGGGCGCCAAGCTGTCCGCGCCCGACGCCACCTCGGCCCGGCTCTTCCCCGAGGCGGCCGCGCTACTGGAAGAGCCCTGGCCGCCCGGCGCCCACCACATCACCGGACCATGGCCCACGCCCCACGGCCTGCCGCTCGACCGCCTGGGCCCCGACGACGGCACCGCCGTCGGCGCGGTCCTCACCGACTGCGCGAGCGTGACGGTCACCGACGGCCCCGACACGCTCACCTTCGCCCTGCACGCCGACGCCGACATCCCCGTCTCCATCGCCCTGTGGCGCAACCTGCGCGGCTTCCCCGCCTCGGCCCCCTACCGCAGCATCGGGGTCGAGCCGATGCTCGGGTCCGTCTTCGACCTCGCCGAGGCCGGGCCCGGCGAGGCCGCGACGGTCCCGGCCGGCGGCACGCTGCGCTGGCAGCTCGACATCACCGCGACCAGCACCCGCACCACCTGAACCGACCTGACCGACAAGGCCTCTCCGTGAACCTGACCGAACTGCCGTACCGGACACTGGCCATCGTGCGCGGCACCGACCGCCACGCGGCGCTGCACACCGTCCTCACCCTCGCCGAGGAGGGCATCACCGCCACCGAGGTGTCCCTGACCACCCCCGACGCCCTCTGGGTGATCGAGCAGGCCCGCCGCGAACTGGGCCCCCAGGCCACCCTCGGCGCCGGCACCGTGCTGACCGGCGAGGACGCCGCCCGCGCCGCCGACGCCGGGGCGAGCTTCCTCGTCACTCCGGGCCTCGGCGAAGACCTGCGCCGACGCACCGCTTTCGAACTACCCATGCTGATAGGTGCGCTGACACCCAGTGAGGTGATCGCAGCGAACGAGTGCGGAGCCCTCGCCGTCAAGCTCTTCCCCGCCTCGCTCGGCGGACCCGGCTACCTGAAGGCTCTGCGCGACCCCTTCCCCGCCGTCCCGTTCGTGCCCGTCGGCGGCCTCGACGCCGCCTTGGCCCGCGCCTACCTCGCCGCCGGCGCCGTCGCCGTCGGCGTGGGCTCACCGCTGGTCGGCGACGCCGCCGGCGGTGGAGACCTGGACGCACTGCGCGAGCGCGTCGCCCGCTGGCGCACCGCCCTAACCGAGGAGATCGCGGCATGACCGGTCTGGCACCGCTCGATGTCGTGACCGTCGGGGAGACGATGGCCGCCCTGCGCGCCACCGGCCCGGTCAGGCTCGGAGCACCGATGCAGCTCTCCGTCGCCGGCGCCGAGGCCAACGTCGCGATCGGTCTGGCCAGGCTCGGCCACCGGGCCGGCTGGGTCGGACGCGTCGGCGACGACGAGTTCGGCGCCCTCGTCCTGCGCACCCTGCGCGCGGAACAGGTCGACGTCAGCCACACCCGCCTCGACGCCGACGGCCGGCCCACCGGCCTGCTGGCCCGTGAGGACCGGATCGCCGACCTGGTCAGCGTCGCCTACTACCGCGCGGGATCGGCCGGATCGGCCCTGCGGGCCGCAGACGTCCTGCCCGCCCTCAACCGCGGCGTCCGCATCCTCCACCTGACCGGGATCACCCCCGCCCTGAGCGCCGGCGCGGCCGAGGCCGTCCGCGTGGCAGCCGTCAGAGCCGGCGAACTCGGCATCACCGTCTGCCTCGACGTCAACTACCGCGCCCGCCTGTGGTCGCCGGCCGAGGCGAGGAAGGTCCTGCTGCCGCTGGCGCGGACCGCTGATGTGCTGGTCGCCTCCGCCGACGAACTGCACCTGGTCGCCGAGGACCCGGACCTGCCCGAGCCCGCCGCGGTCGCCGCGCTGATCGCCCAGGGACGCCGCGAGGTGGTGATCACCCGCGGCGGCGACGGCGCGAGCGCCACCATCGCCCACGGCACCGTCAGCACCCTCGCCCGCAAGGTGCCTGTGGTCGATGTCGTCGGCGCCGGCGACGCGTTCGTCGCGGGCTACCTCTCCGGCCTGCTCGACGGGCTCGACGTCGAAGGCCGCCTGCACCGGGCCACCACCACCGGCGCCTTCGCCGTCACCACCCGCGGCGACTGGGAGGGCCTGCCCACCCGCCGCGACCTCGCCCTCCTCGACCAGCCCGCCGGCACCACCCTTCGCTAGGGCCTATCGTCAAACTCCCGTCTACCCCGCGACGCCTGGCACGGGCCGCCCTTCGGGCGACGACGGGAGTTTGACGACAGGCCCTAGCCCTCTGGGAGCTTCCATGACTGAATCCAGCCAGGTCGAGGTGTGGGCCGCCGGCGACGACGAACTCGGCGAAGGTGCCCGCTGGATCGACGGACGACTCGTCTACGTCGACATCCTCGCCGGCCGCCTCCTCGAAGTCGCCGACCTACCCGGCCCGCGAACTGCGAGCGAAATCACCCGCGTTGACGTACCACTGGGCGCCGTCGCCCCGGTCGTCGACCGCCCAGGACACTGGATCGCCGCCGCCGGCACCGGCATCGCCCTGCTCGCCCCGGACGGCAGCCTGGACTGGCTCGCCCGCCCCGAAGACCGCTCACCCGTCCCCACCAGGATGAACGACGGCGTCTGCGACCCGCACGGCCGCTTCTGGGCGGGCAGCATGCCCTACGACGGCACCAAGGGTGCCGGATCCCTCTACCGCACCGACTCCGACGGCTCCGTCCACCGTGTCCTCGACGGCCTGACCATCGTCAACGGCCCCGCCTTCAACGGCACGGGAGATCTCCTCTACGTCGCCGACAGCGCGGCCGGCATCATCCACCGCTGCACCCTCGACCCCGACGGCAACCCCACCGGCCGCGAGGAGTTCACCCGCGTGAACGCCGGCGGCTCACCCGACGGCATGACCGTGGACACCGACGGCTGCCTCTGGGTGGCGATCTGGGGACACGGCGCCGTCCACCGCTACCACCCCGACGGCACCCACCTGGCCACCCTGCACCTGCCCACCCCCCAACCCACCTCCGTCTGCCTCACCCCGACCGGCGGCCGCCTCCTCGTCACCACCGCCCGCCACGGCCTCACCGATCCCGGCAGCCAGGACGGATCCGTGCTGAGCGTTCCCGTCGAGGCCGCGGCCCCGCCCGCCTGCGCCTACCGACTGCAGTAGGACCTGCCGACCCTCGGCTCCGGCGCAGCGCGGCGGGACGCCTGGCGGGTCAGATCCAGCCGTGTTGGCCGGCTTTGAGGCCGGCTTCGAAGCGGGAGCCGGCTTCCAGACGGCGCATCAGCTCCTCCATCCGACGCTTCACGGTGCGTACGGAGACACTCAGGCGCTTGGCGGCGGCTTCGTCGGTCAGGCCTGTGGAGAGGATCCTCAGGAGCTCGCGTTCGCCGACGGTGATGCCGGTGTCCCGGTCGGGAGTGGGGGCCTGGTCCAACGGGACGGCGTCCGCCCAGATCCGGTCGAACAGCTCGGCCAGGGCAGCCACGATCCCGGGGGTGGTGACCAGCACGGCGCTGGGGGCCGCTGCGGCCGGGTCGAGCGGGACGAGGGCGGTGGCCCGGTCGACCACCAGCAGGCGGTGCGGCAGCGCCGGCGCGGTGCGCAGTTGCGCACCGACGGCGACCATCGAGCGCGCGTAGGCGAGGGAGCGCGGGTTGGTGCGCGCGCCCTCGTGGCAGAGGGTCTTGAGGGTGATGCCGCGTCCGAGCAGTTCCTCGTCCAGGGCGCGGGAGGCTTCCAGGGCCTCGGGGGGCATCTGGCCGGGGACGATCGAGCAGATCTCGGTGGTGGCGCTCTGGATCAGGGATTCCAGGCGGGACTGGATCTCGTCCAGGCCGTCGAGCTGTTCGGTGCCGGTGGGGATCCGCTGCTGCTCGCGGGTCGCCTGTTCGGCCGCGGTGGCGACTGCGATGCGGTTGGCCTCCAGGGCGGCGTGGCGGGCCCGGAGTTCCTCCTCCTGGCGGCGCAGCAACAGCGCGCGGGCGCGCTCCGGGCTGACCGGGCGCCGCTGCTCCGGTGCCTCGCGCGACATCCGCAACAGTGCGAGGTCGGCTAGCGTGTCCAGGCTCGTACCGACCTGATCCTGGCTCAGGCCGAGGCGCTCGGCCAGCAGCGTTGCGTCCAATGTCGGTTCGGCCAGCAGTTCTTGGTACACCTGCTCGCAGACCGCATCCAGTCCCAGAGCGCGCAGCACCGCTCCAGCCCCCGTCCCCTGTGTGATGCCGATGTGATGCCTGTGTGTGGCGTCCGAGCGTGACACGACCGGTCCGACCGGAGCAAGGTCCGCGCCGGCCGCACCGGGCCTGGCCCGATCGTGCCATGGAACTTTCGGGCCAATGGCCGCCGCTTCCGCCCGCCTGAGCTGCGCGGAAGACTTCTGTTCACCGGAGGGCGCCGACAGCCCGACGGATCCGGCACCGGAGCGACCGGCCATGCCGACACCACACAGACACTCGACGGAGGCCCCGCCATGCCCGGAACACTGCGATTCGTCCTGTTCGGCCTGATCGCCCTGTTCGGCATCGGACTCTCCGCCGCGCCCGCCGTCGCCGCGCCCGCGGCACCCGCTCCGGTGACCACCGCCGCGGACACGGCCCCTGGCCTGGTCTGCGGCGCCTGCTGGAGCTAAGCGTTGACCGCGCGCTATGTGGTGGCCGCTCACCTGACCGGACCACCGGCCAGGCATCGGAACCCGCACCCCGCCACCGTGGTCGATCTGGTCTGGGCCCACGCGACCACGGCCGATGGGCTCGACCACGTCCGCGTCCAGGCCCTGGTGACCGCCGACGAGCTTGAGCTGGTCGTGCTCCTGCGGGCCGAGACCGCTGCCGACGCCGTCCGAACCGCCGAAGGTCTGTTCGGCAGAGCCACCCGAAGCCCTGCCCTCCTCCACTGGCACACCGACGACTTCAACGTGCTGCCGCTGGCGGCACTGGACAACTGACCCACACCTCGTCACCTACCGCTACCCGCCATCACTACAGGGGGAATCCCGCATGTTCACCAAGACCCGCTCCGCCCGCACCAAGTCCACCCGCCGTCGGCTGTCTGCCTCCCTGCTGGCCACCGCGACCATCGCGAGCCTCGCCCCCACGCTGCTGGGCGCCACCGCCGCACACGCCGTCGGCTCGTACAACAACGCGGACCTCGCCGACAAGGCGCTGGCCTACGTGGGCGGTTCGGGCACCGCGGCCTGCGCCGACGCCCAACACAGCGGTGGCGACCAGTGCAAGCAGTTCGCCAACTGCATCGTCTACATGGTCAGCGGCCACTCCCAGTGGCCGGTCGACGCCGGCGGCAACTACCAGCACAGCTACCTCGACGCCGGTGGCGTGGCGGTCACGGCGGCGACGGCGGTCAAGGGTGACATCATCCAGGAAGGCACCCTTGACGGCGACCAGCTGCACACCGCGATCGTGGTCGCCAACAACCACGACGGCAGCTTCGACGTGGTGGACGCCAACTTCGTCGGGCCGGGCCTCGTCGGGCACCACCGATGGGTGCCGCCCACCACCAACATCGGCTACTACCGGATGGGTACCGTCGCTCCGGTCATCCCGTCCGGCTTCAACGTGAACTTGTGGGGCTTCAACTCCGGCCAGACCCTCTCCGGCACCGTGAACCTCACCGCTCACCCCACCCAGAGCGGCGTCATCGAGTGGGTGGACTACGTGCTCGCCGGCCCGGGGGGCTCCAGCGAGGTGCGCGCCGGAGGTGGCGCGCTGAACTACCCGTACGCCCTCAACACCGCGAACATGGCCAACGGCAACTACTCGATCAGCATCGTCGCCAACGAGATCGACGGTCAGAACCACACGTACGGGGGCGGCTCGTTCACCGTCAACAACACCACGGCCCCCGCCCCCGTCTACAACACCGTCCTCGCCAAGAACGGCATCGGGCTCTACAACTGGACCCAGGAGAGCGACCCCGTCGTCGTCGCCCAGGCGACCGGCGGTGGCGTCCAGATGATCCTGGACAACAACGGCGTCGTGTGGGCCAAGAGCAGCGTCGGGCTCTACAGCTGGACCCAGGAGAGCGACCCCGTCGTCAAGGCCATCGCGGTCGGCTCCGACGGCACCCAGATGATCCTCGACAACAACGGCACGGTCTTCGCCAAGAACAGCGTCGGGCTCTACAACTGGACCCAGGAGAGCGACCCCGGCATCAAGGCCGTCTCCACCAACGGTGGCGTCCAGATGATCCTGGACAACAACGGCGTCGTGTGGGCCAAGAGCAGCGTCGGGCTCTACAGCTGGACCCAGGAGAGCGACGCCGTCGTCAAGGCCATCGCGGTCGGCTCCGACGGCACCCAGATGATCCTCGACAACAGCGGCACGGTCCTCGCCAAGAGCAGCATCGGGCTCTACAACTGGACCCAGGAGAGCGACCCGGTGGTGCAGGCCATCGCCACCAATGGCGGCGTCCAGATGATCCTGGACAACAACGGCGTCGTATCGGCCAAGAGCAGCGTCGGGCTCTACAACTGGACCCAGGAGAGCGACCCCGGCATCAAGGCCATCTCCACCAACGGCGGCGTCCAGATGATCCTCGACAACAGCGGCACGGTCCTCGCCAAGGGCAGCATCGGGCTCTACAACTGGACCCAGGAGAGCGACCCCGGCATCAAGGCGATCGCGGTCGGCTCCGACGGCACCCAGATGATCAGCAAGTGACCGCCTCAGCCGCGTACTGAGCCGTTCCGGGCCGGACTCGTCGAGTCCGGCCCGGAAGCGGTCAGGGGTTCCTCAGGGTCGATATCAGGGGCGGCCCGGAGGCGTCGATGCTGCATACGGCCGTAGCTTCGGTGCGGCGAGTGAGAGCGATGCCGCCGACCGATGCCCCCCATAGCGAAGGCGTGAGAGTGTTCCGGAACCAGGCTCCAGCAGCGTCGTCATGTTCTCCCGGCGATGGGTGGGTTTCGGGCTTGTCATGCGTCGGTGCGGCGAGCGTGGGCGACGTCGTCGGTCTGACCGGTGTGCACAAGACGTACGGCCGTGGCGACAACCGGGTGCAGGCGCTCGACGGGGTGGACGTGGACTTCGCGGCGGGCACCTTCACCGCCATCATGGGCCCCTCGGGGTCGGGCAAGTCGACGCTGCTGCAGTGCGCGGCGGGCCTCGACCGGGTCGACGCGGGTCAGGTCCTGCTCGACGGCGCGCCGCTGCACAAGCTCTCCGAGCGGGCCCTGACCGAGCTGCGCCGCGAGCACATGGGCTTCATCTTCCAGTCCTTCAACCTGATCCCGGCGCTGACCGCCCGACAGAACGTCGAGCTGCCGCTCCGGTTGGCAGGACGCCCGATCGACGCGGCGGCGATCGACCGGGGGCTGGCCGAGGTCGGCCTCGCCGAGCGCGGCGGGCACCGCCCCGCCGAGCTTTCGGGCGGTCAGCAGCAGCGGGTCGCCATCGCGCGTGCGCTGGTGACCCGGCCCAAGGTGATCTTCGCGGACGAGCCGACCGGCGCGCTGGACTCGGGTACCGCGCGCGAGGTCCTGGCGCTGCTGCGCGGCGTCGTCGAGCAGCACGGGCAGACGGTGATCATGGTCACGCACGACCCGGTGGCCGCTTCGTACTCGCAGCGGGTGGTCTTCCTCGCCGACGGCAAGGTGACCGGCGAGTTGTTCGAGCCGACGGCCGAGAGCGTGGCCCTGCGGATGGCCGCGCTGGAGCCCGGCGGGAGCGGGACGAAGCCGTGCTGAGGATTGCCGTAGCCACCCTGCGCCACCGTCTGATGGGCTTCGTGGGCGCCTTCCTCGCCCTCGCGCTCGGCACGACGATGATCGGCATGATGACGCTGACCCTGGCTGCCACCTTCGGCACGCCGCACCCAGGGCCGCAGCGGTTCAAGGAAGCCTCGACCGTCATCGCGCCGCAGGGCTTCGATGGGTACCCGATGAAGGCCCCCGCGGTGCTGCCGACCGAGGTCGTGACGAAGGTGACCGCGGCCGGAAAGGCCACACCCGACCGCAGCTTCCCCGTACGGCTGAACCCCGGTCCAGGGGGGACGACCGGCCACCCCTGGTCCTCGGCCGCCTTCGCGGGCTACCACCTGGTGGCCGGGCGCGCGCCGCAGGGCGCGGACGAGATCGTCGTCGGCGGCGGTGCCGAGTCGCTGATCGGGCGTCAGGCCGAGGCCACCACCTCCGCTGGCACCGGCCGCTACCGGGTAGTGGGGGTCACCGACGCGCTCTGGTTCGAGAACGCGGTCTTCTTCAGCGGTGCCGAGGCCGAGCGCCTGTCGCCGGGCGTCAACACACTGGTCACCGACCAGAACGCGAAGCAGCTGACCGCCCTCGTGGGCGGCCAGGCCGTGGTCCTCAGCGGCGGCGACCTGACCCGGATCGACCCCGACTCCACCGGCGGCGCCCAGGCGCTGGCCAGCGCCCAGGCGATGGCGGGCAGCACGACCGGACTCGCGGTGTGCGTCGCGGTGTTCGTCGTCATCGCGACCTTCGCCTTCGCCACCGAGCAGCGCCGCCGGGAACTGGCGCTGCTGCGGCTGGTGGGTGCCGCGCCCCGCCAGGTGCGGCGCATGGTGCTCGGCGAGGCGCTGCTGATCGGCCTGGCGGCGGCGGTCGCCGGCTGCGTCCTCGCCCCGCTGTGCACCGTGCCGCTGCGCTCCTGGATGCTCGACCACAACGTGGCCCCGTCCTGGTTCACCATCCCCTTCAACCCCCTGCCGCTGGCGATCTCCTTCGTCATCGGCGTGGCCGCGGCGCTGGCCGGCTCGGCCGCCACCCTGGTCCGGGTCTCGCTGATCCGGCCGATCGAGGTGCTGCGCGAGAGCGTGGTGGAGCGCCGCGCGATGACGCCGATCCGGTGGCTGCTGGGAATCGGGATGCTGATCGGCGCGGTCATCGCGGGGATCGTCATCGCCCGGACCGAGCCGTACCTCGCGGCCAGCGCCCGCAAGTACGAGGCGGTCCCGGTCCTCTACGTCGGCGCGGTCACCCTGCTGGCGCCGATCCTGTTGCGGCCGGTCACCCGGCTGCTGATCGGTCCGCTTCGCGGCTCGGCCAAGGCCGGCCCGCTGCTGGTGCGCGAGAACATCCTCACCTCCCGGCGGCGTACGGCCGCCACGGTGGCGCCGATCGTGGTGGCCGTCGGGCTGGTCGGCACCCTGCTGACGATGCAGAAGTCCGGTGACGCCGCGGTGCTCGCCCGGCAGCAGCAGGAGATCCACGCGGCGGACGTGGTCGTGCCCGACGGTTCCGGGATCGACGCCCGCACGCTGGGGCGGCTGTCGGCCGTTCCCGGGGTCCGGGCCACCCCGGTCACCTCGATGAACATCCGGATCGGCACCGCCCAGGGCAACCAGATCGACTCGCTCAGCACGAACGCGCTGCCCGCGGCGGCGCTGGGCGCCACCGTCAGGCCGCCCGTGCTCTCCGGTTCGCTCTCCTCGCCGCCCGAGAACTTCCTGGTCATCGACGAGCACGCGGCCGAATCCGACGGCCTGTCGGCGGGGGACGAGGTGGTCACGCTGCTGCCGACCGGTGCGCGGGTCCCGACCGTCATCGCGGCGGTCGTCGCACGTGGCCTGAACGGCGACGACACGTACCTCTCCTCCTCGCTGACCGGCGCGGTGCCCCCGAGCCGGGTCTACCTCGACTCCTCGACGGGCGCGGGCCTGCCGCTCGACGAGCAGCAGTCGGCCGCGGTGAACCAGGCGCTCGCAGGCTCCGGTGCGCACGTCATGACCTACGACGCCTACCTCGAGGCCCAGCGCGCGGACGCTGCCCAGCAGGCGGACAACGCCGCGGTGGTCATCCTCGGGATCGCGCTTGCCTACGCGCTGATCGCGGTCGCCAACACCCTGATCATGGCGATGGCCGGGCGGCGGCGGGAGTTCGCCCTGCTCGGGCTGGCCGGCGCGGTGCGCAGCCAGATCGTGAAGGTGACCGTGGCCGAATCGGTCGTGGCGGTGGTCGTCGGCACCGTGCTCGCCGCCGTGGCGACCGGGCTCGCCGCGGTCACCCAGCACGTCTCGCTGAGCAAGCTCGTGGCCGGCGCGCCGACGGTGATCCCGTGGACGCAGATCTGCGGAACCGTCGCGCTCTGCGCCCTCGTCACCCTGGTCACCGCGTCGGGAGCGACCGGACGGGCGACCCGCCAGCGGGCGATCGAAGCCGCCGGCATCCGCGCATAGGACACGGCCGGAACCACGCGCGAGCCGCGCCAGCTGGTTTTCAGATCTCGTCAGCGACGGCCGCCAGCGAGTGCACGGAGCCAACGCCCTTGGTGTTCTTGCCAAGCACTGGCGCTGTCGAAAGCGGTGAACATTTCGACTCGCTCGCGGCGGCCAAGCGCCTCCCGAACCGGCGCACACATGCTGTCCGTTCTCGCGGACAGAGCCATCGCATGCCTGGTGGACGCCGGACTGGTCCGCCGACAAGGCCGGGTCCGCACCGACTCGACGCACGTACTGGCAGCGGTGCGAGAGCTCAACCGCGTCGAGCTCGTCGCCAGGGCGGCGCTGCGGTCGGCTCGGTCTCTGCGGCGGCCGTCGTCCTGCGCGCCGTCACCGACCACGTAGGGGAGGAGCCCAAGAGCTGACCCCGTGCCCCGGGCCGGGCCGGCTCCGCGCGGCGGCATCGTCGCCGGCCGGCCCGCTGCTCGTGGCACCGCTCACAATCCCGGTCGAGACGTGCTCGAACAGCGGGTGGCAGAACGGATGAGCGCTGGTCACCTATCCGAATCGCTTGGATCGCGTCGGAGGCCACGGGCCGGAGGGTGCCTGCCCGAGCGGCCGTTGGCGTACCGCGATGACCAGGGTAGCCAGCGTGGTGGCCAGGTAGCCGAGCAGTGCGGCCTCGCCGAGTTCGGTGAACAACGTCGCCTTGTTCGGTGACAGCTCCCGTTGGCCGGTCAGGACACTCAGTGGGGCGTAGGAGTAGGAGTCCCCGGCGTCGGGGAGCAGCAGTGCGAAGGTGAGCAGGAAAGCGTCGGAGGTCAGGAAGAGCGCCAGCAGTGGTGCGCGGACGCGGCCGTGCGGGACCGGTACCAGGGTCGCGGCGAGCAGCGGCAGTGCGACGATGAGCGCGCCCAGCCCGAGGGTGAAAACGACCGCGATGAGGAACAGCCACCCGATCGCGAGCGACCGCAGGGCGAAGGCGGCGATCAGCACGGTGATCTGCACGGTGATATTGGCGCCACGAGGCATGTGGATCATCCTTTCAGATGGTCGCGCGGCGACCGGGTTCCGGACACCATCATCAAGTGGTGCTGCGGTACCGGTCGGACCTGCACCTCGCTGGTGCCGGCCCAACCCGGTCCCGGTCGTCCGACCCGTGGACTCGGTCCGAGCAGCTTGTAGGCCATCGCGTGCCTTGTGACGGTCCGTCAGAGATCCAAGCCAATCGGCGGATTGCGCTCGGGGATCGAGAGCGGCGGGATCCAAGGGTGCATCGGCGGTGACGACGCGAGTGGGGACTTGCCGTTGACCCCGCCGGCCACCTCGATGACCATGCCACCCCCTCCGGCCTCGATGTCACTGGCCGTCAGTACTGTCGACGGCATGGCAATCGTGATGTTCGTCGACGAGACGACTGCGGGGGACCGGAGCGAGGGGTGGGGCCTGGAGATCGCCGAGGAGAGGCTCACCGTGCGTGAGCTGATCCGGCGCCGGGTGTTCCAGGAGGTCGCCGAGTACAACGCGCGCACACCGCAGGTGTTCCAGGGGCTGGTGCAGCCGACGAACGCCGAGCGCGTGCTGAACGGGTTCGCGCTGCGCACGCCCCGCCGGATCGATCCCGAGGTGCAGACCGAGCTGGCGCTCAGGGCCTTCGCGGGCAACGGCTTTCGGGTGCTGGTGGGGGACCGTCAGGTCACCGATCCGGCGGAGGAGATCGAGCTCGTGCTCGGCGCGGAGGTCACGTTCCTGAAGCTCGTGGCACTGGTGGGGGGCTGACGATGGGGGACATCGAGAAGATCGCTCACCTGGCCCGGCAGCACGCCGCCGCGGGGGAGTGGGACGCGCTCGCCGTCGAGCTGCTGAAGCTCGCGGTCGCCAACAGGGGCATCTGGAACGGGCCGTGGGCCCGCGTGCTCGACGAGCTGCGCGCGCTACCGCCGGAGAGCCGCACTGCGCTTGCCGACGCGCTGGTGGCGCAGTACCACTCGGCCGCGGCTGGCCCGGTCGCCCGCGGCAACGTCCTGACCCTGATCGGTGTCATCGGGCGTGGCCTGCCCGGCGACCGGCTCTCGGTGGAGCGCCGGGAGAAGCTCGACGAACTCGGCCGCCGGCCGTCCTTCTGGTACCTGGAGCGCCACGAGGTCCTCGCCGAGGCCGAACTCGCCGCCGGTCGTGCCCTCGCGCCCGCCGTCGTGGCCGTCTTCCGGCGGGCGGCCCTGGACTACCGTGACGACGCGCTCCGCGCGCTCGTCGAGAAGCTCACGGACCCGGTGCTCAACGTCGGCGAGGAATGGGCCGAGCAGGCGCTGCGGGACGCCGAGGACGCGCCTGAATGGCAGGCCCTGCTGCGGCATGTGACGACCGCCACCGCGGCCAAGCCCACCCGCACATGGGAGCAGCAGGCCCGCGCCCTGATCGAACCGCTGGGCGCCGACCGGGTTCGGGCGACCGTGGTGCCCTGGCTCGCCCTCGTGGGTCGTCGCACCTTCGAGCTGGAGCGCCGGGAGTTCGAGCCCGACGTCAACAACGCCTACGACCCCTGCAACGCCAATGCCCTTCGCGGCCTGACCTGGGTGCTGGCCCTGCTGCCGTCGCACCAGGACACCGCCCGCGCCCTCGGCACGCTGGTCGAGACGTCGCTCAAGAAGGTCGCCGGGCTCGGCCCGCGCAACCCGAAGGTCGCCAACGCCGGTGTCAACGCGCTCTCCCGCATCGACGGTGAGCCCGCCCTCGCCGAACTCGCCCGGCTGGCCACCCGGGTGACCTACAAGGGCACGCTCAAGCTGCTCGACGCCGCTCTGGAGACCCGGGCCCAGGCGTTGGGTCTGTCCCGCGAGGAGATCGAGGAACTCGCCGTCCCCGCCTATGGATTGACCGAGGTCGGGCGGGCCGAGCGGCAGCTGGGCGAGGTCACGGCCGTGTCGGAGATCCGGGGCACCAAGGTGGTCCTCGGCTGGCGCACCTCGGCGGGCAAGGGGGTCAAGAGCGTGCCCGCCGCGGTCAGGCGTGACCACGCCGAGGAGCTCAAGGAGCTGAAGACGGCGGTCAAGGACATCGACAAGATGCTCTCCGCGCAGAGCGACCGCCTGGACCGGCAGTTCGTCGCCAACCGTAGCTGGTCCTACGCCGGTTGGCGCGAGCGCTATCTCGACCATCCACTGGTCGGCACCCTGGCCCGGCGCCTGCTGTGGACGGTCGACGGTACGACCGTCGGGTTCGCCGACGGTGAGCTGCGCACGCTCACCGACGACCCGGTGTGCGAAGGAGCCGAGGTCAGGCTGTGGCATCCGGTGGGCCACGAGCCCGCCGAGATCGTGGCCTGGCGCGACTGGCTGGAGCGGCACGCGATCACCCAGCCGTTCAAGCAGGCCCACCGCGAGGTGTATCTGCTGACCGACGCCGAGCGCGCGACGGGCAGCTACTCCAACCGTTTCGCCGCGCACATCCTGCGCCAGCACCAGTTCAACTCGTTGGCCGCGATCAGGGGTTGGCGCAACAAGCTGCGGCTGATGGTCGACGACTCGGCCCCGCCGGCCACGCGCGAGCTGCCGCACTGGGGGCTGCGCGCCGAGTACTGGGTCCAGGGCGAGGGCGACAGCTACGGCGACGACACCACCGACTCCGGCAGCTACCTGCGCCTGACGACCGACCAGGTCCGCTTCTACCCGATCGACGCCCCGGAGAACTCGGCGTCCTGCTACGGCGGCGACTACCGGATGTGGCTGCCCCATGGTGCCGAACCGGTGGAGTCCCTCCCGATCGCCGACATCCCGCCCCTGGTGCTGTCCGAAGTCCTGCGCGACGTCGACCTGTTCGTCGGCGTGGCCAGCATCGGGAACGATCCGACCTGGCAGGACGGCGGACCCGAGGGCCGCTTCCAGGAGTACTGGACGTCCTACGGCTTCGGGGAGCTCAACCAGAGCGCCGAGACGCGCCGCGTGCTGCTGGAACGGCTCGTACCCCGGCTGGCGATCGCCGACCGCTGCACCATCGAAGGCCGCTTCCTGCACGTGAAGGGCGAGCGCCACACGTACAAGATCCACCTCGGCTCGGGCAACATCCTGATGACGCCGAACGACCAGTACCTGTGCATCGTCCCGACGTCCAACCCGGCCGCCCCGCAGACCGGGTACCTCCCCTTCGAGGGCGACCGCATGCTGGCCGTGATCCTCAGCAAGGCCATGCTGCTGGCCGACGACACGAGCATCACGGACCCGACGATCCTGAGCCAGCTGTGACGCCCCGCGAGGCGGGCCGCACCCGAAGTTCGAGGAATTGGTTCTGAATCCGGAGAAGCCGGGAAGAAAGGACGGTGGCAAGCTACAGGAGGACGAGCAGCTTGGTACCCGAAACCAACTTCCGGTTGACGGAGGTCGATTGGACGAAAACGGTGTACGCCGGGTTGTCGCCCGGCTTCACCGTGACCTCCGACTCCGGCAGGCCGAGGAGCTGGCGGGCCGCCGGGCCCGAGAACACCCTGCCTGTCGTCCGTCCGGTGGCCGGGTCCTTCTCCGCCACGGCGAGTTGCTTGTTGCCCTGGATCTTCTCGCGCTTGGACAGCTCGTAGAAGGCGCAGCCGGTCTTGTACGGGTGCCCGGCGCGGGTGACGAAGTCGCGGATCGGCGTCTGCTGGTCGACCGGGATCAGGATGTACTTGCCGGTTTCCAGGGCGTCGAGATTGGCCTTCACCTCGGCGGTGCTCAGATCCTGGCCCATGGCGAACAGGTTCCTGGTACCGCGCACGCCCTGTTCGCGGCCCCGCAGGAAGCTCGTGGCAGCCGTCTTGACGGTGCCGATGGCCTCCTCGACGCCCTTGCTGGAGTCCGCGTCCCAGATCGCGATGTTGCCCGCCGGGAAGCCGTACTCCTGGGCGGTGCGCTTGGCCAGGGAGTTCGGGACCAGGATCGCCGAGGTCCAGTGGTCGGGAAGGGTGTCCAGGGCACCCTGAATGCGGCCCAGCCACCTGCTCAGGACGGCGCTGCCCTGGCTGCCGCCCATGCGGATGTGCATCTGGCCGGTCTCCGAGAAACCCGAGGCGTTCTCCTCGCCGTCGGTGACGACGACCTGGAGGAAGGAGTGTTCCCCATATCCTTCCCAGATGTTCTTCAGGTCGGCGATGGATTTCACGGCCGCCTCGATCAGCGCCGTCGCACCGTTGTTGACCTCGTAAAGGCCTCGCAGGGACGGCAGGTGCTTGACGTCCATGTCCCAGACCAGGTTCTGCACCGCGTGATCGAAAGCGTAGAGGCTGATCCGGGTCTCGTGACCGAGCCGGTCGGACTCCTCCTGGAGGCCCTTCACGAATTCGTCCACCACACGAACAAGCTGCGCCTTGTGCTTGCGCATCGAGCCGGAATTGTCGACCACCAGCGAGACGTGGTTGACCTTGTGCTTGATCCTCTTCGCAGACATGGTTCTGCCCCTTTTCCAACGCTCTCCCGACGCCTTTCCGGCGTCCCCTCCAACGTTGGTTCCACACTACGAGGGAGCACTGACAATGCATTCCGACCAGGGGCCCCATAGCTGCTGACCGCCCGTCAGCGCCGGCCTTTCGGAAAGCTGGGCACTGACGGGCGGTCAGCAGTACTGGTCAGATGAGAGCCTGCGCTTCGAGCGCGGTGCTCGTCGGTGCCGGCGCGTCAGACGGCCGGCTTCTGGACGGGGGTCGGCCCGGCGGTGAGAAGTGCCGTGATCTCATCGGCGAGGCGCGGGCCGAGCTCGCCCCAGCCGTCCTTGTAGCCGTAGACGCCGGCCAGGGTGCGGGCCTCGTAGTCGCCGTTCATGATCTCGATGTCGTTGGCGGTGATGAGTGCCGGGTGGGCGACACCGACCGCCGACGAGACCTTGATCAGCTCCTTGCGCAGGGTGCGCAGGTAGACCGCGGCCCGGGTGGCCTTCGAGGTCGGGTCGATGCCGCGAGCCAGCCACGGGTTCTGGGTGGCGATGCCGGTGGGGCACTTGTCGGTGTGGCACTTCTGCGCCTGGATGCAGCCGATGGACATCATCGCCTCACGGGCCACGTTGATCATGTCGGCGCCCAGGGCGAAGGCGACCATGGCGTTCTCGGGCAGGCCGAGCTTGCCGGAGGCGATGAAGGTCAGGTCGTCGGTCAGCCCCAGCTCGGCGAAGGTGCCGTAGACCCGGGAGAAGCCCATCCGGAACGGCAGCGCCACCGAGTCGGCGAACATCCGCGGTGCCGCCCCGGTGCCGCCCTCACCGCCGTCGATCGTCACGAAGTCGACACCACGGTCGCCACGCGCCATCAGCGTGGCCAGCTCCTGCCAGAAGCTCATCTCGCCGACCGCGCTCTTGACCCCGACCGGCAGACCGGTCTCGGTGGCCAGCAGCTCGACGAAGTCGAGCATCGAGTCGACGTCGCTGAACGCGGTGTGCCGCGACGGGGAGGCGCAGTCCTGGCCGACCGGGATACCCCGGATCGCGGCGATCTCCTCGGTCACCTTCGCGCCCGGCAGCATGCCGCCCAGCCCTGGCTTGGCGCCCTGGGAGAGCTTGATCTCTATCGCCTTGACCGGGGCGCCGGCGACCACGTCCTTGAGCTTGTCGAGGTTGAAGCTGCCGTCCTCGTTGCGGCAGCCGAAATATGCCGTACCGATCTGGAGGACGAGGTCGCCGCCGTTGCGGTGGTACGGCGAGAGGCCGCCCTCGCCCGTGTTGTGCATCGTGCCCGCCAGCGCCGCCCCCTTGTTGAGCGCCGTGATGGCCGCGCCGGAGAGCGAACCGAAGCTCATCGCGGAGATGTTCACCACGCTCGCCGGTCGGAACGCCTTGGCGCGCCCGCGCGGCCCGCCCAGCACCTTGGCCGAGGGCAGTGGGGCCTGTGGGTCGTGCGCGTCGGGCAGAGCGCCCGCGAACGTGCGCTGCTTCAGATAGGCGTGCCCCTGCACGTGCTCGACGTCGACTTCGGTTCCGAACCCGAAGTAGTTGTTCTCCTCCTTCGCCGACGCATAGATCCAGCTGCGCTGGTCACGACTGAACGGTCGCTCCTCCTCGTTGGAGGTCACGATGTACTGCCGCAGCTCCGGCCCGATCGTCTCCAGCAGGTACCGGGCGTGCCCGACCACCGGGAAGTTCCGGAGCAGCGCGTGCCGCTTCTGGATGAGGTCGCGGGCAGCCAGAAGCGCCAACGCCGTTGCGGCAGCCGTGCCGATCCTCCGGGCGTGCATGAACGTTCCTCCTCGATGCACGACTCCATCGCCGGGCGGCGGAGTCGTTGTGTCGTGTTGCTCGTTGGACGGCGGGCACACGACCAAGCGGGCATCAGCGTCCGTCGAAGAATGCGGAACGATAGTAAGAGGCGGCTTGGACAGGCATGTGGCCAGGGGCTGGTCCGGGGTCCGACCTCCCACCTGCCCCGTGCGACATCGGCCTCTGCGACCTGGAAGGGTCGCAGAGGCCGATGTGGGTGTGGCGGTGTCAGGAGGTCGGGGTGCCCGAGATCAGGCCGGTGTTGGAGATCGTCACCCCGCGGCCCGACGCGCCGGTGCCTGCGCCGCCCGCACCCCCGGTGCCCGTGGCCCCGCCGCCGGTGAACGCGCTGGTCCCGTTGGGCGTGCCGAGCCCGGTCGGGCCGTCGTAGCCGAGGCCCGCGGTGCACAGGTAGCCGGGGGAGCAGGACGCGGTGGCGCCGCTGGTGACGTCGTTGAGGGCGGCGGCGTGCGCGTACGGGTAGGCGGCCGGGATGGCGCCGACGGCCGGGGTGCCGGCCAAGGCGTAGACCGCGGCGATGATCGGGGCGGCGACGGAGGTCCCGCCCTCGACGTTCCAGCCGCCGTTGCCGTTGAAGGTGTCGTAGCTCGCGACGCCGGTGGCCGGGTCGGCGACGGCGGCGACGTCCGCGACGGTGCGCTTGGCGCAGCCCTTGTCGCTCTGCCAGGACGGCTTGGGGTCGAAGGCGGAGCAGCCGGAGCCCGCGCCCTCGGAGGGGGAGGTCGACCAGACCGACTCGCTCCAGCCGCGCGCGTTGTTCGCCCGGTTCAGCGCGGTGCCGCCGACGGCGGTCACGTACTGGGACGCGGCCGGGTACTCGACGCCGAAGCCGGAGTCACCCGAGGAGGCGGTGATCGCTACGCCGGGGTGGTTGTAGTACTGGGTGTCCTCGGTGGTCTCCCTCGGCGACTCGGGGCCGCCGTAGCTGTTGGAGACGTATTTGGCGCCGAGTTGGACGGCCGCGTTCACGGCCGTGCCGAGGTCGGTGTCGCTCGCTGAGTTCGCCTCGACCAGGAGGATGCGGCAGTTCGGGCAGATGGCCGAGACCATGTCGACGTCGAGCGACTCCTCGCCGGTCCAGTCGTTGTTCGCGGGTGCCGGCGCGGGCAGTTGGGAGGTCTGGCCGTTCTGACCGACCTTGCTGAAGCAGCCGTCGGCCGCGGTGCAGGCGGGGAGGCCGAACTGCTTGCGGTAGACGGCGAGGTCGCTCTCGGCGTTGGGGTCGTCGTAGGCGTCGACGATGGCGACCGTCCGACCGCTGCTGCCGGCGGAGGCGGCAGCAGCGGCGAGGCCGTAGGCGGACTGCAACTCGCTCGGGCCGTAGCCGGGCACGGCCGCGTTGCGGGTGGCGTCAGGCCGGGCCAACTGCGGCTTGAGGTCGGTACGAACCAGGGCGTTGCAGGAGTAGTGGCCCGGGGAGGCGGGCGGGCAGGCCTCGCGGTAGTGCTGGGCGGCGGCCGCGTCGAGGTGCACGGCGGGGGCGGCGATGACCGCCGCACCGGCCGAGTTGAGCGCGATGGCGCCGCCGGCGAGCAGTCCGGCTATCGAGGAGGCGATCCCCGCCACGCGAACCCTGCGCTTGAGCGTGGGGCGCCTGCGGGACCGCCTGGTCGGGGGCTGCTGAGAGTGTGACAAATCGAGTCTCCTGTCGGACGAGCGGAGCGGGTCCGGTGGGCGTGCCGGTCGGCGACGCGGCATCCTGCTCCGGCAGCGGGGGAGAGGCACGGGCGACCCGAGCTGGTGCGTCATCGGGTCTGCTGGGCCGATCCTAGGGGCGCCGAAACAGTCAAAAGCCGCATAACAGTCGGCAAGAGGAAGCCCTAAGGAACAGCTCACTCTCGCCTTCGGCAGCGCGGGCCATCGCTTGCGACCGGCCTCGACGGGCGACGGGTCGCCGGTTCGGCGCCCAGGCCGGCCAGGGGCTCTTCGACTTCCTCACCCAGCGCCTCGCGGCCTCCCTCACCGCGCGAGCCGGCGCCGGGCTGTGACCAGCGGTCCCGCCGTTCCGCGGCGAGCTCTTCCTGCCGGAGGCGGTTGATCTCGGCCCGGCGTTCGTGGGCGGTGAGCCCGGCCCAGATGGCACCGCCTGCAAGCGCGGGGTTGGCGAGCGTCCAGCTGAGGCACTCGGTGCGGGTGCTGGTCCGGCAGTCGCCGCACAACTGTTTCGCGGTGGCGGTGCGCGCCTCGGCCTCGGGGCCTTCGGGCCAGAAGGTCTCGGGGTCGACGCCGAGGCGCCGGCAGGGCTCGTCGCCGAGCAGCCGAGGAAAGGGGACGTCGGCTCGGGAGGAGGGCCGGGTGGACTCGGTACGCGGAGCCTGGTCACGTCCGGGCCGGCTGCCGGCGTCAGCGCTGGAGACGTGCGCATCGCCGTCCGAGCGGTCGTCCTGCGGGCCCAGTGCGTCGGCACCGGCGGCCGGCAGGACGATCTCGAAGCAGCAACCGCCGCTGACGTTGCGTACGCTGGCTCGCCCGGCATGTGCCTCCACGATTGCCCGGACGATCGCCAGCCCCAGACCGGCCCCGGCGCCCAAGGGCGGGCCGGACGCCGCGCCGCTGGTGTTCAGGACGCCGGCGGAACGGGACGATCCCGCAGTTCGGGTACCGCCGCCTCGCCATCCGGTGTCGAACACCTTTGCCAGTTCTTGTTCCGGTATGCCGCCGCACTCGTCGGTGACGGAGACCACCACTTCGCATGCCAGCTGATGGGCGGCGACCGCCACCACGCCTTCGGCCGGGGTGTGCCGGATGGCGTTGGTCAGCAGGTTGGCCAACACCCTTGCGATCTCCCGGTCGTCCACCTGGACGGGGGCCGGTTCGACGTGCGCGTCCAGCAGCCGCACGCCACGCTCGCGGGCCAGCGGGGAGGCGCCGGCGATGGCGTCGCCGACCAGGTCGTCAACCGAGACCCGGGAGGGCGAGAGGCGCAGCGTGCTGCTCTGGAGGTGGGAGAGCTCGACGAGGTCGTCGACCATGCGGGTGAGGCGGTGCACTTCGGTGCGCATCTGGCCGTAGTAGCGGTGCGGGTCCTCGGCGACTCCGTCCTCCAGCGCCTCGGCCATCGCGCGAAGCCCGGCCAGCGGCGCGCGCAGGTCGTGCGAGAGCCACGAGATGAGCTCATGTCGGGACGATTCCAGGGTCTGGTCCCGTCGGCGGGCCCCGGCCACTGGTGCCTCGTCGGCGCCGACCCGCGTGGGCTCGCCTTCCGCCGGCCAGGTCAGGTTCGCGGACCGGGCACCGGTGCCGGCCGTTCGGGCTTCGCGTGTCAGCGCGCGACTGCCGGTCGTCGACCGCCTGCCCGGCAGTGCGGTGCTCGGGGATGTCAGTGGTGCGGCGCGTTTGATGGAAACGGCCTTGCGCGGGGCGTGGTCGAGGCTCACGGTCGTCGTCCGTTCACGGGTCGGGGTCTGGGTGCTGGTCTGAGCCGGAGTCAGGGCGTCCGCGGTGACGCGCCACGGCACCCGCATGCCGGCGAGCCGTGTGGGCCGGTGCGTGGACCCCGGTAGCGAAGTGATCGCGACGCGTTCTCCGGCGCCACGTCAGATTCCGTGGCGGATAAGGCTTTTCCTTCGGGCAGGACGCCACGAGTGAGAGCGAACCAGGCCGCCATTCCAGCGGTGAGCCTACGGGCGACGCGACGCCGGAGCACCCGGGCACAGAATCCGCTAAGGAAGCCCTAAGCCCCGATTCACCGCCCGTGGACGGGGCCGACGAGTCGGCTACGGTGTGCGCCATGACGTCCGTCCTCGTCGTCGAAGACGACCCCACCATCCGAACGTCCCTGATAGAGATCCTCACCACGCACGGACTTCTGGTGCGCAGTTCTCCCGACGGGTTCGGCGCCCTGCGGGAGATCACCCAGTGGCCACCGGACGCGGTGGTGCTCGATCTGGGCCTGCCCGACCTGGACGGCGCCGACGCCCTGCGGATGATCCGCGGCCTGTCCCAGGTCCCCGTGGTGGTGGCCACCGCCCGCGACGACGACCGGGAGATCATCAAGCTGCTCAACGCGGGCGCCGACGACTACCTGGTCAAGCCGTTCTCCGGTGGTCAGTTGGTCGCCCGGCTGGCGGCCGTGCTGCGCCGCAGCGCCGCCCGCACCGGGGCCCTCGAAGCGGGCGACGTCAGCGTGTTGGGCAGCGGCAACACGCCGCTGGTCACCGGCGAGCTGCGGATCGACCCGATGGCGCGAACCGTTCATCTCGCCGACCAGGAGGTGAGGTTGACCCGGCGTGAGTTCGACCTGCTGGCGTTCCTGGCCCGCAACTGCGGTCGCGTCATCTCCAAGCGCGAGCTCCTCGACGAGGTGTGGCGCCAGCCGTACGTGGACGAGCAGACCGTCGACGTGCACCTGTCCTGCCTGCGCCGCAAGTTGGGCGAACGAGCCTCGCTGCCCCGCTACCTGCACACCGTCCGCGGCGTCGGAGTGAAGCTGGTGTCCCCGCTGTGAGAGCCACCCTGGCCATGGTCGCGCTGCTGGCGACCTCGATGGTGGCCGTGTCGTTCCTGATTCCGCTCGCCCTGCTGCTGCGCACACAGGTGCACGCCGAGGCGACCGCAGCCGCGCAGCAGCGGGCCGCGGTGGCGGTGGCCGCCCTCGCCCAGTCCAGCCAACCTGCTGACCTGGCACCGGTGGTGGCTCGGCTGGACTCCTCGGATCGGCTCTGCCTGCACCTGCCGGACGGGCAGGTCGTCGGCACCCCGCACGCGTCGGCCCAGCTGCTGGGCCAGGCCGTCCAGGACCGGGAGTCCGTCAGCCGTGACGTCGCCGGCGGGTGGGAGTACCTGCAACCGGTCTTCCTGAACCTCGACCGGGTGGCTGTCGTCGAGGAGTTCGTGCCGCGGGCAGAGCTCACCCGGGGCGTGACCCGCGCCTGGGCGGTGATGTCACTTCTGGCGCTGGGCCTGGTGATCGGCTCGGTGCTGGTGGCCGACCGGCTCGGTGCGCGGGCGGTGCGGGCGTCGCGCCGGCTCGCCCACGCCTCGGCGGCACTGGGGGCCGGCAACCTGGACGTACGGGTGGAGCCGGCGGGGCCCACGGATCTCTACGAGGCCGGCCTGGCGTTCAACTCCATGGCCGACCACGTGAAGCAACTCCTCGCGACCGAACGAGAGTTGGTCGCTGATCTGTCGCACCGGCTGCGGACGCCGTTGACCGCGCTGCACCTCGCGGTCGAGCAGATCGGCCCGGTCCAGGGGGCGGAACGGGCAGCCGCGGCGATTCACCATCTCGAGGCCGAGCTGGACTCGATCATCCTGGCCGCCCGGACACCGCTGTCCACCCGACCGGCGGGCCCGAGCGGCGAGATCGGGCGTCGGGAGGGCGGCGCCCGCTCCGAGCAGTCCGCCGCCCCGTCATGCCAGGTGGCCGAGCTGGCCGGACACCGCGTCGGCTTCTGGTCGGTGCTCGCCGAGCAGCAGGGCCGCGCGTGCGCCTTCGAGGTGACCGACGAACCGACGCCCGTTCGGCTGCCGGAGGACGACCTGGCCGCGGTCGTCGACGCCCTGGTCGGCAACGTCTTCCGGCACACGCCGCAGGGGACCGACTTCGCGGTGAGCGTGCAGCGGACGGCGCAGAGCGTCGTCCTGGTGGTCGAGGACGGCGGGAGCGGCATCGAGGACCCGGCCGGCGCGCTCTCGCGCGGGGTCAGTACGGGCGGGTCCACCGGCCTCGGGCTGGACATCGCCCGCAGCGCCGCCGACTCGACCCGCGGTGACGTGCGGATCCTGCGCAGCCCACTGGGCGGAGCGCGGGTGGAGGTGATCCTCGGCCTGGCCTCCGATCCGCGCCGGGTTCTCGGCCGGCCGTGGGGTCACCGGCGCCGAAGGGCCGGGGAGGCCCGGCGCGTCGCCCGGGGAGCCTGAGCGGCTCCGCGCTGTCCGGGAACTTTCGGTTCCGCTGAGGAGCACCTCAGCTGCGGCTTCGGCGCAGGTGTCGGGAAGCTCACCGGGCGGCCCCGAAATCGCGGGTGAGGGAAACCTTATGCGTTGGTTAGAGGCTCTCGTTGCCTGCGATTTCAGCCCCGAGCCGTTCATACGATCAACGGTGTCGGCAAGTGGTTCCGGACCGAGACCGACCTGCCTTTCCCCAGCACCGACATCGGCCAAAGGATCTCGTATGCCTCGACCGTCAGGAAAGCACCATTGCCCGTCCCGACGTGGCCGGGTGACCAACTGGAGCCTCGCGCTCGGGGGCGTGCTCGCCGCCGGCGCCTCGCTGCTCAGCGTCTCCTTCGCCGACACCGTGCCCACCGCTCCGCCGGTCGTCCTGTCCGATCCGAACTGCACCCTCACCGTGCCGGCCGACCCGCTCACCGCCCGAGGGTTGGCCACCCCCTACACCCTGACCGCCACCGATCCCGCGAAGGGCCCCTGCCACGAGTCGAACGCCGACCAGGCGGCGTTCGTCCAGGCCACCGTGCTCGACCCGGTCAGCGGCGCGGTCGCGGTCTACGACCCCCTGGTCATCGACAAGGGCAGCGAGCCCGCCGCCGCTCCGGTGCGCCCCGCGCTGCCGGAGCGGGCGGTGGTCGGCATCTGGGTCAGCTTCAACGGAGCCGCCCTCCGGCTGAACGGTCAGACCGCCGCCGGGAAGTGCGCCGGCCGATCCGCGAAGCAGCCGTTCAGCCAGTTCGCCTCCTGCAACGGCTCCGCGTTCTTCGCCGCCGCGACGGCCGCGGAGCGCGCCGGAAAGCTCACCGTTCCGCCGCTGGGCACGGCCCGTGACGGCAAGCCCTGCCCGACCACCCGCGACCTGGGCCTGGTCGACCAGGACCGCGCCGGCAACGTCACCACCGAGTACCTGACCACCGCACACGGCCGGACCGCGCAGAAGACCGCCGCGAACTCCGGGCGGCTGCACGACGGTGCCCTGATCCATGGCGGCGTCGCGCCGCTCAACGGCAGCGACAACGTGCTGCTGGACACCTTCCAGGACCCGGCACTGGGCTGCACCCCGTGGATGGCCCCCGACCTCGCCGACCCGGGCAGCAAGGCCACCGCGGTCGCCCTCGACGAACTCCAGGCGGCCAACTTCCAGGCGTCACCGATCGCGTTGGTCCCGCTCGGTGGCCCGCTGGGCCCCGGGGCCGGGCAGCAGAACCAGGGGCAGACGACGCGCTACGTCGCCGACGGAACACTGCCCCGCGACAGCGCCGGCGCACGCCGCGACCTGACGGCGTACTGCACGGACCTGGCCACCTTCGGTGCCCAACGCCTCAACCTGGACCGGACGTTCACCGCCGGGGCGGCGTCCCCGCAGGCAGCTCGGAGCCTCTTCGACTTCCTGACCCAGCGCCTGGCCGCCTCGCTGGCCAGCCTCGGCTGCCCGCCGGCCGACCCCACCCCCGGCCCGACCGCGGAGCCCACCGCCACGCCGGGCACGACCAGCACGCCGAGCGGCAGTGCGATGGCGACCAGCACGCCGCCTGCCACCACGGCACCGACCGTCGCACCGCGTCCCACTGGGACGCCGACCCCCACCACGACGCCGAGCCCGAGCGCGGCGCCGAACCCGACGCCGACCACGGCGCCGAGCCTCGCCAGCTCACCGATCCCGACGATCACGGCCTTCGGCAGCCACTGGTAGGCCGGTGGCCACACCTCTGGATCGGGCCGGACCGCTCCCCTGGGTCGCATACCTTCACCGGGTCGGCTGGACGGACCTCCGGCCGACCCGTCAGTACGGCACCCCTGTAGCCGCGCCCCCTGCTCCGGGGGATCGTCTTCGCGCCGTGCCCGGCGCCGACTTCAGCGGCTCACCGCGCTCGGCTGGCTGTCGCAGGTCCACAGCTGAAGCGGGGCACCATTGTCGGTGTACCCGTTCAGTACGTCCAGGCACAGGCCGAACTCGGCACTGACCAGGCCGCCGTCCGGCCGGACGTGCCACTTCTGGTTGTCGGCACCGGTGCAGGAGTTCGCCACCAGCCGGGTACCGGGCTGCGCGGGGTCCTCCGCAGGAGCCAGGCAGAGCGTGCCGCCCTCGGTGCTCAGCTCGGCGGCGGCGGTGAGGGCCCACTGCTGACTCGCACGGCCGTCGCAGGACCAGATTCCCACCTCGTTCCCGCCGGTCGTGACGTCGAGGCAGCGGCCGGACGCCGGCTCGACCAGCACGGCGGCGGGCACCGGGGCCGCGGTGATCGCCGGCGGGGGCTGGCTGACCGGCGGCATGCTGACCGGCTGCGTGGGTGCGGCTGGAGTGGGTGCCGCGGGCGTGGGTGCGGCGGGCGTGGGTGCGGCTGAGACGGGCGCGGCCGGCACGGGAGCGGTGGGTCCGGACGTCGGCACGGCGGGCTGCGAGCCGTCCGGCCCCGGGGAGGGATCGCCGAACACGGCGACGGGCGTCCCGCCGGACTGGACGGCGGTCGGCGTGGTCAACGCGACGAGCTGGACGCTCACGGCGGCCGCCGCGGCCAACGCCACCAGGGCCATCGCCCCGGCGGCCCAGGGCCGGCGCCGGCCGCCGCCGACCGCCAGCAGGGCCCGGCGGCGGCCGCGCTGTTCCGCGTCGGTCGACTCGGCGGAGCGGACCGACGCCACGGACGGGAGAGGAGCGGTCTCCCACTCCGAGCCGGCCCGCGCCGGCACTCGTACGCCGTCCGCGTAAGGCGGTACACGGAGCTGCCAGTCGGCTTCCGGATCCGTCCGGTTGTTGCCTGTCATTGGCCCAACTCCTTCTCCTGGCGCGGAAGTACACGGCGCCGATGCGCGGTCTTCACGACCGCCTACGTGCTCGATCGTAGGAGCTGACCAGGGCCGAAGGGCCCCACCGCACGACCCCCTAAACATCGCTTAAGGTCCCGCTCACCCGGTCCGCCCGTCGTCCTCGGGTCAACACAGGCTTAGGGGTTGGTGAGACGCTCCTGTGCTCCGGGATTTCCGTCTCGCGACGATCCTACGATCGGTGTCGCCTTCCTCGGCACGACCGCAAGACCCTTACGGAGCAAGGAATCCATGACCTCGATTTCCGATGCTGTGCCGACCCTCGACGCCAAGGGCACGCTGCCCGGCGATGTCCGGGTGCGACTGCGCCAGGCCGTCCTGGTGCTCGTGGTGGCGGTGGCGCTCGTCGCGGTGCTGTCGCTGGTCTTCGCTCAGCCGGCATCGGCGGCGACCCCCATACCGGGCTCGCCGTTGGACGCCTACGACCGGCGGATTCCGTACGACACGGGCGTCCACGAGATCGCTCGCCTCTTCGCGATCATCTCCTACACGCTGATGGTGGCGACCGTCCTGCTCGGCATCGTGCTCCGCATGCGCTACTTCCAACGCAACGTCAACCGCAAGACGGTGTACGGGGCACACATGACCCTCGCGCTCTCCGCGTTGATCTTCGGAGCGCTGCACGGTGTGACCTTCTGCTACCAGAGCGTCTGGGACATCAGCACCGTCAACCTCCTCGTTCCGTTCACGGGCGGTCTGCAGCGGGTGCCGGTCGGTTTCGGCGTGCTGGGCACCGAACTGGCCATCGCGGCCGGGTGCTCGGTGTGGCTACAGCAACGACTCGGCTACGCGAAATGGCTGAGGCTCCACCAACTCGCCTACCTCGCCTTCGGGTTGATCTGGCTGCACATCTTCACCGTCCATCCGGAGCCGCGCCACGTCAACGTCGTCGCGGTCGGGGTCGCGGCAGGCGCCCTGGCCTGCCTGTTGGCCTTCCTGATCCGGGCACTGCCTTCCACCTCCAGGCTCCGCCAAGAGAGGCCGTGAGATGGCCACCGGCCACCGCGCCGTACACTCCCTCCGCACCCTGTACTCCTGGACCGCCGACGAGCCGAACCCGACGGCCCATGCCCGGCGTCGCCTGCGCGACGCCCTGACCGGTCTGCGCCTTCCCCCGGAGAGGGTCGAGGACGCCCTGGTCATGGCGAGCGAACTCACCGCCAACGCGCAGTGCCACGCCACAACTCCCTGCCTGTTACGGCTGATCCTCACCCGAGCCGCCGTCATCGTCGAGGTCCACGACAGCGACCCCCGGCAGCCGGTCCTCCCCGTGCGCGTCGACGGCGCGGGCACCCTCGATCCCGAGGACGACGACGTCGACAGCCGGTTACCCATCCTCGCCGAGAGCGGTCGCGGACTGCAGATCGTCGACGCCCTCTCCCAGGGCCGCTGGGGATTCCGGTCGGCGCGCCTGGGGAAGGCGGCCTGGTTCGTGCTCGCCAGCGCGGTCCGCTGACCTGGCGGCCGGCCGGCGGCTCAGCAGAACCTTATGGCTTGGTTAGCGACTCCCGCCGCCCCGGACTTTCGCCTCGCAACGACTCTACGATCCGTCAAAAGCCCTGCCAGGGGCTCTTCTCGAGCGATTTGGACTCCACCCGATGACTATCCCGGCCATATGGTCGAACGAAGCATGGTGGCCGCAGGACGAACAGCGTCAGCAGGAACAACGGCCGCCGCAGCAGACCTCCCAGGCCCAGGGGCCATGGCCTGCCCAGGAACCGTGGGCCGCGCAGCAGACCGTGCAGCCGTGGGAGCAGTGGCAGCCGCAGAGCGTGCTCGACGCCTGTCAGCCCGCTTCCGCCCCGCCCGCCGAGTGGTCCCCCTGGTGGACCGAGCCCCAGCAGTGGGTCCCCGGCCACGACCAGCAGGTCCCGTTCGCCGGCACGATGCTCTCGTACGTGCCCGCGTACCCGGTCCCCACCTACCCGGTCCCCACCTACCAGGTCCCCACGGACGAGACGCCCGGCTACCCGATGCCCGCGCTCGAACTCGAGGCAGCGCCCGCACCCGAACTCGGCTTCGACCTCGGGCTCGAGACCGACCTCGACCTCGAGCTCGAGCCCGAAGCCGGGGCGGACCTGGAGCGCTGGCTGGAATACACCCCCGAGGAGTTCCTCCCCAAGCTCGTCGACGAGGCCGAGCCGGTGAAGGTCAGCGTGGACAACAACCGCTGCCACATCTACGGCATCTGCCAGCAGGAGGCACCCGAGGTCTTCCGGATCTCCGAGGGTGGTTCGCTGCACTACACCGGTACCGTGCCGGCGGAGTTCGCGGCCCAGGCCCGCCAGGCGGTCCGCTGCTGCCCGATGCAGGCCATCGCCATCCGCGGCGGTTCGCTGCCCGGCCCGGCCCGCCGTTCGCGCGGCGCCGCGGCGAGCCGGGACGGCTACCGGCGGATCGTGGTCGCCGGGGGCGGGCTGGCGGGGCTGAGCGCGGCGAGCCGGCTGCGCGAACGGGGCTTCGACGGCGAACTGGTCCTGGTCGGTGAGGAGGCGCGCCGGCCCTACAGCCGACCGCCGCTGTCCAAGCAGTTCCTGGCCGGCGAGCTGGTCGAGGACGATCTCACCTTCCGGGCCGACGAGTCCCTGGACGCGCAGTGGCTGCTCGGCACCCACCTGCTCGGGCTGGACACCGAGCGGCGGACCCTGGAGCTCCGCGGCGGCGAACGGCTTCCCTACGACGGCCTGGTGATCGCCACCGGCGTCGACGCCAGGCGGCTGCCCGAGACTCCCGTCGTCAGCGACCGGGTCCGCACGGTCCGTACCGTAGCCGACGCGGTCGCCGTCCAGCAGGCCATGCAGGAGGCTCGGGCCCACCACGTGGTGGTCCTCGGCGGCGGCTTCGTCGGCTGCGAACTCGCCTGCACCGCCCGCGAACACGGCATGGACGTGACCCTGGTCGTGCACAGCGCGCCGCTGCTGCGCCGGGTGCTGGGCGGCAAGCTCGGCGAGGTGGTCGGGCGCATCCAGGCCCGGGCCGGGGTCGACGTCCGGCTCAGCACACAGATCAGCGAGTGGACCGACACCGGCGCCGGACTGCGCCTTCGGCTGGACGACGGAGAGGTGATCGACGCCGACTTCGTCGTACTGGGACTGGGCAGCGTGCCCCGCACCGAATGGCTGGGCGGCAGCGGACTGGACATCTCCGACGGCGTGCTCTGCGACGAGACCTGCCACGCCGTGGACCTGACCGGCCGGCCGATCCCCGGCGTGGTGGCGGCAGGCGATGTGGCCCGGTGGCCCAACCTGCGGTTCGACGCCACGCCCCGGCGGGTGGAACACCTGATCCACGCGGTCGAGATGGGCCAGCACGCCGCCGACGCCCTGCTCCAGGGCCCCGCTCAGGCCGCGATCTTCACTCCGGTCCCGCGATTCTGGTCCGAACAGCACGGCAGGCGCCTGCAAGCGGTCGGGATGCCCGCGCTGGGAGATCGGATGGAGATCGTCGAAGGGTCGCTGCGCTCCGAGAACTTCGTGGCCGCCTATCACCGCGACACCCCACAGGGCAGCCAGCTGGTGGCCGCCGTCGCGTTCGACATGCCCCGCCAACTGCTCGGCTACCGCGACCGGATCGGCCGCACCGAGCGTCCCGACCGCACCCGTCCGCTCACGCGGTCCTCGGCACCGGCCGTCAGGAGGCGCCGATGAGCCGGCGACGATCCCGTCGTGGCCGCGGCTCCGCCCGGTCCCGGTCCCGGCGGACCGGCAGCCTGCTGCACCATCTGCTCAGCAAGCCCGCCCGAAGGAACGTCCGGTGGCGCTTCATCGCCACCGTCATGGTCGTCACGACGGGCCTCTACCTACAGGTCATGCTGACCGCGCCGCCGATGCCGCCCAGCAAGGCACCGGTGCCCGGCAGCAGCAGCGTCGCGCCGCAGCCCGCGGACGACCAGAACACCTGAGGACCACTCCTCTGGTCAAGCTGTGCGGGCGTCCCGTTGATGGCTCAAGCACAGTGCTCTTCAGCCCAGTTGGCCCACCGCAACGGTTCTGGCGCTCATTGACCGCCAGCTTTCGAGAAAGCGATCCCCATGTCCGAGAACACGGCCGCCGAAGCGCGGCAGTCCACCCCCTCCCGCCGTGCAGTGCTCTGCGGAACCGCCGGTATCGGCGGTGCGGCGGCACTGGCCCTGTGCGGTTGTTCGTCGTCCGCGTCAGACGGATCCGGCTCGATGGGCGCCGGGAACGCCGCCACTCCCACCGCCATGGGTGCGGGCGGCCCCGCAACCGGCTCCTCGGCCGCCGCCGGCTCCCCCTCGCCCGGCAGTGCCGCCGCGAACGGTACGGCCGACCCGTCGATGTCCGGCGGCCCCACCGTGCTCGGCAAGGCGATGGACGTTCCGGTCGGCGGTGGCGTCGTCTTCCCCGCCGCCAAGGTGGTGGTCACCCAGGCGACCGCGGGGCAGTACAAGGCGTTCAGCGCGGTCTGCACCCACAAGGGCTGCACCGTCTCCAGCGTCGCCGACGGAGTCATCAAGTGCCCCTGCCACGGCAGTACCTTCAAGATCGCCGATGGCTCGGTCGTCGGGGGACCGGCGATGTCCGCGCTGCCCACGGTCGGGGTCAAGGTCGACGGCGGCAACCTGGTGCTGGGCGACTGATCCGCCCGCGGTCCGGTGGCGCGAGAACGCACGAACCATGCGCGGAGCGGTCGGGTTCCGCCCGGTAGCAAGGGTTGGTGACCGTGGAGACGTCCGAGGTGGTGTCGGGAGCCGCGTCGGGGTCACGCGCCGTCAGGGGACGTGTGGAGCGGCGCCGCAGCGCGCGCCGGGCGGCCCGCCGACGGAAGCGTTCCCTCGTGCGCGAGCTGCCGGTGATCGCGATGGCGGCACTGGTGATGGCCCTGCTGCTCAAGACCTTCCTGGTGCAGGTGTTCGTGATTCCCTCGGGCTCGATGGAGAACACCATCGACGTCGGCGACCGGGTCATGGTGGACAGACTCACCCCGTGGTTCGGCGGCGGGCTGCGGCGCGGCGACGTGGTGGTGTTCAAGGACCCCGGTGGCTGGCTGGAACCCGGCCGGCAGAACGCCTCGGACCCACCGGTGCTGCGCGGGGTGAAGGAGGCGTTCTCCTACGTCGGCCTGCTGCCCTCGGACAGCGGGCAGGATCTGATCAAGCGGGTGATCGGGGTCGGCGGGGACACCGTGGCCTGCTGCGACGCCCACGGCCGGATCACCGTCAACGGCACCGGGATCAACGAGCCCTACCTCGCCGACGGCAACGTGCCCTCCCGACTCACCTTTCGCGTCACCGTGCCCGAGGGGCGGCTCTGGGTGATGGGTGACCACCGTGACGTGTCCGCCGACTCGCGCTATCACATGCGGAGTCCAGGCCAGGGGACCATCCCGCTGGCGAACGTGGTCGGCCGAGCGATCGCGATCGCCTGGCCCGTCTCGCGCGTCCAGCCGCTGGACACCCCGGCCGCACCGTCCTCGCTGCCGGCCGCCATCGGACCCGGGACCGCTCGCCGACCGCTCGGTCTCGACCCGCCCCTGCGGCAACCCCGGCCCACCGTCGGCCTGTTGGGAGCCCTCCCGTGCCCGGTGCGGCGGCGGCCGGCGGTTCGGCGGCGCGAGCGGTGCACCGGCTGAGCAGGAACACGCCCCACGTGCAACTGCGCAATGCCGCGACCGGGTTGTGCCTGGCCAACGCTGTTCAACGGCTCACCGGCCGCACCGAGGGAGTTTGGCAAAACTCCGGCAAAACGCCGGGATGCCCACCCGCAGGCCTACTCTTCTTTCCCTGTCGGGTGTCCCGGCGCGGCTCGCTCAGCGTCGCGTACGGGTCCCCGACCCAGCCGCACGATGAGCGGGGCAGGCTCCGGCCGCGCACCCGGCGGACCGGCGGGCGCCCTGCCGAGCACGGCATCGCTCCCGTCCCGCACCCTGCTGAAGGTGGGAGAGCAGTTGTCAGGCACGCCGATGGGCAGTCCTTCCGACGCCGTTCTGCTCGCGATCCTCCAGGCGGGGGCGCAGCCGTCGGTGGATCAACCGGTGCAGGGGGACCCGTCGTCGGGCGGTGTCGAGCCCACGGACCCCCTTGCCGAACTGCGCTTGCGTCATACGTCGGCCCTGCTCTGCTACGCCCGGTTGGCCGACGGCGACGGCGACCCGGCCCAGCTCGTGGACATGGCGTTCCAACGGGCGCTGTCCGGAGAACACTCGGGCGCCCTGCGGTACCGGTTGCTCGAACTCGTCCAGCAGTGCGCCCCGAGTCCAGCGCCGGCCGGCACGGGCCTGCCGCTGACCCGACGCGTCTTCACCGCACTGCCCGGGGTCACGCAGGCCCTGCTGTGGCACGTCCTGGTGGAGCAGGACGATCCCGAGCACGTGGGTGTGCTGCTGGATCTCGAACCCGACGAGGTGCCCGACCTGTGCGCCGACGCGTTGGGCCGGCTGCGCACCTCCTACCTGCGGGCGTTCACGGGTTGGGTGCCGCAGGAGACCTGCCGCCGGTTCACCGGTCTGCTGGACGCCGCCACCCGGCCCGTCGATCCCCGGGTGGACGAGGACTTCGAGCGGCACGTCAGCGGATGCCACGACTGCCGCCTGGCGCGCGGGGATCTGGAGGGCCTGAACGCGCGCCCCGGCCCGGTCCTGGCGCGTGGGTTGCTGCCGTGGGGCGGGGCCTACGTCGCCGCCCGGACCCTGCGCGCCGGCGACGTCCCGGCGCGGTCCGGCACACCTGCCGCGGCGGGCCTCCCGGCCGTCGCAGCCGCGCAGGAGTCGGTCACGAGGCGACCAGCGGCCCAGGCCCCGCGCGTTCCCCGTCGTGGCGCGCAGCCGTCCGACCGTGCGGCCGGCCGGCCGCACGACCCGGTGACGGCGGCGGCCCGACGTCCGTGCGGTCCGGCCCGGCGGGCGGTGGCGAGCGGTGTGGCGTTGGCCGCCATGCTGCTGGGCCTCGTGGTGGCCGGTACCGTGAGCGCCCTGCTGCCCCGCAGTGGCGGGGCCGTGGTCACGGTCTCCGCCGCGGCGGACGGTCCGCCGGCTGTCGGCGCGGTCTCGCCCCCTTCCTTCCCCACCACGTCCCCAGCCCACCAGGGTTACACCTACGTCCAGTTGGTCAACGCCGGGTCGGGTCTGTGCCTCGACGTCCGGGACGGGGTCCTGCGGGCGGGCGCGGACGTCGTGCTGAACCCCTGCACCGGGGACCCGATCCAGAAGTGGGCCGTCAGCCGCGGCGGGGTGATCCGCAACCTGGCCGACCCCACCTACTGCCTGGCCTCCGACACCGGTGCCAACGGTGCCGCCGGGATCTGGCCGTGCTTCGCCGCGGGCGTTCCCGAGCGAGCGGACGAGGTCTTCGCCATCACCGAGGCCGGTGCGATCCGTCCGGTCGCCGGCCCTGGATCCCCCTCCGCAGAAGTCGAGTTGGCCCCGGACGGCGACGATCCGGGCAGCGGCGTGACGGCGACCACGGTGAACGACGGGTCGTCCCGCGACTGGCGCGCGGGGGGTGCGGTGACCACCGCCGTCGGTTGAGCGGCGCCTTAGGTGTCCCTTAGGGAATCACCCGGCGGTGGGATCCGGCCCCGGACGCCTCCTACGATCGATCACATCGGCGTTCGCTCGATGTCGAGAGCCGAACTCCTCCTGTGGTCTCGAAGCTGACACCTGCGCGCCATTGAGCACCCGTCAGCGATCGGCCGTCGCCCTCATGGACGTGTCCCACCGTCATGGCACCTTCTTCAGAGGATCTCCCATGCCCCCAACACCAACCCGCCATCGCTCCCGTACCCGAAGCCGTCGGGTGACCACGCTCAGCCTCAGCCTGGCCGGTGTCATCACCGCAGGCGTCGCCCTGCTGGGGGTGTCCTTCGCCGCCACCACGCCGCCGGCCGCCCCGCCGGCCCAGCCCAACCCGAACTGCACCCTGCGGGTGCCGGCCAACCCGCTCACCGCCCAGGGCCTGGCCACGCCCTACAGGTTGACGGCCACCGATCCGGCCCAGGGCGCCTGCCACGAGTCGAACGCCAACCAGTCGGCCTTCGTCCAGGCCACCGTGATCGACCCGGGCACCGGCACCATCTCGGTCTACGACCCGCTGGTCATCGACAACGGGAGCACCCCGGCGGCCGCCCCCGTCGTGCCGACCCTGCCGGCCAACGCCGTGGTCGGCATCTGGTTCGGCTACAACGGCAACACACTCACCCTGGCCGGCCACACCGCCGCCGGAAACTGCGTGGGCGGCGTTCCGGGCGGGCAGCCGTTCGGCCAGTTCGCGTACTGCGACGCCCCCGCCTTCTTCACCGCGGCCGACACCGCCGAAGGCGCCGGCAGGCTCACCGTCCCGCCCCTGGGCACCGCGAAGGACGGCCGACCCTGCCTGACCACCCGCGACTTCGGCCTGGTCGACCAGGACCAGAGTGACAACGTCACCACCGAGTACCTGGCCACCACGCAGGGCACGATCGCCCAGAAGACCGCGAAGAACGGCGCCGCCCTCGGAGGCGGCGCGACGATGCAGCCCGCCGCGCTGCTCAACGGCAGCGACAACCTGCTGCTCGACAACTTCGAGGACCCGGCCCTGGGTTGTACCCCGTGGACGGCCCCGGACCTCGCCGACCCCGGCAGTATGGTCACCTCGCTCGCCCTCAACGAACTGCAGGCGGCCAAGTTCCAGGCGGACCCCGTCGCCGTCGTCCCGCTCAACGACCCGATGGTCACCGAGAACAACCAGCAGAGCCGGAACAAGACCAACCTCTACCGCGCCGGTGTCGATCAGCCCGCGCTCGGCGCCACCGCCAACGGTGACCCGGCCGCCTACTGCACCGACCTCGCCACGGTCGGCACCCGACGCATCAACCTGGACAAGCCGTTCACCTCCGTCGCCGCCTCCCCGCAGAACGGGCAGACCCTCTTTGACTTCCTGACCCAGCGCCTCGCGGCCTCGCTCACCAACCTCGGCTGCCAGCAGGCCGGTTCGACGCCAACCGCCACGCCGACAGCATCGGCATCGGCATCGGCCACCGCCGTCCCGACCGCGATGCCCACGTCCACCGGCCTGCCGACCGCGATGCCCACCTCCAGCGCCGCTCCCACCACCGGATCGACTCCCACCTCCAGCGCCGCTCCCACCACCGGATCGACTCCCACCGCCAGCGCCGCTCCCACCACGCCGGCCGGCGGCTGCACCCCGGCCCAACTGCTGGCCGACCCCGGCTTCGAAGCCGGCACCGCCCCGCCCTGGCAGGCCACCCCGTTCGTGATCGACAACTCCGGCGGGGAGCCGCCCCACTCCGGCACCTGGGACGCCTGGTTGGACGGCTACCTCACCCCGCACACCGACACCGTCTCGCAGCAGGTGACCATCCCGGCAGGCTGCAAGGCGAGCCTCAGCTTCTGGCTGCACGTCAACAGCGCCACCCCGAACAGCACCGCCGACACCCTGACCGTCGTGGCCGACTCGACCACCTTGGCGACCTACTCCGACCGGAACTCGGCCAGCGGCTACCAGCAGAAGACCCTGGACCTCTCGGCCCTCGCCGGCCGGACGGTGACGCTCACCTTCACCGGTGTCGAGGCCAAGGGCTCCTCGCGGGTCAGCTTCGTGCTCGATGACACCGCCCTCAACGTCTCCTGAGCGCTGCCACCCGCAGGTCCGTGGTGTCCCCGCCGTGCCCGCGCGCAGCGGGGAGACCACGCCCCGGCACTGCGCCCCGGGCCGACTCACCACGGCTGTGGACCCCGGCGCGAAAGCCTGTTCCAGGTTTTCCGTTATCCGCTGACGTCCTGGGGGTCTCCTGTCACGAAGGGCCGTCGATTGAAGGAGTGCCGATGCCGCAGTTCACCACCGGAGCCGAGTCGGTTGCGCAGCCCTGGGGCGGTGAGGGGCCGGCAGGCTGGCACGACCCGGGTGCGGCCGCCCGCAGGCCCGGTGGTGGGGCCCATCGCCGGGTCGGCAACGGGCGGCACCGGGCGAGGCGGGCGGTGCCCGGCGCCAAGCCGCTGCTCGCCGCGGTCGCGGTGGCGGCGACGGCGGCGAGCGCGGTGATCGGCGGCGGGGCCCTGACGTCCGGCCCGCGGGACGGCAAGCCGCTCTCGGCTCCGGAGCCACCGCCGGCGACCGACGCCCTGGCGAGCACCGCGTCCGGCTCACCTGCCGGGGCTCCTGCCGTTTCGGCGGCCCCGGCTCCGCAGACCACCGGACCCACCCGGCTGCCCGGCCCGTCCGCCAGCACGACGCCGGTGAACCGTCCCACCACCGCTGCACCGTCGAGCGCGCCCACGCCGGCCGACTCGCAGACCGCCGCTGCCTCCCAGACCCCGTCCGGTCCCGCCCCAAGCTCGAGCTCCAGCACCGTCGCCGTCCCCGCTCCCGTCCCCGCGCCGAGCTCCACCGCCGCCGGAGCCCCCGGCTCCGACCTGGACGCGGCTGCCGCCCAGGTACTGGCCGTCATCAACCAGGCACGCGCCGCCCAGGGCGTCGCACCGCTGCAGATGCTCGCCGGCCTGCGGACCAGCGCGGACGCCCACAACCACACCATGGCCGCGGGCTGCGGACTGCAGCACCAGTGCCCGGGCGAGCCCGCCTTCGGCGCCCGCGAGAACGCCGGCGGCGTGCAGTGGACAACGGCCGGCGAGAACATCGGCGAGGGCGGCCCGGTCGCCGGCACCACGGCCGCGATAGCCGGCATGGCCGTCGGGCTCACCAACAGCATGCTCGCCGAGCAGCCGCCGAACGACGGCCACCGTCGCAACATCCTCGACCCCGCGTTCCACCACATCGGTATCGAGCTGCTGCGCGACTCCTCGGGAACGGTCTGGATGACCCAGGACTTCGCCGACTGACACGCGCGGCAGGACGACGACGCCCGGGAGCTCCGCTGCTGACCCGGTTCTCCAACGCGGTCCTCGGGTGCACGGCCCGACCTCCACCGTGGCAACGGGAGTTGACAGGGCACCAGCACCGGCACGCACGCGTTGTCGGGCCCGGCCGGCGGGTCCGCTCCGGTCCGGTCCGCCCGGGAAAAAGGTGGTGTGACAGGCTGGCGGTCATGCGAATCGGACTTCTGGGCACTGGTCCCTGGGCGCGACGCGTCCACGCGGCGGCACTGGCCGCGCACCCCGAGGTGGAGTTCGCCGGCGTCTGGGGCCGACGGCCCGAGGCGGCCGCGGAGCTCGCCGCCGGCCACGGCGTGCCGGCCTTCAGCGAGGTCGACGCGCTCCTCGCCGCGGTCGACGCCGTCTCGATCGCGTTGCCGCCCGACGTGCAGCCCGCGCTCGCCGTGCGCGCCGCCGAGGCCGGCCGCCACCTGCTCCTGGACAAGCCGGTCGCGATGGAGGTCGAGCAGGCCGCGGCCGTGCTGGCGGCCGCCGAGCGCAACCAGGTCGCCGGCCAGGTCTTCTTCACCCTGCGCTTCGACGAGGGGCAGTCACGCTGGGTCGAGGAACAGGCCGCGGCCGGGCCCTGGTTCACCGCGCACGCCCACTGGCTGTCCTCGGTCTTCAGCTCGGGCGACAGCCCCTACGCCGCCTCGCCCTGGCGGCAGCGCAAGGGCCCGCTCTGGGACGTCGGCCCGCACCTGCTCTCGGTGCTGCTGCCGACGCTCGGCGACATCGAGCAGATCACTGCGGCGCCCGGCGCCGGGGACACTCTGCACCTGGTCCTGCGGCACGCGGGCGGCGCCTCCAGTTCTGCCGCGCTGAGCATGACCGCACCGCCGAAGGCGGCCGAGATGGCCATCGAGCTGCGCGGCGAGGACGGCGTGACGCGGATCCCCGGCTCAACCGCGGGCCCGGTCGCCGCCTTCCAGCGGGCCGTCGACGCGCTGCTGGCGGACGTCCGCGGGGCGGGCGCTGGCGCCGCGCGGGCGGGTGTCGCACCGTGCGATCTGGCCTTCGGGCTGCGGGTGGTGCGAGTCCTGGCGGCTGCCGAGGAGGCTCTGCTCACCCAGCGCACGGTGCGGGTGACCGCGGGCTGAGAGCCCGGCGGCGGGGCCCACCTCCCGGTGCTCCCGATCAGCCGGCCGGTGCCGCGCTCGCGTCGGCCTGCCGCTGTGGCAACGTCCGCGCGCGTTCTCAGGCCCCTGCCGGGCTGCCCGGCCAGCGCGCTAGAGTCCCTGCCATGCGATGGCGGGGCGAGCAGAACACTCGATGGCGTTTGCGGCAGGACCGCCTGGCGTGGCGGGCCAGGGTCAAGCTCGGGATCATCGACGAGCTGACCCCCGGCGGCCTGGGTACCGACCCGATCTCGTTCGTCCTCGCCCTTCCCGCGTTGCTGGTGGCCGCCGTGCTGGTGCCGTTCTGGCTGGTCGAGTTCGCCCTTCGGCTGCTGCTCGCACCGGTCGCGGCGGTTCTCCGGGCGACCGGCGTGGTCCCGTACCGCCTGGACGTGCTGCGCAACGGCAGCGTCGTCGCCACACACACCCCGGTGGGCCGACGGCGCCGTCGCGAGGTGCGTGCGGCGGCCTCGCGCACCGGACGCAGCTCGCTTGCCGCGAACTGAGGACGTGCGGATCATCAACTCGCCTCGATGCCCACCCTGGTACGGGCCTACAGCCAGCGGTCGTACCAGGCGCGGATGCGCCGGAGGGCGTCGAGTTGATGAGCGCGCTCGTGAAGCCCGTGGCCCTCTCGGGGGTAGACGACGAACTCGTGCTCGACGCCGAAGTGGCGCAGTGCGCGATGGAAGTGGACCACCTGGCCGAGTGGGACGTTGGTGTCCTGCTCGCCGTGCAGGATCAGGACCGGGGTGCGGATCCGGGACACGTAGGAGATCGGGCTGTTCCGGTCGTGGACGTGCGGTCCCGGCCCGTTCCAGCCGGTGCTGCCGCCGAGCGCCGCGTCCATGATTCCGTCCTCGCCGGTCCCGGCCTGCATGCCCCAGTCGCTGATGCCGGCGCCCATCACGGCGGCCTTGAACCGCTCGGTCCGGCCGATGGCCCAGGCCGCCATGAAACCGCCGTGGCTCCAGCCGGAGATGCCCAGGCGTTCGGGATCGGCGACTCCCTCGGCGACCAGCAGGTCGATCCCGGCGAGGATGTCGGTCCACTCGTCGCCGCCCACCGCGCCCGCCACCACGGCGGCGAATTCATGGCCGTGGCCCGACCCGCCCCGGGGATTGGCCAGGAAGACCGCGTATCCGGCGGTCGCCAGCCACTGGCCGCAGTCGACCACAGTGAGGGTGAACTCGTCGGCATGGCGGAAGTAGGGGCCGCCGTGGACCAAGGTGACGAGCGGGAAGGGACCCTCGTCCCGAGTCCGGCCGGCCGGCAGGATCAGCAGGCCGTCCAACTGGAGTCCGTCGGACGCCTGGTAGCCGAGCCGCTGCTGGACACCCCAGCGGATCCTGCGCAGTTCGGGACTGGTGTCGCTGAGCTGGAGCAGTGGCCCGCCCGTGGGTCCCGCGTGGACGTTCTTGGGCTCGCGCGCGGTGCTCATCAGCACAGCGAGGGTCTCTCCGGAGTGACTCGCAGTGAGCCCGGCCAGCGTGCCGGTCGCGCAGGACAACCGGTGGAACCGTAGCGACTGCGGATCGAGCCGGTACAGCGCGGTATCCAGCCCCTCGGCGAACAGCGCCAGCGGCGGCCCGTCGGCGACCTGCACCAGCTCGGTGGGGCAGGCGGACCTGCCGACCGTGAGATTGCGCTGTTCGACGGTCGGGCCGGTCGCCGGCGGGACCGTGTCGATCACGGCGAGCGCGCCCACCAAGTGCCCAGGGGTCACCGCCAGGTGGGCCAGGTGCCAGTCACCGTCGTGATTCCACCAGACCGGGGACCGGGCCTCGAATCCGACCGGACCCAGGTCCTGGACGGCTCCCGTCTCCGGGGCGACCAGATGCAGTCCTGCCGTCGTGGCGCCGGGATCGAGCTCGGGGGTGGCCCAGCTCAGCACGGCCAGCGGGCCGCCGTCCGGACGCTGGGTCACCTCCACGACATGGCGGTCCCCGAGGCCGTCCACGGTGCGGGCCGCGCCGGTCGCCAGGTCGAGCAGGCGCAGCCGGGTGACCGGGAGGTGCCGGCCCCAGACCTTCGCGTCGTCACCCTCGGCCTCCCGGCGTTCGTCCGCCGCGGTGGGCTCGTCCTCGGCGAGCAGCGCGACGGTGCGGCCGTCGGCGAGCGGGTGGTAGTCGCAGATGCCCCCGCGCCACCTGGTCAGGGCCGCTGCCCTGGCGATGTCCGCGCTGCCGTCCAGCGGGATCCGCTGGAGTTGAGCGGTGCCCCGCTCCTCGCGGTCGGAGGTGAAGAACAGAGAAGCCGAGTCCGGCGCCCACCTCGGGGCGGCGTCGCAGGCCGTGCCGTCGGTCAGCCTGCGCGGGGCTGCGCTGCCATCGGCGGCGGCGACCCAGACAGAGCTGTGCGGATGTCCGTCCCTTCCGCTGTTCGCGACCACGCCGTAGGCGACCAGGCGACCGTCCGGCGAGATGGCCGGCGCCACGGGGGCGGCCATGTCCACCACCAGGTCCGCGGTGAGCAGGTCGGTCGACCCGGGAATCGGTCGCGGTGCAGGGTGCGGCATGCGGACTGCCTTCCACTCGTCAGTACGACAAACGGACATCCTGTCGCACGGACGCGTCTGTGTCAGTCGGGTTTCGGAGGCATCGGCCGGCACATGCGCTCTCCGTTCCGGTTGCTCGACCGGCTGCCGACGCCGGCCAACCGCCGCTTCCGCCAGGCGTGTGCCACCGTGAGCCAGGTGGTCGAAGACGCGATCGCCGCCCGCCGTCAGCCGTCTGGACCTCGCCCACCGGGTGGTGGCGGAGACGTTGCGGTACTACCCGTCCGCGTGGTTCTTCAGCCGCACCGTCACCGCACCTGTCGAACTGGCCGGCAGCAGGCTCCGGCAGGGCAGCGCGGTGCTGCTCTCCCCCTACCTCATCCACCACCGCCCCGACCTCTACCCGGAGCCTGAACTCTTCGACGTCGACCGGTGGTTGCCCGAGCGCCGGGCCGCTCTGGCGCGCGGGGCCTACATCCCGTTCGGGGCGGGCTCCCGCAAGTGCATCGGGGACGTCTACGCCCTCACCGAACCTCGGCTGGGCCCTCAACTCACGCCGCTACCTGGAAGTCGACACCCTCCGCCTGACCGACAACCCGGCACTGCTCACCTCGCGGTCCGGGCCGGATCCGTCGCCGACGCCCACCGCCACCGAGCAGGCCGGAGACCCTCGGTGATTGTACGGATGGTCTACCCGTAGGTAACTTACTTCGCAGTCAGAAGTGGGACCCACCTCACGACTTCGGGGAGCCATGTACAGAAGATCTGTCCGTCGCCTGGCCATCGTCGCTGCCACGGCGATGGCGTTGGCCACCGCCCCGTCGGCCTGGGCCGCGACGGCAAGCAGCACCGCGAGCGATTCCTTCTACACCTACGACGGGAGCGCGCCACTGTCCGCGTTCGCGCCCGGCACCGTGCTCAAGACGCGGACGGTGCGGTACCACATCGTGGGCATCGCCACACCGGTCACCGCGATCCAGCTGCTCTACCGCACGACCGACGCCCAGGGGCGCCCGGCGGCCAACGTGACGTCGGTGGTGCGCAGCAGCACGGGTGACAGCACGAAGGCGGTGTCCTACCAGTCGTTCTACGACTCCCTGAACCCGCAGGACGGGCCGTCCCGAGCCATCGCCGGGAAGGTGACCCTGGGCGGCACGCTCGCCAACTTCGAATCCGCGGCCCTCTCGGCGCTGTTGCTGCAGGGCGACAACCTCGTCATCCCGGACACCGAGGGCCAGTCCGCGGACTTCGCGGCCGGACCGGAGTACGGCTTCAACACCCTGGACTCGATCCGGGCCGCGATCAACTCCCCGTCGACCGGCCTGAACGGCGCGACCAAGTTCGGCCTGCTGGGCTACTCCGGCGGCTCCATCGCCACCGATTGGGCGGCGGCACTCGCCCCGACCTACGCGCCCGACGTCAACGAGAACCTCGTCGGCTTCGCGGAGGGCGGGCTGCTCGTCGCCCGGCGCACAACCTGAAGTACGTCAACGGCTCCGTCGTCTGGTCCGGCGTCATCCCCATGTCGATCGTCGGGGTCTCCCGCTCGTTCGGCATCGATCTGACGCCGTATCTGAACAGCTACGGTCTCCAGGTCTACCACCGGCTGCAGAACGGCTCGCTCCTCGACGCGTTCGGCCACTACCCCGGCCTGACCTGGCAGCAGATCGCGAAGCCGCAGTACGCCGACCCGGACTCGGTGGCCCCGTTCGTCGAGGCGGTGAACAGGGTCAACCTGGGCTCGGCCCCCACCCCGACCGTCCCCGGCTACATCGCCCAGGGTGACGGGGGCGTGCTGGAGGGAACCTTCGCCGACCCGCCCGGCATCGGAACCGGCGACGGCGTCATGGTCGCCGGCGACGTGCGGGCACTGGCCGACCAGTACTGCGCCACCGGCGACCGCTCGATCAGCTACGACCAGTACGACCTGCTCAGCCACGTCGGAACGGCGCCGGTGTGGGCGCCCAAGGCGGTGTCCTGGCTCGACGACCGGTTCGCGGGCAAGCCGGCCCCGTCCGACTGCGGACACATCCCGGCGGGCAACTCGCTCGCGCCGGAGCGGACGGTTCCCCCGTCCTGACCGCCGGCCGGGGCGCACGCGGTCAGACGGGCTGGAGCCGGGTGTGCAGGAGGCAGAACACGTTGCCTTCCGGGTCGGCCAGGACGTGCCAGTTCTCGGTGCCGGTCTGGCCGACGTCGGCGCGCTTGGCGCCGAGGGCGAGCAGCCGCGCCAACTCGGCGTCCTGGTCACGGTCGGTGGCGTTGACGTCGATGTGGAGCGGGAGCTTCCCGGTCCGCGGGTCGCTGCTGGGGCTGAGGACGAGGGTGGGCTGCGGGCCGCCGAAGCCGGTGCCGGGCGGCCCGATCTCGATGCTTCCGTCGTCCTCCCGGCCGAGTTCGACGTAGCCGAGGACCTGGCTCCAGAACGCGGCGAGCAGGTCCGGGTCGGCGCAGTCGATGACCAACTCACTGATGCGGCATGCCATGCGCGTCAGTGTACGTGGACGACCCGAGATGGCTCTGTTCACGGCTTCGGGCACCACGGGCCCCTGCCGAGTCGGCAGGGGCCCGTGGTGTGGAGAGCCGGGACAACAACGTCCAGGCCGACGCCGCCTACCGGCTGCTGCCGGCCTGGCGGCCCGGTCTCACTTCAGGTGCCGAGCGAAGAACCCGGCCGCGTCGTCCCCGGCGAACTGCGGGACGCCGGTGTGCCCGCCCATGTTGGCGTGCAGCGTCTTCTCCTTGGAGCCGAAGGCGTCGAACAGGTCCAGGGCCGCCTGCCGGTCGTTGCCTTCATCGTCCCACTGCAGCAGGACGTGCAGCGGAATGGTGACCTGGCGCGCCTCCTCGAACATGGCGCGAGGCACGAAACTCCCGGCGAAGAGTCCGGCGGCCACGATGCGCGGCTCGACTACCGCAAGGCGAACGCCGATGGAGATCACTCCCCCCGAGTACCCGACCGGGCCGCCGATCTCGGGCAACGACAGGAGGGCATCCAGGGCGGCCTGCCATTCCGGGACCGACTTCTCGACCAGCGGGAGGATCAGGGCGTCGATGATCTCGTCGCTGACCGGCTCGCCGGCTTCCATGGCCCGGCGCAGGTCGGCGCGAGCCTGATCGGCGGCGGGCCAACGGGGCCGGTCACCGCTCCCGGGAAGCTCGATGGTGGCCGCGGCGAAGCCATCCGCCGCAGCGTGCAGGGCCCGCGCCACCAGTCGGGGGTACATCCTGTGCAGTCCGAGCGGGGGGTGGCCGAGCAGGATCAGCGGTGCCGGTGCGGTTGCGGAGGCGGATCCGGGCGTCCACAGGATGCCGGGGATCTCGCCGAGGGTGAATTCGCGTTCGAGGACGCCGTTGTCGAGGCGCTGCTCGGAAGTGAAGTGCATGGTCGTGCCTTTCGGGAGGGCTCTTGAACGGCGCTCCCGGACGACCTATCGCCCGACCGTGACCTCGGAGAGGAGCACCCATGTCGAAACTGCGTTCACGGGTACCACCTCCTCGTTCTCTCGCACGGCCTCCGGAAAGGTAGCAGGGGTCGCGGGGGTCCGCCAAACGAATTTCCGCCGGGTGGAGCGCGGTGGCGCTCACTCGCCGCGCAGCTCCTCGATGACCGGGGCGAAGGCGGCCATGGCGGGCTCCACGACGGTGATGTACGTGAAGCCGTACCGCTCCCGCTGCGCCCGCAGCTGGTCGGCCATCTGTCGCACCGTGCCGACGAGGAAGGTCGGCAGCTCGAGGGCCTCGTCCTCGGTGAGGTCCGGGATGGTGAGGTACGGGACGCTGCCGAGGGATCGCCGCAGGGCGGCCCGGCGGTCGTCGGTGACCATGACCGTGTAGATCAGGAGGTTCAGCTCGGCCGGCTCGGCGCGGTCGGCGGCGAAGCGCTGGTACGCGGCCACGCGTTGGTCCAGCTGCGCGGCCGTGATCATGATCGGCTTGCCGTTCGGGTCCGCGCGCCCCCCGGTGAACGCGGCGATCTCGGCGTGCCGGGCGGTCAGCTTGAGGACGCGGTCCCCGTTGCCGCCGATCAGCAGCGGCGGGCGGGGCCGCTGCAGCGGCTGCGGCGCGAAGTCGTCCGAGCCGTACCGAAGGTCCAACTCCTCGATCGTGCGCTGGAGATGGGTCACGCGCTCGCCGGGCGTGCCGAAGGGCAGGCCCGCCGCGTCGTGCTCCGCCTTCAAGTAGCCGGTGCCGAGCCCCAGTTCGAGGCGGCCGCCGGTGAGCTGGTCCGTGGTGGCGACCTCGCGGGCGAGCAGTGTCGGGTTCCAGAAGCCCGAGTCGAGCACGAACGTGCCGAGCCGGGGACGCTCGGTGGCCTCGGCCGCGGCGACCAGGGCGGGGAACGGCGCCGGCCTGCCCAGGTGGTCGGAGACCGTGATCACGTCGTAGCCGAGCAGCTCCGCTGTGCGGCACTTCTCGCGCCACTCGCCCCGCGCGGCCGGGGTGAGCAGGGTGACGCCGAAACGGAACGAGCGGGCCATGAATGCTCCATGTGCGTAGACGAATTGGCGGCGCTTGTGTCCAATCGGCAAGCACCGCCCGCCAGTCCATCACCTGTGCGCGATCACCGCCAGCAGATTCGTGCGGGGCGAACCGGGCCCGCACCGGCTTGCGGGAGTCGCCTCGGACCGCCCTGAGTGAGGCTCTTGACCCTCACGTGGCGTCAGGCCGCATAGTCGGTGCCGTGGAAGATCACTGGACCGTGGGACGCGTGGCCGAGCTGGCCGGCGTGAGCGTCCGCACGCTGCATCACTATGACGGGATCGGGCTCGTTCGGCCGTCGGCGCGGACCCTGGCCGGGTACCGGGCCTATTCGGAGGGCGACGTGGAGCGGTTGCGGGAGGTGCTGGCCTACCGGCGGTTGGGCTTCGGGCTGCGGGAGGTCGCGGACCTGGTCGGCGACCCGTCCACCGACGCGGTCGCGCACCTGCGCCGACTGCGCGGCCTGCTGTTGGAGCGGCGTGATCGCGCCGACGCCATGGTGGCGGCCATCGACAGGGAACTCGAGGCACGAGCGAAGGGACTGAAGGTGACACCGGAGGAGCAACTGGAGATGCTCGGTGCACGGCTGTACGACGCGATCGGCGGCGCCTACACGGCAACCCGGCGGACCGAGCCGCGGATCGCCGCGCAGGTCTGGGACGCGCTGGGGGACGCGCAGACGGTGCTGAACGTCGGGGCGGGCACCGGCTCCTACGAGCCCGCTGATCGCGACGTGATCGCGGTGGAGCCGTCGGCGGTCATGCGGGGGCAGCGACCTGCCGGCTCGGCGCCGTGCGTGGCCGCCGCCGCGGAGCGCCTGCCGTTCGAGGACCGCTCCTTCGACGTCGCGATGGCCGTCTCCACCGTTCACCACTGGGGGGACCCGATGGCGGGGCTGCGCGAGATGCGGCGGGTGGCCCGGCGCGTGGTGGTGCTCACGTTCGACACCGACGAGCCCGGCTGGCTGGACCGGTTCTGGCTCACCCGCGACTACCTGTCCGAGTTCGCCGCCGTCCTCGCGGAGTTCCCCTCGCTCGCTGGGATGGCCGACGCGATCGGCGCCCGCGCTGAGCCGGTGCCCGTCCCGTGGGACTGCGCTGACGGTCTGTTCGAGGCGTACTGGCGCCGGCCGGGGGCGTATCTGGAGGATCACGTGCGCCGTGCGATGTCGGTGTGGACGAAGGTCGGGCCGCAGGCCGAGCGCCGGGCGGTTCGAAGCCTCGGCGACGACCTCGACTCCGGCCGGTGGGCCGAGCGCAACGGCGACCTCGCCGACCTCGACGCGGCAGATCTCGGCCTGCGCCTGCTCATCGCCTGAACCACGGCGCGGCCGCCGATGATCGGTGGATCTGCCCGGACGGGCAGTCAGCGTTGCCCGAGTGGCGACCCGTTGGACCATCCTGGCTGGAGGCGGTGGTGGCTACCGTTCGACGGTGAGTATCTGGACCTCCCTGGAACCCGCGTCGGCAACGGTCGACGCCGGCGCGAGCACCACCGTGGCCTTGCGGCTGCGCAATACCGGCGACGTCGTCGAGGAGTACCGCATCCAGCTGGTGGGTGACCCGGCCCTGTGGGTTCGGGTCGAGCCCGCCACGCTGAAGCTGTACCCGGGCACCAGCGGCACGGTCGAGTTGACCTTCGTCCCGCCGCGCACCCCTGACGCCACCGCCGGGCCCAACCCGTACGGCGTGCAGGTGCTGCCCGTCGAGCAACCCGACGCGACCGTGGTGGTCGAAGGGATGCTGTCGATCACGCCGTTCACCGAGTTCTTCGCCGAGTTGCTACCGCCGGTCTCCCGGGGCCGGCTGCGCGGGCGCCCGCGGCTGGCGCTGGACAACCTCGGCAACACCCCGCTGACCGCCTCGCTGGTGGGCCGCGACCGCGCCGACCAGCTGGACTTCGAGCTGCAGCCGTCCTCGGTCCAGATCGCCCCCGGGCGGGCGGCGTTCGCCAAGGTCACGATGCGCCCGAAGCAGCGGCGCTGGATCGGCGGCAAGCAGGACCTGCCGTTCGGCATCGCGGTGCAGCGCTCCGGGTTCGAGCCGACCACGGTCGACGGCACCTGGATGCAGGGCGCGCTGCTGCCCCGGTGGATCATGCGGTTCATGGCGGTCCTCGCGGTGCTGACGGCGGCGGCGGTCGCCCTGTGGCTGGCGGCCGCGCCCCACGTGAGCACCAGGGCCGCGGAGGTCGCCGCGACGGTCGCCCCGTCGGCGATCCCCACCACGGGCGCCGCGGCCCAGGCCGCGGGCGCGCCCAGCACCCTGCCGCAGACGCCGGTCGGGCAGCCGAGCACCGACCCGGGCGCTCCGCTGTCGGTGCCCGCCGGGGGCGGCAACGTCGCTCCGGCGCAGAACCCGGCCCCGCTCCAGGCCCCTGGCGGTGGCGGCGGCGGTGGCGGTGGCGGCGGCGGTGGTGGCAACCCGCCGGCTCAGCCGGCCCAGCAGCCGGCCGGTGGCGGTGGCGGCGGTGGTGGCGGCGGTGGTGGCGGTGGCGGCGGTGGTGCCGCGGCTCCGTCGGGGCTCGCCCTGCCGATCACCACGACGAGCAGGACCCCGGCCAACCTGATCGTGCAGTTCGCCCAGCAGCGGCTGGCGAGTCTGTCCAGCAACAACCCGTGCAAGCTGACCGCGGCCGTCACCCCGGGGGTGCTCGACCAGGCCACCGCCGCCCAGATCGCCTGCTTCCAGGCGGCCACCGACCGCAACGCGCAGCACCCCGGGAACCTGGGGGCGAGCGATCCGAAGGGCGCCCTCGGGCGGGCCACCATCACCGCGATGATCATGTTCCCGGTGATCGGCACGCCGGACAACGTCGAGGGCGACAAGACCACCTGGGAGAACGCCTGCACCAACGCGGCCCTGGTCTGGGCCGACCAGGACAGCCTCAGCCAGAACGACCTGAACACCGAGGCCACCTTCCTCCAGCAGGTCATGGCCAACCTGAGGCACGCGACGGCCAACCCGACCGCGGGCTACAACACCCAGGGGATCCACCAGTACCAGCAGGACGTGCACCCCCCGGCCGGCACCTCGGGGACCACGAACATGGTGAACGCGCTGGTCGGCGGCTGGGTCAAGGACTACAACACGCAGCCCGGCGTCATCAACGCCTCGGGCTGGCCCGGCCTGTACACCGGCTGAGGCCGGTGCGGAACGGGTCCGCCGGTGGTCGGCCCCGAGCCGGTCGCCGGCGGACCGGACCTACTTCCGCTAGCTGTTCTTCCTGTTCCACCGTCACCCACGCTGCTTTGCTTGAACCGTTGGGCAGCCGTGAGTCGACACAGGGAAGGACGCCTCCGTGCAGGACACGATCGCGACCGGTCACCTCCCCCGCTACGCCCCGGTCGGCGCGGCGCGGCCGGTCGGACCGGCGCAGACCGTGCTGAGAGCCCTCGAAGCTGCCCGTTCGGGCACCGCGGGGGCTCTGTTGGTGCGCGGCGAGTGCGGCATCGGCCGGACCACCTTCCTCGCCGAGGCCGCACTCGCCGCCACCGGCGCCGGCTTCCGCACGGCCCGGGCTCGCTGCCACCCGCAGGGCCACCAGGAGCAGTTCTCGGCGGTGCGCCAGCTGCTGGAGGATCTGGGCTCGCTGCCGCAGACCGCCACCGGCTTCGCCCGGCGGGTGACCGCGGCACAACTGGAGCGACCGGTCCTGCTGCTGGTGGACGACCTGCACTGGTGCGACACCTGGTCGCTGCAGGCGCTCAGCCACCTGCGGCACCGGCTGGCCGGGTTGCGCGTGGTGCTGCTCGCCTCGATCCGCGGCGACCTGCCGGCCAGTCACCCCGAGCCCTGCCGCGACCTGGTGACGGAGCTCCGGCAACTGCAGCTGCGCGGCCTGGACCGCAACGACGCCGAACAGCTGGTGTGCGAGATCCTGCCCGGCGACCCCGATCCCGGCTTCGTCACCGAGTGCCTGCGCCGCACCGGCGGCAACCCCCGGCTGCTGGAGGCGCTGCTCACCGAGCTGGCCGAGCACGAGGTCGCCCCCGACCGGGTCGGCGCCGGCCTGCTGCCCCGGTACGCGCCGCAGAGCGTGGCGCAGCACGTGCAGGCGATGGCCGGTGGTCCGGGCAGCGCGGCCTGGCAGCTGGCCGGGGCGCTGGCGGTGCTGGGTGGGCAGGCGAGCCCGGCGTGGACCGCGCAGGTCGCCGGGCTGGCGCCGGAGCGCGCGGTCGAGGCGGCCGACCTGCTCTTCCGGGCCGAACTGCTGGCCCCTGGAGGGACGCTGACCTTCCGACACCCGGTGCTCGGCGACGCGGTGGCCCGCCACCAGCCGGTCGGCTCGGCCGCCCGGCTGCACGACCGAGCCGCTGCGCTCGCCCGCGATGCGGCGGCGGGCACCGGGCTCGGTCGGCCGGCGGGAGTGACCATCCCGCTCGCCCGCCCCGGTGCGCGGGGCGTCACCGGTCGCCTCGGCAGTCCTGATACGCCGACGGTACCCGTACCCGTACCCGCGCTGCCCGACCCGTCGGATTCGTCGGGCCTGTCCGGCCAGGGCGTCGTGCCGCCGGTCGTCGTGCCGCTGATCGTCGACCGACGGCGGTCGGCTCCGCCGCTGCTGGAGCTGCGCTGCCTGGGTGGCTTCCGGATGTTGATCGCCGGGGCGCCGGTGGACTGCTCGGCGGCCCGCCCCAAGACCCGGCGGCTGCTGCGGCTGCTGGCGATGAACGGTGGTCGACCCGTGCACCGCGAGGTCCTGCTGGAGGCGTTCTGGCCCGACCTGCCTCGTGTCACCGGGATCCGCAACCTCCAGGTCACCGTCTCGCGCCTGCGCGAACTGCTGGGCGCGGGGCTGCTCTGCCGCACCGGTGACGCCTACGGACTGGCGCTGGGAGCGCAGCAGGAGGACCAGGTGGTCAGCGACGTGCGTGAGTTCGAACGCGCGGCGGACGCGGCCCGGCCGCTCGACCGGACCCGCGACGCGGCTGTGGCCCTCACCGCGCTGCGCACCGCGCGCACCTGGTACGTCGGCGACCTGCTGCCGGAGGAGGGCCCGGCCGAGTGGGTGGTCCAGGAGCGGGAGCGGCTGCGGGCCCGGGCGGCCGAGGTCGGCGCCTGGCTGGCGGACGCCGAGCTCGCGGCCGGCCGGACCGGGGCCGCCGTGGAGGCGGCCGAGTACAGCCTGCGCCTCGAGCCCTTCCACGACGGAGCCTGGCGCGCGCTGATCGGCGCCTACCACCGGGCCGGTGACCTGGCCTCCTCGGAGCGGGTGAGCCGGCAGTACGACAGCCTGCTCGCCTCCCTGGACTGATCCCCGGCCCGGCTAGCGGACCCCGGCTACCGGACCCCGGCTACTCGGGCAGCACCTCGACCCGGAAGTCGACGTGGGCCGGGCGCTCGCGTTCCACCACTGCCTCGATCCGGCGCAGCGGCACCGCGCCCGCGGCCCGGACCCGCACCAGCACCGCGGGCCGGGGTGTGCCGGGCAGCGGGCCGTTCGGGGTGGCGGACCAGGTGGAGCCGCCGCTGTCGAGCACCTCCGCCTCGACCCCGAGCAGCCGCAGCTGTTCGACCAGGCCGCGGTTGGTGCCGCGCAGTCGGTGTGCGGGGATGGTCTGCGCCACCAGCGAGCGGCGCTCGGCCAGCGGCACCGGCTCGCCGTCGACGCGGGCGGTGTGCTCGGCGGCCACCCAGCCGGCCAGCCAGTCCAGGAAGTCGGCCGGCGCCTGGCTCGGGGTCCAGTAGGCGTCCATGCAGTCCAGCACCGCGTGGACCGGGGCGAGGACGTCGTCGAACGCGCCCAGGAAGCGCTGGGTGAAGTCGTCCTCGGCGTAGACGCCGGGCAGTCGGGCGCCCAGCGGGTGCGGCGAGGCCAGGCCGTCCACCGCCCGGCGCCCGCCCGGGTCCGGCTCACCCGCCGGCACGGCAGCGGTCGTCACAGCTCCTCCACCCTGACCTGGTGCTGGTGCGAGAAGACCAGCGCGTTGCGGTCCAGGTCGACCCGGTCGCTCGGGTCGCCGCGCTCACCGGTCAGCGGGTTCGCCGGGAACAGCTGGACGTGGTCCACGAGTTCGACGCCGGGCAGCCGCTGCAGCACCGCGTACGCCTCGCCCGCCTGCACCGGACGGCCGAACGGCCAGCCCTGGCCGTCCGGGCCGCCGGTCAGCGGGTTGAGGTAGCGGTAGAGCGCGTCCAGTGCCCGCTCGCGGACCTGCCCCACCGGCACCCCGCGCCGGGCCATCACCCGGGCCACCACGGTGACGCCCTGGTAGAACGGCGGCTCCACCACCAGCCGGGCGCCGATCGGGCGCCGGTCGTCCAGGTAGCGCGCGATGGTGTCGAGCAGGTCGTCCGGCGGCACCATTTGCTCGAAGCGCAGCCGGTCGCCCGCGTCCGCGGTCACCCCGGGCACCACCAGCACCCGCACTCCGCCCTCCGCGGCGCCCGGGCCGGCCGCCAGCGCGCGGATCCGGGCCGTGGACGGCGCCGCCCGGCGGGCCAGCAGCTCGTAGTCGGCGGCGGTCACCGCCCGGTCCTGGGTGCGCAGTTCGACCGGTCCGCGGAGCATCGCGGACTGCACCGTCTCGCCGTCCACGCCGCCCGTCGCGCCCTCCCGGTTGGCCACCCGGGAGACGTAGGGGACCGAGCTGCGCAGCACGCTCAGCGCGCCGCGCGCCACATTGCCGCGCCGCCCGCCGCCGGTGCGGTAGCGGCGGACCCTGATCCGGGCTCCCTTGGCGGGCACCGCACCGTAGTGGCGCAGCGTGCCGTCGGCCTCGCGCACGGCCGGTCCGAAGGCGACCTCGCCGGTGGTGCGGTCCAGCGTGAAGTGCGGGTCCGCCGGGCCGGTGTCGCCGAAGGTCTCGACCTCCGTCCACTCCTGCCAGCCGTCGCCGTCGGCGACCTCGACCACCAGCGGGCCGGGTTCGGCCAGTACCGGCGGGCGGGCGACCGGGAAGCGCTGCCCCGGGGTCCCGCCGGAGTCGCCGATCCACTCCTCGTCGACGGTCTCGGCGTGCAGCGCGCCCACGGTCCCGCCCACGGTGCCGGCCGAGACGGCGCGCACGGTCGGTGTGGCGGAGTAGAACGGCTGGCCGGGGCGGCTGCTGACGGTCCGGCAGCGCAGCCAGCCGGCCCGCCGGCCCGAGACGGCGGCCACCGCGTGGCCGGCCGGCACGTGCAGCACCACCTCGCCCGGGCGGTTCAGGCCACCGGTGCCGTCGCTGTCCACCTCGCAGGGCAGCCAGGTGTCCCCGTCGTAGGCCTCCCAGACCAGCGGCGGCTGCCGGGGGTCGACGCCGACGCCCTCGACCTCGCTGTCCAGCGCGAGCAGCACCGCGCAGTTCGGCACCGCGGCGGACAGGCCGAGCAGCATCACGTCGCCGACCTGCGGGCTCTCGGTGAAGCAGGCGACGTCCCGGCCGTCCAGCAGCTCCTCGGTCCGGTCGCTCGGCCGGCCACCGGCCGGCTGGGTCAGCAGCGCGCTGAACTCGCATGGCACGATGGCCAGTTCGCGCTCGGTGGCGAAGACCACCCGGTCGTCCTGCCCGGTGCTGACGGTGGAGACCTCGGTCCCTTCGCGCAGGCGCAGTTCGGCCTCGCGCGGTGCGGAGAGCCAGAAGGTCAGCCCGGCCCGGGCGGCCGAGGCGGGGAAGAGCTTGACGCCGATCAGGTCCAGGAAGGCGAGGTAGTTCTTCTCGGGCACCCGGTTCAGCCGGTAGATCAGTTGGTCGGTCATGTGCGCGAACGCCTCGATCAGCGTCACGCCCGGGTCGGAGACGTTGTGGTCCGACCACTCCGGGCAGCGTTGCTGGACGAACCGTTTGGCCTCGTCGACTAGTTGCTGGAAACGGCGGTCGTCCAGGTTGGGCGCGGGCAGGGACATCAGTGGGAGCTCTCCTGCTCATGCTCGGGGATCACGTAGAAGGGGAAGACCAGGCTGCGCGGGTTGTTGGTGCCGCGCACGGTGTAGCGGATGTCGATGTAGAGGGTGCCGGTCTCGACCCGGTCGTAGGAGACGTCGACGGAGTCGACCTCGACCCGGGGCTCCCAGCGGTCCAGCGAGCGGCGCACCTCGGCGGAGATCCGCCCGGCGGTGTCGGCGTCGGTCGGTGCGAAGACGTAGTCGTGGACGCCGCAGCCGAACTCGGGCCGCATCGGCCGCTCGCCGGGCGCGGTGCCCAGGACCAGCCGGATCGACTCGACGATCTCGCGGTCCGAGTCGACCAGGGCGATCGCCCCGGTCGGGTCGGTGCGCAGCGGGAACGCCCAGCCGGAGCCGACGAACTGCTGGGGCATCTCAGGCACCCCCGATCAGCACGGTGGGGTCGCCGAAGCTGACCGACGCCTGGCAGAGCGCCTTGTCGCCCTCGCGCGCCGCCGGGAACCCGCCGATCAGCACCTGGCTGCCCAGTGAGAGCGCGGGCAGGATCACGTTGGGCTCGATCTCGGCGTGCAGGGCGCAGAGGCACTCGGCACCGACCACGGCGGCCGGTGCGCCACCGATCCGCACCGAGGGCACGCCGAGCAGCGGCTCGAAGACCGGCATCGGGGGCAGCAGTTGGCCGCCGGGCAAGCCGACCGTCCCGTTCGGCAGCCCGCCCACCTCGGGTATGTACTCATGGCTGATGGGGTCCCCCACCCTCGCGGCCGGCGGCATCGGTCGTACTCCCTTGTTCTGCTGCGGTGCTGGCAAGATGACGCGGCCGCCTGGTCGGCCGAGTTGACGTGACGTCAGTTGAGCTTGATGAGCGGCGCGTTGACGCTGACCTCGGCCTCTCCCTTGATCGAGACACTCCCGCCGCTGAGGCTGAGCGGACCGGCTCCCGCGTCCAGGGTGATCCCGGTGGCGCCGCGGATGGTGACCTTGCCCTTGCTGTCCACGGTGATCTCGGTCTGCTGCCGGTCCAGCCGGACCGTCAACCCGTTGTCGCCGGTGGAGATCAGCACGCCCTTGCCCTCGCCCATGGCGCCCTGCAGCTCCAGCCGGTCGCCGTTGCGCGAGGAGAGCGTTCGGCCGGCCACTTTGCCCGAGGGGTCGATGAGTTGGCCGCTGGCCGGGGACGGGCTGTCCTTGCCGTTGTAGAGCCCGCCGAGCACCACCGGGCGGTCCAGCAGCCCCTGTTCGAAGGCGACCAGCACCTCGTCGTCGATCTCCGGGCAGAACAGGCCGCCGCCGCCGACCCCGCCGAGCTGCACCGTGCGCACCCAGTCGGTCACGTACACGGGCGTGCCCTCGGCCGGACTGTCCGACAGCCAGGGGAACTTGAGCTTCACCCAGCCCTGCTTGGCCTGCTCGCCGTAGCCGTCGGCCGGGATCTGCCCGGGCCGCAGCACGTCCACCACCACACCGATCGCCACCGACGGGACCCGGGGCGAGCGGGCCGGGGCCGAGGCGCCGGTGGCCAGACCGAAGAGCGTGCGGTCCTGGCGCCCGCTGACCGTGACCCGGGTCTCGTAGCCGAGCCCGCGCAGGTAGCTGTGCGAGACGGCGGTGATCGTGTAGCGCCCGTCGAACGGCGTGCCCGCCCCGCCGAGGGCGACCGGGGTGCCGACCCGCAGCTGCGGGTTGCCGTCGACGCAGATCTCGAACTCGCCCAGGGCGGCGGCGTTCTCGGCGGCCAGCGCGGTCGCCACCGCGGTCACCTCGGCGTCCGTCCCGTACGGCACGTCGGCCACCACCAGGTCGGCCGGCGGGAACTTCGCGGTGGCCGCCGCCGGGGTCAGCCCGAGCTGCTGCCCCACGCTCGGCACCACCGGGGCCCGGTAGCCGACCGCCTTCTTGGCGCCCACGTCCCAGCCCCGCGCCTCCACCGCGGAGACCTGGTTCACCGAGGTCGCCGCAGCCCGCACCGACCGGGTCGTCTTGCCCAGCTCCACCACGAACGGGTTCTTGTCCGCATCGGTCGACGGATCGGGGGCACCGGTGGCCGCCACCGGCTTGCGGAAGTGGAAGATGCCGTTCTCGACCACCATCTCGCGGTCGTTCTCCAGCGCCAGCCCCTGCAGGAAGTCCCAGTCGGAGACGTTGGGTTGGGTGGCGTACGGATACACCATCGTGGTGGCGTCGATCTGCACCTGGCCGATGCCGGCCTTCTCGGCCACCTCGGCGGCGATGTCGGAGGCGGTGCTCTGCGGATAGCCCGCGATCCGCCGCCCGCGCCGCAGCCGGTGCGAGACGTCCATCGCGCGCACCGTGGTGAAGCTGCCGGCGCCGTCGAACTCGGCCTCCAGCGCGACCACTTCGCCGGTGAACAGCGGCTCCAGCGGCGAGCCGGAGTCGCGCTTGGCCTGGATCGTGAAGAGCGCGCCGATGGTGATCCCGGTCTGCGCCAGCAGCGCGCGGCTCGGGTCGAGGAACCGCACCACGGCGACGGCGGCGAGCCCGCCGCCCTCCTCCACCAGGATGTCCATCGGAGCGGAGTCCCAGACCGGTGGCAGCGCGCCGGGGACGCCGATCTCGAAGCCGCTGGTGTCGGCGCCCATCAGGCCGCCCCCGCCCGGCGCTCGGTGCCGGAGGGCACCAGGACCTCGGTGCCCGGCCGCAGCCGCATCGGGTCGTCGATGTCGTTCGCCTCCGCGATCCGGCGCCAGGCGGTGGCGTCGCCGTACTCCTGGTACGCGAGCATCTCCAGGCTGTCGCCGCCGACCAGCCGGTGCACCCGGCGCGCTGTCAGCGCGCCCGAGGTGGGGTTCTGACCCGGTGTCGGCTCGCCGGACTCGGCGAGTGCCACCGTGCAGGTCGCGCGCAGCGGCTTGCCGTCGGTGTCGAAGAGCGTGAAGGTCGCGTTGACGCTCTCCAGGTAGCCGGCGAAGGTCACCGCCTGGAACGTCCCCCAGGTGAACACCACACGCGGCGGGCAGGGCGCCTTGGCCGCGATCGAGGCCTCGGTCGGGGTGCACCAGCCGAGCACGGTGTCCACCGCCCGGGCCACGCTGTCGTCGTGGGTGGCCGTCGCGTCCAGGAAGAGCTCGACGTTCAGGCGGCGCGGCTCGGCACCCTGGAACTCGGGGGTGCCCACCTCCGGCGACTTGGCGGCCGGATTCTGCAGCCAGCGCGCGCCCTTGCTCATCGCGAGGGTGTGCGGGTTGAACTGGAAGGTGACCGGGCTGCCGATCTTGCCGCCGGGCATGGCGCCCGGGGTCTTCGGTGGCTCGTAAGCCGTCAGGATGGCCTTGGCCGGCGCGACGGTCATGGTCTCCGCTCCCCTCGTTCTGCTGGTGGGTGGTGGGTGGTGGGTGGTGGGTGGTGGGTGGTGGGTGGCTGCGGGCGGTCGGTGGTGGGCCGCTCGATGCTCAGATGAAGCCGTGGTGCGCGATCTCGATGGTCTCGACGGCCGCTTCGGAGCGGCCGGGGTCGAAGGACGGCCCGCTCCAGCGCACCAGGATCACCTCGCGCAGCGACCAGGTGGCGATCGGCGACTGCAGGTTCGCGGTGAGCGCGGTGATCTGCGCCGTGCCCCGGGTGACCTTCTGCTGAAGGCTCGCCAGGTAGGCGGCGATCTTGGCGCTGTCCGCGGTCAGGCCCCGGGTCATCGTCACGTTGGGGTAGCTCACCCGGGTGGGCAACTGCCAGACGAACCCGTTGTTGCCGCCCTCCGGACGCTGCTCCACCTCCACCTGCGCACCCAGGCCGCTGCACGTGGTGAAGACGCCGAGGTCGACGCCGGTGAACTGGAGGCGGAAGTGGACGCTGGTTCCGGGGTCGGGGGTACTCATCGGGTCGCTCCTGCGGGTGGTGGTGCGGTCTCGTTCATCGCCCGCCGTCCGTCAGGCGGCCGGCCCGCTCGCGGCCGTGACGCAGCTCCGAGCGCAGCAGCCGGCCGATCGGGCCGGCCAACCGCCGGGCCAGCTCGTCGAGATGGCCGCGATCGAGGGCGGCGAGCACGCCCGCGCCGTCCGGGGCGGGCGACTGGGGCGCGTTGTCGGGGGTGGCGGTGGACGTGGTGGCGGTGGTCGAGCTGGCTCGGGTGGGGGTGCTCGGGGTGTGGGGCGCGGGGGAGTGGCCGAAGAGCTGCACGGTCGTGGCGCCGGTGGGGGCGGGGGGCGCGGGCGGGGTCGGCTGCTGCACCTTGCGGAGCACCACGGGAACGGCCGGCGGGGCGGCCGGCGCGCTCGTGACCGGGTGCTCCCGCAGCCGCTGGACCATCGGCGCCGCGGGGCCGGCCGATCGACCCGGGCCGCCCGCGGACTGCGGGACCGGAGGCGCCCAGTTCGCGGTCTGACGGTGGGGGGCCGCCGCGGGGAGGGGGGTGGGAGGGGTGGTGGGGGTGGACGTGGGCGTGGGGGTGGTGGGGGCGGCGGGGCGCAGTGGGACGGGGGGAGTGGTCTGCTGGGCGCGGCGCTGCACGGGCGGGGTGGCGGGGGCTGTGGGCGTCGCTGGGGAGGACGGGGCTGTCCGGCGTTGCGCCGTCATGGCGGTGGCTGTGGCTGTGGCTGTGGCGGTGGCTGCGGCTGGGGCTCCCGTGCCGTGGGCCTGGGCCTGAGCCTGTGTCGCTTCCCGGGTGGTGCGGCGGGCGAGGGCGCGCTGGGCGACGGCGCGGAAGCCGCCCGAAGCGGGGTGTCCCGGGCTCGGCCGCACGTCGCCGCCGGCGATCGGCTCTTGCGACGCACCGTTGCCCGGGTCGGCCAGGCGCTGCACCACCGGCGTGGCGCCGGTGCCCGGGGTGCTGTCGCCCGGCTCCGGCGCGCTCGCGGCCACCGAAGCCCGCGCGGTGCGGGTACCGCGCCGCTGGACGACGGAGGAGGCGCTGACCGCCGACCCGCCCTGCGTAGCGCTGCCCTCGGCGGCCGAAGCCCGACCAGTGCGTCCGATCCGGCGCTGAACCGCCGAGACGACGCCGGCCGGCGACCGCGACGCACCGGTGCTGCCCCCCGATTCCGGTGCGCTCCCGGCCGCCGTTGCCCGACCACCGCGCGCACCGCGCCGCTGCACGACGGGCGCGCCGCTCGGTTCGGCCGGGCTCTCGGCCGCCGCCGACCGCCCGGTGTGCCCGAGTCGTCGCTGGACCGCCGAGGCGGCACGGGCGGTGGCACGAGCGGTGGCACGCGAATCCGCGCGCTGCGCCGTTACGCCGGAGTCGGCAACGTGCGCACCTGCCACCGTGCTCGTGGCGCGCCGTGCTGAAGATCCGTCACTCGTCGGGCCCGCCGGTGCCCCGGCGCCTGCGGCCGTGGCGGACTCGCCTGCCGGCCGGAGCCACCGCAGCGGCACCGCCGCGGGCGTCGCCGGGCTCGCCGGCCCCGTGCCGGCCGCCGCCGGGCCGCTCTCCGCTGTGAGCAGCGGGGCGATCGGCCGGGAGGAGAGCAACTGAACGCTGGGCACGGGTCGTTCGGTGCGTCGCTGCACGGAGGGGGTGCTGCTGCCGGCCGCCGCAGCGGTGGCAGGCGCCCGCCGAGCCGCCTGCACCAGCGGCACCACCGGCGTCGCGGCCCGCCCACCGGCAGGTGCACTGTCCGCACTGCGCTGCACCGCGCTTGCGCTGGCCACGCCGGCCGCGCCGCCCGGTCCGTCTGCGGCTGCGCCGGCGCCGGCGCGCCCCGAGCGGTCACCCGTCACCAACGGCGTTGCCGGCGGCACCGGCGCGGCCTGCGCAGGTGTGCCCGCCCCGTCGGCACTGCGCTGCACCACGGCCGCGCGGCCCGCGCCGTCCGCACCGATCAGCGGTGCGACGGCTTCCGGGGCAGCGGCCCGGTCCGCGCCCGACGCCGCCGCTGCGCTGCGCTGCACAACTGCGGCCGTAGGCGCGCTCGATGCAGGCACGGTCGATGCAGGCGCGCTCGAAGCTGGTGTGCTTGCAGCAACCGCGCTCGCAGCCGCACGCGTGCTCGAGTCCGCGCCCTGCGTGGCACTGCGCTGGACGGGCGAGCCCGGACCCGTCGGCGGGCTCGGCACGGCTGCCGTCTGCGGCAACGCCGACAGCGGCTTGCCCAGGCCGACCCGCCGTTGCGGCAACTTCGGCGACTCCGGCGCGGCGGGTGGGCTCGGCTGAGCGACCGGGCTCGCGGCAACGGCCGTTGGGGCCGGGCGAACGGCCCGCTGCACGAGCGCGGGCCCGCCCGCCGCCGATTCGGCCGACCCGGCAGCCGGCCCCAGGGGGAGAGCCGGCACCGCCGAGCTCGGCACTGCGGTCATGGGGGCACCAAGTCCGCTACGGGACACCGGAGATGTCCCGCCAGGTGCTGACGCCGATGGTGATGCCGGGGGCGGGGGCGGGGGCGGCCCGCCGGTCGCCCCGTGGCCCCGGTGCGCGCTGGCCACCGTGAGCGGCAGCGCGGGCAGCGCCCGCGCGTTCCCGGCGACCGGCTGAGCCGTCGTCAACGGCCTTGCCGGAGCGGCACTCCTGCCGTCACGTCCCGCCGTACCGGCTCCGGCCCCGGCTCCGGCTCCGGCCGCAGCCCGGCCGCCGACCGTCGCGCGCTGCACCGCGAGCCGCGGCAGCGCGGGCGACTGGCCTGCGCGGGCTTCGACGGTCCGATGAGTCGCTCCACCGTCACCCGCTCCACCGTCACCCGCGCCGTCCGGGTAACCGCCCCCGCTCGCCCCGGCCGCCGCCTGCTCGGGCAGCGGCCGCACATAGCTCAACGCCTCCTCGCCCGCCCGCTGCACCGGCACCCCGGTCACCGGGCGCAGCACGCCGTGCAGCAGGCCGGCCGGTGCCGAGGAGCTGACCAGGTGGCCGAGCGAGCCGTGAAAGGAGGGGTTCTGCCGGGTCGCCAGCCGGCTCACGAACCGGTCGGGGTCGTCCAGGTCGCCCGAGGCCGGCCCGGCGCCCGCCGAGGCCCGCTGGATCGCGGGCAGCGCACGCCACTCGGCCCGGGCAGCTCCGCCACCCGCGTGGTCGCCCACGGTGGCCGCCGGTGCGTCGACAGGTGCGTCCACGGGCCCGTCCACCGGCCCGTCCACCGGCGCGGATCCGGACGCGTCCACCGCGGGCGCGCGCCCGGGGCGTCGCCGTCCCAGTCGGTCTCGCAGTGCCACGTCCGCTCACTCATCCTTCGTTGATCCTGGTGTTGATCCGCGCGATCTCCTCGACCCAGCGCACCCGTTCGGCATGCGTCAGGTCGAGGATCTGCTCCTGCTGCCAGTGGAAGTGGTACGCGATGTACGCGGCCTCCTCGTACAGACGGTCGGCCGCGTACGTCACGATTCCCCCAGGCGCCCGCCCGCGAGGTCGACTTCGAACGGGCTCTCGCAGGACGGGCAGGTCACGGCGGCGCGGGTGTGCCCCTCCGCGTTGATCCGCCGGTAGAAGTCCTGCAGGAAGGCGAGGTCGGAGGCGAACAGCTCCTCCACCACGCCGGGCCCGGGGGCGGACAGCGTGCCGAGCCGGGTGATCACCGTGCCGAGCAGTACCACGGTCAGGTACGCCGGGTTGCTCTTCACCCGCAGGTCGATCAGCGGCATCAGCTCGTCGCGCGCGGTCGCCAGCCGCATCGAGCCGTGCCGGTGCACCGTGCCCCCCGCGTCGACGTAGCCGCGCGGCAGCTCGAACTCGAACTCGGTGCGCAGCGGTTCGACCGCTGCCACCGCGGGCGGGGCGGCCTCCTCGAATGCCTCTTCGGGGTCGAACCCGGCTGCCCCGCCCGCGACCGTACGTCGCCTCATGCGAAGTCAACATCCTCGAAGACCAGGGTGACCTTCTCGATGGCGGCCGTGGCTCCGCCGGCCGTGAGGGTCGGCCCCTCCCACTTCTTCGCCCATGCCTTCTGCAGGTTGATCGTTCGGATCGTCTTGTCCGCCGAGTCCTTGATGATGATCGAGATCGTCTGCCGGGCTGAGGCCACGTCGCCGCTGATCAGTGACTTCTTGAGCCACTCGGTGAAGGTCGAGCTGGTGTCGACGCCGCGGGAAATCGTGACCTCGCCGCCCTTGCGCGCACCCGCGAGCTTGCGGACCAGCAGCTTGCCGGCGCTGGTCACCTCGGCGTGGTCGATCGAGTCGAGCTCGAAGGAGAGCCCGCTCACCTCCTGGACGGTCTCCACCTCGTAGGCACCGAGCTTGACCGTGAAGATATGGGTGGCAACCGCGTAACCGGCGTCCGTCATCTCGGACCACCGCCTTTCTGAGTCTGCTGGGATTCTGGGGAACTACGGCTACTCGGCGACCAGGCTGGTGCTGTCCGAGAACTGCGCCAGCCGGAAGACCACGAACTCGGCGGGCTTCACCGGGCAGATGCCGATCTCGCAGACGACCTGGCCGAGGTCGACCGAGGACGGCGGGTTGGTCTCGGCGTCGCACTTCACGTAGAACGCCTGGGCGGCGGTGGCCCCGAAGAGCGCGCCGCGCCGCCACTCCTCGGTGAGGAAGGCGGTCAGGTCGCGCCGGATGCTGATCCAGAGCAGCTCGTCGTTGGGCTCGAAGACGGTCCACTGGGTGCCCAGCAGGATCGATTCCTCGATGTAGTTGAAGAGCCGGCGGACGTTGATGTAGCGCCAGGCCGGGTCGGAGGAGAGCGTGCGGGCGCCCCAGATCCGGATGCCGCGGCCGGGGAACGCCCGGATGCAGTTGACGCCGATCGGGTTCAGCAGGTCCTGCTCGCCCTTGGTGACGTTGACCGCCAGGTCGATCGCCCCGCGCACCACCTCGTTGGCGGGCGCCTTGTGCACGCCGCGCTCGCTGTCGTTGCGCGCCCAGACGCCCAGCATGTGGCCGCTCGGCGGGACGAACCGGTTCTGGCCACTGGCCGGGTCGAAGACCTTGATCCACGGGTAGTAGAGCGCGGCGTACTTGGAGTCGTAGCCGGCGCCCTCCTGCCGCCACTCACGGACCTGGCGGGGCGTCATGTCCGGCAGCGGGTCCAGCACCGCGATGCGGTCGCCCATCAGCTCGCAGTGGGTGATCATCGCGCTCTGCACGGCCTTGACGCCCTCGGCGTCGATCAGACCCTGCTGGTGGGCGGCCATCAGGTCGGGCACGGCGAGCATGGTGATCTCGTCGATCGCCTCCAGGCCCGCGAACCCGGTGCGGGCGTCGGCGTCGCCCACGTACTCGGCCACCGAGATACCGGTCGGCACCACCTCGGCCGGGCCGGCCGGCACGGCGAGCGTGACGGTCTGCTTCTGCGGCTTCGCCAGCGCACCGCCGGCGGCCGCCGCCTCCTCGAGCAGGATGAGCGCCGAGCGCTCCTTGACCTGCGTCACCACGTAGTTGCGGGCGCTCTTCTTGGCCGATACGTCGAAGGTTTCGACCGGCTTGCCGCCCTGCTTGACGACCAGCTTGAACCGGTCCTCGCTCGGGCTCTCACCCTCGGCCTCGGCCACCTCGACGGTGAGCTCACCCTCGACCCCGGCCAGCGCGGCGACCTTGAACGCGCCCAGCGCCACGGCCTCGCCGACCGGCAGCGCCTTCGGCTTGGCCAGCGCGCTCTTGGCCTTCGCCGCCTCGCCGACCTCCGAGCCGACCCGCACCACGTACGCGATACCGCCGCCGTTGGCGAAGTACCCGTACACCGAGTGCGCCAGGTAGGCCCCCTCGGTGAACCCGCCGAAGGCCTGCACGTACTGGCTCCACGTGGTCACCAGCGTGGGCGTGTGGAACTGCCCCTTCTCGGCGAACCCGACGAAGGCGGCCACGGACGTGCCGACCCCTTCGATCGGGCGAGGTCCGCTGGAGACCTCCTCCACATACACGCCTGGGGACAGGTACGACGGCATCCTTGGCACTCCTCTTCGGTGGACTCCGATCCACTCAGAGCCTCGCCCAGCGCCCCCATCCCCTGAAACGCCCGCGGGGCAGGGGGTGGGGCACCACCTGCTGCCCGATCAGGCACGCGCCCATCCGGGCAGTCGTCGCTGCCCCCGTGCCTGCCCGTCCCGGCATTTACCACCCGAGCCGTCCACGCCAAGGCTTGACTCGACGTCCACCCACACCCAGGAGCCCGTCCATGCGCGCCCACGACGAACACCCGGACCGCGCCGACCCGCGCACCCGGCGCACGACCCCACGCTCCAGCGAGACCCCTGCGGCCGCCGAACTCCTCGCCCTCCAACGGGCCGCCGGCAACGCCGCCGTCACCGCCGCGCTCGGCCAGGAGCAACACGCCCACAGCGACGGCTGCGGCCACCCTGCCGCTGTGCAGCGATCGGCCCTGCACGACGTCCTGGGCTCTAGCGGCCGCTCCTTGGCGGAGCCCGTGCGCACGAACATGGAGGACCGGATGGGGGTGGCGCAGGGCGCCTTCCAGCGCGTCCGGATCCACGACAGCCCCAGCGACATCAAGGCCGCCAACAGTGAGGGCGCCCTCGCCCTCACCTCCGGCTCCCACGTGGTCGGCGATGTCTCCAACCCGGTGACCCTCGTCCACGAACTCACGCACGTGATCCAGCAGAGCCAGGGCCCGGTCGCAGGGACCGACAACGGCCGGGGGCTTTCCGTCAGCGACCCCAGCGACCGTTTCGAACGCGAAGCAGAGGCCAATGCGACGCGGGTGATGCGGAGCAGCACGTCGCTTCCGCAGCAGAATGCGGCACCCACCGAAATGGGCGGCGGCCCGGTTGAGGGCGCGATCCAGCGGCGGGTGAGCCTCAAGGATGCGCAGGATCCGCAGAAAACTCGGGATTTGAGCAACGAGCCGAGCGTTCGGGCATTCTTCAAACAGTACGATATCTCGGTATTCGAATCCGTCAAAACCCTTATGCGCGCGCCCCTCGGTGTCGCGGCGGCGGTGGCGGTGGAGATCAAAGCCAAGAGTGTGATCCAAGACTTCACAGCCGATGAAAAGACTCGTGTCTACGAGGACAGCAAGGCTGGCGCGCAGGAGCTGGCCGACGCCATCGGCAAGCAAGTCGTCAGTTCCCTCGCGGCGCCACACGCGCAGTCCGCCCGCCCCCTTCCAAGCGAGATGGTGCGGCAGATGAGCCAGCGGCAACCGAGTAGCAGCAATCTCGAACCGTCCCTGGGCGGCCCGGGGCACGGGGCCGCCGACCTGCTGTCGCAGTTGGCCCGGCAGAAGATGGTCGAACACACGCCGGAGAACCCGCTCTTGACTGGGCTGGGGGAGGGAGTGAAGTCGGCTGTCACTGGTCGTGCCGCCGGGCTCACCGGGTCTATGCCGAGTTCAGAGAGCATGTGGGAAGGGATTCGTTGGGCTGCCTGGGTCGCGCTTGAGGGTGAAGATAAGGTGCTCCAGGCAGTGAACCAGTCCGCACAGCACGTGAGTCCGGAGGAGGGCCGGAGGCTTCGGGAGCAATTCGATGACACACTGGCGGCGAAGAAGCAGGAATTTGAGGGGAGCATCCTCGGCTCCGTGGCGGCGGGTGGGGCGATCGGCAAGGCTGTGGATTTCCTCCCGGTAATCCCGCCTCCCGCCAAGGTGGCGGTCAAGGCTGTCTCGACGGGCGCCGGACTTCTGGGGACGGCCAAGAAAATCGGCGACGGCGCGGACGCCGTCAAGAAGATCGAAGAGGTCAGCCCCCAGGCCTACGGGAAACTCCGGAAGACTCGTGACGAGGCTCTGGACCAGGCCATCAAGGAGCTCTCGGAGAGGAGCAGGGAGAGTACGATGGAGCAGATGAGGGACTTCGGCAACTTCGGGTGATCCCCTGATCCCCTGTGCCCATGGCAGGCCCCGTCCCCGCGATCGAGCGGGGGCGGGGCCTGCTTCGTCGTGTGCGGAGGCGAGCTGAGATCCGTGCTGGTACTGCAACGGTGCTTGCCGTGACTGGTGGTCGGCTTGGTCGTTGATGCAGTTTCGGGTGGGGACCTTGCTGATGTCAGGTTGTGGGCGGGTGAGATCGAGGCGGTGCATGAGCGGTTTGTGCACCGGTTTAGCCGGGAGGAGCCGTGTCAGTCGGCGCTGGCCTATATGCGGGGGCTGGTTGCTCCACTGGAGCGGAAGAACGGCTGGACGCTGGCGGAGGAGACCGGGCATGCCGGTCCCGATCGCATCCACCGGCCGCTGAACCGGATCAGGTGGTACGCCGACGAGGTTCTGGAGAGCGTGCGTGACTTCGTCATCGAGCACCTGGGTGACCGGGATGCCGTCCTGATCGTCGATGACACCGGCTTCCTGAAGAAGGGGGGTCCGTTCGGCCGAGGTCCAGCGGCAGAACTCCGGCACCGTGGGACGCACCGAGAACTCCCAGATCGGGGTGTTCCTCACCTACGCGACAGGCCGCGGACGCACGCTGATCGACCGCCGTCTGTATCTGCCCACGTCGTGGGCGGACGACGGTGAGCGGTGCTTCCAAAGCGCGAAGCCGGGCTACCGGTCGTTGCCTCACCAGGTCGGGGCATCCCCCCACGCCCCGAACTCGCTCGGCAGCACCAGTCGCCCCAGCTTCCGGTACTCCCGCTGCACCGCCGCCACCAGATCGCCCATCCCCACCGGCCGCTCGCCCGCCGCCGCGAGGTACGCGGCGGTGACCACGCACGCTCGGATCGAGCCGCCCGCCAACTCGAAGCGGGCGCAGAAGTCCAGGTCGAGGTCGTCGGCGCGGGGGACGGCGGGGCCGAGGCAGCGGTCCCAGAGGGCGCGGCGGCCGACCGGGTCGGGGACGGGGAAGTCGACGATGACGTCGAGGCGGCGGGTGAAGGCCTCGTCCAGGTTGGCGCGCAGGTTGGTGGTGAGGATGGCGATGCCGTCGAAGGACTCCATGCGCTGGAGCAGGTAGGCGCTCTCCATGTTGGCGTAGCGGTCGTGGGCGTCCTTGACCTCGGAGCGCTTGCCGAAGATGGCGTCGGCCTCGTCGAAGAGCAGGATGCCGTTGATACCGGCGGCCTCGGTGAAGATGCGTTCCAGGTTCTTCTCGGTCTCGCCGACGTACTTGTCGACCACGGTGGAGAGGTCGACCACGTAGAGGTCCAGGCCGAGGTCGGCGGCGACCACCTCCGCGGACATCGTCTTGCCGGTCCCCGAGTCGCCCGCGAACAGTGCCATCACGCCCCGGCCACGGCCGCCGCCCGGGCGCATCCGCCAGGCGCCGAGCACCTGGTCGCGGTGCCGGGCACGCAGCGCGAGGTCGCCCAACTGCTCGGCGGTGGCGGGCGGCAGCACCAGGTCGTCCCAGCCGACGGCGGGCTCGACCCGGCGGGCGAGGCGCTCCAGGCCGGCGGCGTTCTGGGCGCGCACGCCGGTGCGCAGGTGGCGTGCGTCGATCGGGACGCCGCCGTCGAGCAGGGCCTGCCGGCCCGCGGCCTGGGCGGCGCGGCGCAGCTGGTCGGGGCTCAGCAGGTAGGGGGCGAGCAGCCCGGCGGGGTCGGTCGACGGGTCGACGGCGGCGCCGGCCAGCGCGTCCCGCCAGAGCACGGCCCGCTCCTCGACGGCGAGTTGAGGGGCCGTCAGCAGCAACGGGCTGTCCTCGGCCCAGAGCGGGTCCCAGGCGGTGTGGCCGGTCAGCAGCACCGGTACCGGGAGCTGGGCCAACCGCCGCAGCAGCCGGGCCCGTTCGGGGCGGCCAGCCGGCTCCAGGGCGTCGACCGGGCCGGCCACCAGGCCGCCGCCGCGCAGCCGTGCCTCGCGGGCCGCGCTCGGCAGCAGCAACTCGGGGTGCGGTTCGGCGGCCAGCGCGGCGAGGTCCAGGCAGACGGCGGGGCGGCCCGCCAGGCGCAGTGCGGTGGCGGCCACGGCGGCGGCCGAACCGCCGCCCTGCTCGCGCAGGTAGACCAGCCGGACGCCGCAGGCCAGCGCCTCGGCGAGGGCAGCGGCGGCGGGGGAGGAGGGGAGCTTGGCCGCGGTGGTCAGCAGGCCGCGCAGCTCGGGGTCGGGATGGTGCTCGCCGAGCAGGTGCGCGACCACCCGGTCGGGGACTCGCAGCGGGCGGCTGAGGAAGGGGCGGTCGGGCTCCTCGACCAGCAGCAGGCCGCCCGCCACCAGGGGAGCGGCGGGCGACAGCCGGGAGCGGACGGACTCCTGCAGCGGGCTCGCGCCGAGCAGTTCGAGGGCCAGGCCGGTGCTGGCTCGACGGCGCGACACGTCGTCGTTGAGGTAGCCGTAGAGCTGCTCGAAGCGGGCGTCGGCGTCCGGGAGCAGGGCGATCAGCAGCAGCTCGGTGTCCAGCGGGCCGAGGCCGAAGTCGGCGGCCAGCGCGCGCAGCGGGAGCACGGCGCCGGCGGCCTCGGCCTGGTCGGCCCACTCCTCGACGGCCGCGCGGTCGCCGGCCTCGCCGGACGCGCCGGCCTCGTCGGACGCGAGGTCCGGGTCGAGGGCCGGCGGATCCTCGGAGGCGGCCCGGTCGAGCAGCCGCTGCGCCGACTCCGCGGAGAGGTAGAGGCCGCGGAAGGCGTCGTCCGGCTTGGGGTCGGTGGCCTGCCGCGCCGCGACGGCCGCGCGGACCCGGTGCTCGACCAGGGCCAGGCGCTGGAGCAGGTACTGCGTTCCGGGCGAAGTCCCGGGCACTGTCGCCGTCGTCCTCACGCGTCGTGCCCCGCTCCGCCGATTCGCCCCGGCCGGGCCGTGCGGGCGGCCGCCCCGCGGGCCCGGCGGGCGCCGAGCGGCGTTGCGGCCGGCAGCGCCGAGCGGTCCGGCTCGTCCTCGAAGCGCAGCCGCCTGACCTCCAGTTGCTCGTCCGTGGCGACGTCGGCGACGCTCAGCAGCAGCGCGTCGGTGACCTGCGGCGCGGCCTGGTGGCGGGCGGCGGCCAGCGGTGCGCTGACCACCAGGTCCAGCGAGGGCTTGAGTTCACCGCCGAGCGCCGACCAGATCTCGGCCAGCGCGCGCTTCTCGGCCGGCGGCACGGCCACCGTGTACGGCAGCGGCAGGCCGAACTCGGCGATGCTGCCCGCGAGTCGCTCCGGCACCAGGGCCGACTGGCGCAGCAGGCCGGCCAGCAGCGCGGAGAGCAGCCGGTGCTCGTCCTGCGGACGGGCGGTCCAGGCCGTCACCAGGTAGGAGAGCGCGTACCAGCGCGGCGGTTCGTGCTCGGCCACGACCTCGCCCGCCGGGCCGTACTCGCGCACGCCGCCCACCTGGCGCATGCCGAGGTCCTCGCGCAGGTCGTAGAGGAAGACGTTGATGGTCGGCCCGGTGCGACGGGCCGACCAGTCCTTGGTCGGGGCGTCGAACGCCACCTCGATCTCCCCGCCGCCGAGGACGTCGTCGCGGAGCAGTGTGTGCAGGGCCTCGTCGACCTCGTGGATCATCGGTTTCCGTCTACCCCTCGTCTGCTCCGGCCGGCCCGGCGGATCCGACCGACCTGGCCGCACCTTTGAGCCTGCCCGTCCCCGGCCGGGACCGGAGCGGGCGCTGGTGCGGGCTCGCGGGCAGGGGGCGGTGCCCGTTCGGGCAGGGAGCGCGCCGAGCTGGCGTCAGATCAGGCCCTGGCGCATGGCGTAGGCGACGGCGTGCGAGCGGTTGCGCAGCTGGAGGCGGCTGGTGACGTCGTGCAGCACGTTCTTGACCGTGCGCTCGGAGTAGGCGAGGTGCTTGGCGATCTCGCGGGTGTCGTGGCCCTCGGAGACCAGTCGCAGCACCTCGATCTCGCGCTGGTGCAGGCCGGAGAAGGAGAGCCCGCGCGGGTCCAGGATCTGCCGCTGCAGCCGGCCCATCTGCTGGAGCAGCCGGCCCAGCAGGTCGGGCGGGATGGCCCCTTCACCGCGCACTGCCGCCGCGAGGGTGCGGACCAACTGGTCGGCGGTCGCCTCGGCGCGGCGGACCAGCCCGACCACCCCGCACTCCACGGCTGTGGCCATCGCCGCGTCGTCCATCGTCGACACCACCAGGACCAGCGCCGAGGGCACGGTGCGCCGCAGGCTGCGCAGCTGGGTGGCGACCTGCTGGTCCACGCTTTCCGCGACCACCAGCACCGCGTCCGCGTGCTCGGTGTCGGCAGCCTCCAGCAGCCGCAGTTCGGGCCGGATCCGCAGCTGGGCGGCGACTCCCGACTGCGAGATGGGGTCGTCGGCCTGGACGCGGACGGCGATGCGCTGCACGGACATGGATCAGTCTCCGGTGGGGCGTAGGTGCGGTGGCGGGACAAGGCAGGGGGAACTGTCGGGTTGCCCTTGCGGACCGCCCCTTCGGTCCCGGGCGGTTGCCCGGAAGTCTGGCGGGCGGCTCCTACCAGGCACTTACCAGGTACCTACCAGGAAGCTGCCAGGGACTTGCCGGGGACCTCCCGAGCCGGATCGGTTGCCCGAAGCGCTGCCCCGGTGTCTCTGCCGGTGCCCGTGACGGCCCTGGCGGCGGCTCCCGCGCCGGTGGTGGCCACGGCACCCGCAGGGCCCGCGAGTTCGGTGGCGAAGCACTTGACCAGCGGGTCGATCCGGTAGGCCCACGGGTGCTCGGGAGCGAGGGCGCCGCGCGATCCGAGGGGCCCGAGCGTCCCGAGGGCGCCGCGGGTGTCCAGCGTCTCCAGCGGGCCGGGTGCGTCCAGCGGGCCGGGTGCGTCCATCGGTCCGAGCGCGTCCAGTGGTCCAGGCAGCCCGCCCGCGTCGTGCTCGTCGACCGGTTCGAGCAGGTGGCGGTCCGCCAGCGCCGCCAGCGCCGCCCTGACCTCGTCCTCCGGCAAGCCGGAGCGGGCGACCAGGACGCGCCCGTGGATCCGCTCGCCCGGCAGGGTGCCGATCAGTCGGAAGAGTGCGGCGGCGAAGGCCCCGGAGCGCTCCTGCTCGGCGGGCAGCGCCAGGTAGCTCTCCCGCAGGGCCCGACGGACCGACAGGTCGCCGGCCGTCAGCTCGTCCAGCAGCCGCCTCGGGTCGGCGAGCCGGCCGGCCAGGGCCGCGATGCCCCAGGCCGGCCGGGCCGCCAGCCGGGCCCCGACCACGCGCAGCGCCAGCGGCAGCCCCTGGCAGGCCGTCAGGACGGCCGCCGCCGCCGCCGGCTCGGCCGCCGTCCGGGCGGGACCCACCAGCCTGGCGAGGAACGCGCCCGCCTCGGCCCGCGGCAGCGGGCCCAGCCGGACGAGGGTGGCACCCGGCAGTCCGCGCAGCCGGACCCGGCTGGTGACCAGCACCGCGCAGGTCGCGGAGGCGGGCAGCACCGCCGCCACCTGGGCGGTGTCCGCGGCGTCGTCCAGGACGAGTAGGAAGCGACGGCCGGCCACCAGCGCCCGGTAGCGCTCCCAGCGGTCCGCCGCCCCGGCGGGGACCTGCGTCGCGGGGACGCCGAGGGTGCGCAGCAGGGTGCCGAGCAGCTGGCCGGTGGTGGCCGGGACCGGGGCGCTGCCCCGCAGGTCGAGGTGGAGCTGCCCGTCCGGGAAGTGCTCACGTGCCCGGTGGGCCGCGCGGACGGCGGTCGCGGTCTTGCCCACGCCGGCCGGGCCGGTGAGCACCGCGACCCGCGGGCGGGCCTCGGGGCGGACCGGGCCGGCTGCCCCCGTGGCGGCCGGCCCGTGCGGCCCGAGGCCCGCGCACAGCTCGGCCACCGCCTCCGCCCGCCCGGTGAAGTCGGACAACTCGGGCGGCAGCTGGGCGGGCCGGACGCCCGGCACCGGCTCACCGGCGCGCGGCATCCGTTCGGCGATCGCGGCGCGCAGGAATTCGCTGCGCGGCTCGCCGGTCAGCTGCAGCGTGTCGGCCAGAGCCGCCACCGAACGCCGCTGGGGCACCTTCGCGCGGGCCCGCTCCAGGTTGCCGACCGTCCGCGAGCTCAGCTCCGCCGCGGCCGCGAGCGACTCCTGCGTCAGCCCCGCCGCCTTGCGATGCCGCCGGAGCAGTTCCCCGAACCGCACTGTTCCGCGCCGATCCGCCATCCCGTGCCGCGTCTCCATCCTGTCTCCTGCCGTTCCCGTCCTGTTCATCGGTCCGCACCCGCGCGGCCGTTCCAGGGTCCCCCTCTCCTCGAGACGCGCTGACGGGCCCCCAGGTTCATAGGCGAACTGATGATCTTGTATTTTTCTGTCACTGGCTCTTCACGTTCGGTGCGTCGGGTGCTTGCGTCCGGGTCAGCAGAACAGGGGGGCCGATCCACCATGGTCGTACACAATTCGAACCAGCAGACGCCGACGGTCGGCTTCGGCCGCCTGCTGATCGCCCACCGCCAGTCGGCGGGGCTCACCCAGAGTGAGCTGGCCGCCGCCTCGGCGCTGAGCGTGCGGGCGATCAGCGAACTGGAGACCGGGCGCAGCCGGGCCCCGCAGGACCGGTCGGCCCGGGCGCTGGCCGAAGCGCTCGGGCTCACGCCGCAGGACCGGGCGGCCTTCCTGGCCGCCGCCGCCAGCGGCCGCACGCGTACCGCACAGCGGAAGAACGCCGCGGCCGCCCACCCCGGGAGCGGGTCCGCCAGCGGGGCCGGCCCGGGATCCGCGGCTGGCGTCCCAGCCCATGCCGGGCCGGGGGCGGCGGCAGCCGCGGGATCGGCCCAGCCGACTGGCGCACCGTCACCGACACCGACACCGACACCGGCACCGGCAGCGTGGCCGCTGACCGCGCTGTCGTCCCGTCCGCCGGCCGCGCCCACCGACTTCACCGGCCGGCGCGCCGAGCTCGACCGCCTGCGCGCGGTGGCCGAGGCCGGCGCCTTCACGGCTGGCCGCGGCTCCACCCTGGTCATCGCCTCCGGGCAGCCCGGCCTCGGCAAGACCTCGCTCGCGCTGCGGCTGGCCGAGGAGCTGGGCCGGCGCTTCCCGGACGGCGCGCTCTACCTGGACCTACGGGGCGTGGACGTCCGCCCGCTGACCACCGACGAGGCGCTGGCCCGGCTGCTGGGCTCGCTCGGCGTGCCGCACGACCGGCTGCCGCTGGAGACGGCCGAGCGGACCCGGCTCTACCGGTCGCTGCTCTCCGAGCGGCGGGTGCTGGTGCTGCTCGACAACGCCCTCGACGAGAGGCAGGTCCGCCCGCTGCTGCCCGGCGGCCCGCACTGCCTCACCCTGGTCACCAGCCGCCGCGCGCTGGCCGGCCTGGAAGGCGCCGAGCGGCTGCTGCTGGAGGTGCTGCCGGCGGCGGACGCCATCGCGCTGCTCGAACGGATCGGCGGTCCGCGGCCCCGGCGCCAACTCGCCGAACTGGCCTCGCTCTGCGGCTACCTGCCGCTCGCCCTGCGGATCGTGGGCCGCCGGCTGGCCGTCGCCGAGGACGGCAGCGCCGAGCTCCTCGCGGAGCAACTACGCGACGAGGAGCGGCGGCTGGACGGCATGGCCGCGGGCGAGTTGCAGGTGCGGGCGGCGTTCCAGCACTCCTACCGGCAACTGGCCGCCGACCGGCAGACGTTCTTCCGGCGGCTGGCCCTGGTGCCGGGCGCCGACTTCGGGCCGCAGACGGTGGCGGCGCTGTGCGACCTGTCGGCCCCCGCCGCCGAGGAGCTGCTGGAGGGCCTGGTCGAGGTCGGCCTGCTGGAACCCGCGCACGCCGCCTTCCGCTACCGCTTCCACGACCTGGTCAGGCTCTTCGCGGGCGAGGCGCTGGCCCGCGACGAGCCGGCCGCCGAGCGCGAGCGGGCGCGGGTCCGGCTGATGAGCGCGCTGCTGGGGACGGCGATCGAGGCCGGGCACGCCTTCGACCCCGCCGCGCAGCGGCCGGCTTCCGGGCAGGGGTGGAGCGGCGCCGCCGACTGGCTCGACGGCGAGTTCGCCCACTGGACCGAGGCGGTCCGGTGGGCGGCGGAGCAGGGCGAGCACCGCCTGGTGCTGGACACGGCCGTGGCCATGCACTGGTACTCGGACGTCCGCCTGCACCAGGCGTACTGGTGTGAGCTGTTCGGGTTCTCCGCCGCGGCGGCCGCCGCGCTGGACGATCTGCCGGCCGCCGCCGTCCACCTCAACTACCTCAGCTGGGCGCTCAGCTGCAGCACCGGCCAGCACGCCGAGGCGGTCGAGGTCGCCGAGCGGGCCGCGGCGGCGGCGCGGGCCGCCGGGGATGTCCTGCAGCAGGCGTGGGCGGCGATGTACCGGGCCGCGGCGCTGCGCCGGCTCCGGTCGCTGCCCGAGTCCGCGGCGGAGTCCGCGCGGGCGGCCGCCCTGATGATCGAGGCGGACTTCCCCCTCGGCCGCTGGGTCGCCGAGCGGAACCGGGCGACGGCGCTGCGCATGATGGGCCGCGCCGAGGAGGCCGCCGCCGTCCATGAGCGGGTGGTGCTCACCTACGACACCCCGAACGGCGCGGCGGCCGACGCGCCTTCCCAGCACGGTCTGGCCCTCGCCCTGCGCGAGTTGGCCGAGGACCACGCCGAGCTGGGCGACTGGGCGAGGGCCCTGGCGGCCTACCGGCGCGCCATCGGGCTGTACCGGACGATCGGTTTCAGCTACGCCATCGCACAGCTCCAGGTCGCGGCGGGCCGGGCGCTGCACGAGCTGCGATCCGCCGAGGCCGCCCGCGAGCTGGACGCGGCCCTGGACTTCTACACCGGGCAGCGCGACCTGGCCGCACCCGCCCGGACGCTGGCCGGGCTCGCCGAAGCGATCCGCAGCGGCGAGGCACCCGAACGGCTCGACCAGTACTGGGAACGGGCCGTGCGGGAGTGCTCCACGCTGGCCTGAGCACCCGGTTCGCGGTGCGTACTCGGCGTGCGGACCGGGGCGGTGCTCACTTCGTCGTGCCGAAGAACTCGACTTCGCCGATCGCGACCTGCTTGTCCGCGGCCGCCCCGTAGGCGCTGAGGATCACCAGCCGGGCGCTGACCACCTGGTGGAGGCGGAGGCTGAAGGTCTGCGGACCGTCGGGGGAGAGCTCGATGTGCGTGGTGGTCTTCTGGCCGCCGTTGTCGGTGGTCACCAGGTCGACCTGGTGCGGTCGGGCCTGTGCGTCCAGCTCCTCGGGGGAGGTCCCGGTGCCGGGGGTGATGATCACGTCCAGCAGGCGGACCGGTGCGGTGAACTTGGCCTCCAGCCAGGTGTCCACCGGCTGTCCGGCATAGCCGTTGCCCCACCAGGTGTTGGACTGGCGGTCGATGGTCAGCTCGGGGCCGTGGCCCGGGTAGGAGTGCGAGGCCGTCATCGAGTCCACCTGGATCGGGGCCGGGTCAGCGAAGTGGTCGCTGACCGCCTGCACGCCCGGTCCGGTCCAGATCACCGCCGTGCAGACCAGGGCGATCACCAGCACGCCCGTGACGATCCAGCGCACCAGCTGCCACGGGCCCCGGCTCAGTCGCGGCCGCTGCCCGGCCCAGGGTGCCTCGCGGCCGCGGAAGTCGAGCACTCGGCGCCACCAGGGGCGGTGGGCCTGGATGGGCTCGGCCGTCGAGAAGCGGGTGGCGCAGCGGCGGCAGAAGTGCCGCTCGCGCGGGTTCACGGTGGAGCACCACGGGCAGGCGATCCCGTCCAGGACCTGCTCCTCGACCACCCCCCTGACCCGCGGGCCGTTCTCCTGCGGCCGCCCCGGCAGCACCGGCGCCACTGCGGGGCCGACCCCGGCGGGATCGGGCACGGGCACCAGGAGGGCCTGCGCCCGCTCCGTCGCGAGCACGTCGGCCAGGCTCACCGGCGGCATCTCGGTGGTGTCGGCCTCCACCTGACGCGCGGGAACCTCGCGGGCGGGGACCTCGCGCACGGGGACCTCACGCACGGGAGCGGGGTCCGGTGCGCCGGCGGCGGGCTCGGCCGCGGCTGCCGCCGGCGCTCCCGTCGTCGCCTTCGCGGCACCGGGCTCCTCGCCCGCCCGGCCGCTGCCGGCCGCCACCTGGCCGGCTGTCGCTTTGTCGGCTTTTGCCTTGTCGGCTGTCGCTTTGTCGGCTTTCGCGGTGTCGGCCGGCCCGGTGTCGGACTCGGCGGACCAGCTCAGGAAGGCACCGCAGGCGTCGCAGAACGAGCGCTCCGGCTGGAGGGCCGCACCGCACTCGGGGCACTCCCCGCGGTCGGCACGGGACCGAGTCTCACTGACGCTCACCGGCAGGGTCCTCTCCGGCGCGGGACTCTCGGACCGCGCGGGGCATCGGGCGTACAGAGCTGAAGGGCCCCCGCCGACCGGCACTCGTCCGGCGCGGCCGCGGGACCGCGGAGGCATGGCGCATCGCCCCTGATGGGATGCGCGCGCCGCCTCACGCCACCACCCTGGCCCGCCCGGTCTCTCGCGGACAGGACCGGAGGTCCCCCCGCGCAGGCACCGACGGCCGCCCGTTCGCCCTCCCCGAACTGCCCGAAAGCGCAGCCGGGCTGCCGGAAGGACACAGCGGGGCTCGCAAGGCACCGTGGCCTCGCGGCGCCTCCCACGCGCCTCGGCCGGATGGTCGTCAGAACTGAGAGCGACCGGCAATCGGTGGGGTGCCGGACGGGTGAAGGGGCGTCATCTACCAACGGCCATGGGGAGTTGACGCTGAGTTATGGCCCACCCCCTACTGCGTGAGGAGATCAACTTCGCGTAAGCTGGCGGGGCTTTGGCATGGCACGACCGAGACGCGACAGCGCCCGGCCAGTACTGGCACCGGCTTCCCATTGTCCTCAACGGAGTTCTGATGGACCTGATCACCTGGTATCTGCGGCAGGCATCGTGTGGCGGCCCTGTCAGAGACCGGTGGAAGCACCGCTGCTGATGAACCGTCGGCCGTCGGAGGCACGTTCCTCCGATGGAGCCGCCGCGCCGGCAGCGCCGCGAGAGATCCCCGCGGGCGTGGCCGGCCACTCGCTGCTCAGGCGGCTCCCCTGACCGGCCTGAGCGCGCTTCGCAGCAGCCACAACCTGCCGCGAGGTCTGCACCACCTCCCTCGTCCGCTGGCGTCCCGGAGGCCGGCGCCCCGCCGAGCCGAACCCGGGGCCCAACCCCTACCCCCTAGGACCCCTCCCCCGTGACATCCCACTCAGAACTGGCCCTCGGGCTGGGCGCCGTGGCTGTTCTCATAGCCATCGCAGCGCTGCTGCTGGCACGATCGCGCAGGGAACTCGCCCGTCGCAACCAGGTGCTGGCGGCATCTCTGAAGTCCGCCGAAGAGCTGGCCCGGTCCGCCGAGGAGCTCGCCCGGTCCGCCGACCAGCGCCGGCTCACCGCGGACTCCCAGGCGCAGGACGCGGCAGCCCGCGAGGCCGGGCTCCGCGACGAAGTGCGTCACCTGCGCTCCGTCCGGCTTCCCTCCCTCGCGCTGCACCTGATCAGCTCCCACCTCCCCGTTCCGGGGCTCCTGCACGAAGACCTGGCGGGGTCGGAGGGCGCGGAGCTCGTCGATTCCGTGATCGAGGTCGTGACCGGCATCGTCCTCAAGGAACGCCGTCGGGTGGACGCCGCGGCCAGGGCGGCGCTGCGCGGTTCGAGCCAGGACTCGCAGGCCCTGTCGTACCGTCTGCAGACGGAGATCGAGGCCCTGCAGAACGAGTTCAGCGCGCCGCGGCGCCTGACCGAGCGGCTGCTCGCCACGGACCACCTCAACGAGCAGAACCTGCGCCTCATCCAGCGGACCGCGATCGTCTGCGGGGCCTGGCCGGGCCACGTCCGCAAGGACACCTACGTGGCGGAGGTCGTGCAGGGCGCCTCGTCGCGACTGCGCGGCTTCGACCGCGTCAAGATCAACTCTCGGCTCGGCTCCTCCGACATCGGTGTGGTCGGGCGCGCGGCCGAGCCCATCGCGGTGGTCTGCGCCGAGCTCATGGCCAACGCGCTGGAGCACTCGCGGGACGACCTCGCCGTGGAGGTCAGCCTGATCCAGACCGGCAACGGCAGCGTCTGCATCACGATCGACGATGCGGGCATGGGCATGACCTCGGAGGCTCTCGCCCGGGGTGTCCGGCTGACCTCCGGTGAGCAGCAGGAAGTGATGCTCACCGAACTCGGTGACCCGCCGTCCCAGGGCTTCGCCGCCATCGGCCGCCTGGTCGCCGACTACGGGTTCCACGTCTCCATCGACCATCCGTCTCCCTATGGCGGGGTGCGCGCTGTGGTGTCTGTTCCCCCGAACCTGCTGACCTCGATCGACCAGGAAGCCGAGCCCCCGTCGGCGATGGCTCCGATGCCCACCGTGGCTCCCCAGGTCGCCAAGCGGCCCGCACCGGCTGCCCAGGCCGCGCAGGACGCCCAGGCCGACTGGGACGCGGGCCCCACCGCGCCGACCGCCGCCGGGGCCGCGCCGGAGCTGCCGCAGCGCCGCCGTCGTGCCGCCACGGCGCCGACCACCGCGAGCGCCGCCACTGCGACGACGCCGCCGCCGTACCGCGCCCCGGACCCGGAGCGCGAACGCGACATCTGGACGGCCTTCCAGGAGGGCCACGCCAGCGGCCGAAGCGACACGAATTCAGAGGGAGAGCTGTGACCGCGCCCGACAACTACACCGGAACGGACCAGTCCGCCTGGTACCTGAATCCCATCACCGAGATCAGGGGCGTGCGGCATGCCCTGATCATGACCCTCGATGGGATGGTCCGGGGCAAGTCCCAGAACCTCACGGTCGACGAGGCCGACGGCATAGCCGCGATGACCGCGGCGATGCACGCCGCCGCCCGCGCCGCCACGAACACGGCGCTGGGTGCGGGGGAGAACCTTCCCATCCAGACCGTCACCGCGGTGAACGCGCTGGGCACCTACATGGTCATGCCGGCAGGTGCCGGGACCAACACCTTGATCGCGGCCGCCGGCGACGAGGAGATGCCGATGGGTGTGGTCGCCCACACGATGGCCCGCCAGGCGAAGAAGCTCGGCGAGCAGGTCATGTCCGTTCCCGTCCGCAGCGGAGAGGCCGGGTCGTGAGTCGCGGTCAGCAACAACGACGTCTGCTGCCTGCCTATTTGGCGACTGGAAGCAGCAGCATTCCCGTCCCCAGCACTCTCGATTCGCTGACTGCCCTGCGTGCCACGGATGTTCCGCTCGCCTCGTACCACACGGCGGTGCACCAACGACTGGTCCAGCTCCTCGCCGACGGTGCGCTCACCGTCGTCGAGGTGGCGGGCTATCTCGGTCTACCGGTCAGCGTCAGCCTCGTGTTGGCCGAGCAACTCGTCAGCGACGGTCGGTTAAAGGCCACTGTGCCGCTCCCGGGCGCCCTCGCCCCGTCGAGCGCCGGGCGCCCGTCGAAGGAAGTTATGGAAGAGGTCTTGAGTGGACTCCGCGCCCTCCTTGTCTAGCCCGCGTCCCGTCTACCTGCCCGAGGGGGACCACCGAAGGGTCAAGATCCTCGTCGCCGGCCCGATCGGCGTCGGCAAGACGACAGCGATCAGAACGCTCTCGCAGATCCCGACGCTGCACACCGACGAGGTCATGACGGACGCTGCGGTCGGCGTCGATGACCTCAGCCTGGTCGGACTGCGCAACAAGAGCACCACCACGGTGGCCATCGACTTCGGCCGGCTGACCCTGCCCGGCAACCGGGTGGTCCTCTACCTGTACGGCACGCCGGGGCAGCGCCGGTTCCTCCCGCTCTGGGACGGCATCGCCCACGGTGCCCTCGGTGCGCTCGTCCTGGTCGACACGCGGCGCCTGGACGAATCGTTCGAAGTGATGGATCTCATCGAGGAACGCGGTTTGCCGTACGCCGTCGCGGTGAATGTGTTCCCGGAGTCTCCCGACTACGACTTGGAGCTGTTGCGTTCGAAGCTGGACCTTGCCCCGGACACCCCCCTGGTGACCTGTGACGCTCGCGTGAAGAACAGCAGTCTGACTGCTCTGGTCGAGCTGACCGCCCACTCCTTGTCCTTTACTGGAGCAGAAGCGTGACGATGACACCTGCCGCTGTGCCGGTGCCCCTGCACGGCGCCGAGCACGCCGCCGACCCCCAGCGCAGCTACGAACTGCTGCGCCTGCAGGGGGCCGTCGGCCTCGCCGAGATAGCCCCCGGTGTCGTGGTCCACCTGGTCACCGACTACCGCGCCGCACTCGACCTCCTCCAGGACGTCGAAACCTGGACCAAGGACACCCGCGGCTGGCTGCCCCAGGTGCCGCAGGACAGCCCGATCCGGCCCAACGTGGAGTGGCGGGACAGCCTCTTCTACGCCGACGGCGAGTACCACGCCCACCTGCGCAAGGTCATCACGGACAGCTTCGGGCTGCTCGACCCGCACGACGTGCGCATGGTGACCTTCCGTTACGCCGACACGCTGCTCCAGGAGTTCGCCGACGCCGGCACCGTCGACCTGGTCAGCCAGTACGCGCGGCAGCTGCCGTTGATGATCTTCAATGCGCTGTTCGGCATGCCGGACGAGTTCGGTCCCCAGCTCGTGGACGCGCTGTCGGCCATGGTCGACAGCGACCCGGCGCGGCAGGCGGCGGGCGGCCAGGCGTTCGGCGCGTACCTCGGCACCCTGTACCAGACCAAGGCCGCACAGCGGGGCCACGACCTGACCTCCTGGTTCATCGACCACCCCAACGGTCTGAACCAGGAGGAGGCCGTCAACCAGATCCTGATCACCCTCGGTGCCGGGAACGAGCCGCTGTCGAACCTCATCGCGAACACCTGTGTCCGGATGCTGAGCGACGAGCGCTACTTCGGCACCCTCACCACCGGCAGCCTTCCCGTCCAGCACGCCATCCACGAGGCGCTGTGGAAGAACTCGCCGCTGGCCAACTACAGCCTCCACTTCCCCAGGAAGGACCTGACCTTCCACGGCACGTTCCTGCCGGCCGGCTCGCCGGTCATGGTCTCGTACGCCGCCGCCAACACCTGCCCGCACGCCGGCGTCCCGGCCGACGGCTACCGCTCCGGCACCAAGGCGCACTTGGCCTTCGCCGCCGGTCCGCACGCCTGCCCGGCCCGTGACCTGGCCATGCAGATCGCCACGGCCGCCATCGAGCGGCTGGCCAGCTACCTGCCGGACATCGAACTGGCCGTTCCCGCCGATCAACTGACCTACCAAGAGGGCCCCTTCCACCGGACACTCACCGCGCTTCCGGCCCGTTTCACCCCGCTGGCCCCCGATGCCAGGGGAGCCACCCCCTGGAGCCGGAGCCCGGCCGGCACCGCACCGGGCACGTCATCGGGCACGTCACCGACCTCGCCGGCGGGCCCGCTGGCCGCCACGGCGTCGCCGTAGCCGGCCCGCCACCACCGTGACGCCGGCGGAGAAACCGCCGGCGTCACCACGCGCGGAGCGGCGCGTGCCGTCCCCCCTGTCCTCTGTCCGGGCCGAAGCCACCGTTGTCCAGGCGGAAACCCCCAGCACGGCCACCGACCGAAAGGGAACCCAGGATCCAATGACGGACACGCTGCCAGAGACCGCGCTGCCCGACCTCGTCTCACTGCGGGACCAGGTCGGTGCGGCCCTCACCGGCTTCCTGCACGCCAAGGACAGGAACCCGCCGGGCATCGAGGTGATCCACCTCACCAGCACCCTCCGCAAGCTCCTCTCCGGCGGAAAACGACTGAGATCCGTGCTCTGCCTCTACGGTTGGCATGCCGCCGGAGCAACCGGCGACGCGACGGCCGTCGTCCGCGCGGCCGCCAGCCTCGAACTCTTCCAGGCCTTCGCCCTGGTCCACGACGACGTGATGGACAACAGCGACATCCGTCGCGGGACGCCGTCGGCGCACCGTGCGCTCGCCGCCGCCTACAGCGCCGACGGCGGTCCGCGGGACCGGGCCCAGGCGTACGGGCTGGGCGCGGCCATCCTGCTGGGCGACCTGGCCCTGGTGTGGTCCGGTGAACTCCTGCACACGGCGGGCCTCGACCCGGACCGCCTGGCCCAAGTGCTGCCCCTGGTCCACGACATGCGCAGCGAGGTCATGTACGGCCAGCTCCTCGACCTGCAGACCACCGGCCGGCTCTCCGCGGACATCGACACGCCACTGCACGTGATCCGGTACAAGACCGCCAAGTACACCATCGAACGGCCCCTGCACATCGGAGCCGCCCTGGCCGGGGCCGGCGCTCCGGTCCTCGACGCGTGCACCGCCTTCGGTATCCCGCTGGGAGAAGCGTTCCAGCTGCGCGACGACCTGCTCGGGGTGTTCGGCGATCCCGCCGAGACGGGCAAGGCGATAGTGGACGACCTGCGCGAGGGCAAGGCCACCGTGCTGATGGCGCTCGCCGTCCAACGGGCCTCCGCCGCCCAACTGAGCACCCTGCGAAGCCTGGTCGGCCGAAGCGATCTGAACGACGAACAGGCCGCCGAGGTCCGCGAAGTCCTCGAGTCCACCGGCGCTCGGCAGGCCGTGGAGCGCATGATCACCACTCGCTACGACGCCGCCCTCACCGCCCTGGACCAGGCCCCCTTCCCGGAGGCCGTCTCCGCCGGTCTGCGCCGGCTCGCCCAGGCCGCGACCACGAGGCAGATGTGACGGACCGTCAGGGAGCAGGTGTCACAGCCGTGAGAGGAGAGGGCGTTTCGATGGGTGCCGCGCACATGAGTACCGAGCAGACGAGCACGGCCTACGCCGAGCAGGCCACCCGTCTGGTGGCCCGGGTCGACCAGGACGGCTGGGGCAGTGTCCGCCCGTCCCTGTACGAGACGGCCCGGGTCATCTCGGCCGCGCCCTGGCTGCCCGGGGAACCGCGCAGGCTCGACTACCTGCTCCAGGCGCAGGCGCCCGACGGCAGTTGGGGCGAGGGGCCGGAGCCGTACCGGCTGCTGCCGACGCTCAGCGCGGTGGAGGCCGCGCTGGCGGTCCTGCTGCGCGGCGCCGGATCCGACCAGCTCGGTGCCCGGCTCAGGGCGGCGGTGGAGAAGGGGATCGCCGCCCTGCGGCTGCTGCCCTCGGCAGGCCCGTGGCCGGACACGGCCGCGGCCGAACTGCTCGTCCCCAGCCTGGTCAGCAGGATCAACGAGCAGCTGGACCTGGCTGCCACCGAGGGACTCGCGGGTCTCGGGCCCTGGCAGGCCGGGCCGCGGCTCGCGGTCCCGGGCGGCTACCACGAGGCGGCGCCCGGGTACGTGGCGCAGCGCTACGAGGCGGCCGGTCGACTTCCCGTCAAGTTCCACCACACGTTCGAGGGCATAGCCGCGCACCTGGCGCCGGTGCTGATACCCGAGGCGCAGGGGCTGCTGGGCAGTTCACCGGCCGCCACCGCCGCGCTGGCCGCCGCCTCGCCCACCGCCGCCGCCACCGCGCGGGCGGCCGCCGAGCTCGGCGCCGTGGCGCAGCGCTACGACGGCCTCTTCCCCGAAGCGGCTCCGATCCTGGTCTTCGAACGCCTCTGGGTGGCCGCCGCGCTGGCCCGCGCCGGACTGCCCGCCGCCACGCTGCCGACCATCCGCGGGTGGGTCGAGCGGATCTACGATCCCGCCGGGGTCCGCGGCGCGCCCGGCCTCATGGTGGACGCCGACGACACGGCCATGGCCGTGCTGGTGGCCGCGCTCGTGGGCCGGCCGCAGGACCCCGCGCCGCTCGCGCTGTTCCACAACGGCAGCCACTACGACTGCTACATCGGCGAGGACACCGGGTCGGTCACCGCCAACGCCCACGCGCTGCAGGCGATCGGCGGCTACCTGGAGCAGTGTCCCGAGGAGCAGCACACCTACGGGCCCCGGATCCAGCAGCTGGCCGCCTGGCTGGTCGACGCGCAGCAGCCCGAGGGGCACTGGCCCGACAAGTGGCACGCCTCCCCGTACTACGCCACCGAACGGTGCGTGACCGCGCTCGCCCGGTACGGCGGCGAGGGCGCGACCGCGGCCGTCGACGCGGCCGCCGCCTGGACGCTGGACACCCAGCGCGACGACGGTTCCTGGGGCGTGTGGGGCGGCACCGCCGAGGAGACCGCCTATGCCGCGAAGATCCTGCTGGCCGCTTCCGGACCCTCGCGCCCGGCGCGGCAGGAGAGCGCCCTGGACCGCGCCGAGGCCTACCTGGACGCAACGGCCCCCGGCCACCGGCACCCCGCCCTCTGGCACGACAAGACCCTGTACGCACCGGGCGCGATGATCGAGGCGGAGGTGCTCGCGGCGCGGGAGCTGCTGCGCACCCGGCACGGCTCGGCCGGTCAGCGGACGGCCCGCGCGGACCACTCGTACGGATCCGACCTGCAAGGAGCACACACGTGACCGCCGACCTCCGGCACCCGCCGACCGCACCGGGGCGACTGCCGCTCGTCGGCCACGCCGTACCGCTGATCAGGGACCGTCTGGCGTTCATCCAGCGCCTGCGCGCGTACGGGCCCATCGTCCGCATCACCATCGGCCCGAAGTCGGTGACCGTGGTCAACTCGCCCGAGCTGATCCAGGAGATGCTCACCGCCAAGGCCGACCAGTTCTCCAAGGGGCTGCTCTTCGAGAAGCTCAAGCTCTTCGGGAAGGACGCCCTGCCGGTCGCCGAGGGCAAGCCGCACCTGCAGCGCAGGCGCCAGATGCAGCCCGCCTTCCACCGGGAGAAGATCAGCGGCTACGTCGACACCATGCGGGACACGGTGGAACCGTCCATCGCGGGCTGGCACGACGGGACCGAGCTCGATCTGAAGACCGAGATGCAGCTGATGACCCAGGGCGTCATCCTGTCGGTGCTCTTCTCCTCGAACCCGCGCAGCAGCGCCGCGCGCGAGATCCTCGACAGCGTCGACCTGGTCTTCATGGTCGCCCTGCGGCGCGCGCTGCTGCCCGTGCCCCTGCTCGAGCGGCTGCCCACCCGGCGCAACCGGCGGGTCAAGGACGCCGGCGACCTCCTGCGCACCAAGGTCGCGGAGATCATCGAGGACCACCGGGCGAACCCCGACGCCTACGACGACATCGTCTCGCTGCTGCTCTCCGTCGGGGACGGGAACGGGCAGGCGCTCACCGACGACGAGATCCTCTCGGAGGTCACCGGGCTGCTCGCCGCGGGCTCCGAGACCACCGCGGTCGTCCTCGCGTGGCTCTTCTACGAGCTCGGCCGCAACCCCGAGTTGGAGCAGCGGCTGCACGAGGAGGTCGACGCCGTGCTCGGCGGCGACCGGATCACCGTCGAGCACGTTCCGCGGCTCACCTTCACCAGCCGGCTCGTCAGCGAGACGCTGCGCCTGTACAGCCCCGCGTGGCTGGTGACCCGGCAGGCCGTCTCGGCCATGAGCCTGGGCCCGTACGAACTGCCGGCGGGGGCGGACCTGGTGTGGAGTCCGTACGCGCTGCACCGGGACCCCGACCTCTACCCGGACCCTGAGCGGTTCGACCCCGACCGCTGGCTGCCGGAGCGCCCCCAGCCGCCGAAGGGCGCCTTCATCCCCTTCGGCTCCGGGAAGCGCATGTGCATCGGCGACGCGTTCTCGCGGACCGAGGCGACCATCATCACGGCGCTCATCGCCTCCCGTTGGCGGCTGCGGCCGGCCCACCAGAACGCCGTCCGCCCGGTCGGCGAGATCACCGTGCACCCCTCGTCGCTCCAGATGGTGGCCGAGACCAGGCAGCACGCCCCCGCCAGGGTGACGGCATGACCGACACCGGCCACCCGGCCCTGCGTCCGCTGCCGATGCCCGACCTCGGCCGCTCCTTCCCGGGGCCCTTCGCCATCAGCCCGCACGCGCACGCCATCGAGCAGCAGGCTCTCCAGTGGCTCGGCGAATTCCCGCTGATCAGCTCGCCGCGCGCCCGCGAGGTGTTGTGCAACATCACCGGACACGGCATCGCCCGCACCTTCCCGACGGCGGACCAGGACGGCCTCTTCCTCTGCGCCGACCTTCTGCTGTGGCTGACCGCCTTCGACGACGCGTACGGCGAGGCCACCGGAGCCCGTGACCCGGCCGCCCTGGTCCGCAGGATCGCCGAGTGCGTCCACCTGCTCGCCGGCCACGCCGAACCTCCCGGCGAGACCAGCGTGTTCGGCGCTGCCCTGCGCAACCTCCTGGACCGCCTACGGCAGCGGGCCACGGTCACCCAGTACCTGCGGCTCACCGCCCACCTGCGGGACAACCTCTTCGGCATGCTCTGGGAGGCCCAGCACCTCGACCACCCCGAGCTCGTGAGCCTGTCCGACTACCGCGCGATGCGCCCGCACACCGTCTTCGTGCGCACCGTCATGGCAGCCGCCGAGGTCACGCTCGACTACGAACTGACCGAAGCCCAGCGCAGTTCGGCGGCACTGCGAGAGCTGGAGTCCGCCGTCGCCGACCTCGCCGGCTGGATCAACGATCTCGCCTCCTACCGCAAGGAGGCGGCCCAGGGCGGCCCGGCCCCCCTGAGCCTGCCCACCCTCCTGATGCGGGCGCACGACTGCGACCTCGGCGAGGCCTTCCGCCTGGCCTCCCGGATGTGCGAGGACGAGGCGGCCAGGGCCGGCGCTCTGATCACCGACCTGACCGGCACCGGCGATGGCGAGGGTGCGCTGGGCGAGCACGCCCGGGCCCTGCAGTCCATCGCGTCCTCGTACGTCTGGCACATAGCCCACTCCCGCTACCGGTCCTGACCGGCCGGATCGCCTCCCGCAGTCACGTTCCGGCGCCGGGTGCCGCCGGCGTCGGGCCGTGGCACAGCGGGGCGGTAGGGCACGCGGCGGTCTGGGGGTGGAGCGGGACGCCGTTGGTGCGCAGCACCTCGCGGACGTCCAGGATCAGGGGGAAGACCTCGTGGTTGCGGTCCTCGCCCTGCTCGTCCCACGCCCGTTGCTCGGCTTCGACGGCCATCCGGTCCTCGGCGAACACGCGCTCGGTGAAGCGCCTGATCAACGGCCAGGCGAGTTGGAGAACACCGGGAATTCCGGGCTTCTCGATCATGAGCAGGCCGTAGGCGTGGCAGGTGCGCTGCGCGGCGTCCTCGGGGACGTACGCGACCCAGAGGCGGAAGGCCGGACGTTCGGCGTTCTCCGGGACCAGGTCGAGGGTCTGGTACGGGTACTCGGTACGGATGGTCATGACGTCGCTGGAGTCGCGGCCACCGAGGCCCTCGCCGGCCAGCAGACCGGCGCCGCGGTTCCGCTTCCCTCCGGCGTGGGTGAACAGGTACCTGGCCTCCACCGACCGCGCATCGGTCCGGTAGCCCAGCAGCTCGGGACGGAGCTTGCCGACGACGCCCCGGTGCAGGAACTGGTGGTTCATGTCGAGCAGGTTCTCGTGCATGAACGAGTAGTGGCAGCGCACGGTCCGGGAGAAGGTCATGGTCTTGTATGCCGGTGAATCGAAGGCCGGCAGCTCCGGCAGCGCGGTGACCGCCGCCTTCTCCGGGTCACCCGGGAAGACGAACACCAGACCGTACGCCTCGCGGACCGGATAGCCCCGCACGCCGCGTGGCGGCCGGCCGTCACCCTTGGAGAGGTACGGAATCTGCGAGATGCGGCCGTCGCCACGATAGGCCCACGCGTGATAGCAGCAGCGCAGCGCCTCACCCTCCACGACGCCCATGCTCAGCGGCACCTGACGGTGCGCACACCGGTCCTCCAACGCGTAGACGGCACCGCTCGCGCCGCGGTAGAGCGCGATCCGCTCACCGGCGAACGTGGCCGCGAACACCCGCCTGCTGCGCACGCTTCCGGACAGCGCGACCGGGTACCAGAAATCCGGGTTCGCCCCGATGCGCCGCAGGTCGGCGATCCCGGAATCCGGATCGCGGCGCTCCGAGCGCCGGCTGCTCCTGGCCCCGTCCGAGTCGGTCTCGGTCATACCTCTGCCTTTCACGCGGGACGCAGGCACGGACGGTGACGGCTCCCACCAGGACATCACCGACCCGCCGATGCGGCAGACGAGCACAATGCTTCCCATCCTCGCGGCCACCGGCCGCCCACGGCCTGCCCAGTGCACCCGGAGGGATGAGCGGCCCATCGACCCGGCACCGGGTCACAGCGGGGACGGGTGTCTCGGACGGCCGGCCCGACCCGGACCTGCGCCGCCCGCCGGCTGACCAGCTCCGGTACCGGCGACTGTCTCACCGAGACCGTCCAGCGAGCCGAGCCGCCCGGCATGGGCCTTTCCTCGGGCCCCCCGTGAACCCGCGTCACCTCGGCATGGTCTGATGCTGAGGCCGACCGGCTGTCGACGGTCGAGACCGAACTGTGGGACCCGAGTGGAACCTGATGGGCGGTCGGTTCGTCCAATGACTGACCGCAGCACCGTCGGAAGGAGTTCACGTGGCCGGGTGGATACGGAAACGCATGCTGTTCCAGACAGCCGGGGTGTTCGTCGCCCTCGCTGGCGCGGCGGCGCCGTCCGCACCCCTGACCTTCGCTTCACCGGTGGCGTTCGGTGCGCCCGCGACCGCCGCGGGCGGGGCGACGACGGCCGGTCAGCCGCCGCTGGACGGCGGTGGCCCCCGGCCCCTGCCGCAGCCGCCGGCCACGGTGGCCGGATCGCCCTTCGCGGCACCGAGCGGGACGCCGACCGGGACGCCGACCGGGACGCCGAGCGCCGGACCGGTATCGCCTGCGATGTCGCTGTCCGTGGACGGACCCCGGCTGCCGGCCACGGTCTTCGCCGCCTACCGCAACGCCGAAGCATCCCTCGCGCGCACCGACCCCGGCTGCCACCTGCCGTGGCAACTGCTGGCCGGCATCGGCCAGGTGGAGTCCGGCCAGGCCGATGGCGGCCGGGTCGACGCCGCCGGCACGACGTACACGCCGATCCTCGGTCCGGCGCTGGACGGGACCAACGGCTTCGCCGCGATCCCGAACGCCGTCGGCGGCACCTACGACGGCAGCGGTTCCTGGGCTCGGGCCGTCGGTCCGATGCAGTTCCTCCCCTCCACCTGGGCGGAGTGGGGCGCCGACGGCAACGGCGACGGGAAGGCCGACCCCAACAACGTCTGGGACGCGGCCATGGCTGCCGGCCGCTACCTCTGCGCGGACGGTCGTGACCTGTCGGTGCCGGCCCAGCTCGACCGGGCGGTCCTCGGCTACAACAACTCCACCGACTACCTCAACACGGTCAAGAGTTGGATGGCCTACTACCGGACGGGCGCCTCGACCGTGCCGGACCTGTCGGCCGGGCCCGGGCCGGTGGCCGCCGTGTCGACCGCCTCCGGGTCGTCCGGTACGCCCGGGTCGTCCCCGGTACCCGGCCCGGTCGCGGTGCCCACCACCGCGCCGCCGGCCACGGCCGCACCCACGGCGCAGCCGTCCGCCACCGCTTCGCCCACGACCACCCCAAGTGCCACCCCCAGCGCCACCGCCACTGCCACTGCCACTGCCACCGCCTCGCCGTCGCCGAGCGCGAAGCCGTCGCCCACCCCGACCGCCACCGCCTCGCCGTCGCCGAGTGCGAAGCCGTCGCCCACCCCCACCGCCTCGCCGACGGCTACCCCGAGCCCGACGCCGACCGCCTGCCCGTCCCCGACGGCCGGCGCGTCCGCTTCGCCGAGCCCGTCGACCTCGACCTCGCCCACCGCCTCGCCGTCGCCTTCCGCGACCCCGACCCCGACGCCCTCCGCGTCCGCGACCCCGGGCTCCCCGGCGCCCTCCGGCACCCCCACGCCGAGCTGCGAGTCCCCCTCGCCCACGGCCGCCGCGCCGACGAGCTCCCCGAGCCCGTCGCCCTCCGCGACCGCCAGGTGAGCGAAGCGCCGGGCGCCGCGAGCAAACTCGCGGCGCCCGGCGCGATGGGGCGGCTGCCGCACCAGCTACCGCTACTCCGGCAGGAGTTCGGCGATGATCTCGGTACCGAGCGCGTAGGCGGGCACGCCCGCGGTGATCAGCGCGGTCTCGGCGACCCCGATGAGGTCGGCGATGCCGGCGCCGGCATGGAGTGCGCCCTGGGCGTGGATCCGGGCGGGATGTGCCCGGCCGAGGGCCAGCAGTTGGCCGAAGTGGACCAGTTGCTGCACCCGCCCGCCCAGCGGACTGTCGGTCAGCACGATGTGCCGCAGTGCCGCGACGGCCTCTTCGGTAGGCAGCCGCCCGAAGTCCCGGGCCAGGCGCAGCCGGTCCTCGACACCACTGGGAACGGCTCCGAGGGTGGCGCGGTAGCGGTCCCGTACGGCCTCGGCACGTCGGGCGAGGGCGTCGTCCGTCATGACGAGACCCGTGCGATCGAGGCCCGCACAGCCTCCAGAGCTCCGTCGGGGAAGTCCACGGCGCCGCCGATGGCCACCGCGGCGAGCTCCGCCTCGGCGCTCTCCTCGATCGCCACCAGGAGGTGGGCGGTGGCCGCCGAGTCGGGGCCGAACACCAGCAGGCCGTGGTTGGCCAGCAGGACCGCGGCCGTCGTGGGCCGTCGTTCCAGGACCTCGGCGATGCCGCGGACCGATACGTCCGACCCGCGGGGTCCCCAGGGAACCACCGGGACGTCCTCGGCCTGTCCGAAGCGCAGCATCGGTTCGGTGCGGCACGGCAACGCCCTGTGCGCCACGGCGAAGGCCGTCGCGGCGGGGGAGTGGGTGTGGATGATCGCCCCCACCTGAGGGCGGGCGCGGTAGACGGCGCTGTGCATGGCGATGATCTCGGCGCTGACGGACCGCAGTTCTCCCGCGAGGACCCGCCCGTCGAGACCGACGGTCGCCAGCTGCTCGGGCCGCAGGCCGCAGACGAACCCCGGTGTCAGCAGGAAGCGTTCGCCGTCGAGCCTGGCGCTCAGGTTGGCGTGTCCGGAGTGGGACATCACCCCTGCCGTGAAAAGTTGCCCGGCGGCTGCGACGAGCTGCTGGGCCTGCTCGTTCGCCGTATGTGTGTCTGTCATCCCGGTACCTCGAAGTCTGTTGCCAGCGGCCGCTCGTTCGCCGCCGTCCACGTGCCGACCACTCTTCAACTTGAACTAAGGTTCAAGTCAAGGCTAGGCGAGGAGAGGGCGGAACAGGGTGTGCGCGATGACGATCGGCCGGCTCGCCGAGGCGACCGGGGTGCCCGCGTCCGCGATCCGGTTCTGGGAGCGCCACGGCCTGCTGCCCGTGCCCGAACGGCAGGGCGGGCAGCGGCGCTATCCACCGGAGGCCGCTGAACGGATCGTGCTGCTGCGCAAGTGCCAGCAGGCCGGACTGACGCTGGTCGAGATCGGCGAACTGCAACAGGACCAGCCGCGCAGGCAGGCGATGATCCAGGCCAAGATCGCCGAGATCGAGCAGCGCGTGGTCGATCTCGACCACGCGCACCAACTCCTCACCCACGCCCTGCACTGCGGTGAGGAGGACATCGTCGGGTGCCCGAAGTTCCGGGAGCAGATGGCGCAGTGGCGGACGCCGCCCCCGGGGTCCTGAACTCGGTGGGCCGCGTGCTCGCCCGCCGACCGGGCGGGCGGGTGTTCAGCGCGTCGGGGCGTGGACGGTTCGGCCGCCGACGAGGGTGTGGGTCGGGTCGAGGTCGCGCAACTGGTCGGTGTGGCAGGTGGTGGGGTCGGTGGGCCACAGGGTGAGGTCGGCGAGGCGGCCGGGGGTGAGGGTGCCGCGCAGGTGGCTCTCGCCGGTGAGGCGGGCGGCGTTGACGGTGTGCAGGGCGAGGGCCTCGGCGCGGGTGATGGCGTGCTCGGGTCCGCGGACGCCGGTGACGGTCTGACGGGTCGTCATGCCCCACACCGAGCGCATCGCCCCGTACGCGCCGACGGGGTAGTCGGAGCCGCCGGTCACCAGGGCGCCCTGGTCGAGCCATTCGCGGGCGGGGAAGAGGCGGTCGACCCGCTCCCGTCCCCAGAAGCCGTCCTCGACCTCGGCGGTGTCGTGCAGCAGCGGCTGCTGGATGGTGACCGGGATGCCGAGTGCGATGGCGCGGGCGCGCTGCTTGTCGTCGGCGAGGCCGCCGTGTTCCATCACGAGCATGTTGGCGGGTAGGCCGGGGTTGCGTTCCAGGACCTGCTGGTAGGCGTCGAGCAGGGTGCGCACGCCGCGGTCGCCGTAGGCGTGGGTGCCGACCCGCCAGCCGCGCCGGACCACGGCCTCGACGGAGCGCACGAGGGCGTCGGGTTCCCAGGTGAGGGTGCCGTAGAAGTCGCCGTGGTCGCAGTAGGGCTCTTCGGTGGCGCCGGCTTCCAGGCCGCCGTCGAGGACGAACTTGACGCCCCAGACGCGCAGCAGCGGGTCGGCGGTGTAGCGCCAGTCCTGCATGCCGTCGAGGAGGTCCTCGATCTGGGCGGGGTCGGTCATGCCGATCGCGGAGACCAGGGCGCGCATCCGGACGTTGAGGGCGCCGTCGCGCTGGGCGGCTTGCAGGACGGCGAGGTCGGGCAGCGGGACCATGCAGTCGCGGACGGTGCCGATGCCGGTGGCGGCGTAGTCGAGGGAGGCGCGGCGCAGGCCGTCGACGCGGGTGGTCAGGTCCGGCGGCGGGAGGAGGCGCTCGACCAGGCTCATCGCGTTGTCGATCAGGCGGCCGTTGAGCTGTCCGTGTTCGTCGCGGCCGATGACGCCGCCGGGCGGCGTGGGAGTGTCCTCGGTGATGCCCGCGAGCTTCAGGGCGAGGGTGTTGACGACGTCGTTGTGGCCGCCGCGCTTGACCAGGATCGGGTGCCGGTCGCTGGCCTGGTCGAGTTCGGCGGCGGTGGGCATCCGGCGCTCGGCGAGGTTGAGTTCCTGCCAGTTGGTGGTGGTGCGGATCCACTGGCCCTCGGGCGTGGTCGCGGCCCGCTGCCGGATCAGGTCGAGGAACTCGGCGATGGTGTGGGCCTGGTGGACGGGGACGTCGTGGGCGCTGTGGCCGGCCAGGATCAGGTGGGTGTGGGTGTCGTCGAAGGCGGGCAGCACGGTGGCGCCGGGCTGGTCGATGACGGTGGTGCGCTCGGTGATCCAGTCGTCCAGGCCGTGCGGGTCCGGTGACAGGGCGGCGATGCGGTCGCCGACGATCGCGAGGGCCCGCTGCGGCTTCTGCCCGGCGACCAGGGTGTGGACTGCTGCGGCCCGCAGCACGGTGTCGGCTCCTCGAACTGCCATGACCAACTCCAAAGTAGACTAGACGATCTAATCTAGAGGCTAGCACTGAGCAGCCATGATGAATGTTGTTAGACTGGGTGATCTATTGCGTGGCGGATGTCCGCACGCCAAGAGCAGGAGCGCCGATGCCAGCATCCCCCACCCCACCCACTGCAGGGCGGCGCAACGCCAAGCAGGACGCGATCCGCCAGGCCGCCATGCGCGTCTTCCTGCGCCACGGCTACGCCGGCACCAGCGTCGACGCGATCCTCGCCGAGGCGGGCGTGTCCCGCCAGACGCTCTACAACCACTTCGGCGGCAAGGAAGGACTCTTCCGCGCCGTCGTCCAGGACGTCCTCGACCAGGTCCTCGGCACCCTCGCCGACCAGGTCGAGGAGACGGCTCTCGGCGAATCCGACGACCTCGAAGCCGACCTCACCCGCCTCGGCACCACCTGGGCCACCGTCATGCTCCAGCCCCACGTCCTGGCCCTGCGCCGACTCGTCATCGGCGAGTCGACCAACTTCCCCCACCTCGCCCAGACCTGGAACGAACGCGGCCCCGAACGCCTCCAGCAGTACCTGCTGCGCGCCTTCGGCCGCCTCGCCGACCGCGGCCTCCTGCGCCTCGACGATCCCCAGGTCACCGTCACCCTCTACGCCCACAGCATGGTTCTCGTCCCCGACCAGGCCATGCTCCAACTCGGCGCGACGCCCGACTCGGCCACCATCGACCGCTACATCACCGCAGCTGTCCGCATGTTCCTGGCCCGCTACGCCACCACCACGGGCTGACCGGCACGGCTCGCCGACGCGGTGCGGACGGCTGGCTCAGCTGCCGTGGCTCTCCGGCGTTCCCGTTGCGGTCGGCATGGCGGTGGCGACGGCGGCGAGCAGTCTGTCGAGCTGGGCCAGTTCGGCGCCGGGCAGGGAGCCGAAGATCTGGCGCAGCAGGTGCTCGCCCGCCGTGGTGCCGGCGGCGAGGGCGGCGGCACCTTGGGGGGTGAGGGTGACGAGCTTGGAGCGCCGGTCCTCGGGGGAGGTGGTCCGCTCGACGAGTCCCTCGGGCTCCAGGGCCTCGACGGATTGGGTGACGGAGCGGGGAGCGTGGCCGAGTGCTTCGGCCAGTGCCGACTGCTGCAGGGGGTTGCGGCGGGCGAGGACTTCCAGGACTTTGGTGCGGGCCAGGGAGAGGCCGCCCGCTGTCATGGTGTCGTCGACCTCCTTGCGCAGGTGGTGGCCCACCGCGAGGTGGTGTCGGCGACCCGCAGCACGGCGCCGACACCATCGTGCGGTTGGCGACCGATCCCGCGTTCGCCGCGAGCAGCGGTGGGTTCTACGGCGCCAAGGGCGCCGAGCCGCTGGCCTGCCCGCGGGCGGGACACGACGAGCAGGTCCAGCGCGAACTGTGGGAGGCCACCGCCGACTTCCTCCAGGAGACCGGTGCGGTCATGCGGAGATGAACGCGAGCAGTTCCTTGTTGACCTCCTCGGCGTGCGTCCAGATGAGACCGTGCGGGGCGCCCTCCAGCACCACCAGCCGGGCGCCGGCGATGCGCTGGGAGAGCGGAATCGCGGTCGAGCGCAGCGGCAGCGTGCGGTCCGCGTCACCGTGGATGATCAGCACGGGGACGTCGATCCTCGGCAGGTCCGCGCGGAAGTCGGTGAGCCAGGCCGGGACGCAGTCCAGGGTGGCCTTGGCGGAGGCCGAGACGCCGACGTTCCAGCTGTACTGGACCACCTGGTCGCTGACCCGGTCGCCGCCGAGCACGTCGACGTTGTAGAAGTCGGCGAGGAAGTCCGCGATGAAGGCGGGGCGGTCGGCGCGGATGGCGCCCTGGATCTCCTCGAAGACGATGCCGTCCACGCCGTCGGGGTTGTCGTCGGTGCGCAGCAGGAACGGCGGCACCACGCCGAGCATCACCGCCTTGGCGACGCGCGCGGAGCCGTAGGCGCCGAGGTAGCGGGTGACCTCGCCGGTGCCCATCGAGAAGCCCACCAGGACCACGTCCCGCAGGTCGAGGTGGGTCAGCACGGCCTCGAGGTCGGCCGCGAAGGTGTCGTAGTCGTAGCCGAACGCCGGCTTGTCGGAGGCGCCGAAGCCGCGGCGGTCGTAGCTGATCACCCGGTTGCCGGCGGCCAGCAGCGCGGCCACCTGCTTCTCCCAGGACGCCCCGTTCAGCGGCCAGCCGTGGATCAGCACCACGGGCCGGCCGGTGCCGTGGTCCTCGTAGTACAGGTCGATGCTGCTGGAGTTCTCTTCGCCGACCGTGATGAAGGGCATGGTGCCGGTCCTGTCGTTCGGGCCGAACAGCGTTGGCTGCACGGTTCGTTGATCTTGGCGGGCACCAAACTAGGTCGGCGTCGGGCTGCGGCTTTCCTCTGCACGCACCGGCTCTGTCCTGCGCGGGTGATTCGCGCCGGGCAGTGCACCAGGCCTGTCCTCGGAGCGCACAGGAGTACTCGTCGCTCTGGTCACGACGCGGGCGGCCCATACATTGAATTCGTTCGAGCACTCTCAGTGTGCGCGTGGCGAGTTCACGGTCACTCCCCGCAAACAATCACGAGGCGCAGAGGTGGAGTCGTGGAGCAATGGACCAGGCGCGAGGACAGGCGGCTGCTCACCGGGCGGGGCCGCTTCGTCGCCGATATCGCGGTGCCGGGTTGTCTGGACGCGGTGTTCGTCAGAAGCAGGGTGGGCCACGGCACTTTACGTGAGGTGGACTGCGCCGCCGCGCGTGCGGTGCCCGGTGTGGTGGGGGCCTGGTCCGCCGCGGACCTGGCGGAACTGCCCGCGGTTCCGTACACGTTGCTCGCCAGGCTCTCCACGGAGGAGGCCGTGGCCGGTCGGGAGTGGCCGGCGCTGGTGAAGGACCGGGTGCGGTACGCGGGCGAGGCGCTGGCGGTGGTGCTGGGGGAGGACCGCTACCGGGCCGAGGACGGGGCGGCCGAGGTCTCCTGCCAGGTCGATCCGCTGCCCGCGATGGTGAAGCCGTCCGCCGCGGTGGACGATTCGGTGCGGCTGTTCGACGGGTTGAGCAACATCGCGTTCCAAGGCGAGGCCGGGAAGCCGGTCGAGGAGTCGGTGTGGCGCGAGGCGGCGGCCGTGGTGGAGGGCCGGTACCGCCAGCAACTGCTCATGCCCACACCGATGGAGTGCCGCACGATCCTCGCCGTGCCCGAGGGGGACCGGCTGACGGTGTGGTCGGGGCACCAGATGCCGCATCGGCTGCGTCGTGAACTGGCGGCGCTGCTGGGGTGGTCGGAGGACCGGGTGCGCGTGGTGGTGCCGGACACCGGCGGGGCGTTCGGGTCGAAGAGCGCGGCGTTCCCGGAGTTCGTCGTGGTCGCGTTCCTGGCGGTGAAGCTGGGTCGCCCCGTGCGGTGGATCGAGGACCGGCTGGAATCCATGCTGGTCGCGACCCGGGGACGGGGCCAGGACCAGCGGGTGCGGCTCGCGGCCGACGCCGAAGGGCGGTTGCTCGGCTACGAGTTGAAGATCGACGCCGACGTGGGCGCCTATCCGCACCTCGGGGCGGGGCTGCCGATGCAGACCGCCTGGCTGGCGACGGGCCCGTACACCACGCCTCAGGTGCATGCGACCGTCCGCTCGGTGCTGACCAACACGATGATGACGTACCCCTATCGCGGTGCGGGCCGGCCGGAAGCGACGATCGCGCTGGAGCGGGCGATGGATGTGATGGCACGTCAGCTCCGGCTCGATCCGGCGGAGTTGCGGCGGCGCAACTTCATCCCACCCGAGAGCTTCCCGTACCGGACGCCCACCGGTCGGTGCTACGACAGCGGGAACTACGTCGCCGCGCTGGACCTGGCGTTGGAGACCCTGGGGTACGACAAGTGGCGGGCCGAGCAGGCCCGGCGCCGCACCGATCCGGCCGCCCTGCCGCTGGGCATCGGCCTGTCCTGCTACGTGGAACGCTCCGGCGGCGAGGCAGGCGGACTGCACGAGTTCGGCAGCGTCGAGGTCGGCGAGGACGGCACGATCACCGCTCGGTGCGGTGCGGCGCCCAGCGGGCAGGGGCACGAGACGGTCTTCGCCGCGCTGGTCGCCAGGACGCTGGGGGTCGCCGAGGAGCGGGTCCGGCTGGTCGAGGGGGACACCGACGAGCAGCCCGAGGGCCTGGGTTCGTTCGCCAGCCGCTCCGCCCAGGTGGTCGGCGCGTTGCTACAGCACGTCGCACGGCGGCTGGTCGACGAGGCACGGGAGCGGGCCGCGCGGCTGTGGGAGTTGCCGGTGGACGAGGTGGCGTGGTCCAACGGCCTTGTGCATGCCGCCGAGAGCGGCTCGGCAGCCATCGAGGTGGCGGAACTAGTGAAGGTCACCGGGCCGTTGCGGGTGGCCGACCGGTTCGAGTCGGGGATGGCCTTTCCGTTCGGCTCCCACGCGGTGGTGGCCGAGGTCGATCCGGAGTTGGGCACGGTGCGGCTGCTGCGGGTGGTGACCGTGGACGACTGCGGCGTGGTGCTCAACCCCGTGCTCGTGCGCGGGCAGGCCTTCGGGTCGGCCGTGCAGGGCATCGGCCAGGCGCTGTACGAGGGGATGACGTACGACGAGGACGGCGTGCCGATGCTGGCCTCGGGCCTGCTGGACTACCTGCTGCCGACGTTCACCGAGGTCCCGCCCATCGAGGTGAAGGACACCTGCACGCCGAGCCCGAGCACGCCGCTGGGCGCGAAGGGCGCGGGCGAGTCGGGGTGCATCGGCACGCCGGCCGCGATCGTCAACGCGGTGGCCGACGCGCTGCGGATCGCCGACCCCGACCTGTTGCAGATGCCGCTCACCCCGGACGTGGTCTGGCGGGCGGCCCGCGCCCCGAAACTTCAGGAGGTCCGGTGAAGCCCGCCGCTTTCGACTATGTCGTGCCGCGCACGGTGCCCGAGGCCGTTGCGGCGCTCGGCGACACCGGGCGCAAGGTCCAGGTGCTCGCCGGTGGGCAGAGCCTGATCCTCGAGATGCACCTGCAACGCATCCGCCCCGAGCTGGTGGTGGACATCAACCGCATCGCCGGGCTCGACCGTTTGAGCGTGGACGGCGACACGCTGCGGGTGGGCGCGCTGGTCCGCCATGGCGTCTTCGAGTCGGCGCGGGCCGTGCCGGGCCCGCTCGGCACGCTCTTCGCACGCGCCGTGGTCAACATCGCGCATCCGCCGATCCGTTCCCGCGGCACGATGGTGGGCAGCTTCGCCTGGGCGCACCCCGCCTCGGAGTGGTGTGCGATCGGCACCGCGCTGGATGCCGACATCGAGGTGCAGGGCCCGGCGGGCAGGCGGGTGGTCGCGGCTCGCGACTGGTTCCACGGTCCGTACCGGACCGCGCGCCGACCGGAGGAACTCATCACCGCCGTACGGTTCCCGTTGCTCGGCGACGACACCGGGGTCGGCTTCATCGAGCACCGGCGCACGCACTTCTGCTTCGCCCAGGTGGCCGTCGCCGCCGCGCTGACCGTGCGCGACGGGGTGATCTGCGAGGCGCGGATCGGCCTGGTGAACTGCGCCGACCGGCCGCTGCGGGCCCGCGCCGCCGAGCAGGCGCTGATCGGCAAGGAGCTCGGGCCGCCCGTGGACGGCTACCGGCCGCCCGAGGACCATCCGTTCGCCCACGCGGGCCGGATCGCGGCGGCGCGGGATGCCGCGCCCCTGGCGGAGCCGTACGCCGACGTCGAGTACAAGCGGCAGGCCATCGCGGTCCTGGTCGGCAGGACGCTCTGCCAGGCGGCGAACGACCAGCGGTCGCGCGCCGCCCAGCTCAAGGGAGACCAGCAGTGAAGATCACCCTCACGGTGAACGGTGCGGCGTATCCGCTCGACGTGGAGCCGCGCCGCATCCTCGCCGACGTGCTGCGCGAGGACTGCGGGCTGACCGGCACCCACCTGGGCTGCGAGCACGGCATCTGCGGGGCGTGCACGGTGCTGGTGGACGGCGAGGCGGTCCGCGCGTGCCTGATGTTCGCCGTGCAGTGCGACGGCAGCTCGGTGCGCACCGTGGAGGGGCTCGCCGCGCCCGACGGTGAACCGCACCCGCTGCAGCGGGCGTTCTCCGCCGAACACGCCCTGCAGTGCGGCTTCTGCACCCCGGGCTTCCTCATGGTGGCGGCCGGGGCGCTGGAGGCCGATCCGAACATCGGCGACGACCCGGAGCGCGTCGACGGTCTGGTCGGCTCCAACATCTGCCGGTGCACCGGCTACGAACCCATCCGTCGCGCCATCCTGCGGGCCGCGCGCGAGCAGCAGGGAGATCGAGATGGCGTCAACAGGTGAGATCCGCGCGGGGATCATCGACGTCCACGCGCACTGGCTGCCACGCGACCTGCTCGCCCTGCCGCCCGGCTCCCCGCTGGGCGGGATGAACGACCGCGACGGCGAGCTGTTTCTGGGCGATCGTCCGCTGTCGCTTCCGACGGCGGCGATGACGGACATCGGCACCATCGTCGCCGACACCGTGCGAGCCGGTCTCGGCTGCCGGGTCATCTCGGCGCCGCCGTTCGCCTTCCCGGTGCACGCGCCGGCGCAGGCGGACGACTACATCACCGCCTACAACGAACAGTTGGCACAGGCGGTGTCGACCACCGACGGCACGCTCGTCGGACTGGGGTTGGTGCGGCTCGACGATGTGGGTGCCGCCCGACGGCAGTTGACGCACCTGGCGGCGTTGGACGGCGTCGCGGGCGTGGCCGTCCCGCCGCTCGCCGACGGTCGCTCCTACGGCTCCGGCGTCATGCGCGAAGTGCTGGCCGTCGCAGCGGAGTTGGATCTCGCCGTGCTGGTCCACCCGATGCAGCTGCCGCGGCCTGAGTGGGCGGAGCACTATCTGGTCAACCTGATCGGCAACCCGGTGGAGAGCACCACCGCCGTGGCATCGGTGCTGCTGGACGGCGTCCTGGAGGACCTGCCCGACCTGCGGATCTGTTTCGTCCACGGCGGCGGCTGCGCGCCGTCGCTGATCGGCCGTTGGGAACACGGCTGGCGATCACGGGCGGACGTGCGCCGGGGGAGCAGCCGCCCGCCGGCCGAGTCGTTCGCGCGGCTGTACTTCGACACGATCACGCATGATCCCGAGGCGCTGCGGTTGCTGCGCGCCCACGCCGCGCCGGATCGAATCCTGTGCGGCAGCGACTACCCCTTCGACATGGCGCAGCCGGACCCCGCGGGCTTCGTGCTGGCGGGCGGCATCGATGCCGCGACGCTCGAAGCCAACGGCCGCGCGTTCCTGGGGATCGGGTCCTGATCCGACAACTGGTTCGTGTCCATGGTGCCGCGTCAGCACAGCCGGGTCAGCAGTCATGAACTGCGGTTTCCGTGACAGCAGGGCCACTTCCTGTGACAATGGTCGGCGCAGGTCTGTCGCACCAATCCGGGGGCACATCATGGCGGTTGAGCACAGCTCACATCAGCAGCGCGCGATCGCGTTGGCGGTGTCGGACCCGGCTGAGCTGCGGTCGCTTCGCGAGCACCTGCGCCGGGTGTCCGGCGCGGAGGTCGTCCAGCTCCCGGGTCGGCCCGGCCCCGGGGAACAGGGAGCCTGGGACATCCTGGAAGTTCTGGCCGGCAGCAGTGGTGTGCTGGCGGTCGTGATCAAGGCTCTGCCGGACTTCATCCGGTCCCGCCGCTCGGACATCACGGTGACCGTGACGTCGGGGGAGCGCAGTATCACGATCAACAGGACCAACGCCGTCGGGGACGCGTGGGCAGCCGAGGTGAAGCCTGCTCTTGACGAGTGGTTCGGCGATGCCTGATGCCCTGGACGGCGACTTCTCCCGGTCCAGAGCCGTCCTCATCGGCACCTGGGAGTACCGGAATCTGAGCGCCGTGCCTGCGGCCGAGCACAGCCTGAACCGGATGCGGGCGCTGCTGGCCGGCCCGCTGTGCGGCGGCTGGCCCGAGGACAGCATCCTGGTCGTCCGCAACCAGAGCAGGCCGGGTGACCTGCCGGAGCAGCTGACTCGGTGGTTTCACCAGGCAGCGGACGTCGCGTTGTTCTACTACGTCGGGCACGGCCAGTACGACAACGACGACGAACTCTGCCTCGCACTGGCCGAGTCGAGCGACGACGCCTACCTGCGGACCAGCACCAGTCTCACCTTCGACGCCGTTCGCAGGGCGTTCCGGTCCAGCGATGCGGCCACGAAGATCGCGATCGTGGACTGCTGCTACGCCGAACTGGCCGCAGGCCGGAACACGTTGGGACCGCAGCAAGCAGAGTTACCGCGCTCGGCGGGCTTCTACCTGATGATGGCCAGCGGCGCCTCCTACACGGCCTGGTTCCAATCGGCAGCCGACATCCCCGCACCACAGACCTACTTCACCAAGTACCTGGCTGACGTCATCGAACGCGGCATCCCCGGTCAGCCTGCCGCACTCACACTCGGCCCGATCTTCGACCGGGTCGCCGACGGGCTGGTACGCGACGGCAAGCCCGAGCCCCGAAGCCGCGTGAGCAATCACGCTGCCAGTTACGCCTTCGCTCGCAACACCGCGGCACCGACAGCGGACCCGGCCGAGGAACGGGGCCGTCCGACCGGACCTCCCGAGCCGCCTGCGCGCATCGAGCCGATCCCGCCGGCCGAACCGGCGCGGCTTTCCCGGAGCGTGAATCCCAAGGACAGGGCCCGCGTTGACCGGGAGTCGACCATCGGGTCGGTCATCCTGCCGGTCGACCGGATCGATCTGCGCCACCTTGCACTGGCAGGCGGGGCACCGCCGCTGGATGCCGCGGCGGACGCACTGATGCACGAGGTGCATCAGCAGTGGAAGCAGGCCGCGCACGACCGGAAGCTGTATGCCCCCGCGCCGATACCGGTGCGGTGGCGGTGGTCTCGCCGCGGGCTTGCCGGCCCGATGGTGGCGGCGCTGGGGGACTCCGAGGGCTCGGTTCCCTTCGCACCGCTGCCCGGCATTCCGGTGACGGACTCCCGCACTCTGGGTGGGGGTGAGCTGGTCGACCTGCTCCGGGTCTACGGCGGACTGCCCTCGGGCCGCGTCGCTCTGCTCGGCCGCCCGGGCAGCGGCAAGTCCGAGGCGGCGCTCCTGACGGTGTTGGAGGCGCTGAATCACCGCAGCGAACTGGACAACGCGTTCGAGCGCGCCAAGGTGCCGGTCCCGGTGCTGCTGAGCGTCAGCGGATGGGACGCGAGTCGTGAAACCCTGACCGACTGGGCGGCCGCCCGACTCGCCGAGGACTATCCCTTCCTGAAGCAGCGCAAGTACGGACGCAGGATTCCCGCCACGCTGGTGCAGCATGGTCGGGTCGCGCTCTTCCTCGACGGATTCGACGAGTTGGAGCCCGGACTGCGCCAGGCCGCCCTGAAGGGAATCGGTCACCACTCCGAATCCCGGGTGATGGTGTTCGCGCGCACCGACGAATTCACCGACACGATCCGCGCCGGTCACCTGCCCGGTGCCGCGGTGCTGGAACTGGCACCGATTCCCGGCGCGGACGCTGCCGAGTACCTGCGGCGCTGCCAGGTGGAACCCGCGCCCGAACCGTGGGAACGGCTGATGGACCACCTCAGGAACCAGCCGGACAGTGCCCTCTCCCGCGCCCTGGACATACCGCTGGGCCTCACGCTGGTCCGCGATGCGTTCCCCCATTCCGACGCCCTCACCGATCTGCTGGACCGGGACCGGTTCACGACCACCGAGGAGGTCATGGCCTATCTCCTGGACCGGTTCATCAGCATCGCCTACCAGCCACAGCAGTTCTCCGACCCGGTCCCCTACAAGGCGGCGCAGGCTCGACGGTGGTTGAGCTATCTCGCGGCCACGATGGCGGAGCACGGCACCTACAGCCTTGACTGGCGGTATCTGCCGCGGTGGGCGCGGGCGTTGCCCAGGATCGTCATGCTCAGCATCGTGTGCACGCTCGCCGGAGCGTTCGGCGGCGCCCTGTGCTACGGCTGGGGCGGTTTCGACACTCAAGGATTCGGTGGCGCGAGCAGCGGGGCTCTGGTCGGGGCGGCGTTGGGCGTCGTCATCGGCCTGGCGGCAGGGGCGGCCTCGGAACTGCGCGACTCCAGACCGGGTGGACTCGGCTGGCGGTTCGCCAACGACAGCAGGCGGCGGTTGAGCTTCAACCCGGGGATAGCAACGATCGTCGGGGTCGTCATCGGAATGCTGTCCGGCGACTACTGCTTCAACACCACCCACGACCTCGCGGCGGCAGCCGCGGTCTTCCTCGCCGCCGGAACCGGAGCCGGCGCCGTGGCCGGCATGACCGCGATACGTGTCCACCCGGCTCCCGGACGGACCGCGTGGTCACGTTGGAAGGCCCTGTACTCAAGACTGCCCCTGCTCCCCGGCGCCGTCGCCGGCGGCCTGCCGCTGGGCTTCAGATACGCATTCCCGCACGGCATCTCCCACGGACTCCATCCGGTCGAAGGCCCGCTGAACGGACTGTGGGGCACGCTCATGGTCTCCCTCATCATCGGAGCCGCGCGACTTCCCTACCAGGTGGCCATACGAAGCGGCCGGCATGCCGTCTGGAGGCAGGAGCGCCGCCGGGCCATCGTCTTCGGAGTGCTGTTCGGACTCTGCGTCGGCCTGGGGTTCGGTCTGCGCGAGGCCTTCATGTGGAACAAGGACCTCGTCGCCGCACTGTTCCAGACGATCGGTATCGCCGTTCCTTGCGGAATATGTGTCACGATCGCCAGTTCCGACGCCTGGCGCAGCTCCTTGCTGTTCCTCCAGTGGCGTCTCCAAGGCGCGTTCCCCGGCCGTGGCATGCGCTTCCTGGAAGATGCCTACAACCGCCAGGTGCTACGGGCGGAGGGGCCCAGATACCAGTTCCGCCACGCTCTGCTCCAGGACAAACTCACTCAGGACTCCTGAGCGTGTTCGCCGGGTGGGCGGTGATGCCCTCGTGCGGGTGCCGCATGTCGGCGAGCAGCGGGTCGAGCACGCCGGGACGACGCCGACGGTGGTACGGCCCGAAGAGCCGCACTGCCGTCGGAGCCTCCCGGCATCCGCTCTACTGCTCCGGGCCGGCGCTGGTCGGGCAGACCAAGGTGGCCCGGGCGATGGTGTGGCTGTTGATGGTGAAACCGAGCAGAGCGCCGCTGGTGGCGGAGTTGAGGCCGGTCTTGGGGATGTCGAGCGCGGTGACGGTGAGGTAGTAGTCGTGGACGCCGGAGTGGGCCGGCGGGGCGCCGCCGATGTAGCGGGGCGTGCCGGCGTCGCCGTTGAGCTGGAACGCTCCGGGGGGAAGGTCCGTGCTGTCGGGTGCGCCGGCGTTCTCCGGCAGGGAGTGGGTCGTGGCGGGGAGGTCGGCGACGACCCAGTGCCAGAAGCCGCTACTGGTGGGGGCCTCGGGGTCGTACATCGAGACGACGAAGCTCTGGGTGCGCTCGGGGAAGCCGGACCAGGACAACTGCGGTGAGATGTCCTTTCCACCCGGGACGCCGAAGACGCCCGACAGTTGCGGCGTCGGAAGCGGCTCCCTGTTGCGCACGGTCGTGCTGGAGAGGCGGAACGAGGGGACCTTCTTCAGGTACGCGTACGGGTTCGGACGATCCCGGTCCGTCCGCTGCGCGGAGACGGTGGACTGCTCACCATTTCGCACGGGTTGGCTTCCGGTGAAGCCGGCCACGGCGCACACGGTCGCGACGAGAGCGGTGGCGGTCGCGGCGAACTTGAACCTGGTGCGGATCACTTCTGATGTCCTTGTCTGTCGGCTTGTCGGAGTGTTCTGGTGGGTCCTCATGCGGCCATGCGGTGGAGAAAGCGCGTCACCTCGTCGCGAATGAACGGAGCGCCGGGAATGACGTGGCCACCGGAGTGCTCAAGGACGGTGGGGGAGCTGAACTGCTCGGCGAGCACCCGTGAGTCGCCGATCGGGACGATGGTGTCGGAGCGTCCCATGATGTGCAGGGACGGGAGGCGGTACCGCTCGGTGGCGGCGTACAGCCCCGCATGCTTGGACGAGTCGCTGCGGAATCCGCCGACCATCATCGCGAACTCGAAGGCGACGGGCGGGCGTTCGTCGACGCGCCCGTGCGGATCGCGCATCCCCACGAGCAGCGAGGCGAGTGCGGCGCCCTGGCTGAAGCCGAAGACGCCGTCGAAGGGGCGCTGCTGTTCGAACAGGTCGACCATCCAGTCCCGGGTGCGCTCCCAGCCGCGAAACTCATGGTGCCACCAGCCGAAGTCTCCGGTGGCCAATGACGGGGCATCCACATAGACGAATTCCACGGTATCTTGCAGGCCGTCGGTCAGGGGTGCCATCTGCTCACGCAGCACGCGGCCGCTGCCGTGATAGCCGTGGAGGCAGAGCACTCGAATATTGCGCATATCTGAACTTCCGCCGTAGGTCGAGATACTGACTGGTCGCCATCTGCACATCATGGTGCGCCTTCTTGCGCCATTCGTCCAACAAATGGCTGTTCTTACGGTGATAACCTGAGTGCATGGCAGTTTCGTTGCGTCAACTCGAGTACTTCGTTGCGGTGGTCGACGAGGGGTCGTTCACGGCAGCGGCCCAGCTGCTCCATGTCAGCCAGCCGGGCCTCTCCCACCAGATCCAGGCCCTGGAGCGCGAACTCGGTGGTCCGCTGCTGGAGCGCCTGCCGCGCAGGGTGCGCCTGACCCCGGCCGGCCGCACCGTCCTGCCGCACGCGCGAGCGAGCCTCGCCCACGCCGAGCGGGCCGGCAGCGCGGGGCGCCGGGCCAACGGCATCGCGACCGGTGAGCTGCACGTCGGCACCCTCTACTCCATCAGCACCGGCGTCCTGCCCCACGCACTGCGCGCCTGGCGTCGCAACTACCCCGAACTGCGCGTCCAGCTCGTCGAGTTCCGCCACAGCGACGACCTCGTCGCGGCCATGGAGGCCGGCAACGCCGACCTCGCGGTCGGCCCCACGCCCCCGAACTGGGACGGCCCCACCCGCGAGATCGGCACCGAGGAGTTCCTGATCGTGGCCGCGAGCGACGCCGACCTGCCCGCCGACACCAACCGGATCCGGCTGGCCGACCTCGCCGAGCACGAATGGATCCACTTCACCCCGCAGAGCGGCCTGTCCGAGATCCTCGACCACGCCTGCAACGCCGTCGGATTCACGCCGCGCGTAGCGGTACGCGCCGAGCAGAGCCCCACCGCGCTCAACCTCGCGCTCGCCGGCCTCGGCCTCGCGCTCATCCCGGGCAACAACATCCCACCGCGCTTCGAAGGCACCCTGCTGCGACCCGACCCGCCGGTCCTGCGACCGTTGTCGGTCTACACCCGGGTTCGCCCCGACCCGATCACGGCCGCCTTCGTCGAGGCCATCGCCGACCGGACCCTCGTCACCCCGCCGCACATCGAGCACAGGCTGCGGAGCGGGTCCTGAGGCGGTGCGTTCCGAGGCGCCGCGCCCGCGCCACGCCGCGCTGATAGCCTCGCAGGATGACCACGCCCGAGCCGTCGCCGCAGGCGGACGAGCACGCCGACTTGTGGCTCACGTCCGCCGAACTGGCGTCATGGATGTCGGTGGTCCGCCTGATCACCCGGCTTCCGTGGGCCATCGACGCACAGTTGCTGCGTGATGCGGATCTGAGCATGGTCGAGTACATGACTCTGGCGATGTTGTCCGAGGCTCCTGCGCGGACCCTGCGGATGAGCGTGCTGGCCGAGCACACCAGCTCGTCGCTGTCCCGCTTGTCGCACCTGGTGAAGCGGCTCGAGCGCCGGGGCTACGTCCGGCGCGAAGCGGATCCGGTCGACGGGCGCTTCACCAATGCCATCCTGCTGCCCGCCGGCATGAGCAAGCTCGAGTCGGCCGCGCCCGGCCACGTGGCCTACGTACGCCACCTCGTGGTGGACAACCTGTCCGGCGAGCGCCTGCGCCGGCTCGGCCAGGACGCCGAGCGCATCCTGCGGCGCATCGACTCGCCCGCGCGCTGAGCGCGCGGGCGAGTCGTTCACCTTGTGCACGTGGCAATCGGCGTATTGCTCTTGCGCGTTCTCATGACTTGAGCATTAAAGTGATTGAGAGGGCAGGTGCCTCCATTGGCAAGCGGTGCCGACCGCACGAACCAGGAGAACCGAGATGTCACTGGACAACGAGAAGATCATTCGTAACGCCTACCAGGCCGCCGAGGACAAGGATGTCGCCGCGTGGGTCGCGGCCTTCACCGAGGACGGGACCTTCACGGACGAGTCCATCCCGCACACCTATCGCGGCGCGGAGGAGCTGGGTAGGACGGTCGAGGTCTACGCGAAGGCGTTCCCCGACATGCACCGGGAGCTCGGCCGGTTCTATGCGGTCGACAACATGGTCATCGTGCAGCTACGGCTGCAGGGCACCCACCTCGGCCCGCTGGAGCTGCCGTCGGGCACCGTCCCGCCGACCGGCAAGCGCATGGACGCCCCCTGCTGTGACGTGTTCGAGTTGGTGGACGGCAGGATCAAGCGCTTCGACTGCTACGCGGAGGGCTCCGTGATCGCCGCCCAGCTCGGCCTGGCCTGAGAACTTGGCTTGAAGGTTCAACCATGATGGGAGCAGGCATGTCCGCTCACAGCTCGATCTCAGCACAGGAGGCCGCCGACCGGCTGGCCATCCGCGAGCTGATCGACGCCTACGCGCACTGCGCCGACCGCCGGGATGCCAAGGGTCAGATGGCCCTGTTCACCGAAGACACCCGGTTCCTGGTCCACCTGGACGCCACCGCGGCCGAGCCGACCCAGGAACTGCACGGGCGGGAAGCTCTCGCCCCGGTGTTCGACAACCTCAACTCCTACCGGGCCACGACCCACTTCAACGGCCAGAGCACGGTCTCCCTCGACGGTGATCGGGCGAGCGGCGAGAGCTACTGCCTGGCCCACCACATCTCGTCCGGCGCGGACGCCGAGCGCACCATCATGATCGCGTCCATCCGCTACCTCGACGAATTCGTCAAGCGGGACGGCGGGTGGTTCTTCGCCGAGCGCCGCCTGCTGGTCGACTGGACCGAGACCCGCCCCTGCGTGCCCTGAGCGCCTGGGACGGGCCGCCGTGGTGACGGGGCGTCAGCGGTCCAGGTGGCGCAGTTGATGATTGAGGGCGCGTTCGGTGGGGGTCAGCGGGAGGTCGGGGCGCAGTTCCTCGGGGTGCAGGGGCGAGGTGCCGCGGCGAGGGAGGTTCGGCGGCGGCAGGGGGGTCCAGCAGCCCCAGTGGATCGCGAGTGGCTGCAGGGCGGCGAGCAGGAGGCGGGCGATGCGCCGCGCCCGGTGGCGGCAAGGCATGTGGTGGGTTCCCTCCCCAACTCGGCGCCGGCCCGGTCGCGGAGGTCGCGGTGCGCCCGAGGTGGTCGCCTGGCAGCGTCGGCGCCGCTGCTTAAGGAGTGCTAACCCCGTTCTTGACTGGGAGCGGGCGGGGCGGCGGACGTCATGTGCTCTGCGTCACAGGTTCGGCGGCTTCGTCAACGCCTGGCCGGAGGGTGGCCGTCCGGCTGTCGAACCGTAGGTAGTTTCCCCTATTGCTGCCGACCCCGCGGCTCTTGCAGGCTGCTAAAGCGTGATTGCGACGCATTCAAGCGGCTTGTTTCGCCGTATGTTACTCGGGTGTTAGTGCACGGTTTCAAGGGGGGAAAGTGCGATACGAACTCCTGGGCTCGTTGCGTGTCATGGGGGATGGCGGGGTTCATGCGCTGAGTGCCAGGAAGAAGGAGATTCTCCTGGCAACACTGCTGATCAGGGCCGGTCAGGTGGTCACGAAGGATCAACTGGTCGACGAGTTGTGGGGGGACAAGCCGCCGAGCCGGTCCACGGCGGCACTGCACGTCTACATTTCACAACTGCGTGGTTTCCTGCCGTGTCGGGATCGCGAGCGCAGTCCGATCGTCACCCGATCGTCCGGGTACCTGCTGGAACTGGGCGAGGACGAGCTGGACTTCCAGATCTTCCAGCGGCTCACCATCCAGGGGCGCGGCCACGCCCGCGCGCAGCGCTACGAGCAGGCCGTCGGCTGTTTCGACCAGGCCCTGGCGCTGTGGCGCGGCCCGGCGCTCGGCGGGCTGAAGGAGGGGCGGATCGTCAGCGGGTTCGCCACCTGGCTGGAGGAACTTCAGCTGGAGTGCGTCGAGTTGAACGTCACCTCGAACCTGGCGCTCGGTCGGGACCACGAACTCATCGGGTTGCTCTACTCGTTGATCCTCGAACACCCGCTGCACGAGGCGTTCTACCAGGGGTTGATGGCGGCGTTGTACCGGGTGGGGCGGCGCGGGGACGCGCTCCAGGTCTACCGGCGGGCGCGCGAGGTGCTCCGTCGCGACCTGGGGATCGAACCCTGCCGGCAGCTGCGCGACCTGCACCAGACGATCCTGGCCGCCGAGGACGACCTCGGCAGCAGCCTCGTCCGGATGTCCGGCTGAGCGCAGGTCGGCCGGCCGTCCGGCGGGCGGCGGTCGCGTGCGCAGAGCGGCTTTAGGGCCGCTTTGCGCACCGTCCGCACGATGGCCGCACACGACGGGTGCCGCGGATCCCGCTCAGACGCCGTCTCCGGTCGGCTGCGGATCTCGTCCGGCCCGTGGAGACTCCTGAAAGGAGCACAATGGCCGCCTCTGACATCGGTGTCGCCGCCGTCGCCACCGCGCTTCCGGGCCCGCCGATCGACAATGCCACGCTGGGCCGCACGCTCCGGGCCGGCGGAACGTTCGAGAGCTGGGTGGACACCTTCATCGGTACCAGTACCCGGCATCTCGCGATGGACCTGGAGACCGGCGAGGTGCGGTTCAGCCTCGCCGACCTGGCGGAGACGGCCGGTCGCAAGGCGTTGTCGGCGGCGGGCGTCGCGCCGGGCGAGGTCGACCTGGTGGTGATGGGCACCTCGATGCCGGACTCGTTGCTGCCGACCACCGTCAACGTGGTGGCGGACCGGCTGGGGATCGACGGCGTCGCCACCTACCAGCTGCAGTCGGGCTGCACGGGGGCGATGCAGGCCCTGGACGTCGCCCACCAGATGCTGTTGACCGGTCGGCACCGCACCGCGCTGGTGCTCGGCGGGGACGTCTGCGCCAAACACGTGGACCTCGGTGTCGAGTTCGAGACCCTGTCCCCGGGGGAGTTGGTGAACACCGTGCTCTTCGGGGACGGCGCGGGTGCCCTGGTGCTCACCGCGGACCCGGCAGCCGGCAGCGTGCTGCTGCGCCGGGTGCTGGTCCGGTTCGTCGGTCGTGGCCGGGCGCCGGGGCAGATCGTGGAGTGGTTCGGGATGGGCGACCGGCACGAGCAACGGCCCGCACTGCACGAGGACTTCAAGGCGATCGAGGAGCACGTGCCGACGCTCGCCGCGCAGGCGTTGACCGAGCTCATCGAGGCCCAGGGGTGGCAGCCGGCGGACCTCGACTACCTGTTGCCGCCGCAGCTGTCGGTCCGGATGACGGACCGGATCGTGAAGCACCTCGCGCTGCCGCGGGCCGAGGAGGTGAGCTGCGTGGGCGAGACCGGCAACACCGCGAACGCGCTGCCCTTCTTCCAGTTGGAGCGGATGCTGTCCCGGATGTCGTCCGGGCAGCGGGCGGTGGCCGTCGCGGTGGAGTCCAGCAAGTGGATCAAGTCCGGATTCGTGCTGGAAGCGGCCTGAGGCGATGACCGACACCGAACTCGCGACCACGGCCCAGGACACCCTCGGCCGGTTGAACCGGGAGGGCCGGCTCACCGCCGAATACCACTTGGTGCAAGGGCTGTTGCACGAGGTGCCGGACGAACTGCTGCCCAGGTTCGGGCAGTTGCTCGCCAGGCTCGACGTCGACGAGGTCCTGGCCCACCATCCGGCGCAGCCCGTGGTGCGCATCGCGATCACCGGGCACGGCACGCTCGCCGCCCTGGTGCCCGCGCTCACGGCGGAGCTGGCCCGGCACGGCCTGCTGTTGCGCCCGCAGTTGGCCGACTTCGACAGCTACGTCTTCGACCTGACCGATCCGGACAGCGAGCTGTACCGCTTCGCGCCCGACCTCGCGCTCTGCCTGCTGGACCCCTTCGTGGTGCTGGACGAGCTACCGGTGCCCTGGAGCCCGGCCGATGCCGAACGGGTGCTGGCTGCCAAGGTGGCGCTGGTCGACCGGCTGGCCACCTCCTTCGAGCAGGCCGGCGGAAAGACGCTGGTGGTCAACACCCTTCCGCTGCTGCGGGAGACGACCGCGCAGCTGGTGGCCGACCGGTCCCGCGCGCAGCTGGCCGCCGTCTGGCACGAGGCGGCGGCCCGGCTGCTGCGGCTGGGCGAGCGGCACCCCGGTCTGCTGGTCGTCGACCTCGACCCGATCCTGGCCGATGGTGTTCCCGCCCGTGACCCTCGGATGAGCGTCTACGCCAAGGCCCACCTGTCACCGCAGCTGCTGGCCGGCTACGCCCGCGAGGTGGGCGCGGTTGCCCGCGAGGTGGCCGGGCGGACCAGGAAGTGCCTGCTGCTCGACCTGGACGGCACCCTGTGGGGCGGCATCCTCGGTGACGACGGCGCGGAGGGCATCGAGGTCGCGGACGGCTACCGTGGCGAGGCCTTCCACCGGTTCCAGCAGGTCGTCAAGCAACTCGGCTCGCAGGGTGTGCTGCTGGCGGCGGTGAGCAAGAACGACCTCGAACCGGTCCGTCAGGTGTTGCGCGAGCATCCCGACATGGTGCTGCGCGAGGAGGACTTCGTCCGGGTGATCGCCAACTGGCAACCCAAGCACGACAACATCAAGGCGCTCGCCCAAGCGCTCAATCTCGGTACGGACAGCTTCGTCTTCGTCGACGACAGCCCGTACGAGTGCGGCCTGGTGCGCCGGGAGTTGCCCGAGGTCGCGGTGGTCCAGCTCGGTCAGGACCCGGCGCAGCACGTCGGGGCGGTGCTGCGGGACGGCTGGTTCGCCGTGCGCGAGCTGACCGGCGAGGATCGCGGACGGACCGTCAAGTACCGCGAGGAGCTGGCCCGTCAGGACTTCCTCACCAGCTTCTCCAGCATCGAGGACTACCTGCGCGAACTGCGGATCGAGGTGCGGCTGGGCACGGTGACCGCCGAGCAGATCGCCCGCGTCTCGCAACTCACGCTGCGCACCAACCAGTTCAACCTGACGACGACCCGACTGCAGGCGGCGGACGTCAGCCGGCTCGCCGGCAGCCCGGACCACCTGGTGCTCGCCATCCAGGCCGCGGACCGGTTCGGCGACAACGGCCTGGTCGGCGCGGTCTTCTACCGGCGCGAGGGCGACACCGGGTACCTGGACAACTTCCTGCTCAGCTGCCGGGTGTTCTCGCGGGGGATCGAGGGCGCCTGCCTGGCGGCGGTGTTGCGGCACGCACGGGACAGCGGCGTGCGGGCCGTCGAGGCCGGCTACCGGCCCACGGCCAAGAACGCCAAGGTCAAGGCGTTCTACCCGCGCAACGGCTTCGTCGAGATCGCCGACCGCGACGCCGATGCCGCCGTTGCCGCCGAGCGCGATGGCGTGACCGTCTTCCGCCACGAGCTGACCGAGATCGCCGAGACCCCCGCGAACCTGCGGCTCACCGAGAACTTCGAAGGGATGCGACCGTGAACAGCGCCGAGGACTTCGTGGTCCTGATCCGGGACGAGATCGGCCTGCCGGTGACCCGCGCCGACCTGGAGCTCGGGTTCGACCAGGTACCGGGCTGGGACTCGCTGCACATGCTGCGACTGGTCACCGTCCTGGAACGGGAGACCGGCCGGACGATCTCCTTCCCGGACGTCCTCCAGGCGCAGAGCCTCGGCTCGCTCTACCGGCTGGCGGTGCCGGCGTGACCAGGATCGAGCCGCTGCCCCGGCAGCGCCGGCACACCCTGCGCTTCCTGGAGTACGCGCGGGACTTCGCACCGGTCTACCTGGACACCGAGGTGGACCTGACGGCGGTCCGCGCGCACCGGGCGGCCGCCGCCGAAGCCGGGCTGCACTACTCGTGGGTCAGCTATCTGCTGCACACCACGGGCCGGGTGCTCGCCGCGCACCCGGACGCCAACGCTGCCCTGCGCGGCCGCCTGCGCCCGCGGCTCGCCCGTTACGACTCGGTGGACGCCAAACTGGCTCTCGACAAGACGCTCGACGGGCGCCGGGTCGTGCTGTCGGCGCTGCTGCCCGGCGTCCAGGCCGCCACCCTGGCGCAGATCCAGGCCCAGGTGGACCACTACCGGGACGGCGATCCGCAGACGATGCCCGAGTTCGCCCCGACCCGGGCGCTGCAGCGGCTGCCGTGGCCGCTCGGCGCGGCCGCCTTCAACGCCGGGATCCGCCCGCTGGGCGGTCGGCGGCGCCGGATGGGCACGGTCGCGGTCAGCTCGCTCGGGCACCGCGCGGTGGACGGTTTCCACTCGGTGGGCGGCACCACGGTCACCCTCGGCGTCGGCCGGGTCGTCGACCGGCCGGTGGTCCGGGACGGACAGCTCGCCATCGCGCCGGTGCTGCGGCTCAGCCTGGCCTTCGACCACCGGGTGATCGACGGTGCCGAGGCCGCGGACGTCCTGACGGAACTTCGGGACGGGCTGCAGGACTTCGCCCAGCCGCAGCCGCAGCCGCAGCCGCAGCCGCAGCAGCCGTCGGCGCCGCCGCCGGCCACCGGGCGGACCGTTGCAGCGGTCGCCGGCGGGCTCGCCGAGGAGCCGTCAGGCCGGGGCGGCGCGTGAACGACGTCCGGGAGTTGAAGCACTTCGCGCAGACCCACGCCCGCGCCCAGCGCATCGCGCACTGCGAGCGGATCCTGGCCGGCATCAGCACCGACGAGGACGGCCGGCCGGGCTCGTGGAGCACCGAGTGGACGCGGCACGGCGACGCGCTGCGCGAACGCGGCCGGCCGCTGGCGGCCTTGCGGCACTACAACATGGCGCGCTTCCCCTACGTGGACGGGCCGGCCCGGGCGCTCGCGCACCGGCGTTCGCTGGAGTCCTTCGCCGGCTGGGCGGCCGGTCGGTCCCTCGAGCGGCTGGAAGTGGCGCTGCCGGGCGGCCGGGTGGCCTGCTGGGCGAGCGGGCTGTCCGCCGAACGGCCGCGTCCGCTGGTGCTGCTGTGCGGCGGTATCGTCAGCGGCAAGGAGCAGTGGGCCCCGGCGCTCGGCGCCCTGGACCGGTTCGGGATGGCCGGCGTGGTCCTGGAGCTGCCCGGGGTGGGCGAGAACCCGCTGCGCTTCGACGGCGACAGCTGGCAACTGCTGCCGCGGATCATCGACGCGGTCGCCGACCGGGCCGAGGTGGACACGGTGTACACCGTCACGCTCAGCTTCAGCGGCCAGTTGGCGCTGCGGGCGGCTGCCGAGGACAAGCGGATCCGCGGCGTGGTGACGGCCGGCGCCCCGGTCAAGGCGTTCTTCACGGACGCCGACTGGCTGGCGCGGCTGCCCCGGATCACCGCGGACACGCTGGCCCACCTCACCGGCGCCAGGGTCGACGAACTGCCCGAGCTGCTGGCGCCGTGGGCGCTCGAACCCGCGCTGATCGCCGACCTGGACATCCCGATCGCCTACAGCGCGAGCCGCCGCGACGAGATCATCCCGGCGGCGGACGTCCGGCTGCTGCGCGACCACGCCCGCCGGCTGCGACTGGTCGAGCATGACGACGTGCACGGCGCACCCCGGCACGTCGCCGAGACCCGGCTGTGGGCGCTGCTCTCCGTGCTGCGGATGCACGGCGTGCGCGGCCCGCGGACCGCCGCGTTGGGCGCCGTGCTGCGGTTGCTGAGCGCGCGCGGCCAGAACCGCTCCCACGACTCCCACGGACCTCGCTGATCACTCCAACTCGCCCATTCTTCGTACCAGTTCGAGGCGCGAGTTGACATTGAGCTTGCGGTAGATCCGGGTCAGGTGGACGTCCACCGTCTTCGGGCTGAGCCCCAGCGCCTTGGCGATGTCCCGGGTGCGGATGGCGGTGCTCGCCAGGCCCGCGACCTCGCGCTCGCGTTTGGTGAGCGGCGACAGCAGCTCGCGTGGCGGCTGCTCCGGCGGCGCGGCGGGTGGCCGCTGCGGTGGTCGGGCGGGCTGCTCGACCACCGCAGCGGCCACGACGATCGCCTTGGTGCCGTAGCGCAGCGCCGAGCGGTCGGCCGCCGCGGTCAGGCTGTCGGCCTGGCCTGCCTGCCCGGCGGCGGCCAGGCAGGCCGCACCGAGCGCCAGCATCCGCGCCTGGTCACCGATCAGCTCGGCCTGGCCGAAGCCGCCGGCGGCCTCCTGGTAGAGCTGTGCGGCACAGGGGAGGTGGCCCGAGCCGCGCGCGCCGTGCGCCTGGGCCGCGAGGGCGTAGGAGGCCCAGGACGGCCCCGGCAGGGCGGCGGCGGCGGCCCGCGCCGCGACTGCCCACTGGTTGGCGTTCTGGCCGGACTCGACGGCGGCGGCCGCGAGCAGCTCGAAGCACGACGGGCGCAGCACGGCGAGCAGCTCGGGCAGTTCGGGGCCGCCGAACGCGTCGAGCAGCGTGCTGACGCAGCGCTGCGGATCGCCGTCCAGGCGGGCGGCGCGGGCCAGCACCAGAGCGCTCTCCAGGCCCCAGCGGTCGGAGTTCGGCGGCGCGGCCTTGACGGCCTGCTCGGCGATCCGCAGCGCGGCCCGGCTGCCGTCAGGACCGGCCCAGCCACGCTCGATCGACCGCAGGGCCAGGGTGCTGCCGTACAGCCGGTTGGCGCCGATCCGCAGGCTGATCTCCTGGGCCTCGTCCACCGCCTTGCGGACCTGCTCCAGTGGACCGGTGCGCAGGCAACTGCTCGCCAGACCGATGAGCATGACCGGGAGCAGGTACTGGTGCCCGGGGGAGCGCAGCAGCACCACGCCACGCTCGAAGTGCCGCCTGGCCGCTTTGAACCGCCCGATGAACAACTCGGCGCGCCCCAGCAGGGCGAGGTACTCCGGGTGGTCGCGCAGGCGCTGGTCGGAGAAGCCGTCGAGCAGCGCGGCACTGCACGACAGGCTCTGCCCGGCGACCTCGACCTCGCCCGCCATGGCCTCGGCCAGGCCGCGCAGCGCCAGCGTGCCCCCTTCGGCGAGCCAGTCGTGGTGCTGGGCGGCGATCCGCACGGCCGCCTGGACCTGGGCGGGTTCGGGGGCCCGGCCGGCCAGCAGGCCCACCAGCCCCTGGACGACGTGCAGTCCGACCGCCTCGACCGGCGGCCGTGGCGGCAGGGCGGCCAGTTCCTCGGCGAGCAGCGTGGTCGCCTCGGCGCGGTGGTCGAGCAGGCTCTCGACCATCGCGTGCAGCGCCACGGTGGGCAGCCGGACCCGGGCCGGCACGGTTCGCAACAGCGGCCGGATCTTCCGGAACAGGTGGCTGCTCTCGGTGAGTTGACCGGAGAAGGCCAGGGCGTAGCCGAGCGTCTGGGTCAGCCGCAGGTAGTGCCGGTCCGGATCGGTCGGCTCCCGCAGGATGCGCAGCGCCGCCTTGGCCCAGCGGATGGAGAGGTTCGGCGCCGACCACAGCGCGTCGCGCGCCGCGCGCTCCAGGACGTCGAGGTCGTCGAGGCCGATCGTGTCCAGCAGGAACTCGAGGTGGTCGGCCAGTTCCGCGGCCGGCGCCCCGCGCCGGACCAGCAGTCGCAGCGCCCGACGGTGCGCGCCGGCCCGCCAGGACGACGTCATGTCCTCGCGCAGCAGGGTGCCCAGGGCAGGGTGACGGAGCGTCAGCCTGCTTCCACAGCTCGAGTGTTGGAGCAGGTCCTTGCCGGCGAGCCGGTCGATCGCGCGGGCGGTCTCGTCCAGCGGCAGGTCCGCGACGGTGGACAGGGTGGCCCAGTCGAAGCCGTCGCCGAGAACGGCGCCGGCCGACAGCACCGCGATCTCCCCGGCTCCCAGCGAGGCCAGCTCGCCGATGATCAGCGGCGTCTGGTCGGCGGTGAGCCGGGCCGCACAGTCGCCGGGCGCGGGGGCGGGCGAGCAGGCGGGTGGACCGCTGGCCCCATCGGTCGGCGGTGCCGCGCAGGTCCGGTGGTCGGCCAGGGCCAGCAGGTAGAACGGGTTGCCGGTGCTCACCCGGTGCAGCCGGTGCAACTGCGGGTGGTCGGCCGGCAGGTCCAGGATCTCGGCGGACTGATGCAGCGTCAGGGGGCCGAGCCGGAGGTGTTCGACCGTGCCCATCTCGATGCCGTGGGCCAGCGCGGCGCGCATCCGCGGGGCGCTCTGGCGCGGACGGTGGGCGAGGATCAGCAGGAGCGGCGCGTCGAGCGGGCTGCGGATGAAGTGTTCGACCACGTCGACCGAGCAGGCGTCGGCCCAGTGGAAGTCGTCGAGGAGCAGGACCAGCCCGTCGCGGGCGCAGCGGGCCAGCAGCAGGCGGGCGCGCAGTCGGGTGTCGAAGGGTTCGGGGATGGCGTTCGGCCGTGGCCGCGCGGGCTGCGGTGCGGCGGTGGCGGCCAGCGGGAACGGGCCTATGGGGAGTGCGGCCGGGTCGCGCATGGCCTCGGCCATCAGGCGGCTGCCGACGATCGGGGCGAAGGCGCTGAGCGGCGTCTGCTCCTCCGCCTCGGCGCAACAGCCGCTCAGCGTGGCCAGGCCGAGCTCCTCGGCCGCGCGCTTCGCCTCGGCGAGCAGCCGGGTCTTGCCCGAGCCCGGGTCCCCCGAGATCTCGATGATGCCGCCGTCGCCGTGGCGTAACCGCTCCAGGGCCGACTGGACGGAGCGCAACTCCGCGCGGCGGACGGCCGGTCGCCGGGAGGCCTCGATCCGTGCGGCGGCCCTAGGCATCGGTGCGCACCTTCGCGGCCGGGTGCGTGCCGGTGTTCGCCGCCGTGACGGACGACGCCCGAGTGGCCGGCGACGCGCTACCGGCCGTCTGCGAACGGGTGTCCGTCCGGCTTCGCCGGCCTGGCAACGTCATGGGCTGACAAAGTGCGTCGGTGGATTCCGGCTGCCCGGGCGAAAATTCTGCGAAGGTTCGGCAAAGGTGCAGCTGCCGTAACAGATCCACGGTTGGTGAAGGGCCCCCGGGACGACTCATGATCCCCCGTCAAAGCTGAGCGTTGCCTTATGACCGGTTTAGATGCTAGGCGCGGCTTCCTTCGTGGGTCAAGGAGCCTCCCTGCGGCGGTGACCGGGCTCGATCGCCGCCGAAACCGTCTCACCAGTATTGTCCGCCGGCTGAAGCCGGCCCAAAGCCGTTCCGGGTGCGGCGGGATGAACCGGTGGATACCGGACGCTTCGGCGGATCCGGCGCCGACGGCCCGGAGCGCGGATTCGGGACCGTGCCGGATCAGGAGTGCGTTTAGGCCTGCTTTAAGAACCCGGTCGACGATTACCGGTCAGCATTGCCAGCCGCGTCCGTTGCCCGCTCGCCGGAAACTCGCAGGAAGCCGAGCCACGATGACGAACGAACAGAAGCTCACCGATTATCTGAAGTGGGTCACCGCCGAACTGCACCGGACCAGGCAGCGGCTGGAGGAGGCCGAGTCGGCCGAGGACGAGCCCATCGCGATCATCGCGATGGCCTGCCGGTTCCCGGGTGACGTCCGCTCTCCCGAGGACCTGTGGCGGCTCGTGGCGAGCGGCACCGATGCCATCGGCGCGTTCCCGACGAACCGCGGCTGGGATCTCGAGGGCCTCTACGACCCCACGCCCGACCAGCCGGGCAAGAGTTACGTCCGCAGTGGCGGATTCCTGCACGACGCGGACCTGTTCGACAGCGCGTTCTTCGGGGTCAACCGGCGCGAGGCGCTGGCCACCGACCCGCAGCAGCGGCTGCTGCTGGAGGTCTCCTGGGAGGCGCTGGAGCGGTCGGGGATCGAACCCGGCTCGCTGCGCGGCAGCAACACCGGGGTCTTCGCGGGCGTCTTCTACAACGACTACGTCTCGCGCGTCCAGCACAAGCCCGCCGACCTGGAGGGCTACCTGGCCAGCGGCAACACGACCAGCGTCGCCTCCGGGCGGATCGCCTACAGCTTCGGCCTGGAGGGCCCGGCGATCACGGTCGACACCGCCTGCTCCTCCTCGCTGGTCGCCCTGCACCTGGCCGGCCAGGCGCTGCGTCAGGGCGAGTGCGACCTGGCGCTGGCCGGCGGCGCCACCGTCATGGCGGCGCCCACCGCGTTCGTCGAGTTCAGCCGGCAGCGCGGGCTGGCTCCCGACGGGCGCTGCCGGTCGTACGCCGACGGCGCGAACGGCACCGCCTGGGGCGAGGGCGTGGGCATGCTGCTGCTGGAGCGGCTCTCGGACGCGCGGCGCAACGGGCACCGGGTGCTGGCCGTGGTCCGCGGCAGCGCGGTGAACCAGGACGGCGCGAGCAACGGGCTCACCGCGCCCAACGGGCCGTCCCAGGAACGGGTGATCCGCCAGGCACTGGCCAACGCCCGGCTCGCCCCGGCCGAGGTGGACGTGGTCGAAGGGCACGGCACCGGCACCACCCTCGGCGACCCGATCGAGGCGCGGGCGCTGCTCGCCACCTACGGCCGCGACCGGCCCGCGGACGCGCCGCTGTTCCTGGGCTCGATCAAATCCAACATCGGGCACACCCAGGCCGCCGCGGGGGTGGCCGGGGTGATCAAGATGGTCGAGGCGATCCGGCACCGGACGCTGCCCAGGACGCTGCACCTGGACCGGCCCTCCGGGCACGTCGACTGGGCGGCGGGCGCGGTGTCGTTGCTCGCCGAGGCCGCCGACTGGCCGGAGCGCGGCCGGCCACGCCACGCGGCCGTCTCCTCGTTCGGCATGAGCGGCACCAACGCGCACGTCATCCTCGCCGAAGCACCGGTCGACGAGCCTGCGGAGCAGAGGGCTGGGGGTCCCGCGCCCGACGCGCAGCCGCTCCCGCTGATGCTGTCGGCCCGGACGCCCGCCGCGCTGCGCGCCCAGGCGGCCCGGCTGTACGCCTTCGTGAGCGCCGAACCAGAGCTCGGCGTCGCCGAGTTGGGCCACGCCCTGGCCACCACCCGGAGTTCCTTCGAGCACCGGGCCGCGGTGGTGGCGGCCGATCGCGACGGCCTCCTGGACGGGATCCGGGCGCTGGCCGAGGACCGCCCCGCCGCGAACCTGGTCGAGGGGGCCGCCGGGCCGACCGGGAAGACCGTCTTCGTCTTCCCCGGCCAGGGCTCGCAGTGGCCGCGGATGGCCGCCGAACTGCTGGACACCTCGGAGGTGTTCGCCGAGCGGATCCGGGAGTGCGCGGCGGCCCTCGCCCCGCACACCGACTGGTCGCTGCTGGCGGTGCTGCGCGAGGAGCCCGGTGCCGCCTCGCTGGAGCGGGTCGATGTGGTGCAGCCCGCGCTGTTCGCGGTGATGGTGTCGCTGGCCGCGCTGTGGCGCTCGCGCGGCGTCACGCCCGCGGCCGTGATCGGCCACTCCCAGGGCGAGATCGCCGCCGCCTGCGTCGCCGGGGCGCTCAGCCTGGAGGACGCGGCCAAGGTGGTGGCGCGGCGCAGCCGGGCGCTGGCCGCGCTCGCCGGGACCGGCGGCATGGTCTCGGTGCCGCTGCCTGAGCCGGCGGCCCGCGAGCTGATCGCGCCCTGGACGGAGCGGATCCACGTCGCCGCCGTCAACGGCCCCGGCACGACCATCGTGGCGGGCGCGGCGGCGGCGCTCGACGAACTCATGGCGCACTGCGAGCAGGCCGAGCTGCGGGCCCGTCGGATCCCGGTCGACTACGCCTCGCACACCCCGCACGTCGAGGCGCTCAAGGACGAACTCGCCGAGCTGATCGGAGTGCTGACGCCGCGACAGGCGCTGATCCCGTTCTGCTCCACACTCACCGGCGCGCCGGTGGCGGACACCACCGAGCTCGACGCCGACTACTGGTACCGCAACCTGCGCGGCACCGTCCGCTTCGAGGAGGCGGTGCGGGCCCTGTCGGCCGGCGGCTGCACCACGTTCATCGAGGTCAGTCCGCACCCGGTGCTGACCGCGGCGGTCCAGGAGACGCTGGAGTCGGCCGGGGTGCGGGGCGTCGCGGTGGGGACCCTGCGGCGCAACCACGGTGGCCTGTCCCGCCTGGCCACCGCGATGGCCGAACTGCACACCCGGGGAGTGCAGTTGGACTGGACCGCGACCTTCGGCGAGCGGCCCGGACCGCCGATCGCGCTGCCCACCTACCCGTTCCAGGGCGAGCGCTTCTGGCTGGAGGACACCCAGGCGCCCAGCGACGCGTTCGCGCTCGGCCAGGCCGCCGTCGCCCACCCGCTGTTCGGCGCCGCGATCGAACTCGCCGACGGCGGGCTGGTGCTCACCGGGCGGCTGTCGCTGCGCACCCACCCCTGGCTGGCCGACCACGCGGTGGCCGGCCAGGTGCTCTTCCCCGGTACGGCCTTCGCCGAACTCGCCCTCCAGGCAGGCCGGCACACCGGCTGCGAGCGGATCGCCGACCTGACGCTGCGGGCCCCGCTGGAGCTGCCGGCCGAGGGCGGCGTGGCCGTACAGGTGGCCGTCGGCGCACCGGGCCCGGGCGGCGGGCGGACCGTGACGATCAACGCCCGTGGCGGCGCGGCCAGCGCGGATCCGGACAGCACGGATCCGGACAGCGCGGATCTCCCGTGGACCTGCCACGCGGACGGCCTGCTCACGCCGCCGATCGCCGAGCGGCCGCCGGCCAGGCTGGACAGCTGGCCACCGGCGGACGCGCGGCCCGTCGAGCTGCTGGACCCCTACGAGCTGCTCGCCGACCGGGGGTTGGCGTACGGTCCGGCGTTCCAGGGCCTGCGGGCGGCCTGGCGGCGGGGCGAGGAGCTGTTCGCGGAGATCGCGCCGCCGCTCGAGCCGACCGAGGCCGCAGGCTTCGCCGTGCACCCCGCACTGCTGGACGCGGCGCTGCACGTGCTGGCGGTGGAGGCGCTGGCGGCGAACGCCCGCCAGGTGCGGCTGCCGTTCGAGTGGAGCGGGGTGACCCTGCACGCCGGCGGCCCGGCCGCGCTGCGGGTGCGACTGGTGCCGCGCGGCGAGGACGCCGTCACGCTCGACCTCGCCGACGCCACCGGCGCGCCCGTCGCCACCGTCGAGGCGCTGCGGACCCGGGCACTGCCGGCCGCCGGACTGCGGGACACCTCCCGCTCGCTGCTGGGGCTGGACTGGGTCACGGCGGCGGCCGGTGCGGCCGTCGCCGAGCCGGTGGTGGTGGACGGCGCGGCGGCGCTGCGCGCGCTGGCCGGGGCGCCCGCCGTGGTCGCGGTCCGGCTCGGCGGCGGGCAGCCGGACGGCGAGCGGGTGCGGGCCGCCGTCGGCGAGACCCTCGACCTGCTGCGCTGGTGGCTCGGCGAGCCGAGGTTCGCCGGCTCGCGGCTGGTGGTGCTGACCCGGGGCGCGGTCTCGGTCCGCGGCGAGCAGCCGGCGGACCTGGTCGGCGCGGCCCTGTGGGGCCTGCTCCGTGGCGCTCAGGCCGAACACCCGGGCCGGTTCACCCTGCTGGACGCCGACCTGGACCCCACCCAGGAGCTCGGCCACGAGCTCGACCCGGACGACCGGGCGGCGCTGGCGGCCGCGCTGGGCTGCCTCGAACCCCAGGTCGCGCTGCGCGCGGGCGCCGTCCTGGTGCCGCGTCTGGGCCGGCTCGCGACGGCCCCCGATGGCGGTGAACAGCCTGCGGGGCCGGTCGACTTCGGCACCGGCACGGTGCTGGTCACCGGCGGCACCGGCGCCATCGGCTCACTGCTGGCCAGGCATCTGGCCGGCGCGCACGGCGTGCGGCGGCTGCTGCTGGTCAGCCGCCGGGGTACCGAGGCGGCCGGCGCCGCCGAACTGGTCGCCGAACTCGCCGAGTCGGGCACCGAGGTGGCCGTCGAGGCCTGCGACTGCGCCGACCGCGAGGCGCTGGCCGCGCTGCTGGCCCGGATCCCGGACCGGTTCCCGCTGACCGCCGTGGTGCACGCCGCCGGTGTCCTCGACGACGGCGTGCTGGAGTCGCTGACCCCGGACCAGCTGGACCGGGTGCTGCGGCCCAAGGCCGACGCCGCCTGGAACCTGCACGAACTGACCGCCACCGCGGACCTGTCGGCCTTCGTGCTCTTCTCCTCCGCCGCCGGCGTGCTCGGCTCCGCCGGCCAGGCGCACTACGCGGCCGGCAACGCCTTCGTCGACGCGCTGGCGCTGTACCGGCGGGCGATCGGCCGGCCGGCCGCCGCGCTGGCCTGGGGTCTGTGGGAACTGGACAGCGACATGACCCGGCAGCTGGGCAGCCGGGGCCGCTCCCGGCTGACCCGCGGCGGCCTGGTGCCGATGTCGGCGAGCGAGGGGCTGGCGCTGTTCGACGCGGCGCTGCTGTCCGGCGCGCCCGTGACGGTCCCGGCCCGGGTGGACGTGGGCGTGCTGCGCCGGCTGGTCGAGCAGGGCGTGCTGCCGCCCGTCGTCCGCGGCCTGCTGCCGGTCACCCGTACCCCGGCCGGCCCGGCGGGCTCGACGGGCTCGAGCTGGGCCGAGCGGCTGGGCGCCCGGCCGGCCGCCCAGCGCCCGCAGGTCCTCGCCGACCTGGTCCGCGGTCAGGTCGCCGCCGTCCTCGGCCACGACACGCCGGACGCGGTGGCTGCCGACCGGGCCTTCAAGGACCTCGGTTTCGACTCGCTGACGGCCGTGGAACTGCGCAACCGGCTGGGCGCCGCCACCGGACTGGCGCTGCCCGCCACCCTGGTCTTCGACCACCCCACGGTGGCGGCGCTCGCCGGCCACCTGCTGCCGCTGCTCTGCGGCACCGAGCCGGACACCGCGGCCGCCGACGGGTCGAGGGCGGCAGCCCTCGATCCCGGCGAACCGATCGCGATCATCGGCATGGCCTGCCGCTTTCCCGGTGGGGTGTGCTCCCCGCAGGACTTCTGGCAGCTGGTGGCGGACGGCCGGGACGCGATCGGCGAGTTCCCGGCCGACCGGGGCTGGGATCTGGACGCGCTCTACGACCCGGACCCGGGCACGCCGGGCAAGGTCTACACCCGCGAGGGCGGATTCCTGTACGACGCTGCCGAGTTCGATCCCGACTTCTTCGGCATGAGCCCGCGCGAGGCGATGGCCACCGACCCGCAGCAGCGGCTGCTCCTTGAGACCACCTGGGAGGCGGTGGAGCGGGCCGGGATCGATCCTGCGGCGCTGCGCGGCAGCACGACCGGCGTCTTCGCGGGAGTGATGTACGACGACTACGCCTCCCGGATCAACCCCGTACCGGCCGAGTACGAGGGCTTCCTGGGCACCGGCAGCGCCGGCAGCGTCGCGTCCGGGCGGATCGCCTACACCTTCGGCCTGGAGGGGCCCACCGTCACGGTCAACACCGCCTGCTCCTCCTCGCTGGTCGCGCTCCACCTGGCGGCGCAAGCGCTGCGCGGTGGCGAGTGCTCGCTGGCGGTGGCGGGCGGGGTGACGGTGATGGCCACGCCCGCGGTGTTCGTGGAGTTCAGCCGGCAGCGCGGGCTGGCACCGGACGGGCGGTGCAAGTCCTTCGGGGACGGCGCCGACGGTGCGGCCTGGTCCGAAGGCGCGGGCATGGTGCTGCTGGAGCGGCTCTCGGACGCGCGCCGCAACGGGCACCGGGTGCTCGCGGTGGTCCGCGGCTCCGCCGTCAACTCCGACGGGGCGAGCAACGGGCTCACCGCGCCCAACGGCCCCTCCCAGCAGCGGGTGATCCGCCAGGCGTTGGCCGGGGCGGGGCTCGCGGCGAGTGAGGTGGACGCGGTGGAGGCGCACGGGACCGGGACGAGCCTGGGTGATCCGATCGAGGCGCAGGCGCTGCTGGCGACCTACGGTCAGGGCCGGTCGGCCGAACTGCCGCTCTGGCTGGGGTCGGTGAAGTCCAACATCGGGCACACCCAGGCGGCGGCGGGGGTGGCCGGGGTGATCAAGATGGTCGAGGCGATGCGGCACGGGGTACTGCCCAGGACGTTGCACGTCGAGCAGCCCTCGACCCAAGTGGACTGGCAGAGCGGAGCGGTGGCGCTGCTGGCCGAGCCCACCGCGTGGCCGGAGACCGATCACCCGCGGCGGGCGGCGGTGTCCTCGTTCGGGATCAGTGGCACCAATGCCCATCTGATCCTCGAACAGGCCCCGGCCGAGCCGGAGTCGGCGCCCGAAGCGACCGAGCCGGGCGGGCCCGGCGTGCCGCTGCCCGGCGTGCCACTGCCCTGGGTGCTCTCGGCCCGGAGCGAGCAGGCGCTGCGCGACCGCGCCGCCCAACTCGGCCCGGTGCTCTCCGCCGTGGCGCAGGGCGGGAACCCGCAGGCGGCGGCCGCCGCGCTGGCCACCACCCGGGCGCGGTTCGAGCACCGGGCCGTGGTCGTCGCCGCGGACTCCGGGCAACTGGCCGACGGGCTGGCGGCGTTGGTGGAGGGGCGGCGGTCGGGTGTGGTGGTGGGTGGGTCTGGTGTGGTGGGTGGTCGGTTGGCGGTGTTGTTTTCGGGTCAGGGTAGT